>JBBRAM010000006.1:0-179789 GCA_038206765.1 Burkholderiales bacterium | reverse complement strand
GTCATCTGCGGCTTGAGCGACCAGCCAACGACCTCTCGATTAAATAAATCCAGAACAATCGCCAAGTACAGCCAGCCCTCGTCGGTCCACAAATACGTGATGTCGGATGTCCATACCTGATTGGGAGCGGCCGGCGTAAAGCGACGATCCAACAGGTTGGATGCCACCGGTAGGCCGTGTTTGGAGTCGGTAGTAACCCGGTAACGCCGTTTATGCCGCGCCCGTAGCAGTCTGCAAAATTCCCACAAGGGCCAACGGCCAGTTTCTCTCTCCATAAAGAAATAAAAAAGCCACCTGCAACCCCTGCCAGTCGCTAAGGCTGTGGGGTTCCAGGTGGCTTCTGTTTTTAGCCGCTGGGTTGCTTGGTCAGCGCGCCATCTCGATGAGCTCAATATCCTTCTTGAGCAAATCATTGATGAGGGCCGAAAAGTCCACCCCCTTGGCACTGGCCAGCGCGGCCAGGGTGGCTTGTACCTTCTGATCCAGATACGCCGGTAAATTCAACTGCGCGCCAGCCCTGTAAAACTGGCCGCGCTTTGCTCCCGCAAAATCAATCTCTGCGGGCATATCGTCATCGTCGTGTGTGGTCTGTGCATTCATGGTGGTCACCTCATCTGAATCGTTTTAGCGGGGTTCATGCTCATACTGCTGACGCTCTCGTTTGGTCGCCTCGCGTGCAGAAATGATGCGTACTCTGACATTGATTGGCCCGGTGTGTTGAGTTTCACGTCGAATTGACCTTTCTTTTCATTTTGCACTGACCCGGCAGAAAAACTTTAAGGGATTGATTCCAATAGAATAACTTAGTGCGACGTAGGGTTAATTGCCGACGATAAAATGGGTCAATTCAGCACGATAATAAACAGCAATTCGACAAAAAGGCTTACCGGTCGAATGGCCACTTAGTGTGCTCTACAAGCCAGCTGATTGCTGAAAAAATTAAAAACAATTGTCGGACAAGGTTGGTCAATTGAACCGATGGCTCGTATGTCTGCGTTGGAGCGTAATTTGACGGTGGCGGTTTGCCCGCTGTATCTTCCCCAGATAGACTGAGTTTCTTAGGCGCGTTAGGTTGCGACAATTAGTTTGAGCTCTTAGATGCCGATCCATCGATGCTCTCCCGCGCAGTTTTTTCTGTACTTCCATCAACACCTTGTTTCTTTCCCGAACCATCACCGAATAGGAAATAATCTTGAGCTCACTAAGCGGAAAAATCGCGATCGTTACTGGCGCTGGAAACGGGATTGGCCGCGCCACCGCGTTGGGATTGGCGGCGGCAGGCGCGAAGGTCGCCGTCTCGGATGTCATTGTCGAAGACGGATTGCGCACCGTCCAAGAGATTAACGATGCCGGCGGAGAAGCGACCTTTATCGCGGCAGATGTCGCCAATGAAGATCAAGTAAAAAATCTGGTTTCGACCACAATCACTACACTTGGCGGCCTACACATCTTGGTCAATAATGCCGGCATTGGCGGCGGTAGCGGTCGTAGCCATGAGGTAGCACTGGCTGATTTCAAGCGGGTCGTCGATGTCAACCTCATTGGCACTTTCCTAATGTCTAAATACTGCCTTCAACATTTCTTGTTACAAAAGTCCGGCAGCATCGTAAACATCGCGTCCACCTACGGTCTCATCGGCGCACCACAAGCGCCGGCGTACTGCAGCACAAAAGGGGCGATCATCAATTACACCCGTCAATTAGCGGTTGATTACGGTCGTGATGGCATTCGTATCAACGCGGTCTGCCCAGGGTATATCGACACCGGTGCTCGTCGAAGAAAAGCGGCCAACCTGTATGACCCAGTAGTTTTGGCAGCAACCGCCCGCCGCGAGAAGGCTGCGGCGATGCAACCGTTGGGCCGTCAAGCACAACCTGTTGAGGTCGCGAATGTCGTCGTCTTCCTAGCCTCTGACGGTGCATCCTTCATGACGGGTTCCATTATTACGGTCGACGGTGGATGCGTAACCACCTTCAACTATGGAGAAGCCAGCAACTAACCATTTCTTGCTCTGGGTAGTGATCGAGGCGTAAGAAACTCGTCTAGCGGATCGGACGTTAGCCAAGATTTTTCAGGCAATAAATGAAGAGACTCAAGAAAATGGGAAGTCGCTCGCCAGCGACTCCCCGGGGGTCGCTAACAACGCCAGCCTGTTCTCATGCCCATCTTGGCTGGAAAGCCGCGCCAGCACTAGCTTTTTCAGATTGCTGGCGCACTGAGCTGGTACAAAAACGCCGCAAATGAAGCTGCAAAAATCGTCACAACCTAGCAGCGCATTAAGCGATGAGCACCCGCTCAAAATTCACGCCCCGTTCAACATAATCAACCAGTGTCACCTGCTTGGGACTGCCGTGTACTTGGTGATAGATATCGATTTCGCGGCCTTTGTAAACGAGATTGGAGGGGACGATTAGCGTTTCTGGGATTTTAAGCGCGTCCATCGGTGGCAATCTAAAGCCTTGGACATAAGTCGTGCTCGTGCGGCCGCGCAGATCGCCGTTGCGGACAGAAATAGGCTCGGGTTTGCCGGGCAACATATAGATGGTGACAATAATTTGTCCTTCAGTTTCTTCGACAATTTCACGCACCACGCCGAGATAAAAGACGCCGTTTTTTCCAACTTTGATACCGACCAATATGCCAATCGCCACGCCGCGCGGTGAATTGCCGGGCCGCATGACGCGAAACGAGCCACGGCTTTCGTCGATGATTCCCCATGTTTCGGTGCCGTAGTTGAAGTCGGCATATTTGGCGCGGATGGTCGCTTCGGATACTTTGCCGAACATTGCAATATCGTTGGTCTCAGCGCGACTGAGTTCATGCTTAACGCCGGGCTGCTCGAATAAATCACCCGATAAAATAAAGTGGGTTTCCGTAATGCCGAATGAAAGGATGGCATCTTGCTCATCGGGCACATTCGACATCGGGCGCAAGGTATTACCTTCACACCAGAGTTGGTGCAACCGTTGCAGGTTAAAGCTTGCATCGGCAATGTTCCATTCGGCGGGCAAATCAAGCGAGCCGGGTTCTTCACCCGCCATCAGCTTTTTCAAGCGCCGCCGAAGTGAGCGTGATAAATCGCTCATATCGAGCATGCGCACATGAGTGGCGGGCTGCGTGTTTTCATGAAAATGTGCGCCCTCGTTCGAGAGCAAATCCACCGCGCAGACGGTGCCCTGAATGGGTACCGTTATCGGCATGTCTAGCTGGATTGTGACTTTCTGGCCAAAGCGTTTTAGAACTGCATCCACAAAATCAATTTGCCGTGGCGACAGCTCGTAAATATTGGCTAATTGCCCCAACAGTACGGCGGTATATGCTTGCGCGACGCTGGAATAGCCATCGAGCGAGCCAACGGAATCTTTCATTTTAATGTGAGTGAGGCCACGCTCTTCGGCTTCAATCCATTGCAGGTGCAGCCGCATCCATAGCGCGTTATCGTAGCGCCGATAAATAAAACCGGCCATCAACATTTGTAAACCGATATAGCGAATCGTCCGCTGGATGATCAGTGCTGCATGCGCGGTGAGCTCTTCGTGCTCACCGGTGGCGTTGGACCAACAACGGCGATAACCGGCTTCCATTTCTGAAATCAACGTGCGTGATACATTCCATGCGGCATATTCAGCAGATGATAGTGGAATGGTTTTCCCCGCGTATTTGGCGCGCTGTTCTGACAATAAAAACGCCACTTTTTCGCGCATGAGTTCCATACAGGTCAAGCGTTCCAGCGGTACGATATCGCTATCGCTATCGCGATTGAACACCCGCAGCGAATCCAAGATCGTTTGCTGGGCTTGCGCGGTGCTGGTCAGCGGGATGGTTTTGAGCCAGGTTTTGCACGAGCGCGCATCGTTAAAAAACAATGAGCCCGGTTTAGAATTCGGTGATGTTTGAAGTGCCATGTGTTTCCTTTGGAGTTCCGTCTGGATTCCTTGATGGGGCCTGGGTGGTAGTTAGTTTTGCAAAAGGAGCCGACTAGAATTGATCATGGCCCAAATGCTTGCCGTACCACCGCTGCCCAGTCTACGTTGAAAACCGCTTTCTTCCCATCCATTGCGCCCGACGGTGGTGGCGAAAATGGTGAGCCTGGTGGCGGAATAGTTGACGCATCGACCGCCGCCCAAATTGGCTTTGGAAATGTCGCGTCATCATGAAACCGCGGGATCACGTGCCAATGCAAATGCGGTGTCATGTTACCCAAACTGGCGAGATTTATTTTATCCGGTTGTAACGCTTGGCGCAGCGCCGTTTCAAGGCGAAATACCGCGTCCATGAATCGACTGCGTTCACCATAGTTGAGTTCGCTCATCTCTTTGACATGACGCTGCCAAATCACGCGGCAAAAACCACGGTAGGTCTCACCTTCAATGCCCGTCACACGAACGATTCGAAAATCGGGGTGGCGAAATAAAATTTCGCCACCATCGGTTTCACAAAGCTCGCAATCTGGTGCAGGCATCAGCGGCATTAATTACTTTTGGAAGACACTAAAGCCTGCCGGAGCCGTCCCTGCATTAGAGATCACGGTTGGGCTCGCGGCGTTCGTGCTGCTCATCAACCAAACCGTGAGCGTGCCATCCGGGCGCAGCCAAACGATGTCGGTCACACCGTCACCGTTAAAATCACCCGCCGCATAAAACGTCCATGTTGGGTCAGTTGGCAACAGGTTGGTGGTTGATGTTGCCACCGTGAGCGCGCTGGACGTGCAGGAAACATTTGGGTCATTCTGGTTCGCAGTAGACGCGGGAAGCGTTAGGCCAAACGCATTGAGTGACATGAGTTTGACATCACCCGTGGCGGTGTCGCGGAACAAAATATCGCCACGGCTGTTACCCGTAAAGTCGGCCAGCTTTAATGCCGTGAAGCCGGGCGGGACGGTACCGACGCCAAAGTTTGCACAGGTTCGGGCTGCAGTCGCCATCAGCGCACGAATCGCTCCTGCTGGGCTAATGTAAATCATATCGGCTGCGCCGTCGTTGTTGAGATCAATCGCGCCCAACAGAGTCCAGTCCAGTGGTGCGCCGCCGCGTTTGCGAACTTGCGTCACCGTCTGGCCACCGGCAACCGGATCGGGGCCTGTAAACCAGATATACGAAACGCCGGTATCGCGCGGATCAGCCGCCACGTAGCGCCAAACGAGATCGCCAAAGCCATCGCCGTCCAAATCGCCCACAGCCTGTACATCCCACACTGGCTTCACCAGCCTGAGCGCTTGCTCGGTTGCAGGCTGGACAAAGTTATCCCACTTGAAGACGCTGGAGCGGCCGTTGGCATCAAGCGCGGTCGGGTTTTGAAACGCCAAATCAGATTTACCATTTCCATCAAAATCGGCAATGCCGACCAAGCGATACTGGGAGCCGGGATCAATCAAATTGCTAAACGTAAATTGGTTGCCGACCAAATTGCCAGACATTAATTGCGTGTTCGCCGCGTTGCGCAGCACGATGCCGCTCTTGCCATTGCCAGCGATATCGGTGCCGCCACGTTTGGACAGCGCAACGGGGGTTTGCGAGGTGAATTTGGCAAACACAGACGTACTTGCGCTTAACGTTATTTGACATGCGCCGATGCCGGTGCAAGCACCTGACCAGCCTGCAAATTGCGACCCTGCACTTGGTACGGCAGTCAACGTTAATATCGTGCCTGCTGAGTTGGTTGTTTTACAGGTGGTGTTGCAATTGGCCGTCGCCAGGCTGGAATTGACTGTGCCCGACCCAGACCCTACTTGTGAAATGGTGAGATCAACATCGTTAATCGGTGTCAGTGCATACGAGAACATGCCGCGGCCAAATGTCGCCGCAATCAGGGTGTTATTGTCGTACCAAAATAATTCACGCACTCGGACGCTGGCCGGGCCATCGTTGCTGGTGCTCCAAGTCGCGCCGCCGTTTTCGGAGGTGTAAACACCATTGGCAGCAGCCACATAGAGCCAGTTGGCGCGGACAGGGTGGCGCTTGATATCGTGCAGGGTTACTTGCGGCAAATTGCCCGTAATGTTATTCCATGTAATACCGCCATCCAATGTTTGCCACAAGCGGTTTGGCAGCAGTCCTGAATAAGCGACCCAAACGCGATCCGGATTATCTTGATCAATCGTGATGCGATTGATCGTGCTCGAGGGCATGCCCGGCTTAGTCATTAAATCCCACGTCGGCGCAGCCGATAATCCGTTCTTGGTGCGATAAATTTGTGTCGGGTTGGAAGCGGAATTTGACCCGTTATGGCCAGCCCAGATGACGTTTGAATCGCCAGTTTGCACCGCAATTGCATTAATGTAATGTCGCGTTTGCGTAACTGGCGAGAGCGTAACTGGTGCTTTGATCGCCGTCCAAGTCGGGCTCGGCGCGGTGCGGACGTTATTGCTCACCCAAAGCGAATCAGCGCCTACTAGCATGCGGTCGCGACTGTTGGGGTCAAGGATAAACGGTGAGATAAAATTCGTTCGTTCGGTCGCGCTTGCGCCGCAATAGGTATTGCCGCCTGAGACACTTTTGAGGCCTTCGGTAATTCCTGCGCAAATATACTGGCCAACACCATTTACGGTCCGGCGAACCGAGGCGTAAACATACTCGCTGTAGAGCGTGGAATCGCTAACGGGATCGACCGCCGAAAAACCGCCGTCACCACCCGCGAAGCGATCCCAGTTGGTGTTGGCGTTGAGAATTAAGGTGCCGTTGTCTTGGGTGCCGCCGATGATTTTGCCGCCCGCCGCGCGGCTGCCCGCGCCGCCGTAAAACTGGGTAACGCCCAAGCTATTGTTGAGTTTGGTCCAAGAACTGCTGAAATCCTTATTGGCCGAAAAAATATCATTTGACCGATACAGGCCACCGTCATTACCAAAAAAGACAACTGCCGAATTGGTGCTGTAGTTGGGTGACGAAACAATCACATGATGATCGGCATGGGGCTGTACTGCGCCCGGATCGGGTGTGGAGCTTTGCCATGTGCTGATTTGAACGAAGCTAGCGGCTGCGTCCACGGATCGATAGAGGTCCAATCCGCCAACGGCAATATGATTGTTGTCGACCGGCGAAACCCAGATGGTATTGGCGTAATCACCTTGGTCGTTGAGGTGCTTGGGGTTAGAAAGAAGGGTCCAATTTTGGCCGCCGTCGATTGAGTTCCAGACTTCACCTTTGTTGTTATCGAAGGAAACATAAACCAAATCGGGAACGCTGGCCGCATAAGCAATTTCGATGCGCCCGGCAATTGTCGGTGTTGCCAGTGAGACGGCTCTCCAGGTCAAGCCGGCATCATTGGAAAGATTAACCAAACCGTCCGAGCCCGTAGCGATGACGTTGTTGGCATTGTTGGGATCAAACTTAACATCCAACGCTCTGAAGCTACCAGTACGTGTCCAGCTGGCACCACCATTCGCCGAACGCATTAACGCACCCTGGGAGAGGTTGCTACTTTTTGAGGTCCCTGCCAAGATTATGTTGCTGTTGGCGCGGCTGACGGCGATACGATTCGTTGAGCCCCAGTTATCACCTTCCGGATTGAGGGCGGTATCTGTTGTGGTGTTGGCAAGAAAATTCCACGTCAAACCATTATCAGTGCTCTTAAACATGCCGATACCAAACAGCCCGGCAAAACTCTCGCCGGTGCCGGCGTAAAGGGTATTCGGATTATTTGGATCCTGCGCCATCGCGCCAATAGCCAAATTACCCATGAAGTCTTGTACGGCGCTAAACGATTGCCCGCCATTGGTGCTGAGCCAAATGCCGCCGCTCACCGCGCCAACTAAAATTCGGTTAGTGTCGCGTGGGTCAATCAAAACCGAGCGGATTCGCCCGCCGACATTGCCGGGCCCGATAAAGCTCCACTGTGACGGCGTGATGCCGGCGGCTTGGTTCTTGGCGCGCTCAGCGCGGCCTTTGGCAGAGGCGGCAAAAGCTGTAGTCGATTCCAACATGTCTAGGCGGGCACTTTCAGCTGCCAGCACCATCGTCGCGTTCGGCTGTTTGCCGTCATCGCCTGCATCCCACATTTGCATAAATTCTCGCGCAGGCGCTTTGAATTTTTTACGGTCTGGATTTTTGAAGAAACTACGATACTTCGCCATGATTTTGTTGCGATCATCCGGCGCCATGTTGCACACACCTTCGTTGTTGGTTTTGCCGATTTCTTTTAGCTTGGCGAGCATTATTTCCGGCAAGTCTAGCGCGGCAGCTGCGGCCGCGTCATCGGCCGCATTGAGCGAGGCGCAAAGAGCTGGCGTTGTAGCAAAGGGCAACGAGGGGGTTGAGGCGGGCGCTGACGCGGCGGCGGATGGGATAGCTGTTTTATTGGCAACGTTAATCCCTTGCTGCGTGGCGCAACCGCCTAGCGCCAAGACGGTAAAAATGGCAGCGACTATTGCAGGCGATTGACGGGAAGTGAAATAATTTTCAGGACGAATTTTCATGGCGTGTGCTCTCAAGTAGCGGACAAATAAATAGCAAACAAATAGCAAACAAATAGCAAACAAATAGCGAACAAATAAGTTAATCAGCGATTGTATAGCAGGCTAGATGCCAAACCATAATTGGGCGAATGGAGCCATGCTCTGATGTCGCCAGCCAGCGACATCACAATCTGCCAAAGACGCGGGCATTTAGGCGAACTGAAAAAAGACTACAACAACACCCGCTCAATCCCGCCGTTGTTAGCCTTCGCCACGTAGTCGGCCATCCAGTTTTTGCCGAGAATGTGTTTGGCGATTTCAACGACGATGTAGTCGGCTGTGGTGCCGGAATCATTATCAAATCGGGATAATCCCTGCAAACAAGACGGGCAAGACGTCAGAATTTTGATGTCGCCCTTGAATTTTTCGGGAGCGGATAATTGAACCGACTCAGTATCAAACTCTAGCGCTGGCGTGGCGCTTGAGCCATTTATGGCTGGAGAAGCGCTTGCAGTCGACAGTTTGCCCTGTACGACCGCTTCCGGCATTCTCCGTAGCGCGTCCGCCCCTTTGCGCATTTCCTCTTCTTTACGGAAGCGAACCTGTGTTGAAATATCGGGACGTGTAACGGCCAAGGTGCCTGATTCTCCGCAGCAGCGTTCGTTTTGCGTCACCGTCACACCCATCAATTCGTTCACTACTTTCATCGGCTGATAGGTTTTCATCGGGGAATGGCAAGGGTCGTGATACATGTAGCGGGTGCCGGTCACGCCTTCGAGCCGCACGCCTTTTTCAAGCAAGAATTCATGAATATCGAGCAGGCGACAACCGGGGAAAATTTTCTCAAATTCATATTTTTGCAGTTGATCCATGCACGTGCCGCAGCTCACGATTACCGTCTTGATATCGAGATAGTTGAGTGTGTTGGCAACGCGATGAAACAGTACGCGATTTTCTACAGTGATCTGCTCGCCTTTTTCTGCATTACCCGACGCCGTTTGCGGGTAGCCGCAACATAAATAGCCGGGTGGCAAGACCGTTTGCACGCCGACCTCATACAGCATCGCCTGCGTGGCCAAGCCAACCTGACCGAACAATCGCTCGGAACCGCAACCGGGGAAATAGAACACGGCTTCCGCATCGACGTTTGCTTTTTTTGCATCCCGTATGATCGGAATCACCGTGTTGTCTTCAATATCGAGCAGTGCTCGTGCCGTCTTTTTTGGCAAACCGCCAGGCATCGGTTTGTTGATGAAATGAATCACTTGCGCTTTGATGGCGGGTTTGCCAATCGTGGCTGGCGGCGATTTGACTTGGCCCCGCAAAATGAGGGTTTTGCGGGCAAACGAATGCGCCAGACGTTGAATTTTGTAACCCCAATCGATCATCAGTGTTTTGACAATTTTGATCGTCATCGGGTCTTTGGCGTTCAGATAAAACATCGCTGCGGCCGTGCCCGGATTAAATTTTTTCTTGCCTTCTTTGCGCAACAAATTGCGCATTGCCATCGAGACGTTACCGAAATCAATATCGACCGGGCATGGGTTTTCGCATTTATGACAAACGGTGCAATGATCGGCAACGTCCGAAAACTCATCAAAATGCCGCAACGACACACCGCGCCGAGTCTGTTCTTCGTATAAAAACGCTTCAATCAACAGTGAGGTGCCTAAAATTTTATTGCGTGGTGAGTACAGCAAATTGGCGCGCGGCACATGCGTGGCACAAACCGGTTTACATTTTCCGCAGCGCAAACAATCTTTGATTGAGGTCGCAATATTGCCGATCTCGCTTTGCTCCAAAATTAGCGATTCCGCGCCCAATAACGAGAACGACGGCGTATAAGCGCGCGCCAAGTCGCCGCCCGGCATGAGTTTGCCTTTGTTAAAGTGGCCGCGCGGATCAACGCTCTGTTTGTAGGCCACAAACGGTGCAACTTCGTCGGCGGTTAAAAATTCAAATTTGGTGATGCCGATTCCGTGTTCACCGGAGATCACACCGTTCAACTGTCGGGCAAAGGCCATGATGCGGGCGACCGATTGGTTCGCCTCCTGCAACATGCCGTAATCATCCGAATTTACCGGGATATTGGTGTGAACATTGCCGTCACCGGCGTGCATGTGGAGCGCGATGAACACGCGGCTTTTCAACACCGTTTTGTGCGTTTCGGCGATCTTGGCTACCACGCGCGCAAATAAGCGGCCAGAAAATATTTGTCCCAGCGGATCGCGCAACTCGGTTTTCCACGAGACCCGAACCTCGAGTGTTTGTAACAAATTAAAAATTGTTGTGGATGGCTGTACCGATTTAATTTGTAACGCAGCTAAACCAACGGCCAGGAGTTCGTCTACTAAATCGCCAACAGGTTTATCTAAATTCAGCAGCAAAAAATCCCAGCGAGCCCGCACGTTTGACAATAACTCGTTTGCTTGCTCGATCCGCGAGCCAAAAATTTCATCGCGAGCGATTTTTTCATCATCTTCGTGCAGCGGCAAATTGGTTTTGAACAAGGCTTCCAGCGCATCAACCAAGCGCAGCTTATTTTTGATCGATAGCTCAATATTCAAATGTTCAATACCGTCCGAATAATCGCCCAAACGATCCAGCGGAATCACCACATCCTCATTAATTTTGAACGCATTGGTGTGCTTCGCAATCGCCGCCGTGCGTGCGCGGTCGAGCCAGAATTTTTTGCGGGCATCAGCGGTAACGGCCACAAAGCCTTCGCCGTGGCGGGCGTTCGCCAGCCTGACCACTTGGCTGGCCGCCTCCATGACAGCGTTTTCATCATCGGAGACGATGTCGCCAATCAGCACCATTTTTGGGCGCTGGTTGCGGCGTGATTTGGTCGCGTAACCAACGGCTTTTAAGTAGCGCTCGTCGAGGTGCTCCAAACCTGCCAGCACCGCTTTGTCCGAGCCATCAAGATAATCCTTGATCTCAACAATCGACGGTACGGCCTCTTTAACTTGCCCAAAAAACTCTAGGCAAACCGTGCGGATATGCTTGGGCATCCGATGCAAAATAAATCGTGCCGAGGTGATGATACCGTCGCAACCTTCTTTTTGAATGCCTGGTAGACCGCTTAAAAATTTATCGGTAACATCCTTGCCCAAACCAGTTTTACGAAACGATGCGCCGGGGATCTCCAGCAGATCGTCAGGTTTGGTTTCGCGGCCTTTTTCATCAAAATGACGCACGCGAAATTTCGCGGTTTCAATATCGTGAATCTTGCCAAGGTTGTGATCTAGGCGTTCAACTTCCAGCCAGTCGCCGTTGGTATCAACCATTTTCCAAGAAGCCAGATTATCGAGCGCGGTACCCCATAGCACGGCTTTTTTGCCGCCCGCATTCATCGATACATTGCCGCCAATGCAGCTTGCATCCGCACTCGTCGGATCGCACGCCCAAACCAAGCCTGCGGCCTCGGCTGCTTCCATGCCGCGCCGGGTGACGACGCCCGCGCCGCAGTGAATCGTGGCTACCGGCTCGGCCAGGCCGGGCAAGGTGATGCGTTCAACCGCGCCAAGTTGGTCGAGCTTTTCAGTATTGATAATGGCTGCGTTTTTGGTCAATGGAATTGCGCCGCCAGTGTATCCCGTGCCGCCACCGCGCGGGATGATGGTCAGTCCCAGTTCAATTAGCGCCCTGACCATTGGGGCTATTTCTTCCTCGGTATCGGGGTATAGCACCACGAATGGATATTCCACGCGCCAATCGGTGGCATCGGTGACGTGCGAGACACGCGCCAAACCATCGAACGCAATATTGTCGCGCCGGGTTATTTTGCCAAGTCGTCGTTCCACTTTTTTGCGGAAATCCCATGTCTCGCGGAACTCGGCTTCAAATTGATCGACTGCTTGATGGCCGCGTTGTAGCAGGACCATGACCTTTTTTGAGCGGGATTCGCTTTCGCCTTCGCCATTGCTGTCATTGCCATTTCCACTTTCAACACCGTCCATCACGCGACGCTTTTCGATTTCACTCAGCCTGTGCCGCATCGCGCCAATCAACATCGCGCGGCGCTTCGGGTTATCGAGCAAATCGTCTTGCAAATATGGGTTGCGCTCGACCACCCAAATATCGCCCAACACCTCGTACAACATCCGGGCACTGCGCCCCGTTTTGCGCTCGCCGCGCAGCTCTAATAAAATATCCCACGCATCCGAACCCAGCAGGCGAATCACAATCTTCCGGTCCGAAAATGAGGTGTAGTTATAGGGAATTTCGCGTAGGCGTTGTGTGCTGTCAGCTTGCGAAGTGTCGTTGCCCAAGCCGGCGATACCGCTAGGCATCCCGACATGCTTAAACGGCAGCACCGAAGCGGCACGAGCGGATTTTGTAGTTGGAATTGAGACGGGATTTGATGCCATGATTCAGGCCTAAAAGTGTTGCGCGACGGACGTCAGTGCGTTGTCGTGGTGTTACGGCAATTCATTGACAAAATGGTTTGATTCTATTCTACCGCAGCCAAGCATTATTGAGCGGCGTCAAATTGCATTACCAATCGCTTTCATTCGCAACGGTATTGTTCTTTGGCGCTACAACCGATGTGTTGAGACTTTTTGCGCCCTTCCGCGGCGCGCCAGCCCGCGTGCTAACATTTCGGCATCACTATTTCTTAAAACCCCATGAATTCGTATCCCACCAACATTCGCATCGCCTCGCGGGAAAGCCGTTTGGCCATGGCGCAAAGCGAGTGGATTCAAGCGCAGCTCATCCAGTTCTATCCAAATTGCCACGTTGAAATTATTGGCATGTCCACGCGTGGCGACCAGATATTGGACAAACCGCTTGCGCAAATTGGCGGTAAGGGCTTGTTTATCAAAGAGTTGGAAGTCGCCCTCGAAGAAAATCGTGCCGACATCGCCGTGCACTCGATGAAAGATGTGCCGATGACGCTGCCGGACGGCTTTGCGATGGCTGTGGTCGGCTCGCGCGAAAATGTATGTGATGCGTTTGTTTCAAACCGCTATGCGTCATTGGCCGATTTGCCCCACGGCGCGGTGGTAGGCACGTCGAGCCTGAGGCGTGAAAGCCAGCTCCGCTATCACTTCCCGCAAGTGCGGATCAAGGCACTGCGCGGTAACGTCAATACACGTCTAAAAAAACTCGATGATGGCGAGTTTGATGCCATCATTTTGGCGGCGGCGGGTTTGAATCGTTTGGGCTTGGGTGATCGCGTCCGCGCCACGCTTGATCCTGACACCTTCATTCCTGCAATTGCGCAGGGCGCGTTGGGGATTGAGTACCGGCGCGATCGACCTGATTTCGCAGACTGGCTTGCGCCGTTTGAACGCGCCGATACGACGGCGATGGTGTCTGCCGAACGCTCTTTAGGCCGCGCGTTGACCGGCAGCTGCGATGTCCCTCTGGGAGGTCGCGCTCGCATGGTAGACGGCAATTTGTTGTTGGAAGGCTTTGTTGCGCTTCCAGATGGCTCGCGTTTGGTTCGCAACAAACTGGGGGGTGCGGCAGCGGATGCTGAAGCGCTGGGTGTGGCGTTGGCAGAAGAACTCGTTGCACAAGGTGCGGGCGAAATATTGGCTGCGCTAGGTAGTTTTCGTAAATCATGATGCAACGACAGCCGCGTTGCGCGGAGAACGGGCCGTTATTTGAAAGATTGTGTGGCTAACCTCAGTGGGCTAACTGTCGTCGTCACTCGTCCGCGTGCGCAGGGCGAGATTACCGCGCAATGTTTGGAAGCTGCCGGTGCAAAAGCGATTATCTATCCCGTGCTCGATATTCAGCCGCTGCCGGTTGATGAAGTTGAGCGGCGCTGGGTTGATGCTATCGATACCAATGCGAACCTTGCAGCTACCAAGTCAATCATCTTTATTAGTGCCAATGCTGTCGCCTACGGCATGCCCATCCTCCAGCATTGGCGGGGCTTTCCAGCAAATGGCGCGCTATACGGCATTGGCAAAATAACCACCGATGCGCTAAAAAATGCGCCAATATCTGAGGGGCATTGGCAGGTTGGTTGGCAAACCGTGTCACCGTCGTCAGGCAACGACAGCGAGGCATTGTTGGCGATGCCGTCATTGCGGGGCGTGGCCGGGCAACATATCATCATCGTTTGCGGGCATAGTGAGACAGGTGGCCGCAAGGTGTTGCAGCAAACGCTGCTGGAACGCGGTGCAGCGGTGAGTTTGCTGGTTTGTTACGAACGAAAAGCAATCAGCGTCTCATCGGCAGAGCAATCGGCGTTGCGCGCGCAGCTTCAAGCCCAATCGCCATCCTTTTTTTTAGCATTAAGTGTGGAGACCTTGGATTCTTTGATGGACAATATAGCTAAGTTTGCCGACGCTACTATCGTTCAGCGACACACGCTGCTGGTGTCGCACCGGCGAGTGGCTGAAGCCGCGCGACAACGCGGGTGGCAGCATTGTGCGGTGGTGCCGATGAACAATGCTGCGCTAGCCGGTGCAATTTCAACGATTGCAGCGATGGCAGGACACACGCCGCCTTTACATTAACAATAATGGTATTTTCAATCGGACTATTTGCTGAAAATTTATGAATCCCACCGATAGCGCCCCTGTTGCGACTGACCAAAACCCGCTGAACGCTGCGGTTAAGCCACGCCTGTCAGTGCCCATCTTGGTAGCAATAGCGCTTGCCGCGCTTGCCTTGGTTGGCGCGGTGATCGCGCTTTGGGAGAGCCGCGATAGCGCAAAAGAAATGCAATTGTTAGTCGGCACCAAATTGGGCGAAGCCAGCAACGCGCAAAAAGAGCTGTCAAATCGCGTCGAGCAAAGCAACAAGGATATCCGCGATGCACAAAATCGGGTGGCGCAGCTCGAAGGCAAGCTGGCGGAATTTCAAGGGCAGCGCGTGGCGATGGAAGAAATGTATCGCGAATTAGCGCGCGCGCCTGACGATTGGCTGTTAGCCGAAATTGAGCAAACGCTTAATATTGCCAGTCGCGAATTGATTTTGGCGGGCAATGTTCGCGCCACATTGATCGCGTTGCAAACAGCCGACCAGCGCTTATCCCGCGCTGACAAATTGCAGGTAGTGCAATTGCGCCGCGCCATCACACAGGACATGGAACGTTTGAAAGCGTTGCCCTTGGTGGATATTCAGGGCGTCAGTCTCAAGATCGACAATCTGATGGCATTGACCGGCACTCTGCCGTTGATTGTGCCCGATACCAAGGTGGCGATTGAGCGCGAGGTGCGCGCAGTTGATGTGAACGAAAATATCGTGGCTCGTTTTGGCCGTGATTTGTGGCATGAGATTTCGCAATTGGTACGCATCCGCAAAATCGATAGCGCTGAAGCCGCACTGCTCACGCCGCAGCAAAGCTATTTTCTGCGCGAAAATTTAAAGCTTCGTTTGCTCTCGGCACGGACGGCGCTCATTGCCCGCGATGAGACCAATTACAAAGAAGATTTAAAACTTGCGCGTGAAATGCTCGCCAAATATTTTGATAATCGGGCCAAAGTGATCTCGAATGCGCAAACGATGCTGAAGCAATTTTCGGAGAATCCCGTCTCGATTGCAGCACCGGATATCACCGTTAGTCTCAATGCGATTCGCGCTGCCCGCGCTGCGCGTGAACGTCCTTTGCGTTAGGACACCGTCATATGATGCAAAAACCGATTCGCTGGTCACTTTGGGCATTCGCACTCGCCGCAACCGCCGTCGCGTTAGCGCTTGCCGGGCGCTATGGAACGGGACTGGTGGTGTTCGTTGTGCTGGGGTATGTGATCGAACTATCATTCCTTTTGTTCGCGATTTTGTTGGCGGTAGCGTTTGGTGCTGTATATATGCTGGTGCGCGTGAGCGGTAAAGTGTATCGATTGCCCCGCGCGCTTACAGCCATGAAAAAAGAACGGTTGCGCAGCAAATCACGCGACGCTCTTTACGCCAGTATGCGAGCGCTGTTTGCCGGCGAATTTAACGAAGCGGAGCGTCTGGCCCGAATCGCCATGACGGCCGAAACGGTGCACGAAGGCACGCGTGATTTGGCAGCAGCAACGGCCGCATGGGCGGCGCACGAGGGGGGCAATTCGCGGGCTGCTGTGCCGTACCTGAACCGCATTCGCGGCTTGAAATCCGGCGAAATGCGCGATGCCTCAAAGGCCTATATGTTGCTGGCCGAAGGTCAAGCCAAAGATGCGCTCATATTACTCAAGGAGTTGGCCGTCACTGCGCCCAAAAATCCCGGCGTACTAAAAATGAAGGTAGAGGCCGAAATGGCTGAAAGCGCTTGGGGCGACGTGCTGTCGAGCTTGAATTCCCTCACGCGGGCAGGTCTAATGCCAGCTGCTGCTGCCCAGCAGATTCGCCTCAATGCAGAGCTGAATTTACTAAAATCCAAACCCGCTAGTCTTGAGGCCATCATGGGCGCTTGGAAAGACTTGCAACGCGAATCGCGCTACGACGTCGCGATTGCCTCAACCGTCGCCAATCGCTTGGTGACATTGGGTTGCGGCGAGGAGGCAAAAAGCGTGCTCGATGAAACCGTCGATGCACGCGGCGATGAGGGGTGGGACAGCGCGCTGTTGGCGGTTTATGCTGATTGCAAAGGCGATTCGACGCTAGCACAAATTGAACGCGCCGAAAAATGGCTTAAACGCCACGCCCGCGATCCAGTGCTGCTCGCGACGCTCGGCAAACTGTGCATGCGCCAAGCGCTGTGGGGCAAGGCGCAGAGCTACTTGGAAGCCAGCGTGGCGCTACAGCCAACACTCGATGCTCACATGACGTTGGCGCGTCTGATGGAGCAGGTTGGTAAGCGCGACGAGGCAATCCGTCATATTCGCCGCAGCGCAGAATTGGCCAAATAAAAACTAACGTTCGGTACTGTTATGGATAATTTTTTGTCTTGGACACGCGGTGAGTTCAGTATTACCACCGACAATAATAAAATTTCGCTCGATGTGGTGCATGAATTTTTAGCCAACGAATCTTTTTGGGCTAAGAACATTTCGCGCCATGTGGTCGAGCGCTCGATAGAACATTCGCTTTGTTTCGGGTTGTTTAAAAACGATGAACAAATTGGCTATGCCCGCGTGATCACTGATCGCGCCACCATTGCCTATCTAAGCGACGTATTTGTGTTGGCGGCGCATCGCGGTCAAGGCCACTCGCGGTGGCTGATGGAATGCTTGGTGAGCCACCCTGATTTACAGGGTTTGCGTCGCTGGGTGCTGCTGACCAGCGATGCGCATGGCTTGTATGAAAAATTTGGCTTTACGGCAATCGACTCGCCGGAAAAATGGATGCAAAAATTTAATGCGAATGTTTACGCTAAACAGGGCTGCTAAAACAATATAGTCTTTTTGCATTTTGCATTTTGCATTTTGCGCAGCAGCGCAAAGCGATGTTGGCGCACTCTGAAACGCACATCATTTGTCCCACCAAGCGGAATCCCAAACGCCGCGCCCAGCCTAGTTTTTGAGCTATTTTTGCCCTGCGTACCCTCTCTGCGCCCACTGCCCCTGCGTGCTCTCTGTGCGCCTACTGCCTGTCCACTTTGCTCCTAAGGGCATTTTTATGCCCTGTACGCAATGCCTTGTTACAACTTGCGCATTTTCGATGTCCTCACAACCTGAGGAGCCGACGTTATTCGGTCACGACACCGTCCCAACAAGGCTGCGTGCAACATTTCATTACAGCTTATCTCGCCAAAAATTGCCGTTCCAAAACATAATCGCGTTATCGAGTCGGACCACCTGAACAATGGGTACTGAGCATTGTGCATTGAGCGCTAAACAAGGATTTGCTATGAACCTCATTAAATACTTTCTGAACTATAAAGTTGATAGCGGCGCCCCATCTCAATGGCGCAACGCGCTAGTGTTCTTGACGGCACTGTTGATGTTGCCTGCTCTGATGATGTTTGTTTTGACGATTCCGAACGCGAACGCGCAAACAGTACCGGCTCTTTCAAAACGCGGCGGCATCGATATCGATGGCAATAACAAAAGCGTATTGCTGATTCGATCGAGCGCGCAAATGCAAGCTGGGCGGCTCGTGAACAATCAATTCCAATTTACTGCGCAGTCCGATCCCGGCACCAGCTTCCGTCTCGTCGCCGCAACTGATTTCGACGGCAATGGCAAATCAGACCTGACGTTTCAAAACCAAACGCAGCTTGATGCGCTCGGCAAATCCAGCGTGCAAGCATGGAACGATTTTGTGCCCGCCAACTTGCGTGCGGTTCGCGACGTAAAGCCGGTTTGGGATGTGCAGGCAGTGGGCGATTTAGATGGCGACGGCCTAGGCGATCTGGTGTGGCGCTATGTGGTGTCAGATTCGCCGGACACCGGTGTTTCGTACATTTGGTTCTCTGGTGGCGCGAATGGTTCGGGCGTACCAGTTGTGCGTAAGCGCGGCGGTGCACCGCTCACCTGGAAGCTGCTCGGCGCCGCAGACCTCAATGGCGATGGTGCCGCCGACATGATTTACGTGAGCCCCGATGGCAGCATCCGCGCGTTGATGGCAACCCCGGGCCGTACGTGCGCCAATCTCTCGGCGGGAAGCGTTCCGGCAGGGTTTATTGCGGTGCGGTTTGCTGATTTTACAGGGCGCGGGCGCGGTGATGTGTTGCTGCGCAATCCGGCTGGGCAAGTATCGCTACTCACCTTGAATGCGAATGGCATTGCGTTGCCCGCGTTTACCGGCAATCCCGATGACCCGAATGCATCCTGCACGCCAACCTCACTCACGGTGGCAAACACGGTCCTACCAGTCCTCTTGAGCGACCCAACATGGCAGCTTTACGCCACTGGCGATTACAACGGTGACGGTATTTTTGACATCGTCTGGTTACGCCCAGACGGCACGCTCACGTTGTGGCTGATGAATGCCAATGGTGCCACGCCCACCGTCTACGACAACGCAGGGATGCCGCCAGCTGGATTTACGGTGTTTCACGGCACGACTGCCGCACCTGAATCCGCCACTTCAGCTGTTACACCGGCGATTGCTTCGCGCTTTTTAGCGCAGGCCACCTTCGGCGCGTCGATGAGCGAGATTAATGCGCTGACTACATCCAATTTTGACACGTGGCTGAATACGCAATTTGCGAGACCGCAGACGCTGCATTTGCCCAATACGGTCGCTTATCTCAACACGCTTCCGCCTGATCAGCAGCACGGGCAGACCAGCTTTAACTGGAGCCTATGGAAAAATTTTGCAGTCGGCGACGATACATTGCGTCAGCGGGTTGCCTACTCGCTTTCACAGATTTTTGTGATTTCACTTGATAGCAATTTGTCGTTTGGCTATCCGCGCGGCCCGGCCAATTATTTGGATACCTTGGGCGCTAGAGCATTCGGAAACTACCGCGATTTATTGGAAGCGGTGACGTATTCACCGATGATGGGGCAATATCTGTCATCACTCAAAAACCAAAAAGAAAATCCGGTGACGGGCAGTGTCCCCGATGAGAACTACGCGCGGGAAGTGATGCAGCTATTCAGTATTGGTTTGTATCAGCTTAACAACGATGGTACCTACAAACTAAATGCCAATGGTGCGCCCGTTGAAACCTATACAAACGCGGACATCACCGGACTAGCTAAGGTGTTCACCGGTTTAAGTTTTGCCGGTCCCGATACAAGTGACAACCGCTTTATTGACAAGCCGCTGGGGCGCGACCCGGATCGCGAGATAAAACCGATGCAAGCCTATAGCCAGTTTCATTCAACTTCAGAAAAGAAATTTTTGGGCATAACCATCCCCGCAACGGCCGTGCCCGACACCAACGGCGATATTAAAATCGCGCTCGATACGCTGTTTAACCATCCCAATGTTGGGCCGTTTATTGGCGAGCAGTTGATTCAGCGTTTGGTGACGAGCAATCCCTCGACGGCCTATGTGTCCCGGGTGTCGGCGGCGTTTAAAAACAACGGCAGCGGTGTGCGCGGCGATATGAAAGCCGTCATCAAAGCAGTGTTGCTCGACCCCGAAGCGCGCAACTTGAGTGCTACCAGTACTCAGTCAGGCAAGCTACGCGAGCCTGTTGTGCGCTTAGTAAATTGGATGCGTGCCTTCAACGGCAAATCGGCTGACGGTCGCTTCCTGCTCGGCGACACATCCGATCCTTCTGTCAGCTTGGCCCAATCGCCCATGCGCGCGCCGTCAGTATTTAATTTCTACCGGCCTTCATACAGCCCGCCCAATAGCAACATTGGTACCGCCAATTTGGTCGCGCCAGAGGCGCAAATTACCAACGAAACGTCGATTGCCGGTTATCTGAATTTTATGCGAGGGGTTGTATCGGGCGGTGTGGGCACGACAGCTAACGGTGTTCGTGATGTCCAAGCCGATTATTCTGCCGAGCTGGCGCTGGCGAACGATCCAGATGCGTTGCTGGATCGGGTGAGCTTGATGTTGGTTGCCGGAAACTTATCGACCAGCACCCGCGCCCAGATTCGTGCTGCGATTGCGAGTGTGAACATCGGCAGCACCAATCCCGATTCGGATCGCCGAAATCGTGTGAACTTGGCGATCTACCTCACGATGGCATCGCCCGACTACATTTTGCAAAATTGATTGGAATCCATATGAAAAATATTTACGAAGAAATGCTCAAAGATTTGGGCGTCAAAGCCAATCATAACCATTCCCGCCGCGAATTTTTACGCACAGCGGCCAAACTCTCCATTGCTGGCTCTGCCGCGCCGTTCGCCCTCAATCTGGCTGGTATTGGTGCGGCAGCGGCGCAAACGGCCAGCGACTACAAAGCGTTAGTCTGCATTTTTATGTACGGCGCAAACGACCATAACAATACGGTCATTCCGTTTGATGCCGCATCATTCAATGCATACACCAATGCGCGTTCAACCATCTCTCGCCCGATGACAGATCTGCTACCGCTTACCGCTTCTGTGCCGCTGGCCGGTGCAAATGCAGGGCGACAATTCGCCCTGCCGACCGAGCTGGCACCGCTCAAAGCCATTTGGGATCAGGGCAAGTTGGCGGTGTTGGCCAACGTCGGCCCGCTAATTGTGCCCACCACCAAAACGCAATACACCAATAACGCGGTACCACTACCGCCGAAATTATTTTCGCACAATGACCAACAATCCGTTTGGCAATCGAGCTCTCCCGAAGGCGCAAAATACGGCTGGGGCGGGCGCATGGGCGATCTGTTTGCATCGCAAAATGCGAATTCCATTTTTACCTGCAATTCGATTTCGGGCAGTGCGATCTTTTTGGCGGGGCGAACTGTGGCTGCTTATCAGCTTGGGGTGCAAGGCTCGGTCGCGATTACCGGATTGACTGGTAATTTATTTGGCTCCTCCACAGCAGGCGCGACTCTGAGATCACTCATCACCACCGGAAGCTCAAATTTATTTGAGCAAGACTTAGCTGCAACTGCGCAGCGCTCGGTCAGTGCCGATTCGTCACTCACCGCTGCATTGACTAGCGTCGCTGATTTTCCGCTAACCGGCGATTTGGCCACCAATAATTTGGCTGCACAATTGCGTATCGTCTCCCGCATGATTGGCGCACGCAACAGCTTGGGCTCGAAGCGCCAAGTATTTTTTGTCTCGCTCGGCGGCTTTGATACACACGATAATCAACTCACCACGCAGCCCGGCTTACACGCCCAGCTGGCTGCCGCGATGTCCTATTTTTATGCCAATCTACAAACCCTCGGTGTGTCGGATCAAGTAACGTCGTTCACTGCATCCGATTTTGGCCGAACTTTGACGAGCAATGGTGACGGCTCCGATCACGGTTGGGGATCGCATCATTTCATCATGGGTGGCGCGGTCAAAGGCCGCCAGTACTATGGCACCTTCCCGATCATGGGCTTGAACAACGATGATGAAGTCGGCTCGGGCCGCTTGCTGCCATCCACCGCGGTTGATCAGTACGCCGCCACCCTGGCGAAATGGTTTGGCGTGAGTGATACTGATATGAAATTGGTTGTGCCCAACGTGAGTAATTTCGCCACGGCGAATTTGGGATTTATGGGTTAGTTTGGGTTTAAATAATTTTCATCATCTCAGCTGGCGGCACAATGGATTCGGATTCGGATTCAAATTCGGATTCGGATTCAGATCCGGTGTGATTCACCGATAAGTCATGTAGACGTGCCGGCTCAATTATTAAGTTAAGACCTTGTGCCGTCGCACTGATTGCGCGAATGCTAAGCGGTTCTCCTGAAACATTCATATCGCTTCTAAATCGCAAAGCGTTGCCTTCCTAGATTGTCGGATTGTCGCGTGTGCCGGATCACTAATAGAGAGCTAGAAAATTGTTGGCGATAGTTGGCAACACCCAGCGTGAGCGAAAAACCGCGCGCGGCGCTACAAACCTAGCCGCAAAACGGGGCAGAAAACACACCATATCCGCGCGATTCGTTACGAATCGTCACGCGTTGTTGCGATTTGCTGCACGACGAAAAATGGTGTGCCCAACACATTTGCACATCATATTTTTATCGATAATCCCCTCAAAATCCGCGCCCCGCCTAGCGTTCAGCTGATCGGCTATCTTTCATGGCTGCCCCGTGGATGTTGCATTAATGCGACAATTTATGCCGAAATAGTGAAAACTTGATGCGTTCAAATCGATTGCGTCTATGCTGTTTGCATGATGCTGAATATGCGTAAATATGGGTTTACGGTATTCGGATTTTTCTAATTTTTGTCGTCGTTTCAATCAATAATCAAGATAGGAGTTCATTAATGAACCTCAATATGAAACAAGTTTCAAAAGCTGTTTTGCAGACGTTGGTGCTCGGGACGATGAGCACCGGCATTAGCATTGGCTTTGTTGCGTCAGCAAATGCGCAAACGCCAGCGCCGGCTGCTGCGGTAAAAATCGATAAGATTGAAATTACCGGCTCTAACATCAAACGAATCGAGGGCGAAACAGCGCTGCCGATCACCATTTACAAGCGTGAAGATATCGAACGCACAGGTGCAACCAATGCTGCGGATTTGCTCGACAAGTTGCAGCTCAACAGCGGTGCTACGGTGAATATTTCTAACGGGGTGGGCGATGGCCTAACGCCGGGTTTTGCCGGCGCGTCACTGCGCGGCTTGGGTCCAAACAATACGCTGGTGCTGCTCAATGGCCGCCGGTTGGCCAACTATGCTTTTCAAGGCGCGGCAGTAGATGTCAATTCGATCCCACTGGCTGCAATTGAGCGCGTAGAAATTTTGAAAGATGGCGCATCGGCGGTTTATGGTACCGATGCTATTGGTGGTGTTATTAACTTTATTTTGCGTAAAGACTATCGCGGCATCGAGGGGTCTTATTTCAAAACCAGCACTGACCGTGGTGGCGGTAACAACGAAAAATTCACCCTCACCGCCGGCTATGGCGATTTGAACAAAGATGGGTTTAACGTTTTGGTTTCACTCGACAAAGAAAAGTCAGATCCTGTTGCCGCCAGCCAGAGAGAGTTCGCCAAGACTGGCCTGCGTGCCGATCTTGATCAGGTTAAAACCAGCGGCAACTCATACCCGGCCAATATTCGTTCGGGATCTGGGCGCGGCAATCCAACAGCCGCCACAGGTTGTTTACCCGCCAAGGGTTCGTACTTTATCGTCGAACAGTCCAACCGTAATTGCCGCTACGACTATACGGCTGCACTAGAGATTTTCCCGCCGGTTGAACGTCAAGGCGCTGTTGGCCGCGCAACCATCCAGTTGAATGCCGACACTCAGTTGTTTGGCGAATATACCTACTCCAAGAATAAAGCGACATACGCCTCCTCAGAAACACCTATCAATGATTTTAGCGCGGCTGGTGATCGCCCGATTATTTTCCCGGCAACCAGTAAATGGTATCCAAAGCCATTCGTGCGCCCTGATGGCTCGTTGGCCACGCCGGTCGGCGATTTGTCGATTGCCTGGCGCGGAAAAGACTCGGGACGCCGTACTGACGTCACGGAGTCCGAGCAGTCGCGTATTGTCGCCGGCATTAAAGGTAGCGTCGGCTCATGGGATTACGATAGTGCGTTCAATCACGCCGAAAGCAAAGTAACTGATACCTATACTGACGGCTATTTGTCCGAAGCCAGATTGCGTGCCGCAATACTCACGGGTGCCATCAACGTATTTACACTCAATGGCCAAGATGCTGCTGGCCAGGCCGCGCTGCAAGGTGCAAAAATTTTGGGTGAAGTGCGAAATTCAAAAGGTACCGTCGATTCATTTGATCTGAAAGGGTCAACCGAATTGATGAAACTGCCCGCAGGTATGCTGGCGATGGCATTGGGTGCGGAAGCACGCAAAGAAAAATTTAATGATCGTCCTGCTGCGGTGCTCTCGTCGGGTGATGTATTGGGCGGTGGCGGCAACTACCCCGGCGCTAACAAAGACCGGAACGTAACGGCCATCTTCGCTGAATTTAACATTCCGGTTGTTAAAGACGTTGAGGCAACGTTTGCTGTGCGCAGTGACCGCTATAGTGATTTTGGCAATTCTACCAATCCGAAAATTGCTATTCGTTGGACGCCCGCCAAAGAGTTGTTAGTGCGCGGTTCCTACAACACCGGATTCCGTGCGCCATCGCTGCCGGATTTATATGTGGCGGGTTACAACAGCAATACCGCTGATTCGCATAGTGATCCGCTGCGCTGTTTTTTGCCTGCCAATAGCTTTGTGCAGGACACTGAATGCGATGCGCAGACAATTAACCAAGTCGGTGGCAATCCTAAACTACAGCCGGAAAAATCACGCCAAGGCTCGTTGGGCTTTGTCTTTGAGCCAGCCGCGGGTTTATCGGTTGGGGTAGATTATTTCTGGATCGAGCGTAAAAACTCTATCGGCGCGTTGGGCGACAACACGCTCTATGACAACTACGCTAAATATGCGAACAGCAAATTCGTTCGTTTTAGCCGCGTTGCGGGTGGGGCTTGTAGCAACGATATTCCGGGTTCGCCAACACCGGCTAACATTCCCTGCGCAATTTCAACGGTTGTCCAGATTACTGAAAATTTGGGCACCTATACCCAGGCGGGGCTCGATATTGCAGCATCTAGCACCCACAACACCGCGTTTGGTAAGTTGAAATTCTCAATTGATGGCACCTACGTTTCCAAGTACGAATATCAAAACGAAGTGGGTGGCCGGGTGATTAACAATGCTGGTAACTTCACCTCGGACAACGGTGCGATTTCGCGTTGGCGCCATGTGTTGTCGGCAAATTGGCGTTACGGTGACTGGTCTGCCTCGATCTCGCAAAATTTCGTGTTGGGCTATCGGGATGACACCAAAGATGCTGATACCACCAAACCCTTCCGCCGCGTCGGTAACGTAGACACCTATGATTTGCAGGGCATTTGGACTGGCATTAAAGGCTTAACCTTGGTGCTCGGCGTTCGCAATTTGATGGATCGGGATCCGCCAAGCTCGCGCCAAGGCCAATCGTTCCAAGTTGGCTACGATCCGCGTTACGGCGATGCAATGGGTCGTACTTATTATGGCAAGGTTAGTTACGCCTACAAAGGGTTCTAACCGAGTCTCACGAGCCTTAGCGGTAATAAGTTTTCTTTAAGTTGAAATATTGTTTTAATAGAAAGGAGCCGAAAGGCTCCTTTCTATTTTGGGTCGCTCATTTGACGCATTGCAAGAGGCTGATAATGTTGGGCCATGGCTTGGGCCAACGATATTAATCATTTGCTTGCCCCTAGCTGGCAAATTTATTCACGTGCAACCCTAGTCCTGGCGGCAGTCTAAGGACATTTTTGGCTGAAAAGCGCCGCCAATAGGGGAGTTTGTGAAATTAGCCTCGCAGAAAATCCTTTGCAAAGCGCCACAAATGGCGAATATTCACGGCACACGGCACACGGCACACGGCACGGGGGATCGTTGTTCCGGAAGAAGACTTTGAGCGCCATACAACCTAGCGGAAAACGTAAATCCGTGGCCGTGCATTCACTCAGCGCAGATTTGGTTTTATCTTACGCCGGATGCAAAACCACCAGCAACGCATGTGCAATTGATTTGCCAGTGTTGCCAATCGCGTGCGACACATCGGCGGCATAGCGCGCAGTTTCTTGCGCCGATACGGCATGGGTACTATCACCGCTCTGTACATGCATCGATCCGTTTAGCACCGTAAGATGTTCGCGCGAGCCCGGCTCGTGCGGCTCACTCTTGAGTGCGCCGCCAGGCTGGATCGTGAGTTGATACCATTCAAAACGCCCCGCCAAATCAATCGGACCCAAGATGCGCAGCTCGCATTTACCATCTGGACTTTTCATGGTGGGCGTTTGATGCGATGGCACGAAGCTAATCGTCGGCGCATCGACTTTCGTGTTGCCCGCGATCAGCGCGTTCATCTCTACACCGAGCGCGTTTGCAAGCCGCCACACAATCGCAATCGTTGGGTTGGTTTGACTGCGCTCAATTTGCGACAACATCGATTTTGAAACGCCCGATTGTCGCGACAATTCGTCGAGCGACAAGCCATGTTGCTGCCGTAGCGCCGCCAAGGCGGCGCCGACGCTAGGCGGCTCGCTTTGATTGGCGCGCGGGCGCGATAGTTTTGAGCCGGCTGGCGATTTTTTTGCACTGGTAGTGGCCGTTGCGGCGGTGGCTTTGACTGGCATGGAGGAAGCGTCTTTCGCGAGCGTGAACCGTGGAGTTGGTGGAAATGACAGAGCTTGACAACGCCGCGTTTGTTCAATATATTGGACAAAATATATTTAATACTGGACATTCGGCGTTATAACGGAAATTGATTATGCGCGGTTTGCACTATTCGTACAACTTTCTCCGCATCCCGCATCCCAGTTCAAAAACGAGTTCAACATGACAACCACCAACGATTTTTATACGCACATTCAAAAAGAGCTAGCCCAGATTAAAGCGGCAGGCTTGTTCAAATCAGAGCGTGTCTTAATTACGCCGCAGGGCGCTACGGTGCGTACACAAGATGGCCGCGAGGTCATTAACTTATGCGCGAATAATTATTTGGGATTGTCCTCGCACCCAAAAGTCATCGACGCTGCGCATGAAGCCTTGCGTACCTATGGCTACGGGTTGAGCTCAGTGCGGTTTATTTGCGGCACGCAAGATATTCATAAACAATTGGAGCAACGGCTCGCGCAGTTTTTAGGAACAGAGGACACGATCCTCTACGCGGCGGCATTCGATGCCAACGGCGGCTTGTTTGAGCCATTGTTGAGCGAGCAAGATGCGGTGATTTCAGACGCATTGAACCATGCCTCGATCATCGACGGTATTCGCCTTTGCAAAGCCAAACGCTACCGCTATGGGCATAATGACATGGCAGGTTTAGAGGTACAGCTAAAGCAAGCCCGCACCGATGGTGCGCGGCATATTTTGGTTTTTACCGACGGTGTATTTTCGATGGACGGCACGATTGCACAGCTGGATGTTATCCGGATGCTTGCCGATCAATACGGCGCGTTGCTCGGCATCGATGAATGCCACGCGTCAGGCTTTGTGGGTAAAACCGGGCGGGGTACACACGAGTATCGCAATCTGTTTGGCAAAATCGACATCATCACCGGTACGCTAGGCAAAGCGCTTGGCGGTGCATCTGGTGGCTTTACAAGCGGGCGCAAGGAGGTGATTGAACTGCTGCGTCAGCGTTCACGCCCCTATTTGTTTAGCAACACGGTCGCGCCGAGCATCGTCGGCGCATCAATCGCGGTGTTGGATTTGCTGGAAGCCTCAACGGCCTTACGCGATAAGCTGGAAACCAACACCGCCTATTTTCGTCAAGCCATTACCGCTGCCGGTTTCGACATCAAACCCGGCACGCACGCGATTGTGCCGGTGATGATTTACGACGCAGTCAAAGCGCAAGCGCTGTCAAAACGACTACTGGAATTGGGGCTTTACGCGGTTGGTTTTTTCTATCCCGTTGTGCCTAATGGTCAAGCAAGGATTCGCTGCCAAATTTCGGCTGCACATGAAATCGAGCAACTTAAAAAAGCGGTAGAAATTTTTGCCCAAGCCGGGCGTGAGCTTGGCATTGTGAAATAAAGCTAGTCGGGAATTGAGATGAAAAAAACGAAAATTTTAGTGATTGGTGCGAACGGTCAAATCGGCTCGGAGTTAGTCGAGGCACTTGCGTTGCAATACGGAAATGAGAGCGTGCTCGCAGCTGATTTGGCACCGGCCGGACGTATCGCCAATGTTCCATACGAGACGCTGGATTGCCTCGATGCAATAAGGCTCGGCCGCTTGGTGAAAAATTACGGCATCACGCAGATTTATCACCTCGCTGCCGCCCTATCAGCGAAGGGCGAAAAAAATCCGCTCTGGGCCTGGGATTTGAATACGCGCTCTTTGTTAAATGTGCTCGAACTCGCCCGAGAGGTAAAACTAGACCGTGTGTTTTGGCCCAGCTCCATTGCCGCATTCGGCCCATCCACACCGAACGACATGACGCCACAATCCACCGTCATGGATCCTACGACCGTTTACGGCCTGAGCAAGCTTGTGGGTGAACGTTGGTGCGCGTGGTATCACGCCAATCACGGCGTCGATGTCCGTAGCATCCGTTACCCCGGTCTCATCAGTTACAAAACAGCGCCCGGTGGCGGCACGACGGACTACGCCATTGAAATTTTCCATGCGGCTAGAGACAGCGGACGTTACGAATGCTTTTTAAGTGAACACCAAGCGCTACCAATGATGTACATGCCAGATGCCATCCGTGCCACGCTGCAATTAATGGATGCGCCCACTGAGAAAATCCGTGAACGAGGATCGTATAACTTAGCTGGCGTAAGTTTCACGCCCGCACAAATCGCCAAGAGTATTCAGCGGCGTTTACCTGATTTTAAAATCAGCTATGCGCCGGACTATCGCCAGGCAATAGCGGCATCGTGGCCTGCGAGTATTGATGACACTATCGCGCAGACCGATTGGGGTTGGCGTGCTGATTTTGATTTGGATGCGATGGTGGACGATATGTTGTTGCATATCGCGCCGGCAAAAAAAGTAGCTTAGGCAGGGTCGGGCAGGGCAGGGGATAGAATGGAAGACTACGACAGCCCCAACATCAAGCCCATATTCTGCACCGCAGCCCGTCCAGCGCCCTTGCCCAAATTATCATGTCGGGCAACTAAAACAGCTTGCTGGTTTTTAGGATTATCGAACACAAATAATTCGAGACCATTGGTGTTGTTCATTGCTTCGGGGTTTAGGTCTGCGGGTGGCTCATTGGTGTAGGGTTTGACGGTCACATAATCGCAGCCTGCGTAGTGTGCGCTTAGTGCTTCATGCAACTGCAAGCCGGATACTGGTTTTGGTAACGACCACAACGCGAGCGGTACTTCGACCAGCATGCCTTGGCGAAATGCACCGACTGATGGTGTGAACACGGGTTCGTGTCGGATACCGGTGTAGTGCTGCATTTCGGGTAAATGTTTGTGTGCTAATTTCAGGCCATAGGCGATGAATTTGGTCTGGGAATTGGCACCGTTCGGCTCTTCAAATGCTTCGACCATTTGCCGTCCACCGCCTGAATAGCCGGAGACGCCCCAAGTCGTGAACGGAAAATCGCGCGGCATCAAGCCTGCATCGACCAGCGGGCGCGTCAATGCGATGAAACAAGTAGACCAACAGCCCGGATTCGCTACGCGTTTCGAGGCGCGGATCAAATCCGGCTGTTGTTTGGTTAGTTCGGGGAAACCGAATGTCCAGCCGTCCGCAATACGATGCGCCGTACTGGCGTCAATCACGCGGGTTGTTGAATTTTCAATCATCGCGACTGATTCACGTGCGGCGTCATCAGGCAGGCACAGCACGGCCAAATCAACTGCATTCAGCAAGCGTTTGCGCTCGCCCAAATCTTTGCGCTTGTCGGTTGCGATGCTAACGACTTCCACATCATTGCGTTCCCGCAATAGTTCGCGGATGAGCAAGCCGGTGGTGCCATGCTCGCCGTCGATGAAAATAGTTGGCTTGGACATTCGAAATCCCTGTTCCGAAAAGGCGTTTAAACCTGCGCCAGCATTGTTTCAGCGTTGGACACTTCAAACTTGCCCGGTGCTTCGACGTTCAAGTTTTTCACTACGCCGTTATCGAGCACCATCGAGAAACGCTGCATGCGAATGCCCATGCCGTAAGCGGAAAAATCAGCATCTAGGCCAAGCGCTTTTGCCCAGACCGCGGAGCCGTCGCCGAACATGCGAACTTTACCGGCGGTCTTTTGCTCTTTTGCCCATGCGCCCATGACGAACGCGTCGTTCACTGATACACACCAAATTTCATCCACGCCTTTGGCTTTGAAATCGGCGGCATGATCGCGATAGCTGGGCACATGCTGCGCCGAGCAGGTTGGGGTGAACGCGCCGGGCAGGCAGAACACGGCTATTTTTTTACCTTTCGTCAAATCGGCGACATTAAATTTGTTGGGGCCGAGGGAACAGCCTTCGGTTTCAACGTCAATGAATTCGCTTAATACGCCATCGGGTACATTATCGCCAACTTTAATCATGGTGTTTCTCCTAGGTTACAGGGTGGTGGGGGAAGTTACGGAAGTTGTGGAGGGTGCTGCGTAGGTAAAAGAATCAGCAAAGAATTCATCGTCAGGCAAGCCGCGCGTCGCAAAGGCCGTTTGACCGGATTCGATCATAATCGGTGCGCCGCAAGCATAGACTTGATAGCCGGCAAGAGATTCAAAATCATCCAAAATCGCCTGGTGAACCAGACCAGTACGTCCCTGCCAATTATCCTCTGACTTTGGGTCAGACAGCACGGGAATAAAAGTGAAATGTGGATGTTCGTTCGCCCATTGTGCGGCAAGCTGACCCATATATAAGTCTTGCAATGATCGGCAGCCCCAATAGAGCACCATTTCGCGATCTACATGCGAAAAGAGCGCGTGCTCAATAACCGCTTTGATGGGCGCAAACCCCGTGCCGCCCGCCATAAAAATGATCGGTTTATCAGAATCTTCCCGCAGGAAAAACGTCCCGTGAGGACCCTCGAAGCGCAGAATCGCACGGTCGCGCATCTCGTTAAAAACAAAATCAGAAAAAAATCCATCGGGTACATGGCGCACATGAAGTTGCACATAAGCATCATCATGCGGCGCGTTCGCCATGGAGTAGCTGCGGCGCTTGCCGTCTTTGAGCAAAATATCGATGTATTGGCCGGCCAAAAATTGCAGGCGCTCTTGCGCAGGCAGTTTGAGCGATAGCACCGCAACATCAGGTGCCAGCAATTCTTTTTTCTCAACGCGACAAGGCAGCGTGCGGATTTGGATGTCGCCGGTCCCGCCGATTTCTTTAATGTCCAGCGTTAAATCAGAACAGGCTTTGCCCACGCAAAACAGCGCTTTGCCGGCGGCCTTTTCTTCAGGCTTTAAGGTGCGCTCTTGGTACACGCCGTAGTCTAGCTCGCCCGATACCAAGATGCCTTTACACGAACCACAAGCGCCATTGCGGCAGCCGTAGGGCAGGCCAATCCCCTGGCGCAGCGCGGCTTCTAGAATGGTTTCATCGGCAAGTGCTTTGAAAGTGTTGCCGGAAGGTTTTAAGGTGATTTGAAATTCAGCTTGATTTGATTCGCTATGCATTTGAACTTAGTGCTTTCTAATTATCGGTTTGCTGTATTTGGCGTTGCATTTGGCGGTTGCGTCGCATTTTAGGCTGCCTGTCTTTACGTTACCTGATGTGTTTGCTGTCACGGTCGCTCTTACCTCTATACTCGTTCCATGAATCGTGTAAAAAAAATCTTAATCATCGGTTTCGGTGATGTCGGCGAACGCCTCGCCTATCTGCTTCGTCCACAATTGACATCGAAGTGTCTGCGGGCATTTGCGTTGATTCGACAAGCCGAACGAGCCGCTGTGGCACGTTCACTAGGGGTGATCCCGATTGTCGGCGATTTATCGGACCGACATGCATTATCCCAAATAGCGGGCATCAGCGATACCGTTTTTCATTTCGCGCCGCCACCGCCCAGCGGATTTTACGACGTTCATACGCAAAATTTGCTCGCGGCGCTGGGCAAAAGACCGCTTCCAGAACGGCTCGTCTACATTAGCACCACCGGCGTTTACGGCGATTGCAGCGGCGCTGAGATCGATGAAACGAGGAAAGTAAATCCGGGCACGGATCGCGCCAAACGCCGCGTGGATGCTGAGTCCCAGCTGTTTCGGTGGGGTAAGGACAACCGTGTTTCGGTGTCGATTTTGCGTGCGCCGGGAATCTATGCGGCTGATCGTTTGCCGATTGAGCGATTGCAAAAAAGCACGCCGGCATTGGTTGCCGACGACGATGTATATACCAATCATATCCATGCCGCCGATTTGGCGCGAGCGGCGTGGGTGGCGGCATCGCGTGCCGCACCGAATCGAACTTATAACGTGGTCGACGACACCGATTTGAAAATGGGCGACTATTTTGATCTTGTCGCCGATCACTTCAAGCTTCCGCGTGCGCCGCGCTTGAGTCGGGCTGAGGCCAGTTCAAAAATTTCGATGCCCATGTTGTCATTCATGAGCGAGTCACGGCGTATTAGCAACCAACGGCTGAAGCGAGAGCTGGGATTTCGGTTCAAATACCCAACGGTTGAAGCGTTTTTGGCTGGCCTAAAGTGACGCCACACAACTTAAAGTAACGCGCCAACCAATCCGAGCGCGGGTTACTCGCGGCGGAACTCGCCTTCAACAACGCCGCTTGTTGCGGCATTCGCCTGCGTTTGGCCAGCGCCGTATTGGTGCAGTGGATGTGTTGAGCTTGGGCGGACACCCTGCTCAAAAACAGGTTCACGAATGGGAATTAACAATAAAGCAATCGCCATTAAATCCGAAATGATGCCAGGAAAAATCAACAAAAGCCCCGCTAGTACCGTGCGGAAACTATCAATAAATGCAGAAAGCGAGAACTGGCCTTGTGAAAGCGCAAACTTGAGCCGTGAGATCAGTGAAAAGCGCGCCTGTTTAATCAGAGCCATGCCGGCAATTGCCGCAAATATTAGCCAAGCTAGAACCCATCCACCATGGCCGTTGGCGCCTGTGGCGAGGTGATAAAGAACCGCGCCTTCGGCGAGCGGGAACCCGATTAAAATGACGACGATAAAATACCGCACGGTGCTTCCTTACTTGATGGGTGAATTAATCTGCAAAAATGCTTGCACCATAGGTTTAATAATCAGTCTAACAATGCTCCGACCCACGAATCGAGCCACGAATCGAACCACTCCGGATGGATAATGTCTGATTGATTACCGTAAACACTAAATGGAGACGCAAGTCAGATTTTAAAGAGACTCCAACGATGTGCAAAACAAAAACGTGTAGAACAGAATCATCACACTACCCCACGCGAACCTTGCTGTAAAGTGGGATAAAACCTACGAGATGCACTGGGCATGATTCGATGACGATTTCTCGCGAGGGGGTAGATGCAATTCGCAATATGCGATGCTAAACATTCGTTGTAGGTTTTGGTGCGAACGATATCCCTTTTCGGTGTTGAGAGAATTGCCTCACGCAATGTTAGCTTGCTGCCTTCAGTTTGTTGGATTGTTGTGTTGAATTTACATACGATTAATTAGAAAGTTTTAGGATGAATGTTTTTTTTAAAGTCTCAGTCAAACTTGGCGTTTTCGTTATGTTAGCGTTTACTTCTCTAGCCTTTGCGGCGGATGGCGCGTTAGTGAATGCGCCTGAGTTATTAGATGCTGAATCCGCGTTCCAAGTCACCGCTAAAATGAAAGACGCCAAGACCATTGAGCTGAATTACACGATTGCCGATGGTTACTATATGTATCGCAAGCGTTTTAAGTTTGAGCTAGATTCCGGCGCGGCCGTCCTTAAGAGGGCGATTTTGCCGAAAGGTAGCGTAAAGCAGGACGCCACATTTGGACGGGTGGAAACCTATCGTCGAGCTGTTCGTGTTCTTCTGCCTGTTACGGTAAGTAGGGCTGCCGGCGGGAAAACTACCAGCGCGAGCGCTGACCGCGAGTTCATTAACCTTAACGCCGTTTCCCAAGGCTGCGCGGATGTCGGCGTCTGCTACCCGCCGTTGACGCATCAATTGGCGATCCATTTAGGCTCCCGTGAAACTGTGGGTCCGGTGAAGTTCGTGAGGCCCGAAGCGGCAACCGATCTGATCGGCAACACATTGCTTCCAAAGCTGCTGGCGCCAGCACGCATTGCGAAGCCAACCGGATCGGTATCGGATTTGATTCGTAAAAATCCCTGATGCGAAAACTGGTCCAAACCGGGCGTTGAATTGATGACTGACGAGAACGATAATCCAAACGCGTCTGCGGCTGAGGAGAGGCATGCCAACGCGATGTCGCCGACATTGATGGTAGTTTGTGCTGCTGTTTTTATGTTGACCCTTGCAGGGGTAGCCCTCTTAATCGGCCGCTCCGATACACCGCCACCTGAGCTCGATAAAACAGCAATTGATGTCAATGCGGGCAGTATTTACACCAGTAGTTTCCCCGATCCGCAAGGCCGTCCACAATCGTTGGGACAATGGCAACATAAACTATTGGTCATCAACTTTTGGGCGACATGGTGCGGACCATGCAAAGAAGAGATGCCAATTTTTGATGAGCTGCAAAAAAAGTATGCTGCTAACGGCTTGCAAGTAGTCGGTATTGCCGCCGATAACGCCTTAAATGTCGCTAATTTTGAGAAAAGTCTGCCAGTGAGCTACCCCTTGTTACCAGATGAAACACGCGCGATAGAGTTTTCTAAACGGCTGGGTAACCGACTGGGCCTATTGCCGCATACCGTCATCGTGCGGCCCGGCGGAGAGGTCATTCGCACCCAACTCGGCATCATTAACGAAGCTGGATTTGAAGCGATCATCCGGCAAAATTTGCCTAAATAGCATTAAATCAATGTAAGATAGCGCAACAGCATGCAAAATGAAATGCCCAGCAAATATTGCTGCGGCCTAATTTAATTACTATCCAGGCAGCAACTTCGGCTGGTAGTCTGGTAGTCCGCAATCAAAATTCGCGAATTTCGGTTGCAAGCGGATGGTCTTAGTCTGCAAGGACGCAAATTTCCCACTGCGCCATCGCCTATTTTATACTGGCGGCCAACTGCTGCAAAACGGCAACTTCGTCGATAAGCTGGACAATCTGCATCGATTTGAGGCAAACTAAACTTCTCGCTTAAACTTGTGAGCCCCCATCATCGCGGTAGAACTGGTTAGCAGTCGCTGGAAATAAGACCCAATTTCGGTCAACCCATGGCGCAATATTAAGCAAACGGCTAGAAACGCTGCTGAAAAAAGTGGCTAAAGGCAGCAAAGCAAAAAACACAACTACCGTTTGAGGCGTCGCCTAAAAGCTATAAATGGTGCATCAGCACTAAATGAGGTGGAGAACATGGATTTACGTAAGATCAAAACATTGATTGATTTGGTGCAGCAGTCGGGTATCGCAGAATTAGAAATTACTGAAGGCGAAGAGAAGGTACGGATCAGCCGCAACGGTAACAACCAGCCGTTCATGCAGCCAATGATGCCGACATCGATGAACCTGCCAGCCGATTACATGAACCCCCATGCGGCTGCAGCTCCCATTGCGGCTCCAGCCGCTGCCGCAGAGCCGACTGGCCACACCTTGAAGTCGCCGATGGTGGGGACGTTCTATCGTTCGCCGTCGCCCGGATCACCCTCATTTGTTGAGATCGGTCAAACTGTGACCAAAGGTCAAACGCTTTGTATTATCGAGGCCATGAAGCTGCTGAACGAAATCGAGTCCGATGCTGCCGGTGTTGTGAAGGCAATTTTGACCGAGAACGGCCAGCCTGTTGAGTACGGCCAACCTCTATTTATTATCGAATAGGCGAGTACCCACTATGGCGGTATTCGGCTCCGGCCCTGCAGGCATTCGCACTGGGGCAATGTTTGAAAAAATCTTAATCGCTAACCGCGGTGAGATCGCGTTACGCGTGCAACGTGCCTGCCGCGAGTTGGGTATTAAAACGGTGGCGGTGCACTCAGAGGCAGATGCCGATGCAAAATACGTGATGTTGGCCGACGAGTCGGTGTGCATCGGCCCAGCACCTTCCAAGGACAGTTACCTCAATATCCCCGCCATTATCAGCGCCGCTGAAGTAACGGACGCGCAGGCAATTCATCCGGGTTACGGATTTTTATCCGAGAACGCTGATTTCGCCGAGCGGGTCGAGAATTCGGGCTTTGTTTTTATCGGCCCAAAGCCTGAAAATATTCGCATGATGGGCGACAAGGTTGCTGCCAAAGCGGCTATGAAACGCTTGGGAATCCCCTGTGTGCCTGGCTCCGACGGCGCGTTACCCGATGATGCCAAAGAGATTCGCAAAATCGCGGCTGTGGTTGGTTATCCGGTCATCATCAAGGCGGCTGGCGGTGGTGGCGGGCGTGGCATGCGCGTGGTGCATACCGAGGCCGCGCTGGTGAATGCCGTGCAGATGACCAAAGCGGAAGCGCAATCGGCATTTGGCAACCCAGTGGTGTACTTGGAAAAATTTTTGGAGAACCCGCGCCATATCGAGATCCAAATTTTGGCGGACGAGTTCAAAAACGCGATCTTTTTATGGGAGCGCGATTGCTCGATGCAGCGCCGTCACCAAAAAATTATCGAAGAAGCGCCAGCGCCCGAGCTAAAGCAGAAACTGCGCGACCGCATCGGCGAGCGGTGCGCGGATGCATGCGCCAAAATGGGCTATCGCGGCGCTGGTACGTTTGAATTTTTATTTGAAAATGATGAGTTTTATTTCATCGAAATGAATACCCGTGTGCAGGTTGAGCATCCGGTGTCAGAAATGATCACTGGTGTCGATATCGTACAGGAGCAAATTCGCGTGGCGGCAGGCCAGCGCTTGCGCTACCGGCAAAAGGACATTCAGTTGCGCGGCCACGCAATCGAATGCCGCATCAATGCCGAACATCCGATCACCTTTGTGCCCTCGCCCGGCCGTATTACGCGCTTTCATGTGCCCGGCGGGCCGGGCATTCGTGTTGACTCGCATGTCTATGCCGACTATTTTGTGCCGCCGTACTACGATTCATTGATCGCCAAAGTCATCGCGCATGGCGACACCCGCGAACAAGCGTTTGCGCGAATGCGCACCGCATTGTCCGAAATGGTTGTGGAAGGCATTCACACCAACTTGCCGCTGCATCAAGAATTAATGAACGATGCCGCCTTTATTCGCGGCGCGACCCCGATTCATTTCTTAGAAGAGCGCATGGCCAAGCTAAAGAAAATCGCCGGTGGGGAAGCCGGTTGATGGCTTGGTACCGCGATAATTCGCCCCGCTATGTTCACTCAGCTACGTTTGTGGCAAGAACAACATGAGCTGGTTAAATTTAAAACTTCACTTGCCACGCGACCACGCTGACGCCTTTGGTGATGCGCTGATGAGCGACGGTGCAATCTCGATCAACGTCGAAGATTCTGCCGAAGGCACCGTAGATGAAAAACCGATCTTTGGCGAGCCTGGCGGCAGTAGCGGATTGTGGGAAATGTGCAAGCTCACTGCATTGTTTCAGCCCGATGCAAATCCGGAGGCAGTTGCCCGGAACGCCGCATCAGTACTAGGCTTTGAGCTGCCAGCCTTGCAAGTTGAAACGCTAGAAGATGTCGATTGGGTACAGCAAAACCGCGATCAATTTCAACCGATCAAAATTTCAGATCGCGTTTGGATTGTGCCGACTTGGCACGCATCACCTAACCAAGATGCCGTCAATATTTCGCTTGATCCCGGCGCTGCTTTTGGCACCGGCAGCCATCCCACCACACGGCTCTGCCTCAAGTGGTTAGAAGCAAACATGACACCCGAGTCGCAATCAACGATGCTTGATTACGGCACCGGCTCTGGCATTTTGGCCATTGCCGCAATGAAGTTCGGCGCTACGCATTCGGTGGGTGTGGATATTGATTCGCAAGCCATTGAAGCCGCCCGTTACAACGCTGCGCAAAATGGCGTGAGCATCGAATTTTCAACCACCGATACCACGCTCGACTACGTTGCCGACATTACCGTCGCTAATATTTTAGCGAACCCGCTAAAAGTACTAGCGCCGCTCCTTGCCAGTCACACCAAATCTGGCGGAAAGCTAGCATTGGCGGGCATCTTGGACCATCAGGCTGACGAAATTATTGCGATTTATCAGCCTTGGTTTGATCTTCAGGTTTGGCAGCGCGATGAAGGTTGGTCGTGCATTGCGGGTGTCCGACAATAAGCACCGAGGCGTGATTTCGCCTGCCAATCGGTTGCAAACCACGTTGTCCAAGAAGCCGCTAGGAATCGCCATGGTAGTTTCGTGCGCCACTCGGTTAAAATTGCCCTATGCTCTTAACCACCTGCTCCAATTGCGCCGCGCAATTTAAAGTACAACCCGAACAACTCAACATCCGCCAAGGTCGGGTGATGTGTGGCCGTTGCCGGCAGGTATTCAATGCGTTTGAATCATTGAAACGCGTTGAGGATGACTACGTCGTGCCCAGTGCTGATGAACCTGTGCAGCCAGCAGGGGCGCCGATGCAAACCATGTCCGATGAGGTTATGACCGTTGACGACGCGGAAGATGCCAGCTTTCGCAACGAGCATCCTGCCGAATCAGTAGTCAGAAATTCACGAACGGATGACCGTGAACTAGAACCCGACGAGAGCAATGAGATCGATTCCGTCCAAGACGAGCCGTCAGCGGTTGGGTCGCCTTCCGCTGGTTTTATTGGTTTCAAAGACTTGAGTTCAGGCGCTTATTTGCCGCTACAGTTGCCAACAGAATTGCCCAATGATGACCGGGATCGGCCTACATCGGGGTCGCCGGGCGTTGCACAGATCGCATGGTTAAACGCGACGCAACAAGCTGATAACACTACCGCCGCAGCAGACAATCTATCGGTACCCCGGAGTTTGTTGGAGCCTGAGCCCCGCTTCGCTGACATACGTATGAATAGCGACAACTTCGTTGGCATAAACACCAATGCGGTGGACGATGCACGCGCTGAGGAAGGCGAGCTAGCGCAGGCAAATGACGCGCTCAACATCGATCCGCCATGGCTGCGGTCGAAGGGCGCGAAAGCGGTTAAGCCAGCGCGCACCAAACTTTGGTTATTGGGATGTGCTGTGATGCTTTTGGCCTTGGCGTTACAGCTTAGTTATATTTTTCGTGCTGCTATCATCGAAGCTATACCGCAAACGCGCCCTCATTTTGTCAATGTTTGCGATGCGTTTGGTTGCGCGATTACTTGGGGGCGCGACAGCAATATGATCAAAATTGTCGAGTCTGATTTGATCGAGCCGCCCGACAAACCGGGGCGTATTTTAGTCACGGCCACGCTTGCTAATCGCGCAGTAACGAAACAAGATTTGCCATCGCTTGAATTGCGTCTGACCGATGCCGCCAATCAAGTACTCATCAGCCGTGTATTGCAGCCGTCGGACTATTTAGGTCGCGCAGTGCAACGTGATGATGGCATTGCGCCGGGTGCGGAACTGCTGATTAATTTAAACATCGAATCGAGCAACAAGACGGTCGCGTCTGGTTATGGTTTACGGGCTTTCTATCCGCAATGATTCAAAATAATCCTTCACGATGCCGCGGAAGGCCAAGCAACTGCGCGATGATATTGTGGGCGAATAACAACCCTTGTAAAATGCGGTATCGTTTCCCCCCTATCGCAAGTTTTCTGTACACACTTTTTGGCTTTATTTTTGGTTGACGAATAACATGGGACTGCGTGTTGAACGGCGCGCAAAAAAATTTTAGTGCTTCCGCGAGCATATCCGATGGCGGACCCGATCAACCGATTTAAAACGGTGGGACAACGTGCAAGGTGAAAACAAAATGACCGCCCCACGCCGCGTCGCGATTTTGGAAGACGACGAAGACCAGTCCTTTGTTTTATGCAAATGGTTTCGCGAGGACGGGTTCGAACCAATCGCGTTTTTTCGCGGGGATACGCTGATCGACTTTCTGAAAACTGAATCTGTTGATCTTGCTCTCATCGATTGGCATCTACCGGATATGGCCGGCGTTGACGTGGTGCGCGCGCTGCGCGACGACATGAATTTGGTGATGCCGATTATTTTTGCAACCTCGCGCAGCCTTGAGGAAGATATCGTTGAGGGGCTCAGCGCGGGTGCCGATGACTATGTAGTGAAGCCGCTGCGCCATGCCGAGGTGATCGCCCGAGCCGAGTCCGTGATCCGCCGTGTGAAAGGCCGCGGTCTTGAGTTATCACGCCTGCAACCCATCACGATCTATGGCGCCTATGAATTGAATTCAACGAACCATTCGGTGGCGTTCAATCAACAAAACGTCGTGCTGCGCGATAAAGAATTTCATTTCGCCACCATGCTGTTTACGCATAGCGAAAAAATCGCTCATGGCGCGACGCAATTAGGGGTGCAGGAACGCGGCCAAGAGCGGGGAGCGGAACTAACGCGGCGCGAAATTCACGAACATATTTGGACCATGATTCCGTTTGGCATCTCATCTCGCACCATTGATACACACGCCTATCGGCTGCGTGCAAAATTGGAGCTGGATGGCCGCCACGGCTATGCTCTTAAAGCGGTGCGCGGCCAAGGTTATCGGTTGGAGAAAACAGCGCCCGGTGCGGTCGTAGCGCAAGATGTAGCGGAGAAATGATTTTTATATCTCATTCAGACCGCCACTGCCGTCGCTGTTGATCCGTCCGTAGTGCTTTTGACCTATGTTGCCTTCAGATAGGCTTTAAGCGATTCACAATATTGCCACTCTCAATCAGCACTACTAATTCATCGCGCAGCCGCGCACTTTCGCCCATCGCAAATTGCCAGTATTTTAAGCGGCCATCGAAGTCGTTTAAATAGCGTTTGAAGTCGCTGCGATCTGGTAGTTTTTTCAGCGGCAATCGATGCAGATATTCACGCGTTGGTGATATCAACACCACATTATCAAGCCACTCGCCTTCTGCTTTTCGCCACGGCAACATCTTGTCCAGCCAGCCGGGTACGATCTTGTTCGTAAAATGCGGATAAAGAACCAAGCCGCTGATTTCGGCATACGGAAGGTGCAAATGATAGTCGATCAAACCGCCGTCCCAGAACGTGCCGGGCGATGCGCCATCAATTGCAGATACGCCCTCAAGAACCAACGGGATGGAGCCCGACGCAATCAACGCGTTGCGAAAATTATTCACATTGAGCGCCGCGTATTCGGTATGAAACGGATCAGCTTCCAGCGCGCTAAAAAACGATTTCATCGACAGCACACTAGGCTGGGCGGACGTTTCAAGCCGTTTTTGCCCGGAATCGCCTGCTAGTACTGGTGTTTCATTCGGCGCTGCCGACTCGCTTTGTCGATCGGTATAAAGCCACGTGCGGTCTAAAAAATGCCGCAAATGTTGCCGCCCGGCCGCGTTGGCAAACGCAGCAAGCGTAAAACCGGCGTGTGTGCGGCCCGGCGCTTCGCGGCGCAGTAATCCTTTGCCACGCACCGCCAACACATGCAACTGATAATTCGGATTGGTTAGCACTTCATGCTCTCGGCGCACGAACATATCGTTTAATAAATCACTCGCCGCTTTTGAAACAGCCTTCGCGCTCACGCCGCGTGGATAATTTTGGTGGCAATAAGCTGTCGCCAGTTCATTGAGCGCTTCACGAACGCCGTCGGGCGAGTGTCCACGACATACCGCCGCAAATCGCCACGCGCCAATTGAAGCGCCGATGAGTTGCGTCGGCGATTTTTGTTCGCGTTGCCGTTCAGCAAACCCCTGCGGCAGCCAATCCGCAAACAGCCATTCATCGAGGCGGGCTAATCCCAAACCCTTCGGCCCACCTGCGGCACCGGGCACGATATCGATGTCCTGGGGGCGCAGACCGTGCTCACGAATATGGGCGATCGCGCGTGGCCCCGCACGGAGTTCGATGTTGTTCATGGGGTGATCACGGGATACGTAATGGGCTGTTTTCGGGTTCTCATGCGTTCCGCACTGCAACCCGCGTATCGTGAAAATTCAAAAATAAATCCGCCACCACCTTGGGCGCTTCCACCTGCGGATAATGGCCAATGCCATTTAACAAAATGCAGTCCGCTTTCGGCACCAGCCCGCGATAGCGCGCAGCCATATGCGCGCCAGAGATCGGATCGGCTGCCCCGTTGATGAGGCGCATCGGGATTGTATTGCCGGCGCCAGTTTGTTCGAGTGCGCCAACCCAGCGATCACGGAAGATGCGCCGCTCGCGCATATAACGAATCAGCTTATGAAAAATCTGCAAGCCATCGTTATGCATAATGAGCTGCCAAAAGCCATCAATCTCCGCGGTAGTGGGTGGGTGGGCAGGGCCTGAAATTGCGAGCATATTGGCGGCAAATTTTTCTTTGGTAGTCATACCCGCAATCCATTTGCCAATCGGGCTTAGCAACAATCGCTGCACCATGCGCGGGCGATGGGTTTCCGGAAACAATCCACCATTCAAAAAACACACACTCTTGAGGCGCTGGCGCAAACCACTTTCGCGCATCGTGTTGCGTGCCAATAATTCTTGCGCCACCGTGTCGCCGACGTCGTGGGCGAGGATATGATATTCCGACACGCCAGCATGTGCTAGCAGCGCCTCGCACATCGTTGCCTGGTCGTGAATGCAGTAATCATAATCGGAGGGCTTCGCAGAAAAACCAAAGCCTAATAAATCGGGCGCGATCAAATTAAAACGCGTCGCCAGCATCGGCCAGACCGATGACCAATCCCACGATGCGGTTGGAAAGCCGTGGATCAGCAATACCGTTTCACGCTGCACGCCAAGCGCAGTTGACGGCTCGGCATTCGATCGCGCGAAAAAAACAGGATAGCCGCGATACAGGAATCGCTGTCCGCGGCGCTGCCAATCATCAATTCTTGCTAGAGAAGTGCGTTCGTTCATTGGTGTGTGCTTTTGGTCAAGGCACTTATTCTGCATTAACCGCTATTCTGACGCATTCGCAATGTCTTGCGAATTACAATCATTTTTGTCCTATATCTTCCTCCCACGCCACCTTTTAAGCCGATCATGTCCCAATTATTTTCCCTACTGAAACTCCGCGAACTGACCTTCAAAAACCGCATTTTTGTCTCACCGATGTGCCAATACAGTTGCGTTGATGGCATGCCCAACGAATGGCATCTTGTGCATTTGGGTTCGCGCGCAGTTGGCGGCGCGGCGCTGGTCATGACCGAAGCAGCGTCGGTCACCGCCGCCGGGCGTATTTCTCCGGAAGATGCGGGCATTTGGAATGATGCGCAAATGGCCGGGTGGAAACCGATTGCGGCATTTATTAAAGCGCAGGGCGCCGTGCCGAGTATTCAATTGGCACACGCAGGTCGTAAGGCATCGACGTTTGCACCTTGGCGCGGGCATGGCAAAGTGGCTGAAGAACAAGGCGGGTGGCCGGTCTTGGGGCCATCGGGCGTTGCGTTTGCGGATAATTATCCGACCCCACATGAGATGACCGCAGCCGATATTCGCGCCAATGTTGATGCCTTTGCCGAAGCCGCCAAACGATCATTGGAGGCCGGGTTTGAAGTCCCAGAAATTCATGCTGCCCACGGCTATTTGGCGCATGAATTTTTATCGCCGTTATCGAATCTGCGTCAGGACGAATACGGTGGATCCCTCGAAAACCGGATGCGCTTTCCGTTGGAACTGTGCGCGGCAGTCCGCGAAACATGGCCGAAACATTTGCCGGTTTTTTTGCAAATTTCAGCGAGCGATTGGAAAGAAGGCGGCTGGGATATTCATCAATCCATCGAATTCTGCAAACGCGCCAAAGCCCTGGGCATTGATCTGATCGATGTCTCATCGGGCGGCAATGTGGCCGATGCCAAAATGACGATTCGCCCCGGCTACCAAGTGCCGTTCGCTCGCGCCATTCGCGAAGGTGCCGGCGTACCAACCGGCGCGGTGGGATTGATCACCGATGCGGTGCAGGCCGAACAAATCATCGGCGATGGAGGTGTCAACGGCGACGCAGATTGTGTATTCTTGGCGCGAGCGTTGCTGCGCGATCCTTATTGGCCGATTCACGCCGCGCATGAATTAGGCGCGGGTGTTGCAACAGCAATGTGGCCAAACCAATACAAGCGGGCCGGCGTGAATGCGTTTGGCAAATAAGCGCTGACGCTAAATTGACTATTTTAAAATGGAGTATTTATGATCGATCTCTACTACTGGCCCACGCCTAACGGCCACAAAATTACGATGTTTTTAGAGGAGGCAAAAATTGCCTACAATCTGCACGGTATCAACATCGGCAAAGGTGAGCAATTCGCGCCGGAGTTTTTAAAGTTCTCGCCCAACAATCGCATGCCGGCCATTATTGATGACGCGCCAACAGACGGCAAAAAGCCGATCAGCGTGTTCGAATCTGGCGCGATCTTGCTCTACCTCGCCGGCAAAACCGGTAAGTTCATCCCCAAAGATTTGCGCGGACAAGTTGTGTGTACCGAATGGTTGTTCTGGCAAATGGGTGGGCTCGGCCCGATGCTGGGGCAGAACCATCATTTCAGCCAATACGCACCAGAAAAAATACCATACGCAATTGATCGCTACGTCAAAGAAACCTCACGTTTGTATGGCGTACTGAATAAGCGCCTGGCCGACAAAAAATTCATTTGCGGCAATCAATACACGATTGCCGACATGGCCTGCTACCCATGGATTTTATGGGAGCGGCAAAGCCAACGTGAGGCCGATTTCCCGCATCTCGCCCGCTGGTATGCCGCGATCAAAGCCCGGCCAGCCACCGCGCGCGCTTATGCCAGATCAAAAGAAGTAAATCCGAATTTAACGCCCAGCGTGAACGACGAAGCCTCGCGCAAAATTTTGTTTGGGCAGGATAGAAGCGTGATTAAGTGAGTGGCAATTAGTTTGGTTAGACGTTTGCGCTAGGTTGACTTTATTCAGACCGGTCTATATGCTGGTCTATCTAGAGTGAGGAGATGCAGTCATGAACATCGAAATTGGCTCATACGAAGCAAAAACCAAGCTACCTGAATTGTTGCGCGGCGTACAAGCGGGAAACCATTACACCATTACATCGCGTGGCAAGCCAGTCGCGAGCCTGGGTCCTGCCGGGGATAAGCGCGGCGTTGAACCCTCGGTCGCAGTGGCGCAAATGCGGAAAATAATGCTCAGCGCATCCTCGTCAATTCACATCGATATCAAAGCGCTCATCGAAGAGGGGCGTCGGTGAATTTTGTGCTCGATAACGCCGTCGCCATGCGATGGCTACTGGGTGGAAACGCAGCGGAAATTGCCTATGCCTCGCGAGTGTTGGATGCCTTTGAGAGCGAGGCGGCCGTTGTTCCTGTGCTTTGGTTTCTTGAGGTGGCCAATGTCATCGCCAAGGCGGAAAGCAAGTTGGTCGTGACCGCGGCGCAATCGCAACAATTCATTTCCACGCTGGGGTTTTTAAATATAGTCACCGACAAAATGACTTCGCTCCACGCGCTGGGAGACACACTGAATTTGGCAAGGCGCTACAAGCTGTCCGCTTATGATGCGGCCTATCTGGAGTTGGCGCTTCGCAGTGGTTTGCCGCTGGCAACTCTGGATCACGATCTTGAAAAAGCAGCGAAGAAAGCTGGCGTGAAGAGATTCCGTTAAAGATAGAAAGAATGCCTGCCAGCGAGCGTGAGCAACAAAACCCCGAACCAAATTTAGTTTGAGCAAGATAAAAGCGTCATCAAATAGCGCCATGAACGCATTGACTAAAAAACAGCTCGCGCAATACGCCGTCGCGCGGTCGTTGTTCAAGCCAACGACACTACAGGCTGCTGTCGATACGTTGGGCTATGTGCAAGCCGATCCGATTCGAGCACCTGCGCGGGCGCAAGATTTAATCCTGCGGCATCGGGTCAAAAATTATCACATCGACGATTTGGAAAAGAAATATCCGAAGCTCGATGTGACAGAGGACATGCTGCACAACTACGGCTTCTTCCCCCGCCGCCATCTGCCACTCCTGTATCCGCGAACGCTATCACCCAGATGGCAAGCGTTTGTGGCTGAACACAAAACGCTGCGCCGAAAAGTGTGGAACTATCTGAACGAAAACGCCACCGCGCATCCGCGCGATCTGGAGCAGGCGCTGGGTGCGGGCAATCGTGAAAACGGTTGGGGCAGCAGTTCCTCAGCGACGACACTGGCGCTCGAATGTTTGCACCGCGAAGGAAAGGCCCGCGTCGCGCGGCGCGATGCTGGCATTCGTGTTTATAGCCTTGCCTCGCCAATTGCGGCGCATGAAAAATTGCCCTCTATGCCCCGTACCCGGCGCGCCGATGGGCTGATTCGCCTCATTGTCAATCTATACGCACCGCTGCCGTTGCGCTCGCTCACGCAGCTCATTGCCATGATGGCGCATTACAAACCCGTGGCCGATTATTCAAAACGTATTGAGGTGATGGTCAAGCGCGATGAGTTGCGGCAAGCGACGGTGGATGGGCTGGTTTATGTGTGGCCAAGCGCCGAACCGTTTGCCCAAACATCAGACGAAGGCGTCCTACCAACGAGCGAGGTGAGGCTATTGGCCCCGTTCGACCCGATCGTCTGGGATCGCCGCCGCTTCGAGCATTTATGGGGCTGGGCATACCGCTTTGAAGCCTACACCCCGCCTGCCAAACGCAAGCTCGGTTACTACGCGTTGCCAATGTTGTGGCGTGAGAACGTGATCGGTTGGGCGAATGTGGCCGTCAATAATGGTGAGCTTGATGTTGACATCGGCTATGCAGGAAAAAGGCCAAACGCGAGTACTGGCGCGGGGTTTCGGGCAGCGCTGGACGCTGAGATTGAACGGTTTCGGCGGTTCGCCCGTTGTCGATGAAGTAATTGATGCCACTGCAGCGCAATGCTTTTGGTGCGCAATTTGCGCCGGCCGGGAGTTTTTAAAAACCTCAAAATCCGCCGCGTCGCTGAGCGAGGGTTCTGCGCGATTCGTTTTCAAATAGCCGAGTGTTGGCGGGCGTTTTGAGCGACTTTTGCGCCAAACTGCGCGCCAATACTCGTGTTTCCGAACTTTCCATATCGTAATGCGGGTTGTGCTTTAGCTTGAGCGGCAAGAGGTCACCAGGCAAACAAAAGCCCGCTGATCACCGCAACCGACATGCCGATTGCCAAGCTCACTGCCGCGCGCGATAGCTGCTGCAACGCACCGGCGACATGGCGGGCGAATTTCTCAGCGTTGGCGGATTCTTCATTGGTATCACCTGAACTTTTGGCGCTACCCCGTTGGTTAATGCCAACATCCGAGGCCGGACCCGCGCCCGAGCCCAAGCCAAACCCTGAGCCAAAGCCCGCCCGCGCGAGTGTGCGTAGTGCAAGCAACGCCTCGGTGAGCGAAATGGCGAGCACCACGCCCGATGCACTCATCGCCCAATGGGCATATTGGATCGCACCCGATCCGCCACTCGGAAACGCCCGCCCGACTGTCACCACGCCGATGATCGCCACCAGCGACGTAGACGCCACCACGCTGGCAGCCATCAGTGCATTGCGCACCGTCTGCACCAGCAGAATTTCGTAACCGCTTTGCTGCTCGATCGAACGTAACCAGCTCAAAATACTCTGCGGCGTCATTTGGTTTCTCCCTGGCTGACTGAAATCTAATCGCTACACTTTAGCGTTGGCTGACATCACCGCAACCCACATCCCGGCAATGAGTGCCGGTATGAAATAGAGCATGTCGGCGGCACTCGCGCCGATGCTTGCAAGAGCCGGGCCGGGGCAGTAGCCAGCTAATCCCCAGCCGATGCCGAACATCGCGGCACCGAACATCAGCGGCCGATCAATCGCGGTGGCGGTCGGCCAGGCAAATTTTTCGGCAAATAGCGGCCGCAAGCGACGTTTCACAAGCGGAAAACCAATCGCCGTCACGGCAACCGCGCCGCCGAGTACAAACATCAAACGCGCATCCCATTTGCCCGCTGAAATCGCGGCGAGATCCAGAAAATTAAGCACGTTCGCCGGGTTACTCATGCCCGAAACCACCAAACCGGCGCCGAATAAAAAGCCAATCAATAGTGAAATAAATAATTTCATTTTCCGCCCTCAATTAAAAACATGGCGCACCAGAAACACCGTTACAAATGCAGTACCCATAAAAATCGCCACCGCCGCAGCCGAGCGCACCGAGCGACGACCGAGGCCGCATACGCCGTGCCCGCTGGTGCAGCCGCTGCCGAACACGCTGCCGAAGCCCACCAGTAGCCCGGCTACTACCAGCATCGCGGGCGAGATGGCTGGTGAAATCGGGGGCGGTGTGGCCGATGCGAATGACTTCAGTAAAAAACCGGCCAGCACCAAGCCCGCCACAAACGCGACCCGCCAGCCAGCACCAGCAAAACCAGCCCGGCTCAATAAAGCCGAGGCAATACCGCTGATGCCCGCAATCCGCCCAAAAAACCACATCAGCAGCACAGCCGAAAGCCCGATCAGGATGCCGCCACCGGCCGCTGCCACAAACGGTGTGGCGTCGAAGTTATGTGGTGTGGATAAAAAAGATGATAAAAATTGTATGTGTTGCATGCAATGACCCTCTTGAAAAATTATACTCCCACCAGTATATTAGTTATATCCATTTATTTTCAAGGACGACACTTTGAGCAAAATCAATAACGCTGAACAAAAACGCGCTTTAATGATGAGATTAAAGCGCGTTGAAGGCCAGCTGCGCGGCATTCAGCGCCTGATCGAAACCGATGCTGATTGCGAAAAAATCGCCCAGCAATTGAGCGCGAGCCGCAAGGCGCTGGATAAAACTTTTTTCACAATGGTCGGCTGTTTGCTGGCGCAAGAAGACGGTGGAAATAAAATCAAGACCAACGCCAACGCCAACATCGAGCGCGGTGAATATATTGCAAAGATGCTGACCAAGTTTGCCTAATTTTTTAGCGAGGTTGGAAATGAACAACAACATGAACAACGACATGAACAACAGCATTAACAACGCCGTTAACAAAGAAATGAACAGCGCAAAAAACGTCATTCAATTATTTGATCAAAGCTCCAGCACCTTCACCTATATTTTGTTCGATGAATCGAGTCGTGAAGCGGCGATTATCGATCCGGTTGATCAGCATATCGAGCGTGATCTGGCGGCGCTTGGTGCGCAAAAGCTCAAGCTCAAATGGATTATCGAAACCCATGCCCATGCCGATCACCTGACGTCCGCAGGGGCGCTTGCGCAGCGAACCGGGGCGCGCACTGCGGTACCGGCGCAATGTGGAATCGGCGGTGCAAATACCATGCTAAACGACGGCACCACCATGGCGCTCGGGGCCGATAATATTTGTGCCATTCATACCCCCGGCCACACCGCCGGTAGCATGTGCTTTATCTGGCGCGATGCCCTCTTTACGGGGGATACATTATTGATCGGCGGTTGCGGCCGCACCGATTTTCAGTCGGGCGATGCGGGCGCCATGTACGATGCGATTACCCAAAAATTATTTACCCTGCCCGATGCAACAAGGGTGCTGCCCGCCCATGATTACAAGGGCCGTCTCGATAGCACCATCGGCGAGGAAAAGCGCAGCAACCCGCGATTAGCGGGTAAATCAAGAGACGAGTTTATTCAAATCATGAACGATCTACATCTGCCCCCGCCCAAGCTAATTGATATCGCTGTACCCGCTAACCAACGGCTGGGCGCGTCGGCTGATGGTTTGCCAGAACTCAATGTTCAGCCCGCAGCCGGCTATGCGGGCAATTTGCCAATCGCACTTGCGCATGATTGGTGGCAGCGCGGCGCGGCCGTGATTGTGGATGTCCGTACCCAAGCCGAACGCGATTGGGTCGGCATGGTGCCGGGCACGGTTTCGGTCCCGTGGAAAAAATACCCCGGCATGGCGGTCAATCCTGATTTTGATGCGACGCTCAAAGCGCAAATTGCCAACGATAAGCCTGTGTTATTTTTATGTCGGTCCGGCGTGCGCTCAATTGATGCCGCCCGCCGCGCACAATCGATGGGCTATACGGCCTATAACATTCTCGAAGGTTTCGAGGGTGATCCCGATGCCGCACGACATCGCAGTACGCATAACGGCTGGCGACATGCGGGGTTTGCTTGGGTGCAGGACTAGCGCGCAACGAACAAGCTGGTGGGATCGTGACGAACGCCGCGTTGCTCAAATAGCCCAACGCAATGAGGCGGTAGGCAAGACGCACTACCAAACGCGGGGATAGCAATATATTTTGGGCGGGCTCCCCAGATAGATTAGTTCGATGGGCATCGCTAGCCTAGCCTAACCAAGATATCATTCAGCTATGCCTACCCCTTGGTCCATCGAAGAAGTTGAAGCCACCGTCGCAGACTATCTGCACATGTGGCTCTTGGAGCAGGCGGGCCAGTCATACAACAAGACCACGCATCGCAAAGCGCTCCTGCGCAAGCTGAACAATCGCACCGCAGGCGCGATTGAACTGAAGCACCAAAACATCAGCGCCATTCTCATGGAGCATGGCTGGCAGAACATCCCCGGCTATATGCCGCGTGGCAATTACCAAGGGCTATTGGCGGAAGTGGTTGCCGACCGCATCATGCGTGATCGGCAATTTGATCTTGCGGCAGAAGGTGCTGCCGATCAACAAGCCGTAGTCCCGCTGGTGACGTCAATTGCTGAAGTAATGGTTGAGCGGCCGCGCTTGCAGCCATCTGCCCAGCAGCAGCGCGCGCCGTACTTCGCCACGGGTAAGCCGCAACTCAAGCGTGACTACATTGATCGTGAGGCGCGCAATAGCTCACTCGGCAAAGCGGGGGAGGAATTTGTGGTGCTGTTCGAGCAGCGGCGGCTACATGAGGCGGGGCAGAAGAAGCTTGCGGATAAGGTGGAGCACGCGGCGGTGGTGCGCGGCGATGGACTTGGCTTTGACGTGGAATCATTCGAAGTCGACGGCGCGCCGCGATTTATTGAGGTTAAGACCACCGCATGGGGAAAGGAAACCCCGTTCTTCATCACTCGCAATGAATTGGCGTTTTCAAAAGAACACCTTGATGCATTCCATTTGTATCGACTGTTCGAGTTCCGCAAGCAGCCGAAGATGTTTGATTTACCCGGTTCAGTTGAGCGGCACTGCTTGCTTGATCCGGTAACGTTTGTCGGGAGGTTTTCATGAAACCAACAAATGTGCCGTCCGCTTTGCGTCCGAGTTCAATCGCTGAAGTTGTTTACTTGGGCGGCGATCAACCTAAAACTTGCGGCTGGTGCGGAATGCGAACGATGTTTGATGAACTGTCCGAGAGAATCCAGAGACACGAGTGCCCGAAGTGCAAGGCGTGCTATCTAGTCGAGTTTGATTAAGAAATCCCCCTTCTTTGGCAAAACCTCAGGATGCTTTAGCCGTTCCAATGTGCAAGAAATTGCACCTCGCAAGAAGTTGGCGACCGAAGCTAACTTGCCGTTTTTTGCAAAGGCTGCTTGCCCTCTTCCCGCACCAACCAATCCCGAACGGACTTGCCAATGCCGTCTTTGTTGAGGCCGCAATCGGCCAGCAACACCGCCGGATCGCCGTGCTCTACAAAATGATCGGGCAATCCCAGTTGCAGCACCGGCACATTCAAGCCTTGCGCATGAAGTGATTCCAGCACGGCACTGCCCGCGCCGCCCATGATCGCGTTTTCTTCCACTGTGACCAAATAATCATGCGTGGTGGCGAGTTTGAAAATGAGTTCGGTGTCAATTGGTTTGACGAAGCGCATATTGGCCACGCTTGCGTTTAATTCTTCACCTGCATCGGTGGCGGGTTTGACCATTGAGCCGAATGCGAGAATGGCGACGCGGTTTTTCTTTAATGTTGCTTCGTGGCCTTTGATCTCACGAACGACCACGCCTTTACCCATTGGCAGCGCGGTCATCTCTTTTTGCAACGCCACGCCTGGCCCCGCGCCGCGCGGGTAGCGCACAGCGGTGGGCGAATCGGTCATGAATGCGGTATAGAGCATTTGGCGGCATTCATCTTCGTTTGATGGTGCCATCACCGTCATATTCGGGATGCAGCGCAGGTATGAAATATCAAACGCGCCGTGATGCGTGGGGCCGTCCGCACCGACCAAGCCGCCGCGATCGAGCGCGAAGACGACTGGCAAATTTTGAATGCAGACATCGTGAATCAATTGATCGTAGCCGCGCTGCAAGAACGTGGAATAGATCGCCAGCACGGGCTTGATACCATCCGCCGCCAAGCCAGCCGCGAAGGTCACTGCGTGTTGTTCGGCGATCGCGACATCGAAATATCGGTCCTTGTATTCTTGCGAAAAACGTACCATGCCAGAGCCTTCACGCATCGCGGGCGTGATGCCGACCATGCGCTTATCCGCCGCGGCCATATCGCAGAGCCAATCGCCAAAAATTTGCGTGTAGGTGGGTTTCGGTTTGGCATCCGGCGCGGGGGCAGCTTTGACAAAGCCAATCTTCGGATCGAAGCGGCCAGCGGCGGCGTGGTACTGTATGGGATCATCTTCGGCAAGCTTGTAGCCTTGGCCTTTTTTGGTGACGACATGCAAAAACTGCGGGCCGCCGAGCTTGCGAATGTTGCCGAGCGTTTCGACCAACACATCCACATTGTGGCCATCAACGGGGCCAACGTAGTTAAAGCCGAATTCCTCAAACATAGTCGAGGGCGAGATCATGCCCTTGGCGTGTTCCTCAACTCGTTTGGCGATTTCTTTAAATGTTGGTGTCGCCGATAAAATCCGCTCGGCGGTTTTCTTGGTGTTCGCGTAAAACCGGCCGGACATAAGCTTGGCAAAATAGTTATTAAGCGCACCAATAGATTCAGAAATCGACATATCGTTGTCGTTCAAAATCACGATCACGTCTTCCCGCCCCACATTATTCATGGCTTCAAATGCCATGCCGCCGGTGATCGCGCCATCGCCAATGATGGCAACCGATTTACGATTGCTGCCCGACAAACGCGATGCCACAGCCATGCCGAGTGCAGCGGAAATCGAGGTGGATGAGTGCGCGGTGCCGAAGGTATCGTAAATACTTTCTTCGCGACGCGGAAAACCGGCAATGCCGCCTTTTTGGCGCAGCTTGGGCATGCCCGCTTTGCGGCCCGTTAAAATTTTATGGCCGTAAGTTTGGTGACCGACATCCCATACCAAGCGATCTTCTGGGGTGTTAAATACGTAGTGCAGGGCAATCGTGAGTTCCACCGTGCCGAGATTCGACGAGAAATGCCCGCCTGTCGTGGCCACTGATTCGACGATGTAATTACGCAACTCAGTGGCGAGCGCAGGCAAATCGCGGCGATCAAGCTTCCGTAAGTCTGCTGGATCGTTGATCGGATCGAGTAGCGGGTAGTTGGAGAGTTTTGTAGTTGTCATGTTGTTGGTTGAGTGCTGTGTGAGTCTGTGCAAAAATTCTTGCGCTCACGCTTTAATGTTCTCGTCGTACGATAAATTCGGCTAGCTGTCTTAATCGATCCGCCCGCTGGTCGAAGCTGTTGAGTGCACCGAGCGCGTCGTTTAAAAGTTCATTGGCAAACTGTTTGGCAGGATTTAAACCCATCAAACTTACATAGGTCGGCTTGTTCGCGTCTTGGTCTTTGCCGACAGTTTTCCCTAATTTCTCCGTATTAGACTCGCAATCGAGCACGTCGTCTACTACCTGAAAAGCCAAGCCGACACATTTGGCGTAGCTGTCAAGGTGAGCAAGCGTGTCGGGTTCGACTTCTTTGCCGCCAATTGTGCCACCGGCTTTGCCACGGCCTGCGCCACACCTTGCACCCAACATCACCGCCGCGCGGATCAGCGCACCGGTTTTTTGCATATGCATGAATTCGAGTTCTGGCAGCGTAATGGACTGCGCCAAACCAACATTCGCCAAATCAATCGCCTGCCCACCTGCCATGCCGTGCGAGCCACAAGCGCGCGTGAACAATTGAATCATTTCAAGTTGTACGGCCGAGGCGTCAGCTAATTTATGAGTGCTTACTAGCTCAAAAGCCAAGGCCTGTAGGGCGTCTCCAGCCAATAACGCCGTTGCTTCATCAAATTCGATATGGCAGGTTGGCCGCCCGCGACGCAGCACATCATTGTCCATACAGGGCAAATCATCGTGAATCAGCGAATAAGCGTGGATCATTTCGACGGCTGACGAGACAATTTTGACGCGCTCAATATCGGCATTGGTTACCAAACCGGCTGCAAATGCCAACATCGGCCGTACCCGCTTGCCGCCACCCAACGTGGAATAGCGCATCGCATCGTGCAGGCGCTGCGGATTGGAACCGGCTGGCGGTAAAAGCTCCGCGAGGGTTTGCTCGGTTACGCCCGCCACATGGCGTGCCCACTCTTGAAAATCAGACATGTTGGGGTTTCATCGGGTTGGTTGCCTTTTGCGCAGCGTGTGGCTAGGCTTTGAATTCTTTTAAGCCGTCGCTCTCAAGAACTTGAACGCGTTGCTGGGCGTCGGCCAATACCCGTTCGCAGTATTTGAGGAGTTCCGCGCCACGTTGGTAGGCAGCCAGCGATTCTTCGAGCGCTAAATCTCCAGTCTCCATTTTTTCGACGAGCGCTTCCATTTCGGCCATCGCGGCTTCGAAATTCTTGGGTTCCTTTGGTTCTTTATGCTCAGATGGGGCTTTTGCCATTGGAGGGCTGTTTTCAGTCAAAAATGCAATAGGGGATGATAGCGTAATCTGGCCCCCTCAGTCTATGCGCCCGGCATGGCTCATAGGATGACGACGTAGGGCAAGAAGGTGATGAAAATGAGTGAAATACCTTGCCTTTTCACCCCCCGTGGGGCAGAATCCCTGCTCCATTTCGGGTGTCGATGCGGAACAAAAACGAGCATGAAGTTGGTGCACGGATTCGTTAAAACATAGCCGCATTTGACACATTTTTACGGGACGGAGACGGCAGAGTTAAAAGCTAGTTTTCTCGATCGCCCAGGTGTTGTTTTTACTTTGGTGTCTCGACGTTTTGTGTTTTGTTGCGTTTTTAGCAACGTAAAAACGGTCGGGAAATTGGAGGTAAGGACTATGTCCAAACTGCTAGGGCCTCGGGAACTCCAACCCGTCGCAACCCAGCCCCCCGTGAGCTGGTACTTTGATAACGCCATTTTCCAACGCGAGCTTGAAGTTTTCTTCAAGCGCGGGCCCGGCTACGTCGGCCATTCGTTGATGGTGCCGAATCAGAATGATTACCGCGTGCTGGAAATGACCGACGGCGCTTGGTCGCTCGTCAATAATCCATCAGGAATCGATCTCGTCTCGAATGTCTGCCGCCACCGCCAAGCAGTGATGCTTAGAGGCTCTGGCACGCTTCCGAGCGGAAATATCGTTTGCCCGCTACACCGCTGGACATACGATGGCGCAGGCCAATTGCTGGGTGCGCCGCATTTCGCCGAGCAGCCGTGCCTCAATTTACCGCAAAAAAAATTGCAACAATGGAATGGCATGTTGTTCCAAGGCCAACGGGATATCGCTGGTGATTTGGCGAAACTCGGTTGTGCCAAAGACTTGGACTTTTCACATTACGCGCTAAATAAAGTCGAAGTTACCGAATACAACTTCAACTGGAAAACCTTTATTGAGGTCTATCTGGAGGATTACCACGTCGGGCCGTTTCATCCCGGGTTGGGGCAGTTTGTCGATTGCGAAAATCTTGAATGGGAATTTGGCGATTGGTACAGCGTGCAAACCGTCGGTGTGCACAAGGGGCTGCAAAAACCCGGCTCGGCGGTTTACAAAGCGTGGCATGAATCAGTGTTGAATTTTCGCGGTGGCGAAGTGCCAAAACAGGGCGCGATTTGGCTGACTTACTACCCGAATATCATGGTCGAGTGGTATCCACACGTCTTGGTGATTTCAACGATAGTGCCGCGCGGCCCCGAGGCTTGTACCAATATTGTCGAATTTTATTATCCGGACGAAATCCAACATTTCGAGCCCGAATTCATCATTTCAAATCAAAAAGCGTATGACGAAACGGCAGTCGAAGACGAGGAAATTTGCCAGCGCATGAACGACGGCCGCAAGTTGTTGTGGCGTGAAGGTCGCGACGAGCAAGGGCCGTATCAAAGCCCGATGGAAGATGGATTGGTGCATTTTCATGAGTTTATCCGGCGCGAGATGGATGGCATTGACGGCATTGCTGGCGTCGATCGCGTTACTGGCGTCGACGGCTCGGTTGGCATTGAGCATTCAATGCGCTCAAAAGGCCCGATGATTCGATGAGTTGTAGCCCGGCATGACTTCTTCATGGATGCTCGTGGCCGGTGCGCTGTTCGCGCTCATGGGCGTGTTTGCCAAATTATTGGCGCCGTATTTCAGCGGCAGTGAACTCTCGTTTTACCGCTCGCTCGTCGCGTTTTTGGTGATCGGCGCGTTTGTATTATTCAAACGCCAATCGGTTGCCACCCCACACTGGCGTGGCCATATTTGGCGCGGGGTAACAGGCACGATTTCACTCATCGGCTATTTTTATGCGATGACAAAGCTGCCACTCGCGACCGCAATCACACTCAACTATACGTCGCCGATTTTTTTGACGATTCTTTCCACGATTTTGTTGAAAGAAAAATTTCGTCCACCGCTGGTCGCCGCGATTGCGCTCGGTTTTGTAGGCGTGGCGTTGCTGCTGCGCCCCACTTTTGAAGGTGAGCAGGCATACGCTGGCTTTATTGGTTTGGCTTCGGGTTTTTTTGCGGCTTGTGCCTACGTGAACGTTAAAAAACTAGGCGAAGCCGGTGAGCCGGAATGGCGTGTAGTGTTTTATTTCGCGGTGATTGGCAGCATCGGTTCAGCGATTTTTCAGGCGCTCACGGCGCACAGTTTTCACCCGGTAACACTCTCGAACGCCGCGCCAATACTGTGCCTTGGGCTTGCTGCCACCGTCGCGCAGCTCGCCATGACGCGTGCCTATCACAGTGGTAATACGCTCGTTGTCGGGGCGTTCGCGTATTCCACCGTCATCTTTGCAGCCCTTGCGGGCATCATCTTTTTTGATGAGTTTTTACCGCCGATTGCGTGGCTTGGCATGGTGATTATTGTCGTGAGTGGCGCGATGGCAAAGCAGATTGCCTCGCGTGCTGATAAAAAGCTGGCGTATGTCGCCACTGAGGATGTTTAGCGGGATAATGTTTTTTTACGTCTCCAAGGCAAGGTCATGAACATGCTCGTTTCTACTGCTGAATTGGCGCTCCATCTCAACGATCCGAACTGGGTGATCTTTGATTGTCGCCACGATTTAGTCGATCTGGCCAAGGGCGAGCGCGTGTACCGAGAAGGCCATATCCAGAATGCACATTTTGCCAGCCTCGATATCGATTTATCCGGCGAAAAAAACGGCAAAAATGGTCGTCATCCGCTGCCATCTCAATCAGCGTTTACCGCTTTTTTGGCGCGGCACGGTGTAACCAACACGTCAACGATTGTTGCCTACGATGATGCAGGCGGCCCTTACGCAGCGCGGCTCTGGTGGTTGGCCCGTTGGGTTGGTTTAACCAATATTGTGTTGCTCGACGGCGGGCTGCCAAAATGGATTGCCGACGGCCACGCATTGTCACGAGATGTCCCGGTGCCCAAGCCTGCGGCGTTGCGAGCTTATGCCAACATCAATGCGGATCCGCTCATGCTGGTCAGCGCGGATGACGTGAAGTCACGATTGAACGATGACGCGGCCATGACCCTAATCGACGCCCGCGCGGCGGAGCGATATCGCGGTGATGTAGAACCGATTGATCCGGTTGCAGGGCATATTCCGGGCGCACACAATCGTTTTTTCAAAGATAATTTAAATCCAGATTTAACGCTGCGTTCAGTTGATGAATTGAAGGCCGCGTTTACAGCGCTTTCTTCCAACCCACCCACTCAATTTGTTCACCAATGTGGCTCTGGCGTGACTGCCTGTGCAAATTTGTTTGCGATGGAATATGCAGGACTTAGCGGCTCAAAACTCTTTGCTGGCTCGTGGAGTGAGTGGGTGAGTGATCCAACGCGACCAGTAGCCAAGGGGCAACGCCAAGGTGCTGCGCGATAGCCAGTTTTTGTAAACGATCGAGTGTTATTTGTATTGATAAACCACGAGGAGAACCGATGAAAAATGTTCAAAAAATAGCAGCCGCTTTTGCAGCACTCAGTACGGCCCTGGCGCTTGTTTCTGCCGCGCACGCCGAATTCCTAACGCCTGCCAGCAATTTGGTGATCGAGGGTATCCCGTCAATTCCATCAGACCTTGCTAAAAAGGTGGCGGCTTATACCGAGTTCAAGGCCTCAGCGGTGGTGGCATGGCATCCGAAGGACGGCAGCGTGCTTATTCGCAGTCGTTTGGGCAATGTCGCGCAATTGCAGTTGGTAAAATCGCCGGGTGCCAAGCCAGAACCGCTAACTGATTTTCCCGACGCGGTAACGGGGGGAACATTCCAGCCCAAAAAGGGCGACTATTTGTTGTTTGAAAAAGCCAGCGGTGGCGACGAGGTTTTCCGCATCTACCGTTTGGATTTGAATAACGCAGGCAACGACGCCAGCAAAAAAGTAACCGCCATCTCACCAGAAGGTGAACGCGCCGCTGCGCCATCATGGAACCGGGCAGGCGATCGGATTGTATTTACCACCGTCACCGTCGATAAAAATAGTCGTGCCGGTAAGGCGACCGGCGCCGAACGCGTTGCCACCACCAAGCTTTACCTTCTTGATCCGATGAAGCCTGAAGCCGCAAAAGTGGTTGCTACGTTTGAAGGCGGACGCGTTTCCAATTTTCGCTTCAGCCGTGATGACAAAAATCTTGCGTACTTGGAATATGTTTCGGCCAATGAATCTCATTTGTGGATGATGAATATCGCGACCGGCAAAAAAACCCGAATTACTGCGGAAACCAAAGCCGGCGAAACGACCGTCGCTTACGGCAGCGCCCGCTTTGCCCGCGACGGCAAGCGCATTTACACCACATCGGATCGCGATAGTGAATTCAGCCGTTTGGTCACGATTGATTTGACGACCGGTAAAGAAACGCCGTTGACCACCGATTTGAAGTACGACGTGGATGAATTTGCGATATCTAACCATGCCAATCGTATCGCTTTCACCACCAATGAAGACGGCTCATCGGTCCTGCGCTTTCTCGATTTGGCGACTGGAAAAGAACTGCCACGCCCGGCATTGTTAGCCGGAGAAATTTCTGGATTGCGGTGGAAATCAGGCGGTAATGAGGACAGCGATAGTGAGGAAAAAGAAGAAAAAAATGACTCACCCTCAGGCAAAGAGCCGCCGCAGTTGGCATTTAATTTGGCATCTGCCCGCTCGCCTGGCGAGGTTTATACATTCAATCTAGGCACCGTAAAAATGACGCGCTGGACCAATGGCGCGATGCCGGGCTTAAACCCGCTTGATTTTGTTGATCCAAAATTGGTGCGTTGGAAATCGTTCGACGGCTTAACGATCTCAGGATTTTTGTATCAACCCGATGCGAAAAAATTTGCCGGCAAGCGCCCCGTGATTATCAATATTCATGGCGGACCAGAGGGCCAAGCACGCCCCGGATTTATTGCCCGCAATAACTTCATGGTCAATGAAATGGGCTTGGCCATTATTTACCCGAATGTGCGCGGCTCGACGGGATTTGGCAAAACATTTCTCGCCATGGACAACGGCATGAAGCGCGAAGATTCCGTCAAGGATATCGGCGCGTTGTTTGAATGGATCAAGGCACAGCCCGATCTGGATGCCAGCAAAGTGTTGGTCATCGGTGGCAGTTATGGCGGCTATATGACATTGGCTGTTTCAACTAACTATGCGGATCAAATCGTCGGCTCGATTGATATTGTCGGCATCTCCAACTTCGTCACGTTCCTGACCAACACCGAGAGCTATCGCCGCGATCTGCGCCGTGTTGAATACGGCGATGAACGCATTCCGGAAATGCGTAAATTTTTAGAGGCTATTTCACCGCTCACCAACGCTGAAAAAATTAAGAAGCCGCTATTTGTAGTGCAAGGCAAAAACGATCCGCGCGTACCGTATACCGAGGCGCTGCAAATTGTTGACAAAGTTAAAAAGCAACACGTGCCAGTATGGTTTTTGATGGCCAACGACGAGGGACACGGGTTCGCAAAGAAGTCGAATCAGGATTATTTGTTTTATGCGCAGATTCAGTTTATGGAGACGGTGTTGTTGAAGTGAGATTGAGCAGTCACCCAACATGGCCAATAAAAAACCCGCTAAAAGAGCGGGTTTTTTATTATTCAATTGCGAACCATTTACTGGCCAAACTGATCTTTTAAAAACGCCAACATCTGCGTGTAAAGATCAATATTGTTTTCCATTTTGCCGTAGCCGTGGCCTTCTTTTTCCTTGATTACAAAAGCCTTCGGTGGGTTGCCCGCTCGCGTCATCTCTTTAGCCATCGAGCTTATTTGCGAAATAGGCACACGAATATCATCTTCGCCTGCATACAAGAAAACAGGGCGACGAACTTTCGATGCGTTGAAGACGGGTGAAATACTCTTGATCAGCGGGGAGTCTAAATCTTTATCGCCAAGTACTGATTTCCAGTAGTCGACCCCAGCCGTATTGCCCGCCGAATCACCGTCGCGAGAGGTCAGCTGGTATTTGTAGTCAGTGACGGCCAATCCAGCGATAGCGCATTTCCACATGTCGTTGTTGTTGATGAGCGCCTGCAATGCAGCATAACCACCGTAGCTTGCGCCGGATATACATACCTTTTTAGGGTCAACAAACCCTTGCTCAATACCCCACTTCAGGGCATCTTCATGGTCGTTCGACATTTCGCGCCCGACAGTGCCAAATCCAGCGTAGTAGATTTTCGAGCCTAGTCCGGGAGTGACGCGGAAGTTGGGGACAATCACAGCATAGCCGCGCGAGGCGAATAATTGCCCCTCGCGCACACCAAATCCATTACCCCAGCTATCCGCGCGCGCAAATGGACCGCCGTGAATGTGGACGATCGTCGGAATTTTTGTCCCAGGCTTATAGTCCTTCGGTAGAAAGTAATAGCCAGGAATCTCAAGACCATCCCGCGTCTTGTAACTCATGATTCGCTGTTCAACAAATTTCCCGTCCATCCAAGGCCTTGAGCTACCAATTGGCTCAAGAGTTTTAGCCGCTTCGTCGTGCAGATACCAACGAACCGGTGAGGTGTCAGAGTAAGAGGTGACAATCAAACGCTTGCCGTCTGGGGTGCGACCAAACCGGTTAATTCTATTTGGCAAAGCTGCGTCCAAGTTACGTTGGGTGGTGGCATATTTTTCATCAACCCAAACGACTTCAGGCTTATCAGCCGCAACGCGGTAACCTAAAATTTTATCGGTTCTGGGGTCAGTTATAACGCCAGGGGCGCCCGATCCATTGGCGGCAGCGCCCATATCAAAGCGGGGGTGCGAAGCAATTAGTTCGCCCATTTTTTTATTGATCGGATCATAGTGAAAAACAGCCATGGTGTCGCGGTTTTGATTGGAGGCAACTTGCAAGTTGATTTCATCGCTCTCGAAGGCGAGTGGTACAAAAGTGCCCCCTTTGTTCCCGTCATAGCGCGCTAGTTCATACCAAGGCGATTTATCATCTTTGCGGTAATAGACTACGGTGGTCAGCGTATCTTTAATACTGCTGGAAACGATTCTCGGGACCAGCTTACTGTCCATCATCCATCCGCTAGTGCGATCCGCGGGGCGGCCTTGGGTGATGAGAACATACCTGCCAGTCTTGAGGTTTAATCGGTACAGATCTTCTGAATCTGCCGAAGTCATATTACCAGAGGCGATAATTTCATCTTCAGTGCCAGGAATCGTTCGGAAAAAACTCAATCCACGATATACATATTTGTTTTGCAAGCGGAACTCGCGCACGGTTTCGGATAAACGACGGAATTCTTTGCCGTCGCGATTTATCACAAACAGGCCGCCGCCATCAAACTGTCCGGGGCCAGTTGGCGAATTAGCTTGGCCCAACTCATATAAGATTTTGTCGTTACCAACCCAGATGGGACTCAATACGTCGAAATCGGTATAGCTTGTTAATGCCGATGCCTGACGCGTTTCCAAGTCAACCACTGCCAAGTTCATGCGGCCTCTTAAGGGCATCGTCGTGAGCATATATCGGCCATTTTTTGAAATATTTATGCCAGTAAGCTGCGGCGGCTTAAAGTATTCCTCCAGAGTCGGCGGCGTGTAGGTCGGCGCTGTTTCTGCTGCCATGACAGGTTGTTGTGCAAGCCCCATGACGCAAGCCGCAAACAGTGCGATTTTATGTCGCATCAACATATTGAATCCTTTGATAAAGTTTTCAGAATAAAAGTGACACGGTAGCCACTGATTTGTAACAGGGCATAGTCTAGGCGTGGCCATCCAGTTTGGCAAGCGCATGGGGCGACTGTTTTATTAAAAAATTGCTATCGGCGTAACGATATAAAATCAGCGCTAAACCGACATCACCATCTTAATCGCCAGCCCGATCAAGAACACCATAAATACCTTCTTTAGCGCCGCAACAGGCAGGCTGTGTGCGGCTTTTGCGCCGAGCGGTGCGACGAGGAAGCTGGTGATGGCGATCCCGAAGAAAGCGGGCAAATACACATAGCCTACGCTCCACTGGGGCAAGTTGTGATCCATCATGCCGGTGATAACGTAGCCGACGGTTCCGGCAAGCGCAATGGGGAAGCCGACCGCGGAGGAGGTGCCGATTGCTTCGTGAATTTTCACATTGCACCACGATAAAAATGTAATTGTTAGAACCGCGCCGCCGATGCCGGCCAAACTAGAGGCAAAGCCCATCAGCGCGCCGAATAATAAAAGTCCTGCTTGGCCGGGCAAAGTGCGCTTCGGCAGTTGCACTTGGGTTGCTTCTTGGGTCCCCTCTTTTGGTGCCTTTGCCGCTGTGCGCATGACGGTAGCGGACTGGATGCTAAATATAAGCTGAGTTGCGAGGAAGCAAATAAAAACCACGAAAAAATATTTTAAAAACGTGGTGCTCGAAAAATAGGCGAACACCGTACCGGCCAAGGTGCCCACCAAAATGCCGGGAGTCATCAGCTTGACGACGCGCCAGTTGACCGCGCCGTGTGCATGATGCGCTCTTGCGCTGGCAAACGCGCCGGGCAAAATAGTTGCAAGTGAGGTTGCCAGCGCCATGTGAATGACGTGGTCGTTCGAGAAGCCAAATTTGACGAACATGATTGACAGAACTGGCACCATCACTGCGCCACCGCCGATTCCCAATAATCCCGCAAAAAAACCGACGAAGACGCCGACGGCGAGATAAATCAGAAGATAGATGGGATCGAAAAGCACCAGAGGTTGGATTCAGTTGGCAGAAAAGGCGGCGTGCAGTTTCGGTTGGCTATTTGCGGAAGAACTATTTTTCTTCAGCCAGTTTGGAAATAATTTTCCATTCGGCGGGCGTGACTGGTGTAATTGAAAGTCGATTGCCTTTTTGCAAAATTCGCAGACTTTCGAGTTTTGGGTGCGCGCGCAATTCCGGCAAACCAACGAGCCGCGTTTTTTTGACTAGCTGCACATCGACGTTAAACCATCGCGGCGTCTCGCGGGTTGCTTTTTGGTCGAAGTATTTGCTCTTGGGCTGAAACTGGGTTTCGTCGGGATAGGCTGCACTGGCGACCAGAGCGAGACCGGCAACACCGGGTTCCGGGCATGAGGAGTGATAAAACAAAACGCCATCGCCGATTTTCATTTGGTCACGCATGAAATTGCGTGCTAAATAATTGCGAACACCGTACCAAGGCACGGTTTGATGTGGCAGCTTGGCGAGATCATCGATAGAAACATCGGAGGGCTCCGATTTCATTAGCCAGTAAGCCATATGTTTTTGGTTAGATTGAACAATGAATCTGTTTTAGTGTTCGCTTAGGCCGCACCTTGAACATGTAGGTTCAAGGGTGGATGCCGACCGGATGCCATCAGGTTCGTCCGCGTGGGACGATCACACAAGCACCGCTTGGGCCAGGATCCATCGACAAAAGTCATTGGTCCAAAGGATGTAGACCTAAGCGAACACTAAAACAGACTATGGAACATCTATAAACCTACTGCATAGTCCAACTCGTCAGTTCTGTTGCGCAATGTACTTTGGTACATCTCCGCTAATCATTGGCAATTTGAACTGCTCGCGACGGTTTGTAGCGGTTCCCGTGAAGAGCCTTAAGAATGAAAGCGCATTGAAAGTGAACAGAAAACTAAAAGGAGCAATCAGAAAAGCTTTTCCTGATCCGTAATCGCTCGCTCAATCATGCTTTCCATCTCCTGCATTTTACGCTTGACGTAGGCTTCGTCAACGGAAATATGTTGTGATTTTTCTGAACTTTTTTCGACACCTTTGGTGACTGCACCATTTGATTGCTGCAAATGATCGTGTGCGATGTTGAGCGCCGCCATGATGGCGATACGCTCATTGCCGACTACTTTTCCGGAATCGCGAATTTCCTTCATTTTTTTGTTGAGCAACTCAACGGATGCGACCAATTGACGCTCCTCGCCATCGGCTGCAGCCACGCGGAATTCACGGCCCATGACGTTGATGGTGATGCCTTTTACAGCGGGCGCATCTTTTTTATCTTTGGTAGCTTTGCTACTTTTGGTATCGTTCATGGATTCCGATGTTGGGCTCATGATGACTCGCCTTCCACTTCCGGAATCTGCACCAGCAGTGTTTCGAGCCTAATTTTGGCGTGATCTAGTTTCTCGGAGAGGCGTTTAACTTCGTCCGATTTTGAAGCGACCGATTGGCGCAGTTCGTTATTCTCAGCGCGTAGGCGCTGAAACAGTGTGACAAAGTGGGCTAGCTTCTCTTCGAGGTGTTGAATTTCTGATTCCATTACTTGAATGTAGCGGAAAAAGGCCTGCTAGGTCAATGGTTAAGCGCGGAAAGTGAAGGTTTTATCGTAAATTGTAATTGCCTGTTAAGGTGGATTCCTAAAACAGCGCTTTGCTGTCAGAATAGGTGAAGTGCCTGCAAAAGGTATTCTTTCAAAAGACCACTATGGTTGCGAACTACACTTAAATTGAAGTATTGATTAAATGAGTTCTTACTACGCTCCTTTTCAGCCACCGCATAGTAGCGCTGGGGCAGCAACAGCCGTAACTGCCGCAACTGCCGCGACGCCCGAACAGCAACTTCGATTGCTGGTCGACAACTTGCCGGCGCTGATTGCTTATTTTTTATCGGATGGTATGAAATGCCTATTCGCGAATGAGGCTTATGCTGCCGCCTACGGCTTCACGGTTGCGTCAATTGTCGGCAAAAGCGTCCGGGAAGTTATTGGTGCTGAAGCCTATACCGAAATTCACCCTTTTATTTTGCGGGTTTTGGACGGAGAGAACGTCAGTTATGAGCGTCTGCTCGAGCTGCCGGATGGCAGTATCAAGACCATCGAAGTAAACTTGATTCCGCAATTTGTGGAATTTGTTGAGGGCAGCAAACCGACTGCCGCATTCGTGTTGATAAACGACATCAGCAAATACCGGCTTGCTGAGCAATCGATTCGCGATAGTGAAGAGCGTCTCCGCAAATTCGCCGAAGCGACCAACGAAGGCATCGTTTTTTTTGAAAACGGCATTATCACTGACGCAAATGAAGCGCTGGCGCAATTAGCGAGGCTGCCGGTTGCCGAGTTGATTGGCCGCCCCAACCTCGATTTTGTGGCGCCCGATTCCCGCGAGACTGTCATCCACAATGTTCGCACTGGCTTCGAGAAGGCCTATGAGGCCACGCTACTGCGCGCGGATGGAACAATTGTGGCTGTTGAGTTCGTCGGCAAGGTGATCGTGCGAGGTGGCAAAACCTTGCGCATGACCATCGTCCGCGATATCAGCGACCGCAAGCAGGCAGAAGCCCGTATTCAGTTCTTAGCGCACCACGACATTTTAACGAGCCTGCCCAATCGCGCCATGCTGATGGATAGGTTGCAAATCATGCTTAATGTCGCCAAACGGCAGGGAACACAGGTTGGTGTCTTGTTTATTGATTTGGATAATTTTAAGTCAATCAATGATTCGCTCGGCCACTATGCCGGCGATCAGTTGCTCAAGCGCTTGGCGCAACGGCTCCAGGGCTGTGTGCGAAATGTTGATTTGATCGGCCGGCTCGGCGGGGATGAGTTTTTGGTGATTCTCACCGGCATAGAGCGAGCAGAGGACATTACTCCGGTTGCTCAAAAAATCGTGGCGGCTATTGGCGATTCCTTTGTTATGGATGGTCAAACGCTTTCGGTAACGGGGTCGGTGGGCATTAGTGTTTTTCCCAAAGATGGTGAGGACACGGACACCTTGGTTCGAAACGCCGATTCGGCGATGTATCTTGCAAAAGAACACGGGCGTAACAATTTCCAATTTTTTATTCCTAGTTTGAGCCATTCGTCGGTGGCCTCAAGATCGCTGGAATCTGGCATGCGTCGTGCGATTCAAAATGTCGAGTTCGTGCTGTATTACCAGCCTGAGGTACTTTCTAAAACCGGCAAAATAAACTCAGTTGAGGCGCTGATTCGCTGGCAGCACCCGGAATTGGGTCTGCTTGGCCCGGATAAATTTATTTCCATTGCCGAGCATCGTGGCCTGATTATGCCGATTGGTCGCTGGGTCATTAATGAAGCCATTCGGCAATGCAAAGCATGGCTCGATGTGGGTATTCGCGTGCCCGTCGCCGTCAATATTTCGGCAGTGCAGTTCAAGCAAAAAGACTTGGTTGAAGTGATTGCGCAAAATCTACGCGATCACGGGCTTCCGGGGGAATTACTCGAGCTGGAGCTAACGGAAAGCTTGTTTCTGGAGGATGTTGCGACCATGACCATTACGTTGGGTGAGCTTAAAAAATTGGGCGTCACACTAGCGGTTGATGATTTTGGTACGGGCTATTCTTCGCTCGCGTATTTGAAACGCTACCCGATTGATAAAATAAAAATTGACCGTTCATTTTTAAGTGGTGTTCCGCATGACCCAGAAGATGTGGCCATTACCGCTGCCATTATTAACCTCGCCGAAAATCTCGGCTTGACGGTTGTTGCCGAGGGCGTTGAGACCGTTGAGCAGGCAACGTTCCTAGAGCGCTATCGCTGCGACTATATCCAGGGTTACTTAATTTCTAGACCACTACCACCGGATCAAATATTGGATTGGATGCGGCAGCGGCCGAATTAGTTTTTGTCGGCAACGCAACGAGTTTTGCGATTGCGAACATTTAAACTTCGCTAATGCGAAAGTTCAAACTGTTCCAACAAACTTGTTTTGTTTTGTAAGCTATCAAAGCCATTTACGCGAACAAAAGCGGTGCCGTTTGCACGCACATTCACCTCGGCCCATGCATACATCGTGTCAAACGGATTTTTGCTCGTTCCCGGTTTGATCGCAAGCGGTGAGCCACCCGAGCCAACAATAACCTGCCATGATTTGCCACCATAAGCGCGGGTTGGTTGTGATGAATGGTAAACGTGTTGATGGCCGCAAAAATAGGTCGCGTTATAAGTCTCTATCACGCCCCAAAAGCGCTCGCGCAATCCGGGACGCGAACCAAAGCCATCTTCAGCGCGCGCTTTTTTGGGAGGTTTGTCCGTCGCCTTGTCGGTTGCTTTATCAACCGCGTCGACTGGTTCAGCGAAATAAGTAAACGCGGGCTTGTGACCAAATACATAAAAATGCTTTGCGCCACGCGCTTTCGCGGCAGCCAAGTCCTGCGCGAGCCAAATTACGGGTGCTGATTCGTCGTAGCCGACTGGATCGGTGTTGATAACAGCCATGTGAATATTGCCCGCATCAAATGAGTAGCTGAGTTGTCGCTGGTCGGTCGTAATGCCGTCCACACCGATTTTGGGAGAGTTCTCAATATTCCATGCGGTAAGCGGTACCGGAATCGTTTGACCCCGTTGGGCCGTCCTTGCCCAGAGTGCGGCATTAACAATCAAGTCACCCATGTTGTCCCGCCAAGCGTTTTCGTGGGTAACCAGTGCTTTTTTCTGGCTAATACCTTCTGCGTTTTTTGAAGGCATTTGCACTTCATGATTGCCAGGCACTGGCACCACGTAGGTGCCGCGCTCCATCAAACCCGCCACCATGCCGCGCCAAAATGCATATTGACGATCAATCACCGCCATGTCTTGGGTATAGCCGCTAATCATGTCGCCGTTAAACACCAGAGCTTGTGGCTTCTGCGCTTCGATCTCATTGAGCATGCGGCTCCAGATGCCGGTCGCCTGTAGCCAGCGCTCATCTTGCGCGGTATTGCCTACAGCATTCGCCTGCCCGCGGCTATCCCCAACAGTTACAAATTTGAAAACAACCGGTGAAGAAATGGCTTCCTGGAACGGCGCGTTATTGTCTGCGGATGATGCTGTTGACGGAGAAAGCCCAGTTTGACAACTTGCCATCGAAAGGCAAACCCAGACGACTGAAACAAATAAACCTAACCATTTTTTCATTTGTTTCTATTCCGTTCCGAGCGCGGCTCGCGGGCGATATTCGCCAAATTGGTTTTAGAAGTCAGCCTTCACGGAGACCTGAAAGCTGCGTGGTGCTTGGTAAGTGTACTGATCGCCAGCCAAGGTCTTGCCCAAGCCGATGGAGGTGACTTTTTGCTGGTTGAGCAAATTAAATATATTCAATTGTAACTTGAGTGATTTGAAACCTTCTGTCGTGCTTTTGAAGGTGTACGAGCCGCCAAGATCAGCATTATTGTAAGCCGATAGTTTGTAATACTCATACGATGCAGCATTGGCCGCGTTGTAATCTTGCATATGGTTTGCGCCAGTGCGCTTGTATACCAGCGATCCTGCCAATGCCCCACTGCTGTAAATAGCACCCAATGAGGCTGTCATTTCGGGTGCTTTGGCGATCTGTTTGCCGGTGTCCAGTGCTGTCGCACGGTTCACTGAGCCATTACCGTACAGCGCGAAGCCGCTACCAAGCAGATACGTCACTTGACCCTCAAACCCTTTGTAGGTTGCGCCGCCCAAGTTGATAAAGGCTGCAGCCGTGCCGGCGAGGCCGTTTGAGACATATTTATTTTTGAATTTTATTTCATAAATATCAGCATCCCAAACCAAATTTCCGGACTTTCCCACGATTCCTAGTTGGTAGTTTGTCGAGAGTTGCGGGTCGCTGCTGTTTTGGGTCGGGTTGGCTATGTAGAACGATTTTAGATCGGGAATCTGAAAGCCCTGTGCGTACTGTGCATAAACAGCAAGGCCGCTGCCCAATTGCTGATTGATAGTCAAAAATGGCAGTGCTTTGCGATAGTCAACCGAGGCGCGTTGCGGCAAGCGCGTGGTTTGGTTCACTGGCGCATTGACCGAGCGGGTGATGCTCAGCAGCTTCACGCCCGGCGTGATCGATGTATTGCTGGTAGCTTGCCATTCGAATTCTGCGTAAGGCTGCACGTTTTTGATCGATGACTGCTGCTCAAACAACACGCTGGGGAATGTAACCGGTGTTGGCTTGGTTTCGCGCGGGTCGCGAATATTGCCGAGCGATAAATCAAGATCATATTGATGACGATCGGTATCGGAATGTTCGATCCATGTACCGAAACGCAACTGGCCCGCCGTAAATTGCTTGGCCGTATTGAAGATGCCGCCATACACGCGATATTTATTTTGCTTATCAATGCCGGGGATATTCTTGTTGCCTGCGCCGCCGATCTTAGTACCGGGTGCGGTGAGGCCGGTTGGGTCGGTTGAGGAAATGGTTTGGTTGTTATAAGAATAGGTATAAATCTTCGCTTCGGTTGACCAGCTATCGTCCCACTGCGTTTTGAGGTTGATATATTCAAAATCAGTATCTTTTGCGGTGTAATTAAAGCCCCGGTAGTTAAAGCTGGTAGGGTCGTCGTTTAAGCTAAAATTTTTGCCGAACTTTGCAACTTGATCGAGCGTCGGGCCGTTGTTGTTGTCGGGCTGAGTGTATTTTATTTTATTGACGGAGGTGAACAAGGTCAGCAGCGAGGACTCGCCAACTTTGCGCTGATATTTGCCGGTCATGTTGTCGCTGCTGATTTTGTTCAGCGTTAAATAACCATCGGACTGTAGGTGTTGGAAATTCAACTGCACGGTTGCGTTGTCCCAGTCGGCAATCTTGCCGGTTTCGAGTGACGCACCAAACAAAACTGTATTCCACGTGCCCGCCGAGCCAAATACGCTCACTGCATGCGTATCAAGCGGCTTTTTTGAAAACAATGCGATCGTCCCGCCGAAGGTGGCAAAGCCCAAATTGCTGGCATTGCCCGGCCCCCGATCTACAACTGCGCCGCCAATGACCGATGCCGGGAAAAACGAGGTGGAATGATGCGCAGGGTTATTTGTGTCGCCCCATGGGATCCCATCAAATGTAATGTTGTACTGGTCATCGCTAAAGCCGCGCATCGAGGTTTTAGTCTCGCTTAGACCGGGGCCGTTTGCAGCGTCACCAGACATGCTTGGCGCGACGTTAACGACGCGGCTGTATTCAGCGGTCGGTGCGACCGAGCTTTCGATAAACTCGCGAGTAATAATTGATTGTGGCTGCGTCGCCTCTAAGCTCGCTTGCGTGGGAGCTAATGCAGATACGGTGCCTTTGTCGCCGTCGCGGTATGCGCCGTTTTTTGCCGTTACGATAATAGTTTCAATTTTGGTTGGCTCTTTACCCGCTTCTTTTGACTTGGCAGATTCTGCCGAAGTTGGTTTGGCAGCGTCTTTGGCTTCTTGCGCCAGCGCTGCGGGGCTAGGAGACATGGCGAGCAGCGCGGCGGCAACGGCAGATGGAAGAGTGGCGCGGCGGATTGAGATAGGCATGACAAAAATCCTTATTGATAGGAAAAATAGTACGAGGGGAATGGAGAACCGTAGGAATGCCTAAGCTGATTCGGCCTGCTGATTGCCGCGCGTCCCAGCGCAACAGTCATTGATTGCTGTGCAAAGGCGCGCCGGATTTTTTTGTGGCGGCTTTTATCGTAGAGTCACACTGCAAAGTCTATGTATGGCACATGACGAACGCGTGACGATTGCGTGACAATTAAAATTGGCAGAGCGGATCACGTTGTAATAAGGCTGCCGATATCAACCCGCACTACTGCCCAACCCGTGGCCGTCATCACGAAAGTTACAAATCTGCGTTGCGCAGATCGGTCTTCAATAAACCAGCACGCCCGGACAGCGCCTCCGCAGACTCGCGAAGCCGTCAATTTTTCAAGCGCTGGGTCATCCAGGTTTGTTGCCGCGCGCTTCGCGGTCAGGCTGTTGCGCTGTTGCCGCGCGAGTGCGCGATTATTTTTTAGCACCCACTCTTGATTCTGTGCCGTTCATGAGCTTGGCGATATTACCTTTATGCCGCCAAATGAGGATCGCGCACATCGCTAGGGCGGCGAAGAAATAAGGTGTCAACCCAAAAAGATAAAACGTAAACAGTGGGGCAAAAACAGAGGCAGCGAGCGCAGCCAATGATGAGTAGCGCGAAATAGCCACAACGACGATCCAGACAGCGAGCGTCGCGAGGCCGAGCCAGCAATTGATGGCGATTAAGATGCCGGCGGCCGTGGCAACGCCCTTGCCGCCTTTAAATTTAAAGAAAATAGGAAATATATGCCCCATAAAAACCGCGAACGCAACGCACGCCAGAACCGCTTCAGTTAACCCGAAATCAGTTTGATAGCGCTGCGCAAGCCAGACTGCAAACCAGCCTTTGGCGGCGTCGCCGATTAATGTCAGCAGCGCAGCGGCCTTTTTCCCACTCCTCAACACGTTGGTCGCACCGGGGTTACCTGAGCCATAGCTGTGCGGGTCCGGCAATCCAAACAGTTTACTCACAATCACGGCAAACGAGAGGGAGCCGATTAAGTAGGCCAGAATGATTGAAATTAGGGCGTTAGTCATAGTCGTACTCTACAATAGAAAATAATTTTGAAACCAAGCCACCTAAATTACCAAAACTACACCAACCGACAGAGCCCAATTGGACACTATTTTTATTCACGAACTACGCGCTGAAGCATGGATTGGCATCTACGAGTGGGAAAAATTAAAGCCCCAAACGCTGGACTTCAATCTCGAAATTGGCGTTGATACCCATCAGGCGGGCGCTTCCGACAATATTGGCGATACCGTTGATTATGGCAAAGTCGTTGAGCGCATTCGTGCTGATTTGAAAGACCAACATTTTCATTTGCTGGAAGCCTTGGCAGAACATATCGCCGGTGTGGTGCTGCATGATTTTAAAGCGCATTGGATAAAAGTTAGTGTCGCCAAGATCGCCCATATGCGTGGCGTTAAGTTAGTTGGGGTGACAATTACGCGGGAGCGTGCGGGTGTTCCTGCAGACGTATCTTCGAAGGCTCGGACCTAGCAAATTTTGCTGCAGCTGGACGTGGTTGTTATTCTGGGTTGTCGAGGAAACGAACCATATGGAATTCATCTTGGGGCTCGCCATCCACCACAAGATACCGTTTTTCATTCCCAAACGTGCTGAATCCCAACCTTTCATAAAGTGCAATCGCTGCAGGATTTTTTGAATTGACGCTGAGGTTTACCTGAATTACCTTCAGTTGATCCTCGGCGAACAGAAGTGTTCGCGACATTAGCTTTTGTCCCACGCCAGCGCCGCGTGCGTGAGGCGCGACGTATACCCCCCAAATATATGCTTTGTGCGACTCTTTGTGCATAGCTTCCCGGCGAATTCCCGCCATTCCACAAAGCCCTTTATCATTAAACGCGCCGAATATCGCCCTGTCATCTCTGGCCGAAAGTCGTTCTGCAATAGTTTCGATTGGAGTGTGGCATTCCTCCTCGTAGCTTGATGAAAAGGCGGTGGGATGGTCGCGGAGCGCGTTTAGGCGCAGTGGTAGGTACGAAGCTGCGTCATCGGTTGTCAATAGGCGAATGATTATGTCTTGATGAATGAAATTTGCAATTTTTTCTGATTAGCAATCAAGTGCATTCTATTTTTATCAAATGTTCTCAAAGTTAGCTCGAAGAGCTGAGATGTTCTAAACAACCTTCCCCGGATTCATAATTCCAGCCGGATCCAGCGCTCGCTTAATCGCGCGCATCATTTCCATCTCAACGGTGCTTTTATGCCGCGTGATTTCATCGCGCTTCATTTGCCCTAGGCCGTGTTCCGCACTGATGGAGCCGTGCATTTCATCTAACAATTCATAAACTATTTTGTTTGCACCCTTGGTCTGTTCTGGCGTAGGCGCAGTGCCGGGAAAGCTTAGGTTGTAATGCAAATTACCGTCGCCAATATGGCCAAAGCAAATGACTTTTGAATTGGGGAATGCCGCAATCAATTTCGGCTGGGCAACATCAATAAACTCACCAATGCGGGAGATCGGTAGCGAGATGTCGTGTTTGACACTTTTACCATCAAGCTTTTCGGCTTCAGGAATTTGCTCGCGGATCGCCCACATCGCTTTGGATTGCGCTTCAGACGTCGCGATCACCGCATCGAGTGCCTCGCCCCTTGCAAACGCAGGTTCAAGCGCAGCTGATAGCGCTTCTTCTAGCGGTGAAGTTTTCATCGTGTCGGTAAGCTCGACTAGCACTTGCCAATCATGTCGTGCAGTGAATGGCTCAACAGTCGCGGAAAAATGTTTCACCACGCCGTCAATACAAACCCGCGACATCAGTTCAAACCCGACTAAGCGATCGCCGAGCGCGTCACGAATCGCTTTAAGCAACGTCACAGAGTCGCCTGCATTCCGCAACGCAACCATTGCCGTACAGGTGCGCTGTGGCGCGGGATAAAGCTTGAGCACCGCGCCAGTGATGATGCCGAGCGTCCCTTCTGCCCCCATTAGCAAATGCTTTAAATCGTAGCCGGTATTGTCTTTACGTAGTGCTTTTAAGCCATGCCAGATGCGGCCATCCGGCATAACGGCTTCGATGCCTAAAATCAAATCCCGCGTATTGCCGTAGCGCAAAACGGCTGTGCCGCCTGCATTGGTGGAGAGATTGCCGCCGATGGTGCAACTGCCCTCAGATGCCATTGACAACGGGAAAAGTTGGCCGTGTTCGGCGGCGGCCTCTTGAATGTTTTGTAAAATGCAGCCCGCGTCCACCGTGATGGCGCTATTGGTTAAATCAATTCCACGGATCTGGTTCATGCGGCGAAGCGACAAGATAATGGCGTTGCCCGACGCATCCGGAATGCCGCCGCCAACCAAGCCGGTATTGCCACCTTGCGGGACAATCGGCGTGTTGGTTTCGGCACACAGTTTGACGACAGCGGCAACTTCACCGGCGCTGGCCGGGCGCACGATGGCGCGTGCTGCGCCTGTATAGTTGCCGCGCCAATCGGTGAGGTACGGGGCCATATCGGCGGCACTGGTAATGATGCCTGCATCACCAACGACATTTCTGATGGCAGCGATTAAATCAACGTTCATTCTTGCTTACTTCTTGAGTGCACGAATTTTTGCCAGTGTCGCCGTCGTTGATCGCTCGAACTGAAAGTTGATCGCATGGACGCTACCGCCCCATGATGCGACTTCCGTACCACCGACAATTTTATCGATCGACCAGTCGCCGCCTTTGACGAGCACATCAGGGCGCGATGCGAGGATGCGCTCAATTGGCGTGTCATCTTCAAACCACGTTACCACGCTGACGCATTCTAGTGCAGCAATCAGGGCCATCCGATCTTCAAGCGAATTGATCGGGCGATCATCACCTTTGCCAAGTCGCTTAACAGAAGCATCGGAATTGAGCGCCACGATAAGCGATGCGCCCAATGCGCGTGCTTGGGCTAAATAAGTGACGTGGCCGCGATGCAGCACGTCGAATACGCCGTTGGTAAAGACGAGTTTTTTGGTGAGCGCTGCCGCACGAGCGGACAACGCGGCAGGTTCGCAGAATTTATGTTCAAAGGATGGGCGCATCGTGAAAGTTTACGCGATGCGCCCACCGATTGAAATATTAAAAAGACCTCTGCGCGACCGTAACGCAGAGATCTTTTAAATTTCGACCTGCGTGCCCAGTTCAACCACGCGGTTGGTTGGTATCCGGAAATAGTCCGACGCCTTGGCGGCAAGATGCGACATCCAAACAAACAAATGCTCGCGCCACAACGCCATTCCACCGCCGGGCGTGGCGATCAGGGTCTCGCGGTTGATAAAAAATGTGGTCTCCATCATGTCAAAGTCCATCGATTGCAGCTTGCAATCGGCCAGCATCTTCGGGACATCGGGCTGCTCTTTAAAGCCGTAATGCCCTGTCACTTTCCAGAACCCATGCTTCATATCTTCAATCCACACATAGTCCTCTTTAGGGACGTAGGGAATGTCTTCGTTGATGATCGATAAAATAATCACGCGCTCGTGCAGCACTTTATTGTGTTTTAAATTATGCAGCATCGCATTTGGCACGCCATCGGGATTTACCGTCATGAAAATGCCCGTTCCGGCTACTTTGTGTGGCGGGCTGGCCGAGATGGAGTCAACAAACAGTTTTAGCGGCATGGCGCTTTCGTTAGTGACTTTGCGGACGATCTGGCGGCCACGCAGCCACGTGCTCATCACCGTAAACATAATGGCGCCGATGACGAGCGGGAACCAACCCCCATCCGCAATCTTAACCAGAGTTGATGATAAAAACATAAAGTCATTCGCCAATATGCCGCCAACCATGAGCGCTGCGAACCATTTGTTCCAGCGCCAGATTCGTGTCATTACCACAAATAGCAAAAATGTATCGACTGTCATCGTCAACATGACGGCGATGCCGTAGGCTGCGCCCAGATTGCTAGAATTTTTAAACGTCAATACCAAGGCAATAATGCCGATGAGCAGCGTCCAATTAACAAACGGAATATAGATATGCGCCGCTTCTTTTTCAGATGTATGCACAATAGCGAATCGCGGCAAATAGCCAAGCTGGATCGCTTGTTTGGTAAGTGTAAATGCACCAGAAATGACGGCTTGCGAAGCGATAATCGTCGCGGCTGTTGCGAGTATGGTCAGCGGGATGACCGTCCACGCCGGCGCCATTTTGAAGAATGGGTCGCCGATAGCGGTTGGGTCTGCCAGCACCAGCGCCCCCTGGCCAAAATAGTTAATTAACAGCGCTGGCCATACCAGCACGAACCAGCCGTAGCGAATGGCGCGTTTGCCAAAATGCCCCATGTCGGCATAAAGCGCTTCGCCACCTGTCACGCAAAGTACGACTGAGCCCAGCGTAATCCATGCAGCTGTCCCGTGCTGGATGAAAAATTGCCAGCTATACCAAGGGTTGATCGCCGCTAAAATGCCGGGATTTTGTGCAATTTGCGTAATGCCTAAAACAGCCAGGACGATAAACCAAACGACCATTGTGGGGCCGAAAAACTTGCTGATGGCGGCAGGGCCATGGCGCTGAATGGCAAATAAACCAATCAGAATGCCAATCGAAATCGGCATGACGAACTTTTCGAGCGAGGCATCAAATACTTTCAAGCCCTCAACGGCCGACAGAACCGACATCGCGGGTGTGATGATGGCATCGCCATAAAACATTGCGGCACCAAAAATACCTAACGCTACCACTAGCCAGCGCGCACGAGACGATTGCCTAAAACAGTTCTGGGCAAGCGCGGTAAGCGCTAAAATCCCGCCTTCGCCTTTGTTATCTGCACGCATCATGAAAACAAGGTATTTCACCGTGACCAAGGCCATCATCGCCCAAAACATAACCGACAGTATTCCCATCACCGACGTGACAGTAATGGGAATGCCGTGAGCGGGTGCAAACGATTCCTTCATTGCGTAAAGCGGGCTGGTTCCGATATCGCCGAAGACGATACCGATGGCACCGATAGTCAATGCACTAAGTTTTTGTTTGGAAGTATTCATAGTCGAAATGGACGATAACCGCCTGAAGCGGCAGCAATTAGAAAGTGACAAAGTTGCGGAGGAGGCCGGGTGATCCGGAAGGCATGCAGAAGAAATTGCGGAATAAGCGCAAGTCGATAGATTCACACGCTACCGAACGGGGCGCGGAATAGTTCTTGTAGGCGGCGAGTGCGACACCGCTGATGTTTTTTGAGCACACAGTTTACGTTTTATGCCATCGAATATCGCAGGGAATTTGTCCGCACGGTATTGTTTAGCTTCGGCAGAATAGACCAACTTAACCAACTAGTCTATTGAGCAGGTAAGAGTAGGGCGGGACTATGCTGCGGCGCAACATAATTGTCAAGACCTGTCGGTCAATAATCTGTTAAAAATTGAATATCGCAGATAAAGTTGAATAAAAACAAATGGTTGATGCGACTCCGCCAAAAGGCAGCCTATCATCATTGGTTGACAAAACCAGTTGTCAATGCCAGAATCCATCCCTTTGCTAGATTCCATTAGAAACGCAAGAAAGTTGGCCGATTAGCTCAGCTGGTTAGAGCGACGGAATCATAATCCGCAGGTCCCCCGTTCGAATCGGGGATTGGCCACCAACTTATTTCACGGGTCGCAGTTTGCGGCCCGTTATTTATTGTGATGTTGTTTCGATGTTGATTTCATGTCGTGTCGGTGTGCTGTGCCGATGTTGTGATTAACACAATTCGTTTCTTAACCTGCCCGGGTTATTCCCCGCGATCCAGGAGCCAAGCATGACCATTCAAGCCGAACCATCCGCAAATCCCGTCGTCGCGAGTGCTACAGCGTCGCTCGCATCGCCAAAAAAGCTCTTCATCAAGACCTTCGGTTGCCAGATGAATGAATACGATTCGGACAAAATGGCCGATGTGCTGCATGCTTTTGAGGGTTTCGAGAAAACCGACAAACCCGAAGACGCTGATGTCGTCTTGCTCAACACTTGTTCAGTGCGCGAAAAAGCGCAAGAAAAAGTATTCTCTGACTTGGGTCGCCTGCGGGAACTGAAATTGGCCAAGCCCGACATGATGATCGGTGTTGGCGGCTGCGTTGCTTCGCAGGAGGGCGATGTGATTGTCAAGCGTGCCCCGTATGTGGATTTGGTATTTGGCCCGCAAACTCTACATCGCCTGCCGCAGATGATTAAAGCCCAACGCACTACCGGCAAATCGCAGGTCGATATTTCGTTCCCTGAAAACGAAAAATTTGATGATCTGCCGCCAGCGCGGGTCGAAGGCGTAACGGCGTTTGTGTCGATTATGGAAGGCTGCTCAAAATATTGCAGCTTCTGCGTGGTGCCGTACACGCGCGGTGAAGAAATTTCCCGCCCGTTTGAATCGGTGATGGCCGATATTCACCAACTCGTTGCCAAAGGTGTACGCGAAGTCACGCTGTTGGGACAAAACGTGAATGCCTATGTTGGCTTGATCGGAAACGCGGAAGACGGTGACGAAGCAGACTTTGCATTGCTACTCGCCAGCATCCACGCCATTCCCGAGATCGCCCGCATACGTTACACGACGTCACATCCGCTGGAATTCACGCAGCGGCTGATTGATTGTTACGCGAAACTCCCTAAGCTTGTTTCCCAACTTCATTTGCCCGTGCAGTCTGGCAGTGATACGGTGCTCGCAGGCATGAAGCGCAATTACACCGTTATCGAGTATAAATCGATCATCCGCAGGCTTCGCGCGGTGCGCCCGGATATTTCGATCACCAGCGATTTCATTATTGGTTTCCCCGGTGAGACCGACGATGATTTTGAAAAAACGGTGAAGCTCGTTCAGGAGGTTGGCTTTGATGGCAGCTTTTCGTTCATCTATTCCCGCCGCCCCGGCACGCCGGCTGCGAGCCTTCACGACGATACGCCTTACGACGTGAAGCTGAAACGTCTGCAACGTCTGCAACGCATGTTGGAAGAGCAGGGTACGGCTATTTCTAACGCTATGGTCGGCACGACCCAACGCGTGCTGGTGGAAGGTTTTTCAAAACGCGACGCGACCGAATTAACCGGGCGCACTGATAACAACCGCGTGGTTAATTTTGCAGGCCATCCGCGTTTAATCGGGAATTTTGTTGAGATGAAAATCACCGAGGCGATGCATTGGAGTTTGCGGGGCGATGTTATTACGACCGAGACACTGCTAGAAGCTGCAACAGTATGAAAACGCCGTCGCTGGAATTTAGCTTTAAGCCTATTGATAATCGTCGGCTGGCAGCGCTTTGTGGCTCGCTAGATGAAAATTTGCGGCAAATTGAAAATGCCCTGAGCGTTTCGATTGCAAGGCGTGGCGAAAAATTTAATGTTTCCGGAGATCGTGACAAAATTGAACTGGCTGCGCAGGCGTTGAATAAATTTTATGCGGGCGCAAATCGCGGTTTGACCATTGAGCAAGTGCAATTAGGCCTCGTGGAGCTGACGCGTGTTCGCCATGCGGTAGACGCGAATTTTGCAAAATCCGCAAAAAATGAATCCGCCGGCTATGAAGACCCCGAGAATGCGCCCAACAATCTCGGCTATCACACCAAGCGCCCTGACCTTCGGCCACGCACCGATCACCAAGCCCAATACATTAAACAAATGCGGGCGCACGACATTACCTTCGGCGTTGGTCCCGCCGGTACCGGAAAAACATTCTTAGCCGTGGCTTGTGCGGTGGATGCCTTTGAACGCGATCAAGTGAAGCGCATTTTGCTCACACGCCCCACGGTGGAAGCCGGCGAACGATTGGGCTTTTTGCCGGGTGATTTGTCGCAAAAAGTGGATCCTTATTTGCGTCCGCTGTACGACGCGCTTTATGATTTGCTTGGCTTCGACAAAGTGCAGCGTATGTTCGAGCGCAATCAAATTGAGATCGCTCCCTTGGCGTTCATGCGTGGTCGCACGCTCAATCAATCATTCATCATATTGGATGAGGCGCAGAACACCACACCCGAACAAATGAAAATGTTTTTAACGCGAATTGGGTTTGGCTCGAAGGCGGTGATTACCGGCGATGTAACGCAGGTCGATTTGCGCCATGGAACATTGAGTGGCTTAATTGATGCCCGCAACGTTTTGCACGGCGTACGCGATATCGGCTTCACAATTTTTCAGGCGAATGATGTGGTGCGCCATCCGTTGGTGCAGTCAATTGTGACCGCTTATGAAGCGCACGGACGGCACAACCGATAGCACTTCTGTAAATTTTCATGCCACATTTTGTTAAATAAATATATTTTCAAAAGCCCTTGACACGGTTTGCAGAAAGCGTAAATTGCTGCAACGCACAATAAAATATGTGCGAACAACAATATGCAAACCCCGCTACCAGCCCTGTATTTGAGGCATTTCAAATCACTCTCGGCAAGAGAGACGCCGAAATTGTGCGTATGCAATATTGCCGGTAAGCAAGTGCTAGAGCAGTTGCCGGCAAAATTGCTCATGGTTGCCAAACACCACGCCTTCACGATTTCACAAATCGTATTTTTCGGCGCACACACCCCGCAAGAGTATTACCGCTGACGGCGTCCAACTAGTCGCGACTTTGCTCGCCCGCTCGTTGCGGGCAACTAACTTTCTATTTCATATTTTGGGAGGATTCCATGGGAATCGGCTCTTTAGGAACGTTCATTTCTGTTTTTCCAGCGATGTCATTTTCAATTTTAATTGCACTGGTTTTGTTGTTCATTTACTTGAGCAGCATGATCCGCTATATCCCCAACAATCGCCTCGGCGTGTTGGAAAAAATGTGGAGCAGTGGTGGCTCCATCGACGGTGGTTTAATTGCCCTGAAAGGGGAGGCTGGTTTTCAGCCCGACGTGTTGCGCGGCGGTTTTCATGTGTTTATGCCGTTTCAATATCGGGTTCACCGCGTCCCGCTAGTAACGATTCCACAGGGTCAAATCGGCTACGTGTTTGCCCGCGACGGAACCGCTATGCCGGCCACGCAAACGTTAGCGTCCAACGAGACCGCAACGGATTTTCAAGACGTGCGTGCGTTCCTGCAAAACGGTGGGCAGAAAGGCCCGCAACGCAAAATTTTGCGCGAAGGCAGCTATGCAATTAACCTCGCGCAATTCATTGTCCTGACCATGGATCGGCGCTATGCGATCAGCATGGAAGCCAATGATGGCGCGCTGTTCGAGCAAATGTCGGGCATTATCAGTCAGCGCAATGGCTTTGAGCCCGTTGTGATTAAAGATGCGGATGATGTCATCGGTATCATCACCATTCACGACGGACCTGCCTTGCCAGAGGGCGAGATTATTGCGCCTACCGTGGGCCAGGATTCGGCTCGGGCAGCGCTGTTCCACAACAATTTCCAAGACCCGGAAAAGTTTTTGCGCGCCGCTGGTTTTCGCGGCCGTCAGCATCAGGTGTTGGTCGATGGGAGCTATTATTTGAACCGCCTTTTTGCTACGGTAGAACTGGTGAAAAAAACCGTAATCGAAGTCGGCACCGTTGGCGTGGTCGTCTCCTACACTGGGAAGCAGGGAATGGATACTTCCGGCGACAAATATCGCCATGGTGAATTGGTCGAACCCGGTACACGCGGGGTTTGGTCGCGCCCGCTGTTGCCCGGCAAATATGCGTTCAACACCTATGCAGGCAAAGTGATTCCTGTGCCCACCACGAACTTCGTTTTGAAGTGGGTGAAGGAAGCGGTCGGCACACATCGCCTGGATGAAAATTTATCTGAAGTGGCACTCATCACTAAAGATGCGTTTGAGCCAACATTGCCGTTATCGGTGGTTGTGCATATCGATTACATGAAAGCACCGTTGGTCGTGCAACGTTTTGGAGATATTAAGCGCCTTGTTGAACAGACACTAGATCCAATGGTGTCTGCTTATTTCAAAAATATCGCCCAAACAAAAACACTAATCGAGCTACTGCAAGAACGCAGCGACATACAAGAGCGTTCGGGTGACGAAATGCGTGCTAAATTTGCCGCTTATAGTTTGGAGTTGCAAGAGGTATTGATTGGCACCCCGCGTTCCGATGCTTCGCACGGCGGTATAGAGCAGATTTTGACGCAGCTTCGGAATCGGCAAATTGCCGTTGAGCAAGTTGAAACCTACAAGCTGCAAGAGCTTGCCGCCGTGCAGGAGCGTACGCTGCGTGAGAAAGAAGCGTTAGCCACGCAGCAAGTCAACATCACCGCATCCGCACTTTCGATTCAAGTGCGCGAGAATGAGGGCAAAGCTAAATTGGCGCAGGCACGCCAAGAGGCTGAGACCATTTCGGTCATCGCCCAAGCGAATGCCAATCGCGTACGTGTCGAAGGTGAAGGTGAGGCAAATCGTATTCGCGCGGTTGGCTTTGCTGACGCGGACAAAACCAAAGCCATCGGGATGGCGCAAGCTGAGGCTACCGCCAAACAAGTCGAAGCTTATGGAGGCCCGCAGTATCAGCTAAACAGCACCGTGCTATTGCGTATGGCGCAGGCGATTGAAAATGGCAAGCTGCCGTTGGTCCCACAGATTGTTATTGGAGGAAACTGTAGCCAGGGTGGTGGAAAAGATGGGCAATCGAGTTCCGGCAATTTAGTGGAGGCTATGCTGGCGATGATGATGAGCAATAAAATAAACGATGGAGCAGGTGGCGGAATCCTCGCGCCGACCATAGCGCCAACGACAACGGCAACCGCAAAGATTTAACGACTTGTGGTAAAAAGAGCGACGGCTACGAAAGTGGCCGTCGCCCACGTCGACGCCTGCCTTTCAGCGCTTATGCGTCCTAGCTTTTGCATGGTAAATATTGTGACCTGTTATATTGTGAGTTTTACTTCTTGCGAATTACAAAGATGGTCTACAGTCCTGAACAACGTGCCGATTTAAGACGAGCGTGCACAACAATTATCTCTGGCCACACGCCCTTAAAACCCGGCGAGGAATTCATTCGAATCGGTGAATGGTGCAGAGACCATGGTTATGATGCCGATGTTTATGGCGCCGGAAAATTGCTCAACGATTTTGAATCCAAAGTCGCCAAACTGCTTGATATACCTGGCGCTGTATTCATGCCCAGCGGCACTATGGCGCAGCAGATTGCCATTCGCATTTTTGCAGATCGTGCCAAAAATCCGACCATCGGCATGCACCCAACCTGCCACTTAGAGATTCATGAGCAGAAGGGTTATGAATATTTGCATGGTTTGAAATCGTGGCATGTGGGGGATCGCAGCAAACCGATTGCCGCTAGTGATGTTGCAAGCCTTGTGCAGCGCATCGCGGCCTTAGTTCTTGAGCTTCCAGCACGTGAAATCGGCGGGCAACTACCTACTTGGGATGAACTCAGCGCAATCAAAGCGGCATGCGCTAAACGCGACATCAAGCTATGCCTAGACGGTGCACGGTTGTGGGAAACCAACGCGTTTTACCAACGCAGTTATGCCGATATTTGTTCGGGCTTTGATTCTGTTTACGTGTCGTTTTACAAGGGCATCGGCGGCCTAGCGGGCGCGATGTTGTTGGGCGACGCCGAATTTATTGCCGAAGCCAAAATTTGGCAGCGTCGAAGCGGTGGCAATCTGGTGCAACTGCATCCGTATGTGGCGAGTGCCGCCATGAAGCTTGACGACCGCATCGCACGGATGCAGGCTTACTTTGAGCGTGCGCAAAAATTCGCAAAATTGGTTGAAAGCGTCGACGGCCTCGTCGTCAATCCGAAAGCCGTGCAGGCCAATATGCTGCATGTTCATTTCCCCGTTGGCGTTACCGCGCTGGAATCGGCACGCGACCAAATTGCCACTGATGTTAAATGCTGGCTCGGCAATCCGCGCAGCTCAGCTGACGTGCCGGGCTGGTCGTCAATGGAAATTTATGTGGGTGAAAACTTAATGATGTTGAAGGATGATTTTGTTGTTAAACATTTTTCGACGTGTTTGGCATTGGCAAAAAAACTGAAGCATGATTAAGCAATCCACGATCAGCATCCAGTGCGCCAGCCGACTGCCCCATATTCCCAGCGAGCGCCAATTCAAAAAATGGATTGCGGTGGCGCTGGCGAATGTTTCAACATCAGCTAAAAAGCAGAAGCCGGGATCGGCTGAGCTGACGTTGCGCATTGTGAACGCTGCCGAAGGCCGCAACCTTAATTGCGTCTTTCGCGGCAAGGATTACGCGACAAATGTGTTGACGTTTGTATATCATGAAAAAAATGCACCCATTTTGATCGGTGATTTGGTGTTGTGCGCGCCAATTGTGGCGAAAGAAGCGCGAGACCAAGGCAAGCCCCTCGCCGCGCACTATGCCCACATGACTGTACATGGCGTGCTGCATTTGGCAGGCTTTGACCATGAGACAGATACAGAGGCTGCGATCATGGAACCACGAGAGGCGATGGTCTTGGCCGCGTTAGGATTCGGGGATCCTTACGTGGACAAACATTATTAAACTCACGCCATCGGGTCGAAATATCTGCGGACGGTCGTTTTGATCGACTCGATCAGTTGTCGGCCAAGCTACCCCTAGAGCCCCATCATTTCGCGAATATATTTCGGCGCAATCGTACCAAAGCTCATCATGGTGTCATGCAATTCTTTCAATTTGCCTGTGCCGTGTTTGGCCTCAAAAGCGCGGCGCAAGCTGTTCACCTCTGTATTGCCGATGTAGTAAGTCGAAAGCTGGGTAGACGTTAATAACGCACGGCGCCATTTCCCCGCTGCTTCTCGCTCTTCTTGAAAACCTTCATTGATCATTAAATCCATCGCTTCCTTTTCGCTCATACTGCCGGCGTGTATTTTTTGATCGATGATCGCGTTAATAGTCAGCCGCAGCCGCATTTTGAGTTGCTGCATTTTCACTGGCGCGCCGCCGTAGCCATGTTCCACCATCATCTGTTCGGCGTACGTTGCCCACCCCTCGGCAAACATTCCACTGTTGATAATGCGGCGCACTAGCGTTGGCACCTTTGCCTTATTGGCAATAACGCCTTGCACGTAATGGCCGGGCATCGCTTCGTGCACGGTTAAATCATTTAGCATCGAGCGATTATCTTCACGGAAGTAGGATTCCACTTGCGCGGGCGTCCAGTCGGCGGGTGCGGGTGAGATAGCGTAAAACGTCGCACCGTTTTTTTCCAGAGCACCTGGCGCGTCGCAATAGGCCATCGCCACACCGCGCTGAAACTCCGGCATGACAATAATTTTAACGGGATCAGTTGGCAGCGTGAGCAGATTTTTTTCGCGGATGAACAACACGGCTTCGGTCAGATCCGCCTCGGCAAGTTGGACAACATTATCGTTGTTGGGTCTGTCATCGCTCAAACGCTGAAGAACCGCGCGCATCAGGGCTTTTCGGTCGCCTGGGACTTCCGATTTATCTTTAAATAGTTCGCGATACAGCGGCAGTGCGGTGTCATACATGGCATTCTGCGTTTTGATCAAATCAGCTTCGGCTGAACGCAATATTTCAGCCGGCGCGATATCCGATTCGAGCGAGTAGCGCAATTTCTTTTCGTAATTCGCGATACCCAAACGCGGATTGCCAGTTGAGCGCGGCAGCAAATCGGTCTTCAGCCATGTGCCGTAAGCTTTGAGCGCCGCAATCGCTTTCGCACGTGATTGTCCAAACGCAGCGGCTAATTTAGGCTTCATCGCCGGAGCCGATTTTAAGTGAAAATCTAGCTCGTCTTTTACCAGTGAAATCGCACCAGCATTTTGCGAAATAGCAGTCTCAGTAAATAATTTAGGCGGGTTTTTTAGATTCGCTTTGGCCGCCGCCAATTTGCCAGGAACCGCATCCAGCCGCGCTTTCACGGCATTCAATCGCTGCGAAATTGGGGCGAAATCACGGGCTAGTAATAAATAAATGCCATTGGCCGGGTTGTAGCCTAGTGGGTCCCATTCATAGTCTTTGATGACTTCAATGGACAGCAGACTGTTCTCAATGTCGGCGCGAAGAATACGATAGTCAATGCTGTAGGCGGGGGATAATTTGGAGTTGGGAATTGCGTCGAGCGCCTTCAAGGTGTTATGAAAAAGCGCCGCGTCGCGCTTGACGCCAGCAATTGATAGATCATTACTTAAATGATCGAAGCGATGATCGCCCAACTGTGTGGCGGACTCGGGATGTGTTGCTAAATAGCGTTCGATATAACGGGCTGCGACTTGCGCAAACTGCCGATTAACGGCCGCAGGCGCCGCCCCAATTGTAGGTGGCGACGCTGTTTGAGCCAGCGCATCTGCGGGTGCCAATGCAAAGATTGTTGCGGCCAATGAAACCGCAATCGGTGCGATAAGCAGGGTAAGTTGAGTGTAACGGCGCGACTGTCGCATAGAAATCTTTCTGAAGAAAAAACTTAATTGCTTTGTAAGGCTATGGCATCGAAAGCTATTTCAACGCTAAATCAACTAGCGTTGCCGCTGCAGAAATATTTTTGAGTAAATCGTCTTTCACACCGTGACGGGTCTGCAGATAAGCAGGACTGTTAAAGGTCACCAAGACTTTGCCGGAATCGTCTTCAGCAATTAACACCTTAAGTGGTAAATCAATAGCCATAGTTGGTGATGCGAGCATCACCGGCGTTCCGGCTTTTGGATTGCCAAAAATAATCAACTGCGTCGGACGCATTTTAATTCCGACTTTTTCCGCTTCCCCGCTGTGATCAACTTTCGCGAATACGATCAAGCCTTTGGATTTCAATACCGCTTCAAATTTCGACACCGTTTCAGAAAAAGTGTATGGGCTGGGCTGGGAAACCAAGCCATTGTCAGCGGCAAAAATTGGCGCAGAAACAAAAAGCAACAGCAATAGAAATTTGTTCATTGTCGTCATTCCATATTCATAAGAGTAGATGCTAGGGGACCATTCCCGACCAAATTGCCAAGACGTAAATCAAAGCTATAACTGGAAATTCAAAACGGCGCGTTAGCGCAATTTTTTAACAAAACAGTATTTTTTTCAACCGAGATTAGTGAGCATGGCACAACCCCCGATAAGCGTCAAAAAATTCGCGTGACCGGCGAGGTTGCGGATTCGGCGCTGCAACGCAGATTGGGATTTTCTACCGTATGCTTCGTCAGGCTGCCTTAGTCTTGCTGCCTTAGTCTTGCTGCCTTAGTTATGCTGCCTTAGTTATACTGCCTTAGTTATGCCGCCTTAAACAGTTTAAATATTTTGGAGTATCCCCATGAATCGAAATCCATTTAGGTTCGTTCCTATTGCCCTTGCCGTACTTGCCATATTATTGTTCAGCGCTTGCACGACAACATTGCAAACCACCGCGCCGCCGACCGAAAGTGGGCCTACCCATTTTCGTGTCGTTGAAACCGTCAAACTACCTGGGGCAACCCGCTGGGATTACTTGACGCTTGATAGCGCCACACACCGCCTCTATTTGACACGAGGCGATTCGGTCGATGTATTTGACACTGTTGCCAAGCGTATCGTCGGTAGCATCGCCGGTACCAAAGGGGTGCATGGTGTGGCGTTGGCGCCTGCGCTGAATCGCGGCTTTACCAGCAATGGCGGCGATGATACGGTGACGGTATTTACCCTCGATACGCTTAAAACGATCGGCACTATCGCCACCGATAAGCGCCCCGACGCCATCATTTTTGATCCTTCCACGCAGCGCATATTCACGGCTAACGCGGCGGGTGAGAGCCTGACGGCAATTGATGCCAAAACGCTAACCTCCATCCGCAATATTCGGCTTGATGGAAAGCCCGAGTTCATGGCCATCGATGGTAACGGTAGATTATTCGTCAATATCGAGCCGAAAAATCAAATCACAGCCGTTGATACTGCCAAGCTCGACACCTTAGCTAAATACGATCTTTCCGCGGTCTGCGACGAGCCGGCAGGCTTGTCGATTGATGTCACCACGATGCGTCTCTTCGCCGGTTGCCACAATCAAAAAATGGCCATTGTCGATGGCAACACCGGCAGGATATTGGCTGCCCCGCCCATCGGTAAAGGCAGCGATGCCACTGCTTATGATGACGCACTTAAATTGGCGATCAGCTCGAACGGTGAAGGGACACTCACTTTCATTGGTCAAGCGGTAGATGGTAGCTACATGGTCAAACAAACATTGGCGACGATGCCCGGCGCGCGGACGATGGCGCTTGATCCCACAACCCATCAACTATATTTAGTTGCTGCCGAATACGAGCCAGGCACGACTGGCGCGGATGGCAAGCCAATGCGGCCCAAAGCAAAGGTAGATTCATTTACTTTGATAACGGTTGGGCGGTAGGGGTCGCGGCTGCGATTGGGGTTTCTTTGGTCGCCGCGTTGGGTGTTGTCGGCACTGCAGCCGCCTCCGGAACGCCTAAAGCGGCGTTGATTTCAGCGACGATATCATCAAGCGAACCCTCGCCGTAGCCGCGATGTACGGATAGGATTTTGCCATCGCGCCCGATCATCACCATATGTGGGATGCCGTTAACGCCATAAGCCTCAGCAGCGCGGTGGCCATAATCATGGCTCATTATGAGCGTAAGCGACGACAATATTTTTGCCAACTTGCGAAATTGATCGCGCTCCTCGGTGTTTATCGCTACGACCTGAATGCGCCCTTTGCCCGCTAGCTGCAGACCTTCCAAAATTGGCAACTCTCGCTTGCAAGGCCCGCACCACGAAGCCCAAAACGTAATGACCAATACCTTGCCCGTAAATTGAGTCGTGTTAATCGGCTGGCCGTCCAGATTCAAACCAAGCCATGGCAGCGGCGTATCACCGGCGGCCAATATTGTTTTGGCAAGCGCGGGCGGGACGACCAATACCAATGTGAACGCACATAAACTCAAGGCCACGAACGCGTGAATTAATCGTCTGGTCATCCGCATTTAAACCTCACCATTAAGGAAAACGATTGCGATAAATAACGCAGCGCAATAAGCCACTATAAGGCTGAAACGCCGCGCCAGTACTGGTGTTTGGGGCACCTATTGTTCCTATTGGGGGCAAATTGGACGCGCGTTGTTCGCGGTACTTGCACCCCTCAGCCCCGCTAGGGCTGAACAACCGAAAATCCGCTAGGTGCCACACCCGCATTATTCACCACGGTCTGCTCAGCACCGTTGGCGTTCATCAGCCACAACGTCAATGTGCCATCGGGCCGTAACCAAACGATATCGGCAATGCCATCGCCATTGAAATCGCCGGCCGCATAAAACTGCCAAGTCGGATCAGCGCTTAAGTTTGCGTAAAACAGTGTGCTGCTGGCAACTTGCTGATCACTGGTCGTGCAGCTCGCGTTGGGGTCATCAAAATTCGCCGTCGGCACGGGTAATGGCAGATTGTTCGCGTTCATGGACATCAATGCAATGCCGCCCTGTGTGTTGCGAAACAATATATCGCTACGACCACGGCCGGTAAAATCAGCCAGTTTTAAAGCGGTATAGCCGATGGGAACATTGCCCACATTGAAGTTGGCGCAGGTGCGGTTGGCAGTTGCCATCAGTGCGCGAATGTTGCCTTCCGGACTAATGTAGATCATGTCTGCAGCACCATCGCTGTTGATGTCGGCAGCCCCCAGCAGCTTCCAGCTCAGCGGTGCGCCGCCACGTTTACGTACTTGCGGTTCGGCAGTCGGATTCGTAAACCAAATGTAGGAAACCCCAGTGTCGCGCGGGTCGTCAGCCATGTAGCGCCACGCCAAATCAGCCAAGCCATCGCCATCCAAATCGCCCACGGCCTGCACATTCCAAACTGTTTTTAGCTGGCGAATAACGCGCTGTTTCGCCGGCGAAAAATCAGACCAAAACACGACATCACCTTTTTCGCCCTGCGTGGTGTTCTGAAATGCCAAATCGGCACGGCCATTGCCATCAAAATCGCCCACGCCTACCAGCCTGAAATTGGGACCGGGGTCAGCTTGCAGACTGAACTGGAAAGCATTGTTGACCAATCGACCCACTTGTAGTTGATTGGCAACAGTGGCGGATGAGTTTGAGCGCACCAGCAGTTGCTGTTTGCCTTTGCCATCGATATCGACCGCAGCCAGCGGTAAACGCCCCACCGTGTTGATATAGGCGAAATTAGACTTTAAATAGGTTGCACCCGTTGGTAATGAAACTAATGGCAAATCGGTGAACGCGCCGCCCGCATTATAAATTGGCAAACCCGCGATAGTATCGACTACGGACATGCCGTCGGCGGTAACCTGGCCGAACACAGTGAAGCCACCGTTTTGACCATCAAGATTGCTCGCATTGTTGGCAAGATTGATAAACCATTCGGACGTTGCGCTGTTCGGGTCGCCGCCTAATTTTGCCATTGCGATGGTGCCGCGCAGGTTGGATCGGGTTGCGCTAAATTCATTCTTTACGGGTGCATTTGCGGGGATTGAGACGACTCGCTTGGCAACATCATCCCAGCTGAAGCCGCCACCCTGAATAATAAACCCCGGTACGCTACGGTGAATAATCGAATTGTTATAAGCGCCGTTGTTCATATACCGAAAAAAATTGGCCACCGTCAGCGGTGCGCCGGCGTCTTGCAAAACCACGTCGATCGCGCCGAGTGAAGTCTGGATGCGTACCGTGGTGGCGTCAGCCGATAGCGGAATCAGCAACGCAGACGCAAGCAGAAATGCGAATGTAGCGGAACACGCAGTTAAAACCGTTGAGCCTTGTTGGCAGAGGATTGTTCGGCTGAAAGTTTTAGAATAAACAAATTGAATAGCGATACGAAGCATAGGTCGAGACTTTAAGAATAAGCAACATTAGACAAGTGGCGGCAAAAAACTGTCACCGTATAGAAAAATAGCGATCAACGGATAATTCGGTGTTCGAGCTAGTACGATCGCCTAATACAAAACGCCGCTCTGGCTGGGGATTATGGGGCAACAATGGTTTAAACGCCGCTTTGGCACTGGTGTTTGCTTAAAATTTTCATCGTCCGTAATCGGCTGCCAACCCAATAAAGACAACTGCCCCCAACCAATTATTGTGCAAAAAGGCCTTAAAACATTGGCTGGCCTCACGATGTTGAATCAAGGTGTAATGATAAACCGCAATCCCCGCCGCTGCGGTTAAGCCCGCCCAAAATGGCCAGCCCAAGCCAATCGCTTTGCCGATCACTGCGAGCAAGATGAGCATCGCGACATTGCAAAGCATCACCGCGATAACATCATATTTCCCAAACAGGAGTGCGCTGGTTTTGATACCGATTTTAATATCGTCGTCGCGATCGACCATTGCGTATTCGGTATCGTAGGCGATGGTCCAGAATGTATTTGCCAGCAGCAGCCACCACGCCACTGGGGGTACGTTGCCTGTTTGGGCCGCAAAGGCCATCGGGATGCCAAAGCCAAACGCAATGCCAAGATAAGCTTGCGGCATGGCAAAAAATCGTTTGGTAAACGGATAACTCGCCGCTAAAAATGCTGCTGCAAACGAGTAATAAAGTGTGAGCCGGTTCAGAAAAAAGACCACCAACAAAAACGCGATGAGCGCCAACACAGCAGCAACCATTAACGCTTCACGCGGTTGAATTTTTGCAGCCGCTAGCGGTCGCTCGGCGGTACGTTTGACGTGGCCATCAAAATTACGGTCTGCGTAGTCGTTAATCGCGCAACCGGCCGAGCGCATGAGAACGGTGCCGAGAATGAAGACGGTTAAAACGACCGCATCTGGCCTGCCGTTTGAGGCAATCCACAATCCCCACAAGGTTGGCCACAGCAACAACAAAATGCCGATTGGACGGTCCAAACGTACCAATTTCGTGTAGAGAATAAGCTTTTGTTGGATCATGGTTTGCCTGAACTGTCATCGCCGCCCGGCACCGATAAAAAAACCTCCGTGACGAGCAACGCGCGGCCTTGCTTTACAAATACGCTGCGCCGCGCCCAAAGCGTATTATCGGCAATCTTCACAACCTTCGCTGCGCGTTGAAATAACGGGTGGCGGCTGTCAATTTTTTTGTACTCCATCGGCAGCCTTGCCACCGTTGGATCGTGAAACAACATCTCCGCCAATGGCCTTGAACCCAAACGTGAGAGTCCGCGCCACGCGCCGCGCAAATCCTGTCTGGCCACCACGCTGTGCGCAAACACCAGCGGTCTTTTGGCCTCACGCAGAAAGACCTCACGCACTACCGCAAGCTCGCCCGCGCGTAGCTTGAGCTGGCGACGCTCGTCACGATTGGGTACTTGCAAACGCTGCACTAACCGAACCAAGTTGAATTGCCTGATGGTTGGGGTTGCGACGATTCTTGCCGTCAGCGAGCCACGATCCGCCAGCCATTTATGCAGCGGGTGCGGATGCGGCGGTGGCGCACTGTGCCATGCGTCTAACCGCGTGAGGCGAAGGGTTCTCAACGATTCAAGCTTTCAAATAATGTTGGCGCGAACCCAGCCAGCGGGCGAGGTGTTTGTCTGCGGCCATACTATCGTGTTTTAGCAGCCAATCCGACGCATTGCGCGCAGCTTCGAGCAAATCAACATCTCGCTCAATGTCAGCAAAACGCAGCAACGGCGCACCCGATTGGCGTGCGCCCAAGTGCTCGCCGGGGCCGCGTAATAATAAATCCTGCCGCGCGATTTCAAAGCCGTCGGTGTTTTCGAAAATGACTTTCAGCCGCGCCCGCGCGATCTGGCCAACCGGCTGGTGATACATCAAAATACACATACTTTGCTTCGCGCCTCGACCTACGCGGCCCCGGAGCTGGTGCATTTGCGAAAGTCCCATCCGCTCGGCGTGCTCAATCACCATCAGCGATGCATTCGAGACATCAACGCCGACTTCAATCACCGTCGTCGCCACCAGCAATTGAATGTCGTTCGCGACAAAGGCGGCCATCACCTCGTTTTTCTCGGCGGGCTTCATCCGACCATGCACCAGCCCAACTTTCAAATCGGGAAAGGTAGTTTGCATATTGACGTAGGTGTCCACGGCCGTTTGCAATTGCAGTGTTTCCGATTCTTCAATCAACGGGCACACCCAATACGCTTGCGCACCCTTCGTGCCATCCAGCCTCGGTTCACAGGCTAAGCGAATCCGCTCAATCACTTCATCACGTCGCGAATCGGCAATCAGCTTGGTGACAATCGCCGTGCGACCCGGCGGCAATTCATCAATCACCGAAACGTCTAAATCGGCAAAATAGCTCATGGAGAGCGTGCGCGGAATCGGCGTCGCGCTCATCATGAGCTGATGCGCTTCCTGTGATTCATTGGCGTTCGCTTGCGTTTTCCCCCGCGCCTTTTCTCGCAAGGCCAAACGCTGCCCCACACCAAAGCGATGTTGCTCATCGATAATCGCCAAGCCAAGATTGGCAAATGAAACGCCATCTTGAAAGAGTGCGTGCGTGCCAATCGCCAACTGCGTTGTGCCAGCCGCAATCTCGGCAATGGCTTCGCGTTTTTCTTTCGCCTTTAAGCTGCCGGTGAGCCACGTCACCGTCACGCCGAGCGGCGTGAGCAGACCGGACAATTTTCGATAATGTTGCTCGGCCAAAATTTCTGTCGGCGCCATCAACGCTGCTTGAAAGCCGTTCTCAATCGCCTGCGCGGCCGCCAATGCCGCGACCACGGTTTTGCCGGAGCCAACATCGCCTTGCAATAAGCGCTGCATCGGATGTGGTGCCGCTAAGTCTGTCGCGATCTCGTTCGCGGCGCGTTGCTGTGCATGGGTCAGCGCGAACGGCAAAGCCGCTTTAAACGCTTTGGTGAGTCTATTTTTAGTCGCCAATTGTGGCGCTGATTTGGCATCGCGCGCTGCGCGGGCCTTCTTCATCGCCAATTGTTGCGCCAGCAATTCATCAAACTTAATGCGCCGCCAGCCGGGATGCGTACGTTCCATCAAGCTCGCTTGCGGCACGCTCGGCGGTGGCCGGTGCAGTGTGACCACGCTGTCTGCAAAATCATTCAACCGTAATTTTTGCCGGAGGGTTTCTGGCAGCGCATCATCAAACGCGCCCTTGGCCGCCAAACTCGCCAGCGCTTTATCAATCGCCTTGCGAATCACCAATTGAACCACGCCCGCTGTCGTTGCATAAACTGGGGTAAGCGCTTCAGGAACGGGATTGCCGGCGGTCACTATCTTGTAGCGTGGATGCACCATTTCCGCACCGTAAAAACCTTGCTTGACCTCGCCAAACAATCGTAGCCGTCTACCAACGGCCATTTGTTTAACCTGGCTACCGTAAAAATTTAAAAACCGTAAGTAGATTAAATCATCGCCATCTTGCGCCTGCACCACCAATTGTCGGCGCGGGCGATAGGTGATTTCATTGTGAATAATCTCAGCCTCGATTTGGCAAGGCGCACCCGGCGGCGCATCACGGACGCGCGTGATCCGAGTTTCATCTTCGTAGCGAATTGGCAAATGAAGCGCGAAGTCCCAATCCTCGCGAAGGCCGATGGCGGCGAGTTTTTGTGCCACGGATGTGGTCACTGATGTAGCGGCGGACTTTGCCCCTTTGGAAGAGGCGCGTGCCTTCGTTTTAGCGGTTGGCTTAGACGATGGCGTAGATGATTTTTTAGTTGTTGGAGTAGCGGACACGCGGTCTGTCGAAGAGATGTTTTCTCAATTGTACCGCTGAGGTTAGTGCATCTAAGAGGATTTGTTAGAATCGCCCTCTTTTATTTTGCCGCAGCCGACATTACCATTACCCCGTCAATTTCAATCTGTGCACCACGCGGTAAAGCCGCCACGCCCAAAGCAGCGCGCGCCGGATAGGGTTGCGTGAAATAGGTCGCCATAATCTCGTTAACCTTGGCAAAGTTGCCGAGGTCGATCAAATAAATATTTACTTTGACCAAATCATTGAGGCTGCCACCGGCTGCTTCACAAACGGCTTTGAGGTTGTCGAATACTTGTTTGGTTTGCGCTTCGAATCCATCCACCAAGGTCATCGTGGCCGGATCAAGTGGAATTTGTCCGGAAAGATAAACGGTGCTCACGGTAGTGCCCATTGCGCTGCTGACGCGAACAGCTTGTGAATAAGTGCCAATGGCAGCGGGCGCGTTCGGTGCGGAGATAATAGATTTCATGGTCATTTTTGGTTCGTTTTGTTTTCAGCTTTTTGTTCCGCCTTCGAGTCTTTTGCAAGCCCCGATTTCACCCGGGTTAAGCGCACCACTTCGGGCAGGTTGCGCATTTGTCGAATGACGCTCGCCAAATGCATGCGGTTTTTGACTTCGAGTGTGAATTGCAGCTTGGAGTATTTTTCGTCGGTTGATTGCAGATCGCCCATTTGCACATGCACGATGTTGGAATCTGCGCTCGCAATTTCGGCGGCCAGTTTCGCCAACACACCGCGCCCTTCGGCCACCAGCAAACGGATATCGACTTTAAACAATCGGTCAATGGTTGGGTCCCACTGTACATCAACCCATTTTTCAGCACCCGATTTGAAGGGATGAATGACGGGGCAATCATGCGTGTGAATCAGCAAACCTTGACCGCCCTTCATTTGCCCAATAATCGGATCGCCCGGAATAGGGCGGCAACACGGGGCGAACTGTACAGCCATGTCCTCGGTGCCGCGAATCACCAGCGCTTCTTTGGGGCGATGTTCTGGATTGTCGAGGTCTGCGACTGCAAACAGTTTGCGGGCGGCAACCATCGCCAAACGTTTGCCCAAGCCGATTTCGGTGAGCACTTCTTCTTTCGTTTTGGCTGAGTCGCCTTTAAGCAAACGCTGCCAATGGTTTTTACCAATATCATTCGGCGCAAAATTCAGCGAATGCACGGCTTGAATCAACAACAATTCGCCGAGCTCGACGGATTCGGCCAGTTGCGTGGTTTTCAAATAGTGGCGAATATGTGAGCGCGCACGACCAGTGGCGGCATAGTTAAGCCATGATGGATTCGGCCGACCGGTTTCGTCGGTCATGATCTCGATTCGGTCGCCGTTTTTGAGCCGGTTGCTGAGCGGCACGATTTCATCGTTGATCTTCGCGCCGACCGCGCGGTTACCAACATCAGAGTGGATCGAATAGGCAAAATCAATTGGCGTGGCGCCTTTCGGTAACGATGAAATTTTACCTTTCGGTGAGAACACATAAACCGCATCCGGAAATAGATCGACCTTGATATGCTCTAAAAACTCCAGCGCATCGCCCGTGCCGGATTGGATTTCAAGCAGCGATTGAAGCCACTGGTGCGTCTTTTGCTGCATGTCCGAGAGCGAGGAATTTTTCTCGTCCAGCGTTTTATAGAGCCAATGCGAGGCTACGCCCGCTTCGGCAATCTTGTGCATATCGGCAGTGCGGATTTGCAGCTCAATCGGCGTGCCGTACGGGCCAAACAACGTGGTGTGCAGCGATTGGTAGCCGTTCGCCTTGGGGATTGCTACATAGTCTTTAAATTTCCCAGGGAAAGGTTTGTAGAGCGTGTGTAATGCGCCCAGCGCCACGTAGCAGGACGGCATGTCCTTAACGATAATGCGGAAGCCATAAATATCCAGGACTTCTGAAAACGAAATCGATTTTTCCTGCATCTTTTTATAGACCGACGATAAATGCTTCTCGCGCCCGGTCACATTGGCTTCCAGATTGAATTCCTTGAGCCGGTTTTTGATGCCGTCAAGAATTTTGCCGACCACTTCGCGACGATTTCCTCGTGCGGCTTTGACGGCTTTTTCCAACACCGAAAAACGGTTCGGATGCAGGAAGCGGAAGCCCAAATCCTCGAACTCGTAATAAACAGCGTTTAAGCCCAGCCGGTTGGCAATCGGCGAATAAATTTCCAACGTTTCCTTGGCCACGCGCTCTTGTTTGGCTTGGTGCACTGCGTCCAGCGTGCGCATATTGTGCAAACGATCCGCAAGCTTAATGAGGATCACACGCACATCTCGCGCCATCGCCAACAGCATTTTGCGGAAGTTCTCGGCCTGCGCTTCTTCTAAGGTCGCAAATTGCAGCTTGTCGAGCTTCGATACGCCATCGACGAGCTCAGCCACAGCCTTGCCGAATTGTTTGGCAATATCGTCTTTGGTAGTAGGCGTGTCCTCGACCACGTCGTGCAAAATCGCCGCGATTAACGCCTGCGCATCCAAATGCCATTGCGCCAAAATGGTCGCGACGGCAAGCGGGTGGGTGATGTAGGGTTCGCCTGATTTCCGGGTTTGGCCTTCGTGGGCGGCGCGCGCCACCTCGAAAGCCGCTTCGACATTGGCGATATCGGCGGGCTTGAGATAAGTGGAGACGAGTTGCTTAAGAGCGGCCGCATTGGAGCGGACATCGTCAAGGGCGTTGGCGCTTTTGACGCGACCGATGGTTTCTTCGTGGGGTGCCAATAGCATGCCAGATGACATGGGCACTTCAGCCGGATTGCGTTGCTTGGTTCGTGAGGGGCGAATGGCGTGGGCTGCTGAGTTGCCGCCCGGCGCAGGCGTCGTGGGGGAGGGGAACGCGGAGGACGGGACGTTTGACATCGAATTTTCCATCGTGCCCGCCCACCGGCCTGTCGTTTACAACTCGACAGCGTGCGGAATGACCGGTTTCAGAATCTCGACTCCGATATGGCCGGCGGCGATTTCGCGTAGTGCAACAACCGTTGGTTTGTCACGACCCGCTTCAACGTATGGTGCTGCACCGAGTGCTAGTTGGCGTGCGCGGGTGGTCGCAACCAAGGTCAGTTCGAAGCGATTCGGGATCAATTTTACGCAATCATCAACAGTAATACGGGCCATTTCAACTACTCCAATCAAAAATCAGGGAACAAAAACCACCTCCACGATATCGCTTGTGGCTGAGTGGCGTAAATCAAAATCAAAATATGAAAATCCGTTGTAATTTGCGGCGGGAACAAGGATTCAGGATTCAGTTCGGCGGAATTAACCCGGCATGTTTGGCAATTTGCCGTGCTGCGGTTAGCCGCAGTGATCGCACAACAGCCATCAAATCGGCCAAAGCAGTCGCAAAGTCTTGATTGATAATAACATAATCCGCGTTGTCGATATGCCGTAAATCCTCGCGCGCTGCCGCTAGGCGGCGTTCAATCACGTCGGCGGCATCCTTTCCGCGCTTGACCAAACGCTCACGCAGCACCTCGATGGACGGTGGCAAGATATAAATGTAGGTCATATCGGGGAACAACTTACGCACCTGGCGGGCGCCTTGCCAGTCGATTTCAAGCAGCACATCAGCCCCGGAGGCGCGCCTAGCCTCAATCCAGCGCTTCGATGTGCCGTATAAGTTGCCGTAAACTTCCGCGTGTTCCAAGAATTCACCCTCCGCGATCAGCGCCATAAACCGCTCGCGCGTTACAAAGCGGTATTCGCGGCCATCTTCTTCACCTTGGCGCGGCGGACGTGTGGTGCTGGAGATAGAGAGTTGGATCTCTTTGTCTTCGGCCAAAAGAGCGGCAACCAGGCTTGATTTGCCCGCGCCGGATGGGGCGACAATGCAATAAAGGCAGCCGGTGACCGTGGATTGGGGGTTAGGCATGATGACTAAGTGTTAGCACTTGCTATTCAATATTCTGAATCTGCTCGCGCATCTGCTCAATCAGAACCTTCAATTCCACCGATATTTTGGTAGCATCGGTCGAGACTGATTTAGAGCCCAGCGTGTTCGATTCGCGGTTTAGCTCTTGCATTAAAAAATCAAGGCGTTTACCAATAACGCCGCCGCCTTTGAGCACCCGCCGCACCTCCGCCACGTGGGCGGTAAGGCGGTTCAACTCCTCGGCCACGTCAATGCGCGAGGCGAATAACACCACTTCTTGCTTGATACGATCATCGGTCCCCGCGACGGCATAGGCATCAACGAGTTTTTGCGTGAGCTTTTCTTGATACGCCAACACCAATTGCGGGATCAACGGTGTCACCTCGCTGACCAGCACATCGATGCGATCCAGCCGCTCAATTAGCATGGCAGCCAATTTGTCGCCTTCCCGCGAGCGGGTGGCGTTCAGCTCATCAATCGCTTGGCGCAGCAACGCCAGCAATTTGTCTTTGGCTTCATCGGTGGCGATGGCTTCTGCCGCCATCACGCCCGGTGCATGCATGACTTCCCAAACCGACAGGGGGCGCGCTTCAAATTTTTGCAAAATCGATTTTTGTAGCTCAGCCAGCGCGCCTAATGCGGCATCGTTTGGGGTCAACGTGTCACGCGAGGCGACCGGCGTAAAAGTGATGCGGCAGTCGACTTTGCCGCGCGTCAGTTTGGCGGCCACCAGTTCGCGCATTACCGACTCGAGAGCACGTAAATCTTCCGGCATCCGCGTTTGGAACTCGAGGTAGCGATGGTTCACCGATTTCAAATCCAGCGCAAAACGGCCGCCCGGCACTTCGCCGCTAACGGATGCAAATCCAGTCATACTGATGATCGGAGATGTTGGCAAAGAGGATTGGGAAAGCGAATTTGGTTTGGTGGCCATAGAAGCAGGAGTAAAGAAAGAGGAAGAGGACGAGGAGGAAAATGATAAAGCAGTAAGGCTGATATTGTGTGCACAGATTGTGCGCTCTGATTGTATCGTTGCATAACACATTCAAAAAGTAGCGCAAAATAACGAGTTGATACAACCAATTGCACGCCAACGACGTAGTAGCGCAATAGACATGATGCGGGTACAGCTGCGCCTTGAGCAACTTCTTTACAACTAATCTAAAACCATAAAGAATTATAACTTACCGTTTAAGGACGGTCGTCGATGTACCATTTGGCAAGCTCGCAGGTGGGTCAGATTTTGTATCACTGGCCAAGAGGGTGCAATTTGGGGCGCGGGATATAAACTAAGCGTGACACTAATCCCGATGCAAAACAAATTACCAAACTCAATGCCAAACTGCATGCCAAACGCGCTTCCAACCAATAATGGCTTAAAGTACGAATTGACAGCCGTAATCAAAGCAAACACACGTAAAAATGGCAACACAATCTAATCAACCGCTGCAAGACGGCTACCAGCTGCAAAACTACACCATCGAAAAAATGCTTTCGTCTGGTGGGTTCTCGATCGTCTATTTAGCCCGTGATGAAAACGGCACGCCTGTCGCCATTAAAGAATATTTGCCCGCAGCGCTCGTCATTCGCGGCGGTGGGGCGGATGTGCAAATTAATTCCGATGAGAATTTGGCTGTGTTCCGGCACGGGCTCAAATGTTTTTTTGAAGAAGGTCGATCGCTCGCGACCATCAGCCACCCCAATATCGTCCGTGTGGAAAATTTTTTCCGTGCGAACGAAACTGTTTATATGGTTATGCAATATGTGCGCGGCCGTACTTTGCAATTTCATATTCAGCGCCATCGTCTTGAATTTACCGAGAGCTTTATTCGCCGCATGTTCACACATTTGTTGAACGGCTTGCGTGAGGTTCATGCCAATAAACTTCTCCACCTCGATATCAAGCCCGCCAACATTTACATCACGATGGAAGGCAAACCCGTGCTGCTCGATTTCGGCGCGGCACGCCAAGCCTTGACCAGTGATGCGCCAAAGTTGCGTCCGATGTATACCGCCGGTTATGCCGCGCCGGAACAATATCGAAATTTCGATCAGCTGGGTCCTTGGTCTGATATCTATGCCATTGGCGCAGCGATATATTGTTGTATTTCGGGCATCCACCCACAGCCAGCCAATGATCGCGAGCAGGAAGATAAATTAGAACCATTGCGAGGGCTGGCTCGCCAAGCCTATTCGAACGATTTGATCGAGATCGTCGAGTGGTGTTTGAAGCTCGACCATCTCCAGCGCCCACAATCTGCATTTGAATTGCAGCGGGCATTGATGAAAGAGTTTAGCGCCAACCCCGAAACAGCCGTTGAGGAAAATGGCGATGACGCCGATTTAGAAATGGCCATGCCAGAGACCACGTTGGGCTCACTGGGTGTGCGTTTAAAAGCGACACTCAATCGTAAGCTTTTTTAAAGCCGCCGCATGGTTTTCAGATGTCCTCGTGAGATTTTTACAAACGACCCACCAACCCCAATACTAACCATCAACCCCAATGCGCTTTACCATTTTCCAAGATAGCTATATCGGCGGACGCAAGGTCAATCAAGACCGGCTTACCTATAGCTATTCAAAAGAGGTGTTATTGATGGTGATTGCTGACGGCATGGGTGGGCACGCGCGTGGTGAAATTGCCGCTGAAATTGCCGTCACCTCCATCACTAACCGTTTTCAACAAGAGGCGATGCGCGGCCATTTGCGTCGGCCAAAAGAATTTCTAGAATCAGCCATCCATTCCGCACATCGCGCGATTGTCGCCTTTGCCGACGAGCACGATATGCTCGAATGCCCGCGCACCACGGTGGTCGCCTGTATTGTGCAAAACGACAAAGCACACTGGGCGCATGTGGGCGATTCGCGTTTGTACGTTTGCCGCAATGGAGAGCTAGCCACCACCACGCTTGACCATTCACGGGTGCAGCAATTGATGGACGCCGGTGTCATCACCGCGGCGCAGGCGGCCGTCCATCCGGACCGCAATAAAATTTACAATTGTGTTGGCGGCGTGCTACCGCCTGGAATTAGTCATTCCGAACCTTGGGATTTGCAGGTTGGCGACTCTATTCTGATGTCCACGGACGGTTTTTGGGCGCAGGTTAACGCAACCTTTATTGCGTTAAAGTTGCAGCGCGAAAACATTGTTGAGCTGATTCCCAAACTGATGGAAGAAGCCGAGCGCAAAGCGGGCGCTGAATCGGACAATTTATCGGTCATTGCCCTCACCTGGGAACATCAAGAAGAAACGCCTGATTCGGCAGCCGTGACCGAAACGATTCCGATGGACGGGTTTACCACCTCTGCCATGAACACCACTCAGCAACTCGGTACAATCAAAGAAGAAGTTACGGAAGAAGATATCGAACGCGCGATTTCAGAAATTCAAAACGCCATCAAGAAAGTGGCCAAGTAAAAAAACGCGGCGGCCGCATTATGTATAAGGTTCGAAATTTCCCCATTCATTCTTATTTTTGAGCGCATCCGCTGCGTCTCATTTTTCCAATCAAAATCCAAGAAAAACTAAGCAAAATATGCCCCGCTCAAATAATCGTACCGCCCAGCAACTGCGCCCCGTCACCATTACCCGCCACTTCACCAAACATGCCGAAGGCTCTGTGCTCGTTGCCATGGGTGACACCAAGGTCCTTTGCACGGCGAGCGTAGAAGAGCGTGTGCCGCCGCACAAGCGCGGCTCGGGCGAGGGTTGGGTTACAGCCGAATACGGCATGTTGCCTCGCTCCACCAATACCCGAAGTGATCGTGAAGCTGCGCGCGGCAAGCAGACAGGTCGTACGCAAGAAATTCAACGCTTGATCGGCCGCTCATTACGCGCGGTGGTGGATCTGAAAAAGCTGGGCGAGCGCCAAATTACGCTCGATTGTGATGTTATTCAGGCAGACGGTGGCACCCGCTGCGCGGCAATCACCGGCGCGTTTGTGGCGTTGCATGATGCCATTGATGGTCTGCTCAAAAGCGGTGTGCTGAGCGAATCGCCGATTGTCGATTTTGTGGCTGCGGTATCGGTGGGCATCACGTCGGTGGACATCAATGCGCAAGATGGCGCACATCAAGCCGTTCTTGATCTCGATTACATCGAAGACTCCAGCTGCGAAACCGATATGAATGTGGTGATGACCGGCGCTGGTGCATTCATCGAAATTCAGGGGACGGCAGAGGGCACGCCGTTCACACGCGCCGATATGGATACCCTGATTGGCTTGGCCGAGCATGGTGTGCGGGAACTCATTCTTGCGCAGAAGTCAGCGCTTGGTTTAATGTAAATTTCAGCCGTCCCATTGGCAATTGTTGATTACCGATTCCTCGCGATTGATTTTCCGGAAGTTCATTCCGCGAAAGCATATTTCGCCATAAACCCGCGATCAATCCGGTCTTTCCAGCGCCACACCCAGCGGCCTTCGATGGCAATTTTTCCCCATGAGGCGATCGCATTTTTTTCGCCGGTGCTGACCAAATAAAGTGAACGGGCTTGCGGCGCATAGGCTGCGAGCGGCTCATCCCGCAAATAGTGGCGCAGGTTCTCCGCGATCGGTGGCCCGGCACGAACCGCATACACCCCCGATTTTGGCCGTATAAAATTTTGCATTGTCGCGCAATCACCCGCGGCAAACACATTCGGGTGCGAAGCCGATTGCAAAAAATCATTCACCAACAAAAAACCGCGTTCGTCAGTTTTTAAGCCTGATTGCTTTAGCCAAGGTGCGGCACTGGCGCCGGTTGCCGCGATGATCACGTCAGCACTAATGATTTCGCCCGATTGTAAATGCACCGCGCCCGCCGCGATGCGCGCCGCAGATTTCCCCGACAATAGCTGAACTTTTTTTTGCTCAAGAATCTTGATCAGCCTGGCGCCGACCGTGCCCGGCAACGTATTCGCCGCCGAGATCAGCGTAATGGCAACGCGCTCCCCAAAAGCGTGCTGCATTGCTAATGCCAATTCAACACCGCCTGCGCCCGCACCAACAAAGGCGATTCGCGTCGTCTTCGCCGCATCCGCTTGCAAAACCGTTTTCTTGATGCGTTCAATCGCGTGGATAAACGATTCGATGGGTCGAATAGAAATCGCATGTTCATCCGCGCCGGCGATCATCGATAAATCGGCAACCGGACCGGTATCAATGGAAAGCACGTCGAAGGCGATTTTTTTGCCACTCGCACAGTCAATAACTTTGTTTTGAAAATCAATATGTGCCGCTGCGGTTTGGTGAAAAATAACGCCCGTTTTTTTAATCAACGGTCTTAACGGAATCACGCAATCATCAAGCTGATAATGCCCGGCCACCCAGCCCGGCAACATGCCCGAATACACTTGCCGGTCGTAGGGCGAGATCAACGCGACCTCAATATTTTCTAGTGAATTGCTCAATGAAAATGCCTGAAGAGGCGCGCCAATCAATGACTTCAAGACATGTACATGGGCATGTCCGGCGCCCAGTAAGACCAATTTTTTCATGCTTTGGTTTGATACTTCATCGTTTAGTTTGAAACGCTACATCGCCATACCAAGTTGTGACTTGCTCATGTGTGTCGTCGGTATCGTTACCGATCGCGATGCCGGTAATGCGAGGTGGCTCCTGACCGAATAACTTACGAAAATCAGCGGCGACATCGCGTGTTTCTGTTTGCCACTGTCCTACTTTTTCAGAGCCGCTTTGCAATACCGTTTTTTGCACGCGGTTCGTGTGCGGGCTGGCACGTGTAAAGCCGATACGGTGCTTGTTATCCCACACATAACACAGCGCGGCCGTCGGCACCTCAATTCCGGTCACCAGACGGGCCAATCGAATTTTGGTGCGCTCCGTAAATGAGAGCGATTCCAGCGGCACATCAAAAAACACATAGACCCGAGCCGCATAATCATCGCCCGATTTTTCATCCATATCAGCGAGGTCAAGGGAACGGCTCACCTTCCAGCGCCACGTGAGCACCGGCGCGACCTGTGGATCGACAGAAAACGGCAGCCCGACACTTCCCGCCGCATCATTCGATTCCACTTTCAGCACCGTCACGCCATGGTCATCCACGAGCGAAATCAAGTTGCGTTTTATGTTTGGAAGCGGGATAAACCGCAATGGTGGGGGTAATGATTGTCCTGGCTTGAGCGACGAAAAAGCAGGAGGCGTTGGTTCCGCCGCGAATGCATCAACACAAAACAAAACACAAAACAAAACACAAAACGAAATACAGAACAAAAAACAAGACGACGCGCTAAGCAACGCGCTGGCGGGCAGCGACAATATTCTGTGTGGGGAAATCTTTTTCATTTCAGTTCGGCCAGTAAAACTCAATCGCAGGTTTTAATGCTTTCAAACGAACCAAATCTTCCGGGCGATCCACGTCCCACAAGGTTTCCATTTCGTCCCATTTTAAGCTGTAGGTTTTAAGATTGCGCCGCTGTTGTTCGAGCACTGCAGCACTTCCCCAGTCTATCGCATTGAACATGTTCGCAACGGTTCGAGCCGCGCCAATCAGCGCATAGCCCCCGTCATCGGCGGGTGTCAGCACGATGTCAGCATGAGCTAATTTGCCTGCTGCGGCATTGATATGTTGCGCCGTGAGCGCAGGACAGTCCGCGCCAATTACAATGGCGCGATCAAAATCAAGCAATGCCCGATCTAACGCCGCCAACATTCGTGCGCCCAAATCGCCATCGCCCTGCGCGGTTAAAACAACATCAAAATCTTCTTCGCAATCCTCAAAAAAAGCATGATTGGTATCGGGTGCGCAACAGAGTTCAACCTCGGCGGCATCCGTTCGTTGTGCCGTCTCAATTGCGCGCTCGGTGAGTGCAGTGTGGAGCATCGCCGCATGTTCAGCGCCGAGCGCAGGAATCAAACGCGTCTTCACCTCGCCCGGCACCGGCGCTTTGGCAAAAACAATCACTACAAAACTTTTATCCAACGGCTCGGTCATCTTATTTTCCATCATTTTCTTGTTCAGAATTTCCATAGTAGCTGCGATGCAGATCGGCTGGTGCAGCGCCAAGCGCATACTGAAGTCTCAGACACCACATCAGCCCGATCGTTCGCCATACCCCATGCTTTTCCCAGCGGCGACCAGACGTAATCACCTTCTCATGCAGGCAAAGTGGCGCGCTGATTTTTTTCAAGCGCGACGTGATCTCCACATCCTCCATCAACAGTTGGTCCGGAAAACCGCCAACCGCATCAAACGCCAATCGCGTCATAAAAATAGCTTGATCCCCCGTCGCGATTCCTGTCAAACGCGACCGCCAATTCATAAACCAAGCAATCACCGGCAGGAAAAAATGTGCGCCTGAAATCGACACATCAAAACGCCCCCATGTTCGTTTGCTAATCGTCAGGCCGCGCAAGATAAGCTCGTCAGCACTATCTGGCAAAATAGAATCTGCATGCAAAAATAGGAGCACATTGCCAGTCGCGAGTGCAGCCCCCGCATTCATCTGTCGTGCGCGTCCCCTTCCCCTTCCCCCTGCCTGCTCCTTAGTGCTCACGATAACCCGATCAACCAACGGTGTCGCCACTGAGGCGGTCGCATCGGCGCTGCCACCATCCACAACAATTACTTCCGCTCCCCGCGTCCGCAACGCCTGCAAACGCAACAGCACCGTAGCGATGTGATGCGCTTCATTAAGCGCCGGGATGATGATGGAAAGTCGCATCTTGCGATTGTAGCGGGGTCTTGCGGGGTTGCTGCCATCCGTCACGATTAGCGCACCGGCTGAAGGTCATGTGTGAAATGTGTAAGCCGCTGATCACCAGAGCGCTACCACCCCAAACGCAAGCATTGGCGCGGTGTTCGGACCGCTGCCTCCACTTAATTACTGTCATCCCAGTCGGGCCCCATCGAAACGCGTTTCGAAAGCCAAATTTTAACCGGGTAACAAAATTGCGCCATCCCGTGCGAGTCGTCGACTCATTTGCAAATGCAGGAGAAGCGCAGGGGATTTCTGTTGCAGGTTCATCGCTACAAAAAAGACGAACCAGGGTCGCCTTTTGTTTGGTTACTCTATTTTGGCGAAGCAAAATAAAGTGACTAGGTGTTGGGCTACCCCCGACAGTGTTGCATAGTGACCGTGTTCCTGTTGTGTCGCCATCGTCCCAAAATCCAACCGACGAAAGTCCCCGCGGGGAGGTTTGTGCGCTGCCGCGCCTCCCTTACGACGAATCCAGTTCTCGCGCATTACGTAGTTATTTTTGGAAAATGAAACCACTTCTCCTCGTTTTTTCGTTTATACGCCTAATTGCTATCGGCTTAGCTGGTGACGTAAGCCATGCCGCAAATTTACCGACGTTTGTCGGTATAAGCCATGTGGAGACCAGTGTTTTTTCATTGTCGATGCCAAAAATTGCTGACGCAGTTATTGACGTGCGGCCGTTACCATTAATTCTTGAACCAGGTGCAAGTCCATCCCCAATTTTTCAAGAGTTTCTCAAATGTACGAGGTTATCTATTTTTTGTAAAAAGGAGTTTGCTGCTGAGCTAACAGTACAAGTAAAACGTATTAGGCAGCCCGATGATAGTTTGGATCAAAGCAACGAGCAGCATCTTCAATACCGGGTCAACAAAATGTTGACTGCTGGCGCCCTCGAAGCTAAGGAAAAAGCTAGGCTGTATAAAAAGAAGGTTGAACGGCTAAACCCAGAGTCCCTCCAAATTATAAATTTAGGTAAACGGCTTTGGGCGCGCGTAGATGGGGTCGGAGTAGATGATAGAAGCAATGGGCGAGTTTACTGGACGATGATCGATGATCAGTACATGATTGGTGCGGGACTTTTGGTTGAGCCTGACGTTTTACCTACTGGGGTAACCGTTGACGCACTCAATTTATGGTTTGAATCGTTTGTTCAGCAAATCGACATCGTTAAAAAATGATGGCTAAGCAAAAATTAATATTTAACCGTTTTGCATTTGCCGACGCCTCATGGCGTGCGAGCGAAATCAACCGTTAAACCCAACCCCTCCCCACCAAATACTTCTCCCCCAACTCCGCCTCCCTAGACCCCACCTCCGGCACATAGTTATACCGCCAAGTAGCCAACGGCGGCATAGACGCCAAAATAGATTCCGTCCGTCCGCCCGACTGCAATCCAAAATGCGTCCCTCGATCCCATACCAAATTAAATTCAGCGTAACGACCGCGCCGATAGAGCTGCCAATCACGCTCCGCCTTACCAAACGGCGTCGCCAACCGCCGCTCTAAAATCGGCGCATAGGCATCTAGAAACGCATCGCCTACCGCGCGTTTCATGGCGAAGGATTGATCGAATCCTGGCGCATGGAAATCATCGAAAAATACGCCGCCAATGCCGCGCGGTTCTTTGCGGTGTTTTAAATAAAAATAGTCATCACACCATTTTTTGAAGTGCGGGTAATAGTCGGCGCCGAAGGGATCGAGTGCTTCTTTATTGATGCGGTGAAAGTGAATGCAGTCTTCCTCAAAGCCATAGTACGGCGTGAGATCCATGCCGCCACCAAACCAAAACGCATCGTGCTCGGCATCGAGCGATGATCTTGCGATGAAGTGGCGCACATTCATGTGGACGGTCGGCGCGTAGGGATTTTGGGGGTGCAGCACGAGCGAGACACCCATCGCTTCCCACGGCCGGCCGGCGATTTCGGGGCGATTGGCGGCAGCAGTGGGCGGCAATTGTTTGCCGAGCACATGTGAAAATAAAACCCCGGCACGTTCAAACACCTTGCCGCCTTCGATGATGCGCGAAATGCCGCCGCCGCCCTCGTCACGCGTCCATTCATCGCGTAAAAATTTTCCGCCGTCAATTTGCTCGAGTTTTTCGACGATGGTATTTTGGAGGCTAAGCAGATAGCTTTTGACTTCAATGGTGCTCATTTTTTACTCCAATGAAGATTACGAAATCACGTATTTTTTAGGCTGAAACACTAGTACAGGCGGGGTGTTTAGAGCATTTTGCTTGAAAGTGCGCTCTGGGCAACGGTTTTGCCCGCGTCAGCAAATGGCTAACGTACTCACTGCCGCTCTCACTTCCGCCCAACCGCCCGCCAGCCAATATCGCGCCGATACTGCATGCCGTTAAAACGAATCGGCTCTAGCACCTGATACGCGCGTTGCTGCGCCTGTTTCACGGTATCACCCAACGCCGTCACGCACAATACGCGGCCACCGTTAGTAACCACCACACCGTCGCGCTCAATCGTGCCCGCATGGAACACATGATGATCCGCACCATTGGCGGGCAAGCCAGTGATGACATCACCTTTGATCGGCGATGCAGGATAGCCGCCCGCTGCAATCACCACGCCGAGTGCTGCGCGGCGATCCCATTCCGCGTCGACAATATCAAGAGTGCCGTCGATGGCGCGCTCGACCAGCGATAAAAAATCCGACTTCAATCGCATCATGATCGGCTGGGTTTCAGGGTCGCCCAAGCGTGCATTAAATTCCACCACCCGCACTTTGCCTGCCGCATCAATCATCAAGCCTGCATACAAAAACCCCGTGAACGGCGCGCCCTCAGCAGCCATGCCGCGCAGGGTTGGCATGATGACTTCGCGCATGGCCCTGGCATGCACTTCGGGTGTGACCACCGGTGCGGGGGAATACGCACCCATGCCGCCAGTGTTGGGGCCGGTATCGCCGTCAAAAATCCGTTTGTGATCCTGCGTGGACGCGAACGGCAGCGCGTGTGTGCCGTCGCACATACAGATAAAGCTCGCTTCTTCGCCTTCCATAAATTCTTCGATCACCACGCGCGTGGTGTTGGTGTAAACCCCAGCGTCCTCGTTAGCATCCGCAAACATCATGTCAATCGCGGCAAGTGCCTCATCTAACGTCATCGCCACCACCACGCCTTTGCCTGCTGCCAAGCCATCCGCCTTGATCACGATCGGCGCACCCTCGGCTGCAACATAGTTGCGGGCATCGGCGGCGTTGGTAAAGGTTGCGTATTTGGAGGTCGGAATGTTGTGCCGCACCATGAATTGCTTGGCAAAATCCTTCGATGACTCTAATTGTGCCGCGCGCTGCGTAGGGCCAAAAATTTTTAATCCCGCCGCCTGAAACGCATCCACAACCCCGGCCGCCAACGTTGCTTCCGGGCCAACAACGGTCAGATGGATTTTTTCATGCTGTGCGAATTTGACGAGGTTGGAAATATCAGCGATATCGATATTTTTCAATCCATCCTGATGCGCTGTCCCCGCATTGCCGGGTGCAACATAAACAAGCTGAACACGCGGATTTTGCGAAAGCCGCCAAGCAAGAGCGTGCTCACGGCCGCCGGAGCCGATGACTAATAGTTTCATAGCGTGCGGGGTTTCATTTTGATTTCAACATAACGTTGTAAAACTGAAAATTTGCAATTCGTTCATCTGCGGCAATGTGAGGCGTTGGGTAAAAACGGCGGATCGGCGCAGCGTGGGCAAAGCGCGGGGTACCTATAGTGGTTATCCGCAGGTAAATCCTTCCGCGTGATTACACCACGCACCGTACGAACAGCATCCTAATGCCTAAAATGCCGCATGCCAGTCATCACCATTGCTACACCCTTCTCGTTCGCTGCCGCAATCACCTCATCATCGCGCATCGAGCCGCCGGGCTGAATCACGGCGGTTGCGCCGGCATCGGCGATCACATCTAAACCATCGCGGAATGGGAAGAACGCGTCGCTAGCGGCAACCGAGCCTTTAAGCGTCAAGCCTGCATGTTGCGCCTTGATCGCAGCGATTTTGGTGGAGTCGATGCGGCTCATTTGGCCGGCACCGACACCGAGCGTCATGCCGTATCGGCAAAACACAATCGCGTTCGACTTTACATATTTTGCAACGCGGAAGGCAAAAATGAGATCGTTCATTTCATTGTCGCTGGGTTTGCGCTTGGTCACGACCTTTAATTGCGACACATCAAAGTCATCTGCCGTTTGCACCAACAAGCCGCCGCCGACGCGTTTCATATCGAATTTGTTTAAATTTTTGGCGAGCGGAATTTGCAACACACGCACATTTTTTTTCACCGCAAACACGGCCAATGCTTCCGCGCTAAACGAAGGGGCCAGCGCCACTTCCACAAACTGCTTTGAAACCAATTCTGCCGTTGCGCCATCGACTTCACGATTGAACGCGATAATGCCGCCGAATGCCGACGTCGGATCTGTTTCTAAAGCGCGCTGATAGGCTGTCAATGTATCCGCCGCAATCGCCACACCGCAGGGGTTGGCGTGCTTCACGATCACACAGACCGGCACATCGAACGAGCGAGCGCATTCCCACGCGGCATCGGCATCGGCGATGTTGTTATACGAAAGTTCTTTGCCTTGCAATTGCCGGTAGCTGGCGAGCGTGCCGGGTGCTGGATTCGCTTCTTTATAAAACGCCGCTTGCTGATGCGGGTTCTCGCCGTAACGCATCGCCTGCGATTTTTTGAAATTTAAATTCAAGCTGGTTGGGAACAATTGCGGCTTGTTATCCACATCTAATGAAGTTAAAAAGTTCGCAATCGTTGCGTCGTATTCAGCAGTGTGGCTAAACGCTTTTTTCGCCAACGCGAACCGCGTGGCGCTTGATACCGCGCCGTGACTTGCCAACATTTCTTCCATCAAGCAAACGTAGTCGGCCGCATCGGTAACGATTGAAACAAACGCATAGTTCTTCGCCGACGAGCGCACCATCGCGGGCCCGCCGATATCAATATTTTCAATTGCATCATCAAGCGCTACATTCGGTTTCGCAATCGTGGCGGCGAACGGGTACAAATTCACCACTACCATATCAATCGCCGGAATATCATGCGCCGCCATCGCATCGGTGTGCGTCGCCACATCACGCCGCGCCAAAATGCCGCCATGAATTTTTGGATGCAGCGTCTTCACCCGGCCATCCATCATCTCCGGAAAGCCAGTGTAGGAGCCAACTTCCAGCACTTTTAGCCCGTGCTCAGCAAGTAATTTTGCGGTGCCGCCGGTCGATAAAATTTCAACGCTTTGCGAGGCAAGAAACTGGGCGAATTCCACCACACCGGTTTTGTCAGAGACGCTGATTAGCGCGCGTTTGATTGCAACCGGCTGCCCACCTGTATTGAGCTTAGTCATCTATTCAATCCCATGCTGCGTTAATTTTTTCCGCAGCGTATTGCGATTCAAACCAAGCAGCTCCGAGGCTCTCGTTTGGTTGCCTTCCGCGTGGTGCATCACGACTTCCAACAACGGCCGCTCCACATTGGCAACAACCATATCGTAAATATCAGTCGCGTCTTCACCGTCCAAATCTTTGAAATATTGGGTCAACATTTTACGAACGCAAGCGGACAATTCGCTATCTTTTGCTTCGCCCAAATGCCGGTGATCCCGCTCATCCCTGCGCGGGGTATTTGCCATACCCTTAACCATACTCTTCCTCGACTGCCGTATTGTGTGTGTAGTTACTTTTTAAGCCGCACGCTGCAGTTGGCGCTCGGCATTTTCTTGCGGGTCAAAATCAAAAAACATATGTCCGTCGGTTTCTAAACCGTTTAAGTAATGCATCACCGCGGCAAATTGGTCGCGCGAACCGATGATCTGGTTCATTGCGTCGCGGAACGAATCGGCACCCGGCCCACCGCGGATATACCAAGCAATATGCTTGCGGGCGATCCGGTAGCCTTTTTCTTCACCATAAAACTGATACAAGTTTTGCAAATGCTCGGCAGCGATCTCGCGCACCTCGGCAACGGTAGGCGGTGCAAGATGCGTGCCGGTTTTTAAATAGAAGCCCATCTCGCGGAAAATCCACGGGCGGCCCTGCGCGGCGCGGCCAATCATCACCGCATCAGCGTTGGTATAGCGCAACACCTCGGCGGCTTTTTCAGGCGAATCGATATCACCATTCGCCACCACCGGAATTTTCACTGATTCTTTGACTGCCTTAATCGTCTCGTATTCAGCCATGCCGTTGTACAAATCTGCCCGTGTACGGCCATGGACGGCAAGTGATTGGATTCCGTTTTCTTCGGCAATACGTGCAATTGCAAGCGCATTGCGATGCTCACGATCCCAGCCAGTGCGAATTTTCAGTGTGACCGGAACTTGTACTGCATTGACGACAGCGCTGACGATTCTTGTCACCAGCGCTTCATCTTGCAGCAGCGCCGAGCCCGCATAGACATTGCATACCTTTTTTGCCGGGCAACCCATGTTGATGTCAATAATTTGCGCACCGCGTGCCACGTTATAACGTGCGGCTTCCGCCATCATCTCAGGTGCGGCACCGGCTATCTGCACGACAATCGGATCGACTTCATCGGCATGATCGCCGCGCCGGATCGATTTTTCGGTTGCCCACAGCTTAGCGTTTGAGGCCACCATTTCTGACACGGCCATACCTGCGCCGAGCTTTTTGCAAAGTTGGCGAAATGGACGGTCTGTCACGCCCGCCATCGGCGCGGCGATTAAATTGTTGCTCAGAACGATGTGGCCGATTTGCATGAGGTGTTTGGAAAATGTTTGGAATTTTCAAAAAGCAAAAAGCCAGAAATTAAAATCGAAGAAAACCCGACGGAAAACCGAAGAAAAAATCAGATGCAAAAAACATAAAACGTTTCAAAAATTGAGCCGCCTATTTTATAGGCAATCACGCCCACCGCAAAATGTTTTTTTAATTTTCGAGAAGTGCAACGCAAGTTGCTGATTATTTGAAGTTGTGCGGTTGCGGAAAAAATGTTTAGCAAGTTGATTGCGGTGGCCTAACGATGTTTAAAGGCGGCTACAGCAAATCACAGCAGCTTACCAAACCCGCCACCGCCCGGCGTTTGTAATACAAAGACATCACCTGCCTGCATTGCGGTCTCATCCGATGAGGCGAGAGGCGTGATGATGCCATCGGCTCGCTCGACCCAATTCACACCCACTGCGCCTTCGCCGCCACCTGCCATGCCAAACGGTGGCACACGTCGGTGCCCCGCCAAAATTGCCGCGGTCATTGGCTCTAAAAAACGAATTTTTCGCAAGGCACCGTTACCGCCGCGCCATCTGCCTTGGCCACCGGAATTTTTAACAATCGAATGTTCATCCACCCGCACCGGAAACCGCCATTCAAGAATCTCAGGATCGGTTAACCGTGAATTGGTCATGTGCGCCTGCACCGCATCACAACCACTGAAACCGTAACCATCACCACCACCACCATCGCTATCGCCATCACCATCATCGCAATCACCTGCGCCAGCATTCATGCCCGCCCCCGTGCCACCGGCAACCGTCTCGTAATACTGCACACGCTCGTTGCCAAACGTGAAGTTGTTCATGGTGCCGCCACTCGCCGCCATCACCCCCAGCGCGCCGATGATGGCATCGGTTATGCATTGTGAGGTTTCGACATTGCCCGCCACCGTGGCGGCTGGTGGTTGCGGATTTAACATCGACCCTGGCGGAATAATAATTGTGAGTGGCTTCAAGCAACCGGCATTCAGCGGAATATCGTCATCAACCAACATCCGAAAAACATACAGAACCACCGCGTAAACCACCGCCGATGGCGCATTGAAATTTGAAGCAAGCTGGGGTGACGTGCCGGTAAAATCAATAATCGCGGTGCGCGCATCGTGGTTGACCGTGATGCGGACACAAATCGCGGCGCCGTTGTCCATTTCTGATTTAAATTCGCCGTCCTTGAGTTTGCCAATTACGCGCCGCACACATTCTTCAGCATGGTCTTGCAGGTGCTGCATATAGGCATTCACCGTTTCCAAACCGTAGTGCGCCACCATATTGCGCAGCTCCCGCACACCTTTTTCATTGGCGGCAATTTGGGCGCGCAGGTCAGCGATGTTTTGGTCGATATTGCGGGCGGGGTGTTTCCCGCTGGCTAATCGCGCACGCAGGTCGGCCTCCAGCATCGCACCGTTTTCGACCAGCTTGACGTTATCGAGCAGCACCCCCTCATCATCAATCGTTTTAGAAAACGGCGGCATTGAGCCCGGCGTAATACCGCCAATATCGGCATGGTGGCCACGAGAACCGACATAAAATAAGATTTCGCGGTTGTTTCTATCAACGTTAGCTTCACCCTCGGCATCACCCCCAGTGTCAAAAACGGGTGTGACCACCGTGACATCCGGCAAATGCGTACCGCCGTTATACGGATCGTTGAGCACATAGACATCGCCCGGCCGCATGCGACCTTTGTTTTTGCGCACCACTGTCTTAATGGATTCACCCATCGACCCCAGATGCACGGGCATATGCGGTGCGTTAGCAATCAAATTCCCTTCCGCATCAAACAGTGCACATGAAAAATCCAAGCGTTCTTTAATGTTGACCGAATACGCGGTTTGCTGCAGCCGTAAACCCATTTGCTCGGCAATCGACATAAACAAATTATTAAAAACCTCCAGCATGACCGGATCAACCAAGGTGCCAATGGCGTGGCTAGCCGCACGAGGGCAGGCGCGTTCCAGCACCAGGTGATTCAGCGGCGTGACGTTGAGCCGCCATTCGGGTTCAACAATGATGGTTGAATTTTTCTCAACAATGATGGCGGGGCCGAGAATCGATTCTCCGATTGCCAGCGCATCGCGCAAAAATATTGGCGCCTGGTGTTGAGTGCCACCAGAGGTCAATCCAGCAAACGCCAGTGGGGATGCGGCGCTCGGGCCGCTTGGAATGATTTTGGCAACGGTGGCGGGTGGATTAGGGGGTGCATCAGGGGGCGTATCAGCGGGCGCCTCATTTTTGAGCACGACCTCAACTGACACAACCTCCACGACAAGGCCGCGCTCGGTCATCAGAAAACCAAAGCGCTGCTTGTACAGCGTTTCGAATGCCTGCTGCATCTCGTCAACTGGCGCATACAAAACCACCAATGCTGAATCGGTTCCCGCGTATTTTAGGTGCGCACGCCGTGTGAGTTCAAGGTCGGGGCTGGCTTCGCCCTGGGCATCGATCACGCGAGATTCACGCGTTTGTTCATTAAGTGTTGATAACGCCTCGGCACAAAGCCCATTCAGTGCTGATTCGAGGACGGAAATATGTTCGGCTGCCAACGCGAGCTCTATGGCACGTTCGCGCATCACGCCAATATTTGCCAGCCCCATTCCATAGGCCGACAATACCCCGGCTAACGGGTGAATGTAAACCTGCGTCATGCCCAGCTGATCCGCGACAAGACAAGCATGCTGTCCACCCGCACCGCCAAAGCAGGCGAGTGTGTATTCGGTTACATCATGTCCGCGCTGTACGGAAATAAATTTAATCGCGTTTGCCATGTTGGCAACGGCAATTTGCAAAAAGCCCTCGGCCACTTGTTCGCTGGTTTTGGTTACGGCTGTCACCTGGTTAATTTCATTGGTTAAGGCGATGAACTTTTCACGTACAACATCGATGTCCAACGGTTGATCGCCGCTCAACCCAAAAACTCTCGGGAAATGCTCTGGCTGGATTTTGCCGAGCAATACGTTGCAATCGGTGATGGTGAGCGGTCCGCCGCAACGATAGCTGGCGGGTCCCGGGTTTGCGCCCGCGCTGTCGGGGCCGACGCGATAACGGCCGTGTTTTTCACATGCATCAAAATGCAAAATAGAGCCGCCGCCAGCGGCAATGGTATGAATTGCCATCATCGGCGCACGCATTCTGACGCCCGCGACTTGGGTTTCAAACTCGCGTTCCAGCGTGCCCGCGTAGTGCGAAACATCGGTGGAGGTGCCGCCCATATCGAAGCCAATGAGTTTGTTAAAACCCGCCGCCTCGCCGGTGCGAACCATGCCAACAATGCCGCCCGCCGGGCCGCTGAGGATGGCATCTTTCCCGCGAAACGCATCGGCATCCGCCAAGCCACCATTCGACTGCATAAAAAACAGGCGGGCAGATTTCGGTAAATCTTTAGAAACTCGATCAACATATTGCCGCAAAATTGGCGAAAGATAAGCATCCACTACCGTCGTGTCGCCGCGCGAAACAATCTTCATCAGCGGGCTGACTTCATGCGAAATTGAAATTTGCGTGAACCCGATTTCACGGGCGATTTCACCCACCCGTTGTTCATGCCGGGTGAACCGGTAACCGTGCATCAGGACAATAGCGATTGCCCGAAACCCCAGAATCCATGCGGCGTTCAGGGCATTTCTCGTTGTCGCCTCGTCGAGCGGCGTGATGATTTCACCGTGCGCGCCAATCCGTTCATCGATCTCGATGACATCCGAATATAAAAGCGTGGGCAACACAATTGCTCGGTCAAAAATGCGCGGGCGGTTTTGGTACGCAATGCGCAATTGATCGCGAAAACCGCGTGTAATCGCGAGCAACGTGGGCTCGCCTTTTCGTTCCAGCAGCGCGTTGGTTGCCACGGTCGTGCCCATTTTTACGGCGTCGATGGTGTCGATGGCGTCGGCGGGAATTGGCTCGTTGTTTTTTAAACCCAACAAATACCGAATGCCCGCGATGGCGGCATCGGCGTATTGTGCCGGGTTCTCGCTCAGCAATTTATGGGTCGTCAGCGTGCCGTCCGGGCGCCGCGCCACGATGTCGGTAAACGTACCGCCACGATCTATCCAGAATTGCCAGCCGGTTTGAGGGGCCATACATGCCATCAAAAATGTTGTGAAGCGTGGTGAAAAATCGCCGTGAAAGTTTTTCCAAGCTGGTTTTTGTAGCCAGCCTGCACCAGTATCCAACATACTAATGGTTATGCCAAAAATCTTAAAACTAAACGTCAACGACGTGACTGAAAAAGCAGTGGATACCGAAATTTGGGGCGTTGATTTCACCAGTCGCCCCACCTCGCAAAAGCCGATCACGCTGGCACGCGGCCGCATGCAGGATGGCGCGCTGGCGCTCACGGCGGTGCAGCGCCTGCCGACCTTCGCCGCGTTTGAAGCATGTTTGGTTGAACCCGGCCCGTGGGTGGCGGCGTTTGATTTTCCGTTTGGGTTGCCGCGACCGTTTGCGGCTGAGATTGGCTGGCTGAGCAATCGGAGTACGTGGGCGTCGATGACCCGTAAGCTAACCAGCATCACCCGCCAAGAATTAACCGCAAAATGTCGAGCATATTGCGATGCACGGCCAGTCGGCGCGAAGCTAGCGCATCGCCCGGTGGATCGGCTGGCCGGTTCGAGCCCATCCATGAAATGGGTGAATCCGCCCGTGGTTTATATGTTGCAGGAGGGCGCACCGCGTTTGTTAGCGGCGGGGGTTCATGTTCCGGGGCAGCATGGCGGCGATGAAAATCGTATTGCTTTGGAAGCCTATCCGGGTTATCTGGCGCGATCAATCATCGGCAAAACGCCTTATAAAAACGATCAACGTGCCAAGCAGACCCCGGCACTGACCAACGCGCGGCGCGAGATGATTGTTAAGCTCGTCAACGGTGATTACAGCTTGGCGATTCCAATTACGGCGACCAAAGCTTTGATTGACGCCATGCAAAACGACGCCAGCGGCGACACCTTGGATGCGGTGCTGTGTGCGTTGCAGGCTGCGTGGGCGTGGCAGCAGCGCGGTGCGGGTTTTGGCTTGCCGCCGGACACGGATGCGCTGGAAGGCTGGATTGTGACTGTGCCGTTTTTGCCATAGGCTTAGCTGTTTCGTGGCGAGGGTACTAAGAAACCGATGAAGCAAAGTGTCAAACATCGCATTGAAGCATCGCATAGCAACATTGCGGCCATCGTTGCACCTTACAATCAAGCCTACAATCAACGCTACAATCGCGTATCGATAATTCCACTATTTTTCAAGTCCACCGCCCATGTTCTCAGCCCCACTCTCGCTCACCACCGACACAGCCTTTGAATTGCCCAGCTACTTGCATGAATCCGGCATCGGCAATGCGTGGGTGGAAGCCAATCTAGACGGACGCGATGTGTCGAGCTACCTTGATGCGCCGTGTTTTGATGCGAAGGGAAATTTATGGGTGGTTGATATTCCCTTTGGCCGTATTTTCCGTATCACGCCAACCGGCGAATGGGATCTGATTGTCAAGTACGACGGCTGGCCAAGCGGGCTCTGTTTCCACCCCGATGGCCGCTTGATCATTGCGGATGCGCGGCATGGTTTATTGGCACTTGAAGTTGATGAGCGGCGCATTAAACCGTTTTTGACCCACTACTTATCGCAGCGTTTTAAAGGCGTGAAGAATATTATTTTCGCGGGGAATGGTTCCAGCAATGGCTCCGACAATGGTTCCAACGCAGGCGATTGCTATTTCACCGATTGTGGCCAAACTGGCTTACAAGACGCAACCGGTGCCGTTTATCGATTAAAAACCGATGGTAGTGTGCAGCGTCTGTTAGACAACATTCCCGGCCCGCATGGCTTGGCCTTGAATCATGATGAATCCATTTTGTTTGTCGCGGCAGCAGGCGAAAACGCGATTTGGCAAGCGCCGATGGTGGATAACGGTGTTTCGAGAGTCGGTAAGTTTGTTCAAATGACCGGCGGCATGGGATCCGGCGCGGGCCCAAACGGCATCGTTGCCGATAGCGACAACCACTTATTTGTTGCACACAATGGCATGGGCGCGGTGTGGCAATTCGATAAACGCGGTGAACCCAAATATCGCATCGATTCGTCGCGCGGCGACTGGACCAACAGTCTCGCCTTCGACCCGAACGATCCACGCAATATCTTCATCACCGAAGCGCAGACTGGCTCGGTGCTGAAGGCGACGTTGCCGATGTATTAGCCACCACTCTCCGCCCAACCATGAGCGATTGCCCACACTCCCCATTGCTACCCGACGGTGCCTATGCTGATTTTCGCGAATCAATGTCGTACGGCGATTACCTCAAACTCGATCAACTCCTGAGCGCTCAGCAACCGCTGTCTGGCCAACATAACGAACTGCTGTTCATCATCCAGCATCAAACCACCGAACTCTGGATGAAGCTCGCATTGCACGAGCTGATCGCGGCCCGCAATCAAATTATTGGCGACGAATTGCCGCCCGCCTTCAAAATGCTTTCGCGCGTTTCGCGCATCATGAATAATTTGATTCAGGCTTGGGATATTTTAGCTACCCTGACGCCAACCGAATATTCCTCCTTCCGCGAAAGCTTGGCCAAATCATCGGGCTTCCAATCGCACCAAAATCGCTCACTTGAATTTATTTTCGGCAACAAAAATGCAGCAATGTTAAAGCCGTTTGAGCATCGCCCCGAAATGTATGCGCCGCTCAAGACGCTGCTGGAGGCACCCTCTATTTACGACGAGGCAAATCGCTTGTTGGCGCGGCGCGGCTTCGCGGTGGATAGCGTCGCAACGCAGCGAGATTGGTCGTCGCCTTATGTGGCCAATGACAGTGTCGCCAACGCATGGACTACCGTCTATACTGAGCCGAAAGCGCATTGGGATTTATACGAACTCGCTGAAAAATTAGTCGATCTCGAAGACTATTTCCGCCAATGGCGTTTCCGCCACGTCACCACGGTTGAGCGCGTCATTGGCTTCAAGCGCGGCACGGGCGGCACCACCGGCGTAGGGTATTTGCGGGAGATGGTGAACGTCAGGCTGTTTCCCGAGCTTTGGGATTTGCGGACGGGGCTGTAGCGTTAAATTCGCGTTTGCGCGGGGTTTTTCTTATTTTAATGCCGACAAGATCCGTTCTCGGAGCCGCGTTCGAGCAATTTATCGTTATAAATTCGTGCCGCCATGCGCGCTCAATCTCCACTGCGCTGCCGATTGCGTTATACGCTATCGACGATGAAAGTATCCCTTGATCAGGGGGGGGTAACGATTATCGTCTTGTAACGGAAATACGATTTCACTATCATGCGAAGCGCGGTGACGATAATAAAAGGGATCACGCACCGTATTTTTGTTATGCCCTTGGCATGACAAGTCATCTAGCTTCTATAAAGGGAAATGCTATGTATAAAGCAGGAAAATTGGTCGGTGCGCTTGCAATAGCCGCAACCGGCGTCTTAGGCCAAACGGCAATCGCGGCAGATACGGTTGTCGTGCAGTGGGACAGCGCGACACTTCAAGCAATTCGCGTTACTCATCCTGGTCCACCTATCGTGGCGCGCGCGCTTGCCGTTGCCCATACCTGTATGTATGACGCTTGGGCCGCCTATGATGCTACTGCGGCCGGCACCCGCCTTGGTACGTCGCTGCGCCGTCCGGCTGCCGAACGTACCAGCGCCAACAAAGACAAAGCCATTAGCTACGGTGCCTATCGTGCGCTGGTCGATTTGTTCCCAACTGAAAAGCCGTCATTCGATGCACTCATGACCACCTTGGGCTTCAGTCCACTTGACGCTACAGTTGACACAAAAACGGCTGCTGGCATTGGCAACGTAGCCTGTAAAGCCGTGCTGGATTTCCGTCATGCCGATGGTTCAAACCAATTGGGCGATAAAAATGGCGGCACACCTTACAGCGATTACACCGGCTATGTTCCAGTCAATACACCGGATGTTGTTAACAATCCCAATCATTGGCAGCCATTGCGTATCGGTGCCAATACGCAAAAATTTATCACACCGCATTGGCGTGAAGTAACACCATTTGCACTCAAGCGCGCATCCCAGTTCCGGCCCGGCGCGCCTGAGCCATTTGGTTCATACGGCTATGTTGAGCAGGCTCGCCAGATACTTGCTTATAGCGCCTCACTTAACGACGAGCAAAAAGTGATTGCCGAATATTGGGCCGACGGTCCATCGTCTGAGTTGCCGCCCGGCCACTGGGCATTGTTTGCACAGTTTGTTTCGCGCCGCGATACAAATACGGTTGATAAGGACGCAAAAATGTTTTTTGCGATGACCAATGCAATTCTGGATGCCAGCATTGTTTCCTGGGAAGCCAAGCGGTTCTATGACTACGTACGCCCTGTTACCGCTATCCATTATTTGTTCAATGGCAAGATGGTATCGGCATGGGCTGGTGCAGGTCAGGGTACAAAAATGATTCTTGGTGAAACATGGCGTCCGTATCAGGCGGCCACGGTTGTAACACCGCCATTCCCAGAATACATCTCCGGCCACAGCATTTTCAGTGCGGCAGGTGCAACCACGCTACGGCTATTTACCGGTAGCGATGTGTTCGGTGGCTCGGTAACGATTCCGCAAGGTAGCTCGCGCGTCGAGCCAGGCTTGGTACCCTCGAAAGACGTCACGCTAACATGGGCGAACTTCACTGATGCCGCTGATGAAGCCGGTATTTCACGCCGCTACGGTGGCATCCACTTCATTGAGGGCGATCTGGTCTCGCGTGAAATTGGTGCTGAAGTAGGTTTGAATGCTTATAAAAAAGCACTGAAGTACTTCAACAATTCAAGCGACGAAGAGCATGACGATTGATGATTCAATGCGGAATAGCCGATGGTCAATGGAGTGCCGTTTTTGAGCGTCTTCTTGACGTCTAACTCATCCGACTGCTGGCGACTCTAAATGTAAAAGCCCCGCATAACGCGGGGCTTTTTATTTGTATGTTGATGACTTGTTCTCTGGCGCTAACAGCCCCTAAAGTATTTGAAGCCGCAGCTCGGCGCTATCATTTCATTATCGCTTTTGACCCCAGCGACTGCGCTAAGCTGCTTTTGCTAAACCTGCCAAACCCGCCGAATGCAGCTTCTCCACCGCCACTGCAAGCCGTCGAATTCCTTCTTCTAGTTGCAGGGGTGTCGGTGTGGCAAAACTCAATCGAATGCTGTGGGTGAGTGGCGCGTCGGCATAAAAATGTTCGCCCGGCACGAAGATCATTTTTTCGGGCAGAGCGAATTTCAGCAGTGCGGCGGAATTAATTTTTGCGTTAGTCCATTTTGCCCACAGGAACATACCACCGTCGGGTTGGGTATACGTGAGTGCGCCGGCTAGATGGCGTTTTAGCGCTTCAGCCAAGGCCTCGTTGCGCGCTTTGTAGCTCGCGCGGATGCTCGGCATGCGTTCCGCCATGCGGCCTGATTCCAAGTAACGTGCCGCGACCGCTTGGGTGAAAGTGGAGGTGTGTAAATCCATGCCTTGCTTGGCGATTTCTGCATAATTGCGGAGCGCTGCCGGCAGGATCGCCCAGCCGATGCGAAAGCCTGGTGAGAGAATTTTGGAGAGGGTGGAAATATAGCCGCACCATGCCTCGGCACCGGGAATGGTTTTGGCAATAGTGATGAGTGGCGGTAAAGTTTCGCCGCGCGAGCGCAGTTCGCCGTAGGGGTCGTCTTCCAATACAAACACCTGGTGCTTCACTGCCAACTGCAATAATTTTTTGCGGCGTTCTAACGACATTGTGGCGCCCGACGGATTGGCGAAGGTGGCGACGGTGTAAATTAATTTTGGTTTGGGTTGCGACATAGAAGCGCAACTATCGAGCATCTTTTCCAGCGCATCGACATCCATGCCGTGGTCATCAACTTCGACGCCGACAAATTTCGCCTCCGCCAAGGCAAAAGTTTGAATCGCCGCCAAGTACGATGGCCGTTCAATACAAACAACATCGCCCGCATCCAGCATCACCCGCGCCATCAAATCAATGCCTTGCTGCGAGCCAGTGGTCACCACGATTTCGCTGGCGTCGACGGTCGCGCCGCGCGATTGCATCAGCGTAACCAACGCATTGCGTAAATCGGGCTGGCCAGCAGTGACGCCGTATTGCAGCGCGGCGATGGGCATATCGCGCATCACCTCTGCGCTAGCTTGGCGCAGGCCATCAACATCAAATAAATCTGGCGCTGGCAGGCCGCCTGCAAGTGAAATCATGCCGGGTTCGGCAGCGTGTTTGAGTAAATCGCGGATCGCTGATGACGATACGTTTTTCATGCGGGTAGCAACTGGGTAAGTGGCTGTAGTCATGGGGTGTGCTTTCTGATTGATGGTTCTATACGGGGTTCTGCATATTGAAAGGCGAATCGTATCATGCGGTACGCAATGCGAGGCGGCGCCCGGCTCTTTTGGGGCAGCCTCCAAGCAAGGCGAATCGCGCGCGAATTAGACCAGACCGGAAACGATGCGCAATCGTGTAATATCAAAATCATGTTTGAACATATTTCAAAACCGCTAGCGGCCCCGCAAAAATTCCGTTCCCGGCTCGCGCGAAGCTTGATGCTGGGAGCGTTGATGATTGCCATTTCACTGGCGATCGGTATGATCGGGTTTCTGTATTATTTTCCGAAAATGGACTGGGCGGATGCGTTTGTTAACGCGTCAATGTTGCTCTCCGGAATGGGTCCGTTGGCGCAGCCAGAAACCACTGCCGCCAAAGTGTTCGCGGGACTTTATGCGCTCTATTCAGGCTTGATGTTAGTCATGACAACCGGCGTTGTTTTTGCCCCGCTGGTACATCGGTTTTTGCATGCTCTGCATGTCGATGAAGATGAACTAAAGCGGAATAAGTGATTATATTGTGGCATTAAACTCAAGTCTAGCAGAGCGTTTTGAAGGGTTTTTGCCTGAAGGTCCTCGCCTTTACTTGAGTTTGCCATTTTCGCCTCGCAATGAGTGATATTGTGTATTCCACTCAAGCTGCGCTTGATGCGGGCTTCATGCGTGAAGCGCTGACGCTCGCGCAACGCGCATCGGAGTTGGGCGAAGTGCCGGTCGGTGCGGTGGTGGTGAGCAATGGCGCGATTATCGGGCGCGGATTTAATCAGCCGATTACCTCTAACGATCCGACTACCCACGCCGAGATCGTGGCGCTGCGCGATGCCGCGCAAAATAGCCAAAATTATCGCTTGGTTGATTGCACGCTTTATGTCACGTTGGAGCCCTGCATGATGTGCGTGGGCGCACTGTTCCATTCGCGGGTGGCGCGGGTGGTGTGGGGCGCGGCCGAGCCTAAAACGGGGGTGTGCGGTAGCGTGCTGAATCTGCCGAATGAGCTGAGATTAAATCATCATGCTAAATTTGTTGGCGGCGTATTGGCCGAAGAGTCAGGTGCGTTATTGAAAGCATTTTTTGCCATGCGCCGTCAAAATAAAAATAGCACTGAAACCATGCCAGAATAGCTTTGCTGAAGTAAAAACGTTTAAACCCTAGAGTTTGAAGCCTAGGATTCATTCAGTTCAAAGCCTGAAAAAAAAGCGGCACGAGGAGAAATCATGCAACAACTGAGCGCATTAGACGCTTTATTCTTGTATCTCGAAACACCCGAAACGCCGATGCATGTCGGCAGCATGGTGTTGTTCCAAAAGCCAAAAGGGCATCGCGGTAGTTTTTATCCGAATCTGCGCGGCCACATTGAATCGCGCATGCATCTCGCCCCGCTGCTCACGCGCAAACTCGCCTTCATACCGCTCTCGCTCGCCAATCCGATCTGGATTGAGGACCACGATATTGACCTTGATTACCATATTCGTTCGCACATCCTACCCAAGCCTGGTACGCAGGCGCAGCTTGAGGCGGCTGTGGCCAAGCTGCATGAACCGATGCTGGATCGGGACCGCCCGCTCTGGCAGTTCACGGTGATCGAAGGCTTGCAAAGTGGTGAAGTCGCGCTCACCTCGCGTCTGCATCACGCGGGCATGGACGGGCAGGCTGGTGTCGCGCTATCGCAGGCGCTGCTTGATGTTGAGCCACATCCACCCAAACGCGTCGCTGCGGCGCCCGAAAAATCTAAACGTAAAGCGGTGATGTCGGCAACCGGCATGCTCGCCTCAGCGATCCGCAACAGCGCCGCGCAGTACGGAAAAATTATTAAAGCCGGCGCAGGCGCAATTTCATCTATGGCTGGTAGCGTGCTGTCTAGCTCAGAAGCGAAAAAAATAGGGGCCCCAAGCGAACAGCTTAGCGGCATGGCGAATCTAGCCGAATTTGCGGGCAATCTCAGCACCGTTAAAACCACCGACACGCCATTGCAAGCCGCAAAAAAAATGTTGCCTGCTGGCATAACGCTCGGGCCACGTACACCGCTCAATGTGGCGATCAGCGCCAAGCGCAGCTTCACCACGGCGCGTATTCCGTTGGCGGAAGCGAAAGCAATCGGCAAACATTTTGGCGTGACGTTGAACGACGTCGTGCTGGCAACGGTGGCATCGGCGTTGCGCCAGTATTTCGCAAAAGATAAGACGATCCTCTCAAAAGCCATGATTGGCGCGGTTCCCACGAGTTTGCGCGCCGCGGGCGACACGACCGCGAACAATCAAGTGACGATGATGTTGATCAATATGGCGACCAACGTCGCCGATCCGTTAAAGCGCCTGATGGCAATTCGCGATGCCAGCACCGCGGCCAAAATACTCACCGGCTCGATGAAAGGCGCGATGACTACCGTCACCAGCGATCTGCCCTCGCTCGGTATTCCGTGGCTCATGAGCGTGATCACGCCCCTCTATAAAACAGCGGTTGCTTCGAATCGCATTCCGGTCATCGCCAATATTTTGATCTCCAACGTGCCGGGGCCGCCAATGCCCCTCTTTATGGCAGGAGCTCGGATGACGCAGAATTTTCCAGTATCGATTGTCACGCATGGCATGGCATTGAATTTAACCATTCATTCCTACGACGGCTCGCTGGATTACGGCCTGATTGCGGCTAAAGGCGAAGTGCCGCGCCTTGATGAATTTGTGAAACATTTGTATGCAGGGCACCGTGAATTGGTTGCGTTGGTAATGAAGGCGGGAGCGCCGGCGGCTCCAGTTCCTGCAACAAACGCTACAGAAACCAAGCCAGCCAAGTTGAAGTCGATCACCAAGACGGTTGCCAAAAAAGTGGCGGTAGGGAAGTTCATGGCCAAGCGGCCGATTACAAAGAAGTCCGTTGCCAAGAAAGCGGCTGCGAACAAGCCGACTATAAAGAAACCTGTTGGAAAGACGAGTACTGCAAAAAAGCTAACCGCAAAAAAACCGGTAGTAAAAAAGAAAAAGCCAGCGTCTAAAACACTGGTTGCTAAGAAGCCAGCAAATAGAAAGCCGGTCGTCGATAAAGCGGCAGCAAAAAAACCGTCTGCTAAAACCCTCGCGCCGGTCATTATTAAGAAACGCAAATAACGCGAAGCTCAATCAACCTCTATCAAAACTAAAACCGCATGAAACGACCATCCGATAGTAACGCCCGCAACAGCGAAGCAAAAATTTCCCCATTCGATTTTTTGGAGAAAATTCGCTCAAAATATGGCGCGCATGCCCATGATGTTGGCGCTAAATCCGCATCTTCCGCATCATCGGCGGATACGTTTAATTTTGAAACCATGACGGCGCAATTCCATGAAAATCTGCAGGCGCCAGGTGCGTTTCTCATTGCCATGGAGGCGCGGGCACCTTGGGAGTTGGGGGCGATGCTTGCCGCGTGGCCATTTCTCAAAACCATGCCGGAGGGCGACGGACACGCCGTGATTGTTTTTCCTGGCTTGGGTGCGGGTGATTTGACGACGGCCCCGTTGCGAAGTTTTTTGAAGGCGCAAGGCTATGAGACCCACGGCTGGGATTTGGGATTAAATTTCGGTCCACGCGACGGTGTACTGAAAAAAAGCGTGGAACGCGTAATGGATATCCACGCCACCACCAAGCGTAAAGTCAGTCTAATTGGCTGGAGTTTAGGCGGGCTCTATGCACGTGAATTTGCGAAAGCGCTGCCCAAGCATGTGCGCAGTGTTATCACGCTTGGAACCCCGTTCGCAGGCGATCCAAAGGCCACCAACGCATGGCGATTCTATGAATTGGTCAGCGGCCATAAGTTGCAAGACAAAAATATGCTCGCGCATCTCAAAGCCGCACCGCCGGTTCCGACAACGTCAATTTTTAGCCGCACCGATGGCGTGGTCTCGTGGCCGCTGTCGCTGCAAAAGGAATCTAAGACCGCTGAGAATATCGAAATTATTGCCAGTCACGTTGGCATGGGCATGAATCCGACGGCGCTATATGCGATCGCTGATCGTCTGTCGCAAGTCGAAGGTAAATGGCAGCCGTTTGATCGCACGGGTTGGCGGCATTATTTCTATCGCGATCCGCATCGGGCGGAGTGAACGATTTAACGAATCGTAGTGCTAAGCGTGTTTTAGCCATAATTTATTGGCTACAAGTGCAATGTGTGCTCGATGCGCACTCGATGAGTATGTTTAGGTGGGTGCTCGCACCAGCATCTAAGTAATTCCGGTTCGCCGAGCGTTAGCGAGCCGCATCACTGGACGCGAAAATTGCCATTTGTTTGCTTGGCCTACACGGATTGGCAACCTGCAACGGTAGAATGGCGTTCAGTCCACCGCCACGTAAAGCCCATGTCCTCAATTCAAGCCAACGGCATCACCCTCGAATACGAAATTTTCGGCCCTGCCACTGCGCCACCGTTGCTATTGGTCATGGGGTTGAGTATGCAAATGATTGCGTGGCCAGATCCGTTTTGCCAACTGCTAGTGGACAAGGGCTTCCGGGTCATTCGTTTTGACAACCGCGATGTCGGTTTGTCGACTAAATTTGATCACCTTGGCACGCCCAATATTCCGCTCGAATTCATCAAACATTTTATGCGCCTACCACTTAAAGCGCCGTACTTTATTAACGACATGGCCGCCGATACCGCAGGGCTATTGGATGCACTCCAGATTGAGGCTGCCCATATTGTCGGCGTCTCGATGGGAGGCATGATCGGGCAAAACCTAGCGGCCAATTTTCCGAATCGCGTACTGAGCCTAACCTCAATTATGTCTACCACCGGCCGCCGCAGCCTGCCGGGACCCACCCGCAAAGCTCGCCGCGCAATTATGATTCCGCCCGCCAAGCGCGGTGATGTTGCCACGGCTGTCGCCCGCATGAAGGACGTGATCCGCGCCATCGGTAGCGTGGGTTTTCCAGAAGACGAAGCGACACTCACCGACTTTTGCGAGCGTCATGTCCGCCGCAATTACTATCCGGCAGGCGGTGCCCGCCAGCTGATGGCGATTGCCGCCAGCGGTGATCGCACCGCCGCAATACGCCGCATCACCACACCCACACTCGTGATTCACGGTAAAGACGATCCGCTCGTCCCGGTCGCCGCAGGGATCGAGACCGCGCGCGAAATTCCCCATGCAAAACTATCTGTGATCGCGGGGATGGGACATGATTTGCCAGCGGGCTTGCATGCGCGGTTGGCGGATGAGATTGCGGCGCATTGCCATGGAATAACCGTCAGCTAATTCCGTTTTTGCAAGTGCTTTATTTGCGGCTGATGGGTTGAGGCAAGTGGTAAAATTGACCTTGAACTAATATCACTCAATTGTCTAATCCGTGACCACGTCTGCCCCTAACTACACGTCGACCGCTCCTCCCTTCGTCCACCTGCGCCTTCACACTGAATTTTCCATCACGGATTCGATTGTGCGGATTGACGATGTTGTGGCGAAAGCGGCTTCGGAACAGCTGCCTGCTTTGGCGATTACCGACATATCTAACGTTTTTGGCGCGGTCAAATTTTATAAAGCGGCGCAAGCCAAAGGCGTGCAGCCGATCATTGGCTGCGATGTGTTTATCGAGAACGAAAAGAATCGGGATCAACCGTCGCGTCTGTTGCTGCTGTGTCGAAATGAGGGGGGCTACTTAAATTTATGCCAATTATTGACCCGCGCTTATCGTGAAAATACGTGGCGTGGCCGTGCAGAAATTAATCGCGCATGGCTTTCGCGTGGATTTTCCAAATCGGCCGCCGATGGGCTGATCGCCTTGTCTGGCGCGGCGTTTGGCGATATTGGCCAAGCATTAATGCAATCGGATACCAAGCGTGCGGTTGAATTGGCGAATAGCTGGCAGCACGATTTCCCCGATTCGTTCTATATCGAATTGCAACGCGCTGAGCGCGATTTTGATGAACCGTATAACGCGGCGGCGATGAATTTAGCGAGTGTGTGTGATCTGCCAGTGGTGGCCACGCATCCGATTCAATTCATGACCCCGGATGATTTCAAAGCGCATGAGGCGCGGGTTTGTATTTCCCGCGGCGAGGTGCTGGGCGATAAGCGCCGCACGCGCGATTTCACGCCAGCACAGTATTTCAAGTCGGCTACCGAAATGGCGGCGTTGTTTGCCGATATTCCTGAAGCTTTAGAAAATGCGGGCGAAATTGCCAAGCGTTGCCATTTTGAGTTCTCACTCGGTAAATCGAAGCTGCCGAACTTCCCCACGCCGAACGGCGAAACGATTGAGGCGTATTTATTTGATTCCGCCAAAGCGGGCTTAGATAAGCGTTTGGAAAAGAATTTCCCCGACGCGACCAAGCGCGCAGAGGTTTATTCGGCCTATTTAGACCGCTTGGAATTTGAGGTTAAAACCATCATCCACATGGGCTTCCCCGGCTATTTTCTGATTGTGGCGGATTTCATCGGCTGGGCTAAAAATAACGGGGTGCCAGTCGGCCCGGGGCGCGGCTCGGGTGCGGGTTCATTGGTGGCGTATTCGCTCGGCATCACCGATCTCGATCCGCTGGAATATCAATTGCTGTTCGAGCGGTTCTTAAATCCCGAACGTGTTTCGATGCCCGATTTTGATATCGATTTTTGTCAGGAAGGGCGGGATCGGGTGATCGATTACGTCAAGCAAAAATACGGCAAAGAATCGGTTTCGCAAATCGTCACCTTCGGTACGATGGCGGCCAAAGCGGTGATTCGCGATGTAGGACGCGTGCTTGGCATGGGCTATAACTATGTCGATCAAATTGCAAAACTCATTCCGAATCAACTCGGGATCACATTGCCGGATGCGATTCAAATGGAGCCGCAGTTCAACGAGCGCCGCGCGAAGGAAGAAGAAGTTGCGCAGCTGATGGAGCTGGCACTCAAGCTCGAAGGCATCACCCGCAACGTCGGCATGCACGCCGGTGGTGTGTTGATCGCACCAGGGCCACTCACTGATTTCACACCGCTTTATGTGGCCGATGGCTCTGATTCATTTGTGAGTCAATACGATAAGGACGATGTAGAAGCTGTCGGTCTGGTGAAATTCGACTTTTTGGGTTTGACCACGCTTACCATCCTAGAAGAGGCGGTGAAGCTGATTCACGCGCGGCCGGGAACCCAGCCATCAAGTGATGACAAGCTTGGCGACGCGAACGCGAAATTCGATCTCACCAACATTCCGCTCGATGATAAAAAATCATACGAGATTTTTTCAAAGGCAAACACAGTCGCGATTTTCCAGTTTGAAAGTCGCGGCATGCGTGATTTGCTGGTCAAAGCCAAGCCTTCCAAGCTTGATGATTTGACGGCACTGAATGCGCTCTACCGCCCGGGCCCGATGGAGCTGATCCCTGATTACACAAGGCGCAAGAGCGGTGCTGAAGTCGTCACCTATCTCGATGAGCGCGTGAAGCCGATCCTCTCGCCGACCTGCGGCATCATGATCTATCAAGAGCAGGTCATGCAAATCGCGCAGGTGATCGGTGGCTATTCGCTCGGCGGTGCTGATTTGCTGCGCCGCGCGATGGGTAAAAAGAAGGCCGATGAAATGGCCAAACACCGTGCAATTTTTAGCGAAGGCGCAATCAAAAACGGTGTGAAAGTAAAAATTGCCAACGAGCTTTTTGATTTCATGGAAAAGTTTGCCGGCTACGGTTTTAACAAATCGCATTCGGCCGCCTATTCATTGGTGGCGTATCAAACGGCGTATCTAAAAGCACATTACACCGCTGAATTTATGGCAGCCAACATGTCGGGCGTGATGGATTTTACCGATAAAGTGCAGATCGTTTTTGACGACACTAAGGCCAATGGCATTACGGTGTTAGCACCCGATATCAATTCCAGCACCTACCGCTTTAAACCGGTGGATGCAAGCCATGTACGCTACGGATTGGGTGCGATCAAAGGTACCGGATTCGGCGCGATCAACAATATCGTCAACGCCCGAAACGCGGGCGGGCCGTTTAAAGATTTGCTTGATTTCGTGCGGCGGATTGATCGCCACACCGTCAATCGCCGCGCCATGGAGGCACTGATCCGCGCTGGCGCACTTGACCAGCTTGAGCCGAACCGGGCGATGCTATTGGCGACGCTGCCTAAAGCCGTTGAGATGGCCGAAAAATCTGAACGTGATTCGCAGCAGGAAAGTTTGTTTGGCGAGGCTACGGGCGGCAGCATGGATGTGCTGGAAATGGTGCCGGCCAATCCATGGTCTGATCGCGAGCGGTTGAATAATGAAAAGCTGGCACTCGGTTTTTATCTGTCCGGACATCCCTTCACGACCTACGCAAAAGAAGTGCGCCAATTCGCCAAAACAGAACTGAGCGAATTGGCGCCAAAAAACGACCACGTCATGATGGCCGGTATTTTGTACAGCCAGCGCGTGATCAGCGCCAAGCGTGGCCGCATGTGTGTGTTAACACTTGATGACGGCACAGCGCGGATTGAAGCAGTGGCCTACAACGAAGTTTATGAAAAATGTCGCGGTTCGTTGGTGGATGACCAACCCCTGATTGTGCGCGGCAAAGTCAGCATCGATGAACGCACCGACGGTATGCGCGTGATTGTCGATGAAGTTCGCACCATGGATGAGGCGCGTAAGTTAGCGAAGATGATGACGCTGTCGATGAACGGGCAAGCGGATAGCCATCAGTTGCGCGTGAAATTGGAGCCGCATCGCATGACTGACTCTGCCCATAGCTGCCCGATTTTGATTCGCTATAACAATGGCGCGGCGACAGTGGATGTGCCGCTGCCGGAGAGCTGGCGGGTGAGGGTTTCAGAGGGTTTGCTGCAATCGCTATACGAATGGCTCACGCCCGCGAATGTGGATTTGCAGTACGACACGGGCGGATTGATGCCACCGCCGCCAGCGGGGAAGAGTTGGCGGGATGGGTTTGCTAGTGGTGGTGGGGGTGGATTTGGTGGTGGGGAGTATTAGAGTGACTGGCTGAAGAATGGCTCTGGGAGCCGAGTTTGAGGCAGCGATATTTTTTAGTGCGGGTAGTGAGGTCAAAATTTAAGCTATGATGACGGCGCGCAGCCATCCCGTGTCGCTTCTGCCGCGTTTAACAATAAGTCGGCGACTCTCACGGGATAGTCGCAATTTTGAGCAAAGTCTCAAACTTTGTCATTCCGTAAGTCCACGTGAATACTTGAGTTTTCGATATCGACAGTCTAGCGGATGGCGCAAATATCCCTCTTGAACGCACCGCAGTTACTGTGCCAATTTCCTCGTTCAGCATCAATCAGTATTGCAAACAACGACTTTGAGTCTGGTTTATTGCCACTCGGGTGGAATGAGTCGCGCGCCTCTGCAAATTGACTAGACTGGTGCTGTTGAATTCTCTGTGTCGCTGTGTCGGATCGCTTAGCTCAGCGGTTGTGCGGGCCGAAAAATACAAAACACAACGACCTCATAAAAGCGCTGACAACGCCTACCCCTTCGCTGATTGATTTGCCCGACAAAAAGGACACCATGAAATTTTCTGCTGTGTTAATCACAACGCTCGCCGCTTTACTTATTGGCGGCTGTGCATCTTCGTTTTCGAGCCGTGAAGTCAAACAATCGGCCAGCATTGTTGACTATCTTTATCCACGTGCCGAGCAGGCGCCCAAAACCGAGCCTGGCATGGCTTATCTACGCCCGCCGGTGCGGGTGGGGTTGGCCTTTGTCCCAACGGCTTCGCGCGGCCATGCGCTACCGGAGACAGAAAAAATCAAGCTGATGGAGCGCGTGAAGGCATCGTTTGCGCCATACAGCTTTATTGGCAATATTGAAATTATCCCTACCCAATATTTGCAACTAGGCGGTGGCTTTGCCAACATGGAGCAAGTGGCACGTATGTTCAATGTGGATGTGGTGGCGATGGTTTCGCATGACCAAGTGCAGTTTAATGACAGCAACAAATTATCCGTGCTGTATTGGACGATTGTCGGTGCGTATATTATTCACGGCGATCAATTTGATGTGCAGACGATGGTGGATGTTTCGGTATTCGATGTCGCAAGTCACAAGCTGCTATTTCGCGCGCCAGGGACGAGCCAGGTAAAAGGTGCTGCCAGCCTTGCCAACTTCAGCGAGCGTGCACGCGCCGCTCAAGTTGAGGGATACAACAAAGCCGTTGAAGAATTGATTCCGCCATTGAAAGCGGAGCTGGAAAAATTCAGAGAGCGCATCAAAGCCGACCCCGGTTTCCGTGTTGAAAATCGCGCCGGTTATAAGGGCGGCGGTAGTATTGATTTGCTCGGGCTTTTGCTGGCGCTTTCACTTCCACTTCTGCTCGCGGCTTTTTATTTTGTACCACGCTACGTACCACGTTACTTACCACGATATGCACCACGCCGGATTCAATAAGCCGCCGACGAATGCGGTGCTTCGCATCAGTGCAGCGTCGATTGCCGCCGTTTGCATGGTCATCATTCTGGTCGCTGCCGCCGCACCGGAATCACTGACGACCTCGCTCGAGTACAACCGCCCCGCCATTCTTGCGGGGGAACTGTGGCGGCTATGGACCGGGCATCTGGTTCATTTTTCAGTCCAACACGCTGTCATGGATGGCATTGCACTATTCGTTGCCGGGCTAATGACCATCCGGCTATGCGGAACAGGACGCTTTTGGCTACACTTTCTTTGGATTGCCCCGATGATTTCCTTGGGGCTAATGTGGTGGTCGCCGACGCTGCTGGTCTATCGCGGACTGTCGGGCATCGCCGTGGCGGTCATGATGTTGGCGGCGATAGCGCTTTATAAAGCGTCTGCGCCAAGCCGGCCTTGGGTCGCATTTTTTTGTATCGTCATGGCGCTGAAAACTATGGCTGAAGCAAATGGGTTTGCCATGACGTCAGCAAACCTGCCAGCCGGTGTGCAGGTGGAATGGCGGGCGCACGTGCTGGGGGCTCTCGCCGCCCCGATGGTGATGACTTGGCGGCATGTTTGGGAAAAGCGTTGCCAAAGTCGGTGGGAACTTCGTTGGCGACGTCGGTCGCAACAACGACTTCAGCGCGGCGACAGCGACAAATTGTCGATTCCTGCTCGATTCCTGCTCGATTGAGCAAGGCGATTTAGCACATCCCCCGCATCAAGCGATGAGGGTGCGAAAGCTACAACTGCTGATAAGCCAACTTCACCGGCTCCGCGCCATAAATTTTCTCTAACCGGCGCACCACAAAATGCCCGCGTGCCATGTTCTGGAAATGTTCAATAAAGAGCGTGTTGATCAGCGCCCCCGATGCCGCGCCGATAATTGGCAAGGCTTGCATGGCGGCTTTTTCACTCACGACTATCCCGAATCGGGTGCTAATGAGTGATACCAAGCGCACCAAAGCGGGTGCGCCTGCTTTGGTGAATCCTTTTTCGGCTAAGTATTTTGTTGCTTCGGTTACGGCGCCGGCCATCGCCATCCGCGCAGCAAAATAACCGGATTCGGCGGCATCATCTTTGTTGCTGCGTCCTCCTAATGCGAAGACCGTTAAGCACGCCAATTTGGTGTCGATATATTGAATATTTTCGCCTTCGCTTTTGGCAATATCGGCGATGGAGCGGAGCATGATAGTGGTCGAGATGGGCAGCTCAAAGGCGAGCGCTGCCAACCCAAACGCGCCACCAATCGCGCCGCTCGCGGCAGCCGCGAATTTATGCATGCGGTTTTTACTGGGCTTGATCGCGGTTTCGTTGAGTGAACCCACCGCCACATCGAGCGCTTTCATCATCGCGGTTTCACTGGCCTGATGAATTGTCTTTTGGAACCGTGAAGGCAACATGGACATGCCGCGATCGATCGGCGCGCCCAGCATCGCCGAGGCGCGGGCGGCCAAGCTGGGGTTTTCTAACAATGCCTTGGCACGTTTTAGATCGGCCAAATCAGATTTGGAAAACCCTGATGGCGAGAAAACTGTTTTTGAAAGTGCCGTACCTTTGCTTGCCGTACCCATGACTGGTTCCTTTCAAAAAATGCCTATGCCACCACATCCTCGCCCAAGTATGCCTCGCGCACCTTCGGGTTGTCGAGCAGCGATTTTGATTCGCCGCTTAACGTGATCACGCCGCCGTCCATCACATAGCCGCGTTGGCTGATTTGTAGTGCTAATTTGGCGTTTTGCTCGATCAGCAAAATCGTCACGCCGCTTTTAGAAACATCGCGCACCACTTCAAAAATCTTTTGCACCATGATCGGTGCCAAACCCATTGACGGTTCGTCGAGTAGCAACAATTTTGGTCGCGCCATCAGGGCCCGCGAGATCGCCAGCATTTGCTGCTCGCCACCGGAAAGTGTGCCGGCTGTTTGTTTGGCGCGCTCTTTCAAGCGGGGGAATAGGGAAAATTTATGTTCGATATCGACGGCAATTTCGGCGCGATCATTGCGGGTGTAGGCGCCCATTTGCAGGTTTTCTAAAATCGTCAAACCCGAAAACACACCGCGCCCTTCCGGCACGAGCACCAAGCCCGCGCTGGCGACTTTGTAGGTAGGTACGCCAATGACTGACTTGCCTGCATAGTCGATTGCGCCTTGGGTGGGTTTTAAAAGCCCGGTAATCGCTTTAAGCGTAGTGGTTTTGCCTGCACCATTCGCGCCAATCAGCGTGACTAGCTCGCCTTGGTCAACATGAAGGTCAATCCCTTTAACCGCTTGAATGCCACCGTAGCCGATGTGGAGGTTTTTAATCGACAGTAGCGTATTCATGCAGCCACCTCGATGGACGCACCCAGATACGCTTCAATCACCTTCGGATTTTTCTGGACTTCAGCCGGTGTACCTTCCGCAATTTTTTTGCCGTAATCGAGCACACCGATGTGATCGCACAGCCCCATGACCAGCTTCACATCATGCTCAATTAGCAAGATTGTGATCCCTTGGGTGCGGATCGATTCAATCAATTTGCGCAAAGCTAATTTCTCCGTTGCGTTCATACCGGCGGCGGGTTCATCCAGCGCCAAGACTTTCGGCTCCGTTGCCAACGCGCGGGCGATTTCTAAGCGGCGCTGATCGCCATACGATAAATTTTTGGCCAATTCATTGGCGCGATGGCTGACGTTTACAAATTCCAATAATTCATGTGCCCGGCGTTCAATTGCCACTTCCTCCGCGCGGGTCGCGGCGTTGCGGGTAATAGCGCCCCAAACCCCAGCACTGGTGCGGACATGCCGCCCGATCATTACGTTTTCGATTGCGGTTAAATTCGAAAAAAGGCGAATGTTTTGAAACGTCCGCGCCACGCCTAGCGCAGCGATGCGGTCAGAGGTAATGCCGTCGAGCACTTCGCCGTTTAACGTAACCGTCCCCTCATCGTGTTGATAAAGGCCGGTCAGCACATTGAACATCGTGGTTTTGCCCGCGCCATTGGGGCCGATCAAGCCGAAAATTTGACCTTGTTGGATTTCAAAACTCACGTCAGAAAGCGCGGTTAAGCCACCGAATCGCTTGGTGATATTTTTGGCGGAGAGAATAGTAGTCACTACTATTGCTCCTTTGTTAATTCACGTTTGCGCACGGCAGAGGGCAACAAGCCAGCGGGGCGGAATAACATCATCGCCACCATTGCAAAACCAAAGATCAACATGCGCAATACCTCGGCTTCGATAATGGCGCGGCCAAACAGCCATTTTTGCGCGGGCTCGACCGTGTAGCGCAGAAATTCTGGCATGAACGATAGAAGCAAAGCGCCCAACAATACGCCCCAAATATTTCCCATGCCCCCCAACACCACCATCGCCAAAATCATGACGCTTTCGGTGAGCGTGAAACTTTCTGGGCTGATGAAACCCTGAATCGCTGCGAACACGCCACCCGCCAGCCCGCCGAACGACGCGCCCATTGCGAAGGCAAGTAATTTCAAGCTCGTGGTATTGATGCCCATGGCGCGGGCTGCCAATTCATCTTCACGGATCGCTTCCCAAGCGCGGCCAATCCGCGAATTTTGCAGCCGCAAATTGAGGATGATGACGATGATGAGGATAAACATCAGGAGGTAATAATATTTAACTAACCCCGCTACTGCAAAATCTCCGATACGGGTGGTGGAGCCAAAATCCATGCCGAATAATTGGATCGAATCAATGGTTGAAATACCTTTGGGGCCATTGGTGATGTTGATCGGCTCCGATAAATTGTTCATAAAAATCCGCACAATTTCACCAAAGCCCAAGGTCACAATCGCCAGATAGTCGCCGCGCAGCTTAAGCGTAGGCGCGCCCAGTATCACGCCGAATAAACACGCCACCGCTGCACCGATGGGAAGGATGATCCAGAACGGCAAATGCAAACCGAAATGCGGCGACGCGAGCAGCGCATACACATACGCGCCGACGGCATAGAAGGCGATATAGCCTAAATCGAGCAGCCCGGCAAACCCCACCACGATGTTTAAGCCCAACGATAAAAACACAAACAAAATCGCAAAGTTGGTGATGCGCACCCACGCCGTCATGCTATTGGCGACTAACACAAACGGCATGATGGCGAGTGCTACCGCAATTAGCACGACGCCGGTCCAAAACACGGCGGGATGTTTGCGGATGTGTGGCGGCAGAATATGGTCAACGTAGTTGGTTGTAAGGTTGGTCATATTAATTGCCTAAGCACGATCCGAGACGCGCTCACCCAGCAGGCCGGAGGGGCGGAATCGTAAAACCAATATCAAAATCACGAACGCATAAACTTCTTTGTAGTTCGAACCGAGCAACGATGAATTGGCGTTCGCGTCGCACAAACCGGCAAAGCCTGGAAAGTATTGATTGAGTGTGCAGACGTTCGTCACGTCGCCCATGTAGCCCGCGCCGAAGGCTTCGATTAAGCCGATCAAGATGCCGCCCAGTACCGCGCCGCCCAAATTGCCGATGCCGCCGAGCACTGCCGCAGAGAACGCCTTTAAGCCAAGCAAAAACCCCATCTGGTAATACGCTTGGCCGTAATAGCTGCCGATCATCACACCCGCTACCGCGCCCAGCGCGGCGCCAATCAGGAACGTAAATGAAATGACACTATTGACGTTGATGCCCATCAGCCCCGCCACGCTGGCGTTTTGCGATGTTGCCCGCATAGCAATGCCGATGCGGGTTTTGTACACCAGCGCGATCAGCCCGGCCATCATGGCCACCGACAGAATAATAATCGCGATTTGAATATTGGTAATCGTGGCGCTATTGGAAGAGGCAGTGAGCGCGTAGGATTGGGTGGGTACAATTTGCGGGACGGTAATGTAGTTGCGACCCCAGATAAGCAGCGCCAGATGCTGCAAAATAATCGACACACCAATCGCCGTAATGAGCGGTGCCAGGCGCGGGGCCGTACGCAGCGGCTTATAAGCAATGCGCTCCACGGTGAAGCCGACCAACATACAGGCGGGAATCGCCGCCAACAAGCTCAGTAACAATATCGCCACCGGGGGCAAGCCAGAACCAGCCAGTGCGGTGATGACCGAAAATGCCACCATCGCGCCGATCATCACCACTTCGCCATGCGCGAAATTGATGAGCTGGATGATGCCGTAAACCATGGTGTAGCCCAACGCGACGACGGCATAGACACAGCCGAGCGTTAGACCATTAACAAGTTGTTGCAGGAAAGTATCCATCGGCCGTGAAATCAAAAAATCAAAAAATCTAAATCAAAAAACCAATAAAAACGGCACCACGCTGGAAGGCGGGTGCCGCTTGGATGACGTAACTGCGATTACTTCTTTGGTGCTTCGGCTGGAGCTGCGGCCGGTGCTGCTGCTGGAGCCGCCGCAGTGGCCGCCGCGGTTGCGGCGGCAGTCGCGGTTGCAAGTGCAGCCGCGGGTGCAGCAGCCATTTCAAACTTGGTGGCTACACCGCCTTTGACAATCGACACCGGAACGAGCTTGCCGCCTTCGAGTTTGAAGATGGTGACTTCAGCGTCTTTGCGGTCGCCCTTGGCATCAAACTCAACTTTGCCAGATGCGCCGGTAAAGCTCACGTTGAAAATTTCCGGGCCAAATTTGGCAGGATCAATGGAATCGGACTTCTTCATCGCTTCGATCACGGCGTTAGTCGCATCGTAGAAGGTTGGCGCGTATTGTTTGACTTCGCCGTATTTGGCGTTAAATTTGGTCAAGAAATCTTTGCTGGCGGCTTGTGACGGAATGCCGGCTTGGGAGCAAACGAGACCGTTCGCGGCTTCTTGCGCTTTGACAAACATTTCTTCGGTACAGGCGCCGTCACCGAATACGAAGATCGCCTTAATGCCCAGTTCACGACCTTGTTTGATCATCGGACCCGCGGTTTGGTCCATACCGCCGTAGAAAATAACGTCAGGGTTTTTGGCTTTCACCTTGGTTAACACCGATTTGAAATCGGTTTCGGTGTCGGTGGTACGCTCGCGGCCAACGATGGCAACTTTTGCCCCTTTGAGTGTTTTTTCTACTTCATTTGCCAAGCCTTCACCGTAGGCTGTTTTATCGTCAACCAACGCGACTTTTTTGGCTTTGATTTCACCGGCAATATAAGCGGCAACAGCTGGGCCTTGCTGGTCATCACGCGCAACCGTACGGAAAACGGTTTTTAAGCCGCGCTCTGTGATCGTCGGGTTAGTGGCTGAGCCAGTGACCATTGGGATGCCTGCCTTGTTGTAGGCTTCGGACGCAGGCAGGGTTACGCCTGAATTCAGGTGGCCGATGACGGCAACGACTTTTGCATCAATTAGTTTTTGGGCAACAGTGGTTCCGACTTTCGGATCACCTTGGTCGTCTTCCGAAATCATTTCAAATTTGACGAGCTTGCCGCCAATTTTGATTTTGGCTTCGTTTGCTTGGGCAATTGCCAAGGCTACGCCGTTTTCGTTGTCTTTACCCAAATGTGGGGTTTTTACGGTCAATGGTCCGGCAACGCCAAGCTTCACGGTGACGCTGGGCTCAGCGGCTGGTGCCGCTGCTTTTGGCGCCTCAACCTTGGGCTCTTCTTTACCGCAACCGGCCAAACCGGCAACCAAGCCCGCAGCCAACATGGCGGCAAAGGATAATTTGTATGATGTTTTCATGCGTTAATCTCCGTTGGTGTGTAAAAGTTGAAGCGATGAATGCAGTTGCCGAGATTTTAGATAAGTGCCGGCGCGAATGCGTAAGTGAGTGTGAATTTTGGCGCAGATTTTAGTACCGAAGTGATCAAACTGGTAGAAATGACAGATCAAGAAACCAGAATCAGCAATTATGCGGATGCTGATTTGCTGTTGTCAATCAAATCTGTGCCCAAAAACCAATACAGGCACAAACCCAAATCTCAACTCAAACACAAGCGCCACCCTCGCCAATTGCGAGGTAGCCCGCATAGTAACTGATAATGCAGTAACAACACACGCTGACCGCCCGAGGCGTGAGCGAACGTGGGGAACAAGATGTGGTCGGATATTGGCAGAAACGCCCATAACCCTCATACTTTGGGAATGCCGTAGCGCTATTCGTCCATTTCACGGGGGTCATGATGATTTTAGTTATTATTGCGAGCATCATTTTGCTGCTAAAAATTGCCGGGATTGCCCCTGTGGCGGGCTTGTCTTGGCTTTGGGTATTGTCGCCGTGGGTGGTCATTTTGGTCTGGTGGGAGGTCATCACGCCGCTCATTGGCTGGGATAAGCACGAAGCCGAGAAGAAAATGCAGCAAGCCGAAAAAGACGCGCAGGAGCATAAGAAAAAGCAGCGTGGATTTTAGTACATACGATTGGCAACGTTTTTCTGCCACTCCTCAGCGTTTGAGCGTCGCCCCCAGGGCCAACCCTATGGCCGACTCCAAGGCCAACGCAATCCCATGCAAACGCCGATCCTGCAACGTCTCACCGACGAGCATCAGCCCAACCGGCGCATCGCCTGGCCGGTGGCAGGGTAACGACCAGCATGGCCGATCCAACACGTTGAACGGCGCGCAGTTACGTAACAAAAGACTGTTGAGCCGATAAAACTGTTCGTCCGATTGCCCCATCTCGGCAATGGTTGGCGCGATGATTGGCACGGTGGGTGCCAACAGCGCATCAAAACGTGCTGTGGTGCGGTTTGCTGAGGCGATCAGTCGTTGGCGTAGCTGAACCAGCTCAACATAATCGGCCGCAATCGTGTTGGCGCCAAACATGAGACGTTTGGCTACCATCGGGTCGAATTCGTTGAACCTTGTTGCCAATCGCTCGCGATGTAGTGCATAGGCTTCGACGGCCGAGAAATTGGCTTTTTTGCTGCCGTCTATTTCTTCGGCCAATTCAGAGAAGCTAAATTCCTCAAGAACCCCGCCTGCACTGGAGATCGAGGCAATGGCAAGCTCAAATACGGCTGCCACTTCGGGCGCTAAATCATCACACAAAACATTATTGGGAATGCCGAATCGTAAGCCGCGCAAGGAAACGGGTTTGATCGATTCAGCGGTGGATTCGGAGGAACCCGTATTTGCCATTGAATTTGCCATTACTGCATCCAGCGACACGCAACAGGCGACTGAATTGCCCATTGGGCCAATGGAATCACGCGTGAACGATAGCGGGAACGCGCCTTGCAGCGGCACGCGACCCTGGGTGGGCTTGAAGCCGGCGATGCCGCAAAGCGCCGCCGGGATGCGTACCGAGCCGCCGGTGTCGGAGCCGATGGTGGCTGCGGCCATGCCGTCCGTCACGCTGACCGCGCCGCCGGACGTAGAGCCGCCCGGAATGCGCTTGTTGGCGCGATCCCAAGGATTGAGCGGCGTACCGAAATGGGCGTTGATGCCGTGAGCGCCGTAGGCAAATTCGGTCATATTGGTGCGGCCAACAATGATTGCGCCGGCCGCGCGTAGTCGTGCGATCACGGGTGCGTCGGCTAAAGCGGGTGGCGCGTCACGTAAAATCGTTGAACCGGCGCCGGTAACGTCACCTTGCACATCAAACAAATCTTTGACCGAGATCGGGATCCCCGCCAACGGTGAGGCAACAATGCCGTGTGCGCGAAGTTTATCGCTTTGCTGAGCCGCCGTGCGGGCAGATTCAGCGGTGACTTTGATGAACGCTCGCCTGCCTTCGCCCGCTGGATCAACGATATTAGCGAGGCATTCTTCGGTTAATTTTTCAGCGGTGGTCGTGCCCAGCGCCAACGCACGTGCGAGTTCTGCAATAGTTTTCATTATTCGGCAGCTTCAACCATTACGGGGTCTGTGGTCACCGGAAAATTAACCGAATTTGCCATAAAGCAATTGGCGTGCGCCTTGATGTGAATGTTGCGGGCGTCATCAAGATTGGCGCCTTTGGCCACGGTTACCCGCGGATGAAGCGTAACCTGTTGCATTGAGAGCTTGCCTTCGATACCAATACCGCCGACCTTACCCACGCCAAGTTGTCCCACAGCGCGGTCCTCATAGCGCAGAACCTTTAGCTGCTTTTTGGCCGCAATGGCAAGATAAGTTAGCATATGGCACTGCGCTAACGACATCAGCATCAGTTCTTCCGGGTTATAGCGTGTGGAGTCGCCACCGTAACTGGCGGGCGACGACGCTGCCACAACGTGTTTGCCTTCGCTTTGTATAGCACTGTTGCGCGAGTATTCGGCGTCCGGCGGCATCGCTTGTGCCGCGTTGGCTGGGTACGATAGGGTGATTTGATACGACGGTGCGTCTTGCATGGTAGGTCTCGTGGGATTCGTGGATTTTGCGGGCTGGGAACAGCTTTAGGGCGCTACATTGAGGCTGCACATTTAGGCGATACATTGGATTGGCGATACATTAAGACGATAGATTTAGGCGATACGTCGCAGATGCAAAATGGGCGATAGCGACGCTATACGTTGTCGTCCAGCCAATCGATAATCGGCTGCCATTGTGCCAAATCTTGGGCAACCGTAGAGGGAGCCATATCAAAAATCGACTTGCCTTCAAACGCGGCGGTGACATAGTTTTGCGTGTCGCGCAGGTGGGTCAACACCGGCAATTCAACTGGTGCCAAAAATTCATCGAGCTTCTCGGCAGCGCGGGTGCGGGCATCGACGCGCATACCGACGATGGCGACAAAGGTCTTACCTTTACGGATCGATTTCTCGTCCACTAATTCGTTCAAAAACTGTTGTGTTGCAACGAGATCAAAGCTTGATGGCACTATCGGTACGATCACTTTTTCAACGCGTTTTAAGAGTTCGGATAATTTTTCACCGTGCAGCCCGGCGGGCGAATCAAGTACCAGCCAGCCGTTGCCGGCTTTTTCTTTCGCGTTATCGAGCCTGTGAATGGTGGGCAAATGCGCGGGGCGCTGTGTTAGCCAATGTAGCGCCGATTTTTGCCGATCTAAATCCCAGAGAAAAACTTGCTCGGTGCGTTGACGGTTTTGACCATTCCGAGCAGCCAAATACCCCGCCAAATTAGTCGATAAGGTCGTTTTGCCAGCGCCGCCTTTTGGGTTGGCGATTAGGATCGTCTTCATGATGTTTGATCGCTGAGCGATTTGGGAGTTTAGAAGCCAAAAAAGCACACATGAGCACAAAAGCAAGCGCGAAGCGGGTAGTTACTAAACGAATCTACCAGAATCAGACTCCCCAGTGTTTCCATTCTAAAAAATTAAAAACCCCAGTATCAGCGGGCATCTTGAAGATAAAAGGTCTGAAGATGTCCGCTGATACTGGGGTTTTGTTTTTAAAATAAAGCGTTAATTGCTACCCTTGCCAATAAGCTATTAGGCTGCGCCCGCTACCACGATCTTCGGCGGCGCGATTTTGGCGATCAACTCTTTACGGAATCGATTTAGGTCGGTCGACGTCTCAAACGAGCGATCAAACAGATTCGACATTTGCTTCAAAATCCCGCCAACAACGCGGTTTTCCCAAACTTTATCGAATTTAATTTGCGAATCAAGCCAATGCTCCAGCCATTCCGGGTTCGGCAAACGCGACTGCACCGTGTCATTCGGGAACAGGCTTTGGTTGACGTGCAGGTTTGTCGGATGTAACGGCTTGCCGCTTTTGCCCGAGCTTGCCATTAGCACGCCGATTTTGGCGAACGCGATTTGTGCTTCAGTGCCAACCTTGGCGATGGCGCGCTTCATATAACGGAAATAGGCACCGGCGTGGCGGGCTTCGTCTTTGGAAATCGTGTCGTAGATTTTTTTAATCACTGGCTCGGTATGCCATTCTGATGCGCGGCGATACCACTGCGTAAGGCGAATTTCGCCGCAAAAATGCAGCATCAGGGTTTCTAATGCGGGCGCCGGATCAAACTGAAAGCGCACAGCGTGGAGCTCGTCTTCGGTCGGCACCAGATCGGGGCGGAAACGTTTTAAATATTCCATTAACACCAGCGAGTGCTTTTGCTCTTCATAAAACCAAATCGACATAAATGCTGAAAAATCGCTGTCGTCCTGGTTATCACGCAAAAACATTTCGGTGGCAGGCAGAGCAGACCATTCGGTGATGGCGTTCATTTTGATCGTGATCGCCTGCTCGTCGGTCAGCTGTGAGCCGTTGAATGTGTCCCAAGGAATGTCGCGCTCCATGTTCCAACGTGATTTTTCGAGATCACGGAACAATTCGGGATAGAGCATTGGCCCGGCGGAAAGTGGCGGTTGGTTTGTTTGCATAGTGTGTGTGTCCATCTGATATAAACCTAGAATAACGAAATTTGTGCGGAATAGCCATGCTAATCGGCTGAGGTTGCTGGGGTTGCTGTATGGCTTAACAGCGGTATTTACAAGAACACTGATAACAACGCCGGCGAAATTAAGGTGCGCATTCGTGAATGTTTCATTTAGCCTTTACGTCCTCTTTACGTCCACTTTATGTAACCTTCGTGGTCTTTAACTTAAATGCTGAATCTAGCGTGAGTGGTTACCCGTATTATCAAAGGTGACTAATTGGACTTATTTTATACTAATGAGTATATTTCGTTTAACTATATGAACAACTCCATCAGTCTCTACGCAAACGGTCGGACAGTAGATGCGCAATAACATATCCGCCCGGATTCCGATTTAGCTCCATACCAACCCACCTATCACAACCCATGAACAAGACATCGCAATGAAAATTGCTGTTATCGGATCCGGCATCGCGGGGATGAGTACCGCATGGTTACTGAGCAAGCACGCCAATAATGGAAACGCGGCTGAGGCTCCGCACGTCACCCTTTTTGAGCAAAACGAGTCCCTTGGCGGCCATACCAACACAGTAGATGTAACGCTCGACGGCGTGACATATCCCGTCGATACCGGCTTTTTGGTGTTCAACGATTGGACGTATCCCAACTTGATTGCGCTGTTTAAGCATTTGGGCGTTGAGGATGCGAAATCGGAAATGTCGTTTAGTGTGAAGCTGACTGATGAAAAAAACGCCAGCCGGATCGAATGGTCGGGCGCTAGTTTGGCAACTGTTTTTTCGCAGCCGAGCAATCTATTCCGCCCGAAATTCTGGCGAATGCTGAAGGACATTGTCCGCTTCAATAAAGCCGCAACAATGCTGGCGACGCAAAACGCCGAGTTGTCCGGTAGCTTGGGTGCGTATCTCGATGCGAATGCTTACAGCGAGACGTTTCGCGATTGGTATTTAAAGCCGATGGCCGCCTGCATTTGGTCCACACCTACGCAACGAATTGAAGACTTCCCGTTGGCGACGTTTCTCACGTTTTGCCACAACCATGGCCTGCTTTCTGTGAGTAACCGCCCGCAATGGCGTACGGTTAAAGGTGGCGCCCGGCATTACATCAACAAAATGAAAACGGCTATTACCGACATTCGTTTGGGCGCAGGCGTCACGCTGGTGCAGCGCAATTTGCTTGGCGGGGGCAGTATAAAAGTGCAATCAAAAGCGGGTGTAGAAACCTTTGATCATGTTGTGTTCGCTTGCCATAGCGATCAAATTTTAAAATTGCTTGACGATGCGTCAGAAACCGAGTCCCGGGTGTTGAGCGCGATTCCGTATCAGCCCAACATCGCCATTTTGCATACCGATGAACGCCTGTTGCCGGAGCGCAAACGCGCTTGGGCTGCATGGAATTATTTGGCATCTTATGCCGACGATGCCGCACATAAAAATTCAACAAGACCCGTCTCGCTCTCCTATCTCATCAACCGCCTGCAGCCGGTGCCGTTTCAAACCCCGGTGGTTGTAACCATGAACCCCCTTCAGCAGCCCGATCCGGCCAAGGTGATTAAAACAATTTATTACGATCACCCGGTTTTCTTGGCTGAAAGTGTCGTGGCCAAACGTGGCCTGCGCACCCTCCAAGGTGAGCGCAACACATGGTACGCCGGGGCTTGGACGCGCTACGGTTTCCATGAAGACGGGCTGATGTCCGGGATCGCGGTCGCCAAGGCCCTGGGCGCCTTAGTGCCGTGGCAAACAAATGTTCCCGCCGCCAATGATTTATCTACCGCTTATCCGGGAGTCGATTCCTAAATGTCGTGGATCCCACAACATCCTGCGGAGCTTTGTGTCGGTCGCGTGCTGCATAAACGGTTCCGGCCGATCGTGCATCCATTTTCGTACGGCGTGTTTTTTTTGCGAATCAATGTGGCGCGTTTTAATGAAATCGGCAATCGTTGGCTATCGCGTGATCGGTTCAATTTGCTTTCAGTTTTCACGCGTGACTACGGGCCACGTGACGGCACCAATCTTGAAGCCTGGGCGCGTAAATTATTGGCAACACACGGTATCGCGCAAGCCGACGGCGCGATTGTTTTGCAAGCGTTTCCGCGCGTCTTGGGCTATGTGTTTAATCCCATCAGCATTTGGTATTGCCATGATCGCCAAGGCGGCTTACGAGCGGCAATTTGTGAAGTCAGCAACACCTTTGGCGAGCGCCACAATTACTTGGTCGCGCATGATGACGAGCGCATTATCGCGCCTGACGATTGGCTCACCGCCAAAAAAGTATTTCATGTGTCGCCGTTCTGCGAGGTCAAAGGCCACTACCGATTTCGATTTGAGCAGACTGGTGAGCGGGCGTTTGCGCAAATCGATTATTACGACAGCTACAACACGCCTGACAAAACCACAAACAATGAAGGCGACAAGCTCATTGTCACCACGGTTCACGGCAAGCCGCACCCGCTGACCGCGACGAATACACTCACCGCATTTTTCACCCATCCGCTGATGACCTTCGGGGTTGTTGCCCGAATTCATTGGCAGGCGCTGAAGCTTTGGGTGAAGCACGTGAAATTTATTTCCAAACCTAAACCACCCGCCACCGAAACGACGCGTTAATTTTTTAAACTGATGCCTAAACTATGAATACTCAAAATCTTTCCACAATCCCGCAAGAAGCAAGCCTGCCCGCGGCCGCCAAAACATTCTATGCGGTCATGCGTCGCCTGGATACCGGCGTCCTTACCTTTACCTCGCCAGAAGGCACGACCACCCAGTTCCGCGGTGCGCATGATGGGCCGCATGCTGATTTGCGCTTTGCGGACTGGGGCGTGGCAGGTGAAGCGCTAAAGTCAGCCGAAATTGGTTTGGCGGAATGCTACCGTGATCATCGTTTATTTACGTCAAACCTCACCACGTTTTTGCAGCTCTGCGCCGCCAATCAACGCGCACTGGAACAGGTGTTTTATGGCAAGCCGCTAGTTGCATTGTTCTTTCGAATTAAGCATTTTTTGCGGTCTAACACTAAAGCGAACTCCAAGAAAAACATCCAAGCACATTATGATCTATCGAATGATTTCTATAAGCTTTGGTTAGATAAAACCATGACCTATTCGAGCGCCGTATTCAATGGCGATTTCACGCAGCCCATGGAAACCGCACAAACCGCCAAATACGAACGAATCTTGCAAAAGCTGAACCCGAAAACCGGCGAGACGATTCTGGAAATCGGTTGTGGCTGGGGTGGCTTTGCGGAACACGCGGCACGGTCGCGCGGTGTAAAAATTCACGGCATTACGCTATCGAACGAGCAGCTCGCCTTTGCGCAACGCCGCATTGCCGATGCGGGCTTTAGTGAACTTGCCACGTTTGAATACATTGATTATCGCGATGTCACGGCAAGCTATGATTATATTGTCTCGATTGAGATGTTTGAGGCCGTTGGTGAGCGCTTTTGGCCGACCTATTTTAAAACCGTGCACGATCGCCTGAAACCCAGTGGCCGCGCGGTGATTCAGGCAATTACCATTGACGAGAAAGCGTTCCCACGCTATCGCGCGACGAGTGATTTTATACGCGAATATATTTTCCCCGGTGGCATGTTGGCGCCAGTGGAGCGGTTTATCAGTGATGCGCACAAGGCCGGCTTGGCCGCAGTGACCGTGCCAGGTGAACCCTATCGTTTCGGTTTAGATTATGCAGAAACCCTGCGGCGCTGGCTTGACGCGGTGAACGACAACCTCAGCGAAATTAAAGCGTTAGGCTTTGATGACGCATTTTTGCAAATCTGGCGCTTCTATCTCTGTTACTGTGAGGCAGGGTTTCGCGCCGGGCGCACCGATGTCATGCAAATTGAACTGCAACGGCCAGCCTAAACTGGCGCAAACAGACCTGAGCAAGCCTAAAAATGTCGCACTGACGAACTACCAATGTTAAAAAGGAATCGTTTGTGATGAAACTTGTCCACTATTTTCCGCAACTGCTTCTGCTCGCCTGCGGGTTGATTCTTTCGAGCGTGTCTGTCCATGCACAATCCCTTCCCGAGCCAGTCGTCAAAGGGATCGCTAGAGATGTGCCGAATTCGCCGAGTTTGACCAAACGCGGTGACACTACTATGCGTTTTTTCGGCCTGAAGGTTTACGATATTCGACTTTGGACAGCCAGTAAAATTCACTCAAACAGTGAGCCATTCGCGCTGGAATTAGTTTATGACATGAGCTTAAAAGGCAAAGATATTGCCGAGCGCAGCATCGCAGAAATGCGTAAGCAAGGTTATCGCGATGAGGCAAAATTAACGCGGTGGCTGGAGGCAATGACCCGGATATTCCCCGACATCAAAAAAGGTGACACCTTAATCGGCGTGTCGATTCCTGGCAAAGAAATCCGTTTTTATACGCGCGAAAAATTAATCGCTGCCGAGGCCGATATTGAATTCGCCAGGGCTTTTTTTGATATTTGGCTATCCGAAAAATCCAGCGAGCCAGGGCTGCGTAAGCGCCTGTTGGGCCTTGAGTCACAATGAGCAAACCCGGAAAGCTTGAGACCAACGAAAGCACCAACACCGCCACTTGGCGATTGATTGCTTATGGTTTGGTATCGATCCCGCTAGCAATGGCGGCGCTGCCGATCTACGTACACGTGCCGAAGTTTTATTCAGACGTGATGGGCATGAACCTCGCGACGATTGGTGGGCTGTTGCTGGCAGCGCGGATTTTCGATGCGGTGCAGGATCCACTATTAGGTTATTGGAGTGATCTCAGCCGCGACAAGCCCACTGGGCGCTATGTTTGGGTAGGCATTGGTGCGCCGCTGTTGGCGATGGGCATGTTGGGGTTGTTCAAGCCACCCGAATTTAACGCTGAGGGCATGGGGTGGTGGTTGGTGGCGATGTTGATGGTGGTCTACACCGCGTTTAGTATGATGCAAATTAGTTACCAAGCCTACGGGGCGGAGATCTCAGCCGACCCCCAAATGCGTACACGCATCACAGCGTTTCGCGAAGGCATGGGGTTGATCGGCGTATTTTTAGCAGCCGCATTGCCGCAAATACTGGCGAGCCAAAGCGGCATGCGCGAAGGCTATACGCTATACAGCTTTATTTTTGTGCCGCTTATTTTAGTGTTTGCAATGGTCACGATTGCGCTGTCACCCAAAACGGTAGAGGTGGCCAAAGCGGTTGTCACTAAGCCGCCCTCGGCTTTTAAAACCATGATGAAGCCGCTTAAAAATCGGTTATTCAATCGGTTGCTTGTTGTGTTCATGTTCAACGGTATTGCCGCTGCCATTCCGGCCACGCTAGTGCTCTTTTTTATCGACGATGTGTTGAAAGCGCCAGAGTTTTCAGCATGGTGTTTGGTCGCCTATTTTGCGGCAGGAGCGGCAGGGATGCCGCTCTGGGTCTGGCTTTCGAGCCGGTTTGGCAAGGGGCGGGCGTGGTTTTTTGGGATGCTGGTATCGATTATTGCGTTTATGTGGGCGTTCACACTGGGTGCGGGCGATACCACAGCCTTTCTGATTATTTGCGTGCTCTCTGGCATCGGGCTTGGCGCTGATTTGGCATTGCCGCCGTCAATCTTGGCGGATGTAATTGATGATGATGAAAAGCGCGGTTTGAGCCGCAATGAGGGCGCTTATTTTGGGCTTTGGAATCTCGTCACCAAAATGAATTTGGCGCTGGCGGCCGGCATTGCCCTGCCCGCACTGGCCATGCTGGGTTATAAACCAGGCATGAGTAATTCCGGTGAATCGCTGCTTTATTTAGCGGGCATTTACGCATTGCTTCCGTGCGTTTTGAAAGCGGTTGCGGCGTTTTCGCTGGTGTTTTCGCCGTTTTTTAAACATGAACTGAAATAACGTCGGCCAATGTGCTGGGGAATAATCAAATGAAATCAATATTTAAAGCAATCGTGACGTTGGCTGCAACGATGGCTGCAACGATGGGTGTAATGATGGCGTCATTGCTTATCGGCGGCTGCGCATCCGTATCTTCAATATCACCGCAAGATTACAAAGCGGAATCACCGCGGCTTGATTTGGCCAAGTATTTCAACGGCAAGGTAGATGGCTGGGGCATGGTGCAAGACCGCTCCGGCAAAGTGATTCGCCGCATGGTTGTTGAGATGGAATGTAAATGGGTTGGCAACGAAGGCGTGCTGGATGAATCCTTTACATGGTCGGACGGAAAAAAAGAAAAACGCATTTGGAAAATTACCAAAGTAGGTGATCAATATATTGGCCGTGCCGGCGATGTGGTCGGCGTTGCAAACGGTGAAGCGGCCGGCAATACATTGCGCTGGAACTACACCTTAAAGCTACCCGACGACCAAGGTGGTTATGAAATGTCGATGGACGACTGGATGTGGCAAATCGACGATAAAACACTCGCCAATCGTACCGAGATGAGTAAGTTCGGTTTACAGTTTGCCGAAATTTCAATCTTCTTTCGAAAGCGTTAATCGATATGTCGCTTAATCCAAAAATCACCGATTGGTCGGGCAAGCGCGTCTGGATTATTGGCGCCTCCACAGGCATTGGCGCGGCATTGGCCGATGCGCTACATTCTCGTCGCGCGAAGGTGGCGGTGTCAGCTCGCAGTGCGGATAAGCTGGCAGCGCTCGTCACCAAATTTGGCGCATCGCGTGCCATCGCCCTGCCGCTTGACATAACCAAAGTGGAAACCATTGCCGCCGCCGAGCAAGAGCTGGTGGACGCTTGGGGCGGCTATGATTTGGTGGTGTTTATGGCTGGGGACTACACGGCGATGCGCGCCTGGCAACTGGATTTAAAGATTGCGCAGCAGATGGTTGATGTGAACTGGGGCGGCTGCCTAAATGGCCTATCGGTGGTGATTCCGCGCTTCATGGTGGCAAAAGCAGGCGGCATTGCGCTGGTATCGAGCGTGGCCGGGTATCGTGGACTTCCGAAGTCGTTGGTATATGGGCCTACCAAAGCAGCACTCATCAATTTGGCCGAAACGCTCTATCTCGATCTTAAAGAAAAAGGCCTCGATATCTATGTGATTAATCCCGGCTTTGTCAAAACGCCGATGACGGCCGGTAACGATTTCGACATGCCATCGCTCATTACGCCGGAAGAGGCCGCGTTGGAAATTATCAAAGGTTTTGAAGGTGGCGAATTTGAAATTCACTTCCCGAAGGGCTTCACGAACAAACTAAAATTTTTGCGTCACCTGCCGTATTCGTTGTATTTTTCGTTGATTAAAAAATCAACCAAGTTATAAACAGTAATCGCGAAAAAAATTGTGAATGCGATCGTAAAATCCGACGAACCGAGCCAAGCGCTTAAAAAACTGAGCGCTTATTTTCAAAGCCTCACGCCGGAAAGCGTGGCTGCGATGGCGGGGTTCTACACTGAAGATGCGTATTTTCGCGACCCGTTTAACGAGGTGCGGGACTTGACCGCGATTCAACATATCTTTAGCGATATGTTTGTGAAGCTCAACGACCCGAGATTCACCATTATCGAAGCGATCCAAGACGAACATGGCGCGGTGCTGATTTGGGATTTTGATTTTCGGATCAAGTCATTGAAGCCGAATGTGAAACGGCGCATTCACGGCCTCTCGCACATCCGCTTCGCGGCCGATGGACGCGTGAACTATCACCGTGATTATTGGGACGCAGCGGGCGAGCTGTATGAGCACTTTCCGCTGATTGGTCCGGTGCTGCGCTGGTTGAAGCGGCGGGCGGCGTGAGGTTGGTATGAATTGGGCGTAGAAAGCGGCAGCGTTCGTTAGGAATATTCTAAAGACGCCAGCATATGTTCAACCGCTGTTTTGGCATGCTCCCGTAGTTCAGGCACTGCCGTTGCCTCCCAAAACTTGGCTTTGAGCAACGGGCCAACACAATATAAATGTGGTTGCACAGCGCCGTTGCGATCCAACACCTGCAATTGTTGATTGACCGCAATGCCAAGTCGATCTACGTCAGCGTGCAGCATCCCGTCCGCGTCAAGCTGTAGCAATAGCGCTTCATGCGCGATTCGATAATCGCTAGTCGGCCCCGTACAGTTGATGACTGTGGCGGCGAATATTGTTTTTGTGTCTGTTTTTGTGTCGGTTTGTGTTTGTGTTGGTCGCGGCGTTTTTTCCGCTTGGTGGCGCGGTTGAATCGTGAGCTTCAGCACATCGTTAACCGGCTCAATCGCCAGTATCCGCGCGGACACGACGGCCAATCGCCCACTACCGATAAGGGCATCAATCGCCGCCGCGATTTGCGGCGCCGCACGATGCCGATGTGATTCCCAATAAGGTTTGACATGGCGCAATAAACGTCCACGCTCGATTGCTGGCAAGCGCTGCCAAAGCTGCGATGTGATCGGGCGCAGAGACGCAATCACATCGCGCCAATCGCCGCCCATTTTTTTGTACTGCGCAATTTTTTTCCGTACTGCTCGCACATAGATGCTAGCGGTTGCGGCGTTCTGTAATATGTTTTTTGGCGCATGATCGAAATGCGGCGCGCTCGTGTGCCCGACCGCCAGCGCGTGCGCAGTCGATTGTGCCGGCGGCTGTGTGTCGATACGGCGATGGGCTCTGGGCAGCAGCCCGCGACGCGATACGGCGATAAATTTCGCATTCGGATCTTGGGCGCTTAATGTTAAGACAATATCGAACATCGTGAGCCCCGTACCGATCAATACGACCGGCTTGCTGGTATCGATATTGGCCAGCGCATTGGTGGCCCAAGGATCGCTCACGTAACGGGGTGACATAAATGCGATCGACCCGACCAAACCAGCGCCGTCTTTCAGTACTGGATTTGCCGGCGCAAAATTGCCGAGCGCCAATACCACCCGATCTGCTTGCAACGTGCGACCGTCGCTGAATTGGAGTGTTGCGTTTTGCGTCGTTCGGCTGGTTTGCGTATTTTGAGAAATCAGCGATGCATCGGCTTTTGACCAGCGCAGCGAAGTTACTTCGCCGTTCATCATCTCAAAGGTGTTGCCAGACTGTTGAGCCGCTTCGCTTGCCGAGGCATCGAGCAATTGCCGCAAATATTCACCATACCATCGGCGTGAGACGAAATCTCCACTCCCCGCCGCCACGCCGCGTTGTGACAGGAAATTTAAAAAATCATCATCGTCTTCCGGAAATGCGCTCATCCGGCCGCAGGGCACATTGAGCAAATGCAAGTCTGATTTGGTCCCGTAGGCCAATCCGCGCCCCAAATTATCGTTGGCAGGCTGTGCCGTTGTTGCAGCTAGCGTCCCGCTCGCCCCAGCGCCCGCCCCTGGCGCGATGCGATTGATTAAAACCACATGGATCGGGTGCGGATATTTTGATCGTAGCAATCTTACAGCGATGACAGTGCCGCTAAATCCTGCGCCGATGATAGCTATGGTGATGACCGTTGGGGGCATACGGGGATTGATAAGCGGTTATAATTCGTGTTGTTTAGTGGTCGTGTCGTTATCGCTTGATGGCCTGCCATTCGGCACAACTATCCTCATTTTTACCATCATCTATTTAATCTGTTTTTAGTCGTTGGCGATGGCATGTTCCACGCATAATGCCAGCCTAGACCTCCGCAAACAGCGGCAAACGAATCATCGCATGCGCACCCCGCCCGTTACTAATTCTGACGTGAATCAAATCGTAACGCATACTATTCCGCCTGCCGACCCATCGTCGCACGCGACGCGCATCGTCATTCAAGGCATTACCAAACAAGGACGGGCATTTCGTCCCAGTGACTGGGCGGAACGGTTGTGCGGTGTGATGTCGAGCTTTGGCGGAGATCATCAAATGCGTTACTCGCCTTATGTGCGTCCCGTGATGCTTGATGGCGTTCGGTGCGTGGTCGTAGAATCCTCACTCGCCGAAGTGGAGCCGCGAGCGCATCGTTTTTTGCTTGATTTTGCGGGTGACAACGAACTCGTGGTGATCGATCCGGCGGCAGCAGTCAGCGATGATTTTTGCCCGGTGCCTGGGAACGCACTTGAAGGCTTGGCCGGTCCTAGCGAGTAGCAGGACGTTTAGTTTGTGGCAAAGGCACCCGTAAAGCCGGCCGCAAAGTTTGCAGCGCAATAAAAAACGCCGAATGGAAACCATTCAGCGTTTTATCTACACCAACTTCTCTTGGCTAGGTTCAGGCAAACAACGCCAACAAACCAATCCGACGAACCAAGACCTTAAGCAGCAGCCTGTTGTGCCTTGGCGCCAATACCTTTGATCGCGGCAGACAAGCGGCTCTTGTGACGAGCGGCTTTATTTTTGTGAATAATTTTCTTGTCCGCAATCGAATCGATGGTGGAAACAGATGATTTAAACACCGCTTCAGCGGCTGTTTTGTCGCCAGCAATAATTGCGGCTTGGACTTTTTTGATCGCCGTACGGAGCTCAGAGCGCTGCGACATGTTGTGCGAGCGGGCTTTGACTGCTTGACGTGCGCGTTTGACAGCTTGTTTGGTATTTGCCATGTTTATTCCAGAATTTCGTCATGAATTTTGTGCGAAGCCTTGTATTATAGGGCCTCGCCAGAAAAAAGCAAACTGTTTGTTTTGATTGGGTTTTTGGAGTGTTTGCAACGCGCGTCGAAAGTCGCCACTAAGAATGCCGTTGAAATTGCTGTTAATTTTCGATCCAATCGCCGCAATTAATGCCTGGCGCCTAAAACAAAACGCAAAACACCAAGAAAACCATTAAAACGCTGCAAAACATTCACCAACCGCAAGCGAAAATGCACGAACCATCAGCAAATCCCACGAATTTCATGATTCCAGAGTTTCCTACTTGCTGCAATTGAATCGCCAATGAATTTCAAATGAATCTTGAATGAATCTTAAATGAATCTCCTTGCAGCCGCTTTCTCCATCTCGGCGATGACGTTTTTATCGCGCATAACCGGGCTGGTGCTCAATGTCATCATGGCGAACACTTTTGGCGCCGGAATGGTGCAGGATGCGTTTATCGCCGCCTGGCGGATCCCGAATTTTTTCCGCCGATTGTTCGCCGAGGGTGCGTTCAGTCAGGCGTTCGTGCCGGTTTTTGCGGAATATCGAACCAAGCGCGGCATTGCCGAAACCCATTTGCTGGCCGATCATGTTGCCAGCATGTTGGGCGTGATTTTATTTGTAGTCACGGTTATCGGCGTGCTTGCTGCGCCTTGGTTGGTGTACGCGACTGCATCTGGGTTCGCGGCGAACCCTGAAAAATTTGCGCTTACAGTGCAAATGACGCGCATTACCTTTCCGTATCTGTTTTTCATTTCGCTGATTGCGCTATCGGCCGGTATCTTAAACACCTTCTCATCATTCAAAACGCCCGCATTCACGCCCGTTTTGCTCAATTTATGCATGATTGGCGCGGCGGTTTTATTAGCGCCTTATGTGAACCCGCCGATTACTGCGCTTGCGTGGGGCGCATTATTGGGCGGCCTGGTGCAGCTTGCGTTTCAGATTCCCACATTGAAACGCATCGGCATGATTCCGTCATTTTCGTGGCGACCATCCAAACTGCGCGAGGCACGAGCGGACGAGGGCGTGAGCCGCATTTTAAAGTTGATGTTGCCCGCCACGTTGGGCGTATCGGTTGCGCAAATTTCGCTGCTGATTAACACCCAAATCGCCTCTAATTTGGGTGACGGCGCGGTCTCGTGGATTACCTACGCAGATCGGCTGATGGAATTCCCCTCTGCCATGCTGGGTGTCGCCCTAGGCATCGTGTTATTGCCGTCGTTGGTGAAGGAAAGCAATGCCGCCGATCCCGTCCAATTCTCTAAATTGCTCGATTGGGGCTTGCGGCTGACGTTGCTGCTGACGCTTCCTGCTGCTGTCGGCTTGGGCGTGTTGGCGGGGCCGATTATTTCAACCATTTTTCAGCACGGCGCGTTCACGCCGAACGATGTGTTGATGACCCGCTCGGCCCTGATTGCCTACGCATTTGGCTTAACCGGCATTATTTTGATCAAGGTATTGGCGCCCGGTTTTTACGCGAAACAAAATATTAAAACGCCGGTGAAAATTGCTGTCTTCACGCTGGTGGTGACGCAGCTTTTTAACCTCGCTTTCGTTCCGTATTTCAGACACGCGGGGCTGACGCTATCTACCGGCTTGGGCGCGTGTGTTAATTCAGCGTTGCTACTTTATTTCATTCGCAAACAAGGGCTCTACAAGCCCGAGCCCGGCTGGTGGTTATTCCAGCTCAAGTTGCTGATTGGGCTCTGTTTAATGGGCGGCGCGTTGTGGTGGTTCAGCGGCGCGGATGTGGCGTGGCTCACCATGCACACGCTGCCGAAGGCCGTCAAAATCACTTGGCTGGTGCTCGCGGGTGCCGCGATCTATTTTGCGAGTCTCTGGACAATGGGAATTCGCTTTAAAGATTTTTCCCGATGGACAAGCAGTTGACGACAGGCCGTAAACATAAGCAAACATGAAACTACATCGATACTTAAACGGTACATTTCCGCCCCTCGCATTGGCCATCGGCAACTTTGATGGCGTGCATTTGGGGCATCAGGCCATACTCGAAACATGCCGCATAGCCAGTCGAAGCGCCGCGCCCAGCCTAGGGTTTGAGGCATCAGCCATGACCTTTGCGCCGTTGCCGCGCGAATATTTCGCCAAACTGCGCGACGATGCCTCACTTGCGCCAGCGCGCCTCATGAGCGTGACCGAAAAATTGGCAGCAATGAAAATCGCGGGCATGACGAATGTGTTTATTCCGCGTTTTGATGCTAAATTTTCTTCGCAACTACCGCAAGAATTCATGGCGAAATTGGTCGGGTTGAACGTCAAGTGGCTGATGGTCGGTGAAGATTTTCGCTTTGGTGCAAAGCGGGCGGGTGACGTTGCGATGCTGCGCGAGTACGGCGCCGCGCATGGCTTTTCGGTGCAGACGATGGCCGATATCGAAGATAAAAATCACGAGAAAATTTCCTCCACTGCGATTCGCGCGGCGCTTGCGGCTGGAGACATGAAAATGGCCGAGCAAATGCTTGGCCGCCCTTACAGCATCACGGGTCGCGTCACGCACGGTAAAAAACTCGGCCGCACACTGGGTTTCCCGACTGCGAATGTCGCGCTGTCCGGCAGAAAACCTGCCCTTTCCGGCGTGTTTGCGGTAGAATTTAAACTAGTATCTCGCGGGCTCGAGGGAGTGGTGAGGACAAATGCTGATCTTGAAGGCGTCATCCAAGGCGTCGCCAATCTCGGTACGAATCCGGTGGTGTCAATCGACAACCGCCAACATCTGGAAGTCTTCCTCTTAGATTTCCCGAATAAAAATTCGGAACATGATTTGTACGGCAAGCGCGTGCAAGTCACCTTCATCGAAAAAATCCGCGACGAATTAAATTTCACCAGTGCCGATCCACTCAAGGAACTAGTGAAACAGATGCACGACGATTGTGCCCGTGCGAAAACAATTTTGCGGAAGAAATGAAGATGGAAGCCCCAACAGCCCCAACCGAAACAAAGAAACAAGATTACAAATCAACGCTCAATTTGACCGATACGCCGTTTCCCATGCGTGGCGATTTATCGAAACGCGAGCCGGGCTGGATTAAGCAATGGCAGGAGGCAAAGCTGTACGAAAAAATTCGCGCTGCGTCGAAGGGTAAAGAAAAATTCATTTTGCACGACGGCCCGCCTTATGCCAACGCCGCCATTCACATCGGCCATGCGGTCAATAAAGTGCTGAAAGATATTGTTGTTAAATCCAAACAAATGGCGGGCTTTGATGCTGTCTATGTGCCCGGCTGGGATTGTCACGGTATGCCGATTGAAATTTTTGTCGAAAAGCAACACGGCAAATCGCTCACGCCGCTACAAGTACAGGGCTATGCACGCGCGCACGCAGAATCGCAAATCACGCTGCAAAAAGCAGATTTTATCCGTCTTGGCGTACTCGGCGACTGGGATCACCCCTATAAAACGATGGCTTTTGAAACCGAAGCTGCTGAGATCCGCACGCTGGCAAAATTGCTTGAGCGCGGCTATGTGTATCGCGGTTTAAAGCCGGTCAACTGGTGCTTCGATTGCGGCTCTGCGTTGGCGGAAGCCGAAGTGGAATATGAAGATAAAACCTCAACCGCAATTGATGTTGGATTTCCGATTGTGGACGCGGATCGTGAAAAATTGGCGAAGGCTTTTGGGCTTGCAGCCGCGCCCGCCGGAAATATTTTCACCGTCATTTGGACAACCACACCGTGGACGATTCCGGCCAATCAAGCCCTCAATTTTCACCCTGAGTTTGACTATGCACTGGTCGAAACCCCGCGCGGATGCTTGATCTTGGCGGCATCGCGGGTCGAGGAGTGCCTCAAAACATACGGCATGGAAGGGAAAATTTTAGCCACGACCAAAGGCCAGACGCTTGAACACATCCAATTCAAACATCCGTTTTATGATCGCGTTTCGCCCGTATTTTTAGCCGATTACGTCACGCTCGAAACCGGTACTGGCATCGTGCATTCTTCACCCGCATACGGCGTGGATGACTTCAATACCTGCAAGCGTTACGGCATGAAAACAGAAGACATCATTAACCCCGTGATGGGTAACGGCGTTTATGCGTCCTCGTTGCCGCTGTTCGGCGGTATGCACATTTGGAAAGCGCAAGCCGAAATTGTGAAAACGCTTGAGGCCGCCGGTGCGTTGTTTCATTCGAACGATTTCAGGCATTCCTATCCGCATTGCTGGCGGCATAAAACACCGACGGTATTTCGTGCAACCGCGCAATGGTTTATTGGTATGGACCTCAAGCATGAAGTCGCGGGCATGGATTTGGCAGCCAAGGGCGAAACAAAGACGCTGCGCGAATTAGCGCTCGCCGCTATCGACGCAACAGAGTTTTACCCGAACTGGGGCAAAGCGCGCCTTCACGGCATGATCGCCAACCGGCCCGATTGGTGCATCTCACGCCAACGCAATTGGGGCACGCCGATTCCGTTTTTCTTGCATAAAGAAACCGGCGAATTGCATCCGCGCACGCGGGAATTGTTAGAGGTTGTCGCCAAACACGTCGAGGCGGAAGGTATCGAGGCGTGGCAGCGCATTACCATTGAAGAGTTGTTGGGTGATGATGCAAAATATTACGACAAGATTAGCGATACCTTAGACGTCTGGCTCGATTCGGGTTCGACGTTCAATACCGTGGTGGCCAACACACCCGCGCTGGTGAAGCCTGAAACCGATGGCAAGCCCGGGCAATCCGATTTGTATTTGGAAGGCTCGGATCAACATCGAGGCTGGTTCCACTCATCGTTGCTGGTGAGCTGTGCGCTTAATGGCCGGGCGCCTTATCGGAACCTGCTCACGCACGGATTTGCGGTGGATGGGCAGGGCAAAAAGATGTCGAAATCGCTCGGCAATGTCGTTGCCCCGCAAAAAATTTCCGATACCTTGGGCGCAGAAATTCTGCGACTCTGGATCGGCTCGACTGATTATTCGGGCGAGCTTTCGATCTCTGATGAGATTTTGAAACGCGTGGTTGAAAGCTACCGTCGTATTCGTAACACGCTGCGCTTTTTGCTGGCGAACACATCTGATTTTGATGTTGCTAAAGATGGTTTGCCGGTTGAGGAATTGTTGGAAATTGATCGCTATGCGTTAGTGCTGGCGGATGATTTGCAACAAAAAGTATTGGCGCATTACGAAAAATTTGAATTCCAACCCGCGATGCAGCTCATTCAAAATTTCTGCTCTGAAGATTTAGGCGGATTTTATTTGGATATTTTGAAAGATCGTTTGTACACCACCACTAAAGGCGGCAAGCCGCGCCGCGCCGCGCAAACCGCGTTGCACCATATTCTGCAAATGCTGACGCGATTGATTGCGCCGGTTTTGTCGTTCACCGCCGAAGAAATTTGGGCGACGTTAAATGTCGGTAAGGGCGATAGTGTGTTTTTGCACTCGTACTACGCTCTGCCTGTCGCCGTAAATGCGGATGCGCTAAAAGCACGTTGGGCGCAGCTACGCGAGGTGCGTGCCAGTGTTTCCAAGCAGCTCGAAGAGACGCGCACCGCAGGCGGCATTGGTTCTTCGTTGCAAGCTGAAGTTTTGTTGAACGCGCAGGGCGATACGTTAAGCCTATTAAAATCGCTAGGCGATGACTTGCGGTTTGCGTTTATTACCTCAAGTGCGACCGTTAGCGAATCAACATCTGACGGCGGCGTAAATGTTTTAGTAGCGGCAAGCAAATATCAAAAATGCGACCGCTGTTGGCACTATCGCGCCGATGTGGGGTCTCATGTTGAACACGCAACACTTTGCACACGCTGCGTGGATGTGGTCGTCAATCAGAAAGATGAAGCTCGCGTTTATGCTTAATTCACAATCAGCAATGTGGACAAAATGGCTTGGGATTAGCGGTATCGTGTTCGTCCTCGACCAATTCACAAAATATCTCATCACGACAAACTTCGCCGACTACGAATCCAAAACCATACTGCCCTTTTTTAACCTTGTTCTCACCTACAACAAAGGTGCGGCGTTTAGTTTTTTGCATAGCGCGGGTGGTTGGCAGCGGGAATTTTTTATTGGCATTACGATCATCATTACCGCAGTGTTGTTGTGGATGATGAAATCGAACAAACAAAACCGTTTGCTGTTGACCGCACTTTCGCTCGTAATCGGCGGCGCAGTCGGCAATTTATATGACCGCGTGATGCATGGGCAAGTGACAGATTTCATCCAAATTCATGCGATGGGTCTTTGGAATTTACCGCCATGGCCCGCGTTCAATATTGCTGATTCCGCGATTTGTATTGGCGCGGCGCTGCTGATCTGGGATTCCTTCCGTAAGCCCAATGCGGGAGCTCGGCCAACTGGGCCAAAAGAATCATCATGAGCAACTGGCAAAAAATCATCGCAAGTAAAACCAATCTTGCGCAGAAAAATATCGAAACCGGCATGAAGCCCGGCAAATTATCGGCCGACGTTCGGATTCCGCAAGGCCAATCACGTGTCACCAATTTCCCCGTGCTCGATATGGGCGTTCGCCCGTCGATTGATACCCCGACCTGGTCGTTGAAAATGTTTGGCTTGGTCGCTAATGAAATCACGCTTGATTGGAAACAATTTAAGGCGCTCCCGCAAACCAAGGTGGTGGCAGACATGCATTGCGTGACGCGCTGGTCGCAGCTCGATATGGATTGGGAAGGCGTCGCGGCGCGGGATTTGATCGCAGTGGCCGCGCCCACTGAGGCCGCGCAGTTCGTGACGCTGCATGGCTTTGACGGCTACACCACCAATTTGCCGTTAGCTGCGTTACTCGATGATGATGTGCTCATCGCGCATTCTGTTTTTGGCGAGCCCCTTTCGATGGAACACGGTTGGCCCGCGCGGCTGGTCGTGCCCAAACGCTATGCTTGGAAGGGCGCAAAATGGATATCGGGAATTGAGTTCCACGAACAAGATCGCCCCGGATTTTGGGAAGTTCGCGGGTATCATAATGACGCCGATCCGTGGAAAGAAGAACGGTTTGGGTATCCAGAAGGGATATAGTAAAAAATTAAAAACTCTAGTGCCAGAGGCGCACTTGAGGCAAAAATGCCCGAAAACGCCCGCCAATACTAGTGTTTCGATTTAAATTGTTATCGCAAATTTGTTGAAAGCGCATCATGAATATCGTCGCCGATTCTGAAATTTTATTAGCCAACCCGCGCGGATTTTGCGCCGGCGTGGATCGTGCGATTGAGATTGTCGAGCGCGCATTGCAGCTCCACGGCGCGCCGATTTATGTGCGGCATGAGATTGTCCACAACAAATTTGTCGTTGATGATTTGCGCAGCAAAGGCGCGATTTTCATTGAAGATTTGGCCGATGTGCCAAAAGGTGCGACGCTGATTTTCAGTGCACACGGTGTCTCTAAAGCGGTGCGGATGGAGGCGGACCAGCGTGGCTTCCAGGTCTTCGATGCGACCTGCCCGTTGGTGAAAAAAGTTCACGTCGAAGTCGCCAAACGGCGCGCCGAAGGTTTTGAAATCGTTATGATCGGCCACGACGGCCATCCCGAAGTCGAAGGGACGTTGGGGCAGTCCGAAACCGGCATGTATTTGGTCGAAACCGTGGATGATGTCGCAAAGCTCGAAATAACCAGCGAAAAACTCACGTATGTTTCGCAAACTACCTTGTCGGTTGATGATTGCCAAAAAGTCATTAATGCCTTGAAAGCAAAATTCCCGCACATCGTCGGCCAAAAGCAAGACGACATCTGCTACGCCACGCAAAACCGCCAAGACGCGGTGAAATTCATGGCGCCGCAGGTGGAGGTCGTGATCGTTGTGGGCTCCCGTACCAGCTCCAACACCAACCGGCTCCGCGAGCTCGCTGATTTGCTCGGCTGCGAGACTCATCAAGTCGATAGCGCAGCCGAGCTAAAAGAAGAATGGATTGCCAACAAAACCCGCATCGGTGTAACCTCAGGCGCATCCGCTCCTGAAGTGCTGGTGCGTGATGTGATCGCAAAGTTAAAATCGCTGGGGGCGAAAAGCGTGAGAGAGCTCGATGGCATCACCGAGACTATTACGTTTCCGTTGCCGAAAGGGTTGGGGCAAGCGGCGCAGTAGTTGCGTTAGAACTTGCTACCATTCATTAGTGCATACCCTCGACCCACGCAGCAGCATCAGGTTGAAGCGATACCAACTAGAATCCATTTTTAATTCACGCAGTTCCCGCAGCAAGTCGATAAACAACAAACTCAGTTAGGAATCACAATGACTAAAACTTATTCCCCATCGAACTTGGCAAAAGCAATGTTGGCAACCTTGGCGAGCGCATTGGTTTTAATCCCCTCAATCTGTTCAACAGTTCAAGCCGCGCCACCCGCCGCCGCCGCCAAACCGGCAGCCGCCGCGCCAGCCGCAGCCCCGGCAGCTGTACCCGATGTGGCTATGAAGCCGGGTGTATGGGAAACCTCGGTCGCAGTTGAAACGCTTGGCATTGCTGCCAAGCGCACCATGTCTGCCGCCAATTGCCTCACCAGCAATGATCTAAAAAATACTCAACGGTTTGTCCCCTCGCAAATTGATTCGGGCTTGAAATGCGAAGTTCGCGACTACGTGCTGAAAGGTGACACCGCCAAATGGCGGGTGACGTGCAGCGGAAAGTCGGGCGCGATGGTGGGTGAGGGCTCGATGAAATTCAACGCGGATTCATTTATCGGTAGTACCGTGATTGAGCCAAAAGCCAAAGCGGCGAAAGCAAGCGACAAGAACAAGAAAATTCAGCAAACGCTGACCGGCAAATTGCAAGGCGCTTGTAAGTAACGAAGTCGTGTGGGTTCCCCCCTAGATGTAGGGTCTGGGGCGCGTTCTTTCTAGGAAGGTTCCGCCTACGAAGATTTTACAAACGGTCGATAGACGGTCTGCAACGGGTCTCCGAACACTTTATAACGCCGAACAATCAAAAATGCCGCGCTCCGGTTGAGTGCGGCATTTTTTATGGGTTATTTCTGTGATTGCCAAGATGGTTCACGCAATTGGCACGCGATACGCCCCTTTCCCTTAATCGCAGCTTGCGTTAAAACGACAACCGTAAGTGTCCCTCGATCCTGTGCAAAAACGCACATTGTAGAGACCTTAGCGGCTTCAATAAGCCGCTAGTGGGCCGCTCTTTAGCCGCTTATAGTGGTGTTTCAGCCATTTATCGGTCAATATATTCATCGCCATTCAGGCAACTTAGTATTCAACTTCTTCTGGGAGGAAACATGCGTCGTTCTCAAGGTTTTACGTTAATTGAAATCATGATGGTAATTGCCATCATCGGTATTTTGCTGGCCTTCGCCGTGCCGCAATACCAAAACTACGTTCGCCAAAGCCGGGTCACGATTGCGACCTCAGTGTTGTCGGCGATGCGCGTTTCAATGGAGCAGTATTTTCAGGACAATCGTTCTTACGTCGGTGCTTGCCAACCAAACACGGTTGCACCTCTGCCCGGACCAGCGCCAAACGCCACAAACCCTAGTTTTATTTTCACGTGTCAGCCTGCTCCGACAGCCACGACCTATTTAGTGACGGCGACGGGGGCGGGGCCGATGGCAGGTTTTGTTTACACCATTAATGAGCAAAATGTCCGCGCCACAGTAAGCACAGGCCCGTGGGCCGTCGCAAACCCCACATGCTGGGTACAGCAAAAGGGTGGAAATTGTTAAAGCTAAGCCGCCAACACGGATTTTCCCTTGTCGAGATGATGGTGGGGGTGGTAATCATCGGCATTTTGTTTGCCGTTGCCATTCCCAGCCTGATGGATTACATGACAAATTCGCGCGTTCTCGCCATGGCGCAATCGTTTCAGGCGAGCGTACAGCAAGCGCGCACGCAAGCCATATTGCTCAATTCTAATGTTGATATCGTGTTAACTGGCAACGCCGCAACCGCCGCCAACGTGGGGGTCGGAGGTGTTTCCAACACCGGACCCAATTGGATCATACAAGTGCAGCCAAATGCCAACGTGATCGGTAGCCCGTTTGTTCAGGCAAATGCCTACACCTTTATTGATGGTGTAACGAACTCTGGTGATAGCGCGTTAACAGGTCGAACTGGTGTGGCCATGAGCGGTTCTGACGTCAACGGACCTCTCGCCGGATTAACCTTTACCGGTCTAAGCACGCGCGTTCCGTTCCCCGCTGGCGTAGCTGGCGCCGTGCCCCCACTAGCTACGTTTAGCTTTACGGCCACGGCGGCGAGCGGGCAAACCTGCGCGCAATTGGGCGGGAAAGTTCGCTGTTTGAATGTCATTGTTTTGCCCGGCGGCAGATCAAAAGTTTGCGATCCGGCGGCTACCGCCGCAGTTGGAGATACCCGCTCATGCAATTAACTATCAAACAATCGAGCCATGCAGGTTTTTTCATGCTCGAGGCACTAGTTGCCATCCTTATTTTTTCGCTTGGGATTCTGGGCCTAGTTGCGATGGGCTCAGTCGCGATTAGCGCGCAAAATGACGCGCAATACCGTACCGAAGCTGCAAACTACGCAAGCGATATCGCGGGGCAAATTTTGCTTAACGTTGACTATATTGCAGCTACGACGAGCGCCGGCACCAACACTACGGTGGTGAACCCCGCTACCTTAGCAACATTTGCCCATTATGCGAGCGCCCCGGCATCCGTTGGATCTTGTGCCTTTGGTGGCAGCGCCTCAAGTAATCCGGTTGTGACGGCGTGGGTTAATAGCATCACTAGTGGCTCGCACCCGATGCCGGGTGCAACCGCAGCCAATTTGCAAATCTCGATCAATCAAGCTACGACGGGTTTTAATCAAGTCACGATTACCGTTTGTTGGAAAGCGCCGTCGGACCTGGCGATGCGCCAACACACATTGATTTCTTTTATTAATTGATGATCGCCATGAACGCCAAGCTAATGCTTCCCATCCGCGCAGCGCAACGTCGTCAACACGGTTTTTCGCTGATCGAAATTTTGGTCGGTATGGCCATTGGTCTGATCGGCATTGTGGTCATTTTTCAGATGCTAACGAACTGGGACTCCAGCCGCCGCACAACCAGCGCAGGTAGTGACGCGCAAATTTCTGGCTCTATTGGGTTGTTCACGCTTGAACGTGAATTTAAGGTAGCAGGAACGGGGTTCGGCACGGTGACTGCTCTTAACGTCAGTGTAGCGCCGCTGTTGAACTGCGCTGTCTCGGCCTATGACCAGCGGTTATCCACGCCTGCGTTTACCTTTCCGCTACTTCCCATCAGCATTACGCCCAATTCGACAATTGGCGGGCCGGTAACGATCACCACGCTTTACGGCAACTCGGATTTCCTTGGCTCAGGCATTACGTTTAAGAGTTCAACGGCCACCACTAAACAATTGATTAACCGTTCTGGATTTCAGCTGGGCGATGTCGTGATCGCCACGCCTCTGGAAACGGCGGCAGCACCGATTCAATGCGCGATGTTCGAGGTCACCAATAACATCGACCCCGATTTGCTGACGATTGGTCATGCCCAAACAGCTTCGTATACATCCTTCTACCCAAATCCGCCTAGCCCTCATGCGTCTTTTTACAATGCGCCTTCGGGGGCTGCGGCCGCAATTAATAACGGATATTTATTTAATTTGGGACCTAATCCAGCGCTCATGCAGTGGAGTATTCAGGGCGGGCGACGGCTGGTGGCGGCCAATCTATTGAATGCGTCGGCCCCGGCAGGCGAAATCGCCGAAGGTATCGTCAATATGCAAGCGCAGTACGGTTACGATACCGACGGGAATAACATCATAAGCGTTGGCGAATGGACATCCACCTTGCCGACGCCGACCGATTGGACAAAAGTGCGTGCCGTTCGCGTGGCACTTCTAGCCCGCAGCCAACAATTTGAAAAAAATTACGTTTCGCCTGTTCCAACTTGGGCGGGCGGAGGTTTTACCATGTTTAATATGGATAACTCCCTCGGTGCCACAACGGGTCCAACGAATAGTGACCCCAATGATTGGCGCACCTATCGATACCGCGTGTATGAAAAAGTGATTCCGCTTCGCAATGTAATTTGGCCCAACACTTGAAATTTTACGATCATGCTTAATGTAAACGCAGCCAAGAATTCTATCGAGCAAAGACAATGTTCATTGCCGAGCCGGCGATCGAGTCTTTGTGTAACAGCTATGCGCCGCCAAGACGGTATCGTCTTGCTGATTGCGCTCGTGGTACTGGTCGCCATGACTCTGGCCGGTATCGCTATGGTTCGGCAAATTACCTCAGGCGTGGGTATCGCCGGCAACATTGGCTTTAGACAAAACGCGTTAACGGCCAGTGATCTGGGGATCGAATCCGCGCGTGCGGTTTTGAATACCCTTTCAACCGCGACACCGACAGCGTTGGAGGCAGACATCCTGCCCGGCTATTACGCCAGTGTACCCGCCACGCCAATTGATTTTACCCAGAGCGCCATCTGGAATCCCGCTATCGCAACGACGTTGCCAGTCGATTCAACGGGAAACACGGTGTCGTACATCGTGCATCGCTTGTGCAGTAGTGTTGGCGCTAGGACGCTCCCGACTAACCAATGCGTCTTGCAAGCTTCAAAAGCGGGCATCACGACGCCACTGGATCTGATCAAAAACGGACAACCGTACTACCGCATTACCGCCCGAGTGCAAGGTGTTCGCGGCTCAACCACTTACGTCCAAGTAATGGAATATTGATTCAACCTACCAATTGATGTTGGGAATTATATGAAAAATACAAACTTACTTAATGCGGCAAAATTAGCGCTCTGGCCACTTTTTGCATTGCTCATGAGCGTACCAATTTGGGCGCAAACAGATATCTCAAATTCGCCGGTAGCGACTGGGCTGTCCGTCCAAGCGAAGCCGAACATCATGCTGTTGATGAAGAATTCCGGTACCACTGGGTTTACCCACATGCCGGACAGCGTCGAGCCGCAAACCACTGGCCCATTGCCGGTAGGATATAAAAATACGCAATGTAATTTGTTGTACTACAACCCTGCCCAAACCTATTTTGTTCCGAAAGCTTCCGACGGCACCCCCCTGCCGACGCCGAGCTTTACGGGGGCTTATTACAATTATTTTATTAACCAAGTCACAACTGTAAATTTGTCCACAAGCTTTCAAGCGCATGATTCGACCACGCGCCGCGTGTTGTCATCTGCAGTTGATCCCGCACAGCCCGCGTATTACTACACTTATTCCGGCGCGCAAACGCTAACCCCTGGAACCGGGGCTTGTATGGATGTGGATTCTAACGCTACCCAAGCTGCGTCGGGCGGTGGAACATTTACACGTGTATTGGTCAGTGCAACATCGGGCAGGCCGGGTGCGGTGGATGAGCGGCAAAATTTTGCAATCTGGTTTAGTTACTACCGCACGCGCATGCTGCTCACCAAGAGTGCTATTAGCTTAGCTTTCGTTGGTTTGAGTAATAACTATCGGGTCGGCTTTATCAACACAAATCCCGGTAATCCGGTCAATCCGAACAACTATCTGCCGATCAGCGATTTTGATACCGTGCAGCGTACCGCTTGGTTCAGTAAAGTTGCCGCCCAGACTTCTGCCGGTGCCTCGCCCGTACGCGAAGCGCTAGCTCGCGTAGGTCGTCACTATGGCGGCAAGCAGGATGGAATTAATATCGGTATGACCGGTGATCCAGTGCAATACTCTTGCCAGCAGAACTTCACGATCATGACCACCGACGGATACTGGAACAGCGCGGCAGAAACTGTTGGACCAGTACAACTGGATGGCACCACACTTGTGGGTCAGCAAGATAGTCCGATTACACCGACAACTGGTTTGGCACCACGGCCGATTTATGACGGGTCGACCGATACCGCTGTGGTTTTAACCGGTAAAAATAACGCTTACACCTATGCACCTTGCTCGGCAGGGTACTCGCTAATTAGTACTAATCAAAATTTAAAGAGCACTGACCAGAATTTGTTGAGTACGTCGTATGAAACGGTGAGCACCAACCAAAAGCTGCTGAGCACCATTCAAAAATTAAAGAGCACCAACCAAAATTTGCAAAGCACCGTACAAAATATTCAGAGCACCGTGCAGAATCAACAAAGCACGATTCAAAACCTGCAAAGCACGAATCAGAATTTAAAAACCACCACGCAAACAACACAAAGCACTGCGCAGAACACGCAAAGCACCCTGCAAAATCGCCAGAGCACCAACCAAAATTTGCAAAGTACAGCACAAAATACGCAGACAACAACACAAATAACGCAGACGACGTCGCGCACAACCCAAAGCACAACGCAAAATCGTCAAAGCACCAATCAGAATCTGCAGAGCACCACGCAAAACAATCAGTCAACGTTGCAAAATCGCCAGAGCACTAATCAAAACTTGCGGAGCACCACGCAAAACCTGCAAAGCACTACACAGACTACGCAGAGCACCTCGCAGGTGACATTGAGCACGCTGCAGATCAAGCGAAGCCAGACGCAGAATCTGCAGAGTACGACGCAAAATACGCAGAGCACCAGCCAAACTACGCGCAGCACGGCACAAACATTACAAAGTACAGTGCAAAATTTGCAGACCCAAACACGGGTTTCGCAGAGCACGCTGCAGTACTTCCGCTACGACGCCAGCACCGAACTTTCTTCGCCGGTTGCGCCGCCTTGTGTAACGACTGGCGTGTTCACCTGTTCCTCGATTGCAACCGGCCCAACATTGGTTGCGTCTTGCACGGCTGCTTCGCCGGTTGCAGGAAACAACTTTATTGCAACCACGTGTTCAACCGCGGTTATTGCAACCAATGCACCGGTTGCGAGCTGTACGCCATCGACTGCCAGTTCAGGAAATGGATTTACCACTACGACATGTTCGACAAACAATACAACCAGCGTACCGGTTGCCAGCTGCACACCAGCGTCGGGCTCGGCAGGCAACAACTACACCACCACGACATGCACACCCAATAACAGTGGACCAACCGCCGTTTCAACATGTACAGCAGCGTCGGCATCGGCGGGCAATAGCTATGTCACAACAACCTGCGGCGCGGTTAATACAGGGCCCACAGGCGTTTCAAGCTGTAGCCCAATCGGTCCTACCGCAGGTAATAACTACACCACCACCACCTGTGCAACCCCCACAACAGGTCCGACCGGTGTTGCTAGCTGTACGAACGCATCCGCATCTGCGGGCAATAGCTGGACAACAACAACCTGTTCAACGAATAACACATCGAATGTTCCAGTCGCGTCGTGTTCGCCACAAACTGGCGGCTCCGGAAATGCATGGCTCACTGTCACTTGTACGTCAACACCAACCGGTCCAACTGGTGTGTCCTCTTGCTCGCCGATTGCGGCTTCAGCAGGGAACGGTTATACCGCTACAACCTGCGGCACCGCGACGACTGGCCCGACAGGTGTGGCGAGTTGCACACCGGCCACCGCTGGTTCGAGCAATAGTTGGACCGCAACAACCTGTGCGCCTAATAATTCGACAAACATACCTGTTGTAAGCTGTTCCGCTTCCGGCCCAACCGCCGGAAATGGCTACACCACCACAACATGCCCCGCGCCGGTCGTCACGTCGAACGTGCCGGTTGCAACTTGTACGCCCGCGTCAGCCAACTCGGGTAATAGTTACATCACCACAACATGTCCAGCAGCAATCGTGACGACAAATGTGCCAGTGGCAACTTGTACCGCATCGGGAGCCAACTCGGGCAATAGCTACACATCAACAACCTGTTCACCAGTGAGCACTGGGCCGACCCCGGTTCTCACCTGTACAGCGGTTGGGGCGAATGCAGGCAACAGCTACACGGCCACAACCTGCCCGGCGCCGACTGTTACTACCAATGTGCCAGTGGCAAGCTGTACACCGGCGGTCGCGGGCTCTGGCAACGCTTACACAACCACGACCTGTCCAGCGCCGCTCACGACGACGAATGTTCCGGTTGCAACTTGTACAGCCGCCGCTGCATCGGCCGGCAACAGCTACACAACAACGACTTGTCCTGCGCCAATTACCACCTCAAACGTACCCGTACTCACGTGCACGCCGTCTGGTGCAAACGCGGGTAATGCTTATACAACCACAACTTGCGTTGGGCCAACTATATTGACGGGGCCAACAGTGGTAGGGTCATGCACCACAGTTGCGCCAAGTGCAGGCAATGCATTCGTTGCGACAACTTGCGGCAGTATCGTTACCGGACCAGTTGGCGTTGCAACCTGTACACCGCAAACCGCAAGCGTCGGTAATGGCTGGACGACCATTACTTGTAATGCCAACAATACGACCAATATTCCTGTTTTGACCTGCACGCCGTCAGGCCCCACCGCTGGCAATGGCTACACGACTACCACTTGTCCACCGCCGAACGTTACAACGAATGTGCCAGTCGCAACCTGTACAGCATCTGCGGCGAATGCGGGCAACCTGTTCACGTCTACAACCTGTTCACCTTTGGCCTCTGGGCCTACACCGGTGGTATCGTGCACACCTTCTGCAGCATCGGCTGGCAATAGCTGGCTGGCGACGAGTTGCGGTGTGAATAATACCGGGCCGATCGGGGTTGCGTCGTGTACGGCGGCAGCAGCTGTACCAGGAAATGCCTTTACGACCACTACTTGTAATTCCGTGGTCACGTCGAATACGCCGGTTGCAAGCTGTACCGCCGCTGCTGCATCCGCTGGCAATGGCTGGACGGCGACCAGCTGTCCTGCACCGATTGTGACAACCAACGTTCCGGTTGCAAGCTGTAGCTCTGCCGCTGCATCCGCTGGTAATAGCTGGACTATGGTTACATGTCCGACGGCAATAACAACGGGGCCAACACCCGTCGGAACCTGTACTCCTGTTGGTCCATCTGCAGGCAATTCATTTACTGCAACAACTTGTCCAGCGCCTGTAGTGACCACCAATGTGCCAGTCGCAAGCTGCACACCCTCCGCGGCCAGTGCCGGTAATACATGGACTACCACCACCTGCCCTGCGCCCAATGTCACCACTAACGCGCCAGTGGCATCCTGTACTGCCGCAGCCGCCAACGCGGGCAATAGCTTCACCACTGTTACCTGCCCGGCACCTGTGGTAACAACGAACGTCCCTGTTTCCAACTGTACTGCGGCTGCAGCCTCGTCGGGCAATAGTTGGACCACCACCACCTGCCCCGCACCTATTACGTCTGGTCCAACGCCGGTGGCAACGTGCACGCCGGTGTCGGCCAATTCAGGCAATAGTTATGTCGCGACAACTTGCCCAGCACCGATTGTGACTGGCCCGACCGCGGTTCCTAGCGGATCGTGCAGTGCGGCATCGCCTGTAGCTGGCAATAACTTTGTTACTACCAGCTGTGGCGTCGTAAACAGCGGCCCGACGCCCGTGCAGACTTGTACCGCCTCATCGGGCACATTAGGAAACGGTTGGGTAACCTCAACCTGCGGCAGCAACACCACAACGGCGGTTCCGGTCGCAAGTTGTACGCCAGCTACCGCAACCGCCGGCAATAGCTGGGTAACAACTACCTGCCCGCCGCCGATTACAACGGCGCCTGTCACTCCAATATTGGGCTGCGTTGCGTCGGCTGCATCTGGTGCGAATAGCTTTATCACCACCACATGTGTTGCAGTGCCCGGCCAAAAAGTTCAGTACGCCACGACCACTACCGTAACGACCACCCAATTCAGCGGTGGCACACAAGTGAGCCAATCAACAGCAGCGCCGACGACAACCAGCGCCGCAGATTTGAATGGTGTTTGCTACACGCCCGGAATTAATACGCTACCGTCCATTTTGGGGTTGACCGCACCCGGCACCACCGATCCGATTTTAGGATTGTTGCCGCCGGCATTGCCCGGGGGCTGCACATCTTGGCCTTGCTCGACCAGTGGGACAACATTGACAGGCAGTCTGAACTCCCTATCGGACGTTGCTCAATATTATTATGTAACTGATCTGCGGCCATCGATGCCGGACAACGTGCCATCGTCTAATTCTGGCCCCGAGGATGACCGTGCTCCTTGGCAGCATATGACAACATTCACTATTGCTTTGGGCGTCACCGGAACGGTGAATTACAACCCCAATTACAAAACAGCCACGACCGGGGACTTTGCCGATATTCGTACCGGTGTTAAAGATTGGCCCGTCTGGCCAGATCCGACATATAACTATGTCGCCTCCCCGACGTTATACCAAAGTGCGCGCGCGATTGACGACTACTGGCACGCTGCCGTAAATGGACGTGGGCTATACTTTAGTGCGGGAGATCCGACATCCGTTGTCAATGGTTTGTTGGGTGCGTTGAACGGAATCACCTCGCAACTCGGCGCCGGCGCTGGTGCTTCGATTGCAAACCCTGTACTCACGCCGACCAGCAATTTCTCATACGCACCGAGTTTCACAACCGTTGCCTGGACTGGTGACGTTACGGCTAGCACACTCAATGTAACAACAGCAGTCGCGTCGTCAACCCCATTCTGGTCAGCATCGACAAAACTTAACTCGCTTGTCGGGAATTTTTGCGACAACCGCAATATTTACCTGATGCGTAGTGGTGCGGCTAATAATTTAGTCAACTTCACTTGGAACAGTTTCAGATGTGATGCCAGCGGCAATCCAACTGGCGCCGCTAATACTGGCCTAAACGCTAGCGAGCAAGCATTGTTTGGCGCAACCCCGCTTGCACTGTTAAGCCAATACGCCAGCATGACTGATGGTACTAGCGGGACGGTGAATCAACGCTCGCTTGCCGCTGGCACCCCGTTGGTTAACTTCCTCAGGGGTTATCGTGGCAACGAACAATTTGAGACCAATAAAGTGGGTAAATATTTCCGCACGCGTAGCGGCATATTGGGCGACATTGTTGATGGTGCACCAGCATATGTGACGTCGCCGTCGCAGTTTTATGCGGACACCGGCTATTCAACCTTTAAGACCGCAAATGCGAGCCGCGCGCCGATGCTGTATGTCCCTTCCAATGATGGAATGTTGCATGCGTTGTATGCAGGTACGAGTCCGACCGATACGCAGGGTGGCACGGAGGCATGGTCGGTTATTCCATCGTCGGTTGCCGCCAATATTTATAAATTGGCAGATGCAAACTACGGTAGTAACCACATCTATACCGTTGATGGCTCACCGATTTCTGGCGACGCCTACGATTCTGTTACGTCTAGCTGGAAGACGATTTTAGTCGGGGGATTAAACAGCGGTGGCAACGGCTACTACGCGCTAGATGTTACTGATCCAGTGAATCCAAAAGGCCTTTGGGAGTTCAAAAGAGGAGCGACCTGCTACTCAGGTTCGCCAATCACCTCTGATTGCCATTTGGGTCTTTCTTATGGCCGCCCGATTATTACCAAGTTAGCGGACGGTACTTGGGTTGTGATGGTGACCTCTGGTTACAACAATATCAATAGCCCGGCAATATTGGGCGACGGGCAGGGCTACCTCTATATCCTGAACGCATTCACCGGCAATATTCTTTACAAAATTGGTACAGGCGCTGGGACTGCGCTTAACCCTTCAGGCTTAGCGCAGATCACTAGCTTTGTTGACAACCCTTCAGTGAATAACACTTCTCTACGTGTGTATGGTGGTGATTTGCTTGGCAATATCTGGCGTTTCGATGTTAATAATGTGTCGGCCACTCCAGCTGCCGTTTTGATTGGCACAACGTCGGATCCGTTGGGTGTTGCGCAACCGATTACGACGGCTGTCAATATTGCAGAGCTGAACGGAACAACCACCTATTTGTTCGTGGGGACAGGAAAATTGCTGGGCACAACTGATTTGGGCACTACTCAGACTCAATCCGTCTACGGTATTGTTGACCCACTGCTGACAACAACGGCTTACTCCAACCTACGCTCATCACTTGCGCCGAACAGAATTTCTGGCACCGGCACCGCACCTCGAAGTGTAGCGTGCACAGGAACTGCTAGCGCATGTACGGTAACGAACGGCTGGGTAGTCGACTTGCCCAATGCTGGCGAACGCATCAACGTGGATATGCAATTGCAATCTGGCACGATTGGCATTATCAGCAATTTGCCTAGCAACGCAGCATGTAGCGGCGGTGGCACCGGTTACTTCACGCAGTTGTTTGCACAAGACGGTCTGGCAGTTAACCCAAGCCAACCGATATCTGTGGTTTATCAGAATACGTTACTGGTCGGGCTCACGACTGTATTGACCACGAGTAATCAGATATACGCGCTCATAACACCGGGTAACCCAAGCCCGAGTACCACACTGGCTCCTGCGTTTAACCAACTATTCCAGACTAGGCCGCTGCCACCAACGGGCAAACGGATTAGCTGGCGAGAGATTCTGCCAACGCAGTAGCAGAGAAAAGTAGATTGATATTCCTGGTTCATTTCATCTGCCGACTTGGCAGGTGAAATGAGTGAGTCATTAAATTGATGGGCAACCGTTCAGGCTTAATAACATGGTACGCGGCGATTGGTTTGTCGTTGGGTGCTCACGCCGTCGGCTATCTATGGGTAACAAGTACATTTGACTTCAAACCAAGAAGCTCGGAACGTGCTGGTTTGTCGGCTTGGCTAGTGCCGCTGAGTAGCGCCAAGCAGGGGATAACGCAAAAACCAAATCCACCGCAAATTTTAAAGTCAGACACATCTGAAAAATCGTTGGCCCCGCCTGCGCTGACTGAGGCAGATCAACGCATTCGCCCCGATTTAGAAAACAAAAAAAACGAGACACCGGCACTTCCTCCGGTACCAATCGCGGCAATAGATACGTCCTTTCCCGACTACGCGACGTCCAATCATCTTGACCAACCGCCCGTCCCGTTGACGGATGTCGAACCCGTCTATCCGGACGGCGGGATTGGCCAACAAGGGACCGTAGTTCTGCGCTTGCTTATCAATGAGCAAGGCAATGTTGAGAGGGCGGTGGTGCTGAGCGCGTTCCCCAAGGAAATTTTCGACCTGGCCGCGAGCGCGGCTTTCGAAAAAGCCAAATTCTCCCCCGGGCGATTGCTGGGAATACCAGTTAAATCGCAGTTAACGATTGAGGTAAAGTTCACGCCTCTAAACCGTGGCAGCAGCGTTACGGGAAATCGTCGCTAAATCTATTTTCGCTACTATGGTCTAAATTAAAATAAATTTTATTGCGTGTTTGGCGTAAATTTTTTTGAGTCGTTATAAAATATGGACGGTCTATTTGCGTACTTGGTTGTGTGCTGCAATGGACTGAAAGTTGCCGAAATAGCTCAGTTGGTAGAGCAGCGCATTCGTAATGCGAAGGTCGGAGGTTCGATTCCTCTTTTCGGCACCAATAAAATCAAAGACTTACTGCAAAGTAAGTCTTTTTTACTTTAACGAGGGCCCTATGAGGGCCCATCGAGGGCCCATTCGGGGCCCATTAAATTCCGTTAACTCGATTAAGGTGCTGACGCGCATTGATTTTTGACCATCCTGATGGAAAAAATCGCGTTTTAGTTTGACCAGTCGGTCGTATCCTGACTTGCTGATTAATTTTGCGAAGCCGTTTTACGCCAATTCAATATTCAATGCCCATCCCTCAAACGACCAAATTTTCCGGCACGTCTGACCGTTGAATGCCGCGCCATAGGGCGACTACGTCGCTGGACACTCGTCGCCGAATGCAAACGGTGCCCGCAATTGCTTTTCGTCAGGAGGTAGAAATACTTGCCGAAACGTAAAAGCTTCAGCGGTTGCTCCCTTCTCTCGGAGAAGCAACAACTTTTCCTCCGCCTCCGCCACCGTTGGTCGGTGACCTTTTGGAACCCACCAAAGTACGACGTAGGCTACCGACATGCGCTCAAACCATTCTATACGGCGCCGCATGATCTCTACATGCGCCGACTTGTATACGAAGCGGTTCAGCGACGATACGTCTTGCCAAACCGAAATGTTGACCAGCGTGTTCTCACCCATAGGGCGCAGGGCCGTAGCATCGCCTTCCTCTGTCTGAAGACGCCATACGAATCCTGGCGATAATTCTGCTTGCGCATTGATTCGATCAAGGTTCGCCACAAAGTCGGCCATGCCTGGCGACTCTAGCGGTTCTTTCATGAGAGCAACGTTTAGCTGCGCAAGTTCGTAGTGATACATACGCCTCCTTATTGAGTTTGATCAGGGAAAATAATTGGCAACTGGCGACCCAAAGGTGACGAATTACTTGCGCAGCAATTTTGCAACTTCTCCTCCAATGTTAATAGCGCGCTCAAGCTGCGTGTCGCCAAATTCGCTACGAATGTCATCACGAGCACCAGCCGCAAGCAATAATTTTATGATCTCAGCGCTTCCTGCGTATACCGCCGTGTGTAGTGGCGTTTCTCCCATATCGCCTATGGCATTGACGTCAGAACCGGCCTCAATCAGCTGTTGAACCGCATAGTTATCCGCACGCCGAACCATGACATGCAGCGGCGTATCACCATCACAATCGCGACTAAAAATGGTGACCTTCGCTTCGCCAAGATCAGCTGGAAAAAGGACATCCGAGGTCGCCTGTAGAGTTTCGTCCAATGATTGCCGATTTGCCTTCAACACACGCTTTCTCCCGGTTCAATTAGACGCATTGCCGTCCGGCGCTTGTCGACCCATTGCGGTCATTCCCGTAAGCTTCACACCTGGCTCCAAATCGTGTCATTTCTGACTCTTGCTTTGCGCTTTCAAGACGGGCTTGGATTTAGTCTCAGCTTCCCGACTCGCTTTTTCGACTCGCTTTCGCACATCGCCAACAGTTTTGAATATCTCGGGGTATAGGAATTTCAAACACCATTTTTCGCAATTCCTGAATGTATCCGATGGCGGACGGGTGGTCAAACGCGTGCCCATCAACTGAAACCCCACCGTTTTCTCAACATCGCACACAAATTGCGCGCCCATCGCGCCTGACTTCCACCCTATCCGAGCGATAACCCGCGCACAGTCCGAGCACCTCCCTCGGCCCTGTCCCCATCCAGTCCGATTTGTGCCTCAAGCCGCCTGAAACAAATCCACCCGCACGGCCGGTGCGCGCGGTGGCGGCTGGGCGGCCAGCCCCAGATGGGTGAGGATGCGGGCGATGACGGCTGGTTCTTCGATGGCCGCGATCAGCTTCAGTTGCCCACCACAATGCGGGCAGTGCTCGATGTCGATATCGAACACGCGCTTCAGTAACTGCGCCCACCGCATGCGCCCCTTCGCGCTCCCGGCAGGCAGGTGGTCGCAATCGCCCGCGTGCGCCGGTGCGGTCGCCACCGTCGGCACCGGCACCACCGCCTTTCGCAGCTTCGCATTCGGTGCCAGCACCCCATGAAAGCGGATCAGGTGTAATCGCGGTCGCGGCACCAATGCCGCCAGACGCTGCATGAATTCCATCGGCGCCATCACATGGTGGCTGGTGCCATCGCGCCAGGCTGTTTTCAGCTTCAGCACCACCTGCCCGGCGCGATTGACACTCAGGCGCTCGTTGGCAATCGCCGGACGGGTGATATAGCGGCACAGTTGCTCCAGCCCCTGCCGGTCATCGACCGCCACGCGCACGCCGGCATGCAGGCTGAAACCGTGGGCATTGGCGCACAGCGCCCTGGATTCACCACTTCGCGCCAGATGGCGCGGTGCCAGCTGCAGGCTCAGCACCTTCTGCCCCGCACGCGGGCCCTGCGCGATGCGGTAGTTGGCGGCGGCGGCTTGCAAGGGGGTCATCACGTCATCCGGATCGGTGACGCCACCTGTCAGATAGGTCTGGCCATCCTCTTCGACAAGATGACCCAGCCGTGTCAGCAGCCGCAGGATGCGCGTGATGATCTTGGCCAGTAGCGCCTGCAGTGCGGCGCGGGTGGGCGTGCCGGCTGCGTGGAAGATGGGTGCGGCAGCGGGTGCGGGCATGCTCTCGTCCGCGGTGCTTACGGTCTCTACGGTGTCCACGGCATCCAGCTTGCCATACACGCCATCGAGGACCAGCGCATGCAGGTGGACGTTCAGATTCGCAGCAGAACCGAAGCGCTGGATGAGGGTGACGGCACCAGTAGCAGCCTGATCGCGCTTGATGCCGGTCTGGTCAATGAGAAACGTGGCAATTGCGCGATGGATGATCTGCAATATCGGCGCGAGTAATTCGGGGTGGACAGCGAACAGGCTGCGCAAGGGAATCGGGAACGACAACACCCACTGGCGCACCGGCACCTTGGGGATAACATGATCGACCAGATGGGCCGCTGCCTCGGCCATGCGCCGCGTGCCGCACGAGGGGCAGATGCCGCGACGCTTGCAGGAGAAGGCCACCAGTTTCTCCTCCATGCAGCCATTGCAACGAAGGCGCAGAAAGCCGTGGGCGAGGATGCCGCAGGCCAGAAACGCATCGAACTCGTCGGTGACAAAGGTGGGTAGGCCCGCACCGCCGGTCTCTGTATCAACGAAGGCGAGGAAGGTGTTGAGGTGTGTTTGCACCAAGCGGTAGAGCGTGGTTTCTTCGGGACGGTGGCGCTGGTAGTGGGCCGGGGTTACGGGTGCGGCAGACGGCGGTGCTGGGCGCGTGGCTGTGGATGACGGCGTTTGCATACTGTATATCTATACAGTATATTGACCGCCCGTGAAAGCGATTCTATCCGGGCTTGTTTAGCGACGTGACTGTTCGCGCCTCGCTGCTCCTGCTGGGAGAGCAACAGGTGCTAAGGAAGCGCCGATTTATTCGCCGGAAAAACCGGTGATCACGACGCGCATTACGTTAGTGTTCCATGAAAATACGGTGCGCTCT
>JBBRAM010000005.1:0-197860 GCA_038206765.1 Burkholderiales bacterium | reverse complement strand
TCTGAACTCCGGCCTGCGGCGAGTACGTGTTGCTGCCAAAACTGTGCGGTCAATTTCATGTGTGCGCCTGCTTTGTTGGGAGGAGCGAGCATGCGGAAATTACGCGCGGCGAACAAGGCTGGGGTTGGTGGAGCGCTTACGCTTCGCGGCATTTTGCATGTTGGCGATTGTGGTGCTCAAGTTTGCGAGCAGCTATCGTGAACGCTCGCTAGCAATCATGATGCTTAATTTCATCTTTCTCAGCGCCTTTTTTGCCACGCCGCTTGCTGCAGTTCCATTTGCTGTGTTTGTTATGTGTGGCTTTATCGCTGTTCGTTCGGCTGCCCGCGCATCGGTGCGGGGGCTCGCTGGCATATTGGCATTAACATTGTTGGCATTTGCATGGATGAAGCAATACAGTTTGATCGATTTTCTGCCCTCACTACCATTCGCGTTCGTCGCCGTTGGCGTTTCCTACCTATTTTTCCGTATCGTGCATCTTGCAGTCGACGTCCACCAGCAAGCAATCAAAGCCCCAACGTTAATCGAATACCTTAGCTACACATTGTGCTTCCTTACCTTTGTCTCGGGTCCCGTGCAACGTTACGGCGATTTTGAGCAGCAGCTGCGGACGCCATCAACAATTCAAACACCAATTGTTCTGCACCATGCGCTAAGCCGCGCGATTTGGGGGTTTTTCCTCGTAGGCGTTGTTTCGCACATCACGATGTGGGCATTCAGCAAGATCGAGCCTGTAGTGTATGCGAACATGGGCGAGGAAATCGTCAGTGCCCGAGTAGCTGGTATTTTTGCAGCGGCGACAGTGGCGTTTTTTTTGCATTTGTATATTAGCTTTTCAGGCTATATGCACATCGTTATTGGCGTGGGCAAGCTTTGCGGAATTAATATTCCGGAAAATTTCTCAAGACCATACGCCTGTAAAAACTTTCTCGAATTCTGGACACGCTGGAATATTACTGTTTCAGAGTGGTTCAAGTTCTATATTTTTAATCCACTGCTTAAGCAGCTTTCCATTCGCTGGCCGCAAAAAAATAAAGCAGCGCTCATTGGTTCAATTGCCTTCTTTGTGACCTTCATGTTGATGGGAATCTGGCATGGAACAACATGGGTTTACGTTTTCTACGGTGCGATGCTCGGACTTGGTGTGGTAGTCAACAAACAATACCAACTGCGCGCGGCAGCGCGACTCGGTAAGCAAGGCTACAAAGATCTGTGCAGTCGGCCATGGTATGTCGCACTTTGTCGCGCGGCCACGCTGAGTTATGTCGCGGTTGCGCTTACCTGCATATGGATAGCACCTGCGCAGGCGCACTTGCTTGCTACGCCAGCCTCGTTTTTAGTTATGCTCACGGCTTTCGCGTTTTTGATATCGGCATTCTTCTCAGTAGCTTATTTTGGCTATTGGTTGGGCAGGCTCCTGCGCAAATTCCATGCCCGCATTGCACAAACAATCGCAATATTTTCATTGGAACCCTGGCTAGCGCCGTGCTGGACTGCCGTAAAAATTTCGATAGTTTTTGTAATGATCAACGTTGCCGGCAGCGCGGCACCCGAGTTTATCTACAAAGCGTTTTAGTATGAATGCCCAAGCAAAACCCTTGTCGCCCACTCGCCTTTACGTATTGCGAATCATTTTCTTTTTTTGTGCTCTGTATATTTTTATGCTCGCATTGAGCTTTGCGCTGTTCCCCGATGATCCGACATCGTATGTTGATACCAATGAGGCGCCGCAAACCATCTACACCACCGACCCAAAGTATTTGTTGTTTTCGATTGATCGACTTGCACGATCCGATACGCGGGTGATCTTGCTGGGCTCGTCCATTGTAAGAGATGGGCTGCGTCCGCATGAGTTGTCGCCGCTGCTGGGCGTGTCCGTAGACAATCTTGCTATCGGCCCCTCCAACCTAACCGAGCAACGTCAAGCGCTAGAAATGGCCTATGAAAAAATTGCTCCTGAAAATTGGCATAAATTGACGATTGTGGTGGGCATGTTCTACGGAAATTTTGTCGCAAGCGGACGACTGTATCCGATGGGAATAACAAATCTCGATGCCAACAAAAAACGGTATCAGCTCAGTGATAGTGATGACAAAGTCCAACTAATCTCAGTTGCAAAATTATCTTTCCAGCGTTTAATACACCGCCATTATTTCTGACTTCTCGCTGGAATTTAAAGGTTTTCAGCCCACTGCGTGAAAGCGTGGCTAACTTTGGCAAACGACTGCTGGGACTAACAGGTCCGACCCCCGTGCCAGTGATTGAGGCAAAAGACACATATCATCTCAATTCGCAGGAAATGGCAGATTCAATCAAATCGTGGGAAATATACATGGGACCGATAGCTGAATGGAAAGAAGATAATTTTATGCAAATTATTAAATTGGCTCAAACGGTAACCAGCAAGCAAAGCAGGCTGGTTATCCTAGATTTACCGTTGCCGAAGTGGCATCGTGATGCATCCCCATACTTCCAGCTTTACGAGATCCGAAAATCGCGTTTTATCGACGAAATAAAGGGTATGCCTAACGTTACTTTTTCATCCCTCCAAAATTCACTAGCCGATGAGGACTTTTATGATTCCGGCCACCCCCGTCCAAAGGACGCGATTAAACTTGCTCGCGCAGCGGCTAAAATTATTGCGCCGGCTCTTGAGTTGACCACTGAGCCTACGAAACTACAGGACGACTCAATTCAAAATAGGAGCACAACCGCAACTAAGCAATCACCACCGAATTCATGAGCCAACGAACTAGCTAGACATTGAAATGACATCATCCAACCAAGATATTAAGAAAGCCTACCTAACGCTATTGCGCAAATGCTTGACGAACACGCTTCACAATAACGAACCGGATCATGATTCTGCACATCTTGCATCGTTCGTGCATCAATTTACAAACCATTACATCAAAAGTAATGCAGTATCGATGCTGCCCAAAAGCCGTTTCGACAACATTGAATATTGCATTGACGATATTATTAAAAATAACATTCTCGGCGACTTAATTGAGACCGGTGTTTGGCGGGGCGGCGCTACCATTTTTATGCGGGCTGTTTTAAAGGCCAAGCATGTCACCGGTAGAACGGTTTGGGTTGCAGATTCGTTTGAGGGCTTGCCAGAACCTGATGCAGAAAAATTCCCCATTGAGGCGAAAGCACATGCCGGCCCGGTAATGACGAAGGCTTACCAACACTTTGCAGCGACCCTTGAGGTAGTAAAGAAGAATTTTTCGGACTATGGGCTCTTGGATGAGCAGGTTAAGTTTTTAAAGGGCTGGTTTAAAGAGTCATTACCGATTGCACCAATTGAACGGCTCGCTCTTTTACGACTGGATGGCGATTACTATGAGAGCACCATGGATAGCTTGGTCAATTTATACGACAAGCTTTCCGTCGGGGGGTTTGTTATCGTCGACGATTACGGCGAGGGTCTTTGGACTTACTGCCGTCAAGCGGTTGATGAATTTAGGTCAGCACGAAATATTGCGTTGCCGCTGACACAGGTTGATTCAAAATGTTTTTACTGGAAAAAATAGTAGGCGTAAATACTGGTCTTAGCAACTTTTCGTAGGTAAAGCATCTGCAAAAAGATGAGTAAATGTCTCATATTGCCTCTGCGGCGTAACCCCATTATTTTCTATGTTAGTAATCCGAAATATCCTAGCGAATCTCAGCCAACCTAAAAAATTTTGGGTGGTGTTGAAAAAAATAGCTAAGCGCTTCGAGCCGGACACCCGCGCTGAAGCGATCTTATGGGCGAAGAAACATGCTATCTCTGTTCCCGAGTACTGTCAGAGTATTGATGCCAGCCTCTGGGAGGAGACCCTAAAAGCGGTCGCTGATATCAATGCTCGGGCGCAATCAATATTGGCATCCATCAAAGACGATTTGGGTGGCGGGGGAGCTTATCCATTACTCTATTTTCTTGTTCTTCATAAGAAGCCAAATGTCGTCGTAGAGACTGGTGTTGCTGCAGGCTGGAGTTCTCTAACCATTCTTGCTGCGTTGTCGAAAGAAAACAATGGCGAGCTTTTCTCCAGCGACTTCCCTTATTTTCGGATGGCTAATCCGGAGAAGTACATCGGTATCCTTGTCCCGGCATCGCTAAAGAATCGCTGGACCCTTGACGTCCGCGGTGATGACATAGCACTTCCCGGAATCGTCGCGCGCGTTGGTCGCATTGATCTATTTCACTATGACAGCGACAAAAGCGCCAGCGGAAGAAGCTCAGCCATTTCTAAGGTGCAACAAAAACTATCGGCAAACGCAGTCATTGTTATGGATGACATCCAAGACAACACGTATTTTAAACGGCTCGCCGAGTCGTGTGGTCATGACTACACCGTACTCGAATTTCAGGGGAAGTATGTGGGTCTAATCGACTTTTCATCAATCCCGATAAGTTAAATTTGATAACTGTAAGACCTCCTGCCCCGCGGATTCGATTGCTTTAGAACCCGTCAATCGGAATCCATAGCGAGGACGACGTCACGATCCAGTACTGAGTTCACGTCGATTACGACGCCCAGCTTTACCGACGCGAACAAATTGACCCGCGTTAGCGCCGGATAGGCTTCAGGCGCTACAGCTAAGACCAACGCGTCGGCAGACGGCACCTCCGACCATTCGCGGTAGGCAACTTGATAAATGTTACTAGCCTCGGTGCGATAACTCAGCATCTTGCGATTCCAGCCAAGCCTGAAACATCAAAATCGACCATAGCTGTTGATGCCAGTTCCGTAAGCCTGACACATGTTCATTCCAAGTCTTTCTGACGAGTGCTGTATTCAAATAGCCCTGCCGCCTCAGCGTGGCTTCATCCAGCAAACTCTCTGCCCATGGCCGCAAAGGCCCGCGCAACCACTGGTCGATCGGCACACCAAAACCCATTTTGGGGCGCTTGATCAGTTCACGCGGTACATGCCGATAGAGAACCTCTCGCAATATCCATTTGCTCACGCCGTTGCGTAATTTCATGTGGGCGGGGAGTCGCCAAGCGAATTCAATTACAGAAGGGTCAAGCAAGGGAATGCGCGATTCAAGGCTGACTGCCATCGTTGCGCGGTCTACCTTGGTCAAAATATCGTCTGGCAAATAGGTCAGCGAATCGAGTCGCATCATGGCCTCGCAAACGCTGCTATTTTCCATCGCGGGACCAAGCACAAATTGGCGATCACGGCCGCGGCCGTTGAGCACGATGTCTGCCGGATATTGCCAGATCGATACCAGCATTTGATAAAGCTCGTCGACGTCGCGCGCCGCGAGGCAGGTAGCCGCCTTGCGCCATTTTTCAGCCGGGAGTGAGAATCGGTATTTGATCGGCAGCAGCGGCTGTAGAGTCGCGTAAGCGGCGCTCAATATCGGGGCGGGAATACTGCCAGCCAGCGCGCTGGCGATGCGTCTTGCGCCCGCCGGGAAAGGCGCGATGCGATTCCAAATCTTGTCAGCCCATGCATAACGGTTGTAGCCAGCGAATATCTCGTCTCCACCGTCCCCGGACAGGCTCACCGTGACGTGCTGGCGGGCAAGCTGCGAGATCAGGTAGGCGGGAATCTGCGATGAATCAGCGAACGGTTCGTCATAAATGGTGGGCAGCAGCGAGATCACCGCTTGAGCCTGCTTGGCGTCCACATACATCTCCGTGTGATCCGTCCCCAAGTGTGCCGCAACAGCTCGGGCGTACGTGGCTTCGTTGTACGCAGCCTCATCAAAACCAATGGTAAAGGTCTTCACCGGACGTGCGCTCTGCATTTGCATCATCGAAACGACGGTCGAAGAGTCGATGCCGCCGGATAGAAAGGCACCCAGCGGCACATCGGCCACCATCATCCGACCGACGGATCGCTTCAGCAGCGTCTCAAGCTCATCAATCGCATCGGCATCGCCGCCGGTAAACGGATGTTGGCGACCGGACTCAATCACATCGTCGAGCCGCCAATACGGCTCTGGTTCCGGCAGCGCGCGCCGCGCCGTCTCGCTTTGCGTGATGCGCAGCCAGTGACCGGGAGTCAACTTGCGGACGCCCTCATATATCGAATGCGGCGCTGGGACGTAACCGAAACGAAAATAGCTGGTGAGCGCATCGCGGTCAATGTGAGGCTTGAACCCCGAGTGCGCCCGCAAAGCCTTGAGCTCCGAGGCGAAGACGAATTCGTCGCCCGCATAGCCGTAGTAGAGCGGCTTCTCGCCAACCCGGTCGCGCGCGAGGTACAGTGCATTGTCTCGCCGGTCCCAGACACCGAACGCAAACATGCCATCCATCCTGGTTAAGGCCGCCTCTAGGCCCCAATAGCTAAAGGCAGCAAGGACCACCTCCGTGTCGGCACCGCCGCGCCAATGGTGTTGCGGATGCTGTTGTTCGATCTCGGATTTCAATTCTTTGAAGTTATAAACCTCGCCGTTGTAGGTCATCACAAATCGACCACAATGCGATTGCATCGGCTGCGCACCGTTTGGCGATAGATCAATGACTGATAGCCGGCGATGGCCAAGGGCAACCTCGTGCGTGTCGTCCACCCAAACGCCAGCGGCATCTGGGCCCCGGTGGGCAAGTCGGTCTCGCATCGCCGTGATGCGCTGAAGCCGCGGGGCACTTACCTTACCCACCATACCAACAATGCCACACATCTCCGCTACACCGTCCGCTTTGCGCTACTATGCGCTGCAACCAGCAGAGTTGCTTCGGCACGAGCCGCGCTCCGCTTGGCGCCGAATAGCACAAGCAAGGCCAGCATGACCGGAAGCACTTGTAATTTAAAACGCACCGCCGTACCGAGATTTTGATACGAAATCGGCCCATACAATACGACCCAAACAACCACAAAAACTAGAGCGGCAGCAACATCTCGATTGCGTAGCCGGGATATATCGAAGCGTCGTAGCGCGCGAGCGAACAGGATGAGCAAAAACAAGTTTTCCATTCCAGAAAGTGTGCCAAATAGCGAAGGAATCTCCAAAGGGAGCGGCCTGAACAAGGCTGCAAAGGCGGCAACCGGCGTAAAAGCGAGCAGTTGAACCGGGTCTGTTAGGTCGGCAGTGATTTGTTGGCCCGACCCGCCTGCGTCCGCCCAGCTTCGCGATGCCCCGTCAAATCGTTCAACAGCGTCCCGATTGGAGGTAATTTCTGCGCCCTCCAAAAACACGGTCAACAGAAAGAACGATGCCACGACGCCACAAGCCAACAGTAAAAAGCGCGTTTCTAATTTCTTAAACCCAAACAGAAACACGACAAAAACCGGGGCAAGCAGGATCAACGCGACCCACAGGCGCGTGTAGGCAACAATCAGTAGGCCCGCCGAAAGCAGTAGCAAGCCGCGCCAGAATTGCCTGCGGGTGACAATCGCAACTCCAAAAAATACCAAAGAAATGCCAAGCAATGTGATCGGATCTTTACCCAATATCGATGACCAGAACAAAAGCGACGGAAACAAGCCAAGACCAAGCAGCCAGTCGATGCTTTCTTGATTGGCGCTAACGCAGATCGCACGGTAGAACGTGAAGACGCCGGCCATGCCAATGTAGGCAAACGCGACCTTCAGGCCATGATAGGAGTCCGGCAATACCCACAGGAGTACCTTACAAAACTCGCTGAGATTCTGCGTCCCATCGCCCAGAACAAAGCCTGCGAAGTGAGGCTCTGCCAATGCCGAATTAAAGTATCCGAACGCATCCAGACTGCCGTAATATCCCTCGTAATAAGGCATCAGCATCAGACATACCACCAACTTTGCTTGCCACATGAGAAGCACCGCAAGTTTCTCTCGGCGGGTAACCGGCCAGAAAAAGATCGTCAAAGAAAACAGTGTGCCGACGAACAGGGCCGCAAGGTAGTCCGCCTTCCCATCTCCATAAATCTCCGTGCCAAGTGCGGCAACTTCATTCGAGGTTGATAAGAAAACGCTAAAGATCGATATCAAGAACTGGCAGGCAATGACGAGAATCAGTAGCGACTTGTCGCTAACTTGCGTTCCCTCGAATTTCGCAATAGTTCGGTTATGCTTAATCATCGGCTGAATTTGGTGAATTGCTACGTCCGACCTGCGGCGACGCGATCGATCACGGCGCGATACTGGGGTCCAACTGCGTTAATGTGAAACGCGGTGACACGCTGAGAACCCCACGCCCGCACCCCGTCGAGTTCCTCTCTAGAGGCGCGAAGCGCATTTAGTATGCCGGTTTCTAACGCATTTTGGTCACCATTCGGGATAAGCCAGCGATAATCACGGCCAAGAATTTCTGCAACGCCGAAATTACAGTCGTAGGCAACACAGGGGCATCGTGCAGCGAGCGCCTCCGCTACCACGAGTCCAAATCCCTCCCATTCAGAAGTCAACACGAAGACGTCTGCGTGTGCGAAGTACGACGCCGGAAATTGCTGGAACCCAAGAAAATGAACTAGTTCGGAAACACCTAGCGATTTTGCAAGGCGCTCCAGATTGGCGCGCTCAGGACCATCACCCAACAAATAAAGCGCGACCGGCTCCGATTTCGCGACCTCGGCGGCTGCCTTAATCAGCACATTGAATTGCTTCTGCAATGCGAGCCTGCCAACGCCTAAGATTCTACGGCGGCCGTCAGTTCTGACCATCTCGGGTGGAACGCTCGTTTGAAGAGCGTGCTGGCTAATTTCATCGATATCGACCGGGTTCAAGATCGTCTCAACCCTTTCAGGGCGGACGCCACGCGTAATCAAATAGCCACGCAGACCTTCGCTCACGCAAATCGTATACCAAGCCGATCGGTAACTTAACAAGTTAAGAGCTTGCAGGAAGCGTGATCGAAGCGATTTTACGGGCGCTGCAGAATACCCATGTTCTGTGAGCACCACGCGCTTCCACATAGCAATGGTCGACGCTGCTGCCAAGAGGACAAGGTTTGCGCGGAGCAAAAAACCAATGCATACATCAGGTCGAATTTGTTTAAGTAATTTGCGTAATCGAAACACGGCGGTGATCTGCAAGACATCACGAATTACTTTTTTTTCGCCTACGTAGAGCGTCAACGAATGGACAACGACATTGGATGGAAGCGTAAAGTCGAATGATGGGAACATCAACACAAGGTGTAATTCGACCGATTCGTCTGTCGAAAAAAACTTCGCAAGGGAGATGAATACGCGTTCTGCGCCCCCGCCCTCCAAGCTTGGAAGAACGAACATTACCTTGCGCTTTGCCTGTTGGGTTGACATTCTTTCTAGGGATGGTAGTGAGTCACGATGACGTCTTTCGGAGGCGACGACTACGTACGTCGGGAGGAGGAAGTGTATTCATCGCAAACGTCGTGTCGAACACGTCAGCGTACTCAGCAAGACAGACGCGCCAGTCGCGCATTACATTTAAGCCGAGCTGATTGAGTTTCAGGTTTACCAATTGCTCACTAGCGGGCCGGGGGGCAAAATAATCTTTGGCGAAGTAGTCCGATGGAACAATTTCTATTGTGACTTGCTCGCGTAACCCGATCAGATTAACAAACTCCGAAGCAACTTCATAGCGGCTTGCAGTACCGCGACAAACCTGATTGTAAAGACCATACTGCCCATTTTCCGCAATCATAATCATGCCCTCGGCAAAGTCGACGGTATAGGTTGGTGTGCCAAGTTTATCGTCTACCACTCGCAAATGCCTGCTGCCCGACACGATTTGTTTGTAAAGTTTGTTGATAAATTTCTTATCCTTATTTGGCCCGCCACCCATCATCCATCCCGCGCGTAAAACATAGTGCTTTGGAACGGATGCGCAGACGAACAGCTCTGCGCGGTACTTAGATTTTGCGTAAACCGAAAGCGGGCTCGGTGCGTCGAAATCCGTATACGAATCCTGTTTGCCGTCGAAGATGCCTGCGGTGGAGATATAAACATAAACACAGCCAATCTGCTGCGCAACGCGTCCCAAATTTTCAGCGGCCGTCGCGTTGGTTAGCCAAGCGTTTTCGGGATTGCACTCGCAGTATTCGAGATCCGTCAGCGCAGCTAGATTAATCAAAAGATCGGGCGCAAAATCCACGATTTGCCGAGCTATCTCGTCGGAATCGCGCACGTCTCCAAAGGTAAGCCAATCCTCGTTTACATCGATATCGGAGGCCATGACAATGGCATCGCATGCCCGCATGGCGCTATAAACTGCCTCGCCGAGCATTCCACCGCAGCCCACGATATAGACTCGACTTGTTGAGTTAATTTTCAATATAAGTTCCTTGTTCTGTTACTTTACTGTTCAAAGCTAGTTTCGGGGCATTGTGTGATCGTCAAAGCTTCCCGCACGGTTAGCGGGGAAATTGAACCTTTAAAGAGCGGATTCTTGCTACTTGGTTTAACCTTATCGACAACCATAAGAGGGACGATTGTCGTCGGTTAAGCCGAACTACAGTGATTCTGGCAAGATTTGCAAATGCAATGATGTTGCCATCGTTGATCGTTGCATATCCTCGCACTACCAAAACTAGCGGACAGGCGCATTTCGCCAGCCAAAACAATGAAACAGCACCAACTTACAAACGCCCCTTACGAATAGTTGTGCCCCACTAATAGAGTAAAAATCATGACGGCGAGTCCAGAATGCTTTGATGAGACTGCTAAAGGAAGTACCGCCTACAAAGTGGTTACGTATTGCGAGATGAAATGCAACCTCAAGATTGCGTTGTTGGGCGGCTCTTTTTAACAGTTCGAGCACTTCGTCGCTACCCAATTTTCCTTCACAAGTTTCAATCAACGCGTCGTTTGCGCGAATGATCGCCTCGGAAGTCTGCGTTAACGACACGTTGCCTTTGTGGAGAAGATATTTGGCAACCACAGAGTTGGCTGCGGCGACATGACTATATGCCAGACTAACATTTAACGCTGCACCGACGTCCGAGGCAAATCCATACTTTTGGTCATACCCACCGATCCGCCTTAGATCCTCGGTTCGAAAAAGGCTTGCGGAGGGGGCAAGCGCCCTTTTGCTTTTAAAGAAATTTACCCAAAGATCTATTGTCGGCTCATAACTTGGCGCCGAATCGGTGACTTTGAAAACTTGCCGAGCTTCACCGATTATTTCGCACCTACCGTATGCGAAACCAATCGTCTCGCTTGACTGCAGGTCTTCGGCATCAAAGCGGTCGTACATAAGGATCAAGTCGCGAATTGCATTTGGAGCCAACTCATCATCGTCATTTAACATTAAAAAATAATCGCCGGTAGCGCGATTAACGCAGGTATTCCAGTTTGCGATCATCCCCAGATTGTGTTCATGTCGATAGTAGATGATTCGTGCATCTTGCAGGCGATTCACCGATTCCGCAGTGGCATCCGAGCTGCCGTCGTCGGCTATAATAATTTGAAGATTATGATAGGTCTGTCTCAGCGCACTCTGAATTGCATACGCCAAAAGGTCACATCGATTAAAGGTTGGAATACCAATCGTCACTAGGCATTGCGCTGGCACGTTCGGAAACTCACTCATTGGTCAGCGATGCAATCTGAAAACATATATATCAATGCGGTCAAGGACAGCTATGCAATTTCCGGTGAGCCGGGACAGTAGGAAGGCAATCTTCGCGGGCCACAACGGCAGGCGAACCATTGGTACCAAAAACAACCAGTAGCCGACGAATCGAGAATACGCGCGGTTCAAGCACCAAGCGTCCATGTCGCTGAGGCCGGACGCGCCAAATTTGCGCTGTCGCAATTTCAGGACAGTGGAGGGCAAATATTTTATGACAATCCGCGTCTTGAATGCGTTCGCTAATTTGGCACAGACACCTGCGTCGAGAATTTCTACAATTTCAGTTGAGAACGTTTGACACGCTCTATATCCTTCTGCGCCGGAATCACGACCCAAGATCAACGGCTGGGGTACATAAGTGAAGCGATGCCCTGCGCGCAAAATTTCAAGTATCCAGATCAGTTGCGGAATGACGCATCCAGGATACCGCTCGAGAGGCGCTATTTTGTCGCAGGCTGCACGCGTCGCCTTTCGGAGAATTAGGCAACTTATGAACGTGATGTGAACGTGTACCAGCCTTACGAATGCGCGGGCATCGACCGTTCGTGGGGTCAACTTCGGCGCGCTACGCTGGCTCGCAGCGCTCGCCGGGTTGAAGGTTTGTCCAACAAAGTGTAGTAGGTCGGGGTGTTCCCGCCGCAGCACCTCCATTACTTGGGCGAGCATTCCGCTACGGACCTTATCGTCATCGCCGATCGTCCAACTGTATTCCGTTTCCGCAATTTCAAAGCACTTAATGATGTTGCCCGCCATGCCGATATTCTCGGCATTGCAAATGTAATCGAAGGTTAGCCCTTTTTGTTTCCAAGTCTCGCAGCGCAAGGCAGTGTCATCAGTAGAATGATTGTCGATCACCACTAATCGAATGTCGTCCTGGAACGCCTTTATCTGCTCAGACAGCGATTCAAGCAGCGCGTCTAGATGATCCGCCCGATTAAACGTTGGGATGGCAATTGTCAGCAATGTACTCATGTTTGGGGCATTTGTCTAAAGGGGAAATTGTAAGCTGGCGAAGTGTTCGCGCATCATCAGCTTGGCAAGGCCAGCATAGAGAACAATGCTCACAAGCTGCGCGGCGGTTGCGGCTAGCGGCAAATTGGCATGTTCCCAGGGCGTTAACGTAATCCGCGAGAGTAGGGAAAAGACCACCACAAAGAGCCCATTGACAGCGATGAAGAAGGACGCCCGCCGCGCGGCGACGACGATGGCAACAAACACGGCCTCCATTTGGATAATACCGTACCAACACGACAGGATCAGAAAGGCCAGCACCAAATCGTCGATGGGCATCTTCTGCGGAACCAATAGCCCGATGATCGTCGGGAGGAGGTACCAAATGGCGACGACAAACGCCACTAATATTGGCAACACACGTTTCGAAAAATCCCACGCTGCGGTAGTGACCGCACGTCGATCATGTTCGGCCCAACCTCGAGAGACTTGTGCGTTGAGAATTCCGCCCTGCGGGCCAACAGCGATACCTGCCGCAGCGGAGGCAAATCGGCTGGCGTACTGAAAAATCGAAATAGCGCCCGGGGACAAGCTCGATAATGTGGCATTGATGATGAGTGCCGAGAAAAAATTATGCAGCGCGTGCCCGGTGCGCATAGCGAGGCTTGCGACAATAAGTGGGCGCAGCGTGCGCCAGTACCCTTGTTGGGGCGCGTGCCCGCCGATTTGCGGCCAGACGAGTGCGGTACAAAAAATCATTTGCATTAGCCCTCCCGCGCCAACAAGCCACGCAAGGCTCGATACCGTGCTGGATGTGAGATATGCGTAAAGTAAAAGAATGGTCATGATCAGCGGAGCCCAAAGTCCGACGATGTAACTCAGCACGTACCGGCCTTGCGCATTCAGATACTGACGAACAACGTGCGCTAACGGCACTGCTGCGATTTGCGCCGCCATCGCAGTCACGATGCCTGACGTGTTCACTTTCGCTTGGCTTGATAAACCTGCAGCAAAAAACTGAACTGCAATTGGCGAGACCACGGCAACTAATATCGCGAACACAACGCCGGATACGATTGCCCATTGGCACGCCGCACGCGCAAAAACAAGCGCATGGCTAGCGCCACGAGTCCGCTCGTGTTCAAAAAAAATCAGAAACTGATCGACGCCCATCTGCGATAGAAAAGCAAAGGTGGCAACGATGGCGAGACTTAATAGCCAGACGTCGGATTCGCCCGACACGCCGAGCATTCGCAGCGTGAGGATCGAGTTGGCGAGCCCGATTGCGACGCTGCATGCGCCCAGCGCGCTGTAGCCCAATTGCGTGCGGCTAATCATTGGTGACCTTCGGTGCCGAGCGCATGGTCTCGCTATCGCGTGGGGGACTGCTAGGATTGATCAGTTCCGCCAGACCTGCGTCGAACGTGATCACCGGCGCCCAACCGGGCAGCCCGGGTAGCTTCGGTGTCTGCATCACTTCACGCGCACGATAGGGCCGCTCGCCCCAGGCAATGTTGAGGCGCTTGCCGGTGATGGATTCATAGCGTCTGGCTAATTCACGGAGTGGCAGCGGGGCATCGGAACTGACACCATATTTCACGTGTGTCGCGTTGCCCGGCTGCTGGGCTTGCTGCGCGGCAACCCGATACGCATTCACCACGTCATCAATGTGCACCATGTCAATCAGTTGCTCGCCAGCGGAAAAAGCGATCGGCGTTTCCGATTCGCTCGCGCGTTTAAAGATGTTCAGCAGTTTGTTGCGCGTATCTTCCGGCCCGTAAGTATCAAAAAGCTTTAGCGTGATCGCCCGCAAGCCGTGCGCATTGCAGTAAAAGGTGATGATGTCTTCCGCAGCTTGCTTGGTGGCAGCGTACAGGCAGACCGGGTCGTAGTCGGCGCCGTGGTAGTGCTGCCACGAGGTGCCGGTGTTGATGAGTGTTTTCACCCCCGTCTGCTTCATGCCTTCCAGCAGCTGTGTGGTGAAGGTAACGTTAGCCTCGATCATCGGCGCGATGTCTTCCGGCGAGTGTTCCGCGCGAAACATCGCGGCCAAGTGGAATACCACTTCGGGGTTGGCTTTCGTGATTGCCTCGTTGACGCTGGCGGTGGTTGGCGCGTTGGCAGCAGAGACCTTGGCATAAGCGCTGGCTGATCCCAGGCGATGGATAGTGAGGCGCCCGGCGATGTCTTGGATGGCGGCGAGGGATGAGGTGGCGCGGGTGAGGATGTGGACATCTTTGCCTTCGGCAACCAAGCGTCGCGCGAGGTGCCCTCCTACAAATCCTGTTGCACCGGTGATGAGGCAGCGGGTGAAGTCCGACACGATCAGTTCGCAGCCGCGGAAGGAGACACAAAGGGCGACACAAAATTTGCTAGGCCGTTGAAGCTCTTGTCCCGCGCCGAGAGTGTCGGCATCGCATCGCCCAAGCCCCAATCAAAGCCGAAGCTATCCCAGCGGATACCGCTGTCGCTGGCGGGGTGGTGCACGGTGGAGGTGTGATATTCCAGCACCGCCTCGTCGCTCAGTGTGAGGAATCCATGCGCTACCCCGCGCGGCATGTAGATAGCGCGCGGTTGGGCACTGTTCAGCACAAAGCCCGTCGCTTGTTTAAATGTCGGCGAGTAAGTGCGCAGATCGAGCACCACATCCATCACTTTCCCAGCTACACACCGCACGATTTTGGAATGGTCGTGAGGCAGGGTTTGAAAGTGCATACCGCGAATCACGTTACATTTAGATAGCGATACGAACGATTCTGGGAACTCCGTTTCAAGGCCAGCTGCGGCGAAGGTTGGTGCATGGAAGGTTTTAAGAAACCAGCCACGCTCGTCAACGAACGGCGTTAACGAAATTAGCTTGACGCCTTCAATCTTGGTATCGGTGATTTGCATTTGCATGAACAGATTAAAACCCTAAGCCTAAAAAGGCTTCTATTTGGCTTGCGGTGTAGTCGAGCATATCTTCTTGCAATCCTGGATAAACCCCCAACCAAAAAGTATTATTCATCACTGTGTCTGTGCGCTCAAGGCTATCGGCGATGCGATATTTTTGGCTCGTAAAATAGGGTTGGCAGGTGATGTTGCCTGCAAACAAAAGCCGCGTACCGATCTTGTGTTGATCCAGATATTTCAGCAGATCAACCCTATTCACTGGCGCGGTGTCGCGTAGCGTAATCGGAAACCCAAACCATGAAGGCTCACTGCTGGGTGTGGCTTCGGGCAATATTAAAAATTCCTTCAGCGTCTTTAGCCGCTCTTTCAAGAATTTAAAATTAGCTTTGCGCGTAGCGATAAAATCATTTGCGCGGTCCAGCTGTGCCAAGCCGCAGGCGGCCTGCATGTCGGTAATTTTTAAGTTGTAGCCGACGTGGCTATAGGTGTATTTATGGTCATAGCCTTGCGGCAGCGTACCCTGCTGCCAGCCGAAGCGTTTACCGCAGGTGTTATCGTTGCCCGGTGCGCAATAGCAATCGCGACCCCAATCGCGGAATGATTCGATGATGCGCTTTAGATCCGGGTTGTTGGTGAATACGGCTCCGCCCTCGCCCATCGTAATGTGGTGCGCCGGATAAAAACTCAGCGTGCCGATATCGCCAAACGTGCCAACCTGCTTGCCGTCATAGGTGGCGCCTAGCGCATCGCAGCAATCTTCGATCAACCAAAGCCGGTGTTTTTTGCAAATATCAGTGATGACCTTGAGGTTATACGGGTTGCCCAGCGTGTGGGCGAGCATGATGGCGCGGGTCTTTTCAGACAATGCCGCTTCGATCTTGCTGGCATCAATGTTGTAGGTGGGAATATCGACATCCACGAACACCGGCACACACCCGTTCTGAATGATCGGGTTAACCGTCGTCGGGAAACTGGCGGCCACACTAATTACTTCATCACCCGGTTGCAGAGCGCGCAGGCCAAGACTTGGCGAGGTGAGCGCGGTGAAGGCGAGCAGATTTGCCGATGATCCTGAATTGGTGGTGACGACATATTTAACGCCGAGGAAGGTGGCGAGCTTTTTCTCAAACGCATCGTTGAAGCGCCCCGTGGTGAGCCAGCCATCGAGCGATGCTTCCACCATATTTTGAATTTCGGCAGCGCCCAGCACTTTGCCAGCAGCGGGGATCACCGTCCGCCCCGGAACGAAAGGTTGATTCGCCAAACTTTGCGCCGCATATTGCTCAACCAGCAGCAAAATCTGCTGGCGCAATTCGTCTTTCGTTGAGGGGGCATTCATGGCTTATTTTTCGCTAGCGCTCGGCAAAATATAAAAATATGATAGAAATATTGTGAAAATAAAAGACTAGAGAGAGGATACCGCAAACCAAGATGCAATTTAGATTGCTGCCGTTTAGCCGCGAATGCCAAGTACGGTGGCGGTTTCCCAGCAACAAATGCCTGAAAACACCCGCCCAGCCTGACGTTTGGCAATATTTTCCTCAACAATGTGGGCTATCCACATCAAAAAACCCCGCATTCACCTCCCATTCACCTCTCATAAAAAACGCCGCAGTTAAAACCCGCTGCCAATGCAAAATTGCCAAATTATTTCCAGAAGGCTTCAAGTGATCGTAGGCATCCCGATACAGCATTTATTGTTGCGTTTTTTCAAACCATTTGAATTGCGCTACAGTGTTTTTATTGAAACGCCAACACTATCGGGCCTGCTTGCCATGAAAAATTTGATGCCGCTTAGCATGACCGCTACTGCGAAACCGGCACCGGCAATCGCTGGCACAAGCGAGAGCTGGCTTTAATGCGCATTGCCGTCGTCTCGAACACTGCCTGGTACCTGTTCAATTTTCGTTTGAACCTAATGCTTGCACTGCAAACTGCCGGTCATACCGTGATCGCGGTAGCCCCGGTTGACGCTTATGCAGATCGCATTTCATCAGCAGGCATGAAATTTATCAATGTGCCAATTTCTGGCGGCGGCACGAACCCGCTGGTGGAGCTTAAATCGGTGCTGGCGATTCGGCGGTTGCTCAAGGCTGAACGCATTGATTTGGCGTTTAGCTATACGCCAAAAGGCAACCTATATTCATCGTTGGCGTGTGTCGCGGCGAAGGTACCGTTCGTCCCGAATGTGTCTGGCCTAGGGCGTGCGTTTATTCGCCGCTCGGTGATAACGGCCATCGCTAAAACGCTGTATCGGCTCACCTTCCGGCGGGCGTACCGCGTTTTTTTTCAGAACTTGGACGACATGTCTGTATTCATAAACGACTGCCTGGTCTCAGCCGCAATAGCCGAGCGGCTACCGGGTTCGGGAGTAGATTTGAGTCGATTCGCCCCGACTGCCTTGGTAGTGCGCGCGCCCGATGCACCCGTGTTCTTGCTCGTTGCGCGGATGCTTTGGGATAAAGGTGTAGGCGAATACATCGAGGCGGCGCGTCAGCTGCGTGCCCGATATCCGCTGGCACGGTTTCAGTTACTTGGTTTTTTGGATGTAGCCAATCCATCAGCGATTTCACATGCGCAGATGGATGCTTGGGTCGCCGAGGGCGTCGTTGAATATTTGCCGCCGACTGACGACGTGCGGCCATTTATAACCCATGCCGATTGCGTGGTTTTACCGTCAAAATATCGCGAGGGCGTACCGCGCTCGCTACTGGAGGCAGCGGCCATGGCACGCCCCGTCATTACCACCGACGCACCGGGCTGCCGAGATACCATTGTTGACGGCAAGACTGGTTATTTGTGCAGCCTTGCTGACGCGAACGACTTGGCTGAAAAAATGCTTCGCTTTATGGCGCTGGCGCCGGGCGAACGCTCCGAAATGGGCTTGCAGGGGCGCGCACTGGTGGAGCGGGTTTTTGATGAAACACAGGTACTGGCGCGGTATTTGGCGGTGGTGGATGAGCTAAACCAAGCAAGAAGTAATCGGCCATGACATTTTTAACCACCATTTTATACGCCATAGCGATGACCACTCTGGCCATCGTCATCCTGATAAAACTCGCCCCAAGCCTGCACCTGCTCGACTACCCCGGCGGCCGTAAGGATCATGCGGCCGCCACACCGGTTGTGGGCGGGATCGCAATTGCGATGTCACTGATATTGAGTTTCCAGCTACTCGCACCGGCTTTTGCACCGGCCTTTGCACCAGCTTTTGCACCGGCTCATGCACCGGCCTATGCACCGGCGATGGCGATTGCGGTGGCGCTATTGATAGCAATTGGTGTGGCTGATGATATTCGTGAGGTGCCACCGTTCCCAAAATTTATCGTGCAGGCGATCGCTTGTTTGGTGATGATTTATGTTGGCCATGTTGAACTCAAAAACGTGGGCAATTTGATCGGGATCGGTGATATTGGCTTTTGGGTTTTGTCTGTCCCAATGACCATCTTCGCAGCAATCGGCGTGATCAACGCGATCAACATGGCCGACGGGATGGACGGTCAATCGGGCATCATTATCTTGGTCGCATTGACGGCTTATGCCGTTGTAGCAAGCGAATCGGGTTTGTGGGATCAATACAAAACGCTACTGGTGCTGATCGGGGGAACGGTTGCCTTCTTGATTTTTAATTTACGCGTCCCACCGCGCAAGCATGCCGAAGTATTTTTGGGCGATGCCGGCAGCATGTTGATGGGATTTTTGCTGGCCTGGTTTGCGATTGATCTTTCCAGCGGTATGGGAGGCCTTCAAAGTACCTCTACTGGAACGCCGTTGCGCACCTTCCCGCCGATTTGCGCGCTCTGGGTGGTGGTGATCCCGCTTTGCGATTGCGTATCGCTGATGCTCCGCCGAAGCAAATCGGGGCGCAGCCCGTTTGCGGCCGATCGCCAACACTTGCATCATTTTTTATTGGCGCGCGGGCTGCGCGTCGGCCAGGCAAATTTATTGATGTTGGTGGGATCGATTCTCTGCGCCTCAGTCGGCGTTGGCGGCTGGAAATTGGGGATCGCCCAGCCGATCCTATTTGCGGGTTTTGTAGCGCTGTTTGTGGCCTATCACAAAGCGATGTCAGGCTACTTTAAGGGGCGAGATGTGATGACAGAGGGCATGGGTTGATAGGAATACGCTCGGGGAAAATATTCCCCGTTGATTGACTCGGGACTTGGCTCGTCGGGTAGGCCCACTTCGGTTTGTCCAGCTTACAGCAGCTAAAGCAGCTACAGCAGCGCCTGACCCTGCGGAACCCTAAACGAGCCGTATTGTAAAGTAGCGCAATTAAACCCTGATATTCTGTCAATTGTGGCTTTCGGTTGCGACTATCAACAGCGCGAAAACCTCACCTCCTCACCTCCTCATCCCTCCATCTTTACGCATAACCTAAACATGATCCTCGTCGTCTACGCACATCCCTACCCCAGCCGATCCCGCGCCTCGCGCCGTTTTGCCGAGGCGGTGCGCGATTTGCCAGGGCTTGCGATGCATTCGCTCTATGATCGCTATCCGGATTTTGATATCGATATTGCTGCGGAGCAGGCCGCAATTGCACAGGCGAAGCTCATCGTTTGGCTGCATCCAATTTATTGGTACAGCCCACCAGGTTTATTTAAGCATTGGCTGGACAAGGTGTTTGCTTATGGCTGGGCATATGGTCCGGATGGCGTGATGTTACGCGGCAAGCATTGCCTCTGGGTACCAACCACCGGCGGCGAGGTCGAAACCTACAGTGCCGCGGGCATTCACGAGCAGCCGTTTCATCATTTCGCGGCACCACTTGAAGAGACCGCGCGTTTTTGCGGCATGCACTGGCAGCCACCGATGCCGTTGCACGGCGCACATTCGATGAGCGATGCCGCGCTCGATGAGGCCGCACAACAATTGCGAAGTCATTTAATTGCATTTTCTGCTGCAAACCAAATTCCTTTAAGTGTAAGTGTGACGGTACCTGCACCTGCGCCGTCACCGACCCCGCAAGAGGTAACGCGATGATGGTCGATGCGCTGATTTATTTACTGGCCGCTGTGATCGCGGTGCCGATTGCCAAGAAGCTTGGCTTGGGCTCGGTATTGGGCTATTTGATTGCCGGCGCAGCGATTGGGCCGTGGGGGTTGCGACTAGTATCGGATGTCGAATCGATCATGCACTTTTCCGAGTTTGGCGTGGTGCTAATGCTGTTTGTGATCGGCTTGGAGCTGGAGCCGAAGCGGCTGTGGTCAATGCGGCGCGAGGTGTTTGGTGGCGGCAGCTTGCAGCTGCTAATTTGCGGCTTAACCCTTGCTGGATGCGGCTTAGCAGCCCATTTACCTTGGCAATCCGCGCTGGTGGCGGGACTTGCTTTGGCACTTTCGTCTACTGCGATTGCAGTAGCGACCATGACCGAACGTAATTTTTTACCCACTCCGACTGGCCGCGCGAGCTTTGCTATTTTACTGTTTCAAGACGTGGCAGCGATCCCATTACTGGCGGTGATCCCGCTGTTGGCGGTTGGTGCGGCAGCCAACCCCGAGCCATTCTGGTTCAACGCGCTCAAAGCCGCCGGTGCGATTCTTGGTGTGGTGTTTATTGGCCGCTATCTCACCCGCCCCGCATTACGGTTCGTCGCGGCGACTGACCTGCGCGAAGTATTCACCGCCTTCGCGTTATTGCTGGTGATCGGCATTGCGCAGTTGATGACAATGGCCGGGTTATCGATGGCACTGGGTGCATTTTTAGCAGGCGTGTTGCTCGCAAGTTCTGAGTATCGTCACGCCCTCGAAAGCGATATCGAGCCCTTCAAAGGCTTGTTGCTCGGGCTCTTTTTTATCTCAGTCGGCATGTCGATTGATTTTGGTTTGCTAGTGAACAAACCGGCTACGGTTGCATTGTTGGTCGCCGGGTTCTTAGCGATCAAAATTGCCGCGCTTTGGGTCGTTGCGCGGCTGATCGGCATCACCTCAAAACAGCGCTTGTTGTTTGCGCTCCTACTTTCCCAAGGTGGCGAATTCGCGTTTGTCGTGTTTGGTGCTGCACAGCTTGCCGGGGTGATTCCGGCTGACTGGATTGCGCTGCTCACGATGACCGTCGCGTTGTCGATGGTGGCCACGCCTTTATTGCTGCTAATCCACGACAAAGTGTTGGCGAACAGGGTTGAGGCCGAACGCGAAGCCGACGCAATTGACGAACCGGGCAGCGTGATCATCGCCGGCTTCGGACGTTTTGGGCAGATCGTAACCCGTTTGCTGCTCGCCAATGGTTTCAAAGTAGTAGTGCTTGATCACGACCCCGATCAGATCGAGCTGCTGCGCAAATTTGGCTATAAAGTCTATTATGGGGACGCAACCAGGCTAGATTTGTTGGAGGCCGCCGGTGCCAAAAACGCAATGCTCATCGTCAATGCGATCGATGACGTTGAAGACAGTTTGGCGCTGACTGATCGGGTGCGCGAGCACTTCCCCAACATGCAAATGATTGCGCGCGCCCGGAACGTTACACACTACATCGAGCTGCATAAACGCGGCGTAAAGCTCATTGAACGTGAGACTTTTGAAGCTGCCGTCAAAACCGGTCGCCACGCACTCGAGATGCTCGGCACAGATCGCTTCCGTGCAAAAGAAATTGCCGATATTTTTAGGCGGCATAATATCAAGGCGCTGATTGATATGATGCCGATGTTCGGAGATGCTGCCCGTGTACAGTCACGTGCTAAGACCGGGCGTGAGGAATTGGAAAAACAATTGGCCGACGACCAAATTCGGTTTGATGAAGAGCATGGCAAGGGTTGGAAATAGCTTTTGATCTCACCAATTTAATCGTCCCACATTAATTGTAGGATAGTCCGACTCGAATTCCAATCAAGGAGCGCATCATGGCAGGCCTTCCCGAAATTACCAACATGGCGTTGTTCTGCGATTTTGAGAACGTCGCGCTTGGGGTGCGCGATGCCAAATACGCGCCATTCGATATTAAAAAAGTATTGGAGCGCCTGCTGCTCAAAGGCAGCATCGTCGTCAAAAAAGCTTATTGCGATTGGGATCGCTACAAAGAATTTAAAGCCACCATGCACGAGGCCGCGTTCGAGCTGATCGAGATTCCACATGTGCGCCAGTCGGGCAAAAATTCTGCCGATATCCGCATGGTGGTGGATGCGCTTGATCTCTGCTACACCAAGGCGCATGTCGATGCCTTCGTTATTATCAGCGGTGATTCCGATTTCTCACCGCTTGTTTCCAAGCTGCGGGAGAACAATAAATTTGTAATTGGTGTCGGTGTAAAAAGCTCAACCTCTGAGCTGCTCAGTGCCAATTGTGATGAATTCATTTATTACGATGATCTGGTTCGCGCACAAGAAGCGAAGAAAAAACAGGCGTTGAAAAAAGCAGCTGAAAAGGCAAATGAAAATGCGAATCAAAAAGCGGCTGTAAAATCAAACCCAAAGCCAACATCCAAAAAAGCGACGCACGGTGAGCCGCCTGAAGCTGCCGACCCCACATCGGACGACGACAAACGCCAAGAAGTGATGGAGTTTTTAATCGAAACCGTTGAGGCCCTCATCACCGAGCGCGGCTCAGATGAAAAAATTTGGGGTTCGATGGTCAAACCCACCATGCAGCGTCGCAAGCCGGGATTTAACGAATCCTATTACGGCTATCGTTCGTTCAAAGAGTTGGTTGAGGATGCTGAAAAGCGGAAGTTGCTGACCATTACTAAAGATGAAAAATCGGGACAATATACGATTCGTTTGCCTGCGATTGGTTAGCGTTTTCTTAGGTGGTTATACGGCCAAACACTAGCACTGGAGCGGGGTTTGAAGAATTCCACGTCTAGGAAAAATAGAAGCTCGGCCTTTTTCGTGCTATTACCCAATGCCTACTACCTAATGCCTACTACCTACTGACTACCAACTACCAACTACTAACCACTGACCCGATTCCGCCCCGCAGACTTGGCGCCATAAAGCTGCGCATCTGCTGCATCAAGCAGCTTGTCATGATCCATCGCGGGTTCAGTATCTTTGGGTAAATTAGTGGCGATACCGAAGCTCATGGTAACGACCAGCTCCGGCCGGATGGTTTGCCAGTCGTATTGTGCAACGGCGTGACGCAGCCGCTCGCACAACCCACGCGCCGCCTCAAGTTCTGTCTCGGGCAAGACAATGGCAAATTCTTCACCGCCGTAGCGGGCGACCATATCGATCGTTCGGCAACCCTCATTCAATATTCGCGCGACCACCCGCAGTACATCGTCTCCCACGGCATGCGAGAAGTGATCGTTAATCGCTTTAAACCCGTCCAGATCGGCCAGCACCACGCACAGCGGCCGCTGCTTGCGCCAAGCACGCTCGAACTCGTTGGACAAGAATCGGGCTAGCTCGCGCCGGTTCGCTAGGCTGGTCAGAGAATCTTCTTTGGAGAGTTTTTCGTAGGCTTCGGATTGCTGTTGGACTTGCACCAGGAGACTCGCTTTTTCTCGGTTGGTGCGCTCGAGTTTTTCTTTTTCAATGGCCAAATCGCGAGTGCGATCATCCACCAGCACCAACAACGAATCAGCTTGTCGCCGCAACAGTCTGACCCTCGCGAAGTAGGCAATAAAGCCCAACACTACGATCAGCAATGCGCCGCCCCATCGGAATGAAGCACGCTCAAAAAACTGTGGCTGATATTCAATGGCGATCGAGGCACCCTCTTCGCTCCACGCTCCGCTGTTATTGCTGGCGCCTATCTGGAATTGATATTGACCCGGCTCCAAATTGGTGTAAACGGCGCGGCGCTCTGTGCCCGCGTCAATCCAATTCTGATCAAGTCCCTGCAAACGGTAACGATAGTGAACTTTGTCAGGATCGGCAAAATTAAGTCCCGCGTAGAGTATTTCTAACCTGTGCTTGCCGGGCAATAACGCCAGCTTCTCCGTGAGCGGTACAACCTCTGAGTCGACCAACAAACCGGTAATATGCACCGGCGGCGGGAGGATATTGCGCTTGTTTTCTTTGCTTGCATCAACGACCGCCAGCCCGCGCGCGGTGGCAAACATCAGCCGACCATCGCGTGTACGCCATACCGCCGGCGCTGAGCCACCATTGCACTGCGCGGTCGGCATGCCATCAGAACGACCAAAAGCAACCGGGCTCACCTGGCTCCGCTTGTCGGCCATGATATCTTTAAGCTCCTGATTGGCGATTCTGACGATGCCCTGGTTAGAACATAGCCAGAGATAACCTTTGCGATCATCAACCGCGCTCAAAAACGCCCTTGATGGCACACCCTGCGCAGCTTGGAACTGGCGCGCTTTACCGGCAACGATCAATGCGAAGCCCTTGCCCGTGGTTACAATGATATTGCCGTCAGGTTCAATGCCGCTGGCACCAATAGACAAAATCGGGCCGCTGTTGGAAAGCTCAGGATATTTTTTGACAATCATTTTATTGATTGTTGCGAGACCCTCACGGGTTCCTACCCAAATAACACCTTCGCGATCTTCATAAAGCGAAATAACCTGATCGCCGGCCAGTCCATCGGTGCCGCGGTAGCGTTTGACGGCACCTTCGCCCGAACCTTCGGGCGCCGTCCGGTAAAGTCCGGTATTGGTTGCTATCCAAAGCGCACCATCGCTCGCTTCAAGCACCGAGCGCACAGATGACGCGCCAAGTCCCAGCTTGGGCCCCAGATTCTCAAACCTATCTTGGCGCAATCGGTGCAGGCCTCCCGCAGTGGTGCCGACCCAAATCGTGCCATCCTTACTTTCGGCCAGGGATAAAATCGCGGCGTTCAGAAGACCATCTTTGCGGTCATAACGGCGCACACTCTGCGCGGCGAGGCGGTAAAGCCCGTCACTGGTACCTACCCAGACAATGCCGGATTTGTCTTCCATCACGGTTCGCGTAAATTCTTCGGATATGCCGCGCTGCATACCCCACGTAGTGAAAAGCCCGTCTCTAAAACGGTCGATGCCACGATCGGTCCCGAACCATAGATTGCCTTCAGTATCCTCAAGAATATCGCGCACAAAATTGTTTGAAAGGCCGCTCAGCGAGTTAAAAGTCTCGAAAGTGACACCGCTCTCTGGCACAGCGCCCGGATGTAAACGCTGAATACCTTCCAGTGAACCCAACCAGATATTGCCAGCGCGATCTTCAAACAACTTGGTCAGCGTATCGCTGACCAGACCATCTTTACGGGAATAATGCTGGAATTCGGGATGTACTACTGTTGCAGATTCGCTCGGCCCCTTCGCGCCACTTGCGGGAGAAATGCCAACAGCATCCCGGCGGTAAAGCCCATTACCAAAAGTAGCAATCCACAATTGCCCGCGGCGATCCTCAAGAATCGAGGAAATATAAATTGAGTCAACCTTTACGCCCGTCGGCCTTGCGACGACCTTACCGTTTCGGATCAGGCTCAAACCACCGACTGTGCCAATCCACAAATCACCCGAGGCACTGGGATGAATGGCCGTTACCAGATTGTCCGGCAGCCCCTCCGCCGTGGTAAAAATGCGGCTTTTGTTGTTGGCAAGCATGGCCAAGCCACCACCATCAGTACCAATCCAGAGCGTCCCGCCAGCGTCCTCCTCCAAAACCGACAGGGCCCCTTTGGGTAAGCCGCCTACCGGTGTGACGGCTTCGAATTTCTCGCTCTTATACCGAACCAGCCCTCCATCGCGCAGCCCCATATAGAGACTTCCATCGCGAGTTTCTCGCAATGCAACGACGCCGCTCCCACGCAATACAGGTGTCGTTGACTCATCAAACACGGTAAATTTCCGTCCGTCAAAACGCGCGACGCCCTCATGCGTTGCGAACCACACGTAGCCATCGCGGGTTTGGGCGATACTGCGTATCGTGCTTTGGGGCAAACCGTCATCGACGGACCATGACTCGTGAATGAAGTCGCCGATGGCTTTGGCGGGATCCAGTGCCAACGCAGGCAACGCTGACAGCGAACAGCAAAGCAGGATCGCCAATAGCGGGGCGACTGCCCGACTGGAAATATATTTTTGAATGTGATGAAGCCGGATCGAGGGCATCTGTATGAGCTTATTAAGCGTATTAACCTATTAGCGGGAATCTTGAGAATTTTTATTTATCGCATTATGCAACAGGTTCGCGCTTGGGTTTCATCGTTTCGCGCGGAATCTCCGCGTTGGTATCCTGGGCCGCGTCAACACTTGTAAACTGGGTGTTGTTAATCGCGAAAAATGCCACGGCCTCTTCGGCCTCGCGCGTCCGCTTCATCGGCGGCAGCGACTGCCAAATCCGTTTGCCATAAGGCTTCTCGACCAGCCTGTTGTCACCAATCAACAACACGCCACGGTCACGCTCGTCGCGGATCAGGCGCCCCGCGCCCTGCTTCAATTTAATCGCAGCATGCGGAACTTGATAATGCATGAATGCGTTGCCACCGCCTTGGTTGATGGCATCGATTCGTGCGGCAAGCACTGGATCATCAGGGGCAGCGAACGGCAGCTTATCGATCACGACTAGGGATAAGGCTTCGCCTTTCACATCAACCCCTTCCCAAAATGAATGGCTCGCCACCAACACCGCATTGCCAAGCTTGCGGAAGCGTTCCAACAGCTCAGTTCGTGTGCCCTCACCCTGCACCATGAGCGGGAAGGCGAGTTTGTTCTGCTCGAATCGGTCTTTGAGCAGACCATGGGCGCGATCCATGGCTTTAAGGGAGGTAAATAGCAAAAACGCACGGCCACCGGCGGCTTCAATCAGTGGCAGCGCAGCATTGACAATCGCTTCAGTGTGCTCGGGGGTATTGGGCGCTGGCAAGCCTTTGGGCAGGTACAGAAGCGCTTGGTTGGGATAATCAAAAGGGGAAGGCCAGGTGGCGGTTTCAACTTTTTTTTGTGGTTCATCGTCGAATCCATCATCGTCAATTGCGCCACTTTTGCTCTCGGGATTCATCAAGCCCATCTCAGTTTGATAATGCCCAAATTTACCGTTCACAGCGAGCGTCGCTGAGGTAAAAATCCATGCACGCTTTTGGCTAAAAACCTGTGCGCTAAAAATATCGGCGATCGACAATGGCGTGAGATGAAACGAAAGCGATTGCGAAAAGGCTTCCGCCCAGCGGATATAGCCTTCGAGACCGCCATCTTTGCCAGCGCCCTGCCATTGCGTCATTTTTTGCGCGAGTTCATCGGCGCGGTCTAGGCAGTTGGCGATTTCCGGCGCACGAGCGGATTGGCTTTCCAGCATTTCTCGCAACTCGCCGACAGCGTCTTGCGCTTTGGTGAAGGCATCGCCAAAGCCCTCTCGTTCGGTCACGGCCACACCAGGCATCCGGCCAAAGTCTTCGCGAATGGTGAGCCGCAAATCGCGCGAAGCCTTGTCGAGCACCAGCGCGGATTCCTGCAAATTTTTAAAGTCGCCCGCATGTGCGATACCCGCCAGCCGCGCATCGCGTGCGAGCTCAATCATCTGTGAGGTTGATACGGCTTCTCCAAAAAACATCGTCGCGGTATCAGGCAACTGGTGCGCTTCGTCAAACACTACCGTATTACAAGCAGGCAATAAATCCTGTGCGCCGTCGTCTTTTAACACCAAATCGGCGAAAAAAAGATGATGGTTCACCACCACAACCTCCGCATCCAGCGCGGCTTTCCGAGCTTTCATGACAAAACAATCGGCGTACTGGCTGCATTGCGAGCCGAGGCAATTTTCGCGGGTTGAGACCGCGCTCGTCCATGCGCTCGAGCGTTCCGGCACATCGGGTAATTCAGCCTTATCGCCCGTACCGCCGCTTTTCAAACTACGATCCGCGAACCGGCGAATCACTTGAATATGCTTCACATCTTCACGGTTCATAAAGCGGCCGTCGGCGACGGCTTCTTCTAAATGATGCAAGCAAACATAGTTGGCGCGGCCTTTGAGCAAGGCGGTCGAAACAGGAATACCCAGCGCCGCAATGACAGTGGGAATATCACGATGGAAAAGCTGGTCTTGCAGGGTCTTGGTGCCCGTCGAGATAATGACTTTTCCGCCGGAGCGCAGTGCGGGAACAAGGTATGCAAACGTCTTACCGGTGCCGGTCCCCGCTTCAGCGATTAAGACGCCGGCGCGATCGATCGCTGCTTCAATTTGTTCGGCCATGTCAATCTGGCTTTCGCGATGGCGAAAACCGTCGATTCGCTTGGCTAACGGCCCGTCAGGCCCGAAAATATGTGGGAGTTCGCTCGATTTGCGCATGCTGTGATGATACCTTGCCAAGCGGCTCGCATCGTGGCGAACATGTCAATTTTGCGGCGAACATCGCACAACAATACCCACTGAAAGTCAAAAAAATACCGCCAAAGTCTTGACTGGACGGGGCTTCAGGCGATTTATACTTTCAGGCGATTTATCCTCAGACGACGCTATGCCGGTTTGGCGAAATCGCTTTCAATCCAACTAAGGGCCGTTGCGTCCGTTAATTTGAACGATGCCGACACACGCACCTCGGCTAGCGGTGGGCTCCCGCGGTCGCGTCCGGTTCGTGCCGTTAGGGTTGCATAAGGGGCATCTTCGTCGGGCACAATATCGAGCGTGACGACAATATCGCCATCTCCCACCCGTACCACCACTTTTTTGTGCAACGTCGCTTGCAATTGATGCTCATGCCGCATCCGGATCTCCCTCGCGGCGCGCAACAACACATGAAACGCGGCGACGTCCAGCGGCTTCGGGTTTTTCTTGTCGCGGCCCATTGTCCAAGGCACGACTAATCCCGGTTCTGGTTCGCCATCCTTGGTCATCGCCACCGCCCAGCCGTCATCGTCTTCGTTTTTAATGACCCGCGCCTCCCAGCCATCGTCGTGCCAGTGGCGGGGTTCCATTACCGGCGTCGGCGTAGAGGCGCTATCGTTGGCGGTTGCGGTTGCGCTAGTGCTGGATATATTCGTGCTGTCAGACATTGAAATGTTTTTAATTAAAGTTGTTGAAAAAAAGACAATACGGATTAGGGGGTTGCAATTGCTCGTGGCAACGATACAAACTCTACGGGATGAGTTTGACGTCGCATCGTTTCGCGCCGCTGAACGAGATTGAGTATACGAGATTAATGTCCGAATTATTGCCGCGTAGCTCCTACGATGGCATCTACAACTCTATAATTGACGATTACATTTTGCGCTTTCCATTAATCCAATCCAGTCTCTACGCCAAGGTTAAGAACATTCAATCATGAAAATTACTAGCGGACAATTCGCACCCATCGTTTTCGGAATTCTGCTTGCAACGGGATCAAGCTCGGGGCATGCACAACGAAGCGGCACGACATCGCCAGCCAGCCAGCCATCAGTAGCAGCAACATCACCCGCCACCCAAATCATCAAAGTTGCGGGCTTAAAAGAACCTGTACAGATTTTGTTGGACCGATGGGGCGTGCCGCATATTTATGCAATGAATCAGGACGACGTTTTTTTCGCGCAAGGCTTTAACGCCGCGCGTGACCGGTTATTTCAGATCGATTTGTGGCGACGGCGCGGCTTGGGCAAGTTATCGTCCGTTTTCGGCGCGGGCTTTGTGGAGCAAGACAAAGCAACGCGACAATTTTTGTATCGCGGCGGGTTGGAAAAGGAGCAAAAGGAATGGCTCTCCTATGGCAAAAATGCAAATCGCATTGCGACCAACTTTGTCGCTGGGATTAATGCGTACATTGATTTAATAGCGGCTGATCCTAAGCGAATGCCCTTCGAGTTTAGCTATTTCGGCTATACGCCTGAAAAGTGGGCAGCCGAAGATGTGGTGCGCATCCGTAGCCATGGCCTGACGCGAAATGCGATTTCAGAGGTGGCGCGTGCCAGTGTCGCATGTCGCGCCGATCTGAAATCCGATGAAATTCGCGCGCCCCTCTCGCCGAAATGGGAAACAAAAGTACCGGAAGGTCTTGACCCGTGTTTGCCGAAGGATTTGCTCAAGGTATTTAGCTTGGCAACACAAGGGGTGATCGTTTCGGGAAAATCATCGCCCACCGGGACGACCCCGCGTGCCGACTTGGGGCAGGAACTTCAGATTGCCACGGTAAATGCTGACCCCAACATCGAAACCACCGAAGGTAGCAATGCATGGGTGATCGCCCCATCAAAATCCGCCACGGGACGTGCAATTTTAGCGAACGATCCGCATCGCGCGTTCTCAACGCCATCACTGCGATACATCGCCCATTTAAGTGCACCAGGGTTAGATGTGATTGGCGCTGGCGAGCCGGCGCTACCGGGCATTTCTATTGGTCACAACGGTACCATTGCCTTTGGCCTGACCATTTTCAGCATCGATCAAGAAGACCTTTACGTTTATGAGCTTAATCCTGCAAACCCGATGGAATACAAGTATCAGGGCGCTTGGGAAAAAATGCGGACGATCAAAGAGACGATTCAGGTAAAAGGTGGCGAGCCGGTCAATGTCGAGCTACCGTTCACGCGGCACGGGCCGATGATCTTTATCGAGAAGGAAAAAAATCGCGCGTTCGCCGTGCGTGCGGGTTGGCTGGAACCAGGTATGGCGCCCTACTTTGGCAGCATTGATTATATTTATGCGAAAAATTTCACCGAATTCAAACAGGCGATGTTGAATTGGGGCGCACCTTCAGAAAATCAGGTTTATGCGGACACGGCGGGCAACATCGGCTGGGCACCCGGCGGCCTCACGCCGATTCGCCCCAACTGGGATGGGCTACTGCCCGTGCCCGGCGATGGGCGATATGAGTGGGCCGGATTTTTGTCAGGCGATAAATTGCCGTCTGTTTATAACCCCAAGCGGGGATGGTTTGCGTCTTCCAACGAGATGAATTTACCGCCGGACTATCCGTATCGCGAACGCAAATTGGGTTTTGAATGGGCAAATACTGCCCGCATCCAACGCGCCAGCGAACTGCTCGCCAAACCCGGAAAATTTTCGATCGAAGCCATGATGAAGATGCAAAACGATGTGTTGTCGGTTCACGCCCGTCGCGTCATTTCGCTGCTAAAAGCGTTACGTTCAAGCGATGCAAACACAATGGCAGCGCTATCGCTGCTAACGCGGTGGGACGCCAGAGAAACACCAGAATCAGCTGCCACAGCACTGTTCGAAGTGTGGATGTCGCGGCATTTAGGCGTCGCATTCAAAGACGCAGTGTTGAGCGCGGCTGGGGCTGGCATTGTCGCGCAGCCCAATATCGAGGCAGTCATTAACGGCCTGGAAAATCCATTGATCCTATTTGGCAAAGACGCCATAAAGAAGCGCGACCAAGTGATGCTTGTCAGCCTCAAAGCGGCGTTTGAGAGCTTGCAGCAACTTTACCGTATGAATGGTAGAAGTGCCGACTCTAGCCAGTGGCGCTGGTCTGATCTGCATTTCGCCTTAATTGAGCACCCGTTGGCCAATGCGGTCGATGCGGCCACGAAAGCCAAACTCAATGTTGGACCGATGACAAAAGCTGGCGGAGCCAACACGCTGAATGTATCTAGCTACAACGCGGCGACATTCCAGCAAACGGGCGGCGCCTCGTTTCGCATCGTGGTCGATGTCGGGAATTGGGATAGTTCGCGCGCCATCAATACGCCTGGCCAATCCGGCAACATTGACAGCCCACATTACCGCGATCTCGCTGAAAAATGGTCAAAGGGCGAATACTTCCCACTGCTCTATTCCCGGAAAATGATCGACGACGCGGCGGAACAGCGCTTTGAATTACAGCCGGCGAAATAAATTGGCCTAGCTATCCTCGCGAGTAGATTGGAATAAATGCGGCATCAAGCAATGCTTGATGCCGCCGACCACCGTCTGCCTATATCGTTAATCTGCGCTCGTCAGCGACATGCCTCACACCTACGTCGCTGCGCTCGTCGGTATGGCAACGGCTCTATCAATAGCGAACTTCGGCATTTGACGGTAGGTGAACCCGCGCCACAGCCACTCCATTGGCCCGTATTTGAACCGCGCTAACCACCAGTGGCTTAACGCAATTTGCAAGCTATACACAACCACCACAAACAAAAGCTGTTGTCCGCGCGGCATGCCCCAATGGCCGAGTCCATAGCCGTAGAAGTAAAGCGCGCAAATTAGCGATTGCATCAGATAATTCGTCAGCGCCATCCGTCCGGGCGCAGCGAGGATACTGATTTTAGCGAACACCGTTTTGCTATGCAGCATTAACACCACTAGACCAACATAGCCCAAGCACGCTGGCAAATTTCCAAGCGTCTGAATGCCGCGCCCCAAGTTAAAGCCATCCGTCGTGTTACCCGGCACATGCGAAACAGCAAAGAGGCTACCGAGCAAGCCCAAGCCAACGCCGAGCGGAATGCCGATCAGGGCCAGTTTGCGAAAAAACGGAAGATGCCCAGCCGTATTTTCCATCACGCCAGACCGGACAAACCAAACTCCCAACAAGAACATGCCAATCAAAACCGTCGCAAATCCGGCATCACCGGCAACCTTGCCCGGGAATTCAAGCGCACGCATTTCAACACCTTCAAGGTATGTTCCCTGCGAGAACACACGCTCTTCGTTACGCTTTTCCTCAGCTTGCGTCGCAAGGCGCTTCGCTTTTTCAGCTTTCTTTTCTGCCTTCTTTTCAGCTTCAGTTTTTTCAGGTGCAGCTTTTTCGGACTTCGTGTTGGACATTTTGTCGGACTTCGAGTCGGACTTCGAGTTGGGCTTCGAGTCAGACTTAATGTCCGACTTAATGTCCGACGTTTTCTCAGCCACTTTTTCAGACGTTTTTTCTACTTTGGCGTCAGACACGGTTTCAGGCGTTTTGTCCTTCGCGTTACTTGCAGATAAAGTTGCAATCTCATTCGCAGTTGTCGCTGGCGTTGTCGTCGCCGCCGCTGCGGCAGTAGCAGTGGCTGCGGTCGTAGCAGTGGCTGCTGCTGTCGCTGTCGCTGTCGCTGCAACGATTGCAGCAGGCACATCGGGATCTACCGGCGCTAAATATTGTGAAACACCACCGACAAACATCATCGAACCCATAAATAAATAGGCTGTTACGCCAAGCCGCACGCCGCGTTTGCTAACAGGGTTGTGGTATCTCGCGGATAGCCATCCAATCACCATCACAAGAGGGCCGATCAGCGACAAGGGAATACGTGGTTCTTTAGGGCCATGCGGCAGCGCCCAAAACACGATGGCGGCGATCGACACCAAGATGCCGATGCTCAACAACACCACGGCAACGATTGGTAATTGCAGCCCGCGAATCGATACTAGGCGCTCATTGCGCATATAAAGCGCCATCAATCCAACCATCGCGAGCCCGGCAACAAAGGCAAAAAAGCCATCAAATAAAAAGCCCAGCCCGAATGCAATAACCATTGCACCGACGATGTAGCACCACGTGCCGTGCATTAAAATCAACAGCGCACCGGCAGCGACCGCGTAGCTAAATAAAATATCGCCCGGCCATAAAAAAATAAAGTGTACGGCGCCGAACACCGCCAACGCCAAAATACGCCGCAAATACGGCTTCAGAAACGGTCGTCCCGCCCGCTCGGCACGCGTCATCATCACTGCAAAACCCATACCAAACAGCAGCGAAAAAATCGTCCAAAATTTGCCCTGAACAAAATAATTGACAAACCAGGTTGCAATCCAATCGATCCCCGTCGCGGTAAGCGGTATGCCCTCGCCCATCGCCTGCATCGCGCGGTTGAAATATTCGATGTTCATCATAAAAATGCCAATGAGCGCGAACCCGCGCACAACATCGAGCGCCTCGATACGCTGATCAGTGGGAATGGGGACAAACGGTAGCATGGGTAGCGTAGGCAGCGTCGCTATCGGCTCCGGAGAGTCCGGAGAGCTCGCGACAGACGCACTTGATGCTGTCGTGATGGATGGATGAGGATCAGTCTGCATGTTATGTGGCGCCCTTTTAATTTGAAAAATCGAAACGAAACCGTCTTCCGCCAATCCGGCGACCAAACTTTCGGTATGTAACGGCTCACGCTGACTGACGTCCCCTGCGACCCGCCAAATCATTGACAAGACTATATCAGCGGTATCGATATCGCATCATACGCACAAGACGAATTGCAGAGTAGCCGGCTTCAAACGTCAAAAATCGCGACGAGCTGACTGGCGGCGATCGATTAGATTTCCCGTGGGGAGTGTCACGATTGGGCAGGAAAACCGAGCATCTTTGATGCGTGGCGATGTTTTTCCATTAAGTTTTCCTCAGACATCCCGCCCATGTTCAAGCAAGCGTAGCGGTAGCTTTGCAGCCATTTGATCTCTCGCTTCAGCTGGTTGCCGCTTTTCTTAAACAGCAGCACTTGCGCATCAGGATCGAATTGGCGGAGTCTTTCAATTTCTACCGCACCGGGAAAATGTGGTTGTGGCAGCCCGTCGAATCGGCGGTATACAAAGCTAGTGGCACATGTATATTTGCCTTTCCGGATGGCCTTTAAGTGGTCAATTTCGACTGTTTCGCCGAGCGCAAACTTGATCGCAACATCGTGCAAATTGATGCCATCAACCATCTCATAAACGTCGGAGAACTGCGCGGCCATACGCGGATTGACCTCAATAATTTTGCAATCGCCTGAATGCGAACAAACGCGCAATTCCACATTAAACATCCCGCAATCGAGCTGCAAGGCTCTTGCTGCCGCAATCGCGGTGTTACGAATGTTGACCTGCCATTCAGGCGGCAAGCGGCTTGGGTATTCCCAGCGCATGAAAGCATCAGTGCCGGGGTACATAACGGCATCAATGATGCCGATGATGCTCGTTTTTCCGTTCTCAACAATGCCGTCGACATTGACTTGGAAGCCATCAATCAGTTGCTCAGCGAGCATGTAATGGCCGTTAACATCCGTTGCACCGAAATGTTGAACGACATCATTGAACGGCCGCACCAGGCGCTTGATGATGTATTTTTCCCATGGACGGAAATTAAGATGCTCTTTGAGGTCAGGAAAATCCTCAACCCGCCGCGCCAGGACTGAATATGCGGCTTTAACGGGCTTTACAAAAAACGGGAACGGCAAATCAATTTCGGATGCGCTGCGGACCGTGTACGGAAAAGTGGTGAACGCTACATTGGCGCTCGGCATGTCTCGAGCTAGCAAGGTGCGCGCTAACGCCTTGTGCTGGGCGTTCATGACGCCATTGACACTCTGGGACGGCAACCCCAGGCGCTGCGCCAACAACGCCGCAGTGATCGCGCCGAATTGTTCGTGGCTAGAGATAATGCCATCAATTTTTCCGCGCCCTGAGTTTCTACCGTTGCCGCTACCACCGTATTTTTCGACAAGCTTATCGACAAAGCGAAAAATATCAAAAAACAATAATTTAGCGTTGCTCGGAAACTCGAACAGATCAAAGCCTTCGTGGAAAAAGCGAGTATCGCTTCCGGTTTGAAAAACTGCGCGGTTTAGTTGCGCACGATCCCATTCCTGATCGAAGAGTACGAGAATATTTTTCACAGAGGCGTATTTATATTGAGCGTTCGAGAGTCGGCATGAAATTGGATAAGAACGCTGTTTTAATCGCGACTGTCACAATATCCCTGGCAGCTACGGGCTGACAAGTAAAACGATAGTCTGACTTATACGTATTGACCCACGCAATGGATTTTAACAGCCCAAGGGCAAAAAATTTGTTTTCCTCATGCTGGCGCCTTGTTTATCGGTATTACGCTTCAAAGCATCAGCAAACAATCCAAATTTTAAATGCGGCAACCGCGACTGCATCGCGTAAAATGAAATAATTAGATTGTCGAACCGAATAACCTCAGAGGATTGCTAATGGCCAAACCCAACTATGACTTCGCAAAACGCCAGCGGGAGCTGGCCAAAAAAGCTAAAAAAGAAGAAAAATTACGCAAGAAAGCCGCAGGCATTGCCGATGATGGCACCGAGGAAGCGTCCGATGATGCCGATAGTGGCGCGTCAGAGACAAATGATGAAGCAGCTCACGCCGCGACCGACACCCCCACTCCCCAATAGCGGTCGTTTGCGGTAACGGTTCGGGTTAGCAAATCGTATTTGCGAATTTGCATTTGCATTTGCATTTGCAGGCTGATGCTTGCAGCCGATATCTAGGCATCTAGACATGTATACATGTAGACATCTAGGCATGAGTCGACGTCCGTGTTTAAGCCCGCACTTTTGAGCCAACAAACAACTGAATTTAAGTTTTTTCAATTGAATGCAATGAAAGTATGCCTTGAATATTGTTAACGCCCCCAACCCGTTAAAGGCTGTTTGCCTTTATTGCGGCTCTAGCCCAGGTGAAAACGTTGCTTATCGCGAAGCCGCTGCGCTATTAGGCCGCACCTTTGCCGAGAGTGGCATTCGTTTAATATATGGCGGCGGTAGCGTGGGGCTCATGGGCGTGGCAGCGGACGCTTGCTTGGCTGGCGGCGGGGAAGTGATCGGCGTAATACCTCGATTGCTCATGGAGAAAGAAGTCGGACACAGCCACTTAACGAAAATGCACGTGGTAGAAAATATGCACGAACGCAAAGCGCTAATGACCGATTTGGCTGATGGTTTTATCGCTTTGCCCGGCGGCTATGGCACGCTCGATGAACTATTTGAGGCGTTGACTTGGCTGCAGCTTGGCTACCATCGCAAACCGGTTGGCATTTTGAATGTGGCGGGGTTTTTCGACCACTTGTTAAAATTTATCGACCATTGCCGCGATGAACGATTTTTACGACCACAGCATCATGCTTCGCTGTCTATAGACGTTGATTTAACAAAGTTGTTGGATAAAATGCAGGCGGCGGAAGCGCCCGACACCGCCAAATGGTTGGATGGGCATAAACGTAAAATGACGGTTTAGTCTGCTTGCACTGATAGGCGCGCGGACATAACGCCGGAAAGCCAGTCTGAATGCGGATCTTCAGGCATAACGGCGGCGCAAAATTACCGTTATTTTAGTGTCACAACGTGTGCGTCGTGCGATCAGATTTGGCAACCGGCGCCAAAATACCTTCAATTTTTTTCTTCAATTCTTTGCCGATTTCATTGTCCGGCAATTGAATCGCCACACCTTGCGGTCGATTACCGGTGGCGTGCGCCGGATTGACCCACACGACTTTTCCAGTCATCGGCACTTTTGCAGGCTCATCGAGAAACGTGAGAACCACTAAAACTTCATCGCCCAATTGGTGGTTTTTGGTCGTCTGCATAAAAAGCCCGCCTCCCTTAAGCAGTGGCAACCACGAGGCGTAAAGCGCACTCTTGCCTTTCAGGTTGAGCGAAATCACGTCCGGACGCTTGATCGGCGTGACACTTGACGCACCCATTGTGGTGGTTGGCGGAGAGGACGACACGGATAGCTCCTCGATCAATGAAATGTTTGGTTGGTGTTCATTGTATAGCGCGTTGGTACGATATTAGCAACTGTTCGAGCAGGAGTCTCACGTTCAACGGGTGATGAATTGAGCGACGCGCTTGGCGCAGTTCCGATTCATAGCGGAACAATTTGGTCAGTTTTACATGGCGCGCAATGCTCGCAATGGCTTTTTTCTCATCAACATGATGTCGCACATTACCTGACACTTTGCTTAGCACCACATCGCTCACCCAAGTTTGCAGCCACGTGATGATGTGATTGAGATCGGATTTTTCGAACGATTGCGCAGCAGCCATATAGTCCGCGGCAGGATCGGACAGCGCCGCTACAAATGCTTTGCGTGATGTTTGATAGTCTGAGGCTGCGAATGTCACTGCATCCAGCGGCGCACCGCCCGCCATCGCAAGCGCTGCTTCGGCCTGAGCATCACTAAGCCCTTTGTCATGCTGCATAAGCCACGCGACTGCGTCTAACGCGTCGGGGGCGGGCAACAACACGCGCTGGCAGCGGCTACGAATAGTGGCCATAAGACGCGCCATTTGATCGGTCACCAGCAGAATTACGGTACGCGCAGATGGCTCCTCAAGTGTCTTGAGTAGCGCGTTGGCTGCCGACATATTCATCGCTTCCGCCGGATGAATCACCAACACCCGGAAACCGTCGCGATGGGTGGATAGCGTCATGAAATCGGCAATGCCACGGATTTGATCGATCTTAATTTCTTTACTTTTTTTCTTGTCTTTGGCATCCGGGTCGGAAGGGGCTTCCGAGTCAACGTCTTCATCCACTAAAATTTCAGGTAGGAGTTCGCGATAATCGGGATGGTTGCCGTCGCGAAACCAGTTGCATGCGCTGCAAATTCCACATGCAATGCCAGCCAAATTCTTATCGCCACTATTAGACATTATCGGCGCTTCGCAGAGCAGTGACTGCGCCATCGCACGAGCGAACTCGACTTTGCCGATGCCCTGGTTACCGTGAATCAGAAGCGCATGCGGCAATTTTTCACGCCGAGCGAGAAGCTCGATTAATGGCCGACGATGCCATGGGAGGAGGTCAATCATCGCGAGGCGTATCCAGCAGTGAATCTAGCAATTGCGCCAATTCTGATTGAATTTCACTGATTGGTCGCGCCGAATTGACTACTTTTATACGCTGCGGGAAATCCGTAGCGAGTTGCAAATAAGCCGCGCGCACTTTCGCGAAAAAATCCTGCTGCTCGCGCTCAAATTTATCGGGCTCTGCTTTATTGTTATCCAAACGCTCACGCGCAACTGCCAGCGGTGCATCGAACAAATACGTTAAATCCGGCTGCAAATGGCCATGAACCCAATCCGATAAGACACCGATACGGTCCTGTGATAAGCCGCGTCCGCCGCATTGATAGGCGTAAGTAGAATCAGTAAAACGATCACAAATAACCCATTTGCCAGCGGCTAACGAAGGCTCAATTATTTCAGCCAATTGTTCGCGACGCGAGGCAAACATGAGCAACGCCTCGGTTTCTGGATGCATTTTGTCATTCAGCAACATCGCCCGCAACGCCTCACCCAGCTTGGTGCCACCGGGTTCGCGGGTGGTGATGACTTCAAAACCTTGAGCGCGAATGTGATCTGCGATGAACGTGGTGTGCGAGGATTTACCAGCGCCATCAATGCCTTCGAGCGTTAAAAATTTTCCACGCCGCATGGGAACGTTCGTTGGCACGGACTTGGGTTTGGACACCGGTATAGGTTTCTTGTGCTGCATGTTGTCACCGACCCAGCTGATATTTATTGACCGCTCGATTATGCTCTTCGAGTGAAGCTGAAAAATAATGACTACCGTCTCCCTTTGCGACAAAATACAAACGGTCCGACTGCGCGGGTTTGACAGCCGCCATCAGTGATCCAAGGCCTGGCATCGCTATCGGCGTGGGTGGTAGACCGTCACGGGTGTAGGTGTTATACGGCGTGTCATTCAAGAGATCACGCTTACGAATATTGCCGTTGTATTGGTCGCCCATGCCATAGATGATGGTGGGGTCCGTTTGCAGCCGCATCGGGACACGCAGACGATTGACAAATACGGAACCGATAAGCGGGCGTTCCTCGGCTTTGCCAGTTTCCTTCTCAATGATGGAAGCCATCGTCAAGGCTTCATACGGTGTTTTGTAGGGCAGGTTGGAATCGCGGGTTGCCCATGCACCAGCAAGCTTTTTTTGCATGGTTTGATAGCTTTTTTTCAGTATCTCGAGGTCGGTTGCGCCCAACGCAAAGCGATAGGTATCGGGGAAAAACAGCCCTTCCGGATGGCTCTCGGTCGCACCGATTCGCTTGAGTACTTCAGTGTTGCTCAAACCTTTGAGTGTCACTTTGACGTTTTCGGATTTTTCTAGCCACGCCCGCATATCAGCAAAGGTTATGCCCTCGACGAAGGTTACAGAAATGGCAATGACGTCACCATCGTTTAATTTCTGCAACAGCTCCAGCGGCGTCAGTGGTGCCTCAAGACGATAGGTTCCAGCGTGAATGCCGGTTGCCTGATTGGTTACGCGACCCATCAGCCAAAATAGCTGTGGTTCAGGCAATAACCCAGCGAGGGTCAATTGCTTTGCGAGGCTCTTAAGCGAGGCCCCCTGTTTGACGGTGAATTCAAATGGTGTTGCCGACGTCGACGCGGAGGAATTGGGCAAAATCAATTTGCTGTGCGCAAAATGGTAACCCCAACCTACTCCGATAGCAGCGCCCAGCAAGGCTAAAACGAACATGCTGAGGAAAAATCGCTTCATAATTTTGATTGGTCTAATGCAAACAACACGATAAGCAACACAGCGCCCCAAACAATCGAGCCAGCGCTACACAAAGCGTTTAAACACCAACGAGCCATTCGTGCCACCAAAACCAAATGAATTCGACACGGCGACATTAATCTTCATATCTCTCGCTGTATTAGCGCAATAATCCAGATCACATTCTGGGTCTTGATTAAAAATGTTGATCGTCGGTGGCGAAACTTGATGGTGAATTGCCAGCGTCGTAAACACGGCTTCAATGCCACCCGCCGCACCCAGGAGGTGGCCAGTCATAGATTTGGTTGAGTTAACCACCAACTTATACGCATGATCGCCAAACGCGGCTTTCATGGCCTCAGTTTCATTCTTGTCGCCGAGCGGTGTGGACGTGCCGTGCGCGTTGATATATTGCACATCAGTAGGATTGACATGCGCATTTTTCATGGCGTTAATCATGCCGCGACGTGGGCCGTCCATACTCGGCGAGGTCATGTGATAGGCGTCTGAGCTCATGCCCATGCCGAGTAGCTCTGCATAGATGCGAGCGCCGCGTGCTTGGGCGTGTTCGAGGGATTCTAGTACCAAAATACCGGCCCCCTCGCCCAGCACAAAGCCATCACGATCGCGGTCGAACGGTCGGCTTGCCGTGTCGGGTGAATCGTTACGCTCTGATAGCGCTTTACAAGAGCAGAAGCCACCCATGCCGATCATGCTAATTGTCGCCTCAGCGCCGCCCGCGATCATGACATCGGCGTCGCCGTACTCAATAAAACGTGCCGCATCGCCGACGCAGTGTGCAGAGGTGGTGCAAGCCGACACCATGGACACATTAGGCCCTTTGAAGCCGTATTGGATTGAAATCATGCCGGCGACCATATTGATAATCGAGCCGGGCACAAAGAATGGCGAGATACGTCGAGGTCCTTTCGCGATCATTTCGCGAACGGTGTCTTCAATCATCGGCAAGCCACCGATGCCGGAGCCAACATTCACGCCGATGCGCTCCGCATTTTCTTCGGTTACGACCAAGCCTGCGTCGTCCATTGCCATCTTAGCGGCCGCTAAACCGTAGTGAATGAAGGTGTCCATGCGACGCACTTCTTTGGGCGACATCCAATCATTGGGATTAAAGTTGGCTACTTGCGCAGCGAAACGCGTTGGCAATAACGCCGGATCGAAACGCGTAATCAACGATACGCCGCCGCGCCCGTTGGTGAGGTTGTCCCAAACTTGCGGAATAGAATTTCCAACGGGTGAGACGATACCCAGACCCGTAATGACAACACGTCTTTTACTCATGGCCACCATTTACTTTAATTTAACGCGACTAAAAATAGGAATCACTAAAAACCAATCGGGCTGCCCACAACGGCAGGCAGCCCGATTAGAACACCGATGGCTCTCGCAAAAAAGCGCGAGTTATTTTTTGTTGGCGTTGATGTAATCAACCGCTTGCTGAACATTGGTAATTTTTTCAGCGGCTTCATCAGGAATTTCAGTCTCGAATTCTTCTTCGAGCGCCATGACGAGCTCTACATTGTCGAGGGAATCAGCGCCGAGGTCCTCGACAAACGAAGATTCGTTTTTGATATCAGCTTCGGCGACGCCTAACTGTTCTGCCACGATTTTTTTGACGCGGGCTTCGATGTTATCCATTTGCTACTTCCTCCAACAGGGTGAGTTCTACAAGGTGATCGGGGTGAAATTACGTACAACGCTATTTTACCAAATAAGCTGCAAACATTTTTTACTTCTGCAATTTAGTTGCTGCACAAAAAAAACGTAAAAAACATAAAAACGACAAAAGCCATAAAAATCTACTCCATGTGCATGCCACCGTTCACATGGATCGTGTTGCCGGTGACGTAAGATGCGCCCGATGATGCCAGAAACAGCACCGCCTCGGCGATATCGTTCACCTGCCCCAAGCGCCCTAACGGCACGCTGGCAACGAGCTTGGTGACTTGATCGTTGCTGAGCGCTTTTGTCATATCGGTTTCGATGAAGCCCGGCGCAACACAGTTCACGGTGATATTGCGGCTACCAACTTCTCGTGCCAGCGCCTTGGTAAAGCCAACCATACCGGCTTTTGCGGCGACATAGTTGGTCTGCCCAGCATTGCCTATAAAACCAACCACTGAAGCGATGTTGATAATACGCCCTGTTCGCGCCCGCATCATCGATTTCATGACCGCCCTGCTCAGCCGAAACACTGAGGTGAGATTGGTATCGATGACGGCATTCCAATCGTCATCTCTCATGCGCATCAAGAGGGTGTCTCGTGTGATACCGGCATTGTTGACGAGAATTGAGACGGCGCCAAATTTTTCTTCTATCTGCTTGATGGTGGCATCAATTTGCGGCGCATCTTGTACGTTCAGCATCAAGCCTACGCCGGTCATGCCCGCATCTGAAATATTTTTGCTGATCGCGGCCGCGCCATCTACTGTTGTTGCGGTACCAATTACCGTCGCGCCGGCGTTGCCCAGATGTCGCAAAATTGCATCGCCAATGCCACGCGACGCGCCCGTCACTAAAGCAATTTGTCCTGCTAATGACTTCATGATATTCCCCACATAATTTTGTTGGCTCCGGCCGTCAAATTGCGCAAACTTGCACAATCGCGGCATCCATTGAGGCTGAATCCGTAATTGCTAGGCAATTCAGTTTGACATCAATACGCTTGTTCAAGCCCGTTAAAATTTTGCCAGGAACGCATTCAACGATGTTGGTCGCACCAAGTACCGCAAGTTGTTGAACCGTTTCAATCCAGCGAACGGGACGATAGAGTTGTTCAACCAGCGCTTGCTTGATCCCATCCGCGCTCTTAAAAGCGACCACATCTGCATTTTGAATTACCGGCTTGGTGGGCACCGTGACAACGATGCCTTGCAAATAATCGGCCAGTTTTTCGGCGGCAGGTTTCATCAATGCACAATGCGATGGCACGCTCATGGGCAGCAGCAATGCACGTTTAGCACCGCGCTCTTTGGCCAGCGCCATCCCGCGTTCCACCGCTGTTTTATGGCCGGCAATGACAATCTGCCCGGGGGAGTTTAAGTTGACTGCTTCAAGCACCTCCCCCTGCGCGGCCGCAATACAAACATCGCGAATCACGTCAACCTCTAAGCCCAGAATAGCCGCTATGCCGCCTGTGCCCTCGGGAACCGCATTTTGCATAGCCTGCGCGCGAAAACGGACGAGCGGAATGGCATCGGCAAATGAAATCGCACCGGCGGCAACCAGTGCCGTGTATTCACCCAAACTATGGCCTGCATAAAAATCCGCTGATCGGCCACCGGCCTCAAGCCACGCGCGGTACGTAGCAACACCGGCGGTCAGCATCACCGGCTGGGTATTGATAGTCTGCGCCAACGTCCCAACAGGTCCGTTGACGACCATGTTCCATAAATCGGTCTTAATGCTCTCGGAGGCCTCATCAAAGCACCGTTTGATTGTAAGGTGGGCTGCATCGGAAAAACCGGCCATCATGCCGATGGATTGTGACCCTTGGCCTGCGAACGTGATGGCGAACACTTTTGTACCAATGGTTGTCATGATGTTTTAACTAACTTCTTCATTTTTGATTCACTTACCAAGTCAGCAAGGCCGCGCCCCAAGCAAAGCCGCCACCCAACGCGGCGAGCAAGATCGTATCGCCTGCTTTGATTTTCCCTTCACGCACAACGGTGTCTAATGCGAGTGGAATAGAGGCTGCCGAGGTGTTGCCGTGTTTATCAACTGTCAAGACGACCTTTTCATCCGGCAACGCTAATTTTTTGGCGGCGTGCATGATAATGCGCTGATTGGCTTGATGACAAATAAATTTATCGATATCGGCAGGTTGCAAATTATTTGCCCGCAGCGCTTCCCAAGCCACATCTTCAAATGCCTTGACCGCAAATTTATAAACGGTACTGCCGTCCATCGTCAGCATCGGACTGCCACGGACTCGGCCGTTTTCGACGGTGCCCGGTGTGCAGAGGGCATTGCGATAACTTCCATCGGTATGCAAATGCGTGGAAAGAATACCCGGCGCGTCAGATGCCATCACGACAACAGCACCAGCACCGTCACCGAACAGTACACAGGTGGAGCGATCTTGCCAATTCATAATGCGCGAAAACACTTCAGCACCGACCACCAGCGCGCATTTAGCGCTTCCTGAGCGAATGAATTTATCCGCCGTCGCCAATCCATAGACAAAACCAGCACACACCGCCTGGATATCAAAAGCAAAGCCCTGGTTGATACCCAACTTGTCCTGCAAAATGCAGGCAGTGGCCGGAAACACCATATCAGGCGTGGAAGTGCCGACAATAATGAGATCAATGTCTCTCGCAGTCACACCAGCTGCCTGCATGGCGCGTTGACAGGCAATTAGCGCCAGATCACTCGCATTCTGGTCGTCTGCCGCGTAATGACGCTCGCGAATACCGGTGCGACTGACGATCCATTCATCATTGGTATCGACAATTTTTTCTAAGTCCTGATTTGTTACCACACGCTCGGGCAAGTAGCTACCAGTGCCGATTATTTTGCTATAAATGGTCATTCGCTAATCTCGTGTTGAATGGACGCATTGGCTTTTTGTGGCAGCAATAACCCCTCGCCGTGCAGACGTTGAATTTCGGTCGTAATGAGTGCGAGTAAGCCGTGCTCGACTTCGGACGCCGCACGTTGCAACGCTTTGCCAAATGCGTAGGCATCTGCCGAGCCGTGACTTTTTACGACAACCCCTTGCAAGCCCAGCAAGGTAGCGCCGTTATAGCGACGCGTATCAACGCGCTTGCGGAAGCCTTTGATCACGGCGTAGGAAGCCAACGCTGCCATTTTACGAAAGATGTTTTTGGTGTACTCCTCTTTCAAAAAATCGCCCATCATTTTGGCAATACCTTCGGAAGTTTTGAGCATTACGTTGCCAATAAAGCCATCGCAAACCACCACATCTGTCGTGCCCAGATAAATATCGGTGCCCTCAACGTTGCCATAAAAATTGAGATGGCTTGCTTTCAACAACTCGCCAGCGCGTTTTACATTTTCATTGCCTTTGATTTCTTCAGAACCGATGTTGAGCAAACCGACACTTGGATTTGCCCGTCCCTCGATGGCCGTACATAGCATTGCGCCCATAATTGCAAATTGCAGCATGTGTTCCGGCGTACATTCCGCATTGGCGCCCAAGTCAAGGGCGTAGGTGACGCCGTTGCGGGTTGGCAGTGCGGCGCAAATGGCAGGGCGATCGATGCCGGGCAAGGTTTTAAGCACAAATTTTGCGGTGCCCATTAGCGCCCCCGTGTTGCCCGCTGAGACGCAAGCGTGGGCCGCGCCAGACTTAACTAAGTCAATCGCAATGCGCATTGAAGAATTTTTTTTGTGCCGGATAGCGGAACGAATATCCTCATCCATCCCAACCACATCGGGAGCATGGACAATCGTGATGCGCGGATCAGGCGCATCCAGCATGTGGCCCGCTTTCAAGCGGACTAACTCCGCTTTGAGCGGGGCATGTTGGCCGACAAGCACAATTGAGCAATGCGTTGATTGCTCAATAAATTGCAACGCTGCCGGAATGGTAACGGATGGGCCGTGATCGCCGCCCATCGCATCTATCGCTATTTTTATCTGCATTTTTTGGAAACGCTTGCTGAGAAAGCGGAGGGAGCGAGACCGTGCAGTTTATCTTGTTCTATGACCAAGACTCGATGCCGTTGATAAAAAGTTTGCAGTGATGGCAGTTATGTTGCCGGCGCATGTATTTGAGAAACAACAAATCCAAATTCGAGCCCCGAAATACATGCTCTGACGCTGACTGAAACTGAACTGAAACTAGACCAAAGCTCACCAGAAATTAAATTTCACGTATTCAAGTATCGAGCGTCAACACTGCGCAAACGAACGGCGAATCGAAATTTATTCGTCCGCTTTTGTCTTGATCACTTTTTTGCCGCGGTAGTAACCCGATGGCGACACATGATGGCGCAAATGGGTTTCACCTGTTGTTGGCTCCACGGCCAACGCTGGATTGGTGAGGAAATCATGCGAGCGATGCATGCCGCGCTTGGAAGGTGACTTTTTGTTCTGTTGGACTGCCATGGTGTTTCTCCTAAAAAAACGAAATAAAATCGTGAATCTAATGGTGTTTGATACCGATCGGTTAAGCCAAACCGCCAATCAATACTTTTTTCTGGTGCAAAATTTCTACAGTATCGTTAACAAACGAAAATCAGTTACTTTTTTTCAGCTTTGCTAACTGGGCAAAGGGCGATAATTTGGGTGCTTCTCCAACCTCTTCAAAAATAATCTCGGCTGGTTGTTTTGTTGATTTTTGCTTTGTTCTGGGATCGCTTTTAGTGCCTTTAGATGGCTTTTCCTTTGCCTTGGTTGAATCATTGGCGATTGCCCAAAATGGCAAGTCAAGCAAAATTTCCTCTTCTACCAGTTCTTCAACATCTAATTCTTCACCGAGCACAACATAATCTTCATTTTCCGCCTCCTCGTGAAGCGGTGGCAGATCTGATTCGCTGTTGACCAATACCAAAATACTCTCGATGGATACCTCATACGGCTCGGGCTCAAAAGTTTTAGGGTCAGACAACAAAAACCAACCTAAAATTATACACTTAACCCGCCGCGTTCGTCTACCCGCAGCGTCTGCGGTGACGTGCCCAGACAAGCTATAACGAATTTCGCCCGCTTTTTTCGCCTCGTCAACGCCCTCTAGCAGCGCTTTTGCGTCATTTGGGTTCGCTAAAAATGGCTTTAAACGCGCAAGACTGGCAGGAATGAGGGTGCCGGAGACCTTTTGCGACTGGTTAGTAAAGCGATCCAATAGTAATTTCGTGCTCATGACCCGCTCTTCAGGTACTTTGGCGGCCAATGTGACCTTTTATACGCCTGAACGACGACCTTTCTAACGACCTTTTTAGTACTCGCGCTATAATACGTTTTATATCCAATATTGTCAAAAAGCCATTGATTTTGAAGAAAAAAATTCCTCAAATGCCGACTCTTGTTCTAGCCTCAACCTCGCGATACCGCGCCGAAATCCTGCAACGCCTGCAAATCCCGTTTAAGGTTGTAAAACCGTCGACTGATGAAATCCCGCTGAATGGTGAATCTCCGTCCAATACGGCGCTGCGCTTGGCAATTCTGAAAGCACAAAGCGTCATGCCGCAGTTTCGCCATGCCGATACCGACACCTTGATCATTGGCTCTGACCAAGTGGCCGAGCTTGATGGCCAGCAAATCGGCAAACCGGGAACTATAGAACGCGCGTTTGAGCAGCTTAAAATAATGTGCGGGAAACAGCTCGTTTTCCATACCGCGCTGGCTTTGATTGATGCCAAATCAGGTCGTGTCCAATCAACCATCGTGGCAACAACCGTACAATTTCGTGAATATTCAGATGACGAAATTCTTCACTACCTGGCGCACGAAAATGCGCTTGATTGTGCCGGTAGCGCAAAATCTGAAGGGCTGGGCGCAGCACTGATGGTGCGAATGTCGAGTGATGACCCCACGGCACTCGTCGGTCTTCCGCTGCTGACGCTGATCGATATGCTTCGCCACGAAGGTGTCCGCGTCCTACAGCCTCGTCATACGATGACCGAGTGCCAATAATGTCGGCTCCCGTAAACGCCACCGCAGTGGTCCTACCAGCCAAACGCGGTGTTTTGTACCTGATTCCAACCCATCTTGCGCTCCCGATTAGTGCTGAGACCATCTTACCGCGCGATGTCATTTCGGTTGCCCTGAAACTCGATCATTACATTGCCGAAAACGCCAAAACGGCCCGCGCATTTTTGAAAGCGATTGGCACCACGCGCCCGCTCCAAGAAATTTCCATCCAAGAGCTAAATAAGCATGCCGATGTCCGACTTGAGAGCGCTGCGCAAACCGCCGAATTGAACGTGCTGCTGGCGCCACTTCTCGCCGGACACGACGTCGGGCTGGTCTCCGAGGCAGGCGCCCCTGCGGTCGCCGATCCCGGCGCAGTGGTGGTTGCGGCGGCGCACAACTTAGGGCTTCGGGTTGTGCCGTTGGTCGGGCCAAGCGCCTTGTTGCTCGGCTTAATGGCATCGGGGCTCAACGGCCAAAAGTTCGCTTTCCACGGCTACTTGCCGCAAGATAAGACAGCTCGAACAAAAGCAATTCAAGAACTTGAGCGGGAATCCAAACGCGCTAATGTGACGCAACTTTTCATTGAAACACCGTACCGGAATCAAGCGCTGTTCGACGATTTGTTAACCGCGCTAACACCCACCACACGGCTCTGCGTGGCAGCAAATTTAACCGGTTCAACCGAGCAAATTCGCACCTTCCCAATTGCTGCGTGGCGCAGCCGGGGAACCGAATTAGAAAAATCACCGACACTCTTCTTATTTCTGGCGTGAACATTTTTTATTGAAAGCCACAACATCGTAAAACATTTTCCGCTCAGAGCCGAGGTTCAACGATGTTGCATCTCAAACGCCCGGCTGATTGGGGCTTTCAAATACCGAATGCAGCGCCAATAATGGCTCAAGCTCACCCGCACTTAGCGGCACACTGAAATAGAAACCTTGCCCGACAGCGCAACCTTTGGCACGCAACAGCGTCAGCTGGCCAGCAGTCTCAATACCCTCGGCCACCACATCGAGTTCCAGACTTTTCGCCATATTGATAATCGCAACCACAATCGCTGTATCGTTGGGATCAACCGTAATATCGCGAATAAAGCTCTGATCAATCTTGAGCGTGCCAATTGGCAAGCGTTTAAGGTACGAAAGACTTGAATAGCCGGTGCCAAAATCATCAACAGCCAAATGGATACCCATCCCAGCAATTTCGTTGAGTAGCTGCACACTGCCCTCGCCTTGGCGCATCACTTGCGATTCGGTTATTTCCAGCTCAAGCAGCTTCGGGTCAAGCTTAGTTTCCTTCAATATGGACGCAAGCATTTCGATAAAACCCTTATCGACCAATTGGCGCGCCGAGAGATTCACCGCCATACGGCGCGGCGTGAAGCCTTTATCTATCCACTCTTTATTTTGGCGGCAGCTTTCTCTGAGTACCCAACGCCCGATCTCGTTGATCAGACCCGTCTCTTCTGCCAGGGGAATGAATTCGCCCGGCATCATCGTGCCATTATCTTCCGATATCCACCGCACCAGCGCCTCAAGTGCAACGATTTCACCTGTGTTCAAATCCACCTGTGGCTGATAAACCAGCGAGAAATCGCCGTGCTGCACAGCCGCACGCAGATTCGATTCCATGGCGGCGCGGCGCTTCACCGCAATATTCATCTGCGGGGTAAAGAACTGATAAGTATTTTTGCCCAATGCCTTACCGTGGAACATTGCTGTATCCGCATTCTTGAGTAAGGTTGGTGCGTCAACACCGTCATCAGGATAGAGCGCAATCCCGATGGAACCCGAAACGTGCTGCAGCGAGCCACCCAATTCGAATGGAATACGCAAAGCATCCAAAATTTTCTGCGCCACCCGCGTCGCACCGCGATGCCCCTGTAGTTCCGACAACAACACAATGAATTCATCGCCACCCTGGCGCGCGATCGTGTCATAGGTGCGAACCGCATCGATCAGGCGTTTCGCAATACCGCACAGCAATTCATCTCCGCTATCGTGGCCCAAGGTATCGTTAATATTTTTAAAATTATCGATGTCGATAAACATGACCGCAAACCGCTCGCCGGCGGTCTCCGCACGGGCGATTGCTTGCGAAATCTTATCTTGAACCAGAGAGCGATTTGGTAAGCCCGTTAACGCGTCGTGAAACGCCAAGTGCTGAATGCGCTGCTCGATTGCGCGTCGATCCGTAATGTCGCGCGTATTAACGATGATTCCCTCAACGGCGGGAATATCCAGACAATTTTTACCAATCGATTCCAACACACGCCATTGGCCGTCACGCGTCTGCACACGGAACTCAATAGGGCGTTCCATGATGCCTTTTTCAATCAGCTCTTGAAACCGAGCCCGTAACATATCCACATCATCGCGATGCGCCAAATCAAACTGGCTCAAGCCAATCATGTCCGAGGGCTCGTAACCTAGTAAATGCCGAACAGACGGGCTTTGGTAACGTATCGTGCCATCCTGATTAAGCACCGTCACGATATCCATCGCACTCTCGGCCATCGATTGGAAACGTCCCTCGGTGGCGCGTAATTCTTCCTCCACTTGCCGAAAATCGGTGATGTCGGTAATGACGCCAATCACCCCTGCGGCCTCCCCGTCAGAACTGGTGAAGCGGCTCACATTCTTGACGACATTCCGGCGCCGGCCTTGGTTGTCAACCAGGGTTAGATCGGTAACCTGCGATTGTCCGCTCTCCATAATTTCCGCATCACTAAGCTCGAAGCGCTCTGCGATGTGGGCGAGATGGACATCCGCCATCGTTTTTCCGATTAAGTCGTCGCGATTCACCCCGAAAAACTGCTCATAGGCGCGGTTAAACCCCAAATACGGCCCGTTTGCCGCGCGGTAAAAAATCGGGTTCGGCAATACCTCTAGCAGCTCTTGCGTAAAATGAAGCTGCTGATCCAGTGCCCGGGTGGTATTTTTTAAGCTCGTAATATCAGCACACGTCACCAATGCGCCAACAACCTCATTTTCCGCACCACGTAAAGGGGCGGCAGAGAAGCTGACTTCAATGGTGCGACCGTCGACACGCCGACGCGCAGCCTCAAAATTGTTGATGGTTAGCCCCGCCTGAATAGTGCTGTCAAAACGATGTTTCTCTTGCTCGCTGTCTTGAGGAGCCAGTGGCGAAGTTTTGCCCAAAACATCCGCTTCTTTAAAGCCAAACATCTTTTCGGCGGCTGGATTCCACAACGTAACTATGCCGTTGGGCGTCAGCGAATAAATCGCCAAAGGCGAGGTTTCCACGATGGCACGAAGCGACGCATTGAGCGCTTTTAATGTTTCTTGCGATGCGTGGTACCGCGACACATCCTCAATTGATCCGAGCCCATAAAGGGGTTTGCCCTCGGCATCGCGCACAACGATGCCCGAGCGTTGCGCCCACAAAATGGTGCCATCTTTGCGAAAGTAGCGCTTCTCGCGGGCGATTGCGCTGTTTTTAATCGAGTCTACGTTGCTAATCACATCGGCTTCGAATTCACGGTCATCGGGGTGCGTCATTTCGACGAAGGTCTTGCCGATTACCTCGTCTCGTGAGTAGCCCAACATTTCACAAAAGCGTTGATTGACGTTCACATAACGACCGTTGAGGTCAACTTGCGTCAGGCCGATCCCCACTAAGTCAAACGCCTCCCGGAACTTGCGTTCACTCTCCAGCAATTCACGCTCACGACCACGGATAACCGATGCCAATTCCTCCATCGTATCGTTGAGTATTTCTAACTCAGCGTATTCGTGGCGGGTCGTGGTAGACCAAGGATAGTGACGAAAATCGTTGTTTTTGAGTTCCTCCGCCAATTTGCGCAACGGCTCGGCAATTTGCCGCGCAAGCATGGCGCCGAGCAATGCCGAAATAAGCACGCCGCCGAATCCCCAAATCAACAAATGATTGCGAAGATCAGTTTCGACATTTTGTGGCAAATTTAGCTGCGCCGATAAACGCAGCGCGACAATGCCAAGAAGCAACGCCAGTGCTAACGTAATCACTGCAATGCCGACGCTGATGCGGATCATAATCGACGGCGCGCTGGCCGGCTTTCCGAGCAAACTCTGGTGCTGATTTACCGCCTCATTTGCAGCATCATTTGCAACATCACCTACCAAGCCACCGGTATCACTCGGGGAATTCGTTTGATCGGCGGTAACGCCACTGGTTTTGGCCTCGGTGACCGCGCTAGCGTCGGGCGGAACAACGCCGAGACCAAAAAGGTTCTTGGTCATTCGTTTAGCTTGCGTCATCAATGAACTAGTAAGCGCCATGAAAAATTTTGTTTGATTGAGTCTTGGGAGCGCTAAAAATCATTCGGAATAATATTGTGTTTCTGGTTCGCCGACAACAGCCGTTATCGATACAAGCGGGCCAAAATTGCTTAGCAAATCATCAAAAAACCATGTCGTGACCACGCCAAAAACCAGCTAATTTAAATTTAAATCAATGGCGCCTCAAAAACGGCGAATGTTTCATCTGACCGACCGCGATTGTTGTGATTGGCTTGTCATGGTCGATATTAATCCGTTGAAAAACGATTCCGCCGCATTCGCGCCCAAGCGCCGCGCGAACTGCTCGGAAAACGATTCCTCAGACGTAAAATCAACAATTTGCTCTGCCTTGACCACCTCACGCGCAACAAAATCAAGGCTACCAAAACCATCGGCCAAGCCCAACGCCACACTTTTTTCACCAGACCAAACCAGCCCAGAAAAAGTATCGGGAGTTTCTTTCAATCTTGCGCCACGTCCCGCTTTGACCACGCTGATAAATTGCTGATGAATTTCGCCCACCATTTGCTGCGCGTATTTTTGCTGCTCCGGATTCATCGGCGAATAAGGATCCAAAAAGCCTTTGTTGGCTCCCGCGGTAATCAGGCGCCGCTCGACGCCCAGCTTTTCCATGGTCCCGGTAAACCCAAAGCCATCCATCAACACGCCAATTGATCCCACCAGCGACGCTTTATCGACAAAAATTTTGTCGCCTGCTACCGCGACGTAATAGCCACCCGATGCACAAATATCTTGGACTACGACATAGAGCGGAATTTCTTTGTACCTACCGCGAAGGCGCTTAATTTCATCGTTGATGTAGCCTGCCTGCACAGGACTGCCGCCGGGACTGTTGATACGCAGCACCACGCCAGCCGTATTTTTATCCTTAAACGCGGCCTGTAAGGCGCTCATAATTTTATCGGCGGACGCTTTGGAATCGGCTGCGATCACACCTTTTAGTTCAACTAACGCCGTGTGTTTTTCATTAGCGCTTGACTCGCCGCGCTTGCCGCTAAACAAGCCCATAATCGCCAGAAAAATCAAGAAGAAAAACGCCAGCCAAAGCAAGCTTATGGCCGTGCGATATTTACGGGCACGCTTTTGTTCATCTAACGTCTCCGTCGCGAGTTTTTCCAAAACACTCCGTTCCCAGTTAACTTGGCTCGTTGGTCTGGAGGCCGACGTTGATGCCGTATGACTTCCAGCGGTGGCATTCGCCGTAGTGGCAGTTGGTTGAGGCTCTTGTTGCGATTGTTCTACGTCCAAAATAGTCACCCGAGTTTGTTAAAAATTTTTACGTTACTGTTTGCTGGATTGTCAAAAGCTGCCGCAGCATGCAACAACTTTCACCAACCAACCGAATATTTTCATTGTTGATTACAGGGTTCAATTCCAAAAAAATGAGCGAATCTATTCACTTAGTTTTACCAGATTGTTATCCACCACGACCGCAATTTTTGAGAGAATTGCACCTTTACAGGGCCCGCCAACACAGAGCCCACTGACCGGCTCAAACGCAGCACCGTGCGTTGCGCAAATTAAGTATAAACCGGATTCATCGAACACCTCACCCGGTTGCCAATCTAATTCGGTACCAAGGTGCGGACAAACATTTTTGTACGCATAAACATTTCCGTCGAAAGCAACCGCAAAACCTGTCACCGCCTCTTGCTCATCACGAGCATTGCGGCGGACAAGTTCAAATCGCATCGCTTTCCCGCCATCTTGCAGCGCCCGGCGCTCACAAATGGTGGCGCCAAATTGATGTTCCAGTTTACGATGATCGTCATGCATATTGATGCAGCCAAGCCGCCAATTGGGCGACATCGTCGACGATCGTTTCATTCTGGTGCTGCGTCAGCTTGTCCGCGGCATGCGCGCCATAGGTCACCCCTACCGCAGCAACGCCGGCGTTTTCGGCGAGTTGCAAATCATGTGTGGTGTCGCCAATCATCAACACACGATCAGCCGACACGCCCGTAAATTCCATCAGCTTGAACAACATATCGGGATGCGGCTTAGGTAATCCTTCGTCGGCGGTGCGCGTGAAATGGAAATGCGGCTTCAATCCGGTATAGCCAAATGCCCGCTCCAACCCGATGCGCGGCTTACCGGTGGCAACGGCTAAAAACCGCTCGGGATGCCCCAGACTTTGCAGCAACTCGGGAATGCCGTCGTAAAGCGGTGGCTCATCGTCGCGAGGCACATAATGGGCGCGGAAAGCCGCCGCAAAACGGGCATAGTCTACCGCCGACATAGTGGGAAATAAGCCTTCGATCGATTGCTGCAAGCTGAGCCCAATAATATGTTTGGCCTCAACCGTGCTCGGCACGGGAAAACCGACTTCGCCGGCGGCCAGTTGGATGCATTCGGCGATCAACCCGGTTGAATTGATAATCGTGCCGTCCCAATCAAACACGATCAGGTCAAAACGTCTAGGCGCGAAGGGTGAAAATAATTCTAAAAATGCCATTTATTAACTGCCTTTAATATTCTTCAAAAACGTCAAATACCGCGCCAGATCTAACGGTACGGGCGATTGAATGGTTAATTTTTCACCCGTTAATGGATGAACCAACTCGAGCAATCTGGCGTGCAGGAACATGCGTTTTAACCCGCCGTTTTTAACGGCTTGCGCGACTTTATTCAGCGCGAAATCGCCGTATTTGTCGTCACCAATAATCGGGAATCCCAAATGCGACAAATGGACGCGAATTTGATGTGTCCGCCCGGTGCGAATATCGCAATCGAGCAGCGTCGCAATCTTGAAACGCTCCACTCGCGTCACGATGGTGTGCGCTTCTTGGCCATCGCGTTCATCCACATAAACCCGCTTCTCGCCACCGGCGGTCTCCGTTTTGGCAAGTTTGGATCGGATATGTCGTTTCTCGTCCGTCCAATCACCTTTCACCAGCGCGTAGTAGTGCTTCTTCATTCTGCTGGTTTCACCATCGCCGCGCAACATCGCATGCATGGCGGTCAATGCACTGCGCTTTTTGGCCACCAACAAAATGCCCGAAGTTTCCCGGTCCAAACGGTGCACCAGCTCCAAATATTTGGCTTCTGGACGCTGCGCCCGTAGCGCCTCAATCACGCCAAAACTCACGCCGCTACCGCCGTGGACAGCTAAGCCAGCCGGTTTATCGATCGCAATGAGTGCATCGTCTTCAAACAGAATACCCAAGGACTGGCGGGCTTTTTCCGCCATTTTTGCCTCAAACGCCTCGCCGGAGCTAGGGTTTGCATTTTCGTCAACTGTTGCCAATCGCACCGGTGGCACGCGCACCACATCATGCATTGCGAGCTTGTAAGAGGCATCGACCCGACCTTTGTTCACCCGAACCTCACCCGAGCGAATCACCCGGTACACATGGCTTTTCGGTACGCCCTTGAGCTTCAAACACAAAAAATTATCAATCCGCTGTCCTGCATTGGCTTCGTCAATGGTCAGGAAGGCGGCCGCGTCAGCGTTAATTGGGCTGATTCCGGTCACGGGTTTGGGCGAAATTAGCGTTGAATTCGGTTTCGGCACGGGCTTTGAATCGAGCCTTAAAACCGCATCTGTGCTTATTTTTCCCGTAGAGCGCATGTTAGGTTATACTTTTATCTCGTTGATTTTGAACGGAGTACGGACATACTGTGCAGCAGTTCAGGTAACCATACTGAACCTGCCATTAGCCGGATTTCAGCCAAGTCACCGCATCGCTTCAATAATGTCATTCCCGCGCGGTTCTTAAATCCATCGCCAGCGCTTGACAGTACTGAAACCGAATCGGAAAACGGGCGGTCGTTTTTGCTCACCGCGGCGCATTCCAAGATTGCGCCAGCAAGTAGCGATACTAAACGATTTACGCGCGCCCTTCGGGGTCGGAAACTCAAGTTTCTGGCACGAAGTTGCAAAACTAGGCGGTGCGTGAAGACAGAACGATAGTGATGGCAAGGCTAGCGGCGCTTTTGTGGTTTGATGGTTTCTGTCAAAACGCACCAAAAACGCAAACCTTGTATCTTAAAAAACAACAATTGATTGACGATCATCTGCCGGTTTTAGGCAGGTTGCGCGAAATGAAAGACGAGTTAAGCGAGCTGTTACTAGTTTAGCAACTTGCGAAGCAGCTTAAGTAGGAGCAAATTCGGATGGCGTGCCATTTTTTGGCATCGAAAAAACATCCTAATTTTCAGCGGCATGCAGCTAATGCCGTGAAGAGCCTGACCAGGACTGGGTTTTGAAGCATGTGCCCCGATTGTTCTGTGTCCGCTCTGTCGCTCTCAACAACCTGCACTCAATCGTGCCATTGCATGTTTTGTGCGATGTTGATTGCTTGGTTGCAAGATTTTGCAACTGGTTAATTGTCTGTTCATCGCCTTTCTTCACACTGCCCTGGTTGCATTTGGCTCATTGAAAACATGAGCGCGGGAGAGAAGAATATGAAAAGAATGTTATTTAATGCGACCCAAGCTGAGGAGCTTCGCGTCGCCATCGTTGACGGTCAAAAACTGATCGACCTCGATATCGAACATGCTGGCCAAGAACAACGTAAAAGCAATATCTACAAAGCGCGTGTTACCCGAGTTGAGCCCTCGCTCGAAGCAGTTTTTGTCGATTACGGTGCTGAGCGCCACGGTTTCCTGCCGTTTAAAGAGCTGATCCGCCAATATATTCAAGGTGAGGACGGTGAAGGCACGCGTGCCAAGATCGCCCAGACCTTAAAAGTCGGCACCGAACTGTTAGTTCAAGTCGAAAAGGACGAGCGTGGCAACAAGGGCGCTGCGCTTACAACTTACATCTCGCTCGCTGGCCGTTATTTGGTGCTCATGCCAAATAACCCGCGCGGTGGCGGCGTTTCGCGTCGTGTTGAGGGTGAAGACCGCGCTGAATTGCGCGAGACCATGGATTCGCTTGATTTGCCCGAGGGCATGAGCGTCATCGCCCGTACTGCTGGTATTGGCCGCAACGCCGAAGAATTGCAGTGGGATTTAAACTACTTGAAGCAATTGTGGGAAGCTATTGAGGGTGCTGGCAAAGAAATCAAAGCGCCGGAATTGATTTATCTCGAATCAAGCTTGGTAGTTCGCGCGATCCGCGATTTGTTCCACCCTGAAATCGGTGAAATTTTAATCGATACGCCGGAAATTTTTGAACAAGCGCAATCGTTCATGTCTACGGTGATGCCTGCCAACGTTGGCAAGGTCAAGCTCTATACGGATGATGTGCCGCTGTTCTCGCGCTTCCAGATTGAACATCAAATTGAGACGGCTTACCGTCGTGATGTGTCGCTGCCATCCGGCGGCGCAATCGTGATTGATCATACCGAAGCACTTGTCTCGATCGACGTGAACTCGGCCCGCGCCACCAAAGGCCACGATATCGAAGACACCGCGTTCCGGACGAATTGCGAAGCGGCCGACGAGATCGCCCGTCAGCTGCGCTTGCGCGATTTGGGTGGTTTGGTTGTTATCGACTTTATTGATATGGAATCCACTAAGAATCAGCGCGAGGTCGAAAATCGCCTCCGCGACGCGCTGCATTACGACCGCGCCCGTGTTCAAACCGGCAAAATTTCCCGCTTCGGTTTGCTGGAACTTTCACGCCAACGCCTGCAACCTGCACTTTCCGAATCCAGCTACATCCCTTGCCCGCGTTGCCACGGTATCGGCCATATTCGTGGCACATCTTCATCCGCCCTACACATCTTGCGCATCATCCAAGAAGAGGCGATGAAAGAAAATACAGCGGCCATCCATGCGCAGGTGCCGGTGGATGTCGCCACGTTCCTGCTGAACGAAAAGCGCCAAGATATTCATGCGATTGAAATGCGCTTCAAGGTCAATGTGTTATTGATTCCGAATGTGCATTTGGAAACGCCAAACTACCAAATCGAGCGCCTGCGCCATGATTCGGAGAAGCTCGATATCGTTGTGCCAAGCTATGAATTGGTCACCAAGCCGGTCGAAGATGCCGTTGCCGCGTCCAAAGCCGCGCTGTCGGCACCCGAAGCCAAGCCATCACGTCCCGTGCCTGCCGTTAAGGGCATTACGCCCGATCAGCCAGCGCCGAATACGCCAGAGCCAACATCGCGTGCGGAAAAAAATGTAGTAGCCGCTGCCGCCGCTGCTGTTGCCACCGCCGCCGCCGTTGCTGCTGCCAAACCCGCCGCGCCGTCGCTCTGGAAGCGCTTTACCAGCTTTTTGTCTTCGGAACCCGCGCCAGTAGCGGCTCCCCAGCCTATCGCGCCGCAAAAAACGAATCGTGATAGCAAAGACGGTGACCGTAGCCGAAGCAGCAACGATCGCGGTCAACGCAATGCGCGCGACGGTGGAAAAGACGGCAAACGCGGTCAAGATCGCAATCGCCCGAGTGGTTCCAATGGCCAGAGCGGCAACCGTGGTCCACGCGGCGAACGCCCACCGCGCAACGAGCAACGTAACGAAGCGACCGGTGATAAGGCCGTTGATCGGCCAGTTGATAAAGCCGCTGACAAGCAAACCGACCATGCTGCAAAAGGCCCCGACTCGCGTGAGCCGCGTGAATCACGAGAGCCAAGGGACGCACAAAAGCCACGTCAGCCCCAGCCCGCCAAGGCAGCGCTAGAGGCCAAACCCGTTGATAGCGCTGATGATGGATCGGGTGAGGGCCGTGGACGGCGCCGTCGTGGCCGTGGTGGCCGCGATCGTGCTGAACGCGGCGATCGTCCAGAACGCAACAACAATCTGCCTATCGCCAATGCTGAAAGCGGTGAAAACGCGGGAAGTGCGTTGGTAACAGAGAGCGCTGCTACATCACTAACATCGCATCCCTCGCAGCCGCACTCGCCATCGCATTCGCCCTCACCGGCGGTTGATCAAGCGAACGCAGACAGCGCCTTAGCCGTTACGGCAGCCGCATCGGTAGCCGTAGCATCTGTCGCCGCAAGTGCAGATCATGACAGGCCAATAGCGGTAAATGGTTCTACTACACCCGCCGCTGCATCGGTAGCAGCACCATCACCGAAGCCGGACACCACCGAGGCTGCCGTGCCCACTTATGTTGCCACGACACCGGCTCAAGTTGTTCAAGCGCCAGTATCGGCAGCACCGCAAGCGGCACCAACTGCCCCGGAAGCCCCGCCAGCACTCGTGTTTGGCTCCGTTGCAGCGCCAGTCGCGGCAGCAGTTGACCAAATCGGCGACACAGTACCCGCACGCAGTGCGCCGCGTCCCCGCCGTGAAGCTGACCGCTCGCAAATCCAAGAGCCGTTAGTCTTCATCGAAACGGCCTCAGACAAAGTGGCGCAAGTGTTGGTGGCCGAACCCGAGCCTGTTCGTCCCCGCACGCCGCGCCCGCGTCGCGCGCGCGAGACGACAAATGAACCGTTGGTGTTTGTTGAAACCGCCAGTAACGCAGCGCCAACAAGCAACGCGGATCACAATCCAGCTGCTTAGATTGCAAGCGCATCAAAACAAAAAGCCGCCGGTGAAATTCACCGGCGGCTTTTTTTGTTAGCCGGAATGATTCAGGTTACTGTTTTCCTTGCTTCAATATTCGCAGATTTCGTTTTTGACAGCGGCGTGCGTTCTGACACCGCCCTTTGAGAAAACGGACTTAAACGGGAATAGCAAGCAACGGTGCAGTACGGCGGTTTACGACAAGTTGCCGCAGCTAAAAACGCAATAAATAAATTGGCGACGACGAAGTGCGGTAACCGTAGGTCCCTCTCAAGCTACCTTTCAGCCTCCCTTTCAGTCTTCCTTTAAAAAGGGGTAAGTGGCCTGCGCAGTTTTCGGCTTCGCTTCGCCTCTATAAAAGTGGCGAGGCTGCGTTTGAAGGCGGAAGGCGGAAGGCGCTTTGGTCTCCGTCGATGGATAAGTGTGACGAGAGGGAGATTTGCGGCGGTGAACGCCTAGTTGCCTTGGCAAATAGGTGCAGCTAATAAAAAAGTAACCCAGCCTCAATTCGCCTAAAATGTAAAAAAAGGAAACCTCATGCCAACTATAAATCAGACTACCAAGCCACCTATCGACTTCTACTTTGATTTCTCATCCCCCTACGGCTATCTAGCCGCCACTAAAATCGACACCCTCGCTGCCGCACACGGGCGCGAGGTCAGATGGCGCCCGATTCTTCTTGGCCCCGCCTTCAAAGCCAGCGGCAACGCACCGCTCATTGGCCAACCGTTGAAAGGCGAATATTCAATCCGCGATTTCAGGCGCACGGCAAAATTTTTGAACGTGCCGTTCAACATGCCAACCCCCTTCCCCATCGCCACCCAAAACGCTGCGCGCGCTTTTTATTGGCTCCACGACACCAACCCCGAGCAAGCCAAAGCGCTCGCAATGGCTCTCTTTAAAACTTATTTTGTCGATACCCGCGACATCACCGCGCCAGAAGTGGTGGTTGATGTTGCCACCACTATTGGTATTGACCGCGACGAACTGAGCGCGGCATTGGCCAATCAAGCCGTCAAGGACAGTTTAAAACAGGGGGTTGAGGCCTCGCTGGCCATCGGCGTATTCGGTTCGCCCTACTTCGTTATCGATGGCGAACCGTTCTGGGGCAGTGATCGGCTTGAGCAAATAGACGCATGGCTGCGCACGGGTGGTTGGTAGAGCGCAAATTTTAAAGCAGATCAAAAACTTGACGTTCCGACTGCTTTCGCCGCATGACTGCCCCAAAAATGCACAATAAAAACTAAAACGACAGCGTAGCCACAACAGCCATCAAGGGCAATCAAGGGCAGTGATGCGACCCTTCATGTGCGCCTACATTCCATTTTCGGAATCAATACCGAAAAACATCCGGCTTCCCCAGTGCCGGGATCAGCTCGACAATGCCACCAGCGAAAATCTCTACTGCGAGTGCCGCCAGCAACAGTCCCATAATCCGCGTCGCCACATTCACGGTGGTTTTGCTCATGCGGCTGCCGACTTTGCTTGCGATGCGTAATGCCAGCCACGTTACCAACGCAATGCCAATGACGACTAAGCAGACCGTACCAAGGTGTAAAAACGATTTTTTCTCGCTGGCATAAATGATGATGGTGGACATTGCACCCGGCCCCGCGAGGAGCGGGATGGCGAGCGGGACGACGGCAATGCTCGCTTTGTCGTGCGCCTCTTCGGCTTCTTCCGGTGTTTGCTTGTCGCGCGTTGGCATGGCCTGCATCATCGAGAGTGCTGCAGTCATCACCAAAATCGCGCCACCGACTTTAAAGCTGGCAATGCTGATGCCAAACATTTCCAATACGCGTTCACCCAAGACCGCCGAAATCAACAGCACGATGGCCACACTTACGCTGGCAATGCCCGCGATTTTTTTACGCTCGGCCTCGGCGGTGTTAGCCGTCATTGCCACGAACACCGGCATGATGCCAAGTGGATTGACAATAACAATCATCGCAACAAAAATTTTAACGTACGCCGCGGCGGAAAGAAGACTGTCCATAAAATCCGAATCCCTGTTCTATTTTTTCTTGGGAAGTGAGGATAGCCCACTGCGCCGTTGATCAACCAGATATTCAAGCAAGCCATCACACCCGTCTTTGATCAAATCAAGCGCCGTTTCAAAATCATCCGGGTCGCCTGTATACGGATCTGGAACTTCAAACCTGTCTTCGTCGCTACCGTAATCGAGTAGATATTCGAGCTTGTGCTGCAAGCGCGTTGGACAGATGCCGTGCAGAAATTTCATGTTGAGCTGATCGGCAACCAAGATGTAATCAAAGCGTTCAAAATCACTTGCGCCGACTTGCCGACCGCGCAAACCGGTGATGTCAATCCCACGCTTTGCAGCATGCTCAATTGAACGGGCGTCTGGCGGCGAGCCGACATGGTAGCCGTGCGTACCTGCTGAATCAATGTCCACCTGCCCCGCAAGTGAGCTGTTTTCAACCATTTGTCGGAACAGGCCCTCAGCCGTCGGCGATCGACAAATATTGCCGGTACAGACAAAAAGCACACTCACGTTTTTCATTTCCGCCGTCATTTTTCAGTTCAATTCTTTCATTTGTTCGCTTTTTTCACTTCTACAGTGGCAATTTCAAAGTTTGGAGTCCGCGTGCTTCAACCGTTTTCATTGCTCGATTTATATTGTTTTGTTTGAACCACATTGCTTGGAATGCGCTGGTTGTCGCTGGTTGTTTAAGCAACCTCACTCGAAACGCCTTCAGGCCCGCCCATCACGAGCATCTTCGCCCGCAACGCGCGCAGCTCATCACGCAGCTTGCCCGCCTTCTCAAACTCGAGGTTACGCGCGGCATCCATCATTTCCTTCTCCACTTTTTTAACCGCGGCTTCCATCTGTTTTTCATTCATCACTTCGTATTTTTTGCGGTCCTGCGCGGCTTTTTTATCCGTGGTTTGTGTGGCACGTTTCTCATCAATATCGTACGCACCATCGATAATGTCTTTAATTTTTTTCGAGACCGATTTTGGCGTGATGCCGTGCTTTTCATTGAACGCCATTTGCAGCGCGCGGCGACGATTAGTTTCGGAGATGGCAAACTTCATCGAATCGGTTTCTTTGTCACCGTATAAAATTGCCGTGCCATTAAGGTTCCGCGCGGCACGGCCAATGGTTTGGATCAGCGAACGAGCACCCCGTAAAAAACCTTCCTTGTCGGCATCCAAAATCGCGACGAGCGACACCTCGGGAATATCCAGTCCCTCCCGCAACAAATTGATCCCGACCAGCACATCAAACAGTCCCATGCGCAAATCACGAATAATTTCCACCCGCTCAACGGTATCAATATCCGAATGCAAATAACGCACCTTGATGCCATGCTCGGATAAATAATCAGTTAAATCCTCGCTCATGCGCTTGGTTAGCGTCGTCACCAACACCCGCTCACCGACGGCGATGCGTTTGTTAATTTCCGAGAGCACATCATCGACTTGGCTAGACGCGGGCCGAACAAAAATCTGCGGATCAACCAATCCCGTGGGGCGCACCAATTGCTCCACAATTTGCGCGGCGTGCTCTGCTTCGTAGGTTGCAGGTGTGGCGGAAACAAACACGCTTTGACGCATCAACGTTTCAAATTCATCAAAACGCAGCGGGCGATTATCCATTGCCGACGGTAGCCGAAACCCGTAGCCCACCAAATTCTCCTTACGTGCACGATCGCCCTTAAACATTCCGCCGACTTGCGGAATCGTGACGTGGCTTTCATCAATAATCATCAGCGCATCTTTGGGCAAATAATCAATCAGCGTCGGCGGCGGCGCACCGGCTGGGCGGCCACTTAGATGACGCGAATAGTTTTCGATACCCTTGCAAAAGCCAATTTCGTTCAGCATTTCTAAATCAAACGTCGTGCGCTGCTGAATGCGCTGCGCCTCAATCAATTTATTTTCTTTGGTGAAGTAATCAATCCGCTCACGCAGTTCAACTTTGATTGTTTCAATCGCATCTAGCGTGGTCGAACGCGTGCTCACATACTGGCTCTTCGCGTAAACGGTGAAGCGCGGGACTTTTTGCAAGGTATGTCCGGTGAGCGGATCGAACAACGTCAGCGATTCGACTTCTTCATCAAACATCGAAATACGCAGTGCGACATCGGCATTCTCGGCTGGAAAAACATCCAAATTATCGCCGCGCACGCGAAACGTACCGCGCCGGAAATCGAGTTCAGAGCGCGAATATTGCATGGCAATTAATTGACGGATCAGCTCTTGCTGAACCACTTTGTCGCCCGGTCGCACCATCATTCGCATGGCGTAATAATCGGTCGGATCACCCACACCGTAGATGCAGGAAACAGTAGCAACAATGATCGAATCTTTACGTTCCAGCAGTGATTTAGTGGCTGAGAGCCGCATCTGTTCGATATGTTCATTGATGGATGAATCCTTTTCAATAAACAAATCGCGCGACGGAACATAGGCTTCCGGCTGGTAGTAATCGTAGTACGAGACAAAATATTCCACCGCGTTTTCGGGGAAAAATTCTTTCATCTCCGAATACAACTGCGCGGCCAGCGTTTTATTCGGCGCCATTACCAGCGCGGGGCGGCCAATTCGCGCAATCACATTTGCCATGGTGTAAGTTTTGCCGGAGCCCGTCACACCGAGCAGAGTTTGAAACGCTAATCCGTCGTGAATGCCCTCGACTAGTTTATCGATAGCGGCAGGCTGGTCGCCTGCGGGCGGGAATGGCTGATTGAGGAGAAACGGGGAATTAGGGAATTGGACAGTAGGCATAAGATAATTTTAACAGTTGCGCATGCCGGTTTAGCGGCCTGTTTGAAAGAAGCCGCAGCAAATACAGCCGGTGTAGCTAACGGGTGAGCCTTCTTAAGGAAGCTCTGATTAAGTCTAGTTCTAAGCCAGACTAGGCGTGAGTGTAAAAATGTTGACGCCGTATAAATTTATTATACGAGGAAAAATTTTTACACTCCCAACAACGTATGGTGACGAAATAGACTTAATCAGAGTTTCCTTAACGTTTTCTGCGCCTCCCCGGCTCCGAGACAGGCATCGATCAGAAAGCGACATTCATTGACGATGGGCGGGTTGGCGAGCGCTGCGTTCTGAGCTGTGGCGGTAGGGGTTTCCTTATTTGCGGAGCCTGCAACAATTACCTTCGCCAACAATTTTAACTTCCCAATAATCGGCACCACCGCACGCCGACTCACCGAATCCATGCCCGCACGCTCAACTTCGCGGCCTATTTCGGCGTAAAGAAATCGCGCTGCGTTGATGCCAGGCTGGCAATTTTTGGGTAGCGCGGTAACGCCCGTTTCGGCCCGCGAGTACAAGGCATCGGCTTCCGCAAGCAAACGCTCGACAACACCGCCTAAAGCAGGGGTAAAGACGGGCACAGCAAGCCATTGCGGTACATCAACGCTAGCCTCTGAGAGCCATTCCAACGGTAAGTAAACACGGCCCGCCCGGGCATCTTCACCGATATCGCGTGCGATATTTGAAAGCTGCATCGCCACACCGAGATCGCAAGCGCGTGCGAGCGCGCCGGCATCGCGTGTGCGCATCAGCAAAGACATCATCGCGCCGACACTTCCCGCAACCCGCGCAGCGTAGTCATATAGTTCGCTTAAATTTGCGTAACGACGCTCTTCTGCATCCCACAAAAACCCTTCGAGAAGCGCATCTGGCAAGGCTTTCGGAATATTGAACGCGGCCACTACGTCGGCAAATGCGCGGTCTGGTGGCGCATCCATGGGGCGCCCCGCAAACACCCGTTCCAATCGTTCACGCAGGACGTCAACTGCAGCCAATTTGTTTTGCTGGCTGGGATGCAATTGCAAATCAACCGCATCGTCGGCTACGCGACAAAACGCATAAAGCGCCGAGGCTGGATCTCGCACCGACTTTGGTAAAAGCATTGATGATATGTAAAACGTGGTTGAATTGGTCCGCAGGAGCGCCCGACAAGCGGCGATGTCCACGGGGTTCAGTCGCGCAACGACGCTGTCATCAACCATGCGGCACCAGGCGATCCAACTCCTTTTCGAGCGCGGTGATGCAATAGAGCCCTGCGCCTAACCTGACGGCTGTTGCAAGGCAGCCGAAGCTTGAGTCAATGGCGATAATATGCGGCCATGGCTTTGGCGTCGGCGTTTGTATGGTGGGTGTGGAGGCATTTGTGGCCGCTGAGCCCTTGGGGACCTCAAAAACATCTGTATTTTTACGCATAGCCATGAATCTGATTGATGTTTACTTCGTTGCGCAGCTTAAATCGGATGCACTTTACAAGTTTTAATTGTTCTGACGAGATTTTAGACGGAAGCGTCGACATTTTGACGCCGCAGTGATTGACATCCATCAAGCCATTCTCTATCCTTGCGATAAGCGTATTGCACGTCCGGGGAGAGCGCGATTTGAGTTCTGGATTGTTTAACTCAAATCGCCGCCGAAGGCGCAACTCCCGTAACCGCTCAGGCTCACATACCTGGACTGCATAGCTTCTCTGGAGAGCGCTGGCGTTGATAATTCAACGCCAAGCCACCGAAGGGGCACACGGTTTTGCGTGTTTTATTTTTCGCAAAATTCGTAATCTCTCAGGTATCAAGGACAGAGGGGAATGACGATTTTTTTCGTTCGATTTTTTATTCGAATTTTATCGTTCATTATCCTTTCACGTTCCGACTATCTGGAGTTTCATGTCTACACTTCAAGTTACCCTACGGCGCACGCCGCTTTACGAAACCCACCAGCGCTTGGGCGCCAAATTAGTCGATTTCGGCGGCTGGGAAATGCCGCTCCATTACGGCTCGCAAGTCGATGAACACCACGCGGTGCGCCGCCACGCGGGGATGTTCGATGTTTCCCATATGTGCACGGTCGAAGTTGTTGGTGCACAAGCAAAAACATTTTTGCTTTATGCCATCGCCAACAATGTTAACAAGCTCAAGACCCATGGCCGCGCACTTTACTCCTGTATGTTGAATGAGCGCGGCGGCGTTGTCGATGATTTGATTGCCTATTATTTTGACGACAACGCGTTTCGTCTGGTCGTCAACGCGGGAAACGCTGAGAAGGATATCGCGTGGATGCAAGCCATCATCGACCGCGAACAATTTGCTGTCACCCTCACACCACGCACTGATGTCGCCATGATCGCCGTCCAAGGGCCAGCGGCACGCGAAGCGGTTTGGACAGTGTTGCCGAATTCACGAGCAGCAACAGCAGAACTCAAACCTTTCAACAGCGCGACCGTAGATGATTTTTTTATCGCCCGAACCGGCTACACGGGAGAAGATGGTTTTGAAATCATTTTACCCGCTGCCAAAGCTGCCGTATTTTGGGCGCAGCTACATGATGCTGGTGTTGCCGCTTGTGGCCTCGGCGCACGCGACACCTTGCGTTTGGAAGCGGGGATGAATTTATATGGCCAGGATATGAACGACGCAACCTCGCCGCTGGAATCTAATTTGGCATGGACGGTTGATCTTTCAACTGACAGGACGTTCGTTGGCCGTTCGGCGTTGGACGCAGCGGCAGTCAAACAGCAGCTTGTCGGCCTGATCCCGCTCGCTGCTGGCATTTTACGCGGCCATCAAACGGTCCAAACGCTGGCAGGCAACGGCGAAATCACGAGCGGATCATTTTCTCCGACTTTGGGCAAATCGATTGCCTTTGCCCGCATCCCTGCTGCCATTGCGATTGGCGACACGGTGCAGGCCGAAGTGCGTGGCAAATGGCTTGATTGCCGGGTCACGAAATTCCCTTTTGTTCGTAACGGGCAAGCACTGGTTTAATTTTTAAATATTTTTAATTTAACGCATTCACCAACACTGGAGACCAACATGTCAAACAATATTCCAACCGATCTCAAGTACGCCACTAGCCACGAGTGGGTCAAAGCCGAAGCGGATGGCACGCTAACCGTTGGCATCACGCACCATGCGCAAGATGCACTGGGCGATTTGGTTTTTATTGAGCTGCCGGCGGTAGGCAAGCAGCTAAAGGCAGGACAAGAAGCTGTGGTGTTGGAATCGGTCAAAGCTGCATCCGATGCGTATTCGCCGGTTGCAGGCGTGGTCGTTGCCATCAACCAAGCGGTTGCCGATTCGCCCGAAACGCTCAACGCCGCACCATACGATTCATGGCTATTCAAATTACAACCCGCCGCCGACGCGACAACGGATGCCATGCTCGATGCCGCTGGCTATGCGGCCAGCATTGGCCAAGCCTAATTTTTCAGGTAGAAAGATAATAATGAACCGTATCGAATTTTCCGCGCTAGAAGCGCACGACGCTTTTATCGAACGCCACATCGGCCCGTCCCCGGCTGAACAACAAGAAATGTTATCCGCCTTAAAACGCCCGTCGCTAGACGCTTTAATCGATGAAGTTGTGCCAGTCAGTATTCGCTCGAAAGCCGCATTGGCGCTGCCTTCCCCGCTAAACGAGCCAGAAGTATTGGCCAAAATAAAATCGATTGCGAAGAAAAACAAAGTCTTCAAAAACTATATCGGCATGGGTTATTACGGTACGCATACACCGAATGTGATTTTGCGTAACGTGCTTGAAAACCCCGCTTGGTATACTGCCTATACGCCCTACCAGCCGGAGATTTCGCAAGGGCGCTTGGAAGCCCTCATCAACTTTCAAACTATGGTGAGTGACCTGACTGGCCTCGACATTGCCAACGCATCCATGCTTGATGAAGCGACCTCGGCTGCCGAAGCGATGACGCTGGCACGGCGCTTTGCGAAGGCCGAGAGCAATGTATTTTTTGTTTCCAACCGATGCCATCCGCAAACCATTGCGGTAATTCAAACCCGTGCGGCAGGTTTTGGCATCACTGTAAAAGTCGGCAATGAAGCTAACGCGGCAAGCGAAAATATTTTTGGTTTACTGCTGCAATATCCGGCGTCTACCGGCCGCGTTATCGACTATCGTCAACTCATCTTAAAAGCGCAAACCAAAGGCGCGGTTGTAGTGATGGCAGCTGATTTACTGAGCCTCGCGCTGCTGACGCCACCCGGCGAATTGGGTGCTGATATTGCCGTTGGCACGACACAACGCTTTGGTGTGCCGATGGGCTTTGGTGGGCCACACGCCGCTTATTTGGCCTGCAAGGATGCGTATAAACGCCAGTTGCCCGGACGTTTGGTCGGTGTTTCGATTGATAACATGGGGAACCCCGCCTACCGCCTCACATTACAAACCCGCGAGCAGCACATCCGCCGCGAAAAAGCGACCAGCAATATTTGCACAGCGCAAGTGCTGCTGGCAGTGATGGCGGGCATGTATTCAACTTACCACGGCCCGGCCGGGTTAAAGCGCATCGCGACTTACGTCAATCGCGTTGCAGCCACCTTCGCTACTGGGCTCGCCGAACTTGGCTTTGCACTTGCTGATGAAACCTTTTTTGATACGGTCAGCATCAGTACAGGCGATAAAACCGCGCAAATTCTGGCGCGCGCAGCGGCACTGGAAATCAACCTTCGCCGTGTTGATGCAAACACAATTTCGGTTTCAGTTGATGAAACCACCACCAAATCGGATGTGGAAGTATTGTGGGGTGTATTTAGTAACAGAATTGATTATGCCAGCGCGAACTTCTCGTTCGTGGAAGTCGAGAAACGCGCCAAGGACTCCCTACCCAGCGCGCTGCTCCGGTCCTCAGCTTACCTTACCCATCCGGTATTCAACTGTCACCATTCCGAAACTGAAATGCTACGTTATTTGCGCAGTCTCTCAGACAAAGATTTGGCGTTGGATCGCACCATGATTCCTCTCGGCTCATGCACTATGAAGCTTAACGCGACCGCTGAGATGATCCCCATCACTTGGCCGGAGTTTTCGAACATGCATCCGTTCGCGCCGGAAGATCAGAGCATTGGCTATCGTGAATTGATTGCCGATTTGGAATCCTCACTTTGCGAAATCACCGGCTATGATGCGGTTTCATTGCAACCCAATTCGGGTGCCCAGGGTGAATACGCGGGCTTGTTGGCCATTCAGGCCTATCACAAGGTACGCGGCGAGGCGCATCGCAATATTGTGTTGATTCCCAGCTCCGCACACGGCACAAACCCGGCATCGGCGCAAATGGTCGGCATGGAAGTTGTTGTTGTGGCTTGCGATGCGGCGGGCAATGTCGACGTGGCCGATCTCACCAAGCATGCCGAGGCGCACAGCAACAATCTGGCCGCACTGATGGTCACTTATCCATCAACGCACGGCGTGTTTGAAGATGCGATTGTGGATATTTGCGCACTGATACACCAACATGGTGGGCAAGTTTATCTCGATGGCGCGAACATGAATGCAGTGGTTGGTGTGGCCAAACCAGGCAAATTTGGGGCGGATGTTTCGCATTTAAATTTGCATAAAACATTTTGTATTCCGCATGGCGGCGGCGGGCCGGGGGTGGGACCAATTGGTGTGCGGGCGCATTTGGCGCCTTATTTGCCATCGCGTTTCTCAATTGATGCAAATGCCGCTACTGGGGCGATCTCGGCGGCACCCGCAGTTGGGCCGGTCTCTGCTGCACCTTACGGAAGTGCCAGCATCCTGGCGATCTCTTGGGCATACATCGCGCTCATGGGCAGCGAGGGTTTGACGCAAGCCACCAAAGTGGCGATCTTGAACGCGAACTATATTGCGGCCCGGCTCAGCCCGCACTACCCGATATTGTTTTCGGGCAACAACGGTTTGGTGGCACATGAATGTATTTTGGACACGCGTCCGCTTAAAGAAAAAAGCGGCGTAAGCGCAGAAGATATCGCCAAGCGTTTAATCGATTATGGTTTCCATGCGCCAACATTATCGTTCCCTGTTTCTGGCACGTTGATGGTTGAGCCAACCGAAAGCGAATCGAAATTTGAGTTGGATCGTTTCATCGATGCCATGATTTCCATCCGCAACGAAATCCGCGCGATTGAATCAGGCAAGCTGGACCGCGACGATAACCCACTCAAAAACGCACCGCATACCGCACATGTGATGATGGCCGAATCGTGGGTACACGACTACAGCCGTGAGATGGCGGCGTTCCCGTTACCAAGTTTGAAGCAGTCAAAATATTGGTCGCCCGTTGGCCGCGTTGATAATATTTACGGAGACAAAAACGTATTTTGTAGCTGCCCGCCGCTGTTGACTTATCAAAGTGAGCAAAAGCAGCAAACGGAAATAACAGCGGCCGAGTAGGAAAATTGGCTGGGCAATTACCACACAAATGGAAGGTGCTTCACCCCGAAACCCTAGCGCTGGCGAGGCGTTTGGGGTGGAGTACCTCTCAGCGGTGAGGCAATTTGCAGGGCCAGACGAACGGCGAATTTTTGCCCTCACGTAGTTGGAAAATCCAGACTCATTCATTTGACACGCTTCTGACTATTCGCCCCACCTTTTAATGTCCTTGCCACCGCAATTGTCTTCACGAATTTTTCGTTAACGACGGGTAGCGTGGAAGGCAGTGACAATGCGAATGAAATCTGCCCGATGGGCCTAGCGAATTCCCACCAATTCGCGGGCCTGTTTTACGGCGACAGTTCTCTCTGCCGCCTAGATTCGAACAAACAAACCCCACTCGCTACCGACACATTCAGGCTCTCGACTGAGCCGAACATCGGGATGCTGACAATCTCGTCGCAATTCTCACGCGTGAGCCTACGCAAGCCTTCCCCCTCCGCGCCAAGTACCCATGCCAGCGGTCCTTTTAGAGTCGCGTGAAACAAATCTTTGGTGCCATTTTCGTCGGCACCGACGATCCAGATATCGCGGTCTTTCAGTTCTTTCAGCGTCCGCGCAAGATTGGTGACTGTGATGTAAGGAATATTTTCCGCAGCACCCGATGCCACCTTCATCACCGTCGCCGTTAAACCCACGCTGCGATCTTTGGGTGCAATCACGGCGTGTACACCCGCTGCATCCGCTACACGCAGGCAGGCGCCAAGGTTATGCGGGTCGGTCACGCCGTCTAGCACCAATAAAAATGGCGGCACAGTTAATTCTTCGAGCACATCATCGATAAATTGCGGAAGCACACTGGGTTCTACCAAGATCACCACGCCCTGATGCCGCGCATTGCCGGTGATGCCGTCAAGCCTTGCGCCATCGACTTGCATGACGCGGACGTTTTTATCTTTGGCGTGCGCCAATAAATCTTCCATACGCTTATCAATGCGCTTGGCATCGACATACATCTCGCGAACGCTCTCGGCACGAACGCGTAGGCGCGAGGTGACGGCATGGAACCCGAATACGACTTGCGGCTTCATGTTTTTTTCTTTTTGTTGGCTAACAGTGCGCCGGTTGCTTTGGCCTTGATCCCGGCCTTACTTTTCGCTTGTTGCGATGTGAGCGATGTTTGCTTGGATGTTTGTTTTGATGTTGCTTTGAGCGATTTTTTGCTCGCTGATTTCGGCAATAATTCAGGCTCTACTTTCATCTTGCGTTTGCCGACCACATGATCGGTCGCAAAGCCTGCGACTGGCGTGGTAGGCGGATTGGCGCTGGTAAATGTGACAATTTTTTTATCTGCTTTAGCGGCAACGGGTGAACTCGTTTTTCCAACCGGCTTTTTCTCTGGCAGCGATTTGCCTTCGCGCTTTGTGCCCTCGTGCTTAGGGAAAGCAGGCAATGAAGGCAATTCATCGGTTGCGAATTTATTTCTGGGTGCTTTACCGGGCTTTTGACTGAACGCGGGCGCAATGTTTTGTCGCGCACTTTTGTCTCCATCGGCCAAATCTAAGTCATCTTCTTCCTCCGCATTTTGGGCTCGCCCCGGCTTATCAGTCGTCAGCGCAAAATCGATTTTGCTGGTTTCAATATCGACGCGCACAACTTTGATATTGATGCGATCTGCCAATTGGAATTTCTTGCGGGTGCGTTCGCCTAAGATCAAATGTTTGTCTTGATCGAAGTGGAAATAATCTTGGCCCAGCTCGGAGATATGTACCAAGCCTTCGACATACACCTCATCTAAGGTTACAAATATCCCAAAACCGGTCACGCCAGTAATCGTGCCGGTAAAGACTTCGTTGATGCGGTCTTTCATGTAAAAACATTTTAGCCACGCCGTGACATCGCGGGTTGCTTCATCCGCACGGCGCTCGGTGGCAGAACACTGTGTACCAAGCTGATCCCAAGGCGCCTTCGGGTCGTAGGTCTCGCCTTTCAACACGGCCTTGATAGCACGGTGGGTGAGCAAATCAGGGTAGCGACGGATTGGCGAGGTGAAGTGGGCGTAAGCATCGTAAGCCAACCCAAAATGGCCTGCGTTATCGGGACTGTAGACCGCTTGCTTCATGGAACGTAGCATCACCGTTTGCAGCAACGGCGCATCGGGACGCTCCTTGATCTTGGCTAAAACAGCACCGTAGTCAGATGGCTTCGGTTCTTTACCGCCCATCATCTGCAGTCCGAAATCTTTAAGCATTGCACGCAACGCAACCAGTTTTTCTTCGCTTGGGCGCTCGTGAACGCGATACAAATTGGCGTGCTCGTTTGACAGCAAATAATTGGCCGCGCAGACGTTAGCAGCCAACATGCACTCTTCGATCAATCGATGTGCGTCGTTGCGCGTGGTTGGCACGATGCGTTCGATCTTGCCCTGATCATCGAACATCATCATGGTTTCGGTCGTCTCAAAATCAATCGCGCCGCGCTTGTTTCTCGCTGCCAGCAAAACGCGGAAGACTTGATCCAACATTTTTAAATGCGGAATAATTTTTACGTCCAGCCCGTGCTCAGTTCCCTTCGCCTCCATGCCATAGATGGCTTTGGCCACGCTGGTGTACGTGCAGCGGGCGGCCGAATGGAACACGGCCTCCATAAACTCATAGCGCTTGACTTCACCAGTTAGCGAGATCGACATATCACACACCAAAGCCAGGCGATCCACATGCGGCTTTAGCGAACACATTTCATTCGAGAGTGCTTCCGGCAACATCGGGATCACACGCCTCGGAAAGTAAACCGAATTGCCACGGTTACGTGCCTCGCGATCCAGCGCATCACCGGTTTTAACGTAGTGCGAAACGTCCGCAATCGCCACCAATAATCGGTAGCCGGAATTTTTGCCACCGCCTTCTTTTTCAGCGTAAACAGCATCGTCAAAATCTCTGGCAGTTTCTCCATCAATGGTGACAAATGGCAGATCGCGTAGATCCACCCGCCCTTTCATATCGGTTGTGGTCACTTTCTTCGGGATCTTGGCCTCAATATCCAATACATCCTGCGGCCATTCATGCGGCAGATCGTGCTTGCGCAACGCAATCTCAATTTCCATGCCGGGATCAGCGTAGTTGCCAACAATTTCTAAAACCCTGGCGACGGGCTCGGCTTGTTTGGAAGGCTGGGCAACGAGTTCGACCATGACCACTTGGCCTGCGGTTGCGCCGCCAGTGTAGCCAGGTTCGACCAAAATATCTTGGCTGATTCGTTTGTTTTCGGCCACCACAAAATACACGCCGTGTTCGACAAACAAACGCCCGACTAGCTTGGTATTGCCGCGCTCGATGACTTCGACGATTGCCGCTTCACGCCGGCCACGTTTATCAAGACCAACCTCGCGCACCACGGCACGATCGCCATGCAGTACTTTCTGCATTTGTTTGGGGCTTAAAAATAAATCATCCGTGCCGTTATCAGGTACCAAAAAACCAAAGCCATCAGGATGCCCTTGCACTTTACCGGGGATCAGATCGAGCTTATCGAGCAGGCAAATCGCGCCCTTTCTATTGCGCATCACTTGGCCATCTCGCTCCATGGCGTTAAGGCGACGAATGAACCCTTCTTGTTCGGCATCGGCGATATCAAGCCTTGCCGCGAGCGTGGCGGCATCCGCTGGGACGCCGATTTCCGCCAATAACTCTAAAATGAGTTCCCGGCTGGGAATAGGGTTTTCGTATTTATCGCGCTCGCGCTCAAGATGCGGATCGCCCGCGCGGCTGGCTGGCAGCGGCTTAACTTGAAGCTTGGGTTGAGCCGCAGCAACTGAGGCTGACGGCTTGCTGACATGTGAGCCCGCGGTGGGTTTATTTTTGATGTTTTTTGAGTTTGTAGACAATTGGGATCTTTTCATATATATTTCGGCCTCATTTTACGTGAGACAAGTGCTTTTGAGTAAATCGTTTCAATGTAGTGATGGGCTGCGCAACTGATTTTGTAATTGGACGCAATGATCGCAGTGTTTTGAAGCGGAAGATTACGTTCTCTTAGCGCGCTTCTTAGCGTACGTAGAATGAAGCAACAGATTGCCCGGGTGGCGGAATTGGTAGACGCACATGGTTCAGGTCCATGCGCCAGCAATGGTGTGAAAGTTCGAGTCTTTTCCCGGGCACCAAACGTTTTTGTTTTTTTGTTTGTTAAAAGCCGCTAGCCTGCTCCGCAGATAGCGGCTTTTGTTTGCGGTTTAATGTTATTTCAAGAGCGGAACGGCATATCCTCGCCCATAAACTATAAACGCCAAAGGACCCCGCCAATGCTAGGGTTTGGCAGATCGCAAGCCGATTCATCCATGCGTAGCTGCGAGAAAATGCAATCCGAAATGCATTAGCAAAAGCGACAGTACCGTAGTCAACCGCTGCAGAATCGTACCTTAGGATTATTCGGGTTCAGTTTTGAAGCTTGGTGCCCGGGGCCGGAATCGAACCGGCACGCCCCTTTTACGGAAAGCGACGGATTTTAAGTCCGTTGTGTCTACCTGTTTCACCACCCGGGCGCACTCTTAATGCAAAGCTATGTTACTACGGTTGATGCTAAATCGACATCAAGTCTATGCTGTTTCAAGTGCCGGTTGAAGTAAACAGGCAATGTTACAAAAAAGCCACCGCAGGGGTGGCTTTTGCGATTTTGGAGGCGCGAGCCGGAGTCGAACCGACCTACACGGATTTGCAATCCGGTGCATAACCGCTTTGCTATCGCGCCCGCGACGTTTGCTAATGACTGTTCAAATGAAACAGGGAAACCGCAGTTGTATTGATTGTGCCTACAGCAACCGGCATCGAATCAAAAACGTCGATTTCCCTCAAATTTGGAGCGGGAGAAGAGTCTCGAACTCTCGACCTCAACCTTGGCAAGGTTGCGCTCTACCAACTGAGCTACTCCCGCAAACAAACGACATTATATACAAAAATGAAGCAGAGTCAAAACGAAAGTACGACGAACTAAAAACTATCGAATAATTTATCGCTTTGGTCGTCAGACCACTCACCGATTTTTTAGCCGCGCAAATCAATTTTAGCACTCATGTAACCGGTCCGATTGACCGATGTGGAGGCATCGTGACGGCCCGGACAACCGAACGGCACTGCCTACATCCCCGCGAGACAAAGTTTGCGATACACTTATTAGGCCAAACGCCGAAAATAAAATACTTTGCATTCACGTGGCATTTCTTGATGTTTTATTACTATTTTCTTGTCACTTTCTTGTTATTTCTTAGCCGCATTTGTTGACTGTTTTTCAAATGCATGAAAGTTGTCTGTTGCCTCGCTGCCCGACCGAACCCTAACTTAGCGTTGGAATAATTTCTTTGCCGATGCCCACCACAGACTCTCAATCCGGTTTTTCGACGCCGCCAAAAACGTCTTCAGCGGCGAAAACAAGCGAGAATGATCGTGCCTTGCTCGCTGCGCTTGAGCCGGGACTCGCGGCGTTGGCGTTACCGGCATGCATCATTGGGCCCGACATGCGCTTTTCATTTGCGAATCGAGCCTATGTTGCGCTCTTTCAACAAAACCGTTCACTGGACGGCATTGCCGTGCACGAAGTATTTGGCGATGCTAATTTCTGTTTGGTAGAGCCGTATTTGGCGGCGGCGCTAGCGTGCGGCAAAACCAGTACTTTTCGCCAGCAATCAACTGATGCCCAAGGGGTTAAACATTGGATGGAGCTCCAGTGTTGCCCTTATTCCCGGCCCGATGGCGCGATACTTGGCGTGATACTTAGCGTCATCGCAACCGTAAGCATTGTCGAGGACATCTTGGAGCAAGAGCACGCGCTAGTGGACGAGACGTCGGCACACGAACGCCTGCTGTGCAAGCTCGCAGACAGCGCTGGAATGCTCGTTGCGTACCTCGATAGCAACTTCATTTTACGATTTGCCAATGATTCATTTTTTGAGTGGGTTGGGTTATCAGAGACGGATCTGCTCCACCGCCATTTTGGCGATGCATTTGGCCGAACGATCACTGACTTTTATCTGCCCTTAGCCAAGCGGGCGATGGCGGGTGAAACCGTTGCGATCGACACCCTATCCAGAACGCATAAGGGCGAGCCAAGGCATGTTCATATTTCGTTCTTTCCTGATCGTGCCGATGGTAACGGCACAGCCGCGATTCAGGTGAAGGGCATTTTTTTATTGGTACGCAATATTGAAAAAGAATACCAGTTAAGCCAGTCGCTCATCGCCAAGGAAGACGAGTTACGTGAGCTGGCAAACAATATCGGTATGCCTTTGTTCCAGTGCGACCGCAATCTCATGTTCAAATATGTGAATCAGGTTGCTGCCGACTTGGCCGGCTATCCGGTAGATGAAATGGTTGGCAGCTACTGGCCAGACTTTACAAGCAAAGAACAATTTGAAGAATCACGACCCCACCTAGAGCAAGGACTCTCGGGCAAAGCCGCCGCATACGAGCGACAAGTTAAATTTAAGGGCCGTAAGAGCACCCATGTTCGCGTCAATATAATGCCCTGGCGAGATGATGTCGGCGCGGTAGTGGGGCTCTCTGTGTACGTCTCTGATATTGATCGCGATTCCCGCGACAGAGCCGAGCTGATTGAGCGAGAGCGCCAGCTAAAGCTCATCACTAACAATATCGGGATGCCACTTAGCTATATCGATATCGACGAGCGTTGGCGTTTTTATAACCAAACCGGAAGCGATTGGACAGGTTTGTCTGAGACTGAAATGGTTGGAAAGCGCATTGACGCTTTTTTCCCGCCAGAAGTGATGGCGGCTATTCGCCCCTATCTGACACGCGCGTTTGCCGGCGAGCCACAAACTTATGAGCGGCTTGGTGATTTCCCCAACCGCGGCAAACGGTGGATTCGTGGACACATGATTCCGGATATTCAGGAAAACGGGAAAGTTGTCGGCATTTTTACGGTGTTGACCGATATTCATGACGACATGATGCTGCGTCAAAATTTGGAACGGCAAGAGCGCCAGCTTCGGCTATTTACGGACAACATTCCAGAAGCCATTGCATACTTGGATACTGAGCGGCGCTATAAGTTTATCAACAATACGTTTTTAGAGTTGCAGGGGAAATCGCGGCATGAGGTGGTCGGCAAAACCTCGGGCGAGGTATTGGGTGAAGCAGCAGCCCATCTTGCATCCCCCTATGTGGAGCGAGCGTTACAAGGGGAAACTGTTAGCTATGAGCGGCTGGTAAAGCTCGCAAACGGTGCCGAGCGATGGATGCGCATCCGAACCGTGCCGGATCTGGGGACTGACAATGCGGTTCAGGGCATCTACGTGGTCGGCTTTGACATTCATGATGCCAAGAATATAGAGGAGGCGCTAAAAACCAGCGAAGCTGAACTGAGCTTGGCAATGGACAGTTCCCCGCACCCAATGTCATACATTGACCGGTCGTTTCGTTATCAGCTCGTCAACAAGCAGCTGGAAAAAGTGTTGGGTAAGAAACGAGAACAGTTAATTGGTGCCGACATCGCCGCGATTTTTGGTCAAGAACGATTTGATCGTATTAAGCCACTGCTGGACAAGGTATTGGAAGGCGAACCGCTGCGTTTAGAACAACTCGTCACCCAGCAAGATGGCTCGCAACGGTGGATGATCCTGCGGTGTACATCGCGTCGTGATGCGGAAAATAACATCATTGGCTTTTACTCAACCTCAACCGATATTGACGAACTTAAGCGAACCGAGCTTGAACTCCGGCACGCGAACTGGCTTCTTACGTCCCATTTTGAAAACACACCAATGGCCGTAATCGAATGGGATCCTGATTTTCGCGTTAGGCGCTGGTCAGTGCAAGCTGAAAACGTGTTTGGTTGGAAAGAGTCAGAGCTAATCGGCAAGCGTTTTAACGAATGGCCGTTCGTTCCAGAACCGGATTTAGGAACGGTCGAGTCTGCCGCCGAAATGTTATCCCGATACGCAACACCCCACGCGACCAGCCTGAACCGCAACTATCGAAAAGACGGCCGAATCATTTGGTGCGAATGGTACAACTCAAATTTGTGTGATGAGTCCGGCAACATCGTCTCGGTGTTGTCGCTCGTGCAAGACGTAACCGCCCGTATTAATGCCGAGGAGCGGCTGGTTCACCAAGCCACACACGACAGTTTAACGGGGCTGCCTAACCGCGCCATGTTGCAAGAACGGCTACGGCAGGCCATTACCAGGGCCCGCCGCAGCGGCCTGCGGGTCGCTGTGTTGTTTGTTGATTTAGACCGTTTTAAAGATATCAACGACACACTAGGGCATCGTATTGGTGACGAGCTACTACGCGAGATAGCGTTGCGATTAAACAAACTGGTGCGTGAAACCGATTTACTGGTGCGCCTCTCCGGTGACGAGTTTATGCTGGTCACCGAACAAATCGACGAGCCCCGAGTGTCGGAAGCCATTGCAACCAAGCTAATTGATTCACTGCGCGTCCCAGTCGATATCGAAGGCCATGAGATCCATATCTCTGGCTCTGTAGGTATCAGTATCTTTCCCGATGATGCCAATGATCCGGAAGCGTTATTAAAAAATGCCGACATGGCGATGTACCATGCCAAAGCAATGGGCAAGAATGGCTACCAGTTGTTTTCAGCCGAATTGGCCGAACACGGCACCTCGATGCGGCTGATGGAGAACGCGTTACGCACGGCGTTACGTGATCGGGAATTTGAGCTTTACTACCAACCCAAAATTGACATGCGATCGAACCTGATTATTGGTGCAGAGGCGCTATTGCGCTGGCACCACCCCACCCGCGGGTTGGTCATGCCGGGGGAGTTTATGCAATTGGTGGAGGAGAACAGCCTTGTCCATGATGTTGGCAACTGGGTATTGGATACGGCTCTCGCGCGTTTAAAAAGTTGGCATGCTTTGGCCGAACTTGGCCAAACCTCATTTGAAAATTTACAAATGGCGGTGAATATTTCGGCGGGGCAATTTCGCAGCCCCAACCTTGCCGAGCGCATTATTGAAAAAATCACGCAGTCGGGCTGCCAGCCAACCGCAGTGGAAATTGAGCTGACCGAGACTGGGCTACTGCGCGACCCCGACGGGGTCGGCAAAACCCTGTTGGCATTGCGCCAACACGGCGTTCGCGTGGCGATTGATGATTTCGGTACCGGCTTTTCGAGTTTGACGCACTTGAAGCGTTTCCGAATAGACAGCTTGAAAATTGACCGCTCTTTTGTTGCTGATATTTTGCTCGATCGTGATGATGCGGCGATTGTCTCGGCGGTGATTGCGCTTGCGCATGCTTTAGAAATTGAAGTGGTTGCCGAGGGTGTGGAGACCGAGGAGCAGCGTGCACTACTGACGCAGCAAGGCTGTGAGGCATACCAGGGTTATTTGTTTAGTCCCGCCGTCCCAGCCGCCGAGTTTGAGCAAATGGTCAAAAACCAAACCATATTTCCACTCGGTAAAATTCACTAAGAATTTTATACAAAAACCTGCAACGCCTTTTACGGCGAATTCGCATCACCAGAATTGGGCAATAAGCGTTTAAATCGTCGGCACATTTATTTATTCACGCATTTAATCATTCACGCCTTCAATCATTCAGGCATCTAATCGAATAGGCATATGATCATTCAGGCGTTTAATACTTAAGGGGGTTGATCATTGTTTCCGCGCGGAAAAAAAGCCGCCTTGAGATAATAAAACATCGACCAAACCGTCAATGCCGCCGCGACCCAGATCAGGATTCGCCCCGTCAGGCGGCAATCCAAGATGCCAAACAATTTATCGTCGAAAAGCAAAAACGGAATCGCCACCAACTGTGAGACAGTTTTGATTTTGCCGAGCATTGATACCGCAACGTTTTTCGATTGGCCAATTTGCGCCATCCATTCGCGCAATGCGGAAATCGTAATTTCGCGGCCAATAATGATCAGCGCCACCACCGCATCGGTGCGCCCCATCTCAACGAGCACAATCAAAGCGGCTGCAACCATCAATTTATCGGCCACCGGATCAAGAAACGCGCCAAACGCTGAACTCTGATTCCATCGTCGTGCCAAATAGCCGTCAAACCAATCGGTAATTGCTGCCGCGACAAAAATCACAGTTGCGACAATGTTCGCCTGCTTGGTCGTCAGCCAGTCCTCGGGGAAATACAGAACCGCTACAAATAACGGAATGGCTGCGATGCGAAGCCACGTGAGGATGATAGGAATATTGACCGGAATAATGTGGGGTGCTGGCGGGGGAGATGGTGGGGAGGCGCGTGACATGGCTCTAGTGTAATTCGTTATAAAGCGTTTCGGCTAATTCGCGGCTAATTCCTTCTACTTTTAATAAATCCTCTACGCTTGCAGCCGCCACACCTTGCATCCCACCAAACTGGGCCAGCAGCGCTTTGCGGCGCTTTGGGCCGATGCCGGCAATGTCTTCCAACCTAGAGGTATTTCGCTTCTTGGCGCGCCTTGCGCGATGCCCGGTGATGGCAAATCGGTGTGCCTCATCGCGGATTTGTTGGATCAAATGAAACCCCATGTTGTCCATCGGCAAATGCAGCTCTTGGCGCGTGCCGCCAAAAATCAGCGTCTCCAAGCCATGCTTGCGCCCTTCCCCTTTTGCCACGCCGATTAGTTGAATATCCCGAATACCGAGGTCGTTCATCACCGCCTCAGCAATGGCCAGCTGGCCTTTCCCGCCGTCGATGAGGATCAAGTCTGGGCGCGGTGCCGTCGCTTTGGCTGCCGTGGGTTTTGCGGGAGCAGCTGGGTTCGCGCCTTTCGCTTTGCCCGTCAGCGATGATTTGTTCGCTTTTGCGGATTTTTTTGCAGCCTCAGTACCCGCAGCAGCAATTGCACCCGCACCGGCGTCGGCGGTGGCAGTGGCAGTAGCAGTAGCAGTAGCATTGGCGGCGTCAGTATCAGCGGCGAGGTTAGACGTAACTTGCACGGCATCCCAATCCTTCGTTCCGGCTTGCGCTTGTGCTGGTACTTCTGCCCCACCCTCCCCGGCTGCGCCTGACACCAACAGATCTTCCCCAGCGGCCAAACCCTTGTACCGCCTGGTTAACGCGTCGCGCATCGCTGCGTAGTCGTCGCCCGGCGTGATGCCAGTGATGTTGAAGCGCCGGTATTCCGACGACTGCATCGCGCCGCGATCAAACACGACGCAAGACGCCACCGTTGCTTCGCCCATGGTGTGGCTAATATCAAAGCATTCCACGCGTTCAATATCGGGCAAGCCCAATGCGTCGCGCATCATCGACAATTTTTTGTCTTGCGAGGCTTTGTCGGTCAGTTTGCGCTCGATCGCGAACTGCGCGTTTTTCATCGCCATCGACATCCACACCTTTGCCTCACCTTGTGGGCGCGTGATCACTTTCACTTGTCGTCCCGCCACCTCAGACAAAAACGCTTCCCAATCTTCGGTATCAAAAATGCCATCAACAACGACGCGGTTGGGCGGTTTTTCGCTACTATAATTTTGATCGATAAAAGCCGTCAAGATCGATTCCAAGTCGGCTTGATTCACGTTCGAGGGGAACAAACTTTTATCCCCCAAATGCCGCCCGCCACGAATCATCACTAGGTTCACGCACCACACACCTGACATTTCCATCACCGCAATCACATCAACATCACGGTCACTCGCAGACTCGACAAACTGTTTGTTCAACACGGTTTGCAAATTGCGAATTTGATCGCGAAACACTGCCGCCGCTTCAAAATTTAAATCCGCCGAGGCCGCTTCCATTTTGCTGTTGAGCTGCGCCAAAATCTCGTTCTCTTTACCTGCTAAAAAAAGTTCAGTATGTTTAATATCGCGGGCGTAGTCTTCATTTGAAATTAGGCCCACACAAGGTGCCGAACAGCGCCCTATCTGATGAAGCAAACACGGCCTGGAGCGATGCGCAAACACCGTGTCGTCGCAAGTCCGAAGCTTAAACATTCGTTGCAAATGATTGATCGTTTCACGGACCGCCCATACAGACGGAAACGGACCGAAATAACGATGCGGTTTAACGTGCGTTCCGCGATAAAATCGAATCTGCGGAAACTCGCGCCCAGTAACCATGATGTACGGGTAGGTTTTATCATCGCGAAATAACACGTTGTACTTCGGCGCGAATGATTTGATTAAATTGATTTCAAGAATCAGCGCCTCGGATTCGCTGCGCGTTACCGTTGTTTCAATATCCGCAATATGCGAAACCATCAATGTGGTGCGCGGGCTCTCGTGGTTTTTGTTGAAATACGACGAAACCCGCTTCTTTAAGTCCCGTGCCTTGCCCACATAAATCACCTCGCCAGCAGCGTTTTTCATGCGATAAACCCCGGGAAGTCCGGGGAGCTGCGCGAGGAAGGGTTTTGCGTCAAACATGGGTTTCAGAATTGCGAATTCTAGTCTAGGAGCGGCTTTTCAGGCATTTCCACCTCGAAAATACCGTCAATACTGGCGTTTGCTTATTTTTAAACTTGTTGTTGATAAAAAATAGGGGCATGGCACTCTAGCATTTGCCAGAGATCACACCCCGTTTTGCTATAAGTTTTTTGCTCAATCCTGATTGAACAAACGGCTACCGTCGGCTATTTTTTCACGCCCTCGTCCTTCATCGACTCCAGCTTTTTCAAATCCAGCGCGGCAACAGCGGCTTTGATTGTGGCCAAATCAACCCCGCGACCGCTCGCGTTGACCATAAAACGCTCCCCGAGCACGACGGAATACGAATTCGTACCGCCCGCTTCTTTAGACATTTTTTCGTTGACCATTCGGCCATCGACTTTAGCCGTTTTTTCCTTGCTGTATTGGTCTTCTTTTTCGCCCTGCACATTCGCCCAGCTGGCTAGGCCCATCAGGCCACTCATACCGCCTGAATCAGAAATATCGAGCGACGCACTTTTTTGTCCAGCCTCATCACCGTACGTCGCTTCAGCTTTCGAGATCATAATCGAGGCCATGCCGGTACGTTCAGCCTTACTGGTTTTCTTGGCTAAACCGGCAAAGGTATCCGGGATAAACGGCTTTAATTGTTCGATCGAGACCGACTCAACGCTTTTGCCGCCGCCCATCAGTGCGCCCATCATCGCCGTCGCGGCAGCCGCTTTCTCAGCATCGGTCCCGTTCTTTTGAGCAGCTTCCATTTTCTTGCCGCTCTCTTCCATTTTCTTGCCCAGATCTTGTAGCTTGCCCATTGCGCTGTCTTTGTCGAAGGTGACTTTGTCTCCGCTACTACCGTGATCGCCAAAACCAGCACCACTCATTGCGCCTGAAGCCATCATGCCGATGCCGCCGATACACGCGCTGAGCATGCCAATTACAATCGCCAACACAACCGCGCAAATGACAACGACCGCCGTGTACCCAATTGCTTTGTCTTCCGGACATTTCATAAGCCGTGGCAACCCCAGAAATAGCAGGTACAGGCTGTATAACGCACCCAGAAAAGCGAGCAACCAACCCACCCAAGGCAAGATTTGAAATACGCCCGCAACCCACGCAGCGGTGTAGGAATACACGGCCACTTTCATGGCTTGATCGCTATTTTTTTCACCACCAAAACTCGGCGCCAACGCATTAATAATGAGGGATAAAATAAATACGCCAACGACAGCCATCACCAAAGTGAAAATCGCAACGCCAGCACCCATCAGCATCGGTGTACGATAAGTACCGCCAATAAACGGCATGGTATGGCCGATGACAGAACTGCTGACAAAATGGGCAATCGCCCCAATCGCCGCCAATGGCAGCACGTATCCCGTGATCAACGTGCCAGCCGTTGCAGTTTCTCCGCCAATCACCGGCCATTCAGTCTTCGGTGTCATTATTATATTTTTGACGCGTTCGATGAGTCCCATTTTTAAACCCCTTGGTTGGTTATGTAAAACTAGTAATTTACTGATATAAATATATTATGCAGAATTATCATACGTGATTTGCTGTTGTCTGTTTACCGCAATGCCCAAATTGCCAAACAGCGCATGGCGTTGATCACCCAATGTATCGGTGACAACACCGCTGAAATCGGGCTTGCTAGTAATCCCCTAAATGCGGGATGTCGAAAGCATCAAAGGAAAGCTTTGACGCGCCGCAAATTGTTATTATTGTTAATTCCAAATGTTGTCGATCAATATTGATTGGCAGTCGCTTACCCCGTTCCCCGTTTAGTTCATCGCCTATCGTTTTTTGCTTTTCGCCCCTTTCGGTTGCCAAGCGGCAGAATTAGACCAAATTTTAATAAAGGAAGATTTCCATGAAGCCCATTCATCGCCAGCGCCTCATTACGTTGCATGTTTCACTAGCGCTTGCAACCGCGACATTTTTAACACCACTACCCTCGAGCGGCCAGCAGCCCAAAGCGATCCAGCCCAGCAAGCCGCCGATTGCGCAAGCGTGGATTGATGTCGCCACCCACCATAGCGATATCCCAGGCATGGGCGCAATGGCTGGCTTCGCGACAGGAGGCATCGGCGGTGGTTTATCGGGTTTGTTTGGCGGCATGAGTGGAAAAGGTGGCGGGGGTAATGTGTTCGGCAACACACGCTTTGCCATGGCACCCGGCAAATGGCTCGACGTATCGGTGATGACCCGTAACGAACCGGCTTTATCCGATGCGATCCAAAATGTTCCCGGCGGTATGAGCATGAATCCCGCACTCAAACTCAATGTGCCGCCACCGGAAAAATACGATCCGCCGGTGCAGCGCGAAGACGAGCCAGTTGAGCCAAAATATGAAAAACCAAAAGGTAAAATGCTGCTTTACTGGGGCTGCGGCGACACGATTCGCCCCGGCCAACCGCGCGTGTTCGATGCCGCGAATGCCAACTTAAACGACTTGCAAAAATTTTTTAGCGGCATGCGTAATAGCACTACGCGCGGCGCGCGTTCCGCGCAGGGCAATCCATCGTGGCCGAACAAGCCTGATGACCGCAAGGTACCGGAAGCTGCTTCTCTCGTCGGCGAACATCAATTCACTGGCAAGGGTATTCCCGATAGTTTCAAAGTCTCACTAGGCGAGGCGCAAGATTTCATGCCGCCTTATGCCATTGCACAACGAAACGATAACGGCGTGGTTCGCCTCGAATGGCCTAGCGTTGCTCATGCGCGCGGCTATTTTATTTCGGCACTCGGTGCCAAATCCACCGGTGAAAAATCATCTGGCAACAGGGACAGTAGCGGCAAAGACGAAGCCGAAATGGTGATCTGGACATCGAGCGAGGTGCCCGAACTGGGCTTCGCGCTAAATGATTACCAAACCAATGCCGCTATCGATAAATGGATTAAAGAAAAAGCGGTCATGCCTGCTACCGCCACGCAGTGCGCAGTGCCAAAAGGCATTTTCACCGATGACGGTGGCAATATGAGCGGCGGCGGCATGTTGCGTGCAACGGCTTATGGCTCGGAAGCGTTCTTTGCTTACCCGCCCCGACCAACCGATGTAAAAATTACTTGGGAACCGCAATGGCAAACCAAGGTGCGTTTGAAATCCACTTTTATGTCGATGCTTGGCGGCATGGGCGAAGATGGTGGTCGCGGTCAGAGCAATAACGGCAGGCAAGCCCCAAAGAAGGAGGAAAAAATCACCCCAGTTGATTTGTTGAAGGGCTTGTTTGGACGTTGATTGTCAGCCCAAGCCACACAACCCTTACCAGCGGGCCGACTGAAACAGTAAATTTTCCGGAAATTTAACGGAATGTTTAACCACACCGTTGCCGACATATTCTTGCCACATATTGCGCGAAGTTGAATGCTAAACTTCGCGTCCGTTTGTGTAGGTAGGAAATTGTTCGCGTGAAAAACATCAACACCCGTCGGCTTTGGCTTATTGGTGGCTTCGGCATCATCGGCCTTTTGTGGACACTCTCACTTATCCCCGGCGTGCCCTCCATTGGCGTTCGCTATGAAGATAAACTCCAGCACCTGTCCGCATACGGCGGTACCGTTTGGTGATGGGGACAGTACTGGCCAACATTCCGCCAACGTTTCATGCTTGCCATTGGCATGACGTTAATGGGCATCGGCATCGAATACGTGCAGCATTGGACGGGATGGCGCACCTTCGATGTGATGGATATGGTTGCGAATGGTTGCGGCGTGATGTTGGGCTGGCTGGTGGTCATGACGCCAATTGGAACACTCCTCTCTCGGATAACAGAATGGCGGCGGCAATAGCGTAGCAGCTATAAAAAATGGATTTCCCACCGCGAGCTGAATTTCGGTTCAACACGCCGGGTGTGCGATCTTTAGCCAAACTCTAGTGCTGGCGGGGGGTTCCAGCAATTTAGCCGTTACTCTCCGGAACGCTGGCCTAAGCAATTCAGACGTTAAAATGCGTCGATTTTCTAAGTTGAGAACGATCTCTCCCGATTCGTAGCATGGTTGCGGGTGGGTTTGCTGCGGTCGCCGTCGGCGCGTCGCCGAGTTTGCCACTCAAATGGATGGCGATAGTCGCGAATGGCCTGCAAGCAGGTCGTGAGTCAGTTGCATTAGTTGCATTAGCTGCAACAGCTACATTAGCTTTACTAGCTGCGTTAGTTGCATTAGTTGCATTATTAAGCGTCGTCAATAAAGCCTAAAAAAGCGTTAAAAAAGTGACGTATCGCACATTCTTAAGCTAAACTCTTTACAAAACAACGCTTAACACTCAACATCTCGACAATACTAAAAGAATGAAACGATAAAAAATGTCCGGACGTCCCGTCAAAATTGGCAAGTACGATATTCTTTCCGAATTAGGCCGTGGTGCGACGGCTGTGGTGTATCTGGGCGAAGATAAATTTAACGATCGCAAAGTCGCGATTAAGGTTCAAGTCAAAGACGAGAGTGCCGGACCAGAGGAAGCGCGCCGGTTTGAAAAGCTATTTTTAAACGAAGCCGCACTCGTCGGCAAAATGTCACATCCCAACATCGTCGGCGTGTTTGATGCTGTTGTTGATGGCGAAATGAGCTACATCGTCATGGAATACGTCGGTGGCGGCAGCCTTAAAAAATACTGCACCGAAACCAATTTATTGCCCGTTCGCCAAGCGGTATTAATGATTTTTAAAGCATGCCGTGCCCTCGATTATGCTTTTCAAAACGGCGTCATTCACCGCGATATCAAGGCGGCGAATGTGCTGCTCGATGATCGCGACGACATCAAAATATCAGACTTTGGCACTGCGCAAATTTCATCGTCCACGCATACACAAATTGATGGCTTCGTTGGCTCGCCCGCCTACATGGCACCGGAGATGATTCACGAAGAGCCGCCGAGCGTACAAAGCGATATTTATTCACTGGGCGTCACGATGTATGAATTGCTGTCCGGCCGCCTACCGTTTCAAGCGACCAACTCGGTCGCAATGATCAATAAAATTTTGAATGAAGAGGCGATCCCGCTAAAATCGATCCGGCCTGATTTGCCTGATCGCCTGATCGAAATTGTCGAAAAAGCGATGGCCAAAGACGCTGCCAAACGCTACCCCGCTTGGTACGCGATGGCGCGTGATCTGGCCGAAACCTTCCCGCAACTGGAAAAATATTCATTTGAAATTTCATCAGCCGAGAAATTTAATTCGCTCCGCAAACTCGATTTTTTCAAGGATTTCCGAGATTCCGAGTTGTGGGAGGTGTTGCGTGGCGCGATTTGGGAAAACCATTCGCGCGAGCAAAATTTATTGCTCGAAGGCGACGTCAGCCGCGCGTTTTTCATTATCGTTTCTGGCCAAGTCAAGGTGGTCAAAGATGATAAATTGCTCAATGTGCTGAAAGACGGCGATTGCTTTGGCGAAATGGCCTATCTGTCAGGAGACCGCGCGAGGCGGTCTGCCTCGATCATTTCTGTGTCCGAAGTGCAGTTGCTGAAAATTCAAGATGTGCAGCTTGACCAGCTCTCGGATGCCTGTCAGCTTCGGTTCAACCGACAGTTCTTACGCACGTTGATTGATCGGCTCGCTTGGACAAGCACGGTGTTGGCGCAGGTTAAAAAGTAACGGAAACAGGAGTTTCTTCGCATTGCTTGAAACGGTTCTATTGATTAGAAAGGGCAATGTCCGCAATATTGGCCAGTACGCCACAACTCGGCATCACGGCGTCGATAAGGCGGGATTGGCGCGCCGGGCGCGATAAACTTAACAATTGGCCCGCCGTAACCGTGAAATAATGCATTGTTCAGTTGTTGTTTGCAGTTGGCGAACATCCTGTGTGCCCATTGCAGCATGCAGAACACGGTATGCAGCACGCATTAAAATACAGGCTCAACCCGAATCTTTAAGACAATTAACTTAACTGCTTTTTTAAATCCTATGTTTAAAAATAATATGTCTGTCAAAAACGCACTCGTGGCATTTGCGAGTGTCGTCGCCGCGCTCTTTATTGTGATTGGGTTAACGGCTTACCTCACCGTAAGCCGATTCAGCGATACCCTGAGCGAGTCGTCTAGCAATACCACATTGCTGCGCCTGAGCAGCGACGCCGGCAGCATGCACGATGCAATACGCGGCGATGTTGTCACCTATATTTTGGCTTTTGAGCGCGGCGAAACGGCCTGGATGTCAAAACTTGAAAAGCAGTTTGATGCCCATAAAGCGGCATTGTCCAAAACCATGAACACAATCGGCGATGCCAAAGCCTCCACCAATATCCGCAAAGCGATCGATGAAGTCCGTCCGGCGATGAAGGCCTACATGGTTGAGGCCGACGAATTGTATGCATTGACCAGAACAGATCTCGTCGCGGCGCTGGCGAGGTTAACAGAGTTTGAAGCGAAATTTGTCACCATATCGGGACGTTTGGACACGTTATCAGACCAACTTGAATCTGAGAATCGTAGCTTCCAAGAGAGCGCCAAAAGTACCGGCGTCAGCGCCGCGCTGACGGTGCTATTGACGGTCATCATTGGCTTAGGCATTTTTGGCGCAGTTGCGTACTGGATGTACCGCAGCATCACAGGGCCTATCGAGCAAGTGCTCCGCGCCACCGAAGACCTTCGCGCTGGCGAAGCAGATTTAACAAAGAAATTGCCCGCTATGTCTGGCGAGTTCGGCCAACTTTCGGTTTCGATGAATGGCTTTGTCGGGCAGTTACATACGCTGATCGCGCAAGTCGCCATCAACGCTGGTGAAATCGCAAACGCCGCACGGCAAATTAGCGCGGGCAATACCGATCTCTCTGCCCGCACCGAGGAGCAAGCCTCGACATTAGAACAAACTGCGTCGAGCATGGAAGAATTTACCTCCACCATTCGCCAAAACGCGGATAACACCAAGCTCGCCAACGGACTAGCGTCGAACGCCACCGATGCTGCGAAAAAAGGCGGCGTGATCACCGCTAAAGCCGTCGATAAAATGGCAGCTATCAGCACAAGCTCGCGAAAGATCGGTGAGATCATTAGCGTCATCGATAGCATCGCTTTTCAGACTAACATTCTTGCCCTGAACGCAGCCGTTGAGGCGGCACGTGCGGGTGAGCAGGGGCGCGGCTTTGCGGTAGTGGCGACTGAAGTTCGTGCCTTGGCGCAGCGCAGTGCTGCGGCGGCTAAAGAAATAAAAGACTTGATTCGAACCTCCGTTGACCAAGTTGAAGACGGCACCAAACTCGTCAATGAGGCCGGCCTGTCGATGCAAAACATCGTGGTGGGGATTCAGCAAACAACGGAGATTATCAATGAAATTTCGGTTGCCTCCCACGAGCAAGCGGCAGGCATTGAGCAAGTCAATAAGGCCATTGTGCAGATGGAAGATGTGACGCAACAAAATGCCGCGTTGGTTGAAGAGGCTGCTGCCGCTGCAGAATCGATGCGCGAGCAAGCCGAAGCGCTATCAGATTTGGTGTCACGTTTTAAACTAGACGATACTAAACTGCGCGACGACCAAATTCGCGCCCGCAGAACGGCCGCACTTGCGGAGTCGGGTAGTTTAAAATTGCAGTCCGGGAACGCCTCGGGCAATGGAGCCAGCAACGGAACACCATCAACTCGTATTGCGAACGATGGTAGCCGGACTAAAACACCTTCGCTGCCCAAAGATTTGGACGGCGAATGGGAAGAGTTTTAACGGCGCCATGATTTTTTCATACCGCCCATATCGAACTTGAACTCACCAATCCAACCCTCGAAATATGCAAAGTCTCACTCGCCAACATTCCACCGGCAAAGCTGCCAGTAATCTTGAAGTCCTTCAAGAATTTCTCACTTTTCGCCTCGGTGACGAGGAATATGCGATTGATATTTTAAAGGTGCAGGAGATTCGCGGCTACGACGCTGTCACAAAAATTGCCAATACGCCAATGTTTATAAAGGGCGTCATCAATTTGCGCGGCATTATTGTGCCGATTATAGATATGCGTATTAAATTCAATTTAGGCGAGGCGGTCTATAACGAATTTACCGTCGTGATCGTGCTCAACATTGGCCGTCGGGTGATCGGCATTGTGGTCGATAGCGTCTCCGACGTCATCAGCCTCGCATCCGATGCAATCAGCCCAGCACCTGCTTTTGCGCAATTCGACACCAAATTTTTGCTGGGCCTCGCGAATGCCGATGGCCGACTCTTGATTTTGCTCGATATCGAACGCTTTATGAGCAGCGCGGAAATGGCACTCGTTGATGATGCGGGAATGTCATGATCATCACCGTCGCCAAGCCACTGTTCTTATTCAACAACGCCAAAAAAGAGATGCTACATGCAGGCTGATCCGCAAGCTGGCGTTCATGACTTAATCGCCATTGGTGAGAACGCTGGCAACGGTGGCGACGGCGCGGACAATATGAACGCCCTTAACACCTCCACGAACGCGCTCGCGTCCGCCAATGCCGTAAACCAGACGACCTTGTTTTCTACCTTACTTGCGTTCCAAGAGTTGGCGTCGCGATTGTCAAGTCAGGTGCATGCAGCACACGACGAAATCGGCGAAACCCGCGCCATCCTTCAGGACGCGATTGAGCGCCTGATTCCGGCATTTACTGAGACGCTTGAGCACCGTTCGGGAGCTCTTGTTGTAGACGAACCAGCAGAGCCCAGCATCACTGGGACATCTATGCCGGAACGAGCAGAAGGTACGGCGCGATCAGCAACGCAAGATGCCGCATTCAATGCCTTGCAATTTCAAGATATTTCAGATCAGCTATTGGCGCATGCGCAATGCCGTTTGACCGCGCTCACCAATGAACTCGCACTGATTTCCAAAGCGTTAGAGCCGACTCGGGTCATCAAAACAGAGGTCGTATTGCCGAGCCTGTTAAGGCATCTTGAACTGGTCAACGATCATTTAGCAAAGCTTGATTTATCGCTCTCAAAACCTGTCAGCAAAGCACATCTCGGTGTGGGCGACATGGAGATGTTTTAACGGAAAGCCAAAAGGAAATACACTGCCGAAACATTTAAGGCGAAATTTAAATTTTTCGCACCACTTTTTCTCAGAACTAACTATTGTTTATCCACATCTAAATTTTTCAACTCAAATGAAACTATGAAAACCATCCTGACTGTTGATGATTCCCCTTCGATTCGGCAAATGCTTGCGTATGTCTTGTCAAGCTCCGGCTACCACGTGATCGAGGCAGCGGATGGTGAGGAAGGTCTAGCGCTTGCCAAAGCCAACACCGTCGATTTAGTCTTGACTGATCACAATATGCCCAAGATGGACGGCGTAACGTTAACCCGCGCGCTGCGCGCGCTGCCGGCCTATCGCAAAGTCCCGATCATGATGCTCTCTACTGAGTCTTCCGCGACCCTCAAGCAGGCAGGCCGCGATGCGGGAGCGACCGGTTGGATGGTCAAACCGTTTGATCCCGACAAATTATTGGAAATGCTCAAAAAGGCATTGAGCGCTTCGTAGCGTTTCAACCATTTTGCCCTAACCATCTGTCAAAAGCATCCCGAACCATCAGCAACGCAACATCCAAAGCACCACGAAAAATATGGCACTGGATCTCTCCCGATTTGCAAAGGCGTTTTTTGAAGAGGCGCAGGAGCATCTTTATTCGCTGGAATCATTGCTGATTGCAGTTAACATCCATGCACCAGACGACGAGACCTTAAACGCCATTTTCCGGGCGGTGCACTCCGTAAAAGGCGGGGCTGCGGCGTTTGGCTTTACCTCGCTGATAGGCTTTACCCACGAATTCGAATCAATTTTGGATCGGGTTCGCAAACGCCAATTAACGCTTTCCAAGCGGCTCGTCGATTTATGCCTTTCCGCCAGCGATATGATGCGCCGCCATTTGGCTGTTCTCGAACAAGATCAGGCGCCTGATTTAAACGAACTGGCAGCAATGCAAACCGCGTTGCTCGATACTGCAAACAGTGCGGCACAAGTTCCAACCCCATCCACAACACAAACGCAGCTAGGCACGGCATCGGCGGTGGCTGGAGCATCAGGAGCAACAACGTCATCGGCATCAACAGCTCAGAACATTGGTGATGGCAACGCAATTAATGGCGAGCCTGCGTTCCAAGTCGCCATGCGGCTACCGATTGCCGATTATCCAGATGAAGCGGCTATTGCGGAATTGCTGGCGGATATTCACGGTCTCGGCAAATGTTTGAGCCATGAAAGTGAATCAGTCGATCAATCGCAGCTGGAATTGCGCTTTGTGTTGGTGGCCGATATTGATGCAGACGAATTACGCGAAAGTTTGGAATTTTTAGCGCCCGCGGATTCAATTTTTATTCAACGCACGATGGTTGCGGCGAGCGGTTCCGTTTCTGCTTCCCTTTCCGACACCCAAGAGAGTGCTGCGGACGAATCGGCCTACGAATTTTTCGCGCCACTCGATGAATCCGACGACGAACCCGTCAATGAAATATCGCCGAACGCGGCTCTGGGCGGCACTTTTGAGCCTGTGAGTAGCGAGCCAATTCGTGCCGAGCCGGCGGCTGGCGAACAAATTGTCAATGACATTGCCCTTGCCTCATTGGTCGATGCCAGCTCCATTCGCGTAAATGTGGCGAAGGTAGATCAGCTCATTAATTTGGTGGGGGAACTCGTGATCGCGGAGGCGATGCTGACAGAAGCCGCAGCAGCGCTCGATGAAACCGACAAAACCCATCTTTCTTACGCACTTAATCAGCTGCAGAGAAACACCCGCGAGCTGCAAGAATCAGTACTCGCAATTCGAATGCTGCCGATCAGCTTTGTGTTTAGCCGTTTGCCGCGCCTCACCCGCGATTTGGCAGATCGTCTGGGCAAAGAGGTATTTTTAGAAATTCATGGTGAAGACACCGAGCTTGATAAAAGCGTGATCGAAAAGATTGCCGATCCGCTAACTCACCTTGTTCGCAACGCGCTTGACCATGGCATTGAATCACCGGAAGAACGGGTGCGCAACGGCAAACCACGAGCCGGTTGTCTTAGCGTGCGTGCTGGGCATCAGGGCGGCGGCATTTTGCTCAGCGTCGCAGATGATGGCGCCGGGCTAAATCGGGATCGCATCATTGCCAAAGCCAACGAACTTGGCCTCCAGGTTACTGAAAAGTGGTCGGATGAGGAAATTTGGCCACTAATCTTTACGCCGGGATTCTCCACTGCCGAGAGCGTAAGCGATGTGTCGGGGCGCGGCGTTGGAATGGATGTCGTATGGCAAAACGTGCACACCTTGGGGGGTAGCGTCGATGTAGCCTCGCGTCAAGGCGAAGGCACGATCATCACTATCCGCCTGCCGCTGACATTGGCGATATTAGATGGTATGTCGATTAAGGTCAGTGGCGAAACATACATTTTACCTCTAGCACATATCTCGCAATCGTTGCAGCCAACCACGGACGCCATTAAAACGGTCAACAAGCAAGAGGTCGTGCAACTTCGCGACGAATACATTCCCATCACGTCGTTGAAAGATTTGTTCAACTTAGCCGATTTGCCGCCCGATAACAGCCATGGCGACGCTGACTTACAATCAGGTGCGATCGGCAAAGCCGATAACCTGTTGGTCGTACTTGATATCGATGGCAAACGCGCAGCGCTGCGGGTTGATGAATTATTGGGGCAGCATCAGGTGGTGTTAAAAAGCATCGAATCCAATTATCGCCGCGTAAAGGGTCTTTCCGGGGCGACGATCATGGGTGACGGCCGCGTTGCGTTTATCCTGGATGCGGCCTATCTTGTCGGCGTGGCGCATACGGTGGATATTGATTTGGCAGCAGCCCAATATGGTTAAGCTTGCCGACAGCGTCGTGTCTTACGATAGCCCGCTAATTCGCACCGACGACGGTACCGAAAAAATGCGCGCGCGAAGCTCCGACATCTCGCCGAAATTGCGCTCAGTGTTATTTTTGGTAGATGGTCAAACCACCTTTCGGCAGTTGCTAGATCGCGCGGGAAGCCTGTCGAGTCTATTGGAAACTCAGCTGCGTGAATTGGTTCGGTTGGGCTTGATAGCTGCGACGAACACAACAGGCAATAAGCTGAGCACCGATGCCGTTGACGCAACCACACCATTCGCGCGAAACACCACCCATAAAGCACAAGATTTACCGCCGCTGGTTGCAGCCAAGATGCAACTGCTGTTGCGGTTAGAAAGCCAGCCGTCGACTGATATTGATTTACTCGGCGCCGAGCTGCTAGAAGCCAAAACATTACGCGAACTGGCGGCCACAGCAAAATCGGTTGCCAATAAATTGTCGATGTCGGTTGGTATTGAGCGCAGCCAACTTTTTTGGCATGACGCTAAAAAAATCTTGACGGCTTGGCGTGACATTTCCGCAGCGGATGAATCATGAAATTAACCCCGATCAATCGTCGAAAGAAATTCTCACCCGAAAAGTGGTCGGGTTTGAAAACCGCCAAGAACCCCGCCAGCACTAGGGTTTCACAGGGTACGCCAACTGATTTGAGGTCGTTAACTGCACCAACAACTGAAGCTTCGACCCAACAAAATCCCTTCGAGCCACATCAACAATTTTTGTTTTCGGACGACGATTTTCAACGTTTGCAAAAAATGATTTTTGATTACGCTGGCATCTCGCTCAACGATTCTAAACGCAGCATGGCCTATAGCCGCTTAACCAAGCGCTTGCGCCTATTGGGCATTAGTTCATTTTCAGAATATCTCGATATTGTCGAAGCCCATCCCGCCGCTGATGACAGCGAGCGAATTGCATTCATCAACGCGTTAACCACTAACCTCACCGCGTTCTTCCGCGAGGCGCATCACTTCCCGCTTCTAACCGAGCATTTGCTGAAGCTTCACGAAGCAAACCCCGGCAAAACACTCACGGTTTGGAGCGCGGCCTGCTCGACCGGTGAAGAGCCCTATTCGATTGCAATGGCCGTCGTCGAGGCGTTTGGAACAGATGAACCGCCAGTGCGCATTATTGCGTCAGATTTGGACACTGCAGCGCTCGCAGCTGCGCGCGAAGGCGTTTACGCGATTGAAAAAATTGCGACACTCGACCCTATTAAGCTGAAACGATTTTTCCTTAAAGGCTCCGGCGCGCATCTCGGATTGGCCAAAATTCGCCCGCAATTGCAGCGCTTGGTTACATTCCAACAAGTCAATTTAAATGAACTCGACTGGCCGATTCAGGCACCGCTAGCCGCCATTTTTTGCCGCAATGTAATGATCTATTTTAATAAGCAAACGCAGGCTGATATATTGCGGCGCTTTGTGCCCTTGCTAACGCCCAGCGGTTTATTATTTGCCGGGCATTCCGAAAATTTTTTCTATAATGCAAGCGAATATTTTCGTATTCGCGGTAAGACTGTTTATGAAGTTGAAACGGGTCAAGGTGGCAGCGTGGCATCCCAGGCGAGGAGCGCTTGATGGCGACTGACCAACAAAATGGCGCAGCCAATGGCTCGCCAACGCGGTATTTTGATCGCCACTTTGCTTGCGAGGCGGCAAAAATTTTACCGGGCGAATATTTTGCCACCGATAAGCGCATGGTGCTCGTGACCGTGCTTGGCTCCTGCGTAGCCGCCTGCATTCAGGACACGAAGCTCAATATCGGCGGCATGAATCATTTCATGTTGCCAAGGCGGGAGCAAGACCCAAGTAACCCAGTTTCATTGTCAGCGCGCTACGGCACGTTTGCCATGGAAATTCTAATCAACCAGCTGATCAAAATGGGCGCGCGGCGTGAAAATTTGGAAGCCAAGGTATTTGGCGGCGCCAACGTGCTGCGCGGATTTACGCTTAACAGCATTGGCGAGTCTAATGCCACCTTTGTCGGCGAATATTTGCGCAATGAAGGCATCCGCATGGTGGCCGAAGACCTGCTCGGCACTCATCCGCGGAAAGTATATTACTTCCCAACAACTGGCCGGGTACTAGTTAAAAAAATTAGAGAGCTTCACAACCACACGATTGTTGAACGAGAGAGCGAATACGATATACGCTTGCGCAACACCGTCGTGGGCGGTGATATTGAGATGTTCAAATAATTGCAAAAAACAGTACCTGCAATTTATATTACGCAAATCACACAAGTCATAAACGGGATGAAGCAACATGAAGATTAAAGTCTTGGTCATCGATGATTCGGCGCTGATCCGAAACATACTCAAGGAAATCATCAACGAGCAAAGTGACATGATGGTGGTCGGTGCGGCGCCCGATCCGCTGGTTGCACGCGAGATGATTCGCAGCCTCAACCCGGATGTATTGACGCTCGACATCGAAATGCCAAATATGAACGGTCTGTCGTTCTTGAGGCGACTCATGCGGGTACGTCCGATGCCCGTGGTAATGCTTTCATCCCACACCCAGGAAGGCTCGGATGTTGCCTTCCGCGCATTGGCGATGGGCGCGGTCGATTTTGTCGGTAAGCCAACCGCCGCGACTGGCGCAGACGACGACTACGCCCAACTCATCGTTGAAAAAATCCGTGGTGCGTATGCAGCGCGCGACAAAATTGAGCCGCTCGATATTAACCGTGCCGTCGATGCCGATGAGGTATTGCCCGCGCTGGGCCGCGGCATTCAGTCGTCCGACAGCATCATCGTTATGGGTGCCTCCACCGGTGGCGCGGAGGCGCTGAAAGACATTTTGGTCACCATGCCGGAGGATTCGCCGCCGATCCTTATCGCACAACATATGCCCGCCACCTTCACCAAGTTGTTTGCCAAGCGTTTGGATGGACTTTGCCGCATCACCGTCAAAGAAGCAGAAGACGAAGAACCTGCCCTACCCGGCCATGCCTATGTTGCGCCGGGTGGTTTTCATTTGCGTGTTGAACGCTACTCGGGGCGCGGCTATGGCATCAAGCTTGGTGCGGATGCGCAAGTCAATTTGCATCGTCCGTCGGTGGATGTCTTGTTTCAATCGGCTGCGGAAGCCGCAGGCGCAAATGCCATCGGCGTGATCCTAACGGGCATGGGAAAAGATGGCGCTCAAGGTTTGCTAGCCATGAAACAGCAAGGCGCCTTCACCATCGCGCAAGACGAAGCAAGTTGCATCGTCTTCGGCATGCCACGCGAAGCAATTGAAATCGGCGCGGCCGATATGGTGGCGCCGTTATCGCAGATCGCGCGGAAGGTTGTAAATCACCTCAATGGGCAAGATTGAAGCGATGTGCATGCCGGTCGTTAGTCCTCAATAAGCCGGTATTCGCCGCGATCACCGCGCGATGCGCGTCTGTAATTAGCTAAAGCGCTGAACGCTTTTCAATCCCTTTTTCCTACAAAATCAGCCCCGATTGTGCGATCGGAAGCACTCCATTGCCCTCGTCATGTCAAAGGTGATTTTCCGCGCTGCGGATAGCACGATTTGTCGAAATGCGTTCTAATGCGATACTAGTGAATAAAAATAATATTAGTTAAATTAAAAACGTAAAAACGAGGAGTTGTAAAGATGGATCGTCCTGCCTTTCTGCAAAATGACCTAGACCCGCAAGAAACTCGCGAATGGTTGGATGCCCTAGCCAGCGTTCTTGAAACCGAAGGGCCAGAGCGTGCGCACTTTCTTCTTGAGGCCTTGGTAGACAAAGCCCGTCGCTCGGGCGCCAACCTTCCCTACTCCGCCAATACTGCATACATCAACACCATTCCGCCCCATGCTGAGGATGCGCTGCCCGGTGATCAGGAAATGGAGCATAAATTGCGCGCCATCATTCGCTGGAACGCGATTGCGCTGGTACTGCGTGCCAACAAAGAATCGTCTGAATTAGGCGGCCACATTGCGAGCTATCAATCTGCGGCGATGCTCTACGACATGGGCTTCGACCATTTCTGGAATGCGCCGTCTAAAGCCCACGGCGGTGATTTAATTTTTATGCAGGGTCATTCTGCTCCAGGTGTTTATGCCAGAGCCTTTCTCGAAGGTCGTCTGACCGAAGAGCAGATGGAAAATTTTCGCCGTGAAGTTGATGGCAAAGGAATTTCGAGTTATCCGCACCCTTGGCTGATGCCTGATTTTTGGCAGTTCCCGACAGTATCCATGGGCTTGGGACCTATTCAGGCGATTTACCAAGCGCGATTTATGAAGTATTTGCATAATCGCGGCATCGTCAATACCGAAGGCCGAAAAGTCTGGGCGTTCATGGGCGATGGCGAGATGGATGAACCGGAATCGTTAGGTGCAATCGCACTGGCGGCGCGCGAAGGCTTGGATAATTTAGTGTTTGTGGTGAACTGCAATTTGCAGCGTCTCGACGGCCCGGTTCGCGGTAACGGCAAAATAATTCAGGAGCTGGAAGCCGATTTCCGTGGCTCCGGCTGGAATGTGCTGAAAGTGATTTGGGGTCGTTACTGGGATCCGTTGTTTGCCAAAGATAATGAAGGCATCTTATCGCGCCGGATGATGGAAGCAGTTGATGGCGAATATCAAAACTATAAAGCTCGCGATGGCGCTTATGTGCGCAAACATTTCTTCGGCAAATATCCTGAGCTCGAGAAAATGGTTGCTTCAATGTCCGATGACGATATCTGGCGATTGAATCGCGGCGGACATGACCCGTATAAAGTTTATGCTGCGTACTCGCAAGCGGTGAAGCATAAGGGTCAGCCAACCGTCATTTTAGCCAAGACCATTAAAGGCTACGGTATGGGCAAAGCAGGCGAAGGCCAGAATATTACCCATCAACAAAAGAAAATGGATATTGCCTCATTGAAGCAATTCCGTGATCGCTTTAATGTGCCGGTTGCCGACGATGTAATCGGCGATATCCCATTTTATAAGCCGGCGGAAAACTCACCGGAAATTCAATATCTCAAGGCTGCGCGTGAGAAATTAGGCGGGTCGCTGCCGGTTCGCTTTCCGAATATTCCAGCGCTAAAAGTGCCTGATATTTCGATCTTCGAAGCCCTTTTAAAATCAACCGAAGAGCGCGAAATTTCGACCACGATGGCGTTTGTGCGCGCCTTCACCGCGCTCACCCGCGACAAAGAATTAGGCCCGCGTTTGGTCCCGATTGTAGCTGATGAATCGCGCACCTTTGGCATGGAAGGATTGTTCCGCCAGCTCGGCATTTATTCATCGGTCGGCCAGTTGTACGAGCCAGTCGATGCAGGCGAATTGATGTTCTACAAGGAAGATAAAGCGGGCCAGATTTTGCAGGAGGGCATCAATGAAGCCGGTGCATTCTGCTCATGGATGGCGGCTGGCACCAGCTACGCAAACCACGGGCAGCACATGATCCCGTTTTTTATTTTCTATTCGATGTTCGGCTTCCAACGTGTCGGCGATTTGGCATGGGCAGCGGGCGATATGCAGGCGCGCGGCTTCCTGCTGGGCGGAACCTCGGGCCGTACCACCTTGAACGGCGAAGGCTTGCAACACGAAGATGGCCACTCACATTTGATGTCGGCCACCATCCCGAATTGCATTTCATACGACCCGACCTTCAGCTATGAATTAGCGATCATCATGCACGATGGTTTGAAGCGCATGTATGAAAAAATGGAGCCGATTTATTACTACATCACGGTGATGAACGAGAACTACACCCATCCCGCCATGCCAGTGGCAGCCGATACGGCTGCAAACATTTTGAAGGGCATGTATGCCTTCCGCGAATCCAAAGAGACCAAAAAGCCGCGCGTGCAGTTGATGGGTTCCGGCACTATTTTCCGTGAGGTGATTGCCGCCGCCGAACTATTGGAGCTGGATTGGGGTGTCGTCTCGGATATTTGGAGCTGCACATCATTTACTGAGTTGCGTCGTGATGGCATGGCCGCAGAGCGCCACAACATGCTGAATCCGGAAGCCGTTGCGCAATTGCCGCATGTGACGAAGCTACTCAAAGGCCATAAAGGGCCAGCTATCGCCGCAACAGATTACATCCGCAGCTTTGCCGATCAAATTCGCCCCTATATCAACGATCGTAAATTTACCGTGCTCGGTACTGACGGTTATGGCCGCTCGGATACCCGCAGCCAACTTCGAAAATTCTTTGAGGTGAATCGTTATTACGTGGTCGTGGCCGCTCTGAAAGCATTGGCGGATGAAGGTACGATACCTCTCAAAACCGTCAGCGATGCAATCAAAAAATATGGCGTCGATGTCACCAAGCCCGCGCCTTGGACGGTGTAAAGAGAAAAACAGCGACCGACAGAAATCAACCCAAATCACCGAAAGTACCAACCTGCTTTTGTCGCGCCGAGGAAATAGAAAATCGCTGGCAGCAAATACAAATGTGTCCGGCGATTTTCAAGCGCTAAGCAAAGCAGATTAAAACAAAATAAATTGAGGAGGATTTGCGTGGCAAATCTTATTGAAGTCAAAGTTCCAGACATCGGCGATTTCACCGATATTCCTGTGATCGAAATTTTGGTCAAGGTCGGCGACACCGTCAAAAAGGAAGATTCGTTGGTTTCGCTTGAGAGCGATAAAGCGACCATGGAGGTGCCCGCCTCCCATGGCGGCGTGGTAAGGGAGATCAAGGTTAAGTTGGGCGATAAGGTTTCGATGGGTGCGGTGGTTCTGCTGTTGGAGGAAACCGCTTCTGCCGGCGCTCCAACTTCGGCACCGGCTGCTGTTCCCGCTCCTGTGCCTGCATCTGCGGCACCGGTGCAGGCGACGACCAAGGAGCCAGCATCCGCGCCAGTTGCTCAGGTAGCCGTCCCACAAGCCCCGCTAGTACCCGCTTCCCAGCCATTGCCCGCAAAGGTATCCAGCGAGAATGCTAGTGTGACCAACCCGTCTGCCAACGTTCACGCTAGTCCCTCGATCCGCAAACTCGCGCGCGAATTCGGTGTTGATTTGGGAAAAGTCAAAGGCAGCGGTAACAAAGGCCGCATCACTGAAATTGACGTAAAAGGCTTCATCAAAACCGAACTTGCTAAGCCAAGTTCTAGTACTGGAGCGGCTTCTGGGGCATTTAACCTACCCCAAATGCCGTTCGTTGATTTCACCAAATTTGGTGAAATTGAAACCCGTGCCCTCTCTCGCATCAAGAAATTGTCGGGCAATAATCTGCATCGCAATTGGGTCACGATACCGCATGTCACACAGCAAGACGAAGCCGACATCACGGATGTCGAAACCTTCCGCGTAAAAACGAATGAAGAAATTGCCAAGAGTGGCGTGAAAGTCACCATGCTGGCGTTCCTTATTAAAGCGAGTGTTGCAGCGCTCAAAAAATACCCTGAGTTCAATGCCTCATTGGAGCCGGGCGGCGAAAATTTGATACTCAAAAAATATTTCAATATCGGTTTTGCAGCTGATACGCCAAATGGTTTAGTCGTTCCCGTCATCAAAAACGCGGATCAGAAATCGATCATCGATATTGCCAAAGAAATGTCAGAGCTGGCTGCTAAAGCGCGCGAAGGCAAACTTAGCCCGACTGAAATGCAAGGCGGCTGCTTCTCAATTTCGTCACTTGGCGGCATTGGCGGCACGTTCTTTACGCCAATTATTAACGCACCCGAGGTCGCCATTTTGGGCGTTTCAAAATCATCGATGAAGCCCGTGTGGAACGGCAAAGAATTCACGCCGCGCATGATTTTGCCGATGTCGCTATCCTACGATCATCGTGTCGTTGACGGTGCAGCCGGTGCGCGGTTTACGACTTATCTGGCAGCGTTAATGTCCGATATTCGCAAGCTGGTTTTGTAGGTGGTGACGATGACAAATTTAATTGATGTCAACGTTCCCGATATCGGCGACTTCACCGATATTCCCGTAATTGAAATTTTCGTCAAAGTCGGCGATACGATTAAAAAAGAAGACTCATTGGTTTCGCTGGAAAGCGATAAAGCCACGATGGAAGTTCCATCAACCCATGGCGGCGTGGTGAAGGAAATCAAAGTTAAAGTTGGCGATAAGGTTTCGATGGGATCGCTGGTTTTAGTGCTTGAAGAAACAGTAACGGCGTCCGCAACGACGCCAGTGACGCAAACCCCTGTATCGGCGGGCGTCTCCAAGCCATCAACCCCGTCCCCGGAGGCAGGATCGCAACGAAACACCGCGCCTAGCAAGGCGTTTGAAGCATTGCCTGCAATGGCTCCGAAAGCCGGCGCTTATTCTGGTCCGGTTGATATGGAATGCGAAATGATGGTCCTAGGCGCCGGCCCGGGTGGCTATTCTGCCGCGTTCCGCGCTGCCGACCTCGGCCTCAAAACCATCATCATTGAGCGCTTCGCGCAGCTCGGCGGCGTTTGTTTGAATGTGGGCTGCATCCCATCCAAGGCACTGCTGCACGTCGCTGCGGTGGCTGATGAGGCGGCGGCATTAGCCGATCACGGCATCAGCTTTGGGAAACCGCAAATCGATCTTGATAAACTGCGCGGCTGGAAAGATAAAGTGGTTGGCAAGCTGACCGGTGGCTTGGCCGGAATGGCGAAAATGCGCAAAGTCGAGGTAGTGCGAGGCGTCGGACAATTCCTCGATGCGAATCACATCCAAGTTGAAATCACCACCGGCGCTGCCCAAGAAAAGTCGGGCGAAAAGAAAGTCATCAAGTTTAAAAACGCGATCATCGCGGCCGGCTCGCAAGTAGTACGGTTGCCGTTTATTCCAACGGACCCACGCATTGTGGATTCCACCGGCGCGCTTGCACTCAAAGAAATTCCGAAAAAAATGCTGGTAATCGGCGGCGGGATTATTGGCTTGGAGATGGGAACGGTCTATTCCACACTAGGCACGCGATTAGATGTCGTCGAAATGCTGGACGGCCTGATGCAGGGCGCAGATCGAGACCTCGTTAAGGTCTGGCAAAAATTTAACGCGCATCGCTTTGACAACATCATGCTCAACACAAAAACGGTTGGCGTTGAAGCGAAGTCCGACGGCATTTACGTGACTTTTGAAGGCGCAGGTGGCAGCAACACGGTACCCAAAGAACCCGTGCGCTACGACATGGTGTTAATGGCGGTAGGTCGCGCACCCAACGGTAAAAAAATCAGCGCAGCCAATGCGGGCGTTAGCGTAACCGATCGCGGGTTTATCGAAACCGATAAACAAATGCGCACCAATGTGCCGAATATTTTCGCGATCGGCGACATCGTTGGCCAGCCGATGTTGGCGCACAAAGCGGTGCATGAGGGCCATGTCGCAGCCGAAGCGGCGGCTGGACAAAAATCATTTTTTGACGCCCGCGTCATTCCGTCGGTTGCCTATACCGACCCGGAAATCGCATGGGTTGGCGTGACCGAAGATGATGCCAAAGCGAAAGGCTTGAAAATTCAGAAATCAACCTTCCCGTGGGCTGCATCGGGCCGTGCAATTGCAAATGGCCGCGATGAGGGCTTCACGAAGTTGATTTTTGATGCGGAGACGCATCGCATCATCGGTGGCGCGATCGTCGGCACCCACGCGGGCGACATCATCGGCGAATTAGCGCTGGCCATCGAGATGGGATGTGATGCCACTGACATCGGCAAAACGATTCACCCGCACCCGACACTGGGCGAATCGATTGGCATGGCTGCTGAAGTGTTTGAGGGCGTCTGCACCGACTTACCGCCGCCGAAAAAATAGGGCTGCCAGGTGCAGCTCAGTGATATTCCTTTCGGTATCACCGACTGGGCGCAGGTGGAGCAAACCGAACACAAAGGCGACGCTGGTTTGGCTTTTTGGCGTACCCGACAATTTGGCAAAATTCGCGTGCGAATGGTCGAATATACTGCAGGGTATGTAGCCGACCATTGGTGTAGCAAAGGCCACATTTTGCTTTGCCTTGAGGGCGAACTGCAAACTGAGCTCGCCGATGGCCGAACATTTAAATTAACACCGGGCATGAGCTATCAAGTCGCGGATAGCGCCGAGCCGCACCGCTCAACAACCGAAATCGGCGCTAAACTTTTTATAGTGGATTAAATAAATGACGAAGCCTTTAAACAATTCAACTCCAATGTTCAGTTCATCATCATTTAGGATGATCGCGTCTCTGCTCGCGGGGCTTGGGCTGGCGTGGTGCACGACCGCTTCTGCCGAACTTTACAAGTGCAAGGATACGAACGGTAAAACGACCTACCAAGAAACACCCTGCGCCAACGAACAGACACAGAAAAAACTGCGAAGAGAATCAGAATCGACCGACCCCGCAGCTAGTGCCGGCGGCCGTGTTGTAAGCGGCAAAGCAATTGTTGGCGCGAATGGTGAGACCCGGGTCCCGATTGCGCGCTCCCCGTCTCAAGCCGAAATGGATGCCTGCGTGAATACCCATCGCGGCGATTTGGAGCATATCTCGGACTCTTTTATTTTCAGCGGCAGAGTGTTTAAACGGATGTGGCTACTGGACAACGGCACCCAAGCTGAGCGAATGATTTTGGTCGTCACGCTGGAAGAAAAAAACAAGTTACGCAACGGTGATCGCAAGTCATTCACCTGTGCACTCCGCGGTGACAACAGCATCGATTCGAGCGCAACAAAAGAATTCGTTGAACGATAGCTTCAGTCCGCGCGACGTCGCATGAATGCAAACCGAAGCCTCTGCATTGATGCCTTCCGTGGTTTAGCGTTGTTTGGTATTCTCGCTGTCAATATTCAAAGCTTTGTGTGGGGACTTTCCGGGCCAACGCTGGGCGTATTGAGTGTCGACAGTAAATTTGCAGACCGTGCCACCGTATTCCTTACGGCGCTGCTTCTTGAGTACAAAGCCTATCCCATCTTTTGCTTCTGCTTTGGCTATGGTTTTGCGGTGCAGACCCAACATTGGAACGCTGCAGGCGAAGACGCCGCGTCGCGCTTCGCCTCTCGTTTGCGAATCATGTTTTTTTTGGGTGCGGTGCATGGAATATTTTTATACTTCGGCGACATTTTAAGTCGCTATGCGGTAACCGGATTTATATTGCGGCGACACATCGGCAAAAATGCCCACGAATTATGGCAAACGGTTAAATTTTGGCTCGTCGTTGCATGTGTTACCGCCCTGCTCAGCGCCATCCTTGTGGTATCCACATCCGGTGCCGAGGCTGACCAGAACCAATTGGTCGCCCAACAAATGCAGCTTCAGGAGGTGGACCGTCTTTTTTCGATTTATACAACAGGCACCTATCTCGATATTACTCGGCAGCGGTGGCAAGACTATTGGCAAATTGCACTCGGTTATATTTTTACGATGCCGCAAATCATGTTACTTTTTTTGCTTGGCGCACTCACTGCAAAAATGAAATGGCTCAAGCATGTTGAGCAACACCGAACCCATTGGAGAAAAATATTGTTTACAGCAACCTTGATCGGGGTGCCGCTCAATATCTTTTATGCACTTGGCGCGGTTGAACAGGCACAGTCACCAACCGCCGCGCCAAGCTTTGTACACATGTTGGCATCAAGCTTTATCCCAATATTAGCGGCAGCCTACGTTGCGCTGGTTGCACTATTTTCGACATCCGCCATCGGCAAACGCTTGCTGATTTTTTTCGCATCCGCCGGCAGAATTGCGCTCACTAATTACATCACGCAATCGATTCTCATGGGCACGTTGTTATATGGCTACGGTTTCGCGTTGGGCAGTGGGTTGACGCAATTTCAAATGCTGCAAATCGCCATGCTGATTTACGCTGCACAGCTGATGCTGAGCCATATTTATTTAAGAAATTTCTCAATAGGACCGCTGGAGTTTTTATGGCGCAAATTATCATGATGCGAAATTTGTCGTGGCGCCAATGACATTCGATTGCCGACGTGAAAAAGCATCCCCAAACAAAAATTCCAAACATTTCACTCGTTAACAGTGGCTAATCGCCCGGCGAATCAACACCTATTTCACTTGGCAAATCCTGCCAAAATTTGGTCAGCATGCGGCGTGTTTGCTCGCTCTCGCGTGAGAATATCGCTGCCTCTTTGTTCGACATCTGCTCCAACACATCGGCTCTTTTGAGATGCCCCAGTTGACGTTGCAAGCTACTTTTATCATGATATATTTGGCTAATCAGGCGCATTGGCCGATGCGATTCGGCTGCCGATAACGCCGTTTCGTAGTCGATTAGCGCCGCCGCGTGATTGTTTTCCAGCAAGCGGATTTTTGCCATCGCCACATGAATTTTTGCGACGCGCGCACCCTGCTTGGCGAGCTTTGCAAACCGCATGGCCTGTTTGAACTCCGCCGCCGCAATCTCTATCTCGCCAAACAGCACAAATAAATTGCCGCGGTCAAAGCGAACTATCGATTCCGCCATGCGATTCTGATCCGCAAGCGCAATTTGAAGCGCAGTATCAGAGAGGTGCTGCGCGTGAAGCAGATGCCTGGCGTAAGCGGAGGAATCCGCTGAGTCGGCTGAATCGGTGTCTACGCTCGCAAGGCAGGCATGGTTAATTACAACATGTGCATGGTTCGCCGCCACCATTGCTCTCGGAATATTTTTCCCGGCAAGCGGCACAAGTTGCATGGCGCGAACAAACTCGTTTTCGCTCTCGGTATGGCGATGCAGCAGGTCAAAAGCGAGCCCGCGCAAATTTCTGACTCGTGCCTCCAGCGGAACGTTATTGAGCTGCAACGCAAACTTTAGGCATTCATCGAGCATGCCTAACGAAACATCCGGCGTTTCTAAAATAAACGATGCCGCGCCAGACAATGTTGTCATGGCGTGCACCATGGCCAAACGATCTTGTACCTTTCGGGCCGCATGAAACGCATCAATCGAGCCGGCAATGGCTTCAATAAAGGCGCCGTTAGCCGCTTGGCAGATTGCCAGTAAATTGAGTGCCTCGACGATAGCGGGCGCATTATTTTCAACCTTCGCCAAGAGCAAGGCACGTCGGGCCAGCCGCGTACCTTCCAAGGTGTCTCCGGCAACTCTGGTGGCATGAATTGCCGCATATGCCGCCTGATGGAGCTCAAAGGAGACCAAACTTGAGGACGCAAGGCCGGCATACAGTTGTGGTTCACGACTAGTCACGATTAATTTTTCAGATAAGCGCGCACGTAAATTTTTATTGGGGAATTGCCTCGTTTGCTGGTTGGATGTGCCGAAAAGCCGTTAATCGGCAGTATTATTGACTGAGTATGCGCTGCGAAAATAGCCTTGGCTATGGATTACGGTTTGAGAATTGTGAATTTTTGCAAATGTCAGCCTCAGTAAACGATACGGCACCTACATTGTCACAAACATTGCGACCACCGCCGCCGCCATCACCGCGGTCGCCAGCCACCCCAGCCAGCGCAGACGACTGCCAATGGCATAGCTACCCATTACCGCCTGCCGCGTGGCCAGCACCATCATCACCGCCATGATCGGCACGGCAATCACGCCGTTAATGACGGCGCTATAGAAAAGTTCTTTCATCGGATCAATCGGCATGAAGCACAGGATCACCCCGCCCAACGTGGCGATCATCACGATGCTATAAAAACGCCGTCCCTCATAAGGCTTTAAATCCAGCCCTGTCTTCCAATCAAATGCCTCGGCAACCGCATAGGCGGCGGATCCGGCCAATACGGGTATCGCCAATAGACCCGTACCGATTATGCCCAAACTAAACAGGAAGAACGTAAATTCTCCCGCTAACGGCCGCAGAGCTTCAGCAGCTTGTGCAGAGCTTTGAATATTGGTAATGCCGCTGGCATGTAACGTGGCTGCCGTGGATAGGATAATAAAAAAGGCGACTAAATTTGAAAATCCCATGCCGACTAAGGTGTCCCAGCGTATGCGGCGTAGATGATGGCGAGCCTCTTCCTTGCTGTGTGGCAGTGATCCGGTCCCCGGCTTATTTCCGCGCAAATCTTCCATTTCTTGGGCGGCCTGCCAGAAAAATAAATAAGGGCTAATGGTCGTACCAAATACGGCAACCACCATCATGATGGTGTCGTTGTCCCATGAGAGTTGAGGCCACACCGCACGCTTAATCACTAACCCCCATGGCACATCGATCACCACCACCATGGCGACGTACGAAAGCAAAGCGAGGGTGAGCCATTTCAGGTAGCGCACATAGACCTCATAAGGCAGAAATACCTGCAACGCGAGGCACAACAAACCGAAGGTGACTGAGTAAATATGTGTCGAACCACCCGCCAATAAACGCAGCGCCTCCGCCATTGCCGCGATATCGGCTGCAATATTAATAATATTAGCCAACAGCAATAGTCCTACCACCATGTATAAAACCCAAAGCGGAAAATGCTCGCGAATATTAGTGGCCAGCCCTTTGCCCGTAACAAACCCCAGGCGCGCACTCACCATCTGTATACCTGCCATCAATGGGTAGGTAAAGACCACAGTCCAAAGCATGTTGTAGCCAAACTGCGCCCCGGCTTGAGAATAAGTCGCGATGCCCGAGGGATCATCGTCGGCCGCGCCTGTGATGAGCCCTGGGCCTAGGTGTTGGACGGCCGGATGGTCGGTTACGTTTTGGATGATTTTTTTCATGAGACGAGTGGTGTTTTAATATGATTGGCGCTTTTGATTTTGCAGATTTTTAACCTTACTGTTTTAACACAAGTTGTTGCGATCCAATGTCCCTTTTCGTGAAGAATTGGCGATCTCGAATTTAGTGCTGTCGCCCGATCTGCTATTGTTAGCCTTCAATGAATATCAACATCACTTATCGCCGCCCAATTCCTGAGTTTGGATCCCTGCCCCCGATTGCTGGGATTGCCCCGATTCCTACCTGGCGCATGCGCAAGGAGAAAAATTGCCTCACCTCGGGAAGGTCCTAAGCAAATGGCTGCGGAGAAGCCCGCATGGTACCTTTACCTGCTCGAATGCAACAATGGTGCGCTCTACGCGGGCATTACCACCAATGTAGAACGCCGCTTCGCCCAGCACCTCAGCGGCAAAGGCGCGAAATATACCAGAGCGAATGCACCAAAAAAAATAGTGGGCATAAAAGCCTATCCCAATCGGTCTGAAGCCTCAATAGCCGAGTATGCAATTAAACAATTACCAAAACAAAATAAAATCGCGTTCCTACTGACGGCTGATTAGTGCCGCTTCGCAAATGCGGCGATTGTACGCATGACTTAACGCCCCATTGCTATTTTTCGCGCCATATCACGCGACTTCATTTCGTCTTTAAGTTCCCAACTGGTCACTAATTCTATAGGCTTAACCTCTCGCTCTAATACTGCCGAGTAAGCTGCTGCCGTCTTTTCATATTGAGTTTCGAGGGTTTTCAGTATGTCAACATACAGTTTTTGGTTGAGTTCGTTAAGGGTTGCAAATTGCGGTTTAGGCATAAAAGTTAAACGGTCTCCGGCTATTCGCTTCAGCACGCCAAGTTCTTGCCGCCTATCGAGACTGTGGCGCAAAAGCGGGCCATAAACCACGCGGAAAACACGCCGCTGCCAATCTGGTTGCTCTAGTTCCTGCGCGTAATTTAAAACGATGATGTCAACATCGCGCCTGCGCTGACGGTCGGTCAGCGTAAAATCGTTCTCGGCTTCAGACCTAGCGGCAAACATACTTGATAGCGCTCCGGAGATATTTTTTGAGTGCGTGCCCTCATCAATTCCTTTGAGAAGGCCAGCGGAGAAACCCAAAACAAAAACCACCACCGCGCCGATCAACAATTTCAACCAAGAAAAAGTAGGCCGAAAATTTTTTACCGCTTTTATTGAAGAGTGCATATTGAACCAGTGTGTTCTCAGCTCTTGCAGTCGTTCCATATTGCCTCCCCGCATCGTAAAATGAATATTCAATTTGAGTCTAAAGATGACGCATCAAAACATCAAGTGATCAAGAACGGCTCTTGCATTTAAGGTGCCTAGTAACAAGCTTGCCTAATATCCCTCTAAATGTCACTCTGGATGCGGGGCTCGCGGAATTCTCGTATGTCGCCAAGCATAAATTTTATTTCGAAAGAATCGACATGGACAATATTCACCATGCATATTAAACCACTCCTCAAAACTGATTTCGCCGCTTGGCTGCCACTGGCCATCGGCTACAAATCCTTCTACAACACACCCATTACCGACGAGGAACTTGCCGCCGCTTGGCAGCGATTTCATGACCCGGCAATTCCTATTTTTGCACTCGGCGCGTTCGATGGCGATCGCTTGAATGGCATCGCGCATTACCTGTTGCATGTTGGGTGCTGGACGACCAAGCCGGTTTTTTATTTGCAAGATTTATATGTAAGCCCCGACGGGCGCGGAAAAGGCGTTGGCCGCGCTTTGATTGAGGCTGTTTACAAAGAAGCCACCGCCCAAGGGGCCGAACGGGTTTATTGGCAAACACATGAAACCAACGAGGTGGCAATGGCGCTTTACAACAAAATAGCCACGCGAAGCGGTTTTCTGGTGTATCGGAAGACGCTGGTCTGTTGACTATTTATATCTGCGGTTGCTGCCAATAAGGCTCGCGGCATCACTGCCACTATCACCATCGCCACCGCCCTGCTATAATATGCGTGTAGCTTTTGTTCCAGTCCCCTCGCTACGTCACCTCAGACTCGCTCGCTAAAATTCCGAGCAAAAATCCTCGCACCTAGACTGGCGCGATCATCGCGACAGGTTCGATTCACTTGAAAGTTTCCCATGTCATTTTCCGCTCTCGGACTGTCCGAGTCCATCGTTCGTGCTGTTTCCGAACACGGCTATACCACGCCGACCCCCATTCAATTGCAAGCCATTCCCGCCGTCTTAAACGGTGGTGATCTGCTGGCCGGTGCGCAAACGGGCACCGGTAAAACCGCCGGTTTTGTGCTACCGATTTTGCAGCGCCTTACAACCCTAAAGGCTGGCGCTGTGCCGGTCCCGGTCGGTACCAAACGTAAAGTCCGCGTACTCGTCCTCACGCCCACCCGCGAACTCGCGGCACAGGTGGAGGAAAGCGTTCGCACTTACGGTAAATACACCGGCTTAAAATCAACCGTTGTTTACGGCGGCGTGGGCATCAATCCGCAGATTTCGATTTTGCGTCAGGGTGTCGATATTTTGGTCGCCACACCGGGGCGTTTACTTGACCATCAACAGCAGCGAACTGTCGATTTATCGCAAGTCGAAATTTTGGTGTTGGATGAAGCAGATCGGATGCTCGATATGGGCTTTATTCACGACATTAAAAAAGTGCTGGCCGTACTGCCAAAGGCGCGACAAAATTTGTTGTTTTCAGCGACGTTTTCGGACGACATCAAAAAATTGGCCGATGGATTGCTGAACAATCCGGCGCTAATCGAAGTTGCCCGCCGCAACTCGACGGTGGAAATGATTGTGCAAAAAGTGCATCCGGTTGATCGCGATAAAAAACGCGAACTGTTGACGCATTTGATTAAAGAAAATAATTGGCATCAGGTGCTGGTTTTTACGCGCACCAAACACGGCGCGAATCGTCTCGCTGAACAGCTAAACAAATCCGACATCACCGCCTTAGCCATTCACGGCAATAAGAGCCAGGCCGCGCGTACCAAGGCGCTGGCTGAGTTCAAGAAAGGTGATTTACAAGTACTGGTGGCAACTGATATTGCCGCACGCGGTATCGACATCGACCAGCTCCCTCATGTGGTGAATTTTGAAATCCCGAATGTGCCGGAAGACTATGTGCATCGTATTGGCCGCACCGGACGTGCGGGTGCGACCGGCGAGGCGATCTCGCTGGTGTGCGTGGATGAAATCAAAATGTTCCATGAGATTGAGCGCCTTATTAAGCGCGAAGTTGAAAGCGTTGTGATCCCCGGTTTTGAACCCGATCCCACCGCCAAAGCCCAGCCGATATTGCTTCGCTCGCAAGATCATCAAGGACGTGGTCGTGCCGGTCAAGGTCGCGGCGGCCAATCACGCAGTGGCCAGGGGCAAGGTCAAGGCCAAGGCCGCGGCACAGCGGGGAGCAGGCCCGCTGCCGGTGGACGTAACGCAGGGCAAGGCCAAGGCGGACGCGGTAAGCCTGGGCAACGCGCTGGTGGTGCCCGCAGTAGCGCTGACACCGCGGGCGCATCAACCGCATCTACCCCGGGCAATAGGTCCAAACCCCAGCAGGGGCGCGGCTCTACGGATGGCGACAGCCGAACGGGTGCGGGCAACGCTTCTCAACGAAACAGCGCAACTTCCGCACCAGCAACACCAAGAAGACCAGCGCCAAAAACAAACGCGGTAACACCGGCATTGTTCCGCAAATCAGGCCGGGATCGCTAAGCGGCAATGAACCACAGATACGGTGTCGATATTCCGACACGGTAAGGCGCCAATACTGCGCACCACTAAATACAGCACTAAAACTGTCACACAAAAACGCTTTAATACGCGTTCGTTTTAGGTCATTTCTAGACCAGTTTTAGTAATCGTGCTGCTCAAATTTAGGGAGCTTTACCATGTCGGATGCATCATCACCATCGAAGGTATCAAACAAAAACCGTCGCCAGTTTATTAAAACCACAGGCTCGGCCGTCGCCGCGACAGCCCTCAGCTCGACGTTGGCCGCTTGCAATTCTGATAGCACCACGATTACTATTCCGCCGCGTTTTCCCTATGGCGTGGCAAGCGGCGATCCGCTCGCTGATCGGGTCATTTTGTGGACGTATGCCAAGGTCCCCAACAGCAACGAAAACGTTGAACTCACTTGGCAAATTGCCAGCGACAGCAATTTCACCACAGTACTCGGCACAGGTAAAGTCACGGCAACCGAAGCAACCGGCTTCACCGCAAAGGTCGACGCCACAGGCCTGAGCGCCGGTGTGGAATATTTTTATCGTTTCCAAGGCAACGTGAATAGCGCGTCGCCTGTTGGCCGTACCCGCACACTGCCGGCCTCGTCGGCGGCATCGGTTAAATTCGCGGTGTTCTCTTGCTCACTTTACTCAGAAGGTTATTTCAACGCCTACGACGCTGCAGCGCAATCTGATGCCCAGTACGCTATCCACGTTGGCGATTACATTTACGAATACGGCGGCGCTGACGTCAAAAAATATGGCAACACCGATGCCGTAAGGCTCGGCCGCGTTAGCTTTCCAGATAACGATATCGTCAGCATCGCCGATTACCGCACCCGCTATGCGCTTTACAAATCCGACACCAGCCTGCAAGCCCTGCACGCCAAAATGCCGTGGATCACGATTTGGGACGATCATGAATTTGCCAACAACGGCTATGTCGGTGGCGCTGAAAACCACAACACCGCAACCCAAGGCGATTGGAACATCCGCAAAGCGAATGCGTCCAAGGTTTACCACGAGTGGATGCCGATTCGCACGCCCGATGCTACCAACCTGCTCAAAATTTATCGCTCGTTCGATTTCGGCAGCTTGTTCTCACTACACATGCTTGACACCCGCATTGAAGGACGCGATAAACAGTACGATAATTTTGGCGATGCCGATGGCGGCGTCACACGCTATATCGCAGGCGTTACGCCAAACCCCGCCACTGGCGTCATTCCCGACGCATCGCGCCGGATGATTTCAGCTGAACAACAATCCTGGTTGCGGGGCAAACTGGCCGCATCAAGCGCCACATGGCAGGTGCTGGGCAACCAGGACATCATGGGCAAAATGTGGATTCCGTATTCGGTTGCGCAATACTTTAACCCCGCCAACCCGAACCCTAGCGCCGGTGGCGCAGCGATTCAAACTTATCTCGGTGCCAAGGCGACGCGGGCCGCCGCAGGAACAGCCGCGCTCAGCCCTGCCCAAGTCGCGTTGCTCGACCCCAGCAAAAACCCGCGCCTGCCGTACAACCTTGATTCTTGGGATGGCTATCCAGCCAACCGTGAGGCAGTTTTGCAAACCGTGAAAGCGTTGAACAAAAAACTGGTCGTGCTCTCCGGCGATTCGCACAACGGTTGGTTCACCAGCCTCACAACTTTTGCAGGCGATAAAGTCGGCGTGGAATTTGCCGGCACATCGGTCACCTCCACCGGCTTTGAGAGCGCCGGACTGGGTGGCTTGGGATCGTCGTTGGACGGCAGCGCATTGGTGCCGCAACTGGGCGCGGCCGCTATCGGCAGAGGGCTTGGTTTAATCGATGACCTCAACTACGCCGACACCACCCAACGCGGCTACTTGCTCATGACCGTGACAGCAGCCGCGGTGAAAGGCGAATATGTTTTTGTTAGCACCGTTAAATCCACGACCTACACCATTACCATTGGCCGCACGATTACGGTGGCGGCGTCGGGAGCAGTGACTTACGCTTAAAGCATCAAACTGGGCGACGCGATGCTGAAGAGCTCGCGTTGCTCTCGTAGGCTTCGGAGCCGTTCATCAAAGTGTCATAATCAAGTCCTATCTTGTGTGGAACAAATTCCATAACAACAAGAAAGGAAAGCTCATGCCTCCACTCCCGTTTGTTTTAATCGGTCTCTTCATTGTTGCAGTCTGCGCGTGGGCGGTCTTCAGGGTAAATTACAAACAGCGCTTGGAACAGCGCGCTACCTTCATCAACGCCTACCGGTTCCCTGCCTCGCTACGCGGCAAACTCGTCTTCAAATATTCCCAGCTCACGATTGAGCAGATCGACCAGGTCATTGACGGCTTGCGCCAGTTTTTCTTGGTCTGCCTGTCAGCCAATGTCGTGAACGGCGGCACAGCGGTTGGCATGCCTTCCAAAGTGGTGGACGAGCTGTGGCATCAGTTCATCTTGATGTCGCGCGAATACTCAGAATTTTGCGATCAAGCGTTCGGTAAATACCTGCATCACACGCCAGACACCGAGATGAAAAACGGCCTCGATTTGCCGTTATCAAACACCCTGCATCAACTCCACTCACCCGGGCTCAACGCACGCATGGTCGGCGGCGTGGCGGCCATTGCCGGTGTGCCACTGCTCTTTGCGATGGATCGTGCCCTCGGTATCGAAGGCGGCTATCAATACGACGCCAGCGCCGTCGAAGCACTCGAACTAAAACGCAAACAGCTATTGGCCAGCCGTGGTAGCGATGGTGGCGGCAGCGTGTTTGATGGTGGCGCGTTTAGTGGAAGTGCCAGCTCCAACAATTGTTCGGACTCAACCAGCGTTGGCTGTAGTGATGGTGGTGCAAGTGCCGGCAGCGATGGTGGTGGGGGTGGAGGGGGCGGTGGATGCGGTGGAGGCGGAGATTGTGGAAGTAGCTAAACTCTAGCACTGGCGCGGCGTTTCAAGGAGTCGCAGGTCGTAGGTTGGGCAAGTTTCATCTGCCCAACAATCCCCTTCAAGTCAGCAATATCAATTAAATAGCCACTGATGTTGGGCAAACAAAACTTGCCCAACCTACGCTCGCTCACCTGAAAAAGCAGATCTCTCACGATAGACCTCGTTAGAATACCAAGTCTTGAAGTGATGCCTAAATGGCGACCATCCCGTGAGAGTCGCCGAGCAACGGAGAATCGACAGGAGGTTTCCGCGAGGACTGTCTGAGGAGCGCGCCGGGGCGTATGCCATATTCCCAGAAACAGTTCGCGCGACGAGTTCCGCAGCGGCCTGTCGATTCGAGTAGCGCAGGGGATTTTTTGGAACAGTTTTATCGTTTCAAAAAACGACGAACCCGGGTCGCCTTTTCTTTGGCTTCTTTCTTTTGGCGAAGCAAAATAAAGTAGCAGGTGTCGGGCAACCCCCGGCATCCTTGCAAGACGCTGACGTTCCCTTTGGTTTAACCGCCACCCCGGGTTGCGCTTCGCCTCATCCGGGCTGCTTGCTAAAAATCGCCTTAGCTTTGATCCAAATTTTGTGAAACCAGCGTGGCCAGATCACGCGAATATTTGAAACTGGCGTACCGGGTTCAACCCTCGCCCATCCTTGATCGGCAACGCCAGCACCAATTTTTTCAAATAATTCAGCGGCCGATTCAAGCTCTTTACGTTGCAACTCGTCGATATTTTTATCAAGGGCTAACTTAACATGTTGCTTCAAGCGCCCCAGAAGCTGCTCTGAGAGACGAATTTCATGACAAGCTCCAAATGTATCGAAAGAACAAATAAACCCTTTTGAAAATGATTCAATTGCTTTTTCTTCGCCCCGTTCAAGCAGTATCTTTCCAAGCTGTGCAAAATGATACGGCGAACCCCACGCTTCAACCGACCAATTTGCGTCGGCTAAAAAGAGACGCTCCAACAAGATAGGTGAAGCAAGTTGTGAGTTTTCAATACATAACTCAACCACTTGCCAACGAAATATCTGGTTTGTATCAACGAAGTCGGCTGCGTGCTTACCATTCCACGCAAAATCAATTTTTCCGCTTAACTTCGGCGTGAATTTGCTAATGAACTCAGCTGCATCATTCATATCGATATCTCGTGGCTCCGCGCATAAATAACTGAAGCTGATTCGCGATTAAATCCTACTTCAACGCCCGATACCGAATCCGCTTAGGCCGTGCCGCTTCTTCACCCAAACGCCTACGCTTGTCGAACTCATATTCATTGTAATTGCCGTCGTAAAACACCCACTGCGAATCGCCTTCACACGCCAGAATATGGGTGGCGATACGATCTAGGAACCAGCGATCATGCGAGACCACCATGATGGAGCCTGCAAATTCCATCAGCGCATCCTCTAGCGAGCGGAGGGTTTCAACGTCCAGATCATTTGACGGCTCATCGAGCAGCAACACATTGCCGCCTTTGAGCAGCGTTTTGGCCATGTGCAAGCGTCCACGTTCACCGCCGGATAATTTGCCAACTAATTTCTGCTGGTCACCGCCTTTGAAATTGAAGCGGCCAATGTAGGCGCGCGATTGCATTTCAAACCGGCCGACTTGCATGATGTCCGAGCCACCTGAGACGGACATCCAGACGGTTTTATCGTCATCTAGGGAATCACGCGATTGATCGACGAACGCCAAATTAACTGTCGGGCCGACTTTGATCGTGCCGCTGTCTGGCACTTCTTGCCCAGCCAACATGCGGAATAGCGTGGATTTACCAGCACCGTTGGGGCCAATGATGCCAACAATCGCACCGGGTGGCACTTTAAAGCTTAAATTATCAATCAATAAACGATCGCCATAGGCTTTGGAGACGTTGGTGAATTCGATCACCTCATTGCCGAGCCGCTCGCCGACAGGAATGAAAAGCTCCTGCGTTTCATTGCGCTTTTGGTATTCGAAGCTGGAAAGCTCCTCGAAGCGCGTCATCCGTGCCTTCGATTTGGCCATGCGGCCTTTCGGGTTTTGACGTACCCATTCCAATTCTTTTTTCAGCGCTTTTTGGCGCATGGATTCGCCGGATTCCTCTGCGGCTAAACGATCCTTTTTCTGATCCAGCCACGAGCTGTAATTGCCTTTCCACGGGATGCCCGCACCGCGATCTAATTCCAAAATCCATTCGGCTGCATTGTCGAGGAAATAGCGATCGTGGGTCACGGCGACGACCGTGCCGGGGAAGGCTAGAAGAAATTGCTCCAGCCAATCAACACTTTCAGCGTCCAAGTGGTTGGTCGGCTCATCGAGCAGTAACATATCGGGCTTGGAGAGCAGCAAACGGCACAGCGCCACACGGCGTTTTTCACCGCCTGATAAATTGCCGATCACGGCTTCCCACGGCGGAATGCGGAGCGCGTCTGCGGCGATTTCCATTTGCACTTCGAGGTTATCCCCGTCTGATGCGCCGATGACGGCCTCTAGCTCCGCCTGTTCAGCCGCAAGCACATCAAAATCAGCGTCTGGCTCCGCGTATTCGGCATAAACCTGCTCCAAGCGCGATTTTGCGGCCAAAATGCCGCCGACGCCCTCCTCTACCGATTCTCGCACGGTGTGCTCTGGGTTCAACTTTGGCTCTTGCTCTAAATAGCCGATGCGCAGATTGGGCATCGGCACGGCTTCGCCCTCGATGTCCTTGTCGACACCTGCCATGATTTTGAGCAGGGTTGATTTACCGGAGCCGTTTAAGCCCAGTACGCCGATCTTGGCGCCTGGGAAAAAGGATAGGTTGATGTCTTTTAAAATTTGGCGTTTCGGCGGAACAATCTTGCCGACGCGGTTCATGGTGTAGACGTACTGTGCCATAGCGGTTTCTTCAGTTTCGTTGGTGATTGCTGGTGGTTGCTGCTAGTGATTGCTGATCATTGCGGAAGACGGACAACAATAGAGTTTACAGGAGTGAAGCGGCAATTTCGCTGTTTTGTACAATGATGAAGCAGTTTTTTGACTTGGTTTTGGTCGGAATTTGGGACGTGCGTGGGTCGTGCTTGGGACGTGCTTGGGGCGTGCGTGGGTCGCGTTTGGGCTGTGAATGAGTTGGGCGTGGATTGCGCTTGGGGCGGCCTCGCGGTGGGCTTCGAGTGTGGCTCGAGTTTGGTTCGGGTGCGCTTAAGCAGTGCTTGAGTAGTCCTCGAGTACTGGTAAAGACCTTGCAATTGGCGCTGATCGGTTGCAACTCGCGCCATCTGCGCCGCGTTTCGTCTTTTCGTGCGACCGGTATGCAATGATTGACTTAAATTAGCGCTGTGCCGTAAACGAACGCCAGCGCCGCACCGAAGTAACCCCAAAACAACAGTCATTGAGACGGGATCATCATGCAAAACACACGACAAACCACTGCAACCCAATCCGCTAGCGGACTCATTGCAACCAACCTTGGTAAACGCTACGGCGACCGGCAAGTTGTTAGCAATGTCTCGATTGCCGTAAAGCCGGGCGAAATCGTCGGCCTGCTGGGACCGAACGGCGCAGGCAAAACAACCACAGTATCGATGATTTGCGGGATTGTTGAGCCAGATAGCGGCTCGGTGGTAATAGACGGAATGGATTCGAACGACGGTTTTGCCACGAAACAGCGCATCGGCCTAGTGCCGCAGGATTTGGCGCTTTATGAAAACTTATCCGCCCTCCAAAACTTGGAATTATTTGGCGCGCTTTATGGCTTGTCTGGCGATTTGCTTAAATCGCGGACGGTTGAAGCGCTGGCATTGGTTGGCTTGAGCGACCGGGCAAAAGATAAACCCGCCACGTTCTCCGGCGGCATGAAGCGCCGACTCAACATCGCCATCAGCATGGTTCACGACCCCGATGTGCTGATTTTGGACGAGCCGACGGTTGGGATTGATCCGCAAAGCCGCAACGCGATTTTCGATAATTTGGAAACTCTCAAAGCGCGCGGCAAAGCCATCATCTACACCACCCACTACATGGAAGAAGCCGAACGGCTGTGCGACCGCATTGTGATTATGGATCACGGCAAAGTAATCGCCAGCGATAGTTTGGCAAACTTGTACAAACAACTACCCGCCTCGCAAACGCTGGAGATTGAATGCGATCGCATGGTTGATCTTGCAGCTCTGCGGAACGTAGAGGGCGTAAAAGATGCAGTACTCGGTGCCACACCAAATGTAGCGCCCGATGCGGAGCCTCAAGGCAATCAAACTGATGCCAACGTAGTCACCCAAACCACCTCAAATATCAAAATTTCACTCAACGATTTATCGACCGATGCCGCCAAAGTCCTTGTCTGGCTTGGCGTTCACGGCATTCGCGTCAATCGGATTTCGTCGGGCCGCGCTAATTTGGAAAGCCTATTTTTGACGCTCACAGGTCGCCAGCTGCGCGATTAGCGCACGACCAAAAACCTTTGATAAAACGTCATAGACCATTCGGAGCAGATATGAACAACGCCATCAACGCACTCAAAGCCCTCGTCCGAAAAGACATTACTTTGTTTTTTTCGAACCGACGCTCACTCATCATTACGATTGCCGCGCCGATTTTAATCGCCGCATTTTTTGGGAATTTAATGTCGCCAAAATCGACAAAATTATCGAAAGTGCCCATTGCAGTCGTTGATTTAGACCGAAGTCCGCTTTCAACAAAAATTACCACTGCACTGGCTGCGGACACCTCGCTTGACGTCACCACGCCGCCACAGGCCGAAGCAACCGAACTGGTGCGTAATGGCAAACTCCGGGCGATGGTGGTGCTGCCTGCTGGCTTTGGGTCGAACGCGCCAAAAGCACTGTTTTCCAGAGGCGAAAACAAAAATTTGCCGCAAATTGATATTCACTATGACCCGTCACAATCCATGGTGCTGGGCTTGGTGCGCGGCATTTTATCGCAGCATGTAATGGAGGCAGTTTCGCAATCAGTGTTTGGTGGAAACGGGTTTAACAACCTTGCTATCGACGATCTTCGAACTGAGATTGCGGCCAGTAGTACGAGGCCGGAGCTCAAGCGCGACTTGGGTGCGATGTTTGACAGCATTGCGAAGGTTCAAACACAAATGCAGGACCCAACGCAAACGCAAACGAATAGCGGTGACGTGAGCAAATCCGATGCTGGCAAGTCTGGCGGCGGCTTTAGTCTCAGCCTGCCATTCAAAACCGAGGCCATCGAAGTCACCTCAGATCTCGATAAAAAATATAACGGCTACGCACAATCATTTGCCGGGATGAGCGTGCAGTTTGTGCTGTTTATGGGCATCGATTTTGGTATTGCACTATTGCTAGCGCGGCGAATGGGCTTGTGGAAGCGGTTCCGCGCGGCACCGATATCTCGTGCCACCTTGCTAGGCGGCAGCATTTTGAGCTGCACACTCATCGCCAGTTTTGTGATGGCAACCGTGTTTGCGGTCGCGATGGCAGTCTTTGGGGTTCGGGTTGAAGGCAGCATGGCAGGCTTCCTGGGTTTGATCGTTGCCTTCGGATTTTTAACCGCGACGTTCGGTTTGCTGATCGCAGCAATCGGCCAAACCCCAGAAGCGACGCGGGGTTTGGCGATATTAGCGACGCTATTGATGGTCATGCTGGGCGGCGCGTGGATACCGAGTTTTCTGTTCCCCGAATGGCTGCAAACCGTCTCACTCGCCGTGCCAACCCGTTGGGCCATTGACGGATTGGCCGCAATGACCTGGCGCGGGCTGGGCATTGAAGCCGCGCTCAAGCCGATTGCTGTGATGTTGGGATTTAGCGTGTTGTTTGGTGGCGTGGCGATTTGGCGGTTCGATTGGGAAGAATGACTTTTTGCTGAGGGGAATGGTGGAAGAGATGGGCGAGTGAGGCAGTGAGGCAGCGAGGCAGTGAGAAGGCGAGAGGGCGAAAGTTTGTAGCCCGGCCAAGCGCAGCGCAGCCGGGGTGACCGTTGCGCAAAGTCCACGCAAATAATTGCGCCACAAAAGAAGGTAATATCAGCGATTCCAAACCTCCAATCCTTTCCGCTCATTCAACTTTTTCAACCTATCCAACCTCCCCGTCCCAATGAACAACGCCTGGATTTTTTTAAGCTTCGCCATCTTATTTGAAGTCGCCGGCACGACCTGCATGAAGCTGTCAAAAGGCTTCACGGTGATGACGCCGAGTATTCTTATTTTTGTTTTCTACGGCTGCGCATTTTGGCTGAATACCAATGCGGTCAAGGTGATTGAGCTGAGTGTTGCTTACGCTATCTGGTCGGGCGTGGGCACCGCGCTAACAGCGGCGATTGGCATACTCTATTTCAAAGAACCCGCCACAGCAGTTAAGCTGGTTTCTGTTTCCTTGATTGTGATTGGCGTGCTGGGATTGCACTCGGCTTCGTTGGCGAAATAGCAACTCAAATTGATTAGCGCAATTCACGGTGTCCGCATGTTTCTTGTTGGCATAGCGTAGATTTAATTAATTATCGCTAAAGCTTTCTTATCTGGGCAAGCTAGCTAGGCCGCCAGCTGGGAAAAAGTATGCTCCAAGCTGAGGCAGGGCCGCAGTAGCCTGCTGCTAGCTCTTGGCTTGCGCAGTGAGTTCGGTGGCAGGTTTTCTGCCTTGAACCTGATATTTTGGAGGATCGATCCCCAACGGCGTGTAGAAGTATTTGCAAAGCAGCTTGGGCACTTCCCGGAACGCAATATCGAGAAGACTTGAGCCTTGGTCGTGCTTTGAGAAGCACGACGTCGTGTGTGCCAGCCCCTTGTTAGCAAGGTAGATGACGTATGCAAGCGCCGCTTCTGCCTCACGGCCATCGCCTGCATAGGTGCTCCTGATGTCTGCAATTGTCACTACCAGCAGCCCATCAATTAGTTCGATCCCGTGATCATCCTTTTTCCGATTCGTGTTCTCGCGAAGCGACGTGCAGTCTTTTCCACATCCTAAGCCCATAAATTCGAGCATGGCTCGCGAGTGGACTATCGCCGCTTCGATCGCGGCGTTGGTGAAGCCGGTAGCCTTTCCTTCAAACACTTGCGTCTCGTTGAACGAAACCGTCATCAAAGGCACCTGATCCCACGTGATTGCGTGCTGGAGCGCCTTATGTCCAATCGCCACCGCGCACATGCGGTATTCAAGCAGAGCGAGAAGGTGCACTGACGGTGCAATATGCGGCCTTTCGTTAGACACGAGCGATAGCTTTAGGACGACGAAACCAACCGGAAGCTTTCCGCGCAATGGAGGGGTTCTGCGTCATTTTCGCTCCCGCGCTTTTGACTCGTGCAAAGCGCCAATCTTGATTTTAGTTCGCTCGCGCTCGTTGACATACCACCCAACGATCAAACCGAGCGCTATTAACCAAAGCGGCGACCATGAGATAAGCGCAAGCAATGTAGATAGGATTGCCGAAGCCCCCACTCCATAGAAGAACCAGTCGCCGCGCTTGCACCGGTGGGACGTTATTTCTGCAGAGTCGCGAAGTACTGAAGCGCCAGCAACTGCCAGTTTCCTGAGCGGGTCATCTGGAGCTAGCCTACCGGCCTCGACCTCCCGACCGGTCACGCGCTCCAATAGCAGGGGACTGATCGACTCGCCTTGCATCGCCTCCTTGTTCAGAAACATGAGATATTCGGTCGCAATGATTGGAAGCAGTTTAGAGTAAGTTTCGTGGTCGTACGCGAACTTGGCTACCGCCACCAACTTGCTATGCGCCTCAAGCAGGCTGACGTATTCTTCCTCGGTATTCGGCTTTTCGTGGAGCGCAGCAATTTCATCGCGAAATGAGCGCCAGTCGCCCCCCTGAGCTATTCGGTCATGCAGCGATGCGATTTCTGGCTTCATTGCAGTTCTCCAATCGACGATGGCGAACCATTTTTAGGAAATACAGATTCTTTTAAACATTCCTTCAATTGCGCGAAAAAAGTTCTTGCAATGAAGGCTTTCCGAAAACGGCTGAATTTGTTCACAGACAAAACAGTGTCACACTTTTCGGAAGGTAGAATTTCCGGTCGAGGGCGTTGATGCCCGTTAATGTTCATCGGATAATTTCAGTCTAGCAGTGCCCTCCCCGCCCTGCAATCGCAAAAAGTGCGCAGCCACGTGCCTGCGCGGGTTTGCTATTTTCATTGCAGCTTTTACAATGGATAGTCGGTTGTCTTTTTGGAATTCGATTTTTTATTCGCTGGATCGGCATGCATCATCCGCGAGGCATGAGAGTTAATCCGACGACCGAGAAACCAAACAAACTACCCCAACAAAAATTCCTTCACCACCGTCAGCTGATCGTCTGTTTGGAACATCGGCGCATGTCCGACATCTGCAAATTCAACCCCGCGCACATTGGCTTTGGCACACATCGCGTCATAAGTTGATTTCAGCAACAAATCGGAATTCGCACCGCGCGTGATCAGCGTCGGGCATGTGACGGCGTTCCAAAATAACGAAAGATCGACATCCGTGATGGGTCCTTTGCGAAAGCTATCGCCGATACCCGGATCGTAGCGGAACTCAAATTTGCCGTCGGGCAATGCCCTCAAGAGCGGCATGGTCAGGGTGCGCCATTGCTCATCCGTCAACGGCCCGAACGGACTGACTGACCGCACCGCCGCAACGGCGACGTCCAAGCTTGCAAACGCGGGCGATTTGCCGACAAACATGCCAATACGCTCCAGCGATGCTTTCGGAATGAATGAACCCATATCATTGAGCACCAACTGTGAAATCGGCGTGTTCGGCTGGGCCGCAAGCAGCATGCCGATAATGCCGCCCATCGACGTGCCCACCCAATGCAACACACCGACTTTCGGGTCAACCTTGGTATGCGCAATGAGGGCAGTCATATCGTTCAGATATTGCGGATAGACATAATCGGCTTTGTTGGTCAGCCAAGCGCTTTCGCCGCGCCCCGCGACATCCGGGCAAATAACCCGATAATCAGCGCTCATGAGCTCGGCGAGCGTGTCAAAATCCCGTGCACAGCGGGTCAGGCCGTGGGCGCAGATCAGAACACGCGGATTGTCGGCATCACCAAATTCGGTGTAATGCAGATCGTGGAAACCGGCAGACGATAAGCCGCGATAAAAAACATGCTTCATAAATTGCCTAAATTGTGTGGGGTTATCGTTGGGGATATCGTTTGGGGATATTGTTGGGGGTTATCGTTTGGGGATATTGTGCTGGGCCAAATTGCGCTCAATGGGTGATGATAAACTGAAATCACGGCTCTAAATTCGTTCTGACACTAACGCCAACGCACAATGATGACGTCTGAATCCCCTGAATCGATCAACCACACGACTGCCACGCTAGATCACCTCGTCGTCGGCTGCACTGACCTTGCCCGTGGTACCGCTTGGCTGGAGCGTTTTTTGGGCGTGAAACTGAGTGACATCGGCACGCATGAACGCATGGGTACGCATAACCGATTGGTCTCGCTAGGGCCGGATTGCTTTCTGGAACTGATTGCCATTGATCCTGCTGGCGGCAAGCCGTTCATGCCGCGCTGGTTTGGATTAGATACGATTGATGTGCAGGAACGCATCGCGCAAAAACCACGCCTGTTGGGCTGGGTAACGCGGACGAACGATATTGATGCGTTATCTGAAAAAACCGGTGGCATTTTAGGCGGCATTCACGCCATTGCGCGCGGCGATTTCAAGTGGCGGATCACCATTCCCGATGACGGCTATCCAGTTGAAGCAGGCCTGATCCCGACCCTGATGCAATGGGATGTGCCGATCCACCCATGCCAGCGATTGGTCAATCAACAATGTCGGTTTGAATGGATGGAAGCCGCCCACCCAAATCCGGCTAAAATCCGCTATCTGCTTGGCGAGCTTGGGTTGGAAAACGCCCTCACCTTAACGGCCACCCCGCCCTACTCTGGGATGACCATGTGCGCTTATATTCGTACGCCGAACGGCGTTAAAACCTTGATGAGCTAGAATCGAAATATGAAAATCAAAACTGTCTTAAAACGCATTTCTCTAACTCTCGCCACCATCATCTTGGTCGTGGGCATCGTAACTTCAATCGAAATTTTCGGAGGGCAACCCATGGGACTATTTTCTGGCTCTAAACCCGCTGGATTGGGCTTTAACAACGGCCAATTTAAGCCGCCGTCATGGAAGCCAAATACCGTTTCCTCAACCGTTGAAAAGTCCGATACCGTACACTTTATCGAGCCGATTGCATTCGGTGGCGATCCCGTTGCGGCATGGGGCAAGCTCATCCGCACCGTAAAGGCGCAGAGCGGTGCAACAGTGCTCACCGAAAAATCCGATTATCTTTACGCCGAATTTAAGACTGCCAAAATGGGTTTTGTCGATGACGTCGAGTTTGCACTGGATACCAAAGCAAATGTGGTGCAGGTGCGGTCTGGCTCGCGGTTGGGTGTGCGTGATTTGGGGGTGAACCGCAAACGGATTGAGGCGATTCGGGTGGCGTTTGGAAAATAGGTTTTACGGAGATGGCGCTGGAATATAGCGTAAATATTTCTGCAACACTTTCAACCGTTTTGAAATTCCTCAGCATCCTCTGGCCGCTACCCATCACACTGATCGGGCTAATACTTGCCGCCGTCATCCGCGCAACCGGCGGCCGCATGGAAAAGCACGGAATCGCATTCGAGGCATTCGGCGGCGCAGCCTCGAGGCTTTTATGGCTGATGAACCCATGGACAAACATCCAAGCGATCACGCTGGGCCACATCATCATCGCCCGCAATTCGGCCATCGCCGAGCAACTACGAAGCCATGAACACGTTCATGTGCGCCAATACGAGCGGTGGGGATTCATTTTTCCGCTTGCATATGTCGCTGCAAGCGTTGTGGCTGTATTCAAGGGCGGCGATGCCTACCGAGACAATATGTTTGAGATCGAAGCCGGGATAACAAAAAGCGGTTTAAACGATTTAAATTAGGCAGTTTTTCGTTGTTGGCACTTTGTCGTATTGCGGGTTTTTCCACTTGCCGCGATGGCGGGCTATCCGGCCGCAGGCGGTTTATGCCACTTTTTTGCATTTTTTGCCGGCCTTGTTTGACGACCAATAGCGGACCAAAATCGCGTGAATGACATGGCGCATACTTCAGGGTCAGCGGTAAATCGTCGAACCGGGGTCAACACCACGTTGGCAGCCGATAACGCCTCTCGGTAGCCGCCATGATACGTCCCCGTGGCGTGAAAAGTTGTGTTTGGATGATTGGTCAGCAAGCTGTTTAAATCGCCAATCCAAACTTCGTCGGTAATGGCGCGCATTCTGGTCATTACGAATTGCCAGCGTTGCTCGGACCACGGAAAGTTGGCATGGTATGGCGCATGAATAACGCCGATTCTTTTCAGTTTGGGCGCTTGGTCGGGGCCACCATCAACAACTGCGTCAGCACCTGCGTCAGCTTCCGCAACGGCATCAGACTGGGGCTCAGCAAGGTTCCAAGGATGAATCAACACCACCTCAAACTCTAGCACTGGCGCGGCGTTTGCGGCATTGTCGGGCTGGACAATCAACTCCTTTGGCACCGCGAACAGAGGCGGCACGGTACACGCTGACAATCGCCCGCAACGCCACTCGGGCTGAACGATCTGATTGCTTCGCGCGATCGCATCCAGCGCTTCGTAGCTAATATCAATCGCCGTTTTTTCACTCGCCCAACGGGGTGCGAAGCGTGCAACATTTTCGGCGTTAAACAAATAGGGTTTGCTGCTGAATGTCGCTGCAACCCATTGCCAGGAAAGATGATTGCTAGCGGGATCGCCATCCAGCAAATATCCCAACATCCAATCAGCCCCTGCCCGCCAATGCACTTTGCGCAGATGCACCACATAGGAAGCGAGCCACATTCTGGCGTGATTGTGTAAATAACCCGTGTTGTAAAGCTCGCGCACGGTTGCATCAATGACAGCAATCCCGGTGCGCGCTTCGATGATATCCCGCGGCAATTCGGAGCGGTAATTCACGCCGGGCAGTCCAGGTTCTATATCGTTTAGGATGCCGTCGCCAACATGCCGCCAAACATGTTGGAAGAATTCCCGCCAGCCAAATTCCATGATGAGCTTTTCGCAATCCTCAGCGGGATAGCGGGCTTCGACGCCAGCGGCAATATCGGCCAAGTTGATAAAGCCGTGCGTAAGGTAAGGCGAAATTTTATTAACCGCACCGTCGTAAAAATTGCGCGTTGATGCGTATTTTTTAGCCTCGATTGCGGCGACTCGCACTTGTGCGGCGGCGAGCGTAGGCGGAAATAATTCTTGATGCATATTTGTATTGCGTTGGGAAGTTGGCGTTGGCGTTAGCGTTAACGTTGGCGGCTGGTGGCCTAGGCAATATGATGCGTCTACGGCTACGGCAAGAGCGCAGGCACTACCAACGCCATCGCAACGATGATGCTCATCCGATCCGCATTAAAAAACGCTTTCGGCGCGGCTTCACCGTCGATAATGCCAATCACGCTCCCGGCCTCGTCAAACAACGGAACGCAGGCCTCGGATTGCACCGCGTCGTCGCAGACATAAAAACCACCGCCCTCGGCGACGAATGCGCTGACATCATCAATCACCTTGCCGTGGCCGCTCAAGCCAACGGTACTGTTGGTACTGTGCGTGGCAAATTCAGCAGTCAATGGAAATTCAGCGCGGCTGGGGCGGCCACGATAAGCAAGTTTGACCAACACTGGATTTGCCATCGTATTTTTCCGGGCTTGATAAATACCGAGCCAATCTGCACCCGTTAATTGCGTAGCGTGCTCGACAACTTGGTTTAGCAATAGCAGTTTGCGTTTATTCGATTCGGTGCGGCCACCCAAAATAGGCGAAAGATCATAAGGCGCGTCGGCTAGCTCATCGATCAACGAGCAGCTGCCATCGTCGCTCATGGTCGGCACTTTGTAGCTGTATAAAACATCGTCCGCAAAGCCGGGTGGCAAGTCGCCGAGGGCAACAATAAATGCGGCAATCGCTTTTTCGATGACTGGTGTTTGGATAAGCAGTTCGTCTAGGTTTGCACGAACGCAATATTGCTGGATGCGTTGAGTGGTGTTTGGTGTCGTCATTTTCTGTTGCGGTTCATCTTGATTTTCGGTTGATCTTTATTTTGCTGCTTCTTTTGTGGCTTCTTTTGTGGCTATAACTAGTGCTTGTTCCAGATCGGCAATTAAATCGCCGGCGTCCTCAATCCCCACCGACAAACGCAGTAAATCTGTCGGCGCTGGCGTGCCTGCACCCTCAACACTGGCGCGGTGTTCGATCAAACTCTCGACCCCGCCTAGCGAAGTGGCGCGTTTCCAAAGTTGGACATGTGCTGCGGTAGCAATCGCAGCTGCTTCACCATTGATTGTGGACGAACCGTCGGACGTTGAACCCTTCACTCTAATCGACATCATGCCGCCAAAGCCGCCCGTCATTTGTTTGGCTGCCACCGCATGACCTGCGAATGCTGGGAGCCCTGGATACAGTACCTCGGCCACCAGCGCATGGCTTGCAAAATATTCAGCAATTTTTTGTGCCGACGCGCATGCAGTACGCACCCGCGGGTAAAGCGTGCGCATGCCACGCGTGAGCAGGAACGCCTCAAACGGCCCGAGCACGCCACCAAGCTGCGCGCGGATCGTGCGGACGCGTTGCCAATAGGCGTTGTCTTCGCGGGTCGTCAAGGTGCCTGCAATCACGTCAGAATGGCCGTTCAGGTATTTCGTGGCGGCGTGCATCACGATATCAGCGCCCAATTTCAGCGGTTGCGACAGGACGGGCGTACCAACCGTCGAATCAACCGCAACAATAGCGCCATTAGCATGGGCGATTTTGCAGGTTAGTGCAATATCGGTAATCGTCCATAACGGGTTGGCGGGCGTTTCAATCCAGATGAGTTTGGTCTTGCCAAGCTTGATGGCGGCGCGCACTGCATCGGGGGAATCCATGTCAATAAAATCAATCTGCAAACCCCATTGTGTCGCGAAGTTTTTGAGCCAATTGCGCAACGACCAATACATCACTTTTGGCGCCAGCACATGATCTCCAGGCATTAATGCCTGAAACACGGCTGTGGCTGCGGCCATGCCGGATGCAAACAACAGCGATGCATGACCGCCTTCGAGTGCAGTCAGCACCGCTTCGGCCTGATCGTAAGTCGGGTTTTGGTCGCGCCCGTAAACGCGGCCATTGCGATACTGATTGTCCGGATCGCGAATAAACGTCGTCGATGTATAGATAGGCTCGACTACGCTTTTGGTTTTTTCATCGACCCAGCCTAGGGCTTGGGCGGCGATGGATTCGGGTTTAATATTGCGAGTACTAGTCATTGCTTCATTGCCTCATCAGCGGAAGGTTTCACTGCGACATAATCTATGCCGAAAATTTTTGCGTATTCAATCATTGGAGACAAACCCATTTTTGCGCGACGTTTGTCTACATTTGCCTCGTCTTCAATTTTCCATATCATGCTCTTGTCTGTTTCCGGATCCACCTGAATTTGGGAACCATATAGCTGAGGGCGTCCTTCATTCATTCGTATACGATCATCGAGTAGGGCAAAATTTGGCTTTTCCATCTCGCCATTTTCCATGGCTGCCCTCGCTGCCGAAAAGTGCCGTTTCATCATTGTGAGTGGCGCATGTTGAATCACCAGAAAAACAGTAAGAACACCTTTTCGCCCAACCTTTGAAACGCCCGGCCAACCAAATTTAGAAATAATTTCTTCTAGACGAAGTTGATTTTTTGCATCGATAGGTCGCTGCTTTTTCAAAAACTTGTCCCATGCTGCTTCGTCTGCTTTAACCAGTGCCTCACGATGCTTTTGGTCGGTCTCCAACATTTTTAACAGCTCGGCTTTTAGTGCAGACCATTCCCGTCTGGTGGGCGACGCAGGAACTATTTGCGGCAACTGCGCAACGTCGGCCGCTTCCGCTTGAATCGGCTCGGTTGAAAGCGCCACTAAGAAAAACACAAATGAAAAAATTGAGGCGGTAAGCTTATTCATTTCTCTATGCAATTGCTCAAGTTTTCGGCTGCATGTTGGCGTTGATGTTGATTAATGGGCGATCTACAAACTTCACTTCCAACCCGCGTGATTTCATCCAATCGGCGACGGCAAAACCAGTTGCACGCGGCCAAGGGCGCAGCTCGTGGGGTTTATAGCGTTTGGTTTCGGCGAGCTCGGCGGATAGTTTGATTTCGCCGGTAACAATGGCGTGATAGCACAGCATCACTTCGTTTTTGCGCTCAAAAATATAGTTGCCGATGATGTTGGTTTCGATCACATCGAGATTGGTTTCTTCTTTGACTTCACGAATCACACCCTTTATCGGGTCTTCGTTGCGCTCTAAAAATCCGGTGATGAGCGCGAAGAAACCTTCCGGCCAGCCTGCGCCGCGTGCCATGATAATTTCACCGTCTTGCTCTAGCAAAACCCCGACGGCTGGCGTGGGGTTATCGTAGTGCACAAAGCCGCAGGCATCGGCTAGGCACAAGCGCCGCACGGTCGGGCCGCCATCTTCAACGAGTTCACGATCAAGAAGCGGCGAGGCGCAGCGGGGGCAGAACTTAAACATACAAATTAGCCCGCGTAGTTTTCAGGGAAAAACCGCCGTTCAATCAGCTCGATCAAAATATGAATCACCTTGATGTGCAGCTCTTGGACGCGGTCTGCAAAACCGGATGTGCCAAGTGTGGTCACATCAACGGTTGCGAGCGCACCCAATTCGCTGTCGGCCTTACCTGTGAGCGTGACAACATGAATACCGTGCAGCTTCGCGTATTGTGCCGCCTTGATTACGTTGGCGCTTTTACCGCTGGTGGAGATGCCGAGCAGCACATCGCCTTTGCGGGCATGGGCTTCTAGATAGCGTGAGAAAATAAAGTCGTAGCCGTAGTCGTTACCCACGCAAGAAATATGCGATGGGTCGCTTATCGAAACGGCGGGCAATGCCTTGCGGTCACTGCGATATCGGCCTGACAGCTCTTCTGCAAAATGCATCGCGTCACACATGCTGCCGCCATTGCCGCACGAAAAAACACGGCCACCTTGGGCGAATGAATCCGCGATCAAATCAGCCGAACGCGTGATCTGGCCTAGTGTTTCAGGCGATGCCAATAGCGTGGCGAGCGCTGATTCGGCTTGTTTTAAGTTGCGAACAACAACATCCAGTGCGGCAGACATTAACTTTTCTCCTTGATGAATGCAGCGACGCTTGCCAATGCCAAGCCGATGCCGGCGGGGTTGGTACCGCCTGCCATTGCCATATCGGGCTTACCGCCGCCTTTTCCGCCGACTTGTTGGGCGACGTGATTAACAATTTCACCCGCCTTGAATTTTGAAATTAAATCGGCGGTGACACCAGCCGCGATTTGGACTTTTTCACCTTCCACCACCGCCAACACAATCACACCTGATTTCAGTTTATTTTTGACTTGATCCATGGTCTCGCGCAAGCCTTTGGCATCAACACCTTCGAGCTTAGCGGCGAGGACTTTTACGCCATTTATCTCGACGACTTCATTGAGCAAATCATCACCCTGCGAGGCGGCGGCTTTGGACTTCAGCGTGGCCAATTGTTTTTCCAACGCTTTAATGTTTTCCAGCAGCGCACCTACTTTGGCTTCCACTTCCTGCGGCTGGGATTTGAGCAAAGCAGCAGCGCTGGCGAGTTGCTTTTCGGTAGCTTGGACGTAATCAAACGCGACCGAACCGGCAACGGCTTCAACCCGCCGAACGCCAGCCGCCACGCCGCCTTCCGAGGTGATCTTAAACAAACCGATATCACCCGTGCGTACCACATGGGTGCCGCCACAAAGCTCTTTGGATGTGCCAATCTCGAGCACACGAACTTCATCGCCGTATTTTTCGCCGAACAGCATCATCGCGCCTGTTTTTTGCGCGGCTTCAAGTGGCAATACCTTGGCACTGGTTGCCACGTTCGCCAAAATTTCTGCGTTCACAATAGCTTCAATTTTTGCGATTTCCGCAGATGTAACCGGCGAATTATGCGCAAAGTCAAAACGGGTTTTATCTGCATCAACCAGCGAGCCCTTTTGCTGCACGTGCGTGCCCAGCACCTCGCGCAGCGCTTTGTGCATGATGTGAGTGACCGAGTGGTGGCGCATCACACGAACGCGACGGACCATATCAACATTGGCAGCAACGGTGTCGCCAACCGCAAGGGCACCAGTTACCAACGTACCGTAGTGGCCGAATACATCAACTTGGATTTTCAGTGTGTCGTTAACATTAAATAACGAGAGGCAAACATTGGCATTGTTGTTTTTGGTTAGCTCACCCTCATCACCCACCTGCCCGCCGGATTCAGCGTAGAACGGCGTTTTGTCTAACACCACAACGCCTGATTCGCCGGCGTTCAATTCCTTCACGCTCGACCCATCGCGATACAACGCAAGCACGGTGCCGCTTTCGCTTAATGTTTCATAGCCTTTAAAATCGGTTTTGGCGCCGTCGTAAACAACGGTTCCTTTAGCAATGAATTTACCCGCACCGCGTGAACGCTGCTGCTGCACCGCCATGGCTGCTTCAAAGCCTGCCATATCGACTTCAAAGCCGCGTTCACGACCGATGTCGGCGGTGAGATCGACCGGGAACCCGAACGTGTCGTAGAGCTTGAATGCAGCATCTCCGCCTACAATACTAAACTTAGACAGATCATCATCAGTCAGAACATAATGTGATGAGGGAAAGCTGGATGCAGTTATCTGATTTACCAAGATGGACGGTAATTGTTGGCTGCCTAAGCCCACAAAAACAGCCACATAATGCGTTGGGTCAGTGGCTAAAAGAAGACCGCGATTTTTCAAATCGATTAGCCTTTCGAGATTTTTTTGATTTCGTGCTGCATAGTTCGCGTCAGCCGGGTCAGCTAAATCGAATATATGAACGCCAAAAATTTCTGAACCAACCGACATTGGTGGCAAATCAAACCGGACTTCAACCCCCCCAACCCAAAAGGAATCTGAGGTGGTGCTGTAAGATCCGCCGAACTTGTCGGCAGCCCAATACCGAGAGAAATGTGTCCGAGTTAGCGCGGACTCTAACAGAGTCATACCTTGCTCAAGCGTCTCACCAAATCGTTCTTCTTCCTGCTTCAACACCGCTTTGACACGTTCTTTCGATTCCACAATTTCAGGAAACGCGCCACCCATCACCGCAGCAAGATCATCCACCAATTTATAGAAAAACGGCCTCTTCTGACCCAGCTTGTAACCGTGGCGCATGGCGCGGCGTGCAATACGGCGAAGCACATAGCCACGACCTGCGCTCTCCGGAATCACGCCATCGCAAACGAGGAACGCGCAGGCGCGAATGTGATCAGCGATTACGCGCAGGCTTGGGGACTCAATATCAGTGCAGCCTGTTTCGCGCATCGCGCCCTTGATGAGCGCTTGGAATAAATCAATTTCATAATTGGCGTGGACATGTTGCAACACCGCTGACAAACGTTCCAAGCCCATGCCGGTATCGACCGACGGCTTGGGCAGCGGGATCATCGGCCCGTCTTTGACTTCTCGGTTGTACTGCATGAAGACCAAATTCCAGATTTCGATAAAGCGATCACCGTCTTCACCGGGTGATCCGGGAGGCCCGCCGGGAATATGTGCGCCATGGTCGTAGAACAACTCGCTGCACGGGCCGCATGGCCCCGTATCGCCCATCATCCAGAAATTATCGGATGCATATCGGCCACCCTTGTTGTCGCCAATACGAATGATTCGCTCTTTCGGGACGCCGATTTCGTTTGCCCAAATATCGTAGGCTTCGTCGTCTTCTGCATAGACGGTTACTGTCAATTTTTCAGACGGCAACTTATAAACAACCGTGAGCAGCTCCCAAGCGTATTTGATCGCGTCGCGTTTGAAGTAATCGCCAAAACTGAAGTTGCCCAGCATCTCGAAAAACGTGTGGTGCCTGGCGGTGTAGCCGACGTTCTCCAGGTCGTTGTGTTTGCCGCCCGCCCGCACGCAGCGCTGGGAGGAGACAGCGCGAACATAATTGCGTTTTTCGAGTCCTAAAAAACAATCTTTAAACTGGTTCATGCCCGCATTGGTGAACAGCAGCGTCGGGTCGTCATGCGGCACCAGGGATGAAGAGGCGACGTGGGTGTGGCCTTTAGAGACGTAAAAATCGATAAAGGCTTGGCGGATTTCTGAGACGTTCATGAGATGTGCAGTTTGGGTTATTGAGTTGAAAATTAGGAGGCGGAATTAGAAGCTGCCTTTTCGCCCGTAACCTCGTATTTTACCCTGCCACGCTGCAAAACTCAGTAGCGATGATGAATACTGCTATCCGTCAATTTATTGGCTATTTGTACAACTTCTTACGCTCAGCGGTATACGCCCACCATTCTCGCGGCGACTCACCGTCCATGAAGCGCGTGATCGACATAAAGACATCGATCATACAAGGGTCGTGACGCACACCGGTCTTATCGCAAAGCTGTTTGTACAGTTCGAATGGCGAACGACCAATGAGATCGGTAGGCGTGTTAATCCCGAGTAAGCGGAGATCTGCCGCGCAGGCCGTCCCGATGTTCGGCAGATCAGTTAGTTTTTTTAGGTTTTGGCGGGAAACTTTGGTGGGATTCATAAATCCTCTCAATATTCATTGGCGAATTGCTGCACATTCACAAACTCTAGCACTGGCGCGGCGTTTCAAGATTTTTCTCTAACAGCGGCGGGGCAAGCCAAGACTTTCTGACCGCCCCAACTCAACGTCATTGAAGCACCATTGAAGCACCTTTAAAGCACCATTAAAGCAATCAGCTACGCCCAAAAATAATCTTCTCCTGGCCCATCAATCGCGTCAGCATCGCTACCGAGAACAGCGCAATCGCCAGGCAAATCCCCAGCGGAATTAGGAAGTGCATGGCCTCCAAATGCTCGCCGCGCAAAATCCGGGTGAGCACCATCATCTGGCCCAGCATCGGCACATACAGCTGCCACGTCGCGTCTTTGAGCTGCGCAAACATGGCGATCACGGGAATGAACGAGACTACCGTATAGAGGTAGCTGACGTAAGTCTGGGCTTCTTTAAAGCTCCGGCCATAGGTGGCGATGAGCATTTGCAGTGAGCCAATGGCAGGCGTGAACGGCAGCAGCATGATCGCAAAGCCAAGGTACTGAGCGCTGCTCAGGGTCACCACGCTGGCGATTTTGGGTAGGGGATAGAAAGTGAGGGTCGCCCAAAAACCGGCCAATAGCAACAAGACGATGCCCATGCCGTAGCACGCCACCGCGAGCCATTTGCCGATAATCATGCTAGTGCGCGCAATCGGGTTCATGAGCAAAGGCTCCAACGAACCGCGTTCGCGTTCACCAGCTGTCATATCAATCGCTACCGCCATACAGCCGGTGATCCCGACGATCAGCGTGAGCCACGGGATGATAAAGAGCAGCATCGCAGCGCGCTGCGCTGGTGTACCCATATTGGTCTCTTGAATTTCAACAGCTGTTAATATTTTGCCGCTGATGCCGTGTGCGACCAGACGCTGACCACTCACCTCGCGGTTAAAGCCTTGTACCACCCGCCGTAGAATGCCAATTGATTGCGCACTGGCATCTTGTCGGGTGTCGTCATAGACCAGCTCGACGTCAGCTTTCCCGGTAACAAATTTTTCGGTGAAATCGTTTGGGATGACGAGCACGGCATCGTGCTTGCCTTGGCCGATCAATTCACGGAAATCCGGTTTAGGCTCCTTGACCGTAAAATCCTGTCGCGCCATAAAATTGGCAAGTTGCGGCGCATGCACAATGTTTTGTACAAACACTTCCTTTTTCTCGGCTTTTTCTTCAATGCTAGAAATAAAATAGCTCATGCCAATCAGCACCAAGGGGCCAACTGCAACCGATGAAACAAAAATCATCATCGCCGTGCGGCGATCCCGCAAATGATCGCGCAGTTCTTTTTTGAGAACGGTGAAAATAGTTTTAAAGTTTAGGGCGTTCATGCGGGATTTCGTGGGCGTTTTCGTTTGCGTTTTCGCTTGCGTTTTCGCTTGCGTTGTCATTTGCGTTTTCATTTAAGAGCGGCCTCTTGTTGAGTTTGATGTGCGTGCTCGCCGTCAATTTCTGCCAACGCAACAAACGCGTCCTCTAAATTGTCTTTTCCCGACATGGACAGCAGTTCATTCGTTGTTCCCTGCGCGGTCACCCGCCCTTTGGAAATAATGATAATTTCATCGCACAACGCGGCTACCTCTTGCATGATGTGGCTTGAAAACATGACAGTGCGGCCCTCCGCTTTCAGGCGTTTGACTAACTCGCGCAGCGCGCGGGTGGTCATCACATCGAGCCCGTTGGTAGGTTCATCCAGGATCACGTGCGAAGGCTCATGCACCAATGCACGGACGATCGCGACTTTCATTTTTTCGCCTTGCGAAAAGCCATCGGTGCGACGGTCCAAAATATCTTTCATGTCCAGCCAGCCGACATAACGGGCAATGGTGGCTTCCGATTTTGCAGGATCAATCCCGCGCAAATCGGCGTAGTAGCGAATGTTTTCATGCGCGGTCATGCGGGTATATAGGCCGCGCGCGTCGGTCAGCAGTCCCGAGGTTTGGCGAACCGCATCGGCGTTGGTCGCGACATCCAAGCCGTTCACGCTCACGCTGCCACCGCCGATGCCAATACCAACCAACGTTCCGATCATGCGAATGGTCGTCGTTTTGCCCGCCCCGTTGGGGCCCAGCAAGCCCGTGATTGCACCACTTTTGGCGGTAAAGGTGACGCCATTCACGGCGGTCACATTGCCGAATTGTTTTTTAAGATCGCGAACTTCAATCATTGTTGTTTTCCCTTCAAATTTGATTTTGATTCATTGGCGGCAGGATCGCTCGCATTCGTAGCCGTCTGAACCCGGTGTTCGCCGGTTGATTTTTTCTCTTGAAGTGGTTCGTAAAACATTGGCCTTGGCATTCGCTTTAAGCACTCGCCATCCAGACCCGCCACGCTCGCAGATTCAATGAATTTCTTCACAATTTTCGGTGCGCAGCCTTTATGTGAAACCCCGTGCCCCACATTGGGCGCTATGAGATGCACGGCGTTGGACAGCGATTGTTTGACCTCTTCGCCATGAACCGGCGGCGTAACGGGATCGAGCCCCCCGCTCAAAATGAGCACCGGCTTATCGGACTTCACTGGCTGGTCAAAGTCTGCCGCCATCGTGCCCTTTGGCCAGATCGCACAGGATTTTGCGAACTCGTCGATAAACAATCGGTTGAATGGCGGGCGGTTCGCTTCACGTTCTAAATCGGCCGGCTTGATACGGGGCAAATCCTCAGCACACATGACCGACATGCGCATGCCGAATGTGACTTGCTCCTCCGCCATATCGCTTAACGCACCGCTTAGTGTCGCGAGCATCGCGTAATCTCCACCAGCAGCGCGGCTAAGTGCCGCTGGCAGCTGCGCCGCCATTTCCGGCACATACAAAGTCGAGAAAATCGAGATCAACAGCATCTCACGCGTCACCTCAACCTCGGTTGCGATACCGGTGACTGAATCAGCCAGCATAACCTTGCGGGGTGCTTTGGCAAGGGTTGCCGAGAGGCTGTCGACCTGTTGTCGTAAAGCGGGGAAGTTTTTGTTGCAGGTAGGCTCGGCTTCGCAAGATGAAAGCACTTTTTCGTAAGCTGCGCCTGCATCGCGTCCGAAATGCAGCGGCAGCGCCATCGAGGGCGGGGCAACACCATCAATCACCACGCTACGGACATGATCAGGATAGCGCCGCAAATATTCCATCGACGAGCGTGTGCCGTATGACGCGCCCCAAAGGTTAATTTTGTCGTAACCCAAGGCAGCGCGAACTTCGTCGTAATCGGCCATGGCAATGGTGGTGGTGTATTGGGTGAGATCGGCATTTTTACTCAGCACATCGCGGCATTCAATAGTGGCCTGTTTCATTTTTTCGTCGCGCGCGAACTGACTCAGGTTCGCCATTGCGGCCTCCGTCGCGTTCGGCAATTTGCAAATGAGGCCGTTTGATTTGCCAGTGCCGCGCTGATCAATGAGCACCAGATCGCGTTTGTTATTCAGGCCACCCAATAACATCATGGCTTGCGGTGCAAGTGACGCTGCCGCTTGCCCCGGCCCGCCTGCGAACAGAAATATGGGATCAGGCTCTTTGACCCGCGCGGATGCGGGCAACACGACAATATTGATGCCGATTTTGCGGCCGTTATTATTCGTATCTTGTCGATTTTCGGCAACGCTCAGTACCCCGCACCGAACTTCGATTTCAATACCTTTGACGCGACAGGGCGTTAGGAAAGTTGTGCGCTTGTTTGCAGTACTAGTTGCAGCGCTGGTTGCAATTACGGTAGTTCCAGATCCAGTCCCAGCGTCGCTGCATCCGGCAATGGCAATGACAACTAGGATGGCGGCCAACGCGGCTTTTGCTGTTAGCGCGCGGTGCATTTCGCGCATGTCATGCATTTTTTTCATTTTCTAGCCTATCTAAATTAACCAGACTGCACGTTAAGGCGGTTGGCGTTCAAAGTCAAAATCTGAGTGATAAAAGCCCATTTAGGCTGATGAAAGACGATGTTTTGAGGATGGAGTTGGCAATCTGGCGCGGATACGATCCCCTCAACAGCCGCTTGGCAAACTATAATCTGCTAATGAAAATATCCACCGTCCCTCCGCCCCTTCCGCCACCCACGCCACCCACGCCATCGTTCCCCCAAAGCGATCCGGCCGCACCGGATTTCTGGAATCATCGCTTTGAGGCGGCGTTCACGCCATGGGATCAAGGCGGCGTGCCTGTTAGTCTGTCGGAACATCTCCAACGCCCGCAAGCCTTGCAGGCGGGGCCTGAAACCCAACCAATAAGGCCATCGCAGACCAAAACGCAACGGGTGCTGATTCCCGGCTGCGGTTCGGGTTATGAGGTCAAATATTTGGCTGATTTGGGCTATGCGGTCACTGCTATTGATTTTTCCCCTGCGGCCGTCGCACAGGCTCAACGCATTCTCGGTAAAGCTTATGCTGACCTCGTGCGCGAAGAAGACTTTTTTGGTGCCACCTTGGGGTCCGAGCGGTTTGACATTATTTATGAGCGGGCATTTTTGTGCGCATTGCCCCGTCGAATGTGGCTGCAATGGGCAACACGCGTCGCAGAATTGATCCCGACTGGTGGACGGCTGATCGGCTTTCTCTTCGCCGATAACAACGAAAAAGGACCGCCCTTTGGCTTGGCAACTGGCGAGCTAGAGAAGATGCTTGAACCACATTTCACTCGCACGGCAAGGCTAAATCCACCTGATTCTATCGCTGTGTTTGCGGGGAAAGAAACCTGGCAGGTTTGGGTCAGGAACGAATCAGGCTAACGATTCAGGCGCTTCTACCGAAACCTTTGTTGATGGCGCCAACCACACCCGGAAAGTTTCGCTTTTTGGGTTCTGCATAGTTCTCAACCATGATGATCGCGATACGCAGCGGGGTATGGTCATCCGCCGAAATCGGCGTGATGTAAAACCGCAACGGAATGCGTTGCAGGTTGCGGTTCACGAGTGGCATATCAACAATCGTGGCTTGGCCGTCTTCGAATAGTTTTTTGACAAAGGCAGGCAGATTACCTTGCCGCTCAGGTGGGAAAAATAATTCCCCCAAATTCTGGCCGCACACTTCTTCAACGCGATAGCCCAGCAACTGGGAGGCGGCATCATTCCAACTGACGATTCCAAATTGCGCATCACACTCAATCACTGGCAGTAGGGTTTTTTCAACATGACTGGCCAAGATGCTGGCTCGACCACGTTGTTCGATCTGGGCGCGCTTCACCACTGCCGTGCGATGCTTAAGTGCATTGTTTTGCTCACCCAATTCGCTGTTCGCGTCGTTGAGCTTCGCAACCAGAGCCTCGTTTCGCAACTCCAGTGACAATCTATTCGCCACGGCACGATATTGCTTGTACGAAAAGTACAGCACAGTAAACACAAAAAATAGCGCCATGGAGCCGGTTAACCATTGCTGGCCGGTGCGGACGAAAAAGACATAAATTATTGTTGGGATCGTAGCCGGTAATGCGAGTGCTGGATGCGCCCATTTGATCGGCGCAAACGGCACAATCGAACCCGCGACAAAACAAATAATCACCATCGTGATAAACAGCTCGTGATAAATATCGGGCGAGCTAAACAACACCGTTCCCAGCAGCCCCCATTGAACACCAGCGAGAAAATTAACGCCCACCATCATTCGCGCCCAGAGCTTAGCGTACTGCAACGGATCATCTTGACGCCAGTACTGCCAAAGCACGGCGCCGCGAAGCAACATGACTAACGTTGCAAACGCAAACCAAAACAGCCCCGCGAGCGAGTTATCCGACTTATAGACAACCGCCAACGAAATCAAAGCACCCACGTATGAAAACAGCATCGCGCTCGGCGCAAGCTGAAAAAAAGCCTCAACTTGGCGCTGGAACAGGCGCTGAGGATTGACAATTACACGAGATAATTTTGACCGGGGTTTCATCGATTTTAGAACGACTTTCTAAAGCATGACTTTTCAAAGCGCGCAGCGCCGCAGCGTAAATAACGGTGGCGGCGAAAGTTATTAGCATCGGACAATCAAGGCCAAGGACTCCGGAGAAAAAACAAATAATCGCGGAGTAGCCTTGCCCATCGACACTAGATTATTATTTAACTGTAGGCTTTTTGCGCCGTTAAAAATGTGATCCAGTTCACAATATGGCAAAAAGCGCGTAACAATGTTTCACAAATACCCTATTCAGGGTATGCGTTGCCAATAGTCTTGACCACGTTGGCCGCACAAGCTGAGGCGGTCGTGTCTAAAAATGACGCGTTAACAGTGCCGCCGATCAAAATCGCCTGCGGCCAGATGATTTTTGAGCGGCGCGTACGTATTGCTGTTGGACGATGCGGTTGGCCTCGGAGAGCTAGGAGACGCCATATTTGCGGAACCACAGCATCAGTCGCTTCCAGCCGTCGTTGGCCTCGCCAGCCCTGTAGCTTGGGCGATAGTCGGCGTGAAAACCGTGCGGGGTATCGTCGTAGAGCACGATTTCGGATGCGCTGCCGGCGGCTTTTAGCGCGTCGCGCATCTTGGCGACGGTTTCGTTTGGGATACCGGTATCAGCATCGCCATAGAGCCCTAAAACAGGGACTTTCAGCTTGCCCGCAATGTCAATCGGATGTGTTGGTGTCATCGGCGTCGCGGGACGCACTAACGCGCCGTACCATGCCGCACCGGCTTTCAGGCTCGGGTTGTGTGCGGCGTACATCCAGGTGATCCGCCCGCCCCAGCAAAAGCCAGTAACAGCGGCCTTCTTGGCATCACCGCTATTTTGCGCGGCCCAGGCAAGCGTCGCATCTAAATCCGACATCACTTGTGCATCTGGCACTTTGGAAACGACGGCAGAGATTTCCTTCATCTCTTTCAACTTCGAAACATCACCCTGACGTGCATAGAGTTCAGGCGCAATCGCCATATAACCCTCTTTAGCGAAACGCCGACAAACATCTTTGATGTGTTCATGCACACCAAAAATTTCTTGCACGACCAACACCACCGGCAGATTTTTTCCACCCGCTGGCATCGCTCGATAGGCGGGCATCTCGCCATCGACCACTTTAATTTTGACCTCGCCGGCCGTTAAGCCTTTGCTATCGGTCGTGATCGTTTCCGCGCTTACCGGAATCACAGCCGCAGCAAAGCCACCTGCCAGCGTGGTCATGACAAAATCTCGACGCGAATATTCAGTTTTGGGTGCAAAAGCCATAACTTCGGGATGCATAAGGTTTCTCCGTTTGATGTGACTAAATTTGATGAGTTAAATAAGCGTTCATTAAGAGTATGGAAGAGCTTTCACGAGTTTGCAATGACTCGTTGTATCATAAGGCTATGAACAACCTTTCGGCGGCATTGAAATGGCTGGGCGATAAATTTAAGATCGATTCAACCACGTCACGCCTTGCTCCCCGCTCCTCCGGCTCCTCCAGCTCTTCCCGCTTGTGCCGCTGGCTGTTTTGTCGGTGTTTCTCATCGGTGATTTCGGTGATATCGGTGATGTCGGTCACCTTCAGCCTTACTGTTGGCCTATCGGTTCTCGCCGCAGAACGCGTTACGACCATTGCAACGCCCGACGCTGAGACGATCGCCGAAAATCCTACACCGACCACTTCGCAACCACCGGTCACCTCGCGTCCAGCGGTTGATGAAGCCTTGATGTACGCACTTTCGCTGATCGGCGTGAAATATCGTTATGGTGGCGATTCTGCCAAAACGGGGTTTGATTGTTCCGGTTTTGTGAGCCATGTGTTCTCCGAAACACTGTCATTGCAGTTGCCCCGGAGTGCGATTGCGATGAGTAAAGCGGGACTTAAGATTGACTCAAGCCATTTGCAACCCGGCGATTTGGTTTTTTACAAAACCCTCAAACGTGCGTTTTCGCATGTTGGGCTTTATATCGGTGACGGGCGCTTCGTACATGCGCCGTCCCGCGGTAAAACGGTTGAAATCGTTGAGATGAATGATGCCTATTGGCGAAAGCGCTTCAACGGTGCGACGCGCGTCACGTCGCTCACACCGCTAGTAGCAACTGCTGAACCCATCATCTCAACAGATGCTGAACCAACGTTAAGCGCGCTACAAATTGTAGTCGGACCGCGATAGTGGCAACGACTAGCTTTACCAATGCGGAATCCTCAGCGCGCGACCCACAATAGCCAATTGACAATCGACAATCCTCAATCACAATCAAGCATAAAAAAACCGCACTGTAAAAAGTGCGGTTTTTTGTTTTAAGTGATGCGATTTTTACGACTCACTCACCGTACATTTTTTGTTTCAATTCGCGGCGCTCTTGCGCTTCGATGGTCAGGGTTGCGGTTGGCCGCGCCAGCAAACGGGGCAAGCCGATCGGTTCGCCAGTTTCTTCGCAATAACCATATTCGCCGGATTCAATCAGCGCCAAAACGCCTTCTACCTTTTTGAGCAATTTGCGTTCACGATCGCGTGCACGCAGCTCTAACGCATGTTCTTCTTCGAGCGTGGCGCGATCTGCGGGATCCGGCGCAACTGCTAATTCACGCAAGTTTTCGGTGGTGGCACCCGCATTCAAGCGCAACTGCGTTTGCAACTCTTTCAAACGATTTTTGAAAAAATTAAGTTGATCTTGCGACATGTAGTCTGATTTCGGCTGCTTTAATAGTTCGGCCTCAGTGAGCAACGGTCCCCCGCGAGTAGCTTTTGGGGGAGGTCTCGGTGTTGGCTGAATGACGACAGGTTCACCCATTTTGGCGACGGAACGGACAGGGCTACGAGCGGCCGGCGCTGCGGGTACTTTGGTTACGGACGGCGTGGAGGGTTTTACGATTGCTTTAGGCGGCACTTTTACGCTTTCTTTGACGGTTATTTTCTTGGTTGGCACCTTTGCCGGTGCCTTGACGGCCGCTTTGGCAGGCGTTTTTGCGATTGCTTTACCTGCCGACTTGGCAGCGACCTTTGGCTTTGCGCCGGTTTTGATCGCTTTGATGGCCTTGGCAGCCACCTTCGCCTTGGGCACGACTTTGGGCGGGGCCTTGGAGACTGACTTAACAACCAACTTTTTGGCGGTCGTTTTTACCAACTTGGTGGGAACTGCTTTGCGACCAGCGGGTTTTTTGACGACTACTTTAGCGGTAGATTTCGCGACGGTTTTAGCTTTTTTAACAGTGGCCAACGTCATTTCTCCTAATGCAAGCGTCTGAATTCTATTGGAATTTTCATATTAAGACTAATCATTCCGGATTTTGAAAAACGCGTAAGTGTACTGAAAGCATTTTTTAAACACAATGCAATTATTTTTTACCTGAACTCTTTCATGAGCTATCGCGACCTTTCGCGGCCCTTCTAGACCTTTACACAGCACTACCACTGCACCAGCAGAGCACAAACACGGCACAACACATCACATCACAACATATCACTGCAACAGCTTTCACCAACTAATGCCCCACTTATATGGGGCATTAGTTTCATAAAACAATAGTCGGCAATGCCCAAAGCGCCTAGATTCGTGCCACTCGGTCAACGGCTAGCATTACGGACTGTCCTTACAAAGAAATCAGAGGTCACCTCATTTTTCAGCCAGTTTGGGCTCGATTCGGCTTTATCACCCAGCTCAAAACCACCGAAACCAGCAAAATCATGGCCACTATCGCGAGGGATACAAAAATGGGGATTTTATAGAAGTCCACGATCAGCATCTTGATTCCGACAAATATCAGCACCAGCGCCAAACCGTAGGATAGCAAATGAAAACGCCCCGCCAAATCAGCCAATAAAAAATATAGCGCCCGTAAACCGAGAATCGCAAAAATGTTGGATGTCATGACAATAAACGGGTCTTGCGTAATCGCAAATACCGCTGGAATTGAATCCACCGCAAACACCACGTCGGTCACGCCGATCATCACGATCACGACAAATAGCGGCGTGAAATACTTGACACCGTCTTTCGCGATTGAAAATTGATCGCCGTGAAAATTATCTGTTAACTTGACATGACCGCGTATCCATCGCAACAACGGATTGCCGTTGAGGTCGGGCTCGACCTCAGCAAAAATCAACATCTTCAAGCCGGTGAGCAGCAAAAAAGCACCAAAAACATATAGCACCCAATGGAACTGTGCCACGAGCCACGAGCCCAGCAAAATCATCAGGATACGCAGGGCAATCGCTAAAATGACGCCAATCACTAGCGCGCGACGTTGCAATTCTTCCGGCACCGCGAAGAACGTAAAAATCATCAGAAAAACGAAAATATTATCGACCGACAATGACTTTTCGATCAGATAGCCAGTTAGAAACTCAGTTGTTTTCAGTTTCGCGAACACCGGGTCGTAGGCTTGATTCAAATACCACCACAACAGCCCTGCAAACACAAACGATAGCGAGACCCAAATGATCGACCAAATCGCCGCCTCTTTGGGCGACACCTTTTGCCCCTTCTTTTGGTTCAACGCCAGAAAATCTACCGCAATAGCAATCACCACAAAGACCCCAAAGCCCAACCACATCCAAACATTGCCAATGGTTTCAAACATAATCTTCTCCCATAAAAAACCCCAGACCATGTGATGGCTGAGGCTTTTTCTGCGGCAAAACGTGTGACCGCTTTGCATACCAGACGAGCCTTTGCCAACAACACTGGCAAAGGTCTCGCTTGCAAATACAATAGGAGAAAATCGTATTCGCGCGTGGTGCCGGGGTTTCGCAAATGCTGCGACTATGGCCAAACAAACCCGTACTGACGACATCCACACCGGGGAAATATTCCCTTTAGCTACTCCCCTTTGAGGGTATGTGATTAAAATTCGATGCGAAATTTAATCACTATCGTATTTTACCGAATTGACGGAACATTGCCTAGCAACATTGACGATCATAGCCAACTCGCACCAAAACTGTTACTTTTGCTCATTGGCTTTCTCTGGTTCTCGCTGCTTTCCTCATGCTAGTGACCTTTTCACGGATGTTGTTTACGATTTTCTACCTGTTCGACTCGTCCTATAGATGCCCAATTTGGCCAATTCGCCCATGACACGCGACGGACTCAATATGCCAACCCTGCCGATCGAAGCGATCGCCAGCCACCCTGAGTTTCGTCGACTATCGACTATCGAGGGTGTGCGGATTGATTTGCGCTACGCCAGCCCGAATAATTTTGTCGGACGCGATATCTATTCGCCAATCGATTGTGCTTGGCTCCACCGGCACGCCGCTGAAGGCTTGGCACGTGCAGTTCAGTGGCTAAAAAGTGAGCGCAGTGGTTTCCGCCTGTTGGTGCTCGATGCCCTGCGCCCGCAGCGTGCCCAAGAAGCGCTCTGGGAGGCATTGCAAGGCACCGATCTCCTCATGTATTTAGCCAACCCGGTGCGTGGCTCAATTCATTCATTTGGCATGGCCGTTGACATCACGATCACAGATTCGCAGGGCGAGGAACTTGATATGGGCACACCTTTCGACGACTTATCAGCGCTTTCTCATCCGAAACTAGAAGCCCACTACCTTGAGAAAAATCTCATCTCAGAGCAGCAAATCAGCCACCGCGCCCTGCTCCGCGAGGCCATGAAACACGGCGGTTTTACGGGAATCAGCACCGAATGGTGGCATTTTGACCATGGGGATCGCGATCAAGTGCGCGCGGACTACACAAGAATTTTATAGAAGTGCTTTTCAGATTAAGCTTATTCAGATTAAAGCCTAACCGGGCTAACGATCCCTCGACGCAAAATAAATTCCCGCCAGCAGCACCGAAAAGCCAACCAATTGCAGCGGCGCAAATTGTTCGCCAAATATCCACCATGCCATTAACGACGAACCTATGGGCTCACCCAAAATGACGATGGCAATGAAGGTGGCAGGAATGTGTTTTAGCGCCCAATTGATGCCGCTATGCCCTAGCAATTGCGGCCCCAAACCGAGCCCCAGCAAGCAAAGCCATGCGATTGACGAATAGCCAGCGAGTGCATTACCGCTAACCCATGCCATCGCCAGCAACACGGTGGCAGCACTTGAATACGTTAAAACGATGTAGGGCATGAGCGACATGCTTTTACGTAGGCGACGGCCAATCAGCAAATAGCCGCATACGGCCAATGAACCAACGAGTGCCAACACATTGCCGAGCGGCGGGTTGATACCAGCAGATCCAGCATCGATTCTGGCATCGGACGCGAATATCAGTACGCTGCCCAAAATAGCCGCAGTAATGCCCAGTAGCAGCCACTTGCCGAGCTTTTCGCGAAACACCAACCATGAAAACAGCGCGATCCAGATCGGATTAGTAGTGACCAGCGCAGTACTGCTGGCAACGGATGTGTATTGCAATGATGAGATCCACGCGGCGAAATGCGCCGCCAGAAACAAGCCGGAAACGCCCGCCAGTAGGGCATCTTGGGCATTTATGGCGACAACTTCCGTGCGGGTTTTTGCCCGCGAAAATACAATGGCAACCAAAATTACTGACGCCGTACCCAGCCGCCAAGCCGCAATCGCCAGCGACGAAACACCTTCAGTTTGCGCAAAGCGGATCATGATGGCGGCGCTCGACACCATCAGCACCGATGCAATCAAAACACCATAACTGAGCCAGCTTGCTGGCGGCGGTGGATTGGCTTTGTGCGGCGCGAATTCATGTTGCGTAACTGATTTTGTGGCGAGCGGCATGTCATCGAACCCGTCTGGTCGTTATTTTGCGGCAGGGGCAGTCAGATGCAATACGATTTTTCGCACAATAGGCGCGACGACAACCACCGTTGGAAACGCGCAACACCACGCAATGATGAACGAACGCAACCAGATAAAAATAAAATTATTTACCAAGCCCAAATTCACAAAGGTCAAAATGCCAGACATGATGAATGCCATGAGCAAGGACATAAAAAACGCAAACAAGAGCGGCGTATATTTGGGATGGACTTTCATCAATTGAGCCAAGCACGGCACCAGCTGGGCAGCCTCCCGCCGATTTCACCCGCCAATGGTACGCCGCGTTCTTGACCTAGCGCGTCGACTGAAACATCCTTTTCGCCGAGCAGCTTGATGCCTAAAGTACGACCTCGTTTTGTCAGCTGCTCAAGCACAAATTCCACTTCACTCGGAGGCATTGGTACCGAAAATTCGGCAATCTCTTTCGCACCATCAATACCGATGAGCGCGCGAGGCAGCTTTAGTTGCAATCCGCCCCGACGGTCCGCAACTTCTTGTAGGCCCTTTTGAGTTTTTCGGAATACGGTGGTTTCCATCGCCGACGTTGCCGATCAATGCTTGCTATATCAACATCAATGAATTACGCAAACGGCTGTTGCAAAACAATCGTTTCCTCACGGTCTGGCCCAGTAGAGACCAGCGCAATCGGTGCACCGACCAAAGCCTCCAAACGACGCAAATAGCGCTGCGCATTTATCGGCAATTTGTCCCAATCGCTAATACCAACTGTGCTGTCGGTCCAGCCAGCATGGTCTTCATATATCGGCGTGCAGGACTCGATGTTCTCGGCCCCGTAGGGCAGAATATCGACGATCGCGCCGCTCCCCTCAGCATTCACGTCGTCCTTACCGCCGTTTTTGATTTCGCTGTTAACTCTATAACCGGTACAAATACGCAGTGTTGGCAAACCATCCAGCACATCAAGCTTGGTAATGCAGAGCCCTGACAGACCGTTGATTTGTGCAGCCCGTTTTAGAGCCGCCGCATCAAACCAACCGCAGCGCCGCGGACGACCGGTCACGGAGCCGTACTCGTTGCCGCGTTTGCGCAAAGCTTCGCCTGTTTCATCTTCTAGCTCAGTTGGGAATGGACCGGATCCGACGCGAGTGGCATAAGCTTTGGTGATACCCAAGACATAGTTGAGTGCTTGCGGCCCCACACCCGCACCGGCGGATGCCTGCCCGGCAAGGCAGTTTGATGAGGTCACAAACGGATAGGTACCGTGATCGACGTCCAGTAACGCCGCCTGCGCCCCCTCAAACAACAATTGTTTGCCATCGGCCATTAGCTGATGCAGCTCGGCGGAAACATCCGCAATCATCGGCTTTAACCGCTCGGCCATGGCGAGTGTTGGCTCGTAAATTGATTCAAGGCTGACAGGCGCGGCTTTCAGGTAATGCGTCAACACAAAATTATGATAATCGAGCACCTCGACCAATTTATCGTGAAAGCGCTGCGGGTATAAAAGGTCATTGACGCGAATCGCGCGGCGCGCCACTTTGTCTTCATAGGCAGGACCAATGCCGCGTCCAGTGGTGCCGATTTTATCGACGCCTAATTTTGCTTCGCGGGCTTGATCAACCGCCACGTGATACGGCAGGATCAGCGGGCAGGCTTGCGAGATGCGTAAGCGCGATATTACTTCAAGGCCCGAAGCGGTTAGCTCGTCAATTTCCTGCAACAATGCCGTTGGCGAGAGCACCACGCCGTTGCCAATAAAGCAGGTGACGTGCGGATGCAACATACCCGAGGGGATCAAACGCAAAATCGTTTTTTTCCCATTGACGACCAAGGTGTGACCCGCATTGTGTCCACCCTGAAAGCGCACAACACCGGCAACTTCATCGGTTAGCCAGTCGACGATCTTGCCCTTGCCTTCATCACCCCATTGCGTCCCGATGACTACAACGTTTTTTGCCATGCTGAAATCCTTTAAAAACAAAATTGAATGCAGAATTGAATGCAGAATTCGGAGCGCAATTTAATGCGCAATTTAGTGCGTGGTTTAGTGTGGGACAAAAAGCTAGATTGAACGAAAATCATTGGCGAGGAAAGCACATCGAAATGACTTCCCAGCGCCCTTCCTGATAAACCAGTTCACGATCACAGCCCAACTCGTGTAGATCGCCGTCATGACCCGGCAGTCGCGCGATGACACGCTCACCGGCATTGCGTAATTCAGCAATCTTCGTTTGTACTGACGCATCAACCAGGGTCGGCAATAAAATCGCTCCGCGCGTCGGTTGATCGCCAACGAGCGGCAATAGTGCCTTTAAATCCATGGAGAAGCCCGTCGCGGGCCGAGCGCGGCCGAATGATCTACCGACCTCATCATATCGGCCACCGCGCGCGACCGCGTCGGATGCGCCTTTGGCGTAGGCCGAGAAAACAATGCCGCTTTCATAGTTGAACCCGCCCAGTTCGCCCAAATCAATGCTGACGGCAATACCTTGTGCGGAAAAGTGCTTGGCGATTTCACGAAGCTGCGCGATAGCGTTGGCGATACGTTCATCGTTTGGCAGCGCGACTGCAGCTCGATCCAGCATTTCAACACCGCCGTACCATGTTGGCAGCATCAGCAACGCATCGCGATAGCTCGGAATAAGGTCAGGAATAGCGACGACCAGCGATTTGAGTGTCTCGACATCTTTGGCTTCAGTGGCGACGAAAATATCATCAGCTAACGCGGCATCAACCTTGGCAAGATCAATCAGTGCCTGAAAAATCGCCGGGTGGCCAATATCGAGCTGAACCGCCCTGACGCCGAATGCGTTTAGCGCGTCGATCATCAATTGTTGGATTTCGATGTCTGCCTCAAGCCCAGCATGGCCATAAAGCTCCGCGCCCGCCTGGAAAGGCTGGCGGCTTTTGCCCAAACCAGACGGCAAGGTATGTAAAACGCTACCCGCATAACAAAGCCGCGAAATGCCTTGGCGATTCAGGACATGCGCGTCAATCCGTGCGACTTGCGGCGTGGTGTCGGCACGGATGCCCATCGTGCGACCCGAGAGCTGATCGACAAGCTTGAACGTCGCCAAATCCATATCGTGACCCGTACCGGTGAGCAAGGAATCGACATACTCCATTAAGGGCGGCACCACCAGGTCATAGCCGCGCAATTCGAACATATCCAGCGCTAAACGGCGGATACGCTCGAGTTTTTTTGCGTCGTGCGGTAACACGTCTTCAATATGTTCTGGTAATGCCCAAGTTCTCATTTGCACTAACTCATTCAGACTAAAAATTTTATGCCGTTGGCGCTACCAATTGCCGCTAACCGAGACACAACCAAAGTGCGGACAACCGTGGTGCCTACAAACGGGGCGCTATGTTTCTCTCAAACGTAAGACGCAAAAACGGCGCGAACCTGTTTGGAACGCGCCGTTGAGAGATTATACGGAAGTTTTGCCGTTTTGCTTATTTTGACTTCGATTTTGTCTTCGCCGCCGTCAATACATTTATTTTGATGACAAAAAACACTAAATTCAGTCGCTGCTGAAAATCCGGCAGACCGTTTTACTTTCCAGCTTTATTGGGGCTTTTCAGGTATTTGAATACGTCCGAGCTTGGATCTAACACCATCACGTCGCTTTTGTTGCGGAAGGTGTTTTTGTAAACATCCATGCTGCGATAAAACGCATAGAACTCAGCGTTCTTGGAGAAGGCTTGTGCGTAAATTTTTGCCGCTGTCGCATCACCCTCCCCTTTGATTTTTTGTGCATCCCGGAAAGCCTCAGCCAAGATGATTTCACGCTGACGCTCGGCATCGGCACGAATTTTTTCGGCTTCGCCTGAACCGGTTGAGCGCAATTCATTGGCAACGCGTTTACGTTCAGAGTCCATGCGGCGATAAACGTCGGCGCTAATTTCCGGGACTAGATCTACCCGCTTCAACCGTACGTCTAGCACCTCAATACCGATACTGCGCGCATCTTTATCCGTTCTGACGCGCAGGTTGTCCATAATTTTATTGCGCTCGCCGGAAATCACTTCCGCCAAAGTGCGCTGCCCAAATTCAGCGCGTAAATCATCGTTAACGCTTTGCGAGAGTCGCACTTCAGCTTTTGCAAAATCACCGCCGGTGGAGACAAAAAATTGCTTTATATCGACAATGCGATATTTGACGTAAGTATCGACTAAAACGTTGTTTTTCTCTTTAGTTTGAATGCGCTCTGGCTCTTTCGGATCGAGCGTTTGAATACGCATATCATATGGACGCACATTCTCGATAAATGGCCATTTGAAATAAAGGCCGGGCTTATCTTGAATCGCCACCACTTCACCGAGCTGAAATTTAATCGCCGCTTCACGCTGATCAACGGTATAGGCCGACAGCACCAATACCAGCAGAACGGTAATCAGCGAAATGACGATAGCTGGAATATTTTTTTGCATAATAAGATTCTCGTTGTAGCGTTCTAAATAACGGTCGGTTAACGGTTGCGCAGGCTATTGGCGCGCGAGTTATCAGCGGCTGGCGCGGCAGTTGTGACCGGAACATCCGGCGCAGCTGAGACAACGTTGCGCGGTGTTGAGTTATCGCTGTTGACCGGGGCAGCAGTCGGTGACGTAGATTGGATGAGTTTATCCAGCGGTAAATACAGCAGATTTTGTCCGCCCTTTTGATCAACATACACCTTGCTCGCATTCTGCATAACCTGCTGCATCGCATCGAGGTACAGACGCTCACGCGTCACAGCAGGCGCTTTTTCATATTCGCTTAATACTTGAACGAAGCGAGTGGCGTCACCTTGAGCATAAGCAATAACGCGCTGTTTGTGCCCCTGCGCTTCTTCCATCAAGCGTGCGGCGGCGCCCTTGGTTCTCGGCAAGATATCGTTAGCATAAGCTTCGCCCTCATTTTTCAGGCGCTCGCGATCCTGCTTGGCACGCACAGCATCATCAAAACTGTTTTGCACCTGTTGCGGCGGCTGCGCATTTTGCATAGTCACCGTCGAGACCTGAATACCTGTTTTGTAGAGGTCAAGAATTTTTTGCATGAGGAGCTTTGCGCGCGAGCCGATATCGGCACGTCCTTCGTAGAGGACAAAATCCATTTTACTTTTGCCGACGATTTCACGCATCGAGGTTTCTGCGGCTTGCCGAACAGCTTCCTGCGGATCTTTGTTAAAGAACAAGAAGTCTTCTGGGCTCTTGAGGGTGTATTGCACTGCAAACTGGACATCGACAATATTTTGATCCTCTGTCAACATCAGGGATTCTTCCGGAACTTTGGTTTTTTGATTATTGCGATGCCCAATCTCAATGGCGCGTACCTCCGCAATATTGACATTTTTGACGGTTTCAAACGGATACGGCAGGCGCCAATTCGGGCCGGGTGTGGTTGTCTGGGTGTATTTGCCCAAACGCAAGACCACGCCGCGCGTGCCCTCTTCCACGATGTAGAAGCCGCTTGCAAGCCAAACACCTAAGGCAACGACGATCGCAATCGCCAGACCACCGCCCATAGCCGCCCTGCTCGGCGCGCCCATCCCGCCAGAGGTATTGTTATTGCCACCGTTATTGCCACTTTGGTTACCTTTATTGCCGAATAATTTATTCAGCTTTTGGCCTAGTTTGTTGAATATCTCATTGAGATCGGGGGGGCCGTCATTTTTGTTCCCACGTTTGCCCCACTCGGGATCGTTTAGCGACATTTGCGCTTCATTCGCAACATCATTTGCAACGCCATTCGCGAGTGATTGAGAATGGCCAATGCGCTTTTGAATTTGGTAGCGAAGCCAAAACACGGGATAGGATAAAACAGCGAATGGCAATAGCCAAACACGATCCCTTGCTACACCAGACCGAAAATCAAAAGATCGTAAAAAAGGTCGCAACATGCTCAATTTACTCCGAGGTGCGCAACGGTCTGCGCTTGATCGATCAAAACAACGTCATTATTTGTGTTCGTACTTGCTCTACTGTTGCAACTTATGCTGCCCGTGCCGCTAGCGCTGCTTGCGTTGATTTCATCTGGCAGTAAATGGCTACCGCTGAATTGTTCTGAGGTTGAAAGTTTAGATTCATTTCCATCAACGCCAACCCAAGCCGCGTATTCGTGGATGGTATTACGCAATAAATCCATCCCCAACCCAACGACTGCGCTAACACGACATTCGCTGATTTTACCACTCTCATCGCGCAGCGCTACAGGCAACACCGTTCCTGATTGAAGTAAGGTGGTGGCGTTTTCGAGTAAATCAATCTTGTTATAAACAATCACCTGCGGAATTGAATCGGCACCGATTTCCACGAGTACTTTATTGACTTCGGCGATCTGCTGATCGCGCATCGGACTCGCCGCATCAACAACATGCAGCAATAAATCCGCTTCCATCGCCTCCGTTAACGTGGCATGGAAAGCTGCTACCAACCCGTGTGGCAAATTGCGGATAAAGCCGACGGTATCAGAAAGCGTTGTATTAATATTTGGCGCAATGTACAAACGTCGCGTCGTCGTATCAAGCGTGGCAAATAACTGGTCAGCCACGTAAGTACCGGATTGAGTCAAACGATTAAACAATGTCGATTTGCCGGCATTGGTATAGCCAACAATCGATACTGAGAAGGTCCCCGAACGGCGACGGCTGGCACGCTGCGTATTGCGCTGCTTCCCCAGTTTTTTGAGTTTCTCTTTCAGCCGCTTTACTTTATCGCCCACCATCCGGCGATCCAACTCCAGCTGCGATTCGCCGGGCCCGCCGCGCACGCTAATGCCCCCGCGTTGGCGCTCCAAGTGGGTCCAGCCTTTGACGAGACGGGTCATGAGATGCTGCATCTGCGCCAATTCAACCTGCAACTTACCTTCCGATGAGCGCGCTCGCTGGGCAAAAATATCGAGGATAAGATCGGTGCGGTCAATCACCCGGACACCGACAATTTTTTCGATATTACGGATTTGAATCGGTGAAAGTTGATGGTTAAACACGACCAACGAGGCATTTGTTAGCGCGACCGCTTCGGCAATTTCTTCAACTTTGCCGCTACCGGCAAAGGTGGCCGGATCAGGCTTGTGGCGCTTGCCTGTCAGCGTGGATGCGACGCGTGCGCCGGCGCTTGAGATCAGTTCACGTGCTTCGGCAAGTTGCGCCTCAAAATAGGGATCGTCAAAATTGATTCCAATCAGCACGGCCGCACCTTGCGGCGCCGCGGAGTCAGCAAAATTGGGTTTCATGGTCCATGTCGCATGCGTCAAATGCAGCCATCGCACTGGGAGCTCGTCCGGCGCGAGTCAGGCTCAGGCTAAGGGCGTGCTTGCAATGCAAATATCGGATGGCTCTTGCAGACACAAAAAATCGCTGCAAAAGCCTTTTGTTCAGCTCGACAATAGCTGGCTTCAACCTTCGCTAGGCGCATCAAACGGAACCGTGACCGCACGGGCAGGCACGACAGTCGAGATCGCATGCTTATAAACCATCTGGGTGACCGTATTTTTCAGAAGCACCACGTATTGGTCAAACGATTCAATCTGCCCCTGCAGCTTGATCCCATTGACGAGATAGATTGAAACAGGGACATGTTCCTTACGTAATATGTTAAGGAACGGGTCTTGTAATAGTTGCCCTTTTGCGCTCATATTTTTATTCTCCAGCTTCATAGGTAAGTTGACAACGACGCAGTAAATTAGCGCCCGAATGGTGATGATACTGCAAGGTGGGAATTTTTGTTTCGAATTGCTTTTATGCCTAGATTTTTATTCTAGAAGCACCGAGTGCCCAAATTTATCATTTGTTTACGGCTTTTGAGCCCATCCAACACATTGACCACAAAATTTATTCCAGGTTCAACTTAATCGTATTCTCATTCCGTAAATTTGTTTTAGCAGGACGATATGACAAAATGGCAACACGCCAAACCTCTAAAAACCGCTTTTTATCATATTGCGGTCATCAGCGAGGTTTCAACCGGCAGCTTTCGACTTTATTTAAATCAACGGCTTTTAAATCGCTTTGCGACGCAGGCTAATCGAAACCGGCGAATCACGAAAATTTCTTCTTCATGCGAATCCGCCCGCGCCGACGCTGGTTTTCTTGGCTGGCCGTCAGTACTTGCGGCTTTTTGTTGGCGTACGGATTATGGTTTTTCTTCAATTCAACCCGTAATGGCGTGCCTTTGAGCTTGAACGCATCACGGAAGGTGTTTTCTAGGTAGCGAACATAACTATCAGCCAACCCATCCAGTCCCGAACCATGGACTACCACGATGGGTGGATTATGGCCGCCTTGGTGTGCATAGCGGAGCTTGGGACGATGCAAACCATTCATAGGTGGCTGGTGCGCGGACGTTGCTGCGATCAACGCGCGCGTAAGTTTAGGCGTGGAGAGCTTTGCCATCGCCGCTGCAAACGCTTCATCAATCGATTTAAATAGTGGGGCCAAGCCCATTCCATCTTTAGCCGAAACCGTGTGCATACGGGCGAAATCAAGGAAATGTAGCTTGCGATCAAAATCACTCTTGGTGCGTTCGCGGGTGTAATCGTCCAGGTTATCCCACTTATTGATGCCCACGACCACTGCGCGGCCTGATTCAAGAACAAAACCGGCAATGTGCGCGTCTTGGTCGGACACTTCTTGGCGTGCATCCAGCAGCAACACCACGACATGCGCGTCTTCAATGGCTTGCAAGGTTTTGATAACCGAAAATTTCTCAACCGCTTCAAACACTTTGCCTTTGCGACGAATCCCGGCGGTGTCGATCAGCGTGTAATTTTTGTCATGGAAAGTGAGCGGAATGTAGATCGAATCACGCGTGGTACCGGGTTCATCGAACGCAATCACACGCTCTTCACCCAACAAGCGGTTCACCAATGTTGATTTGCCCACATTCGGGCGGCCCACAATGGCAACGCGCGGCGTATCTGGGTCTAAATTTTCCTCGGCATCGGGGAAATGTTGCAACACATCCTCAATCATTTGCCGCGTACCCTCACCGTGCGCAGCCGAGACCGCGACAGGTTCGCCCAAGCCTAGTTCGTGAAACTCGGCACAAACAACTTCCTCGTTCATGCCTTCGGCTTTATTAACCGCAATCGTCAGTGGAATGCCACGGCCTTGTGCATCGCGCCTAAGCCGCTCGCCGATGATTTTGTCCTGCGGCGTCAAACCTTGACGTCCATCGACCACAAAAATAATCGCATCCGCCTCAGCAATCGCTTGCAGGGTTTGCTTGGCCATTTCGTGCAAAATCCCGTCCGTCACCTTTGGTTCAAAACCTCCGGTATCGACACACAAATAAGGCTTAGATGCGCCTTTGCCGTGACCATAGTGGCGATCCCTTGTGAGCCCCGGCATGTCAGCTACCAAAGCATCACGGGTTTTCGTTAGCCGGTTAAACAGCATGGATTTGCCGACGTTTGGCCGGCCAACAATGACAATAGTGGGTTTCATTTTTGACTTAATGCCCGTCAACTAAATTTGACCGAGCGGTTGAAGCATGGAAGCGCAGTTTTAAGCTGCGCCTTGGTGCTGTTTGCTGCTGTTTGATACTGTTTATTGCGTGACTTCGGTTTAAGCGGTTGCCGGGGCCGAATAAATTCGCTCTAACGAATCAACGCTCGACACTACTTAACCGACAGCGCATATACGCCACCCTTGGCGGTCTGCACAATCGCGCGATCCCCATTGGCTTGCAGAGAAACCACATCGCTGCCATCGGTACTCACGCGGCCAATTAACTCGCCATTTTCGGTTGAAATCAAATGCACGAGGCCCGTTGCATCGCCCACCAATACTTTGCCCTTAAAGCTAAGCGGCGTGCCGAGCTCGCGGCGCTGCAACTTATCTTGCTTCCAAACGGTAGCACCTGATGTTTTATCGAGCGCGTATAAATTGCCATCGGTATCCGACACATAAAGATATTTGGCATCCAGCGCCACCCCATCAGCGCTCGAAATTTCTCGGGACCACAACACATTGCCATTCAATGTCTCAACGCAGCCGGTGCGGCCCTGATAGACCGCCGCACAAATACGCGAATCATCCAATGCTGGCACGCCGGCCACATCGGCCACGCGCTCTAACTCGGTTGCACCGCGCGGGGTTGCGATGGTGGCTTCCCAGGTTGGTTTGCCGCTTTCGGACTCAATCGCGATCACTTTGCCACCGGCATAGCCCGCATAGATCGTACCGCGCTGGGTGGCGACACTGGCATTAGTGCGCAGGGTGAGCGCCGGAGTGGCACGGGTGAAGACCCATTTGCGTTTACCGTCAGCGCGGTTCAGCGCAAAAATACGGCCATCGGCGGTACGGACAATGAGATTAGTGCCAATCAAAACAGGTGCGGCCAACACTTCGCCGCTAACATCGCTTTTCCAAAGTGCGCGGCCGGCAAAATCGAATGCCAAGACCTCGCCTTTGCTGCTTGCCACTGTCACAATGTTATCGCCTAAACCAACGCCGCCCGTCAGTGATGCTTTCGTATCGATTTGGCTGACCTGGCGACCGCCCTCTTCCGACAGTGCGACTACGCTGCCCTCATGGCTTGTTACATAAACTAATTTATCGCCAAACGCGGGGGAAAACGCATAGCTGACCGGCTTGCCAAACAAAAAAGAACGAGCGATACCAACCGGCGATCTGCCAACACTTGTCGACCATGCAACGGTGATCGCATCGTTTTTAAATTCGGTTAGCGGCGCAGGCTTGGCTTTGTTCGAGCCAAACAGGCTGCAACTCGATGCAGCGACACAAACAACAAACGCGATTACAGCGACAGCTGCGCGCTTCGCCAAACGATAATCGCTCTGAATCGAAACGACTTTTGAACTTGGATTGACGCCGCTGCTCACTTGGTGGCTCCTTTGGCGTCTTTGGCATCGGCTGCAATTTTGGCATCAGCTTTGGCTTTATCTGCGGCTAGCTTGGCGGCATCAGGCCCACCAAATGCATCCAATTTTGCTTGTGAGAATGACTTCAACGCGCTTCGATCCCCCGCCTTGTCGACCGCGACTTGGTAGGCTGCGCGTGCTTCTTCACGCTTGCCTTGCACCGCAAAAACATCGCCTCTCAAGTCAGCTGCAACGGCTAAAAATGCGTCTTCTTTAACGCCTTCAAGCGTCTTGAGCGCCCCGTCATAATCTTTGGTTTCCAACATCACCGTCGCTAACCGTACACGCGCTGTAGCGCGATGCGTTTCGCGGCCTTTATCAACAACCCACTGTAAATGCGTTTTTGCGGCTGCAAAATCGCCCGCTTCAAACGTCGCTTTGGCTGCCATCAATTGGGATTCGGTAGCTTGGAATGTATTGGGGAATTTTTCGACCAGCGTATTCACCGCCTCGGATAGCTTTTTTGTTTCTTTGCTAGCGGCAACCTCTTCCGCCGTTTTCTTCACACTCTTAAACAGCGCCTCGGCTTGCTCGTTTTGTGTTGTTAGAAAATAACGATAGCCGTAAGTTCCAAACACGCCAATGAGCACCGCAACAACACCGGCGACGACCCAATTGCCCCATTGATCCCACCAGTCTTTAAGGGCGGCGATGCGTTCTTGTTCTTCTAAATCGTATGTAGACATGACTGACTTTCACTGATTGCTATAGATGGTTAAAAATAATTGCGGCTATTGGGATTGTCGGTGGCGGTTGCTACCGCCGCTTGCGGTCGCCGTTTTCGAATGTTAGCGCGACGACTTGATTTGCGACGCCGCCTCATCAACGGTCGATAAGCGTTGTTCGCTGCTGGCAAGGTTTTTCACGCTGATTTTGCCTGCTGCCAATTCGTCTGAGCCCACGATAATAGCAAAGCGAGCGCCACTACCGTCGGCTTTCTTCATTTGTGACTTAAAACTACCAACGCTGCCATCCGCAGTGCCGTGCACGGCAACCGCCAAGCCACGATCTCGCAATTGCTCCGCCGCCTGCCACGCTTGCGGCTCTGCTTCTTCTGCGTAGACCACATAAGCGTCCAACGTGCCTATCTGCTGCTGCTGCGATTCCTGCAACAGCATCATCACCCGCTCGACACCAAATCCAAACCCACAACTGGGCGCCGCTTTTCCGCCCATTTGCGCCATCAAACCATCATAACGGCCACCGCCAGCAATGGTCAGTTCCCAGTCTTTCCCACGTCCGATAAATTCAAACACGGTACGGTTATAATAGTCGAAACCCCGCACCAGACGGGGGTTTTCAAGGTATTTGACACCCGCCGCATCGAGCCTTGCTTTGACGCCAGCAAAGTGGATGCGTTCTGCATCACCCAAATAATCGGCGAGTTTTGGCGCGCCATTAGCGAGCGCCTGCATCTTCGGATTTTTCGTATCCAAGGTGCGCAATGGATTAGTGTAAAGCCGTCGCTTCGCGTCTTCATCCAACTGATCAACATTCGCCTCAAAATATTTCACCAGCGCCTCGCGATGCGCCAGTCGAGCCGGTACATCACCAATTGAATTGATCTGCAGCTCGACGTTCGCAAACCCCAAGCGCTGCCAAAGTCTGACCAGCATCACAATCTGTTCGGCGTCGACATCAGGCCCCGCAAAGCCCAACGCTTCTACATCAAACTGGTAGAACTGCCGGTAGCGGCCTTTTTGCGGGCGTTCATGGCGAAACATCGGTCCCCAAGTCCAAATTCGCTTGGGCCCCTCGTAAATCAAATTGTGCTCAATCGCCGCCCGTACTAAGCCCGCAGTGGCTTCTGGACGCAACGTGAGTTTTTCACCATTCATGCCGTCTTCGAAGGAATACATTTCCTTTTCAACCACATCGGTCACTTCGCCCAATGAGCGCACATACAACGACGTTGGCTCGATGACTGGCGTACGCATTAACCGGTAGCCGTATTGCTCAAACACCGCACGGGTCGTGTCCTCCAAAAACTGCCACAGTGGCGCATGTTGCGGCAACAAATCGTTCATCCCGCGCACGGCTTGAATGGTTAATTGTTTGGGCACTTGTCCGGCCGATTTTGCCGGCTGCGGCGTGGAAGATGAAGGGGTGTTGCTCATGTGCTGCGGTTCCAATGTCGATGATGTGGTCGGCATGTTGTCGATGCCTGGCACGAGCCCTAACGGGCCGTCGCGCGTTGCGCGGAGGGTGCGATGGTGAAAAATCGCGCGACGACCGGATGCGAACGTGCTAAACCCTCGATTTTACAGGGTTTTTGCGCTACTTTGCCAGTATCGGATTTCGTTGGTACGGGCGACGTAGTGCAAGCCTATCCTCGCGCCCCGACGCCGCGACACCTGTGTTAAGCAGAAATGAGGGTTATCAGCGACACAATGGCCGCAGCTTCGACTTAGACCAAGGGCTTGGAGCTATCAGTAACCTATAACAATGTTTTCTTCAGCCGCCAAAGGGAGGTAACTTCCTTCGCACGTGCCTTGTGCAACACATCATCATCATCCGACGCACGTGGGTGCGTTGGGCGCACGTCGATCCTGCCGACCACCGTTAAACCTGCCGAATCAATCCATGTCAACAAGTCCGTGCGCGCGCGCAAACCGAGGTGCTCGGCAAGATCTGACAAAATAAGCCAGCCTTCGCCGTCAATCGTTAAATGCGATGCCAAGCCGCTTAAAAACCCGCGCAGCATTTGGTTATCCGGGTCATAAACGGCACGCTCAATGGGCGACGATGGCCTTGCCGGTATCCACGGCGGATTGCAGACGATAAGGGATGCCTTTCCGTATTTTTCATCGGGAAACAAATTAGCCCGGACCACTTCAACTTGGTTGTTTAGGTTCATTAGCGACAAATTTTCTTGCGCGCAAGCCAGCGCACGCGAATCAAGCTCGGTCGCGATAATTTTTAGAATGCCGCGTTTGGCCAATAACGCCGCCAGCACGCCGGTGCCGGTGCCGATATCAAAGGCGACGGCAGGGATTGGATTGGCGAGCGGCGCGTTCGCAACCAATCCAATGTACTCGCTACGAATGGGCGCAAACACGCCGTAGTGCGGGTACACGCGATCACCGATTGCCACGACTTCAACACCTTTACGCCGCCATTCATATGCGCCGATCATCCCCAGCAATTCGCGCAACGATGCCACTGATCCGCCCTCATGATCTGCCGCTGCTCCTTCATCGACGTCTGCCCGCCAGGCATTCGCGCAGGCCAGCTTCACATCCGGCGCTCGGCGCAGCGGGATCGTGAAATCCGCATCAAACGGAATCAGCAACATGGCGAGCGTCCGCGCGCGTTGCGATTGCGCTTGGCGATATTGGTTAAATGCAACGGACGGCTCGACATCTTTGCTGGCCCTAGTTTTTAGCTGGGATTGATCAGGACTTCCTCCAACAAGCTTGCTGGACGTCCCATTGTTGGCCGCGTTTGATTTTTGCGCCTGCTGTTGATCACGTTGGCGAGCGGGCTTTTGGTCACAGCGCCGCGCAATCGCTTGCAATAACTGCTTCGCGTTTTGAAAATCGCCGCGCCACAATAGCGCCGCGCCTTCACAGGCGAGCCGATACGCGGCATCGGCCGTGAGGGTGTCATCGGCAACGATCACGCGCTTGGGCGCGGCGTTACCGCCCTCGCTTCGCCAACGTGCCGTGTGCGTTTGATTCGATTCTTGCCAAGTAATGATGCTTGGAAGCCCAGTCTGGATGCGGTTCTTCAGCCTATTACCCGGCCTCGGCCAAAATTTTTGCTGGATGCTGGCATCGGTTTTTTAGCGTCAGTTTTTAGCATCGTATTCTCAACGCAACGCGCCGAACACTTTTTTCAAAATATCGCTCCCGGTTCCGATCGGATCTTGGCGGATTTTCTTTTCTTCCTCACCGATCATAAAGTAGAGCCCGTCGAGAGCCTTGTTGGTGACATGACGTTCCACCCTGGCCTGATCACCTTTGATCAAGCCAAGTTTTTCGCCCTGACCAGCCAGCTGGTTATATTGCATGGCAAGGCCGATCCGTTCGGTTACTTTGGTCACAATGGGCAGAAATTTTTCGCCCAATGGCGTCTCCGTTTTGCTTTTAAAAAAACTGGTGACCGCATTGTCGCCGCCTTGCAAAATACCTTTTGCATCTTGCACCGTCATGCCTTTTACCGCGTTGACCAACAGCGCTTTCGCTTCAGGAACAGCTTGCTCAGCAGCGCGATTGATGCCGAGTTTGAGTTCATCGACATCCTTGCCACGCCCTAGTAGTTTAAGCGCCGATTGGGCTTTCTCGATCCATTGCGGCAACGGAATGCGCACCTTGTCGTTACCCATGAATCCATCTTGTTTGCCAAGCAGCGAAACCGCAACCTCAGCACCTTTTTGCAATGCCGCTTTAACGCCAGCGCTAGCATCGGTGTTTGAAATGCTGCCAAGCCCGCCGCCCGAGCCACCGGGCGGGAGCGCCTTCGCCAAGGCGTCGGTAAGTGAATTCGCATCTGCCTTTTTCGGTGGTAATGCCACCATGAACGCAGCGGCAGCAAGGGTCAAGCGCACTAACGATTCGCGACGGGACGGGTTAGCCGCATCGAATGCATCAGTAACCGCAATGGCCTCAATGGCCTCAATGGCTCCCAATGTTTTTAGTGGGGTAGCACTCGATTTCGCTAACAGGGCATTCTTTTTCATCATCAACTCCTAGGCTTATGTGGTGGAAATCGTGGTGACAGTCGTGGTGACAATCTTGGTGAAAATCGTTTTAACAATCGCCGCGACGATGCCCGCGACAATGCCCGCGACAATCGTGCTAACAATCCGGATGGTCATCGGGAGGCCACCTCTAAATCAATTGAAGCGAGTATGCCTTTAGCTTACCAGCGGCACAAGCAGCCTGCCCGACAATTAGCCGCCGTTAAACAAAGGTTGAACGACCACATTCGGCGGCAATTTCAATCTTGACACGGATCAGAAAAGCAGTTAACTTACCGACCAGTCAGTTATATTTTTGTCACATATGGACACCGCCATGCATCCCAAAACGCTTCAACCTATCTTTCTTGCCCGCTCCCTCATCGGGCGTCGTTCCATTGGCCAAGCAACGATCATCGGTGCCGCCGCCGCAACCATCATTGGGCTCACCGGCTGCCAGCCACAAGAAGTCAAAACCCCTGCCCCGCGCCCGGCATTGGCTTATCAAATCAAAACCGGTGCGGGTGCTGAAACTGAGCTGTACGCCGGGGAAATTCGGGCTCGTTTTGAAGCGGATCACGCCTTTCGTGTTGGCGGCAAAATTATTCAGCGCTTAGTCGATGCTGGCGCCACCGTCAAAAAAGGGCAAGTGCTCGCAAGACTTGACCCGCAAGACACCAAGCTCGCATCGGACGCATCGGCATCACAAGTTGCCGCACAAAAAACAGAGGTCGATTTTGCCGAAAGCGAGCGCAAACGATTCCAAGATTTATTTACCAAAGGCTTCGTAAGCCAATCTGCGCTGGATCAAAAAACGAGCGTTGCCAATGCTGCCAAAGCGAGGCTCGATGCGGCACGCGCCCAAGCGGCAGTGTCAATCAACCAGGCGAGTTATTCCGTGTTGGTGGCAGAAATGGATGGCGTTGTAACGCAGGTGCTGGCAGAAGCCGGGCAAGTGGTGGCGCAAGGTCAAGCGGTCATGCGGATCGCGAACCCGAAAGAGAAAGAGCTGGCCATCAGCGCCTCTGAATCTAAGCTTTCGGATTTCCGCAAGGTATTTGCGAGGCCGGCCAGTACCAATACACCCCCCACCAATCTGCGCATCGCGCTATGGTCGCAGCCGGGCAAATACTACAGCGCCAAAATCCGCGAAGTCAGTGGTGCGGCTGATCCCGTGGCGCGTACCTATGCGGTGCGCCTGAGCATCATTAAGCCAGACGATGCGATTCAGCTAGGAATGTCTGCCTATGCTGTTTTTGGTGAGGCCAACGAATCCAGCACGCTCACCGTGCCGCTCTCCGCCATCTATGTCAAGGGCGACCCAAAAGGCGATACGGTTGGAGTGTGGGTGATTGCCGCTGATGGCAAGGTCTCGCTGAAGCCGATCACCGTGCTGCAATATCGTGAAACCACGGCCTTCATCGAGCCGGTGGCTGGGGCGGCCGGTGGCAGCATCAAAGCAGGCGATTTAATCGTCGCGGCCGGTGTCCACAAATTGCGCGAGGGCGAAGTGGTTAAGCCGATTATCGATACCCAAATTAAGGGCGATGGAAAAGTGGCTTACGCAACGCCAAACCCGACCGTTGGCGTCGCCGTTGAGACCTTAAACACCGCGCCAGTGGCCGTTCTTCGGCCACGTTCTTGACGCACACCCTCAAGCTGCACACCTTCAAGCCGCACACCCTTAAGCCGCGCGATCCCACGCCGATTAATCTCATGCCGTTAACGAAATAACAGTCTTGCCAATATGAAAAATTTTAATCTCTCCGAATGGGCGCTACGCCATCAGCCGCTGGTGCTGTATCTCATCGTGATTTTAGGTGTGATCGGTATCGCATCGTATGGCCGTTTAGGGCAATCCGAAGACCCGCCGTTTACGTTTAAATTCATGACCATTCGCACCATTTGGCCGGGCGCGTCCGTCACCGAAGTCGACCAACAACTGACCGAGCGGCTGGAAAAGAAGCTGCAAGAAGTGCCAAACATCAATTTTTTACGCAGCTACTCGCGCCCTGGCGAATCACTGATTTTTTTCGCGATCAATGATGCTGCGCCCTCTTCCGCTGTGCCCGAGACACAATACCAAGTCCGCAAACGGTTAGGTGATATCCGGCAAAGTCTGCCGCAGGGCGTGGTGGGACCATTTTTCAACGATGAATTTGGCGATACCTTTGGCAACATTTTTGCATTGACAGGTGAAGGCTATTCTTACGCCGACAAAAAGATTTATATTGATCGCCTGCGCCGTGAATTGCTGCGGGTGCCGGATGTATCGAAGATCGACATTATCGGCGAGCAGGAAGAAAAAATTTACATCGAGTTGTCGAACGTAAAACTCGCCACCTTGGGCGTCGACGGTGCAACGATCATTGCCGCGATGCAAGCGCAAAACGCCATCTCGCCCGGCGGCACATTCGAGACAGCGACTGATAAAATATTTGTCCGCACCACCGGCGCGTTAGATAGTGTCGAGGCGATTCGTAATTTTACGCTCCGCGCAAATGGCCGTGTATTTAAAATCGGCGACCTTGCAACGGTCAAGCGTGGCTACATCGATCCGCCATTTATCAAAATGCGCTACCTGGGGCACGAGGCGATGGGCTTGGGTGTTGCCATGCGGCAAGGCGGCGACATTATTTCTCTCGGCAAACATCTTGACGAGGCGCTGCATAGGCTTGAAGCGACGCTGCCAGTCGGCCTTGAATTGCACCGCGTCAACGACCAGCCGAAAGCTGTTGCCAGCAGTATTAACGAGTTTGTGCGCTCGCTAACCGAGGCAGTAATCATTGTGCTCGCCGTGACATTTTTTAGCCTCGGTATTCGCACCGGTTTTGTGGTGGCATTGTCGATTCCGCTGGTGTTGGCCGCGACGTTTTTGTTCATGTTTTTATTCGATGTTGGCTTGCATAAAATCTCACTCGGCGCGCTGATTTTATCGCTCGGACTGTTGGTGGATGATGCCATTATTGCGGTCGAAATGATGGCGATCAAAATGGAGCAAGGGTGGGATCGCAGCAAGGCGGCCAGCTTCGCTTATACCTCCACCGCGTTCCCGATGTTGACCGGCACGCTGGTCACGGCGGCAGGCTTTTTGCCGATTGGTTTGGCTAAATCAGGCACTGGCGAGTACACCCGATCAATCTTCCAAGTAACCACCCTGGCGCTGATTATTTCTTGGTTTGCCGCAGTGATTTTTATCCCGTATTTGGGCTATAAATTATTACCCGACTATCGCGATGGCATCCCGGTTGTAACACCGTGGATGCGGCGCATGGCCGGCTGGCTGGCGCGTATTCCGGTGATCGGCACCCGCTTAGCCGACAGGATTGCCCCGACTGGCGCAACCAGCGCTGACGCGATGCATGACAAGGTGCATAACGATCATGATGTTTACAACAAACCGTTTTACCAACGGTTCCGTAGTGTTGTGGCATGGTGCGTGGTGCGGCGGAAGACGGTGATTTTAATTACTGTGCTCATTTTTGCCATAAGCCTGTATGCATTTAAATACGTACAGCAGCAGTTTTTCCCGTCCTCCACCCGCGTTGAATTGGTAGTCGATCTCAAGCTGCCCGAGGGTTCGTCGTTTACGGCTACCGAGCGTGAAGTTAAAAAAATGGAAGCGCTGCTCGATAAAGAGAAAGACCTTTACGATAACTACGTGGGCTACGTCGGTTCGGGCTCGACCCGGTTTTATTTTCCGCTCGATCAACAATTGCCAGCGGCCAGCATTGCTCAATTTGTGGTGACCTCCAAGAGTGTCAAAGCACGCGAAGAATTGCGCACCAAATTACTCGGGCAATTCGAGGCAGTGTTCCCAAATATTCGCACCCGTGTTTCGCGACTCGAGAACGGGCCACCGGTGGGCTTTCCGATACAGTTGCGCGTTTCCGGTGAGAACATCCCCGAGATCCGCGCCAATGCTCGCTTAGTAGCCGACGTGCTTCGAGCAAACCCGAGCACCAGCAATGTGCAGTTCGATTGGGATGAACGCGCAAAAGTGATCAAGCTCGACATCGACCAAGACAAAGCACGGTTACTAGGAATTTCAACTCAAGAACTTTCAACCTTCGTGAATACGTCGCTCAATGGTGTGCAGGCAACCACGCTTCGCGAGCGCGATAAATTGATCGAAATTTTGATTCGTGGCCCGGACAACGAGCGCGCCAGAATTTCATTATTAGAAAGTCTATCGGTGCCGACTCGCTCAGGTCGCGTTGTTCCGTTATCGCAAATCGCCAATGTGCATTATGAATTTGAAGAGGGCATTATTTGGCGGCGTGATCGATTACCCACCATCACCGTCAAGGCCGACATTAGCGTCGCAAACGTGCAAGCCGCGACAGTGGTTAGCGAAATCACGCCAGCGCTCAATAAGCTTCGCGAGAAACTCGAGCCCGGCAATCGAATCGATGTCGGCGGCGCGGTCGAAGAAAGCGCCAAAGCGGGCGCGTCCATAGCGGCCGGGATTCCACTGTTTATTTTTGTCGTGCTTACCGTATTAATGATTCAACTTAAAAGCTTCCAACGGGTCATTATTGTGGTGTTAACGGCCCCTCTGGGCTTGATTGGCGTGGCAGTATTCCTGCTGATTTTCAATAAGCCAATGGGCTTTGTAGCGCAGCTGGGTATCATCGCGCTGTTCGGTTTGATTATGCGTAACTCAGTCATTTTGATCGATCAAATCGAGCAAGATATTGGCGCGGGGCACAAGCCGTTCGACGCGATTATTGATGCCACGGTGCGCCGCTTCCGGCCTATTGTGTTGACGGCACTCGCGGCAATCTTTGCGATGATTCCGTTGATCCGATCCGATTTTTTCGGGCCGATGGCGGTGGCGATTATGGGTGGACTGCTGGTGGCTACGTTGCTGACGCTGCTGTTTTTACCCGCTCTGTACGCTGCGTGGTTTCGAATCCATCCCGAGACGTTGCCCAAACCGGTGTCAGCAGACCCTATGTCAAACATGGATAGTGCAACTTCCACAGCTTAGCCGCAAATTTCCTCCCCCGTGCCCCGATTCTTCCTCGACTCTTTCTGGCCGTCGATGAATTTGGCACGTTACAATAGGCAGATGACGCGATCACCTGCCTATTTTTTTTGCTCAGCTTTTGCCTTCGCGGCGGTGCTTTCTGCGTCGTTGGTCAGCACATCAGTAAGCGCAACGCCAGCATCCCCTACATTGCCAAACCCCGCGCCAGTAAACGAGCTTGGGGCATCTACGCCAATCCAAAGCACAGTAAACGCGACGGCCAATCCAATTTTACCAACCGTCGCTGCGGCCAAGCGCCTCAAAATAGGCTTGGCGCTTTCTGGCGGTGGCGCACGCGGTGCGGCGCATGTGGGCGTGATCAAAATTTTGGAAGAGCTTCAAATCCCGATTGATTATATTGCGGGCACCAGTATGGGCGCATTGGTCGGTGCGGCCTATGCGTCGGGAACACCGATCATTGAACTTGAAAGGCGCTTGGCCAGCGTGGATTGGAACGACCTCTTCACTGATACCAGCCCGCGGGCGGATCGCAGTTTTTTACGCAAGGAAGAAGATCAGGCGCGATTGTTAAAGCTAGAAATTGGCGTGAAAGATGGCGCTCTGCGCCTGCCGCCGGGCGCGATCTCGGGACAAAAATTGGATACGTTGTTTTCCATCATTACCCGCAATTCAGCCGGGTTTAATGAATTTGACCAGCTGCCGATCCCGTTTCGGGCCATTGCCACTGACGCGGAGACTGGGCGCATGGTGGTCTTCAAGCGCGGGCGGCTGCCCGATGTCATGCGTGCATCGATGTCGGTTCCGGGCGCGATTGCACCGTTCACCATTGGCGATAAAATTTACCTAGACGGTGGTCTCACCCGTAATTTGCCGGTTGATATCGTGCGTGAAATGGGCGCCGATATTGTCATTGCCGTTAATATCGCCGGCCCGCTCTTGAAGCGCGACGAGCTGCAATCGATCTTCGGCGTAACGTTGCAAATGATCAATATTTTAACGGATCAAAATGTGCGCGTTTCGATCGAATCGCTAAAGAAAGACGACATTCTGATTTCGCCGCCGCTCGACACGATCGGCTCGACTGATTTTAATTTTGCGGCTGACGCGATGACAATCGGCGCTGCCGCCACGCGCGAGATTGCAGATACCCTCAAGCGGCTCAGCCAACCCGCGCAGTTTGCCGCGTTTCGCGAGGCACAACTGCAACACATCCAAACCCCGCCCACGCTAAGGTCGAAAATTGACGAAATTCGGGTAGCGGGACTGGTTCGCGCGAACGAGGGTGAGCTTAAACGCACATTAGGTATCAAACCTGGCGACCCGCTTGATTTTAAGCGCATCAATGACGGTATCAGCCGCGTGTTCGGTACCGGATATTTTGAACGCGTGAATTACAGCATTATCAAGGAGGGAACCGAGGGCAACGAACGGCAAATTTTGACCGTCAACGCCCGTGAGAAGCAATGGGGACCAAACTATCTCCGATTTGCGTTATCGATGGCTTCGGACACCACTGGTGAAGGCCGTTTTAATCTATTGTTGCGCTACCAGCAAACGCAATTCAACAAGGCGGGTGCGGAGTGGCGCAATGATTTGCAGATTGGGCGCGACCGCCGCTTCGCCTCCAGCTTTTTTCAGCCTTTTAGTATTGGCAGCATTGCCAATATTTCCGCCGGGGTTGATTTCTCACGCCGCCCGATTGACATTTTTTCATCCGGTCAGCGCATTGCGCAATACGATGTTGCCACTAGCGCGATCAGCTTTGATCTGGGCCTTGATATTGGCCGCAGCACGATTGCCCGGTTAGGCTTGGTTCGCGGCAACGACAGTGCCGACGTCAGTATCGGCTCGCTCGCCCTGCCCAACGGCCGACAAAAACAAGGCGGCGCAAAGCTCCGCGTTCTCTACGATAGTTTGGATGATGCTAATTTTCCACGGGCCGGTTCCACCGCCAGTTTTGATTATTACGCGAGCGCCAAAGCACTTTCTGCCACCAACGATTATCGCAAGGTGGAAGTTAATTTCAGCGACCACTATTCATTTGGCGATCACACCGTTTCATACGCCGGGCGATATGGGAAAATTTTTGGCGCTAAGCAACCGATTCCGATTTTTGATCAATTCTCACTCGGCGGATTTTTACAATTATCGGGCTATCTGCCTGGCGAGCTAATCGGCGAAACCGTGGCGATGGGGCGCGTTTCGTACTATCAGCGGATCGGCAATTCGTCAAACTCACTTGGTCGCAATATCTATGGCGGTATCTCTACTGAATTGGGCCGCGTTTCGCAGAATTTTCAAACTTTATCCAACAACAACACCAAATATTCAGTCGGCTTGTTTGTCGGCATGGATACCTTCTTGGGGCCCTTGTATGTGGGCTATGGCCGCTCACGCGAGCACAGCAATATTTTATATTTCTTCCTGGGGCAGCCTTAATCAGGCACCGCCCCTTTTGGGGCTGTCCACTTGAACCCCTCCTCCACAGCCGTGATTTTTACATCGCGGTAATTTTTGAACCCCATACAATTGCGCCGCCTACGAATTGCCGGCCCCGACGCTAATTTGTCATAAAACCTTCTACGATGCGTCATATTCGGGCGCTAATGTGTAGACGTATTGGTAGTGGCCTCCTCCTCCACCTCCCATTGTTTGCGTGCAAGCAAGTGATGGAACAAAGGTGGGTTTCTTGCGGTGAACCTAGCGTTCGCCGTTTTTTTTGCCTATTTTTATGACGAATGCAGTTAAGTAGCGCATGTCCATTGCGAACAGTGTTAGATCGTCGGTCGCCGCCGTGCCAAAGAGCATCATTCAGCAAACGCACAGCATGACAAAAATAAGCTGTCATCAAAATGTCAAAACTTTGCCGCTTGGCAGACACATTGATCGCGTAACTTGGTAAGGTCAGGAATTTAAAACTGGAATAAAAAGCCCACTTTCACGGAATCTTTATCATGTTAGCAACATCGAAAGGTGCCATCACCGCAGCAGCCTTAGCGGAAGCAACAATGCCCTCCGCTCTACATACGGACGTAAGGTCGGCAAAATCAGCGCTTCCGGTTTCCGCATTTGAGATGCGCATCGCGACAAGCGCAGACGAAATCGAAGAAGCACAACGATTGCGTTATCAGGTCTTCTTTGAGGAGCTTGGGGCTCGTGCCCAATCAAAACGATCGCTACTCGATGTTGACGAATACGATGCCGACTGCGAGCATTTGATTGTCCGGGAGCACACTACCCAGCAAGTTGTCGGTTGCTATCGCATCATGCGCCCTGAAATCGCCGCAAAACGCGGCAGCTATTATTCGGATAGCGAATTCGATCTTTCCCGCCTCCAACACCTGCGCAACAACATGGTCGAGGTCGGTCGCGCCTGTATTCACCCTGATTACCGCACCGGCAGTGTCATCATGTTGCTGTGGTCGGGCATTGCCAAATTCATGCTTGAAAACCGCTACGATTATTTGATCGGCTGCGCCAGTGTCAGTCTGGCCGATGGTGGCGCCAATGCCCTTAGCGTGCACGCCAAAGCGAGCAGCGAATGGCTGTCTCCCCCTGAATACCGCGTCTTTCCACGCCACGCTTTTCCGTTGCGTGGTCAAGCATCGCTTGACCCGCAAATCCCACCGCTCATCAAAGGCTATACCCGTTTGGGCGCATGGATCGGCGGCGATCCCGCGTGGGATCCTGATTTCAACACTGCCGATTTTTTCGTCCTACTCTCGCTCTCGCGGATGCCGAAAAAATATCTTAAACACTTCATGAGTGTCGGTTAGCGTCAGACAGCGATTCGCAATGAACAGGGCCGGAAAATAGATCCGGCCAGTTGCAGGCGGCCTGCTATGCCAAACGATGGGGCATTGTAGCGGGCCGCCTGGTGCGTGTTGTAGTGATTTAGTGTTTTGCAATTTTGTTGGGCGTTGCGCGATGTTGCGATCAGGTGAGTATCGCAAGCACTTTCGTGGCCAAAACAAAAAGCGCCCCAACAGCGGGCGCTTTTTTTATTTGGTGGGAGGCGGGATTCGCCTACGTCCCGCAGGCCGCGGTTTGGTGTGCAAACCAAACCCTTCGAATCCCGACGCAACCCAAGCAGTTGGGTTGCTCTCCTGCACTAAAACAAAAAGCGCCCCAACAACGGGCGCTTTTTTTATTTGGCGGAGGAGGCGGGATTCGAACCCGCGGTAGGCTATTAACCTACGTACGCTTTCCAGGCGTATGACTTAAACCGCTCATCCACCCCTCCGGATACTGGAACTACTGACAAATTTTAACTACCGTGGCGCATGACCGAATATGCAAAAACGGCGCTCATCCACCCCGAGACACTGGAACTACAGACTCATCGCTACTGAAATGCCGCTAAGCAATGTGGCTAAACTAAGCAATGTGGCTAAATCGACGCAACATTATTTGCGATCGAAAATAATGACACCGAAGGGCGCGATGATAGCTGACTTGGGCGTTTTAGGCAAATTGGCGCCGCTTAAACGTTCTGGCGGAACCGGCTATTTCCTTGATAGTGCCAACCAACGAAAATTGAGCAATTGCTTAGAAAATAGAATCAGCACGAGGAAGATCATGACGATATGCACTGGTGTAAGGCCTAGCCAAATAGGAATTTTACCGTCGCGCGTCCATGCTTGAAAAATACCGAGCAAGTTGTAATACAGAAAAAATACCAAAATCGCTACAATTAAGTTTCCCGACGCGCCTGATCGTGGGTTGACTGAAGAAAGCGGAATCGCCATCAGCGCCAAAATGATCGAAGCCACTGGCAGTGCCAAACGCCAATGTAGCTCGGCGATGTTATCCGGCGTGGGCTCGTTCAGTATTTCCCTGACGGACAGCGCGCGGGGCGAAGGGTTGTCAGCTGCCACCTCTTTGGCCTCGATGCGAATCATTTGCTTCTCAAAATCGACAATCTTAAAATCCAGCGCACTCGGCGTACCCTCATAGCGGCGACCATTGAGCAACACCAAAAATTTATCGCCATTGGTTTCAATTTTTTGAAACCCTTTTTGTGCCACCACGACACCAAACTTGCCGTTTTGGTTGTACTGCACAAAAACATTATCGACAATATCAGAATCGCTTTTGCTTTTATCGATAAAGAATACTCTGTTGGCGCCGCGCGATTCAATAAAACTGCCGGGGGATAGGCGCGAAACATCATCGCGGCTGCGTAAAATGCGTTGGTATTCGCTACTCTGCGAAAGCGCCCACGGTGTCAGCACAAAGCTCAATAACGCGGTGACAATGGTGATCGGCAAGCCGAATTTCAGCACGGGCTTGACCCAGGCCGCAATCGATAACCCGCTGGAAAACCAAACCTGCATTTCGCTATCGCGATAGCTGCGGGAAAGCGCAACCAGCACTGATATAAACAGCGCCAGAGCCAGCAACACCGGCAGGTTTGAAATGAGCAAAAAGCCCAGAAGCGCGGACACTGCCTCGGCTTCCTGCATGCCGCTGGCGACTTGCCCCAGCAATTTCACCATCGTGAACACAATCAAAATAGCCGTCAACACGCCCAGTACGGCAGTACCGACAGCGGTGAATTCACGGGTTAGGCTGCGCTGAAAGATAGACAAAATGGCTCGATGGAAATATGTGGAAAGCGAATGACGATAAAACCGAAAAGACAGATGACAAAGAAAAATCAGGGGCAAACTAAAAAAGTACTGCGGCCATGAACTGCCGCGTTTGCAATTCGCAGCGGCAAATTGTGCCGGTTCTTATCAGCTAAAGCATAAATTTATTGCATTACTTTGACGGCACACCCTGTAAACAGGGATAATTTCGGTCTACGCAGTTTGTGCAGGTGGTTTGCGACATATTTGCGCTAGGCTGAATCCTAAGCCCGCGCAACACAAATACCAATCAGCACCGAGCGATAGCAAAATTTACAATCACAACGGATACACAACGGAGATAATTATGGAATTTAGCATAAAAGGCGGCGAACTCTCGAAACTGAAGACGGGCTGCGTGATGGTTGGCGTGTTTGATTCTAAAAAGCTCACAGCCGCTGCCACATCCCTCGATGCCGTCTCGAAGGGCGCCATCAAATCGGCGGTTGCCTCTGGCGATATCTCTGGCAAATTAGGCAGCACATTGTTGCTGCATGGTGTTAATGGCGTGGTGGCCGAGCGTGTGTTGTTGGTTGGCTTGGGTGCCGAGGCGAGCTATGGCGATGCTGCCTATTGCAAAGCCACCACCGCCGCCTTCAAAGCGCTGAAATCAACCGGTGTAACCGATCTGGCAATTCCCGTCGCCAGCGCCATCACTAAAGAAATGGCTTTTAAAGTAGAACAAGCCGCGATTGGCGCGATCAGCGCGGCCTATCGATACACGGCGACCAAAAAACTCGACGGCAAGGTGGGCAAGTCGGTTACATTTTTTATCAATGGCAAGTACGATGAAAAAGCCATCAAAGCCGCGATCAAACATGGCGAAGCGATTGGCGAAGGTATGAACCTGACCAAAATGCTCGGCGACTTACCGCCTAACATTGCGACCCCGGCGTATCTTGCCAGCACCGCAAAAGATTTGGCAAAAGCTTACAAATTTAAATGCACTGTGCTCGAGAAAAAAGAAATGGAAAAGCTGGGCATGAACACGCTACTCTCCGTTTCCAAGGGTTCTTACTTGCCGCCAAAATTTATTGTGTTGGAACATAGCGGTGGCAAAAAGGGCGTTGCGCCGGTTGTGCTCGTTGGCAAAGGTATTACGTTTGACACCGGCGGCATCTCACTCAAGCCGGCGTCCGAAATGGACGAGATGAAGTACGATATGTGCGGCGCGGGCTCGATGATCGGCGTAATGAAAACGGTCGGCATGATGAAGCTGCCGTTGAATATCGTGATGCTAGTCCCAACTTGTGAAAATATGCCGGGCGGCAACGCTACACGCCCCGGCGACATAGTGGAATCGATGTCCGGTGTAACGGTTGAAATCTTAAATACTGATGCTGAAGGCCGCTTGATTTTGGCTGATGCGCTGACCTATGCAGAACGCTTTAAGCCGGATTGTGTGGTTGATGCAGCAACCCTCACAGGTGCGATGGTCGTTGCACTGGGCCACGTGACGACAGGCATTTTTTCGTCGGATGAAAAGCTTGGCGCTGAGTTGGTAGCAGCCGGTAACAACGCGCACGATAAAGCATGGTTGCTACCAATGGGTGAGGAATACGACGAAGGTTTGAAATCCAACTTTGCCGACATTCCGAACATCGCTGGCCGCGCGGGTGGCTCGATCACCGCAGCGTGTTTCTTGGCACGCTTTACCGGCAAATACAAATGGGCGCACATGGATATCGCCGGCACTGCATGGAATTCTGGCAAAGATAAAGGCGCAACAGGTCGCCCGGTACCGTTGCTGGCGAAGTTCTTGATGAAGCGGGCGGGCGTTTAATTTACGATTGAGGGGTTGCCCACGAATAGTCCGCAGCCCCTCACCATTATGCGTTTTCACGTCACCTCGTTTTCACGTTTTCGCGTTTGCACGTCCTTACGTTCACCCTAAACCTTTCCCGCTAACCCATGACTGAAGTTAAGTTTTTTTTTAATGTCGAGCACAAGCTTAACTACGCCTGTGTGATCGCCAAAAAGGCTTACGACGGCGGCAAAAAATTAGTAGTCTATGCCCCAGACACCAGGCTGGCTGCGGAGTTTGACCGATTGCTCTGGACGTTTATGCCACTTTCTTTTGTCCCGCATGTGAGGTCAGACCATGCCTTGGCTGGTGACACACCAATTATCATTGCTACCGACGATCAAGCGTTACCGCATCACGAAGCTTTGCTAAGCTTGGGCACGGAACCGCCGCCCTTTTTCAGCCGGTTTGAGTACCTCCGGGAGATCGTCACAACCGACGAAAATGACCGCCAAGCCGCGCGGGAACGCTCGAAATTTTATACCGCAAGAGGTTTTCATGTCGACAATATCGATTCAAAAACTGGCTTGAGTGTGAGCAAAAAGAACGCACCATCTCATGGATAATATGGACAAAGATCACGAGCTGGCAGGCAAAGTCGATGCTCTCATCAGCAAGCATGGCTTTGGCAACGCATCTGCCGCACCCGCTGATATGGCCGATGAGCGCAATATTCCGCTACTAACCGATGTGATGGCCGCACCCGAATGGGACGCCGAAGTGGCGGCGCGACCGTCCGCAGCATTGCAGCAATTAAGCGACAACGAGATCGATGCACTCTCGCAAGAAATTTTTTCGCGCGTCTTTGACCGCATCGATTTAGAACTCGCCGCCAAACTTGAAGCGCGCTTGGCCGCACAACTAACCACCCACATCAATAGCACCGTCACGCACGTCTTGGGGGATTTACGGCAGGATATTGCCAACGAGATCGGCGATGCGGTGAACGCAGCGTTGGCGGATCGCTTGCGGAAAAAATAGAAGTGCTGCCACCCCGTCTGGGCGAACTGCGTAAGCGCCCAAACCGACTCGTTTAATTTTTACAGCGCCAACGGCGGCCCAACTAACGATTTATTCTCTACCAAGCTCCCGACAAAGGCATCATGAATACCGCAACAACAACATCCCCCGCTTCTGAATTAGCCAAATCATTCGACCCCGCCGCCATCGAATCCTGCTGGTATCCGCGCTGGGAAGCGGCTGGACACTTCAAGCATTGGGCTGAGGCTGCAAAGCTAGCGTATTGCATTCAATTGCCGCCGCCGAACGTCACCGGCACGCTGCATATGGGCCACGCATTCCAGCAGACACTGATGGACACGCTAGTGCGCTATCACCGCATGAAAGGCGAGAACACCAACTGGGTGGTCGGCACCGATCATGCGGGCATCGCCACGCAGATTGTGGTCGAGCGGCAATTGCAGGCCGAAGGTAAATCTCGGCACGACTTGGGCTCGACACCAACCGAGGCTCGCGAAAATTTCATCAAACGCGTTTGGGAATGGAAGCAAGAATCTGGCTCGACGATCACCCGCCAAATGCGGCGCTTAGGTGATTCTGCGAATTGGGATTACGCAGATAGCGAAGGTCAGCAAGCAGGCTATTTCACGATGGATGCAAAGATGTCTGCCGCTGTCGTGGAAGTATTTGTAAAACTGCATGAGCAAGGCCTGATCTACCGCGGGAAACGCTTGGTGAGCTGGGACCCGGTGTTGGGGACGGCGGTATCTGATTTAGAGGTCATCAGCGCTGAGGAAGATGGGAAGATTTGGGAGATTCGCTACCCGTTTGCCGATGGCGATGGTAGCTTGGTCGTTGCAACTACGCGGCCTGAAACCATGCTGGGCGACGTGGCGGTTGCCGTGAATCCAGAAGATGAACGCTACACGGCACTTGTCGGCAAATTCGTCAAATTACCGCTTTGTGATCGCGTCATTCCGATCATTGCCGATGCATATGTGGATAAAGCGTTCGGTACCGGCTGTGTGAAGATTACGCCAGCGCATGATGCCAATGATTACGCCATCGGTCAGCGCCACAACTTGCCGATGATTAGTATGTTGACGTTGGATGCGAAAGTCGCAGACTTGGCACCGGCGGCATATCGCGGGCTGGATCGCTTCGATGCGCGTAAGCAAGTATTGAAAGATTTGGATGCACTCGGCCTGCTGGTCTCCGAGAAAAAACACAAACTAAACGTGCCTCGCTCTGATCGCACCGGTGTGATCATCGAGCCGGTGTTGACCGATCAATGGTTCGTAAAAATGGACGGCTTGGCGGCACGCGGCCTCAAAGCCGTTGCCGACGGCGACGTCAAGTTCTACCCCGAGCATTGGTCAGCCACGTACAACCATTGGCTAGGCAACATTCAAGATTGGTGCGTCTCGCGGCAGCTTTGGTGGGGGCATCAAATTCCGGCTTGGTATGACGATGAAGGCAATATTTACGTTGCCCGCAATGAAGCGGAAGCGAAAGCGAAGGCAGGCGGCAAAAATTTGAAACGGGATGCCGACGTACTCGACACCTGGTTCTCTTCCGCCCTCGTGCCCTTTTCGTCACTTGGCTGGCCTGCAACCGACGAAAAAACGCTCGCCGACATGAGAGCGTTTTTACCATCGAATGTATTGGTCACTGGCAATGACATCATTTTCTTCTGGGTAGCACGGATGATCATGATGACGCTGCACTTCACTACGGATGATGAATTCCCAAACGGGAAAGTACCCTTCAAGCACGTCTACATCAATGCAATGGTGCGCGATGCCGAGGGCCAAAAAATGTCCAAATCAAAAGGCAACACGCTTGATCCTTTGGACCTGATTGACGGCATTGAATTGGAAGCGTTGGTTGAAAAATCAACCAAAGGTTTAATGCTTGCGGCGCACAAGGAAAAAGCCGAAAAATACATTCGCAAAAATTTCGCCAAGGGCATTCCCGCTTATGGAACTGATGCCCTGCGGTTTACGTTTACGGCGCTAGCGCCACTTTCATTAACCCTCAATTTCGATTTGTCACGCTGCGAAGGCTACCGTAATTTCTGCAATAAATTGTGGAACGCGACGCGGTTTGTGTTGATGAATATTGAAGGTAAAGACTGCGGGACGGACGAGTCGCTCCCAGTGGAATTGTCGCAAGCCGACAAATGGATCATCAGCCAATTGCAGCGTACTGAAGCGGAAGTCGAAAAAGGATTCGCAGAATATCGTTTCGATAATATCGCCTCGACTATTTACAAACTAGTGTGGGATGAATATTGCGATTGGTATGTGGAATTAGCCAAAGTGCAATTGCAAAATGGGAACGAGGTTCAGCAGCGCGGCACACGTCGCACGCTGCTCCGAGTGTTGGAGACCATGCTGCGTTTGGCACATCCGATTATTCCGTTTATCACTGAAGAGCTGTGGCAAAAAGTTGCGCCGCTGGTTGGCCGCGCAAAGGCGGACGGCTCGGATTCAATCATGTTGGCACCGTATCCAAAAGCGGACTTGTCGCGGATCGATGAATCCGCCGAGGCATTTATCAATAACCTGAAAGAGTTAACCAACGCCACCCGCAATTTGCGCAGCGAGTTGGGGTTGTCGCCGGGTGAGAAAGTGCCGGCATTTTTAACGTCTGAAAATAACGAAAGTCCTAGTAATGGAGCGGCGTTTGAGCCATTTTTGCCCTACTTACAAGCGCTGGCGCGGATTTCCGAAATCTCAATCGTCAAAACCTTCCCCGATGCGGACGCAGCAGTTGCCGTTGGCGGCGGGGCACGGGTGATGTTGAAAGTGGAGATTGATGTTGCGGCAGAGCGTGAACGCCTAACCAAAGAAATCGCTAAGCTTGATATTGAAATTGTTAAAGCGAATGTGAAATTAGACAACCCCAGCTTTGTGGATCGCGCGCCACCAGCAGTCGTCGTGCTGGAGAAAGAGCGGTTGGCTGGGTTTGTGAGCAAGGTTGAGGCGATGCGTGGGCAGTTGGGGAAGTTGAAATAAGCACTTTGCAGAAGCTTTGCAGAAATACGGCTGCGGCTAATGTTGTTACCTAACGCACTCCGCTCCCTAAAATCCCCCAACTTCCGCCGCTACTACATCGGCCAAGCGGTCTCGATGTTGGGCTCTTGGATGCAATCGGTAGCCATCATGTGGCTCGCATACCGGCTGACGAATTCAACCGCTTCTACGGGGCTCGTAGGCTTTCTGGCGATGGTGCCCGCCATTTTTGTCACGCCGCTGGCGGGCGCGTTGGCAGATCGGGTGAGCCGTAAAAAGCTGTTGGTCATCATTCAAATCGCATTAACAGTTCTCGCTACCGCGCTCACCATCACGACCTACACCGGCCACATCACGCTGCCCGCACTGGCAGCGTTCGCGTTTTGCCAGGGTATGTTGAATGGTCTGGAGGTACCGACGCGCCATGCATTTTTTGTCCAGCTGATTGACGATAAAACTGATTTGCCCAACGCGATCGCGTTGAACTCGATCAACATCAACGGCACCCGGCTGATCGGCCCCGCCATTGGCGGCTTGCTGATTGCGCAGGTTGGCGAAGCGGCTTGTTTCGGCCTGAACGCCCTCTCCTATTTGGCGGTGCTGTTTCAATTGGCGCGCATCACACCAAAAATTGATCGCAAAATATCGGCCAACGCGGGCTTCATGCGCGACGTGCTCGACGGTTGGCGCTATACCTTTGCCCATCCCGTGCTGCGGGTGTTAATGCTGATGGTGGGCGCGGTGTCGTTTGCGATTAGCCCGTACACCATTTTGATGCCTGCCATCTCGGTCGAGACCTTCGGCCAAGGCGCCAAATTAAACGGCATTTTTATCAGCGCGGTGGGGCTGGGTGCGTTGATCGGCGCGATTGCCTTTGCAATGCGCCCCAATGTCCGCGGACTCACTAGTTGGCTCGCTGGTACTTCGGCGATTGCGGCGATTGGTGTGATTGGTTTTGCGTTCTCGCGCAACGAGGCGTTATCGTTTGCGTTCATGGCGATGACCGGTTTGGGGCTGATGGGGACATCCGTTGCGGCCAACACGATCATTCAATCGATTGTCGACGACGATAAACGGGGACGCGTGGTCAGTATTTATTCCACGTTTTTCATTGGTGCGGCACCGATTGGCCATCTCGTTGCCGGGTGGCTGGCAGAGCACATCGGCGCACCGAATACATTCCTTGTTTGCGGTATGTGGTGCGGATTGGCTTCGTTAGCATATTTTGCTTACTTGCCGAAGCTGCGCGCGCATATTCGTCCGATTTACCTTAAGCGCGGTATTATTCCGATAGTCCATTTAGAGGAAAAACCATGAGTAGCGTTCCTAACGAAAAAGCAAGCTCGACTGTCCTTTTCGAGCAACACGGCAGCATCGGCACAATGACCTTTAATCGCCCCGAAGTCTATAACGCGATGTCCACTGAGCTAATTTTGGCGTTCCGGGATGTGACTGCCGAGATCAAAAAATCGACCACTTTACGTGTGCTGATCGTGAGAGGTGCAGGCAAGGCGTTCCTCGCGGGTGGCGATGTTGGGCAGTTTTATCAACAAAAAGATTCGATCGGTGAAGACGTCAGGGCGCTCGGTGATATTTTGAATGAGGGCATTATCAACATTCGAACCATGCCGTTTCCGGTGATCGCCCAAGTCCACGGCGCATGCGCGGGCGCGGGCTTGAGCCTGATGCTGGCCTGCGATTTTGCGATTGCCTCCACCACCGCGCAGTTCAAAACCGCTTACACACAAATCGGCTTGTCACCCGACGGCGGCAGCACCTATTTTTTACCGCGTTTGGTTGGCATGAAAGTCGCCACCGAATTGATTATGTTATCCGAGGGATTGTCTGGAGAACAAGCACTGGCGCGGGGCTTGGTCAATCGCTGCGTCGCACCCGAGGTGTTAAATGGTGAAACCCAGATGCTGGCAACCCGCCTAAGCCAAGGAGCCACCCAAGCCTACGCCCGCGCTAAATTACTGATCAATCAATCGTTTGAAACACCGATCAAGCAACATCTGGATGATGAGATCGCCATGTTTGCGGAATGTGCCAAGACCGATGATTTTAAAGAAGGCGTGACAGCGTTTGTGGAGAAGCGGAAACCGAATTTTATAGGGAAGTAGTTTTTCGTATTTTGGCTTTTAAATGATTGGCTTCAAATTCCGCGGCCAACGATTTTAAACATTATTTTGACGACCCTCGGCCTATAGCCTGCTGAATCTCTTTAACTACTTAGATCACTGCATCTTCTATATTTTGAAGCTCGTAGTGGTTAAATTCGCCCTTTTCTGATTCGACGTAAAGATAGTCAATATCGCAGAGCCCAGACGGCCATAGACCAATATTGGTTAGGCAATGTGCGCGGTCGACTGTAATCTGCAGAGCGCTTTCGCCAAGAACCTTCATTTCTATCAAATCTCGCGATGACGGACTAAGTAAGCTAGAAACGCTTTCGAAGAGCTTATCAACGTCAATTTTATTCATTGATAAAACTCTTTATTGATCCTGCTATCAAGCCGCAATGTCCAAATATTCAACAATGCTGGACGGCAGTGGAATCGACAATCCGTCTTCAACCAACCCTTCAATATGAAACACAATCGCAGCTTTCATTTCGCGCTCCGTTTCTTCAACGGTCGCACCAGTTGCTACGCAGCCCGGCAAATCTGGCACATAGGCGGAAAAGTTGTGTTCTGCTTTTTCAACAACAATAGCGTAGCGCATGGATTAATCCTTTAGTTTGGCCTGTTTCATGATGCTATTTAAAGTCCCTGCGGCAAGTTCATCGCTTGGCTTTCCAGCTACAGTGACGCGGCCACTTTTGGCGATATGCTTGAATTGACGATGGCTACCGCGTGTTGCAACTAGAGACCAACCGTCCGCTTTTAACATCGATAAAACTTCGTTTACTTTCATATAATTAGAATATCAGTAATCGTCTAACCAAAAAAGCAGTATGTAATCTAGGTTGTAGTCGTATCCCCCACCATTCCCGCCTTACAATATCAACTATGAACAAAAAATTGATCCGCCCTACCCTAACAACCGCCCGCCCAGCTAAGCCTGACGTTATTCCCGAAACTGGTGGTCGCACCGAGCGTACACCGCGCCTAGCCAGCGGGCCGCGGGCCCGTGCGGTGATCGATAGCGCAGCGCGGCTTAAGCGTGATAAGGCGCGTGATGAAGCCGCGGGCAAACGTGATGAACCGGTTACGAAAGCTGATTTTACGAAGGCTGCAGGAAATGTTGGCAGCGCCGGCTTTGAACGTAAATTTGAACGCAAACATGAAGCGCGGCCTGCTCCAGCCCGTCCCACGCCAGCTCGCTACACAGCAGGCAACCGCTCGGAAAGTCGCGCCAGCACTGGGGTTTCAGACAACGATGCTGGTGAGGGCAGTCGTTTTGAAGGGCGTCGCGCTAGAGGCACTGGCAGCGACACTGCTAGCAGCCGAGGCGAGCGTGGCCATGACCGCAACCAATCACGCCGTCCATCTGGATCATCGGTGGCTTCAACTCCCGCTAGCGGCGCCGAGTCGAGTTTCCGCGATAAATACAAAAAGCCGCATTCCACTCACTCTTCAGGTGCGGTTTTACCAACTGAAAGGCCATCCTATACGCCAACACCAAAGCCCCGCAGCGCACGCAGCCCGAATTCAAAAGATTTTCGCCCGGCGTTACCGCGTGCAGTCGTGGCGTCGTTGGCTGCATCGTCCGCTTCCGAAAACGAGTCAGATTCGCCTAGAGCTCCTACGCGCCCCAAACCCAATCAAGATGACGGCACAGTGCGCCTGTCCAAATTGATGTCCTCTCAGGGCATTGCCTCGCGCCGGGAGGCCGATGCTTGGATCGCGAAGGGCTGGGTGAAAGTGGATGGCAAGGTGATTTCGGAATTGGGTTCGCGGATTTATCCAAATCAAAAAATTACTATTGATCGTGTCGCCGAATTAGAACAACAAAGCCGCGTGACAATTTTACTAAACAAGCCGATGGGCTATGTATCGGGACAGGTCGAGGACGGCCATGTGCCCGCATCAACGCTGTTCACCGGCGAAAATCAGTGGGAAGAAGATGACTCAGAGGTCGAGTATTTCCCCATGCAGGCTAAGGGCTTGGCACCAGCCGGACGCTTGGATATTGATTCGATTGGCTTGATTGTCTTTACCCAGGATGGCCGTGTGGCAAAGCAGTTGATCGGCGAAGATTCGGATGTTGAAAAAGAATACTTGGTTCGGGTTGAAGGCACATTGTCGAATGCTGATTTAAAACTGCTGAATCACGGCTTATCGCTTGATGGCGAAGCGTTACGCCATGCTACCGTCGATTGGCAAAACGAGGACCAGCTGCGCTTTGTGTTGCGCGAGGGCAAAAAGCGACAAATCCGCCGGATGTGCGAAATGGTTGGATTGACCGTCGTCGGCTTGAAGCGGGTGCGGATCGGCAATATCATGCTGGGCCATTTGCCGGTTGGCAAATGGCGTTATTTGGGCGCGGGTGAATCGTTTATCTGACGGGTACAATTGATTATTCTGCTGTGAAGTTCACTAATCCAGAACATACAAACTCCCCGCCGGACGGTCTTTCCCAGCCACAAATGCCTCAAACCACCCGCCAATACACGTAACTACTGATTTCACCGAACGGAAACCCAATGACTTCAACCGAAGCCTCGAAACTGTCCCAACCATTGACCGATGCCGAAATTGAGCGGCTTGAGGCATTGCTTGCCTCGCCAATTTTTGAAAAACAAGCGATGGGCTTGGATGAAATGCAGGGTTTTTTAGCGGCGGTGCTGAGCGGCCCGGTGCCCGTAACGGCGAATCAATGGCTACCAGCGGTGTTGGGCAATCCAAAATACGAATCTCCCGCGCAAGAAGCAGAAATAATTTCGTTCATTATGCGGTTCCATCACGAAATCGCTACCGATTTGGCAGGCGGCGAATCGCTGGGTTTGCTGCTCCAGCGCGCCGAGGGCGCGGATGAAAACGATTACGACTATGAAACCTGGTGCCAATCCTATTTGGATGGCGTGGAGTTCTCAGCTGAGCCGTGGGACGAAGTTGGCGATGCCGATGAAGTCAATGAGTTGCTGTTCCCGATTGCCCTGTTGGCCGGTGAAATAGATAAGCAAGCGTTGAAGCAAATAAAGCCACGCGATATGGCGCAGTTACTGACCGAATGCCGCGAAGATTTGCCGCTGATTACGATTGATATTTACGAATATTTTTTAAAATTGCGCGGTGAACCGGTGCCTGCGCCTGGCGATCGTAAACCAAAGAAATTACATTGATTGACGCCTGAATTTATTTTCCGAATGTCCGCCTCCTCTAATTTAGCAACTCCATGTCCAATTTAATTTCCCGCAACTTGTTCTTCGCATCGGCTCGCGTCGGCCTTTTCGCCAAAATTTTCGCCAAAATTTTCGCCAAAATTCAGGTCATATTTTTTGGTAAGCCGGCGATTGCGCGCGTTGCATCCGCCGCATTCATCATCGTGCTGGCCAGTTGCAGCACCACCCAAATTGTCGAAGTCAGATCCTCAAGGCCAAATACATCCGCAGCCGAACGACGCCCTGAGGTAACCCCATTACTTTCACCTGCGCTACAACGATTGTCCGACGAAGCAACGGCGCTGGAGCCGCTAACCAGCTCCGATTTGGGTAGACGCTTCTTGGCGGCCACCGCGAGCCTCCCCAGCGTACGTCCACGGGTCGTGTTTCAAAACCCGCAGACTCGCGAATATTTTTCGCCCGCTGAAATGGCCGCCTTGCCCGAGGCGACGCGAACAAGATTAGTGCAAACCGAACTCGACGAATACCGCTATTACTATGCAAAATACGGTTCGCCGCTCGCCTACGTCCGTGCTTTGGATATCGCAAGCGGGAACGGATTTGCCGATGTTAAAGGTAAACGGATACTCGACTATGGCTACGGCTCAATAGGTCATTTGCGGCTATTGGCGAGCTTGGGCGGATTTATCACGGGCGTGGATACCGACAGCTATTTGGCTGCGCTTTATAGCGAGCCTAGCGACCAAGGTGAAGTTGCGTTGGCATCACGTAAGTCATTGTTTGGCCGGGCCGGCACAGTGACTTTGGTGCACGCAAGCTATCCCAAAGACGGCAAAGCCGCCGAGCGCGTGGGGCAAGGCTACGACCTTATTTTGTCAAAAAACACCTTAAAGCGCGGCTACATCAAGCCAGAACGCAAGGTGGATAAGCACCTCTTGGTCGACCTCGGGGTGAGTGAAGATGCGTTCCTTAAAACCCTGTTTAATGCGTTGAACCCCGGCGGCAAACTGCTGATCTATAACCTCTACCCGAAAGCTGCCGCCGCGAACGAAAAATACAAGCCATTTGCCGATGGCCGCTCACCGTTTAGCCGCGAGCAATTTGAAAAACACGGGTTTCATGTTCTCGCGATTGACCGCGAAGACCACGCTGCGGTTCGCCAAATTGGCCGCGTTCTGAAATGGGATCATAACGACAAAAACGAAATCATTGACGATTTGGAAACCAACTTGTTTGCGATGTACACCTTGGTTGAAAAGCCGAACCGGTGACAGCAAACGCTGTTCGCAGATGAATATTACAAAAAATTGTGCCCGCTATTGCGGAAAAATCAAAATCTTGTCATGCTTCGGCCATGTTTGACAGCCTATATCGTGGCAACTCAAGTGTAAGGATAGTTGTAGAAGTAGTGGTAAAAATGATGGAAAAAATCACAGCCGCAAAAGTCTGAAAGCGCAATTGCAACCACAAAACGCGCACTGACTTCATAAAACCCCGCTTGGCAGAGCCTCAAAAATCAACACTTCAGGGAGCTTCATGCGTATACCTTCCATTCATTTAATGGCTGGCAAATTTGTTCGGCACAGCCAGCGTCAAAAAGCATTACGCGTTTGCGGTTTATCGTTATTGGTTGGCGCATCCTTGGCCGCTTGCCAAAAAACAGAGCCTGTGCAAACCACGGCTGATCGCCTCAAATCGGTTGAACAAAATCAGCAAACCAATCCAGATTTTTACGCACCGCGGAAAACCGTGGATTACATGGCCGACTTGAAAAATATAAAAGACGCGCCTGCCAAGACTGAACCTCCTCCTGTCCCTTCCGCTTCCACTACTGCCACCAAATTGGCAGCAGAGACCAAAACTGCACCCGCGCCGATTGCGACTCCCGCGCCAGTGCAGCCTGCGCCCGCACCCGCTCGCGCTGCCGAACCCACACCTCCGCCAGTGCAAGTTGCCACCGCCGCCCCAACGGCGCGTGCTGCACCTCCCAAGGCCGAGGCACCCGCAGTCGGGACGCTGGCAACGCCCACTTTCCGCGCACAGCCTGAGTTTCCGCGCGAGGCAATTCGGCAGAATGTCGAAGCCGGCACGGTGCGCGCCAAGCTCACTATTGGTGCCAACGGCGATGTAACCAACGTCTCGATTCTCGAATCCCGCCCTGCCAGGCTGTTCGATCGCGCCGTAACAACGTCTTTATCGCAGTGGAAATTTAATCCCGGCGCCGATGGCCGCAGTTACACGACTGAGGTTAATTTTCAGCGGTAGCGTTCAAAATTTAATTCTAAAATTTTTCGGAACAAAAACGGCATCAAACGATGCCGTTTTTTTTCTGCCGCCTTGAGCCAACGATCGAATCAGGAACGTGCCAAGCAGAATTACAGTTGCTTGGCCCTTGGTGGAAACCCGCAATAGCCGGTTACCTCTTCACGATCATGATAAAGCTGCTTTAGCTGCAACACAGCGCGCTCGGCTTTATTTCCCAGCGCCTCATCAATAATCATTGAGCAACGCTCGATTTCCTCGAAGCGTTTTTTCATCGGCAGTTTGAGGTTAAAAATAACATGCCGCGCCCAGCCTTCCGAAAGCCAAAGCCCGACCAGCTTAGCGATCCGCGATGGGCTTTCGACCATATCGCACACCATCCAATCGACGGGCTTAAGTGGTCGATACTTAAAACCGTCTTCGCGCAAATGCTTGACCATCGCATTATCGACCAGCTCACCGCGCAAATCACCGTTGTCAATGGCAGTGACATAGAGCCCGCGATGCAGTAATTGCCACGTCCAGCCGCCGGGTGCCGCTCCCAAATCGACAGCCCGCATATCGGGCTGGAACAATCGTTCATCATCGTCGCCGATAAACACGTGAATCGCTTCGGCAAGCTTTAAGGTTGAACGGCTCGGCGCTTCGGATGGCATGCGCAAGCGTGGGATGCCGAGTGGCCAGGATGATGAAAACTCAATATCAGTTTGGCCGAGCCACGCCTCGGATTTAGAAGTCAAAAATACATGAAGCCGTTTGCCGGATTGTGCGCTAATTTTGCCCAATTCCTGCAATTGCTGGGTGATGCGTGATTGCAGGGCAATCGCCAATTTTGAGAGCGATTTGCCGTCGTTAGTATCAGGGTATTCCACCCACACTGCTGCCACATTTGGCAAATTTAGGTTGCTTAAAAATGCCTCAGCCGCATGCACAATCGGCGTAACCCGATCTTGGGTTCCGAGCGCAATCGGGAGCAGGCCCGACCGCATGATTTGCCGCGCAAACACCATCGGCTCATGCACCGCCGAATGGAGACGTTTGATAGCCGGTGCGGCGAAGGTGGCCCGAACAAAACCAGAACTTGCGAGCGCCCAGCTGGCCTTGGGTGTAGCCGCCATGCGCGACATGATCTCTGCCAATAAATCGGGCTCAAAACCGGCGCGGCAATAGGCTAAAACCGAAATATCGGTGGGCAGGATCGCCGCGTTATTCGGCGCACTACTCGCCGACGCGATAGCTTTGGCAGTGGCGGAGATCTCTACCGGTTTTGGCGGACCTTTTTTGGGTTTGATCGGCTTGCCGGTGTCAATGTCCAACGCAGCATTTTTGATGCGGGTTTTGAGAACGGGCTTTTTGGCGACGATCTTGGTTGTTTGGACGACCGCCTTGCCTTTCGGCTTACCCTTCGCTTTTTTGACGAGCGCTTTCGCACCCCGGGCCTTGGCACGCCCTGCCGGTTTTGGAGGCCCTCTTTTTACTGTTTTATTCAAAATAATTTTCCTGTTGTTTCTGCGTTACGTCCGCGTAGGTGCAGTATTGCAGCATTGTTTGAGCAGACTTGGCGCTTGCTTTTCGTAGCCATACCAACGCCATGCCGTCGCACTGTCGCCGCACTTCAGTCGCTACGTGGTAGCTGCGTGATGGTGTCGCGATCGCGTCCACAGTGCCTGTCAATCATGTCAGAAAACAAGCGACAATGAACTTTGCTTAGTGAGAATCTCAGCATTTTTACCTGCTTACGGCCACCTCCATCCCACACTATACCGATATGAATCCAAACACCCCCAAAAAATTGTGCCTGCTCTCTACGGCCCGGTCTGCAACGCAGTGTACAACCCTTTTTGCCGGCCTTCTGTTGAGTGCGCTAACCACCGGCCGCGCAGCCGGCAATCGACTGGGGCGGAGTTTCGCCCCCTTACGAAATAGCCCAAATTTGGCAGGATTTATCGGCCGGGCAATGATTCAAGCATCGGGGTTCAGCGGATGGGTAGGAGGAATGGTAAACGGACGGGTAAGCGGACAGGTAAGCGGGCAGCAGGGAAAGGGTTAAAATGGGGTTGTTTTGTGCCGTTTTTAATTTTTTATCATGGGCAGTTTGCATCTTCCACGCGAAGCAATAAATTCGCGCCATAAGAATTGTCTGAACCAGAGGCCCGCATCACAGGGAAGTATCATGCAGTCGCAACATCATACCGAGCAGCCGTCAACACATGCGGGCAGTCTCCAAAACCGCCCCACCGCTGTCGACGAACATGACAACAAAGCAACCCACCGGTTCGATAAGTATCTGGGCAAGCTATGGCGCGAGCGGGATTTCCGCAGGCTGTGGCTCTCCCTCACCATCACCCATTTCGGCGGGCAAATCACGTTTTTGGCATTGCCGCTGACGGCCGCCATCATGCTAAACGCCACGCCGCTACAGATGGGGATTTTATCGGCCGTAGAGGTGCTGCCTTACACTTTGTTTGGGCTTTTTACGGGTGTGCTGGTGGATCGCTCTTACAAGTTGCCGCTTATTGTTGCAGCCGATGTGGGCCGCGGTTTGGCACTATTGGCGATCCCGATTGCGGCGTGGTTTGGCGCGCTGTCGATGCCAGTTTTGTACGTTGCCGGTTTCGTCGTGGGTATTGGCGGCATCATTGGTTGGGCTGCCTATCAGGTGTTTATGGCCGAGCGAGTCGGGCACGATAATTTGATCGAGGCCAACTCGCGGATTGCATTATCTGATTCAGCCTCGCAGTTGGTTGGTCCTGGTTTGGCGGGCATATTGATCCACGCGCTCACTGCACCATTTGCAATCTTGCTTGACGCGGCATCATTTTTTGTCTCAGCCATAATGCTGCGTGGCATTAAACCCTTGCCGGGTGATGCACCACCGAAACGGGAAAAATCCGAGACGTGGAGTCATGCCTGGTCAAGCGTTTGGGCAGACGCCAAGGAAGGCTTGGCGTTGATTTGGCAAACACCCATACTACGATCCATCGCGATCTCGTTGATGATGTGGAATCTGCTCAAACATGCTTATTTGGCGATTATGATTTTATTCGCAACCCGTGATCTGGCTCTGTCACCGGGGCAAATTGGCGTAATTTTCATGATTGCGGGCCTGGGATTTTTGGCAGCCTCGGCACTCTGCCAGCGCATGAATGGGCGTTACGGCGTCGGACCGGTGATGCTGTATGGCTTAACACTAAGCGGCGGCTCGTGGCTGCTGGTAGCGACGGTATCGGCAGAATACGTTACGACCTTGCATTTGGGCACAGCACTTTTTTTGTTTGATTTTGGCGCGATGATTTTTTTCATCAATTACCTAACCCTGCGCCAGGCGGCAGTTCCTAGCCATTTGCGCGGCCGAGTGACGTCCACTTTGATTTTCATCGCCGTCTCACTTTCACCAGTTGGTGCGCTCTTAGGCGGCGTCATGGGGACCTACTTTGGTTTGCGCGCGACCATCGCTATTGCCGGATTCGGTGGGCTAGTATTGGGGGTGGCGCTGTTGCGCTATTCGCCGCTGAACGCAATGTACGAGCTGCCAAAGCCTGCCGAACCTTTAGGCGCAGCGGCTACGGACAATCGGCCAGCGCTCGCACAGGAATTGGGCGCTGACTAGTTGCCCGGCAACCGACGTAAATTGCTCGGCAAAAAATCTAAAATTGCATCTGGATGCGTCTTACTCTCAACACGATGCAAAATAGCCGCTGGGCTGGCGCCGGACCTAAAGCTACAGCCAGCTAGCGAAAAAACGTAAGCCCGTGCATTTCGTCGTCAATGTTTTGGATTTTCTAAAGGAGAACACTATGCAAGTCGGACAAACCATTGTTGCCATGACTGCCATCATTTTGGGCATTGGTACGCCGCTTATATTGGCGGCGATGATAATGCTTTACCAAGCGCGTAAGACTGAGCGCATTCATGATCTGGCGCTGCGACTGGCCGAAAAAGGCCAGCCAGTCCCACCAGAATTTCTGGTAGGCAAACCATCACCACAATCGGATTTACGCCGTGGTTTGGTGCTGTTGGGGCTGGGAATCGGGCTCTCGGTGTGTCTCTGGCAAATCGATGTGCCGTGGGGCTTTGGCTTGATCCCGCTATTTATGGGATTTGGCTATTTGGTGGTTTGGAAGCTAGAAGGTGGTCGCAAAATCTAGCCATGCTTGCTGGCTAGCCTTTCCGGCTCATCATTTTGAATCTTAATAAAACCAAGCCCGCGTCCGTAACTGGCGGCGAAAAAGGCAGCATTGGCAACGGATCGGGCGGGTCTGCGTTTGACGACACCGCTTTGATTTCACGCGTGCTGCTCAACGCCGATAAAAACGCGTTTGCCGAACTGGTGCGCCGCCATCAATCGCAGCTGCGTACTAGCTTACGCAAAATGACTAACGGCCAGCTGGAGCTATCCGACGATATCGCGCAGGAAACGTTCATCCTGGCATGGAGAAACATCCAATCGTTTCGATTTGAGGCCAAATTTTCCACCTGGCTTTATCGTATCGCGTTTAACGCCTGGCAATCCGAGGTGCGCAAAAAGCACGAAATTTTGCTCGATGACGACCAAATGCCAGAGCCTGAATGGGTTGAATCTGAATCACACCAAACCGGTGTGCGCCGCGATTTACAGCGCGCCATGGCCGTGCTGACCGACGGCGAACGCGCGGCAATTTTGCAGTGCTATTACAATGATCTTTCGCATGATGAGGCCGCCTACGTGCTGGATATTCCCATCGGCACAGTCAAAACGCATATACTTAAAGCGAAAGAAAAATTGCGCGTGGCGCTCCATGATTACGACGCGGAGCAATTTGGAAATGAATCGGCAAGCGAAGGACATGCAGCATGAATAACAACGTGAAACATAACCTCAATATTCACCGAGATTTTATCGATGAAGTTCTAAAGGCCGATGTCGCCGAGCATCGTGACGCCTATATTGACGATGCCGGCTTTACGTTGCGCGTGATGGACGCGTTACCTGTTTCGACATCCATGCGCGCGCAGTTATCATCAACCAAACGATTTTTCATTATCTTTGGGATGGCGATGGTTGCGGCAATCATCTCCACCGTATTTTTATCGGGCGATAATTTGCTGATTGATGCCTCGATGGATGTCGCAACCGACACCATTACGCCCTCGGTCATTGCGCTCATCATGATTACGCTCGTGACGAGCGTGGTGGCAGTTTCAGCGGTGTTGGGGAAGCGCTAAGGCAGGTTACTACGTGGGCGCGAAGGCAGAACCGAGTGCTGGCGCTAACGCTCCTGCAACGCAGCCAAGCTGACGCCGTTTCAGTTCCTTCATTTCGCGTTAAAATAGTGTAAATCCTTTACGCCACTTTTGTAATCCTAGCTCGGATAATTTATGAAACCTAACGACCTCAAACCGCAATTCAAATGGGACGATGCCCTGTTGCTCGATGACCAATTGTCTGACGAAGAGCGCATGGTGCGCGATCAAGCCCATGCCTATTGCCAAGAAAAATTGCAGCCGCGGGTCTTGTTGGCGAACCGCAATGAAACATTTGACCGCACCATCATGAATGAGATGGGCGAATTGGGTTTATTGGGTTCCACCATTGATGGCTACGGCTGCGCGGGCGTGAATCATGTTAGCTACGGCTTGGTGGCGCGCGAAGTGGAGCGGGTTGATTCGGGTTATCGCTCGGCAATGAGCGTGCAATCATCATTGGTAATGCATCCGATTTACGCCTATGGCAATGAGGCGCAGCGCGAAAAATGGCTCCCCAAATTGGCAACAGGGGAACTGGTCGGCTGCTTTGGTTTGACCGAGCCGGGCGCAGGTTCCGACCCCTCTTCCATGATCACCCGCGCCAAACCGGTTGACGGTGGCTTCATCGTCCACGGCGCAAAAATGTGGATCACCAATTCGCCGATAGCCGATGTGTTTATTGTTTGGGCAAAGCTCGAAGAAAACGGTAAAGACGACATTCGTGGCTTCGTACTTGAAAAAGGCATGAAGGGATTATCGGCCCCCAAAATCGAGGGCAAGTTCTCCTTACGCGCGTCGATCACCGGCGAAATCGTGATGGACCAGGTATTCGTGCCAACTGAAAATTTATTGCCCAATGTGCGAGGACTAAAAGGCCCGTTTGGCTGCTTAAATAAAGCGCGCTACGGGATCAGCTGGGGCGCAATCGGCGCGGCAGAATATTGCTGGCACGCCGCTCGGCAATACACGCTGGATCGCATCATGTTTGGCAAGCCACTCGCGGCTACGCAATTGATCCAGAAAAAATTGGCCGATATGCAAACTGAGATCACACTCGGCTTACAAGGTGCATTGCGTTTGGGTCGTTTGCTAGACGAAGGCCGCGCGACCCCGGAAATGATCTCGCTTATGAAACGCAATAATTGCGGCAAATCGCTTGATATTGCGCGTCAGGCCCGCGATATGCATGGTGGCAATGGCATCGCCGATGAGTATCACGTCGTGCGTCACATGATGAACCTCGAAGCCGTCAACACCTATGAGGGCACGCATGATGTTCACGCGCTGATTTTGGGGCGCGCGCAGACGGGGTTGAATGCGTTTGGTTAAGCTTGGTTAAGCTTGGTTAAGCTTGGTTAAGTTTGCTGGTCTGGTTATTTTAACGCTGACTCAACATCCTCAAAAAATGGACTAGGTCGCGGCCGCGGCTAACCCTCTGTTACCAAGGCTGTTGATAAACCGCGTGTCGTTACTTCTGCTCATGTGACAACATCACTTGAGCAAATTGCGCCGTCGTATCTGAGCTCATGAAGGCATTGTTCAACTACTCGACCGGCACTGGAGTCAATTGCGGCTGTGGCAAGCTGGGCAATTTGATTCCCGTGAGCTGTGGGATTGCGGCTGGCTTTGATTCTTCTGCCCAATGGATCAGTTTTAGCTCGCCGTCCATGGTTTCAACCAATGCAGAGAGTGACTCCACCCAATCACCATCGTTGCAGTATTTAACGCCGTTGATCATGCGAATTTCCGGTTGGTGAATATGGCCGCACACCACCCCATCCAAACCGCGCGATTTCGCTTCGCGCGCCAGCGCCTCCTCAAACGCGCCGATGTAGCTGACCGCGTTTTTGACCTTGTGTTTTAAATACTGGGAAAGCGACCAGTACGGCAAGCCAATACGGCGACGTGCCCCGTTAAACCAGACATTCACTTTGAGCAAGGTTTCGTAGGCAATATCGCCCAAGTAAGCGAGCCACTTTGCGCATTGAATTACACCGTCAAAACGATCGCCATGGAGTATCAGCAAGCGCTCTCCGCGCTCGGTGATGTGCACCACTTCATCTTCAATCACAATGCCACCAAACGCCACGCCCAAAAAATGCCGCGCCGCCTCGTCATGATTGCCCGCAATATAGGTGACGAATGTTCCCTTGCGTGATTTGCGCAGGATTTTTTGTACCACGTCGTTGTGTGCCTGCGGCCAGTAAAAACGGCGCTTTAACGCCCAACCATCAATAATATCGCCGATCAGGTAAAGATGGTCCGATTCGGTCAGCCGCAAAAACTCTAACAATTTTTCAGCTTGGCAACCCGGTGTGCCCAAATGCAGATCAGAAATCCAAATGGCACGATAACGCTTGACCTCATTGTTAGTATCAGCAGTCGAACTGCTTGGTTCAGCGGGGATCGAATCAAACACCGTATGCTCCTATCCATTAGATAGGCACAAGATATGGTGTTTTGGCTTCGTTACAGCGTCAGTTTTATGAAGATTTGGTGACAAACATGGTTTGGGTGCGGCGGGTTATCGGCGTCATCGTTTTGCCGTTACTTTTTGCTGTTACTTTTAGCTGCTACTTTTCGCTGAAATCTGAAAGACCGGCCACCAATCGCTGTTGATTGCAAGGGAACAGTGTCCGATTTCCACGCGCCGACGCAGCGTTAGCATTCCGCTGTCGATTTCGCTGTCGGCCTCAAAATGAAAAACGCCGGTGAATCCCGGCGGTTTCGTTGAATGATTTAAAAAGATGGCCAAAGCGGTCGCTAAATCGGCTTCGTCCGCGCCATCAACCAATCCCTCGCACCACCTTCCACCAGCGGTGCAACCCGCCGCTGCACCTCGGCGTGATACGCATTCAGCCAGGCAATTTCGTCGTCACGCATTAAATCGCGGTCAATCAAATTCGTATCAATCGGGCACAACGTGAGGGTCTCAAACTTTAAGAATTCGCCAAACGCTTCGTTACCAGCCGCGACGTTCAGCACCAAATTCTCAATCCGAATACCCCATTTCCCGTCGCGGTAAAGGCCCGGCTCAATTGACGTAATCATGCCCGGTTCCATCGCAGTATGAGGATCGGGCATGCTTTGGCTGATCGATTGCGGACCTTCGTGGACATTCATAAAATATCCAACACCATGCCCTGTGCCATGGCCATAATCGCAACATGCTGCCCAAATAGGTGCACGCGCAATTGCATCGAGATACGGCGATTTCACGCCGCGCGGGAAAAGGGCCACGGAGAGCGAAATCGTACCCTTCAGCACCAGCGTGTAATCGCGCTTTTGCGGCGCTGTGATATTTTCAACTGCTCCAATCGGCCAGACCCGCGTGATGTCGGTTGTGCCGCCTAAATACTGTCCTCCGGAATCGATCAGCAACAACCCATCGCCTTCAATCGTGGCGCAAGTTTCCGGTCTGGCGCGGTAATGGTTCAACGCACCATTGGCTTTAAAGCCCGCAATCGTGGCGAAACTCTGACTCACAAAGCCCGCGCGTTGCGCACGAAATGCGGTAATGCGCTCATCAACCGTAACCTCCGTTATTTTCTCAACTCCCTCATGCATGGCTCGTTCAAACCAGGCATAAAACTCAGCCATCGCGGCACCATCCTGCTCCATCGTGCGACGCACATGGTCGGCCTCAATGGTCGTCTTGCGGGATTTTGCGAACGTCGTGGGATTGACCGCTTCCACGATCTTCATCGTCGCCGGGATCGAATGGCGCGTCCGATATGTGATGCGGCGCGGATCGAGCAGGACCGAATCGGCGGCAGGCAAGTTTGCCAGCGCCGCATGAAATTGATCGTAGGGCTCAATACGCACGCTGTCTTTCGTCAGCGCGGCCTGCAAAACAGCGGAAATTTTACCAGGCATGATAAATAAGGCCAATGAATCAACGCCCAGAATGACATGGGCTACAAAAACGGGATTGAAACTAACATCGCTTCCGCGCAGATTCAACAAATAGGCAATATCGTCAAGCGTTGAGATCACATGCCATTTCACGCCCTCACCGGCGCGCAACGCTTGCATGACATCGCGCGTCGCTGCAACCTTCTGCGCGCGGGAAAGATCAGCATGGGGAGCAAGGTGCTCAAATAATGGCGCCGTCGGTAATGCGGGGCGGTCTTGCCAAATCTCAGCGAATAAATCCAAATCCGTGCGCAGTAAAATATCATTCTCCCGGAGCGCTGAGTCCAGCGAACGTGCGGCCGATAGAGCCATCACCGAACCGTCAATGGCGACTGTCTGTCCCGCCGCAACATGCTGTGCCAACCACTCAATATGCTCCAAACTGGCGCCAGAACGGATCCGAACAAGCTCAAAACCGGTTCCAGCGATCTCAGCCTCGGCTTGCAACCAATAACGACTATCCGCAAACAACAGCGCACGCGCCGATGTCACAACAACGGAGCCCATGGAACCGGTAAAGCCAGAAATCCATTCGCGCCCCATCCAGCGTGCGGGCAAATATTCCGAGAGATGGGGGTCGCTGGAAGGGATCAACACCGCCGCAACCGATGCTCGTTCCATTGCGGCGCGAAGTTGCCCGAGGCGAGCGGCGATAATAGGGTTTTCGGGAAGTAAATTGTCCATGATTGATCTGTTTGTTAAGAAGCGTTTTGACTGAAGTGAAAGAAAATGAGGACTAAGAGCTAAGAACTTAGAACTAAGCGGTGGTTAGATTTTGCCGCTTTTTCATTTTAGCTATATTGGCTAACCAATTCGACTCAGCATTTTAATCTAATCGCCTCGCGAAGGAACGGCATTTTTTTATCAGTTAGCGCGTAAAACCCCGTCCTTTAGGGCGGGGATATAAGCGCGGAATAGCGCAGCTATTCTTGCACATGACCTTCGCTGTTGTCGTGATATATTACTGATTACTTATACAGTAATACATATCAAAGGAATA
>JBBRAM010000004.1:0-207188 GCA_038206765.1 Burkholderiales bacterium | reverse complement strand
TGGCTGTGTCGGGTGCTGCGTGACTTGCCCGCCGCAAAAACCGTGGATGAGGTTGAAGCGTTGTTGCCGTGGAACTTGAATATGCAGGCGCTTACCAGCTAAACGCCGCCCTAGATAGACTGCTGTTCATGGAGCGCTTACTAACAATCAGTACGGCGCATTCGCGGCAAGCGCTACAACGGCTTCGTTTGGCCAAACGCCACGTGCCTGTCAATTGTCTGGTGGAGCGAATTGCAATGTAGTCGTGAGTTGGACATCAGCGAACGCTTCAACTCCGCAAGTTAAATTCGGAAATTCTGTAATCTCTGCGACCTCACAAGGAACAACGAATGTTATGGCGACCCAAGCTGGTGATCTATTGTTGTTCTATACGCCGACAGTACCCAACGAAGCAATTGCCAGGAGAAAACTTTCCGGGCAATAACTGTTTCGCCTTGGATCCGAAAAAAGTTAAAACAAATTATTGACCCTGCGTATAACATTTTAATGCTTCGCGCAGGGTCGACAATAAGTCGCGCTTTAATTTCAGGAAATCAGAAGTGGCTCCGCAGATTTGCACAGTGCGTTCAGTGGAAACTCTGGGCAATATGTTGAATCGATTCCGATTCGACGACAAGGAGTTTTTCATGAAGTTGACCAAGAAGAGTACCGCTGCCAAGCGGCAGCGCCGTAAGCTGACAGCGGAGTTCAAAGCCAAGGTTGCCCTTTCCGCGCTGCGCGAAGACAAGACGATGGCCGAGTTGTGCGCGCAGTTTGAAGTCCATCCAAACCAAATTAGCGAATGGAAGAAGCAACTGATGTCGCGGGTGACCGAGGTATTTTGCGGCGGAGATCGCCCTGATCCGGTTGATTTGGCGCCGTTGCACGCCAAGATCGGCCAGTTGGCATTGGAGAATGATTTTTTGGCAGGCGCGCTCACCAAAGCCGGATTGCTGAGCGCAAGATGATGATTGACCGAAGCCACCGTCTCAGCGTATCGCGGCAGGCCGAGTTGTTGGACATCAGCCGTGGCGCGGTGTATTACCTGCCTCGCCCGATCAGCGCGGCAGATCTCGCGCTGATGCGCCGGCTCGACGAGCTACATCTACAGCACCCCTTCATGGGGGCCCGGATGCTCAAGCGCGAGCTGGCCAAAGAAGGTATTGAGGTGGGACGACGCCATATCGGCACGCTCATGCGGCGCATGAATATTGAAGCGTTGGCCCCAAAGCCGGGCACCAGCAAAGCTCGTCCGGGACACACCATCTACCCCGACCTGCGGCGCAATGTGGTCATCAACGGGTCCAACCAGGTCCGGGCGCTCGACACCACCTATATCCCAATGGCCAAGGGCTTCGTCTATTTGACGGCAGTCGTCGATGTGGCCAGCCGCCGGGTACTCGCGCACAAGCTCGCCACGACCTTGGAAGCGTATCAGGCGGTGGAGATCATCGAGCAGGCATTCAACCGCTATGGCACGCCTGATATCGTCAATACCGATCAGGGCAGCCAGTTCACGGCTGAGGAATTCACGCAGGCGGTGTTCAAGCGGGGTGCCCAGCCCAGCATGGATGGCCGCGGCGCGTGGCGGGACAATGTGTTCGTCGAGCGGCTATGGCGAACGGTGAAATATGAACGCGTTTACTTGAAAGCCTACGATAGCGTGAGCCAAGCGAGAAGCGACATCGCTGAGTACATTGATTGGTACAACATGAAACGGCCCCATTCGAGTCTTGACGATCAAACACCGGATGGCGCGTATTGGCAGAAGCAGTCAACGATGCAAATTGCGGCATAGAATGACGTCAGTGATGCGCCCCGAGTTACCCACTGCGGCGTGCGTTCATGCTCTTCTCATTGAGCACGCCCGCCGTCGTGGATAACTCTGCATCCTCAACCTGCCCGAGCTTCCACTTAAATATCGGGTAAAACTGTTCAAACAACCGGAGCCACCTCTATCATTGAGGACAAGCTATCGACCCATGGGGAATCCCATTTCAAAAGTTCGAGATATCCTGCGGAATTAACCTACCAAAGGTCACGCTATTTTCTGTAACAACTTTCCTCCCGAAAAATAATGAAGTTCCGTGCAAAAAAATTCCACGCAAATAATATAGCAGTAGCCGCCAATTTAGCGAGCATTAACTCATTTTCCATATGGGAAATTATCACGTACAGCACGAGCTGATTTATCGCCAAGCCAACCAAGCTTACCGCATACACAAGAATGATTTCTTTTCGCTTGGTAAAACGCACCCCGCTCTCAAAAACATGCTTGACGCTCAGACTGTAGTTAACTGCCGTTGCAAGCAAGAACCCAACGCAGCCAACCAGCAAATAATCATAGCCTGCCAACTTGGCGAACAGAAAAAAGATGCCAATGTCGACGACCGCCGCTGCCCCGCCGACAAAAAAATAGCGGACGACCTTCAACGAAATAGGTTGTATTTAACGATGCAATAAATCGCGCGGACACCATCACGCCAGCCTATTTTTTTGCCTTCCTCATAGGTACGGCCATAGTACGAGATGCCAACTTCATAGATCCGACAGCCGAGCTTAGAGATTTTGGCTGTCACCTCAGGCTCAAAACCAAAACGATTCTCTTCAATCGTGATCGACTGGATGATTTCACGCTTGAAAACTTTGTAGCAGGTTTCCATATCGGTAAGATTGATATTGGTAAACATGTTCGAGAGTAGCGTCAAGAAACCATTTCCAACGCTATGCCAAAAGTAAACAACGCGATGAGCGCCACCGCCCATAAAACGGGAACCGAATACCACATCGGCTTTTCCGCTCAGAATCGGCGCAACCAGTGTTGGATATTCCTGCGGATCATATTCCAAATCAGCGTCCTGGATGATCACCAAATCACCAGTAGCGGCTTTGATGCCCGTGCGTAGTGCAGCGCCCTTGCCGGCATTCGCATCGTGATACAAAATTTTATCCACAAGCGGAGCAATATCGGAGCGTAAAAATTCCCGCGTACCGTCAGTGGAGCAATCATCGACGATGATAATTTCTTTCGAGTCGTATGGAGCGCTTCTAACGGCGGTGACTAATGAAAGGATCGTGGCACGTTCGTTGTAACAAGGAATTACGATGGATAGCTTCATAAAATGAAATAGTTTATTGTTTATTTTTGTTAGTTTAAGTTATGGTGAGCTTTTAATTGAAAAACCTATGGCCATTTCTATTCACCTCTATTCTAGCCATGCTTCAAACGCCTGCCCGTCCTCGTGCGCATCACTCCAAAATATAAGTTTGCACCCCGTCTCAGCGGCCAATTTTTGCATCGCATCTCGGGAAAAATATTGGATGTGAGCAGGAATGTGGTTATACGAATAATTCTGCCAAGCGCTAATTCCTGCATCGCCTGATTTCCATCCAACGGGCCTGTGTGGTGCGGTTATGAAAATAATTCCGCCCGCTGCCAACAATTTCTTACAGCAACTAATCGCTGCGACGGGGTCAGTAAGATGCTCAATCACGTGGGTCAGGGAAATAATATCGTACGGACCATGCTCTGCAATTCGTTTGTCGTCTATTTCGCAGACCAAGAAATGGTCGGCCCAATCACAGCTATCTGCTGCCTCCGATGAAACATCCTGAGCTACTGTTCTCGAGGTCTTGTTAATTTGCTTGGCGGCTCGGCACATCCAAGCGCGTCCTGCGCCCACCTCAAGTACCGATAAATCACCTACGATATTAATTCCTAGCTTCCGTTTGACGCTCGTCAGTAAGCTCACCGGCCTGCCCATTTTGACTTGGTCTTGATGGGCAACCAGGCGCTTTAAACAACTTCCAATGTAGCCAAGGATCGCCTCAACGCGAGTCGCATCAGTGTATAACGGATCGGAAAATTGTTCCGACTTTACGTAGATCATCTCCAAATCGTTCTTTGTCGGAAGCGGACTGATATAGACCAACGCTTTGCATTGGCAATACAATAAATCATATGATTGTCGCTCCATGTGACCACCGACAAATGTATTAGATAACGAGCCGATTCGGCAAGTTTGGTCAGCGGCAGCGCAGCAGATTGGGCATGCCCTCAGCGGGATTGGTAGCAACGCATCGTCGCCCAATTTCTCATTAACGGCCATTAGATTTACGTCGCTGGCAGACATGTTTTAAGCCCTTTTAAACGAAAAAAACTGCCTGATTTTAAATTTTACTCTATGCAACGCAACGATCAATTTCCATGACCGCGAGGACAAAATCACGTTATGGTTAAGCAAACCATCCTGGTTAAGTTGCATGAAATTTCTCAGATTCTGCTCTTTTTCAATTAGTAGCGTTTGATACATTTGGACGAGTCCATCCCGATTGGCCAGCAGGCCACGAATATATTGGTAGTCAAACTCACTTAATTGCACGCCCGGCTTTATGTGGGACGGCAATGGGCGACAAACATAAAACGTTGTGTGGGGCGCTACGACTTCATTTGCGGGTCGGTCTTTTGTGTAAAGATATATTGAAAACGATTTTCGCGAAAGATGCTTTTTGCCTTCAGGAAGCTGAATTGTTTGGAAGCCGTGCCAGCTATATTCGTTGGTCTCGAAAATGACGGCACGGTTAAATATTGGCCTGAAATGAATTGTCTCGTTTGACTCTGGATAGCGGGGATTAGAGTGTAGCTCGATGTTGCCGCCCCACGATTCATCCCATTCTTTGTTCAAATACACTAATAAATTAATGCGCCGATGCAGCATGCGACGCTCATCAATATTGAAATCAATGTGGGCATCCAGATATTGTCCGTCACGGTTTTCATGCGTTCCGCCCCCAAATAAAGTCGCGTCGGCCATCAAATCTGGAATGCCTGTGAGATCTGACATTTTTTGTAAAAATTCAGGCGAATTAATATATTCATAAAATCGCTTGTAAGGTTCACTCACATCTTGCACACGTTCTACAACCGCTTTGCCGCCGACTTCGCCCATTTCGTTCAGAGCATACTTTTTATCGAAGCTCGGAAAGTCACGTAGCAAGTTTTCGCAAACCTCTGTGTCTAAGAAATTTTCAATCATGGCGTAGCGAAATGGTTTCGCCTCTTGAAATTCATGCTGAATTTCCAGTGCATTCGCAACAACAACAGCATTAATCATTTCAAAGCCTCGCTAAATTAAGATCTACTTTCTGGCCAAATTTACCGATGGCAGCCATGCTCTGTCCACCTTGCACAATGCAAGTTCTTTACCTTTAATTGAACTCACAATTGGCTTACAGACGCTAAAATCAATGGCTAAACCAATGGACGCAATCATTTCGGCAATCGGAACACCTGAATAATACCGTTCCTTTTGGTGCTTCATGCTAACCAATGCAAACATGTGCCCTTGGTGCTCCCTTACCCGGTGAATCGCCGATTGATCTAGCAGGTACAAACGAGGTTCAGCCGTATCAGGCGGCCTCATAAAGTTATTGACGATCGAAATAACGGGAGTGTGCGCTGAGAAACTCGGCACCACATACGCCATCGGCTCAAGGGAAGCGACGATCACCATCGAATCATTCGGCAGAATGGGAACAACTGATACGACCGCCATTTCGCCATGGAGCTCGCGCCCCCATGATGGCCATATTGTGGTGCGCATTAGCAGCACAACCATTACTAACAAAATGGCATATTTTTTGAAAGCCGATTGAAAAGGAGCAACCCAGTTTGCGACTGTTGCCACGATAGCCATCGATGACAGAAGTTCTAGCAAACTTGCATAGCGATAATAACCAAAGACGCCGATCCATAGACAATAGATCACGAGAAACATTAGTAATAGTGCACACCATAGGCGTCGCACCTGCAATTCCGGCGTTTGCCATGCAAGCAAAATGAACGCCGGTATGCCCAAACCCATCCGCCATTCACGAATCGGTATCTCGGTGATGAAGCCGATAGTTACTTTCATCATCAACCAGGGGGTCGCAAAAAATTTCCATGCGTTATCCGCAACAAATCGCGTATCAGCAAACCGGACAGCTTCAGCCCACGGCGATTGAAAAATATCGTTAAAGTAAGGAAAAAATGGGTTGCCGAAGCGGCTCCAAAGCTCGTAACCCCAAGGACCATACGCAATAACTGCGCCGACCAAACCGCCAGCACCCAAAAACGCTATGCATTGCAGACGCAACCATAACCGCGTTGGCAGAATGAAAACTAGCACGGCAAGTCCAATAGCGTATGTGCTGGCTGTTAGCTTTAAGCCAACGGCAAGGCCTCCCAGCAGCCCAGCCAATGTGATCGAGGCAAAGACGCTATGCCGGTTTTCTTTACCCCGTGAGCCATCAAATTCAGGCAAATTTAAACGCAATATCAGCCAGATAGCCGCCAAAAAAAACGCCACCAAATGCCATTCACTCATTGTCGTGCCAACTAACGGCCCACCGGCAGCGCCAGTAGCGCCAAGCACGACGACGGCAATCAAATAAACAGGGTGCCTCGCGAATGGCGTTAGCTGCCTAAAAATTAAACCCAGAAAAAAAAGTGCCACCGCCGCTGGCAACGCAAGAATTGAACACCCAAGCCATGACGGCAGTCCAGCACGCACGATGTAATAGTAGGGAAGGTCCGCGTAGGGGCTATGGAAGCTTTGCAACTGCGCCGGGGCAATATCAATTGTGGCGCGATTATTTACCCAGGCATATGGATTGTAATAGTGATAATTCAGCAGGTCCCAATTTGCATCTTGACCGCGCCACAGCGACAAAAAAACAGCCAACACCAAACAAAAAAATGCGAACCAAGCGTTCGATTTCGTGGGGTGCGGATGCGGTGAGGCGGTTTGATTTTTATTAGTCACTTTTTTTCGCGCTCATATTACTGCTTTTTTTTATTGGCTGGACCCCATCGAATTTGTAGCGATGGCCTGAATTGTTTGCGAGTCAGTCTGCAACGAAAATGCTTTAACGTACAGCCGAGCTCGGTACTGCCCGCTACAATCCCCACAACAAATCCCGCTGCAAATCCTCAACAGACTCCAGCCCCACTGCGACCCGCAGCAGGCTCTCACCAATCCGCGCCGCATCACGTTCCGCTTGCGAGATGCGGGCATGCGTGGTGGTAGCGGGGTGGGTGATTGTCGTTTTGGTATCGCCTAAATTGGCGGTAATGGAGATAAGTTCGCAGTTATCGATGATGTTCCACGCGGCCTCACGCCCGCCTTCAACCTCGAACGACAATACCGCACCTTGCAACGGCGCTTGGCGCATGGCGAGCTGGTGCTGTGGGTGGGATTCTAGGCCTGCGTAGTGAACACGCCTCACCTTTGGCTGTGCTTCTAACCAACGGGCCAGTTTGAGCGCGGCATGCGATTGCGCCTCAATACGCAGTTTCAGTGTCTCTAAGCCTTTTAGACATATCCAAGCATTGAACGGCGAGAGTGCCGGGCCCGCTGTGCGAACGAAACCATAAACTTGATCAATCAATTCTTTGCGACCACACACCGCCCCCGCCAGCACGCGGCCCTGGCCGTCCAGGTATTTGGTGGCGGAATGAATGACTAAGTCGGCGCCCAGTTCAAGCGGACGTTGCAACGCCGGTGTGAGCAAGCAATTGTCCACAGCGAGCCATGCGTTGCCATTTTTAGCAATCGTGGCTAGGATCGCGATATCGCAAATCTCACCCAACGGATTGGATGGGGTTTCGCAAAACAACATGCGGGTATTGGGGCGCATGGCGGCTTGCCATTGTTCAACGTTCGTAGGGTCAACCCATGTTGTCTCGATACCAAAGCGCTTGCAGATTTGATTCAGCAGCGGCACAACTGTCCCGAAAACGCTCTGCGAGCAAACAATATGATCGCCCTGCTTTAATAAGCCCATCACAGCGCTGGCAATTGCTGCCATCCCCGTGGCGGTGGCCACGCAAGCTTCAGCGCCTTCCAAGGCTGCCAGCCGGTCTTGAAACATCGTGACTGTCGGGTTGGTAAAGCGGCTGTAGATAAAACCTTCAACATTCGCGAACTTGTGCGCGGCCTCGGCGGCTGAGTTGTACGTGAAGCTGGACGTTAAAAAAAGCGCTTCCGAATGCTCTTGAAAATTCGATTGCAACACGCCTGCGCGGACGGCTAAAGTTTCAAAGCCTGGTTTTTGATCGTTTCGCATTGCTTAGCCGTCAACTGTCGATAGACCAAGGTCCAGTTGCTGGGAGGTATTCGATTCCAAACCTGCGATCAGCGTTTCGCCATCATGGCGGCTGGCCTCAATATCGGCCAGGTATTCAGGCGATACACCGCCGGTAATATATTTCCCATCAAAGCAGGAGGCATCAAAATTCATCACATTTGGATTGCACGCTTGTACATCCGCAATCAACGCATCGAGGTCTTGATAAAACACCGCATCCGCGCCGATGGCGGCGGCGATTTGTTCTGTTGTGCGGCCACTGGCGATCAGTTCACCCCGCGTCGGCATGTCAATGCCGTACACATTGGGGAATCGCACCGGCGGCGCGGCGGAGGCAAAATAAACTTTAAGCGCGCCGCAATCCCTTGCCATTTGCACGATCTCTTTTGAAGTGGTGCCGCGTACGATGGAATCATCGACGAGCAACACATTTTTACCTTTGAATTCAATCGCCATCGCATTCAATTTTTGGCGGACAGATTTCTTGCGCTCGTCTTGTCCGGGCATGATAAAGGTGCGGCCAATGTAGCGGTTCTTCACAAAGCCCTCGCGGTATTTAACGCCAAGCACTTGCGCGACTTCGACGGCCGACGGGCGGCTGGTGTCGGGGATCGGAATAACAACATCGATTTCGATATTCGGGTTCTCACGCAGAATTTTTTTACCCAGCGACGCGCCCATGCGGGAACGGGTTTCGTAGACGGAGATACCGTCGATCACCGAATCAGGCCGCGCCAAATACACGTACTCAAAAATGCACGGGTTCAAGCTAGCACCGAGTGCGCATTGGCGACTGAAAAAATTGCCGGAGGTATCAATCAAAATCGCTTCGCCAGGCGCAACATCACGCACCACCTTAAAGCCGGTGACGTCGATAGCCACACTTTCAGAGGCCACCATAAATTCCACACCACCGTCCGGCGTTTCATTCTTACCGATAATGAGCGGGCGAATGCCCAACGGATCGCGGAAAGCCAACAGGCCGTAGCCTGCAATCATCGCCACAATGGCATAAGCCCCTTTTGCGCGACGATGAACGCCAGCGACTGCATTGAAAATCGCATCGGGATCAAGACGAACCCCACGCGCAGCGATTTGCAGTTCATGGGCGAGCACGTTAAGTAAAACCTCGGAATCGGAATTGGTGTTTACATGGCGCAAATCATCTTGAAATAATTCGCGTTGCAGCTCAGCCGTGTTGACCAAATTACCGTTGTGGCCTAGTACCACACCAAACGGCGAATTCACATAAAACGGTTGTGATTCGGCCGCACTTGAGGCCGATCCTGCTGTTGGATAACGGCAATGGCCGATACCGATGTTGCCGGTCAGCGCGCGCATGTTGCGGGTGCGGAACACATCTCGCACCAAGCCTTTGTCTTTGTGCATATGAAATGTGCGCCCCTCAGCGGTGACGATACCCGCCGCGTCCTGGCCGCGATGCTGCAATACCGTCAAGGCATCGTATAGCAATTGGTTGACGGGGCTTTTTGAAACAATGCCGACGATGCCGCACATAGTGAATCCTTTGTTGAATCTTTGTTGAATCTTTGTTGAATCTTTGTTGAAGCTTGGTTAAATATAAGCTAAATTTGCGCCAGATGAGCGGCCGAAAAACACGAGCGCTACAGCCGGCACGTGAACCTAGTTGGCGATCCGATACCTAATTCGCGACGCCATGCTTTCCGGCAACGCCGAACGTGCATACAGCGCCGCCACTTCAAGCGTTGACGCCGATGCCGACTGCCGCCACATTGCGGATTGCGGCAACTTGGTCAACCCCGCTGCTAACGTCAATGCCACCACCACAATTGCGCCGCGAAAAAGCCCAATTGCGCCGCCGACACCGCGATCCAGCGCACCCAACCCCAATTTTCGCATGAGTTCGGACAACAGGCCCGCAATCACGCCGACAATGACCAGTACAACCAAAAATACCGCCACCCACGCCACGACTAAACGCACCGTCGGCTCGGCGGCCCAATCGGCAAAATTAGCCGCTAAACTGGGCGCGAACTCATACGCCAAAATGAACGCCAACACCCAGCCGACAATATTGAGTACTTCACGCACCGCACCGCGAAACACCCCAATGCCAACCGAGATCAGCAAGATAGCGATGACGATGTAATCGAGCTCATTCATGTTTTGGCGGGCAGATCGGCGGAATCGAACGGTGTCAATTTAACGGCACGATTTTGCCGTCGGAGCCCGACAGCTTGATCTCGGCTAGTGCAGAATCTGCTTTTTCCCTGGTCGAAAATGGGCCAATCCGCACCCGCGTGATTGTGCCACCGGCAACCGGAATTTGATCAGTGAAGACAGGTTTTTTTGCTTGCTTCATTTGTGCCACCAATTCCTGAACCTTGGCGGGATCTTTGAACGCACCGATCTGCACCGCAAAACCAGTTTTCGCTGCCGCAGGCGCTGGGGTAGAAACAACTGGCACCGGCGCGGGCTTCGCTTCAGCCGCGGGCTTTTTCGGCGACTCGACAACGGCAGGTTTGGTTGCCGGCATGAGAGTAGCTGAGGGTGGTGCGGGGGCTGGGGCTGCGGATTCTAATGGTAGAGAAGCTGATGGCGTTGCCGCCGTCGACGCACTGGACGGAGGTTTTGGCTCGATTTTTACATTAGGCGAAGCTGTTGGCGCGGGGGATGAGGTCATGACGGGCGCCGTCAGTGGTGCCAAACCTTCTTTCGGCGGCACTTGGATAGCAATTTCTTGCGTGTTGCCTTTGTTCTTTTTGGGCTCGGAGTCAAAGATCATCGGTAAAAAAACAATCGCCAGCAGGCCCATAGTCAACGCGCCAATGAGGCGGCGGCGGCCACGGCGTTTTAATTCAAGCTCCGTCGCCGAAAGATTGACCGAATTTGCCGATGCTGCCGATTTTGGAGTTGCCATCATTTTAACCAATTAAAAATATAAAAGTCCGCTCTTGGAGCTCGTTTCAAGGCAATAATGCTTCGAGAATGCCGCCAGTAATGGACTTTCATACAATTTGCCAATGAAAGGCCAGCTTTAAACCGCTTTCAGAATTGCCATCACCGCAGCGACCGTATAGAACGAACCGAAGACCAAAATTCTATCATTCTCCCCTGCTCTTTCCCGCGCCGCCGCATAAGCGTTGCCGATGCTGGTGTAGCGACTGTATTTGCAGCTGACCTTACCATCGAGCGCCTGCAGGTCCAATTTGCCAGACAATTGTTCTACCGTTGCACCGCGCTCAGTTGGAATGCCCGCGATAAACCAATAATCAACACGGCCCTTGATGGTGGCGATGACAGCATCAATATCCTTGTCCTGCAACATCGCAAAGACGGCGTAGGTATTTTCGTAATAACCCATCGTGCCCAGCGCATCCTCCAAGGCACGCGCGGCGTGCGGGTTGTGGGCAACATCAAGTACGACGGTTGGCCTGCCGGGTAGCACCTGCATGCGCCCGGGCCATTCAACTTCCAATAGGCCGCGTTTGATGTGATTAATCGAGACCGGCAATTGATCTTGCAGCGCGGCAAGGGCAGCGACGGCGGCTGACGCGTTTTTGAGCTGGTAACTGCCGCGCAACGCGGGAATCGGCAACGAGTGCCTTGCCATTGAGTGAAGCAAACCATCACGGCCAGCGATCTGCCCCACAACCTGCCATTGGTTATCCATGCGTTGGTAGCGATAATCGCGGCCCAGCAGCGTGAGCTGTGCGCCGATGGATTCAGCGTAATCGACAAGCGTTTGCGGCGGATTGATGTCAGCGAAAATAGCCGTGCGCTTGCTACGATAGATGTGGGCTTTTTCGAACCCGATTTTTTCACGCGTATCACCCAAATATTGCTGGTGATCGAGATCGACACTCACGACAATGCTCACATCGGCATCGACAATATTAACCGCATCAAGCCTGCCGCCCAAGCCGACTTCTAGAATTGCCACATCTACTTTTTGCTCGGCGAAAATCCACAATGCGGAAAGCACGTTATATTCAAAATAGGTCAGAGGGATGATGTCTGGGGTGCCGTTTTTAAAACATCTTGCGGCCTCGACAGCGGCGAACGAAGCGATCAATAGCGCATCGCTGGCCTCGCCTTGCGCCACTCGTATCCGCTCGTTATAGCGCAGCAAATGTGGGGAGCTCAAGAAGCCCGTTTTATAACCGGCAATGTTGAGAATCGTCTCCAGCATCGCACAGGTAGAGCCCTTGCCATTGGTGCCGCCGACGATGATATTGATCGGTGCTTGCAGTGGCTTGCCATCAATCGCCATGCGCTGCCAAACTTCGCGCACACGCTCCAAGCCCATCGCAATCTCAGTCGTGTGTTGGTGGCCGATGTATTCAAGCCAGCCGTCAAGTGTTGTTGGTAACACCTTTGCTACAGCAACAATCACTAGGCCGCAACCGGCACTATTGTGGCAACAGGAATCACCACCGGAACCAGCGTTGGCGCGGGTTCGCGCTGCAATAAGGTGACCAGCGACGCAACCTTGTTGCGCATTTCGCGACGGTCGACAATCATGTCAATCGCGCCTTTTTCGAGCAAAAATTCCGCACGTTGGAAGCCTTCGGGCAACGTCTCGCGAACGGTACTCTCAATCACACGAGGGCCCGCAAAACCGATCAATGCACCGGGCTCGGCGATCACCACATCGCCCAGCATCGCAAAGCTAGCTGAAACGCCACCCATGGTGGGATCCGTCAAGATCGAGATAAACGGCAACCGCGCTCGTGATAGTTGATGCAACGCGCTGGTGGTTTTCGCCATTTGCATCAGCGATAACAGGCCTTCTTGCATCCGCGCGCCGCCGGTCGCGGTGAATGAAACGAACGGTAACTTTTCGTCGGCGCAGGCTTCAATTGCGCGGGCGAATCGTTCGCCGACGACCGAACCCATCGAGCCACCAAGAAAGTTGAATTCAAACGCGGCCGCGATCAACGGCACTTCGTTCACAGTACCTTGAAACACTACCAGCGCATCCGTCTCACCCGTGGCTTTTTCAGCGGCTTCTAAACGATCAACGTATTTTTTGCTGTCTTTGAATTTGAGGCTATCGACGGGCAATACTTCCGAGCCAATTTCGGCTCGGCCATCGGGATCAAAAAATAAATCCAGCCGCTGCCGAGCCGAGATGCGATTGTGATAATTGCACTTGGGGCAAACATGCTCGTTGTTTTCCAAATCGGTAAAGTAAAGCGTGGCTTGGCAGCTGGGGCATTTACTCCAGAGCCCCTCAGGGACGGCTTTCTTGAACGAGGTGCCACCCGCTTTGATCTTGGGTGGCAGGAGTTTTCTAAACCATGACATTGCAGACTCCTTGGGTTTTTCTAGGCGTCGGTTGCGACGCGCAGATTGTGCAACTACGCGTCCATTGCAATTCTAATGTCGCTGACCAGTTTTTCAACATTGGCGAGCTGATCCTCAATTGCCGACGCTTCCATTTCTTGAATGATACGCGAGCCAACGACGACCGCATCGGCGACATCCGCCACCAGCCTCGCGGTCGCGCCATCGCGTATTCCAAAACCCACACCGACCGGCAATGTGGTTTCCGCTTTGATGCGTTTAATCATCGCGCCGACTTCGGCGGTATCAATATTGGCCGCGCCGGAAACGCCTTTGAGCGAGACGTAATAAATATAGCCACGCGCACTCTGGGCAATGAGTTTGATCCGTGCGTCGGTTGATGTCGGCGAGAGTAAGTAAATCGAATCAATACCCGCTGCATCGAGTATGTTCAACACTGCCGTACTCTCTTCGGGCGGATAATCAACGATGAGCACACCATCAACGCCAGCGGCCTTGGCATTATTTGCAAAGGTCTCCAAACCCATGCGCTCGATGGGATTTGCGTAGCCCATTAAAACAATGGGTGTGGTGTCATTCGTTTCGCGGAATTTTCTCACGTAGGCCAACACATCCAACAAGCCAATGCCGTTAACCAACGCGCGTTCTGACGATCGTTGAATCACAGGGCCGTCGGCCATCGGGTCAGAAAATGGCACGCCAAGCTCGATCACATCCGCGCCCGCTTTCACCAACACATGCATGAGCGGAACGGTGATCGCAGCAGTGGGGTCGCCTGCAGTGACAAACGGGATTAACGCTTTCCTTTTTTCACTGGCAAGCCTAGCGAAAGTAGCTTCGATTCTGCTCAAAATAGGGGCCTTAAATTTGCTATTGTTTTGCTTGATTCAGCTGGTTTACCTGGCAGCTTGGACGACAGAAAAACTGCAAGCCCGAACGCTCGGCGACGGTCGCCATGTCTTTATCACCACGGCCGGAAAGATTTACCAACAAGACTTTATCTTTCCTCATCGTCGGCGCCATTTTCATCGCGTGGGCAACAGCATGGCTTGATTCCAGCGCGGGGATAATGCCCTCAGTCCGGCACAGGCGATGGAACGCCGCGAGCGCTTCATCATCATTGACCGGCACATATTCGGCACGGCCAATATCCTTGAGCCACGCGTGTTCTGGGCCAACACCGGGGTAATCAAGTCCCGCCGAAACGGAATGGGTTTCGATAATTTGGCCGTCTGCATTTTGAATCAAATACGTACGATTGCCGTGCAAAATACCGGGCGAGCCTGCCGTGAGCGATGCCGCGTGTTTGCCCGTCTCAACGCCCTCGCCACCTGCTTCGCAACCGATTAAGCGCACGTTTTTGTGCGGAATATAATCGTAAAAAATGCCCATCGCGTTCGAGCCGCCACCCACACACGCGAGCACCGCATCGGGATGCTGGCCAATCATTTCGGGCATTTGCCAGAGGCATTCCTTGCCGACCACAGAATTAAAATCGCGCACCAACATCGGGTAAGGATGCGGACCTGCAACGGTCCCAATAATGTAGAAGGTATTTTCAACATTGGTAACCCAATCACGCATGGCCTCGTTTAGTGCGTCTTTTAGAGTCTTCGAGCCGCTGTCAACAGGCACAACGGTGGCACCCAAGAGCTTCATGCGATACACGTTTTGCGCTTGCCGTTTCACGTCTTCACTGCCCATGTAGACCACGCACTCGAGCCCATAACGGGCGCATACAGTAGCGGTGGCAACACCGTGCTGCCCTGCGCCGGTCTCGGCGATCACACGCGGCTTGCCCATCCGGCGTGCAAGCAATGCTTGGCCAATAGTGTTATTTATTTTGTGCGCACCGGTATGGTTTAAATCTTCGCGTTTCAAATAAATTTGTGCGCCGCCAAGCTCGTCCGACAAGCGTTTGGCATGATAAATCGGGCTGGGGCGACCTACGTAATGCTTTAGTTCGCGCTGAAATTCGGCAACAAATTCGGGATCGGCTTTTGCGCGTTCGTACTCGATATTGAGTTCCAGTAAGGCGGCTTGTAAGGTCTCGGCTACAAACACGCCGCCATAAGGGCCAAAGTGGCCGGTAGCATCGGGCAGGTTATAGCCTAAATCATCAGCTGAATTTTTGGGAAGGTCATTGAGTTGCATTTTGGTCTGCCAGTCTAACTTGTTGAGTAAACGACGCAATTTTTGCGTAATCTTTGATTGCTTTACCGCTTTCTACACCGCTTGAAACGTCGACGGCCCATGGCCGCACCGTTTGGATTGCCGATGCCGCATTAGACGACGTTAACCCACCAGCAAGCACAATATGTTCACGCATTTCGACTGGAATAATGTGCCAATCGAATGTCTCGCCGGTGCCGCCATATTGCGCGGCATCAAGCTTATCGAGTAACAATGCCTGTGCACTTTGAAATTTCAACCGATATTGTAGCAAATCGTCGCCGGTCATCTCGGCGCCAATACGCATGGCTTTTAGATAAGGCATGTTGAATGATTCGCAAAAGTCAGCGTCTTCATCTCCATGGAATTGAAGGGCGCAGGGCTTTAGACCTGCAATGACTTCATCGACTCTACCGCGCTCTGGATTTACAAACAACGCTACCGTTGCAATAAAAGATGGCAGAGCGGCTTTGATCGCGATTGCGTCTGCCAATGCGATTGATCGAGGTGATGGCTCGTAAAAATTGAGACCAATCGCGTCTGCACCACATCGCGCAGTAAATAGTGCATCTTCAATTTTGCGAATTCCGCAAATTTTTATTCGGGTTCTGTGCATATTTTTACAGCCAATCAAACAAAAAATGGGACGCGCCCTGCAATCACCGGTAGGCCAAACGATTCATCGTACTCGATTGCCGCCAAATAAAGTCCCTCTGGCGCGAATGTAGGAGCAGCAGATCTTCGATCGCGGCTTTCAAAAATGGTTTCAAACTCCGCTAGCGAATGCCTGCCTGCACCAACATAGATGAGGCTACCAACAATATTGCGGATCATGTGATGTAAAAAAGCGTTACCGCGAAAGCTGAATTTGATGAACCGATGCGAATCGGCTCCTCCGACAACCAGCGATGAAACATCGACTTCATGGAGAGTTTTCACCGGCGTCTTGGCCTGACATTCTGCGGCACGAAACGCCGAAAAATCATGTTCGCCGATGAGTATTTTTGCGGCTTGCTGCATCGCGCCAAGCGCAAGCGGCGCATGGAACCAGCCTGCCAACCCGGCCATCAATGCGCTGGCGGTGGGATCATTTAGCAACAAATAATGGTAGGTACGCGATCGCGCCGCGAATCTCGCATGAAATTCATCCGGCACTTTTTTTGCCCACAAAACGCGAATCGCCGTCGGCAGATTTGCATTCGTGCCTCGCACCCACGCGCGCTCATCGCGGTCAATTTCCGTATCGAGATGCACCACTTGGGCGAGGCCGTGAACACCGGTGTCAGTGCGTCCTGCACAAACAACGGATACGGGCATGCCGACGAATATTCGGAGGGCGCGCTCAAGGTGATCCTGCACCGCGCAACCTGATGGTTGCGATTGCCAGCCACAAAATCCAATGCCGTGATATTCGATGCCCAGCGCGATGCGCTGGAGTGCTTTCCTGGGTCCGAGCGGAACGCTGGCGGTGACGATGGGGGCGGGGGCGGCGGGGGTGGGGGGGGTGGTGGGGGCAGACATACTGGTCAATGGCAACTAAACGGAATATGAAGAATAAATACGAAAAAAATGCGGTTAGCTAAGCTGAAAAGAAAAGGGCGCGGTGTTTCCGCGCCCTAAAGAATGACCATCGAATCTCTGCTTTGAACTACGTTAACAACACTCAATTAACGAATCAAATACCTGCCAAAATTTTCTTTGCTTCGTCCTGCTGTGCGGCATTACCCTCGCGAGCGACTTCCGCCAAAATTTCTTTTGCGCCATCGCTATCACCAATTTCAATGTAGGCCTTGGCGAGTTCGAGCTTGGTTGTTGCGGCATTAACACCACCCGAGCTTCCCGAACTAGTGCTGCTTGCTGGCAAATCCAAATCATGCGAATCAGCCAAATCCAGACTCAAATCGCTGAAGCTTAGCCCGGCATTGGCAGCTGGCGCGGCAGCAGTTTGGGTTGCAATAGTTGAGGCAAATTGTTCCTGCGGTGGCGCGGCGGCTGGGGCTAAAGGCGCGGGTGCCGCCGGTTCATGTGCTGGCTCACCAAACGACAAGGCCGACAAATCAAAATCAAACCCAGAAGCGGTGGCTGGTGCCGAAACTGTGGCGCCGCTAGGTACTGCTGGCGCTGCTGCCGGAGAGTCAAAGGCCAAATCGAAATCGAGCCCACTAGATTCTGCTGCAGGCTTTGCAGCGCTGCTCGGTGCTGGATTGAGATCCAAATCAAAGTCCATCGGGCTCGCTGCTTGTTCACCCGTTTTGAGGGCAGCGATATCCATCGAAGCTTCGGATGCTGAGCCGCTGGGCGCATCACTGAAACCCAAATCGAAGTCCAGGTCTGGCGGCGATGCATGATCCGCAGAATGTGCTTCACTGCTAGCCAACGCAGCTGCACCCGCAACCAGCGCGCCACCACCTGCTACATACGTACCAGTTGGCGCGAACGCTTGGCCTGTGCCGCTATAAAGGCTGTTGGACGGATCAATCGACGCGCCGAGTGCGGCGGCTTTTGCCCATAGCGGATGATCAGCACCGGCAGTTTCCTTCAACTCCCGCGCCACCGTCTCGAACGCCTGAACGCTCTTACGAGTGTGATAAATTTCGAGCAACTTGAAGGCGATTTCATGACGGCTCTTATCGCGCGTCATCGCTTCTTTCAGAATTTCTTCTGCCTGCGCATCCCGACCATAAGCAATATAAACCTCGGCTTCGGCAACCGGATCCACTTCATCTGTATCAATGCTACCGGGCCCGGTTTTGTCGAAATCCGTCAAAAACGAACTGTTGCCGGTATCAACTAACCCGCCGCCACGGCTACCTGTAACCGAATTTGGCTTGAGATCGCTCGGCATGATCGAGGATGTATTAGCGAGTTGGCTGGTGTTGCTACCACCTTTTGGTTTCTTCTTGCGGCGCGACATAAATGCTAGCACTCCGCCTATACCAATTAGGGCAACTGTGCCCGCACCAATGGCAACGGCGTTTTCTTCAACCATCTCCATAACGCCCGGCTCAGCCGGTGGTGCTGGCGCTTTTGCTGGAGTTTTTGCGGCAACCGGCGGTGTTGCTGGCGGCGGCGACATCACCTTTGGCGGCTCAACTTTGGCAGCATCTGCTGGTTTGGTAGGGTCAACTGGCTTAGACACGGCGGCCGGATCAACCTTTGCCACCTCAACTTTTGGCGCATCCTTTGGTGGTTCAGCTGCTTTCGCAGCGGCTGCCGGTGCAGCAGGAGGAGGCGTTGGCACAGCAGCCGGTGGCGTAACTTGTGCAACTTTCGCCGGCTCAGGTTTCGCATTGCCGGGTTGGGCCTGTGCAGCAGCCACGCTCTTCATCGCCATCAATTGACGCATATCGGCAATCTGCTTTTCCAGATCAGCGACACGAGAATTAGCCTCTTTGAGTTTGTTGTCTTTGGCGATGGCATCTTCTTTCATCGCGTTGAGCTGTTCTTGTGTAGCGTTCTTTCCGCCTACAGAAGAGCCCGCAGAACCGGCAGCGCCTGCTGCTGCACCAGCTTTACCAGCAGTAACTTCTGTCTTAGCAATTTTTAGCTGATCGCCGGCCTGCGTTGCCGGCGCAGGCTGCGCTGGTTTTGCGGTGGCGATTTTGCCGCTTGCTTCGTTGCTCGCCGCTTTGTTCGCGCTGGCTGTCGCGTTGGGGCTACTGGCAACGGCGCTGGCGACCTGGTCGCGATAACCTTTCCAATCGGCAACCTGTACTTTAACTTCCCTTTGCGCTTCGCCTTTGCCAATTTTGCTAACCTCGGCAACTGACGGCACACGCAAAATCTGGCCGGTCTTGAGTTGGTTCATGTTGTTATTAATGAACGCAGCTTTGTTTTCGCGGTATAGCGCCACCAACATTTGTTCAAGCGAAATGCCGTCTGGCTTCATGCTTGTTGCAATTTTGCCCAATGTGTCACCGCGTTTCACGGGGCCGTAAGAATCAGCAGAAGACTCTGCTTTGGCTGAGGGTGTGCCAACAACGGCTGGTGTGCTTGTGGACACGGTCGTTGACGTTGAATTTGCCGTGGCAGCTGGTGCAGTTGTGACCCGGGCGACAGCAGGAGCGGCAGGTGGTGAAACGCGCGCTTGGTTAAACCCAGGCGGATCTAACAAAATAGGATACTCGCGCAACAGACGACCGGAAGGCCAGTTCATCTCAACAAGCACATCCAAGAACGGCTCGTTAATGGGTGCGAAACTGGTAATTTTCAACACAGGTTTGCCGTCGGCACGACGCTCTGCTGTGAATGTTAACTGACGCAGAAGTGGGGAATATTCAACCTTGGCATCGGTGTAAGCCTCGGGACTTGCCACGCGGGCAACCAGCGCTTCAAATTCGCCCGGTTGCAAGGAGACTAATTCGATTTCAGCAACCAGCGGTTGCCCCAGTGCGGAATTGACAGAAAGTTTACCCAGACCTGCAGCCTGCGAACCAAATGAAACCAGTGCAGACGCGGCTAGTAAAACTCCCCCCAACGCCATCGATAATTTTGTTTTCGGCGGACGGCTCATTCGTAAACCCCAACCCTTCGTTTTTTGGATAATTTAAAATAACATCAATGAGTTATTGTTGCAACTTTATTTGCTTTCTAGCATTAGAAGCGAAAGCTGACAATTTTTCAACCCACATTTGCGGGATGGGCGCATTAAAGGCGTTTTAGCGCTGTATTAACGCCGTTTCAAAACTGATTCAAAGGGCCTTTATAGTGGTTGTAGTGGCTTTAAGACCGCTTTACGGGCGCTTTAAGGCGGCATTAAGGCGGCATTAAGACCGCTAAAGGCCGCTTTAAGGCCGTCTTTAACAAGCTTTCAAGTTGCTCTGAGGCAGCCAACATCGGAGCCGACAAATCAAAAATTTTAGTTATTTTTCCAATAAAATCCGCAACATACGACGCAATGGCTCGGCCGCGCCCCACAACAGTTGGTCGCCTACCGTGAAAGCACTTAGATATTCCGGCCCCATCGCCAGCTTCCGCAAACGCCCAACCGGTATGTGCATATTACCGGTAACGGCAGCTGGCGTGAGCTCGCGCATCGATTGTTCGCGGTTATTCGGAATCACCCGGGTCCATGGATTGTCGTTTGCCAAAATCGCTTCAATATCGGCAAGTGGTACGTCGCGTTTGAGCTTGATCGTCAATGCTTGGCTGTGGCAACGCATCGCTCCCACGCGCACGCAAAGGCTATCAATCGGTGTAGCAGCCGTTCCGAATGCCGGGCCGCGCCCCAAAATTTTATTGGTCTCCGCCATGCCCTTCCACTCTTCCAACGACATTCCAGAGTCCATGTCTTTATCAATCCACGGAATTAAATTTCCCGCGAGCGGAACGCCGAAATTTCGCGTTTCATCCGCCGTCAATGCATGTTGCTTGGCTAAAATCTTACGATCAATCTCGAGGATTGCCGACTGCGGATCATCAAGCAACGATTTCACTTCTGCATGGAGGGTTCCAAACTGCGTGAGCAATTCACGCATATGCTGTGCGCCGCCACCAGAGGCAGCTTGGTAGGTCATGCACGTCATCCACTCAATCAAGTCGGCCTTGAACAAACCACCCAAACCGATCAGCATGCAGCTCACGGTGCAGTTGCCGCCGATGTAATTTTTGACACCTTTTGTAAGCGCCGTTTGAATGACTGGCATGTTCACCGGATCGAGAACAATCACGGCATCGTCTTGCATCCGAAGTGTTTTGGCAGCATCGATCCAATAGCCGTGCCAACCGGCTTGGCGAAGTTGGGGGTAAATTTCAGTCGTGTAATCGCCACCCTGGCAGGTGAGAATGACATCCATTTGCGCTAACGCAGCGATGTCTTTGGCATCCTTTAGCGGCGTGCCTTGGGCTTCTTTGGGCGCTGTGCCACCAACATTCGAGGTGGTAAAAAAGGCGGGCTCAATCAACGCGAAATCATTTTCCGCGCGCATCCTGTCCATCAACACCGAACCCACCATGCCACGCCAGCCGACAAGCCCTACTTTTAACATTTCCCAACTCCAAAAACTGAATTAAAGTTAAACACTAGTCTGAAAGAGCGTTTCGAGGCATTTTTGCCTCGAAAACGCCGCCCAATCTAGCGTTTCAAAACGATACTACATGTTTGCGACGACTGCATCACCCATCTCGCTGGTGCTGGCTTTGGCCTCATTCGGCTTTGCGATATCGCCCGTCCGCAAGCCTTGCGCCAGCGTTTTGCGCACGGCGTTCTCGATCCGATTTGCGGCATCTGACAACTGAAACGTGTAGCGCAACATCATCGCCGCAGACAAAATTTGCGCCAACGGATTCGCCAACCCGCGGCCGGCAATATCGGGGGCCGAGCCGTGAATCGGCTCGTACAGCCCTTTGCCATTTGCGTCCAGCGAGGCCGAAGGCAACATGCCAATGGAGCCGGTGAGCATCGACGCCTCATCCGATAAAATATCGCCAAATAAATTGCCCGCCACCATCACATCAAACTGCTTCGGATTGCGAATGAGCTGCATCGCGGCGTTATCAACCAGCATATGCGTTAGTTCAACATCGGGGTACTCCGGCGCAATTTCAATCGCAACGTCCCGCCAAAGCTGCATCGCTTCGAGCACATTCATTTTATCAATCGAGCACAGCTTTTTGTTTCGCTGGCGTGCCGTGCGAAAGCCGACATGCATGATGCGGCGAATCTGCGCCTCGGTGTAGTGCATAGTGTTGATGCCGACCCGCTGGCCTTTTTCACCGGAGATGCTACGCGGCTCGCCAAAATAAATATCACCGGTGAGCTCACGAATAATCATGATGTCCAAGCCAGCGACCACCTCCGGCTTCAAGGTTGAAGCATCGGCCAATTCTGGAAACACACTAGCAGGCCGTAAATTCGCAAAAAAATCACATTCTTTGCGCAATCCCAAAATTGCTTTTTCAGGCCGATGCTCGCGCGGCAACGCGTCGTATTGCGGGCCACCGACCGATCCAAACAGCACCGCGTCGGCAGACTTTGCCAATGCGAGAGTGGCAGGCGGTAACGGGTGGCCGACCGCGTCATAGGCAGCGCCGCCAACCAAAGCTGATTCAGTTTCGATTTTTAACCCATCGCGCCTCAACACATCCAACACTTTGAGCGCTTCGACCATGATTTCTGGGCCGATGCCGTCACCGGCCATCACTGCTATTTTCATTTTTGACTTCTTTTTTGTTTCTTCAAGCGCTACGAAAAAATCCACGGCTCGCGGGTTTGCCGCGCGGCTTCGTAGGCGCGAATTTTATCGGCCTGCAATAGCGACAAACTTATCTCATCCCAGCCGTTCAGCAAGCTTTGTTTTCGGTGATCTTCAACCTCGAAAGAGTAAGCTTCCGCGCCTGGGATTTCAACCACTTGCCGCGCTAAATCAATATTGAGTTTCAAGCCCGGCGTGGCGAGGGTAGCGTTAAAAAGATGGTCAACTTCTGCTTCCGACAAAATAATCGGCAACAAACCATTTTTAAAGCAATTATTGAAAAAAATGTCGGCAAATGACGGTGCGACAATCGCTTTAAACCCAAACTGCTGCAATGCCCATGGGGCATGTTCACGCGATGACCCACAGCCAAAGTTTTTACGCGCCAACAACACGGTTGCGCCACGATAGCGCTCTTGATTTAGTACAAAATTGGGATTCAATGCGCGACGCGAATTGTCCACACCCGGCTCGCCGTGATCCATATAGCGCCATTCGTCAAACAAATTCGGCCCGAAGCCGGAACGCTTGATCGACTTTAAAAATTGTTTGGGGATGATTGCGTCGGTATCGACATTCGCGCGATCTAGCGGCGCGACCAAGCCCGTGTGCTGACGAAAAGCTTCCATTGAGGCCTAACTTTTTTGCAAATAGGAAACGCTAGTAGAGACGGCTGCTTAGCCGCTCTACTAGCGAGTTATTTCACTACTTAATTCACTACTTAATTCGCTGCTTAATCAGCTGCTTGCTCCACTGCTTACTTTGCAGCTTGATTTAGCAAATTACTTGGCAGCCTTTTCAATCACATCCCCGCCCTTTTTTACATCTTTGCCGACGCCTTCAACCGTGTTGCAGCCAGCGACTGCAACCACAAAAGCCAAGCCCATCAATACCGATAATAATTTGCGCATGATTTTCTCCAAAAGTATTAAAAATTAATTACCACCTGTACAACACTAAACCAACCACTATAAAACACAACAGAACAACATAAAAAACTACAAAACCTGCCGTACGTCTGCAAACCGCCCGGCAATCGCTGCCGCTGCGGCCATCTCGGGGCTAACCAGATGCGTACGACCTCCTGCGCCTTGGCGACCTTCAAAATTACGGTTCGACGTCGATGCACAACGCTCGCCCGGTGACAACTTATCATCGTTCATGCCCAAACACATCGAACAACCCGGTTCACGCCATTCAAAACCCGCCGCTACAAAAATTTTATCCAAACCTTCTGATTCTGCTTGGCGCTTCACCAAGCCAGAACCCGGCACCACCATCGCCAGTTTTACATTCGCCGCGATATGCCGCCCTTTCACAACACCCGCTGCTGCCCGCAAATCCTCAATCCGCGAGTTGGTGCAGCTCCCGATAAAGACTTTATCAATTTTGATTTGTTCCATCGGCGTCCCTGGGTTCAAGCCCATGTACTGCAACGCCCGCTCCATCGCATCGCGCTTGACGGGGTCAGATTCCTTAGCTGGCTCAGGCACCGTGCCATCAATGGCAACCACCATTTCGGGTGAGGTTCCCCAAGTCACTTGCGGCTTGATGGTGCTGGCATCGAGTTCCACCACACGATCAAACACGGCACCGTCATCGCTCACCAAGGTGCGCCAGTATTGCGCCGCTTGCTCAAATTCATTCTCACGCGGCGCATGAGGGCGGCCCCGCAGATACGCGATCGTCTTCTCGTCCACGCCGATCATGCCCGCACGCGCACCGGCCTCAATCGCCATATTGCAAACGGTCATGCGACCTTCCATCGACAGCGCGCGAATCGCCGCGCCCGCGAACTCTATCGCATAGCCGGTTCCACCCGCGGTGCCGATTTTGCCGATGATGGCGAGCACAATGTCCTTAGCGGTAACGCCGCGCCCAGCCTTCCCTTCCACACGTATTAACAATGATTTCGATTTTTTTGTTACCAAACATTGCGTCGCCATCACATGCTCGACTTCGGACGTACCGATGCCGAACGCCAACGCCGCAAACGCGCCGTGAGTGGACGTATGAGAGTCCCCGCACACCACCGTCATGCCAGGCAAAGTCGCGCCCTGCTCGGGGCCGATCACATGCACAATGCCCTGCCGCGCATCGTTCATGCCGAAATAAACAGGCACACCAAATTTCTCAATATTTGCGTCCAAGGTTTCTACCTGCAGCCGCGAAATCGGGTCGGCAATTCCTTCACGGCGCCCCGTGGTTGGCACATTATGGTCGGCAGTGGCCACAATCGATTTGATGCGCCACGGCTTGCGACCGGCAATCTCCAAGCCCTCAAATGCCTGCGGGCTCGTAACTTCATGCACCAAATGACGGTCGATATAAATCAACGCCGTACCATCGGGCTCGTCGTGGACGCGGTGGGCGTTCCAGAGCTTGTCGTAAAGCGTGCACGAAGGCGCTGATGCCGAAATCTGGGTCATGTAAATCGCTTTTGCCCGAAGTTGCAAAATAAAAAAACGGAAGTGAAATCCGACCTATATTATACCTGCTGCGAGGCTAGTCTTGCTGCACCGCAATATTGGGCTACCGAAGGCTTGTTTGAAAAATTTCGATCCGAAGCGGATTGCAAAACGGATGTCCATCTCCGAAAAGCCCAGCAATTGCGGTGATGAACACCATGGCACATTTGGCAACATTGCCATGCGACTGTTGGTTTCGCAGTTCAGATTGTGGTGAGTTGGTTCGCGACGCAGTTCTACCAATTGGGCGGCTTTTCGCCTCAATCGTTGTGGCCACACAGAATATGAAACTCTAGTACTGGCGGGCGTTTCGAAGCACAATCGGCTTTTGCAGAGTCATAGACCTTGGGTTTATACTTTTTTGTAGAATCAACTTTAGAACGACTTTTGATGGCGTTTTTGATTGAGGCTGCGATAGATGTGGTGGTGATATTTCGCGACAATCACCCCGGAGCAGCTGTGCTTATCATGACTGATTGCTAAGCTTTCCCTATCACGCGTCCAATTGCTTCGGATATGCGCCCATCGTTGCACCCCGCGTCGCGAACAATTTCGAAAAACACTCGATCTCCGCCATTCGCTCGGTGGCCAACAAGATTTTCATAGCTGACCAAAGCCTGCCAAAACAATTCAGTGCTATTGATCTGAATGAGCAACGGAAAGAGTCGCCTTAGTGCTAACGCACCATGCCCACCTTCCGACTTCCCAATCGCCCAGATGATGCTTGATTGATTGTCAATACTAGTATTTTCAAAAGTCGAAACTAGAGTATCCAAGGCCTTATTTTGCTGAGTCAACGTCAGCGCCCTCTTGCCTTCAAGCAATAAGGCCATGTCAACAATAGCATTCTGGATGCGGTCGTTTTCGCTTCGCCGCAGTTCAGCCAATAGCTTTTCGAAGATATTGTTCTCTATCAAGAAAGTTGCGTCCTCTAAAAATTCCCGGCTCGAGTTACAAAAGCGCGGGTAGCCCGGCCGACCAACGCGCCACGTAATTGGCCTGCACAAAACTATGACTTCAAGCCAATTGCCAACATCCAACAGCCCAGACCAAAAATATCGAACCTCATCACAAGACAACAGCATGAACTCTTCAATCGGCGCCTATTTTGAAGCAGTAATGCTCGAAAACGCCCGCCAATACTAGGGTTTGTATTTCTAAATTAACCGAATTACGGAAGCCCAATTTACGAGCGGTTAGTGCTCGTAGGCCAACACCCCCGCCACATACACCGCCCGAGTGGCTCGATCATCTGCCATCGTCATTTGCACCGCCAACACTTCTTCAATCGAATTACAAAACTTCATTCTGAATTCAACGAGGGGCGTCGATTTCAAGTTGAGCACCACCAAATCAGCTTCCATCCCAACCCCAATGGAGCCGATCTTATCTTCCAAATGCAACGCCTCGGCGGCACCACGTGTTGCGAGAAAATAAGCGTCAGCTGCGCACAACGAGTTTCCGCAAAGCTCCCCGATTTTATAGGCTTCGCCCATGGTGCGAAGTGGTGACAGGCACGTCCCAGCACCGATGTCGGTGCCTAAGCCCACGCGTACAGGGCGGCTTCTATTCTTGGCGTTATCGAAGCGAAACAAGCCGCTGCCCAAAAATTCATTCGAGGTGGGACAATGCGCCACGCCAGCGCCTGCCTCATGCAAACATTGCCACTCTGCATCGGTTAGATGAATCCCATGCCCAAACACCGCGCGTTTGTTGACCAACCCATATTGATCGTACACATCCAAATAGCCTCGATGATTCGGGAACAACTGGCTAACCCATGCGACCTCGTCCGTGTTTTCGGAGATGTGGGTTTGCATATGAACATCCGGAAATTCACGCCACAATGCACCGGCGGCTTCGAGCTGTGCAGGGCTTGAGGTTGGTGCGAATCGCGGGGTGATGGCATAACCTAATCGCCCTTGTCCATGCCATTTTTCAATCAGCGCTTTTGAATCGTCGTAGCTCGACTGCGCAGTATCGCAAAGTGCCGCCGGCGCATTTCGATCCATCATTACTTTGCCCGCGATCATGCGCATATTTCGCTCAGCGGCAGCTTCAAAAAATACGTCAGTCGCGTGGGCGTGAACGGTGCCGTAGACCATCGCGGTGGTAGTGCCAACCCGCAGACATTCATCGAGAAAAAATTGCGAAACCTCTCGCGCATGATCGATATCGGCAAACTGCTGCTCGGCGACAAAGGTGTATCGATTCAGCCAATCGATAAGTTGCTTGCCATACGCGCCGATGATCTGTGTTTGCGGGTAGTGGACGTGTAGATCAATAAAGCCGGGCAGAATCAGCGCATCGGCGTAGGTGGTGATTTTTGTAACGGCAGGGAGCGTGTCTTTGATGTCGGCATACGCACCAAATGCTTTGATCTTGCCGGCTTCCATCACAATCAAGGCATCGGATTCGTAGCACATCGCAGCGGCGGCACCGATTAAAAACGGATCGCCACAAAATGTGAGTGCCGCCCCGCGAATGGCTACCAGAGCCGAGCTTGAGGACATTCCCGCGCTAAAACCGTGCTCAGGCTTCATGCGGATCGGGGTTGTTTTGCGCTTTTACTTCTGCATTTGTCGATTGTTTAACTGGCTTTGCCTGCCCTGCGACCCTCGGCGTGGTTGTCGCCACGTCCGCATTTTGCCCGCGATGAATCAACGCACGGTCCATCAACACTAGCGCCAGCAATGCTTCCGCGATCGGTGTGGCACGGATGCCCACACACGGGTCATGACGGCCGTGGGTGTTAATCACCACCGGATTACCCGCCGTATCAATAGTGTGGCGATCCAAACGCACCGAGGACGTCGGTTTGATTGCTATCGAGACCAAAATATCTTGCCCGGTTGAAATACCACCGAGAACGCCGCCTGCATTATTCGACAAAAAACCGTCCGGCGACATTTCATCGGAATGCTCGGTGCCGAGTTGCTCGATACTCGCAAAGCCAGCACCAATTTCGACACCCTTAACTGCGTTGATGCCCATCATCGCGTGGGCAATCACCGCATCTAACCGATCATAAACCGGATCGCCCCAGCCTACCGGCACACCGCTCGCAGCCACGTTGATCCGTGCACCACAGCTCTCGCCCGATTTACGGAGCTTGTCCATGTAGGTTTCAAGTGCGGGAACCGCATCCGAATTCGCAACAAAAAATGGGTTGTCACTGACATGATCCCAAGATTGGAAAGTCACCTTTTCTGACCCTAACTGCGCCAGGTAGCCGCGTACCAACACGCCATAACGCTCGGCCAGCCATTTTTTGGCAACCGCACCAGCCGCCACGGTAGGCGCCGTCAATCGCGCCGATGAACGCCCGCCACCGCGATAGTCGCGTACCCCGTATTTCTGCAAATACGTGTAATCGGCATGACCTGGGCGAAAACTCGCTGCGATGTTGGAATAATCTTTGCTGCGCTGATCTTCGTTACGAATTAATAATGCAATCGGCGTGCCGGTGGTTTTGCCTTCAAACACACCGGAAAGAATTTCCACCACATCACCTTCGCGCCGCTGCGTGACATGTCGCGAAGTGCCCGGCTTGCGTCGATCCAGATCAATTTGAATATCAGCCTCCGTCAGCGCCAAACCGGGTGGACAGCCGTCAATCACACAGCCAATTGCGGGGCCATGGGATTCACCAAAATTGCTGACTTTAAATAAATTTCCGATTGAGCTGCCGGGCATAGCGTTAGGTTCTTTACGGTTGGGAATCAATTAAAAGCGGATCGAAATTGATGCGAAAAATAAGCCGAAAGTGTAGCACGCAAGCCTATCTAGTCAGCCTTGTTTTACCACCCTCTGCGCCAATCGTCGCCAAAAATCGACTTCAAAAACTACTTCATCTCCCCACGCAATTCACCAACACGGACTTGCAGCGCCTCCGGGGTGACTTGGGCTGGCGGCCACGCCTTATCAATCACCAACGCAATATTGGAAAATACGCCGCGCGGATAGCGCATCGCCGTCCCACCCCATCGCGAAAAAAAACTACCCCACAGGCCGCGCAGCGCCATCGGAATCACGGGCACAGGTGTTCGCTCAATGATGCGGGTAATGCCTTTTTTGAAAGGATACAAATCGCCATTATCAGTAATGCGCCCTTCGGGGAAAATGCAAACCACTTCGCCCGCTTTTAGATACGCATCAATCCGCTCATACGCTTTCTCCAGCATCGCGGGGTCCTCTTTGGCCGAGGCAATCGGGATGGTGCCCGCGGTACGGAACACGAAATTTAGAACCGGAATTTTAAAAATCCGATAGTCCATCACGAACCTGACTGGTCGCTGAATGCAGCCGCCCACCACCAGCGCATCGACAAAGCTCACATGGTTACAAACCAGCACGCATGCGCCCTCGTCGGGAATGTTTTCCAGTCCCTTTTTATTGACGCGGTAAAAGGTGTGAATCAGCATCCAGATCAGGAAGCGCATCAGGAATTCAGGCACCATTTTGTAAATGAAGAGTGCGACCGCAGCGTTCATAATGCCGACAACCAAAAACAGTTCGGGCAACGACAATCCGCCATGCAGTATTGCTGCTGCCATTCCAGACGCAACAACCATAAAGATCGCGTTCAGAATATTGTTGGCCGCAACGATACGCGCACGAAACGCCTGTTCGGAGCGCGATTGCATCAGCGCATAAAGCGGCACACTGTAAAAGCCGGAGAACATTGCGAGTAAAAATAAATCGGCCATTACTCGCCAATTCTCGCGGTGTTTTATAAATTCACCGGCCCCGGTAAGCGCGTGCGGCTGCAGCCCACGCGATGCGAAGTAAAGATCAACGGCGAAAATAGTCATGCCAATCGAGCCGAAAGGCACCAACCCGATCTCGACTTTGTGGCCGGACATTTTTTCGCAAAGCACACAACCTAGGCCAATGCCGATCGAAAACAATGCCAGTAATAACGTGACGACTTGCTCATTACCACTCAACACATCTTTTGAAAAACCAGTGAATGAAGTAAGGAAAATTGAGCCGAAAAACCACAGCCATGAAATGCCAATTAGCGATAAAAATACGGTGCGGTTTTGCCCAGCAATTTTTAGGTTTGCCATGGTTTCAGTGAACGGATTCCAGTTCACTTTTAAATCAGGCGCTGGCGCAGGAGAGACCGGAATAAATTGCGCGGCTACCCGCCCCATCAAAGCAAATACCAACGATGCAACGCCCACATAAGTTGGCCCCATACCGGGGATAGCGACCAGCGCACCACCCAGCATCGTGCCGAGCAAAATTGATACGAATGTCCCCATTTCGACCATCCCGTTACCGCCGGTGAGCTCGTTATCGTTCAAATGCTGCGGCAGGTAGGAAAACTTAACAGGGCCGAACAATGTTGAGTGGCAGCCCATCAGAAAAACGCCGACAAATAGCAACATAGCTGAATGCCAAATGAAGCCGCCTGCAATCACCAACATGAAAATAATTTCGAGATTTTTAACGATTCTTGCCAGCATGGCCTTGTCGTATTTATCAGCGAGTTGACCAGCGGTTGCTGAGAACAGCATAAACGGCAAAATAAATAACCCCCCAATAATCGGGCCCGCCAATTTGCCATCCATTCCACCCCACTCAGCGGCGTGATAGGTCGCCAATACGGTAAACGCGAACTTAAAAATATTGTCGTTACCCGCCCCCAAAAACTGCGTCCAAAAAAACGGGGCAAAACGCCGCTGCGTAAGGAGCGCAAACTGGCTTTGCGGTGCGGCTTTGCTGGTTTCCGACATCATGTGTTCCCCGATGATCAAACTTCAATAGGTTTAAAAAACTCTGCGGTTTCAAATATACGGTCACTTAATTTTTTGCCGCCGACGCGAACGCTGCGCTTCAAGACGAAATCAAACAACAAAGGATTGTATTCTCGAATTTGTTTCAGTACCGTGGCATCACCTTTGGCGAGCCAACCCTTTTCCACAAAGAGGTCGACTGAGAATAACGGAATAACACCCGGCAGCGGATAATCCGATCCGTTCAGCAGTCTGCCATGCCACTCAGGGCGCTCAATAATTTTCACCAGATAACGTGCACGATTCATTTGCGGCATCGCGGAAATATCAGCATTCAGGTTTTTTTCGTAACGTGAATCGGCCATCAATCGCGCAAACAACTCAAAGCTTTCGACGTATTTGCCATTTCTGCCGCGATCTAAATCACGATCCTCACCCATGCTGGCACAATGTGCAACGACCACCCGTACGCCGTGATCAAGCGCACGACGCAGCTTAAGCGGATTGCCAAAATGCTGCTGATGCGCCCCCTTCACGGCGCGCTCTTGCCCAGCGTGGGAAATCAGGGGGATTTTTAGTGCGGCCAAAGCCTCGTAAAAAGCATCGCACCGTGGAGAGGCAGGATCGATGCCCATGGCCGAGGGCAGCCATTTAATGGCCACGACACCGTTGGCGGCGGCAAGTTTTAATTCCGCCACTGCGTCGAGGCGGTAAGGGTGGATGGAAGCCACTGCACGGAAACGTCCGGGGAAGCGCTTGGCGATGCTGATCGCGTGAGCGTTTGGCACATGAAAGGCGGCGCGTGGTAAGTCTTTTCTGCCAGCCTCAGTATAGGTATGGTCGAACGCGAACAGCATCGCGCCAGCCCCAATCGGAAATTCATCGATCAGATGCGCCAATCGTCCTAAATACGCCTCGTCTAGTCCACCTTCTACGTTGCCCTGCCCGCTGCGATTGCCACGATTCCCATGATCACCACGATTACCATCAACGCAGCCACCGTTTTCAAAAAATTGGCGCTGCAGAAACTGTTGGGGGTAGAAAATCGACTGCATTTTGGGGCTTATCCAGCAGCCGCTGCCCGATGCACCATCCCCCAGCAAATGCGTGTGTACGTCCCATACCAGCCGGGGATTTAGCCCGCTCCACGCCGCCTCAACCAGCGGATGCTTCCGCAATTGATCAGGTAAACCCGACTTACAAGGATTCATCCATCCCGCCCCTTCATCCCTGCGGAAGGGCAATGCATCTGCCGCTCCGCTGAGGCAACAGAGGCAAAGACCCGCTAGAAAATCACGTCGATTCATCATGGCCTCGTTGAATTCGTTGCGCTACACAACTATATATTTAATTATTTCGTTATATTGCGTAAATTTTTTTACTCGTTTGCCGAAACCTATTGTGACTTTACGTAATCCAGCACTGCTTGCAACGATTCCCTGATCGGCTTTTTATTAAGCCAGAAGTAGACTTCTTTGCCCCTTTTTTCGCTCTCCAAAACACCGGCTTCACGTAGGATTTTGAGGTGATGCGAAACTGCGGAGCGCGACAGCGTGGAAACTTCAACAATCTGCCCGACATTAAGTTGCTCGCCTGCCTCAAAGGTCAACATAATGCGCTGGCGATGCTCATCACCAAGCGCAATAAAAACCTTCGCAAAATTACGCCAAGCGGGTGGGATGGTTTTTGTATAGTCTATATTCATAACCATATGATTAGTTATATTGTTTTGATTGTCAAGCATTTCCGCGCAAACTCTATGTTTTGGGGCCGCTTGGCTTGGCGAACGAAATCAGCATTCATTACAGCGACAGCCGTATGAGAGATTTGCATAAAGTTGCGAGCAATGCCCATGTTAAACTTTAATTGAAATGCACCAAGGGGCGCACACGAAGTGGCGTGGTACATCGCCTCTCAACAGTTTTTGCGTCAACATTAACTATCATTCATCAATATGCCGGAGTTTTCATGCTTGACGATTTGAAAAAAAACGCACTCGAATATCATCGTTGGCCGACCCCCGGCAAGCTCGAAATTTCAGCTACCAAACCGCTTGCCACCCAGCGGGATTTGGGGCTGGCGTACACGCCCGGCGTAGCAGCCGTCTGCGAGGCAATTGCCGAAAATCCCGCCGATGTGCGCCACTACACCGCGCGCGGCAATTTGGTTGCCGTCATCACCAACGGCACGGCCGTGCTCGGCTTGGGCAATATCGGCCCACTCGCCGCCAAGCCGGTGATGGAAGGCAAGGCTGTGCTGTTCAAAAAATTTGCCGGCATTGATGTGTTTGATATCGAAGTCAACGAGCTCGACCCGGATAAATTGGTCGATATTATTTGCGCGCTGGAGCCAACATTTGGTGGCATTAATTTGGAAGACATCAAAGCACCAGAATGCTTTTATGTTGAACGCAAATGTCGTGAGCGAATGAAGATCCCTGTTTTTCATGACGACCAGCACGGTACGGCAATCATCGTTGGCGCGGCGTTTGTGAACGGCTTAAAAGTCGTGGGCAAAAATATTGGCGACGTAAAACTGGTGGTCTCCGGCGCGGGTGCGGCCGCATTAGCGTGTTTAGATATGCTGGTGGCACTTGGCGTAAAGATGTCGAATATTTGGGTCACTGATATTGCGGGTGTTGTTTACGCCGGCCGTATCGAAGAAATGGACCCTAACAAAGCGCGCTACGCACAAGATACGTCGGCACGAAAGCTTGGCGACGTGATTGCCGATGCCGATGTGTTTTTGGGGCTATCCGCTGGTGGCGTGCTGAAAAAAGAGATGGTCAAACAAATGGCCGCAAATCCACTCATCATGGCGCTTGCTAATCCAACGCCAGAGATTACGCCCGAAGAAGTGCGCGAAGTGCGCTCGGACGCAGTCATTGCAACGGGCCGATCAGATTACCCGAATCAGGTCAACAACGTGTTGTGCTTTCCGTTTATTTTCCGTGGCGCGCTCGATGTGGGCGCGACAACGATCAATGAACAAATGAAATTAGCAGCAGTGTTAGCCATCGCCGAGTTAGCGCAATCCGAGCAATCCGATATTGTCGCAATGGCTTATGGTGAAAACGCATCCGGCTTTGGCAAAGATTATTTGATTCCCAAACCGTTCGACCCACGCTTGATTGCCAAAGTGGCACCTGCGGTCGCTAAAGCGGCCATGGACAGCGGTGTCGCAACCAGCCCGATTACCGATTGGCCTGCGTATTTGCAGCGTTTGGATCAGTTTGTGTATCAATCCGGCCTGATTATGAAGCCGGTGTTTTCGAAAGCGAAACAGGCACCGAAGCGAATTGTTTATGCTGAGGGAGAAGATGAGCGCGTTATGCGTGCTGTCCAAGTGGTCGTTGATGAAGGGCTCGCCAAGCCGATTTTGATTGGCCGCCCCGCGATCATTGAGAAGCGGATTGAAAAATTCGGCCTGCGCATGAAGATTGGCGTTGATATTGAAATCATCAATCCCGAATACGATGCGCGTTATCGTGATTACTGGCAGGAATACTACAAACTCACCGCCAGGCGCGGCGTTTCAGAGCAATACGCCAAAATAGAAATGCGCCGTCGCCTTACCTTAATCGGTGCGATGATGATGCATAAAGGCCACGCCGACGGCATGATTTGCGGCACTTTCGGCACCCACGCTCTTCACTTGCATTATGTTGATCAGGTAATCGGTCGACGCGCAGGCGTGAAGCATATGTATGCCATGAACGTACTGATGATGCCGACGCGTACCGTATTTATTTGCGATACGTATGTGAACCCTGACCCGACCCCGGCGCAAATTGCGGAGATGACCATTTTGGCGGCGGAAGAGATGCGTCGATTTGGCGTGATACCGAAAGCGGCACTACTGTCGCATTCCAGCTTTGGTTCGTCCAACGAGCCCTCCGCTGTCAAAATGCGTGATGCCTTAGCGCTGATCAATGCCCAGGCGCCTGACCTGGAAGTGGATGGCGAAATGCATGGTGATGCGGCGTTATCTGTCGACGTTCGTTATCGCGCAATACCAAATTCCCGCTTAAAAGGTGATGCAAATTTATTGATCATGCCCACGCTGGATGCCGCCAATATTTCGTTCAATTTATTGAAGACAGCGTCCGGCGGCGGGATCACGATTGGTCCAATACTACTGGGCTCGGCGATGCCGGTACATATCGTCACACCAACTGCAACCGTGCGCAGAATCATCAACATGACGGCCTTGGCGGTGGTGGATGCGCAAGCTTTGCGCCGCTAACCCTTAAATGCGGCATCAAATAACGCCGGAATCAAGGATGACCAATTCGACATTTTCCAAACCAGCCCCGCTAAAACCCGGCGCTACGATTGGTATTTTTTCGCCGTCCGGCGCATTAAGTTTGGATCGCCATGAGGCCGGCGTGCGAACGCTCAGATCATTTGGCTATAAAGTTGTTGGCGCACCAGAAGCACTGCATGAATGGCGTTATTTTGCTGGCACTGATGCTGAACGCTTGGCGAGCTTTCACGCGATGCTTGCTGACCCAACCATTGACGTGATGATGATGTCTCGCGGTGGCTATGGTTTCACGCGATTGCTGCATGGTATTGACTGGCTCGCAGTCGCGGCGTCACGCAAGATATTCTGCGGATTCAGCGACTTCACGGCGTTCAATTTAGCCGCGTTGGCACGGGCGAACCTCATTACTTTTGCCGGCCCCGGCTCTGCAACCGACTTTGATTGGCGCGCAGATTCAAAAACAGATGCTGAGACAGATCCTGCTACAGTGCCACGCTTCGTTCCAGAATCCAAGCAAGCAAAATACGCTGCAGATCACGCGTTCATGGCAGCGCATTGCTGGCCCGCCCTGCAAGGCGATCCCGTCAGTACAGGCGCAATCGCTTGCGTCCACGACTATCCCCCGCAAACCCTGACCGGCCCGATTTGGGGCAGTAATCTGTCGCTTTTCGCGCATCTTGTCGGCACCCCGTTTATGCCAGATCTAGATGGCGGCATTTTATTTTTTGAAGAAATTGGTGAAGAACCTTACGCGATTGAACGGCAATTTTTACAGCTCTTCCATGCTGGCATTTTGCAAAAACAAAAAGCGATTATCATCGCGGATTTCACTGACTGTGTTCCAAGCTCCGGCCGCTTTGCGTACACCATGGAACATGTCGTCGACACATTGCGCACCCTGTTGCCCTGCCCTGTCCTTACTGGCTTGCCGTTCGGCCACGTTGCGAAAAAATTAACGATTCCGTATGGTGGTAAGGCAATTTTTGACATCGCGCCCAATGCGTTTTCGCTTAGCTATTAGCCCTCAAAAAGGCATCAATGAATATTGCCGAATTAACACTGACGGCCATCGGGCTCGCGATGGACGCTGTTGCCGTCTCCATCGCGAGCGGCTTATCTGTCAAGCAATTACGGCTACGCGATGCGTTCAAAATGGCGGCCTACTTCGGTTTTTTTCAGGCCGTGATGCCGCTGCTAGGCTATTTGCTAGGGCTCTCCATTGCTCATTGGATTAACGCGTACGGCGGCATCATTGCCTTCGTGGTGTTGCTGGCACTTGGCGTTAAAATGATTATTGAATCGCGCGACGCGGCTGCGGAAAGAATACATTCACCATTTAGGGCAAAAAAGATTTTCGTGCTCGCTATTGCCACCAGCTTGGACGCTTTTGCGGTTGGCGTATCATTTTCGCTGTTGCAAACAGGGCTTGTTGCCACCGTCGCGTTTATCGGCGTCATCACGTTTGCGCTTTGTTTGCCGGCAGTTTGGTTCGGTGCTCGGCTGGGGAAATCCGTTGCGCAATATGCGGAGGCATTTGGCGGCCTGGTATTGATCGTGATTGGCTGCAAAATTTTGTTTTGGCCACTTTTAGTTCCACTCATTTTTGGAAGTTAGCTTATGAAAAACACGCTCAGAACAGTCTATCGGGCTTGCCACTTGTGCGAGGCAATCTGCGGCTTAGAAATGAAAATCGACGGCGACAACATCGTCGGTATTCGCGGCGATGAGGCCGACCCGTTTAGTCGCGGTCATATTTGCCCGAAGGGCGTTGCGATTAAAGATTTATACGAAGATGAGAACCGCTTGCGCCATCCGCTTAAAAAAATAATCGGTTCCAATGGCAATGCAAAATGGCAAACAATTTCATGGGACGAGGCCTTTGATTTGGCTGCAGAAAAACTGTCCGCTGTGAATTTGAAGCATGGCGATAACGCCGTCGGCTTTTACGCGGGCAATCCGTCGGTACACAATATCGGCACGCTGTTTAGTGTGCCATCGCTAGTGCGTGTACTAAAAACCAAGAACGCATTTAGCGCGACATCGGTCGATCAATTACCCCAACAATTGACGTCATATTTAATGTTCGGTCATCAGTTCATGATTACGATCCCAGACATTGATCACACCGATTATTTTCTGATCTTAGGTGGGAATCCAGTTGCCTCCAACGGGAGTTTGATGACCGTTCCCGATGTCACGAAACGATTGCATGCGATCAAAGAACGTGGCGGCAAGGTAGTAGTGATTGATCCGCGCCGCACTGAAACCGCCGAAATTGCCAGTGAACATCATTTCATCCGCCCCAGCGGCGATGCGGCGCTTTTGATGGCGATGATTAATGTCTTGAAATCCGAAAATTTATTTCGGATTTCTCATCCTGAAAAACTCAATGGCTTAGACGCCGCACTGGCTGCCATTGCCGACATTACGCCCGAGGCTGCCGCGCTCGTCACGGGTATTGATGCCGCCACTATTCGCCGCCTTGCCCGCGAGTTTGCGCACGCACCCTCAGCCATCTGCTATGGTCGCCTTGGCACGACGCTGCAGGCCTTCGGCACGCTCAATCAGTGGCTAGTGCAATTGATGAATATCGTCACTGGCAATTTGGATCGCGTGGGCGGTAGCTTGCCAACCAACCCAATCATCCCCACCACCGGACGCGGCACCAAGCCCGGCAGCTATGCGCGCTGGCATTCGCGGGTTAGCAAGCTGCCTGAGTCAGGCGGCGAGTTGCCAGTGGCGGCCATGGCAGAGGAAATATTGACCAAAGGCGAAGGTCAAATCAAAGCGCTGGTCACCACCTGCGGAAACCCCGTGCTATCCACGCCAAACGGCCGAAAAATGGATGAGGCGCTGGCGTCCCTCGATTTTATGGTGTCCATTGATATTTATCTCAACGAAACCACACGGCACGCTGATCTGATTTTGCCGCCAACCTCACATTTAAATCACGACCACTACGACTATGTGTTCAATGCGTTTGCCGTGCGCAACGTTACGCGCTTCAACGGTGCAGTGTGGCCGAAACCCGCAGATGAACGCTATGATTGGGAGATTTTTGGAGAATTAGTCAATCGCCTTGCCGCAAAATTAGGACGCGATTCGCGTCCTGCGACGTCAACAACGAACATGATCGAAGCGATGTTGAAAGCCGGCGAATCGTCGCACGGCATTTCGTTTGGCGCGCTGAAAGAAGCCGAACACGGGATTGATCTTGGCGCACTCAAGCCATCGATTTACGCGCGGCTTGAAACCCACGATGGCAAGATAAACTGTGCACCAGATGCGATTATTGGCGACGTTGCGCGGCTGAAACGCCATTTAGTCGATGCCTCGCCACCGGAAGGTGGTCTCCATCCAAGCGCCGCACCAGTGCTAGAGTTTGGCATAGAGGTGCGAAGTAGCACGCCGCTAACCATGATTGGCCGCCGCCATGTTCGCAGCAATAATTCTTGGATGCACAATGTACATCGCCTGGTCAAAGGTAAACCACGCGATCAGCTCATGATGCATCCCGTTGATCTGGCTGCGCGTGGCCTGCAAGATGGTCAGATTGTACGAATTTCTTCAGCCACTGGTGAAGTCAACATCGCGGTGCAGGCAACCGATAGCCTTATGCCGGGCGTGGTCTCGCTACCACATGGCTTTGGCCATAGCCGTTCAGGCACCCGCCTGGGACTTGCACACGAGCACGCTGGCGTCAGTTACAACGATTTGTGCGACGCTGCGGATATTGACGCTGTTTCCGGCAACGCTGCCCTCAACGGCATATCGGTTAACGTGAATGGTTTGGCGCGGTCAACCTAAACCAACAACAAGCGTTTTCAGCATTGCAGGACTTTTCCAAACCCTTACCCTGCATTAAACTTTTGGCGTGCCACTAAATACTTCCGGAGATGATCAATGAATAATTTTAAAAAATGCTTAGTAGCACTCTTGCTTGCGCTCCCAATCGCAGCGACTTCAGCCCATGCCGCGACCGATGGCAAGAGCGCACAAAACAACAAGATGAAAACCTGTAGCGCCGATTTCAAAACAACTGGCAAAGACAAATCTGAACGCAAGGCCTTTATGTCGGAATGTCTGAAAAAGGACGGCAACCCTGACAAGGCCGCGGTCAGCGACAAAAAGAAAGCGCAACAAGAAAAAATGAAGTCTTGTAACGCCGACGCCAAAACGGGCGGTAAAAAAGGCGACGAGCGCAAGGCGTTTATGAAAGAGTGCCTGAGTAAATAAGGGGTCTCTTAGTAAGCAAATCTGTAGGCAACGAAAAAGGGCGCAAAGACTGCGCCCTTTTTAGTTGCATTTTTTTCTTGGCATGTGGTGCGCGTTAAAGTCATGGAATCAGCGAAAGCCAGTATCCAATCGAAGTGTTGATGTGTCCGCTTTGCAAAAGCAATCGCGCTTGCAGGCAATAGCCGCGTAAGCTCTCACCACCTAAATTGATTCAATCGTAACGACCGCTCAGTTCAAAAACGACATTCCACCCGGCCTTGCGAAGCGTCCTAAATTCGGGAATATTGTGGTTAGTTCGCTGGCGGACGCGCCCATCCATTTCGACAATGTGGCGCCGACTTCATCAACCGATGTGGTGGGTAGCAATCTGCCCTGACCAACATCAGTAGTCGTATTGACGGCGACGATTGGGAACTCTTCACCGGCATTTGCCCCGCCATAAATCGTGCCGCCATTCACCGCACCGCCTAAAACAACGTGATGTCCGCCCCAGCCGTGGTCGCTGCCGGCGCCGTTTGAAGTAAGCGTGCGACCAAATTCCGACATGGTAAAGGTGGTAACGTTGTTAGCGATATTTTGTGTCTTGGTCCAGTTGTAAAACCAGGTGAGCGCTTCGTCAACTTGTTTAAATAGATCGGCATGGTAGCCGCTCAAAATCGGGGTGGTTGCGTTGTTGGAGTCCTTGAATTGGTCGCCGTGATTATCAAAGCCACCAATCGACACAAAAAATACCTGCCGCTTCACGCCCAAACTATCGCGCGCTGCAATCATATTCGCCACTGAACGCAACTGCTTAGCCAGGTCGTTCGTGCGTGCTTGGCCTGATGAGCTCGTAAAGCTGACCGGTGGTGCGGGTGTGATGGGAAATTTTTCGGAAACATTGCCCGCCGAATCCCGGAGTGGATCACCAGTGGCATTGACGTTATACAACACACCGTTAACAAACTCACCGCTATTAAGTGCACGAACCGCCATATCGCCCCATTGGTCTTCCAATATATTGGTACGGGCAAGTTTGAGTTGATTTTCAAATGCGGCTTGGGGAGCAGGACGCGAGGCTGAATAGCTGTCCCAGTCTCGATACGAACGCAGGCGGCTGGTGATCGTGCTCTTCGGGTTGTTCCAACCCGACACGGTATAGCTAACGACGCGATCGCCCTTTTGCAGTAAGTTTTGCCCCGACACACTGATCGATACTGAAACCTGGCTATTGCCGTTAGCGGCCTCCACAATATCGGCCAAGCGCCCTCCCCAACCGGTCAATGCGGGTACATCGGCATGCCCCGATTGCCAGTGGCTTTGCATATCAGAGTGCGAAAATAACTGGGGCGGCAAATTGGTTCGTGATTTATAACTAGCGAGCGGCGTAGGTTGCAACAGTACGCCGACATTGGACAATACGGCGACTTTTTTATCCGTATTAAAAATATTGGCTAAGCCCGCCATCGACGGGTGTAAGCCGAATGTGCGGCCCGAAATACCGGCATTGATCGGCAATGCATTCCCGGCTGGTATCGCCAAATTTCCCCTTGCGCTGGCATAGCCCGCCCATTCGCTACCCAGCGGGATCACCAGGTTATGACTATCATTACCGCCGTATAAAAATACGCAAACCATGGCACGATAATCGGTGAAGGGGCCGGCCGCATTGGCCGCCTGCATAATGCCACCGAGCATCGGCGTGGCTGCCGCAATCGACATAGCCTTCATGAACGCTCGACGATCAGTATGAAGATCCGCGGTTTTTAAATTGCATTCTTTCATGGGACGTTCCTTATTTTTGAATCGAGTATTCGGGCGAGTTGAGAATGAGCCATAAAACGAGTTTCAAGCGCTCCATGCTTTGCGTAGTGGCGCTGCTGTCAGTTAACTTTGTGGCAACATCAATGAGCTGGGTGCGAAACTGTGGGCTCATTGATCCTGCCATCAGCAACACGTTTAGCTCGTCAACCATCGTCGCTGGGGTGTTTGCCATCACAAGGTAAGCATCGTAGTTTGGTTTGAGCCACTTAGTTGGATCGTAACTACTGAAACCGCCGACGATACTGTATTTGCTGAAATCCATAAATCCAGCAATGGTTGCACTGTTGGTAATTTCAAATTCAGGTCCCACCAGCGATGCTTTAGCAAGCGGGCCGGTTGCAGAGAAATCTGGGTGATAAAAATTAAACACACTTGGTGCATTGAGTGGGCTTTGTCCAAGCTCAGTGGAATCTCCCAGGTCGTAGATATTAGAGTAAGCCCCACCAGCCATTACGGCACTGAACGCACGGTGAAACTGTGTAAAGCGAATAATCGGTTCGCGCAGTTTGCCAAACGATGGCGATTGGCCAGCGACAGGCGTACGTGCTTCCGCATCCGTCAGAATGGCTTTGACAACCGCTTTCAAATCACCGCGAACACCCGCGCCGTTGTTGTTGAACACGGTGGCAACGCGTGCCACATAGGCGCCCGTCGGGTTGCTTGTGACCAGGCGCTGAATTAGCAGCTCGCTAATGAATGGCCCAACATTGGGATGGTTAAACACGTTCTCTATCACGTCACCCAAATCCTGCTGGGGCGTTTGGCTGGCAGGGATGCTTTGTTTGAAATTGTTAGACCCTGCGTAGGTCAACAGCGCTTTCGTTCCGGTGTCATGTGCGCCGCCAGCAATGTCACGTTTGTCGTCGCTGGCGCGATAGCTTGCCAACCATGGTTGCATCGGCTGCGACCATGCCGCACAAGCTTTTGCGCCTGATGCTGCGTCGCTAGGATAAGGCACATCGGGATACAACCAGCGCCATGTTTTGGTCTGATCTTGCCCGGCGAAATGCCATCCCGTGAGAGCACGCGCGAATTCTTGTGCCGTCGCCTCGCTATAGGTCTCAACCGGTTTTCCGCCACTAAATTGCACCGAACCATCAAGATTGAGCATCACGGTGCCGATCGAAAATAGTTGCAATAATTCACGCGCATAGTTTTCGCTAGGAATAGACTTCAGCACCGGATCGGCCTTGGCGCTGCCTTTCATATTCAAATATTCGCCCATCGCCGGCGACATCGTTACCTGCTTCAGAATATCGCGGTAATTGCCAAACGCATTGCGCCCAATGATGTCCAAATAAGCTGCAGCACCGCAGGCCTGATCGCCGATCGTGTTGTTTTGCAAGGAGATCACCACGATCTGCGAGAGTGCCGACACCACTCGCTGACGCAATTGATCGTTAGCCTCAAAATACTGTTTCCAAATTGACGGCATCATGACCGCGTATGGCTCCTTGGGGTACCTTGGGTCAGTGCGTACGGTATCCAAATGAAGAGTTTGGGGTGCATTGAATTGCTCATTCAGATAAGCGTCAACCCCGATGCTGGCAACGCGGTTAATCTCGCTGCGGGTTGCGCCAAATGTGGTCTGCTCCAATAGCCGCGCGGCATCCATCGTCGCAGCCGAGACCGACAATGGTGCGGTGGCAATGGTAAAGCTTACCGATGGCGAGCTGCCCGTGACACCCACGCTATCGGTCGCCCGCGCGGCGATGGTATAGGCGCCGACGGCAACATTGGTCCATGCATACGCCCAGGGCGCGGCCGTTGCCTCACCTAGCTTGACGGCACTTTGAACGCCAGCTTGTGTGGTGATTTGGAAAAACTCTACTTTCGCAATCGGTTTGCCGGAACCTGATACTGCCGGCGTAGCCGTCAGGTTGATCATGCTGGGCGCCGTGAAGCTGTCTGGCGATTGCGCCGACAAGCCGACGACAAGCGTGAAATTAGCTGTAGTCGCTGGAATTAAGTTCAACATTGGCACAGCCTGCGCCGCGTTGCTGTTACTGGCGTGCGCCCAACGTAATTTGATTTCTTTTCCGCCTCCGCCCTGAAAATATTCCAAACGAATCGGATAGCGTTGCCCCGAGACCATTTGTATCGGTGCGCCGGTGTCGACAGTGGCACCATGACCCGTCCAGTTATTGATGAGTTGTTGGTTGTTGACCCACAAACGCACACCGTCATCACTCGATGTTGAGAACGTCACAGCCCCTGTGACCGGCGCGACAACTTCGCCCGTCCAGCGCACTGAGAAGTTGCTCGCGCCAATGCCGGGTGCTGGGATGGTCGCATCTAGCCACGCAAAATCCACTGTGCTGTCCACACGAACGGCAGTTGATGGCGCAATCAAATCAACATTGGTGAAATACTCGGCCAACAGCCCCGTGCCGCTACCGGTTACCGGTGGCGGAATGCCGACGGCAGTTACCGCCACATTGACGGCCGCGCTGATAGTGGTAGCACCCAAATTATCAGTCGCTTTGGCGGTTAGGCTATAACCACCTACTAGGGCGTTAGTCCATGCATAGGTGTACGGCGCGGCGGCTTTTTCACCTAGCTTGGTGGTGCCGGCAAAAAATTCAACCTTGGCGACCGTGCCGTTAGCATCAGCAGCATTGGCGGCAATATTGATTGTGGTACCCACCGTGAACGTAGCGTTGTTAGCTGGCGACGTCAGGGAAACCGTTGGCGGTGGATTTGCCGGTGGCGGCGGCACAACCACCGCCGTCACGGTAATGTTGGTTGCTGCGCTCGTGGCGGTCGCACCGGCATTGTCGGTGGCTTTGGCCGTAATCGCGTATGTGCCTGCTACCGCATTGGTCCATGCGTAGGTGTATGGCGCAGCCGTTTTTTCGCCGAGCTTGTTGGCGCCGGCAAAGAATTCAACCTTGGCAATGCTGCCATCAGCGTCACTTGCAGTGGCTGCAATGTTAATCGTGGTTCCAGCAACGCTGCTGGTGCCGTTGGCGGGCGAGGTCAGCAAGACCGTTGGCGGTTGGTTTGTCGGCGCTGGTGGTGGGGGTGGTGGGGGTGGGACTACGGAACCGGGAGCAAATGGCCCATTACCCGCATTGGCAATGATAATCGGAGCCGCACCGTTGGCCTGCATGAGCCACACCGTCAAGGTGCCGTCTGCTTGCTGCCAGACGATATCGGCGATACCGTCACCATTGAAATCACCTGCGGCATAAAACTTGGCAGTGGTAGGCGTGATCGGCAAAAAGCGCGCTGTATTGGTGATCCCCAGCGTGCTTGATGTGCACGACGCATTTTGATCGTCCGGTGCGCCTGCATAGGCGGGCAGTGTTAAGCCCATTGCGCTCAACGAGAGCAATTGCACAACCCCTGTGGTGTTATTACGAACCAGCACATCGCCGCGACCACTGCCGGTGAAATCGCCGAATTTAAGCGCGGTAAAACCGTCTTGGATCACACCCGCGCTCAGATTGGCACAAGTACGGTTAGCTGTCCCCATTAGCACCCGAAGCTGGTTGCCGGGGCTGATGTAGAGCATATCCATCGCGCCATCGGCATTTATATCGGCAGCGCCCAGCAACGTCCAGTCCAGCGGCGCACCGCCGCGTTTCCGGACTTTGGTCACGCTGCCCCCGTCGGTAAACCAAATATAGGAAACACCGGTATCGGGAGAGTTCGTGACCGTATAGCGCCAAACCAAATCGCCAAAGCCATCGCCATCCAAATCGCCATGCGCCTGAACATCCCAAACGCGTTTGACTTGACGCAGCGTATATTGCAGCGAGGGCTGGAAATCGCTCCACACTTTTACATCGCCGAACTCACCCTGCGTCATATCTTGAAACACGAGATCGGCCTTACCGTTTTTATTAAGGTCAACGGCGGCCAACAGCCGAAAGTTCGGTCCCGGATCGGTGAGGGTCGTGTATTGAAATTGGTTGTTAACCAGCCGACCAGCTCTCAACTGACCATCAACCGAGCGGGCGACGATCGCTTTCGATGCGCTGCCGTCTAAATTGACGTTACTGAAGACGACGGCCTGGCCAGTCGCTTGTGTGGAAAACACCGCCGTGCTGAGAAAAATAACAATCAACGGCAGCGCTGTCAACCCTGCTAACAGCGATGCCCGTAACCATTTCAATGCACTAATGCTTAAAAATGCAAATGGTTCAACTGAGCTATTGAGATTAATCTGGCGTGCGGCAAATAGTGATTTTGGCATGATGCTTCTCTGAAGAAGTTTGCAGGGGCGATCACGGTCAACCATGAAATCGCTGAAACAGTGCAGGTTGATTGGATATGCCCAATAACTCACGGGCCTACCACTGCAAGTTGCTCCGCAACTTGCGTGCCAGCGCCACGACTTCTTGCTACGTTAACGTTAAAATGGCTGGAAAGCCCCGCCTAGCGCGGGGTTTGCGGCAATCTTTGTTTCCACCAGTCAGCTCGAATTTGTCGCCATTTCGCGACACCGCTTCCCCAACACGTCAGGACAAGCTAAAGATTCGATAGGTAGTGGTTGGGTCCAGCAGCCGATGGCGCTACCTTAAGCCTGTTGACCCGGCGTCGCCGAACGGGGCCGCAGAGGAGACAAGGCTTTTTAGAATTTCCCGGAATATAAGCACCAGCACTGGCCAGCATCTCCAAGCAATTTGCTTGGAAATGCTGGCCAGTGCTGGTGCTTATAAAAATAAACGCTCAGTACGAAAAAGGCCCGCATTGTTGAAAATGCGGGCCTGGTGTGCGAACACTATTTGAGTCGCGCCATTCTTGTTGCAAAACGGAGTTGCATTCACGCTTCTTGATTGGCGCGTTTGCGACGTAGTTTTTGAGACCCCGTTTTAACAACCCGGTGCCTGATCCGTCTTCCAATTGCGCATCGTTTGATTTAATGCCTTTATTTTATGCTGTAGGCAATCAAATCCGTTATCGACGTGCTGGGTGCTTGCACGAAGGCACCAACGGTATTGCCCACGCAACTCGATTGGATGACTTGCCCTTTAACATTGCCGATAGGTGAGAGCCACCCTTTTGCCGTGGCAGCGCACGTCGTGGCCACATCGCCCAGACCTGGAAAGTTAACGGTCGTGACGAGGTTCACCGTCGACGTCGCGACACAGGCATTGTTAAACGTGCCCGCTGGAACGGTGACCGTTTCTGTTCCCGTAATACTGCCGGTATAGGTGAAATCGGTAATGACGGTGGTGTTAAAACCGCCGGTCATCGCAACCGTTGTCGCTCTGGATTGCCCACTATAATTGGCGCCGACAGCGTAGGTTTTGGGTTGATAATCCACTGGCAAGTAGCTGGTTGTTACAGCAATACTGCCATCGGCATTAAACTGATCAATCGCAATCACGCCGGTGGTGGAGCCGCGATCCTCATAGTAAGACCGGGTATAGCCCGCGTTGGCAATTAGCTGGCCGTTGGCAATAGCGCGCGCCTCAACGATGATAACTGGTTGGCCTTTATAGCTGCCCGGACCAATGACGGTGGTGCGCAAATCTGACGTGCCGATGGCGGCACCACCGTTAGTTTGTGTGACCGTGCCACGGTTATCGTAGGTAGTACCCGTTGTGAACACTAAACTGGTGCACGTGCCACCCGCTACGGGTGGAGGCGTCACCGCTTTAAACGGTGCGGTGCCCGCATTGAGAGTCACTATCGGTTCAGCGCCGCCAGCTCTCATCAGCCAAGTTGTTAGCGTGCCATCCGGCTGCTGCCAAATGATATCGAGAATGCCGTCGCCATTTAAATCCGCCATCGCAAAGAACTGCGCATTCGTGATGGTCGCCAAAGTCGCCGCCAAGAAGTTGCGCGGCACATTGCTGACCACCAGCGTACTGGGAGTGCAAGATGCATTCGGATCATCGGGTGCGCCGGCATAAGGTGGCAGCGTTAAACCTGACGCATTCAACGACATCAATTGCACGACACCCGTTATGTTGTTGCGAATCAGCACATCGCTGCGCCCGCCGCCGGTGAAATCGCCCAACCGCACCGCCGTAAACCCAGCCGGGATGGTGCCTGCCAACAAATTGGCACAGGTACGACCCGGTGTGCCCATCAGCGCACGGAGTTGGTTGTCCGGGCTGACGTAGAGCATATCGGACACACCGTCGCCGTTTAAGTCAGCTGCGCCGAGCAGGGTCCAAGTTAACGGCGCACCACCGCGCTTGCGGACGATGTCAACACCGGTAGCGTTAGTAAACCAGACATAGGAGACACCGATATCGTTCACCCGGGGATCAGTGGTGTCGGTATAGCGAAACACGATATCGCCAAATCCATCATTATCCAAATCACCGAAGGCTTGCGCGTACCAGACAGTTTTGAGCTTGCGCAGCGTGTATTGGCTAGTGGACTGAAAATTGCGCCAGACGTTGACATCACCCGAAATGCCTTGGCTCAAATTATGAAAAACCAGATCCGACTTGCCGCTTTTGTTGAGATCAATAGCGGCAATCAGCCGAAAATTAATCCCGGGATCAGTCATTGTGGTGAATTGAAGCTGGCCGTTAACCAAACGACCCGCTTTGAGTTGTGCATCCGCTGAGCGAACGACAATCGCGCGTGATGGGCCGCCGTCGAGATTCACGTTGCTGAACGTGATCGCCTGCGCGGATGCCAGTGTACTAGCCACGGTTGCTGCAACCGTAAGAGGCAAAATACCAAGTGCCGACATAAACTTTTTAGACTTGTTAGTTTTCTTAAAATTTTCAAACAGTTTCATTTCATTCTCCTGTTAGGGTTAAAACATAAGTAGCAAAATCTGGGTGGTAGCAAACGGCAAGGTGATCGACAAAATTCGATGACAGTTATGCAGTCAATGAATGCGCGGACGCTTTGAGAGGCAAAAAAAGCGTTAATTTCGGCAAATGAAATACGCTCCACCGATAATGCTGAGAATCCCCTCCGTGCCGCTGATCGTGGAATCAAATAGGGTCAAGTTGGGATGCACCTCGATTTTGAAATTGTTTCCGTTGGTCATGGTGTATTCGCTAACGCGGCCATCGGACGTGATGCTGATGGTGTCTTCAACGCTACCTTTGAATGTGAATTTTTGTGCTGCCACGGGCGCATAAGTGGTGCCGCGGACCATCGTTTCGATAAACGGAATGAACGGTTCAGCGATTCGAATCGTGCAGCTATCGTTTGTTGATACGTCGGTGAATGTATCGACAAACTTGACCTTGGCTGCCTCTGCGGTTGGGCCGCTGACGGGTGCCATGTTTTGCTGATACGGCAAGCCCCCGTAGAACATTGCCGCCGTAATATTGACTGCTGGGCTGCTGCTGTTTTGCAGACACATGGAGTAGGTTTTAGCGCCGCCAGGAAAATTCTTTACGACCGGGCAAGCGGTCGTTAACAGCGTTAAAAAATCTGCCCGCGCTTTGGCTGTAACGGACGTGTACAAATCAGCACCGCTTGGCGGTGGATTCGTTACCGGGGTAAAGAACGGCGCCGTACCAGCATTGATTTTAACGATGGGCGCTGCGCCATTGGCCTGCATGAGCCAGACCGTGATCGAGCCGTCGGCGTTCACCCAAGCGATATCAACAATGCCGTCTCCGTTAAAATCGCCCACGGCATAAAACTGTGTCGCAACGGCCAACGGGTTGGCAGCCGATGGCGTAATCGTGGCTGATAAGTTGCTGATCACCAGCGTGCTTGCGGTGCAAGATGCGTTTTGATCATCCGGTGTGCCGGTATAAGGCGGCAAGGTGAGCCCGTTCGCATTGAGTGATAGCATCCGCACCTCGCCGGTTGTAGCGTTGCGAATTAAGATATCCCCACGTCCGCCGCCAGTAAAATCACCAAATTTCAACGCGGTGAATCCGGCCGGCACCAATCCGCCAGACAAGTTGGCGCAGGTACGATTTGCGGTTCCCATCAGCACGCGAATTTGGTTTGTCGGGCTGATATAAACCATATCGGCTGCACCGTCGCCATTCAGATCGGCTGCACCAAGTAATGTCCAATCAAGCGGTGCGCCGCCGCGTTTACGAACCTTGGTGACAACATTGCCGTCGGCGAACCAAACATAGGAAACGCCGGTGTCCGGTGAATTAGTGACGTTGTAGCGCCAGACGAGATCGCCAAAGCCATCGCCGTCCAAATCACCAACAGCCTGCACATCCCAAACGCGTTTGACTTGGCGAAGCTTGAACTGGGTGGCAGGATTAAACCCGCGCCAGACCAGAACATCGCCAAACTCTCCCTGGGTAATGTCTTGGAACACAAGGTCAGATTTGCCGCCGTTGGTGAACGGCACTGCGCCGACGATGCGGTAGTTAGTGCCGGGATCGGTAATGGCAGCGAAGATGAACTGGCTGCCGTTGAAGCGGCCTGCCTGAAGTTGGCCGCCAGGCGAACGAATCAAGATGGCGCGGTTGGCACCACCGTCTAGGTTCAGGCTGCCGAGAACCTGTGGCTGGGTGTTCGCGGGTGGTACGAGGGTTGAGGCTACCGAACCGACAACATCAACAGGTGCGTTACGCTGGGTGGTAGTGTTATCGCCTAACTGGCCGAACGCATTCCAACCCCAACACTTAATCGCGCCACCGGTTGTCAGCGCACAGGTATGTCCGCCAGCCGTAATCGCAGCGACGCCGGCAGATAAGCCGACAACATCGACAGCGGCCGTGCGGTCCGTGGTGGAGCTGTCACCCACTTGTCCCCGCGAATTATTGCCCCAGCATTTAACGCCACCGCCATTGGTGAGCGCGCAAGTTTGTGAAGCGGCGACTATTCCGCTCAGATTAAGCGGCAAGCCAGTAACATTGACGGGGCTATTGCGCTGTGTGGTCGTGCCATCGCCCACCGCGCCGTACGCATTGTCGCCCCAGCACTTGGTGCCGCCGGCGTCCAGTAACGCACACGTTGTATTCGCACCGGCCGCAATTGAAATCACACCCGCGCTTAAGCCGATAACATCGGTGGGAATGTTGCGCGACGTCGTGGTGCCATCGCCCAAACCGCCATTGCCATTGCCACCCCAACACTTCACGCTGCCAACGGATGTCAACGCGCAGGTGTGGAAACCAGTGCTAGCAATCTTCATCACGCCCGAGCTCAGACCAGAGACATCGACTGGGGTAGTGCGCTGCGTTGTGGTGCCGTCGCCAAGTTGGCCGTTGTTGTTAATCCCCCAGCATTTCACAGCGCCAGCACTCGTCAATGCACAGGTGTGATACGCACCGGCAACAAGGTTCGCCACGCCAGCTGATAAGCCCGCTACATCGACAGCCTGGCTGCGATCTGTAGTTGTACCATCGCCAAGCTGACCGTTCAGGTTATAGCCCCAGCATTTCACACCACCTGCTGATGTCAGCGCGCAGGCATGTGGCCCGCCCGCGGCAACCACGCGGTCGATTCCAGCGGTAAGGCCTGTTGCGTCAGCAGGCACGCTGCGGTTCGTTAAGGTGCCGTCGCCCAATTGTCCAAATGAATTGTTACCCCAACATTTAACGCCGCCGGATATCGTCAGAGCGCAGGTGTGCGAACCGCCTGCTGAAACTTGTTTGGATGTGAACGAAACCGTCTGCGCATTGCCGGAAGCGGCAACTAGCGATAGCGTTAGCAGCAAAAGCAACGCTAGCAGCCTCAAACTTGCGCTGCCGATTGTGGCGGACCCAACATACTTAACCCGCTCGGGTGTCCATCGCTTCACCAATATTCGATGTCTATTCAAACAAATTTCAACCATGATGTTCTCCATAAATGCTGGCCAATACAGTGAGACTGCAAAGTGTTCCTGCTTATAAAAGCGGGATCTGTCTGCAAACTGGCTCATGGAATAAGACTTTTTTATTTGGAGATCTCTGGCTTAGGTATTAAACGAAAACCCCAGTACTGGCCTGCCGTTCCAAGCACATTTACTCGGAAACGACCGCCAGTGCTGGGGTTTTTTCATTGTTAGTTTAGTTGGGTTGCAACTGCACGACGAGTTGCAGACGATTCAACTATACAAAATCGTCATGCAATTATTTCTTCTGAGACTTCCAGCCACATTCGAGCGACATGCCGCCCAACCGTTAAAAGCGGCATTGTTTAGTGGACTGGCTCATTTTCTTGATACTCATTTTTGCCTGTAGGCGCAAAACATGACAAAAAGATGGGGTATCGCTTTGCGTGAACCGAATTGCTTCATTTAAGCTATGCTCTAACTTGTTGCTTCCCTGCAATGCAGTTGACTATTGTAAATAGGAGTCTCTTGATGAAAAGCGTAACAGCACCCGTTTTTAATGGCGCAACTATTGCCGAGCTAAGCGAGCGGGAAATGATAACGGTCGCAGGTGGGCAATCAGCGCCACCAGAAGTTCAAACAAACCTTAAAGCATTGGATGGCAACCCAGCAATATGATTTTTGTCGATTGCATGTGCCACTAAAAACGCCGAACAGATTTTTCTGTTCGGCGTTTTTATTTTTAACCTCGATATTGCCGACTTCAACAAGCGGTGCGTAATAAAGCATCCTTTAGCTAGGACTGGCCTAATCGAAGGACGCCATCAACCGGAGCTTTAGATCCTCACGCTGAGTAGCTCGCCTACCACCGCATCTAAAAAGCTTCGAACAAATTTTTGATGCCGCGCCTGATCATCTCTGTGATGGCCGTGCTGATCGCCGTTACGTCTTCAACTTTTTTATTTCCAATACCCAATCCGTCGTTGGAGGCTTACTAAATACTTCCGGAAATTTTTCTACGTTTGCTAAAAATTCAGCAATGCATTTTTTTCTATTGGCAACATCACCGTTGGCATCACTTGATTTTACGAGCCACAGCAGTGTCTCGCCGCGCTGGCGAATAAAGAGTGGTGACAGTTGCTTGCTATCGACCTCCCGAAATTCGGCAGCGCTTTGTTCAAAATATTGTTGCGCACTTTTTCGCTGATCCAGTCCTAGCAACGCTCGGCCGCGATGGTAATACGAACGAGCCAATGTCGTTCGCGCGTCCGTGCTCAGAGGATCCGCTAATTTCAGCTCAAGCCCGACGTTGATCGCACGGTCGATGGCTAGGATTGAATCGTCGTATTGTTTCAGCTGATTTAGCGTGTAGCTGTTGTTATTTAGTGCAGTTTGAAGACTACGACGATAAGTAACGCTTTGAGGTTTCATTTTGACAGCTGCCTCTGCCGCTGCCACGTTTTGGTTCGAGAAAACAATCGCTTCTGTAAAATTGTTTTTCGATACAGCGTAAGAGTGCTGTAGCCCCACAATCATTCCGCGCCACGAATAACCCACGGTGTCATTCGGGTTATTGCTTGCCCAATCGTCGACCAACAAATTTGCGCGGTCAAAATACGGCCTTGTATCCTGCCCAAGCTGTGTTGTTACTCTCGTCAGTTCAAGCAAAGCGACTAGTTTCTCAAACGGCGCTTCGCCTTTAGTGGGGGCGATTTTGATGGCGAATTCCGAATTCGCAATTGCAGATTCAAATTTTTTCACAGCGTCGTTTAAGTTGCCGCTTCGGGTGAGCGTTGTTGCCTCGTCGTTATCCATCTGTGCGGCGAGCGTAAATGCGTTTGCATTTCTATTTTGTAGCGGCAGCGCATAGTCAAGCAATTTACGCGCTTTTTGGTGAGCCGCGTCTGATCCAGCTTTGTCACCCAGATTCGCCGCGTTTCGGTTGTTAAAAAGTGTAAACGCCAGTTTTCGATAACCTGCTCCTTGCTCGATAGCTAGCTCAGGATCAAGCGCACTATCTGATGATAAATTGTCTAAAAATTTAAGGCCGTCTGCCACCAATTCTTGTCTGACTTGTCGCGAATTGGGTAAGTTTTCAATCGCCTCTTCATATTTGAAGATAAAACTGTTCGCAATTTTTCTAACTTGGTTATAGCTTGCTTGAGCCTTTAAACGCTCAACCTCGGCACGGTTTTTTTGAATAACGGTTCCAGTAAAGCCCGCCGCTATTGCAACGCCCGCGGCTGCCCCCAATGCAACACCAATGCCGTGCCGCCGCACAAACTTATTCGCCACATAACCCCAAGTCGGCTTCCGTGCAGCAATCGGTCTGCTCTGCAAATAGCGTGTTAAATCGGCACTCAAGTCAGCGACCGTTGCATAACGCTCGTTCACCTCTTTAGCGCAGGCTTTGAGCAAAATCGTATCGAGATCGCCCTTCAGTGCGTCAACATTTTCTGGATGATGTAATTGGGCCACGTCAGATGGCTTACGTAGCGCATCACCCATTACCGTCTGCATCACAGCGGCGGCATTGGTGGCGGCGTTGGTGGAGTTTGATGATAGCCGCTCATATGGGCTTTCACCGGCGAGTAGTTCATAGAGCAGCAACCCCAAGCCATAGATATCAGTTGCCACACTGACCGGTAGGCCGCGCACTTGCTCGGGGCTGGCGTAGCGCGGCGTGAATAGCAATGCAGACTGCGTTTGTTCGATCTCATTGTCTTGCGATTCCAATAGCCGCGCTACGCCGAAATCGAGCAACTTGGGCGTGCCATCGGCAGTCACCATTACATTTGATGGCTTTAAATCTCGGTGGATGACAAGACGCTGGTGCGCACTTTGCACGGCGGCGCATACGGAAACCATAAGCCCAATGCGTGCGGAGATCGATAGTTCATGCGAGCTGCAAAAGGTGTCAATAGATTCACCTTCAATATATTCCATGACCAGATATGGTGTGTTGTCCAGTGCATTGCCGCCATCAAGGAGCCGCGCGATATTGGGGTGCGATAGTGCTGCCAAGGCTTGGCGTTCGCGTTGCATCCGCACGATTGATTTGGCATCACTGCCATGCCCTATCCCACTGCGCAAGAGCTTGATCGCTGCCTGTTGTTGGTACGCGCCATCAGCACGATGCGCCAAGTAGACCATGCCCATGCCACCACGCCCGATTTCGCGGTCAAGCTGCCAAGCGCCGAGCTTCTCATTCTGCCAATCTCGTTGCTGTGCGCGGCTCCCGACGGTATCGCCGGCAAAATTTGGCGGCTTATCGACGAATGAATCGGTATCGCCCCCGAAAGCCAACAGGGAGCGCACTTCATTGAGCAGCGCGTGATCTATTGCATTGTCGTTGGTGTTGGCGCTGGCGTTGGTATTACCACCACCGCCCTCGCGAACAAGACTGGGATTGGTATCGTGATCGACGCGCCGACAGCGCGATTGAATAAAAGCTTCCCGCTCTGCTTTTGGCAGCTCAATGGCATCGGCAACGATTTCCTTAGCTTTATTCCACAACGTAGATGGCGTGCTTTTTTCAATCATATTTGTTCTTGGTTAGTGAAGTTATTTGGAAAGCCCGCGTCGTAAAAACATTCTGGCTACCGACCATTCACGTTTAATCGTCGCAGGAGATAGCGCGAGCACACTAGCCGTATCTTCAATCGATAGCCCGCCAAAATAACGCAATTCAACAATGGTTGCCTGACGCGGGTCGAGTGCCTCGAGTTCTTTTAGCGCTTCGTCGAGACTGAGCACATCGACCCCGTCAGGCTTGCCAGCTTCCATTTCCGGCATCGCACTGGTGAGGGTTAAGCGCTGCCAATCGCCACCGCGTTTATCAGTTTTGCGTGCCAAGGCGTGGTCTACCAACACTTGGCGCATCACCCTAGCAGCAGTGCGCATAAAGTGCGCTTTGTCGTTGTACTCTGATGTGGAGTGCGCTAGTTTCAAGTAGGCCTCATGCACCAACTCAGTTGCCGACAAGGTGTGATCCGGGCGCTCGTTACGCAGGCGTGCGCCAGCGAGTCGCTTAAGCTCAACGTAAACAGCATTGACACCTTGGTCTGAATTGAACGTCACGAGTGTGGGTTTATATTGTTGTTTTCGTTAAGGGCGGCGTAACCAAGACTCTATCAACTCTTTTGGAAATTTCCATCAACAATTGTAACTAACAGAATGCAAGGTCTAGTGAAGCTTGAACGAAACTATAAAGCTATTATTGAGAAATCTTCAACCGCTAGTATTTAAGTTCGCTTCTAGCCGTTGGCAACAAATTAAAATTTTCAAACCACGTTTTAAAAACAAACTTTAAAAAACACTTGCAATCCCTACTAAAACTGTATAAAAATACAGATATGGAAAATTTAACGGTACGCCAGCAACAAATCCTCGATTTCCTCAAAGAGTGGATCGCACAACACAATATGCCGCCGACACGCGCAGAAATGTGTGGTGCACTTGGATTTCGATCACCCAACGCGGCTGAGGAACATCTGCGTGCACTTGAACGAAAAGGTGCTATTGAAATGATGCCCGGCTCCTCGCGCGGCATTCGTATTTTGGTCGGCGAAAACGATGCCGCGAACGATGAAGAACACGGCTTGCCGCTGATCGGTAAGGTGGCCGCAGGTTCACCGATTCTCGCGCAGGAGCACATCGTCGGTCGTTATCCGGTGAGCCCGCTGATGTTCAAACCCAAAGCCGATTATTTGCTCAAAGTCAGCGGGATGAGTATGAAAGATGTTGGCATCATGGATGGCGACTGGCTCGCGGTGCATAAAACCAACCAAGCGCGGAATGGGCAAATCGTGGTGGCGCGGATTGAAGGCGATGCGACGGTCAAACGCCTTAAGCTCAAAGGCCATCATGCCTATTTGATCGCCGAGAACCCCGATTTCCTGCCGATTATTGTTGATTTGGATAAAGCGGAATTAGATATTGAAGGCTTGGTCGTGGGTGTGGTGCGGACGATCTAGGTTTTCGTTAAACCGACGTTGCTAATGCCATACTGGGTCAAACACAAGCGCCAGCGCGGGCCTCAAGTGATGCTCCATTGTATTGCTGGTGAATTGCGGGGGGGGTTGTCGCAGGCAGGCAGTTGCGGCAAGCAGTTGCGGAAAGCAGTTGCGGAAAGCAGTTGCGGCAGGCGGGCGGTTGCGGCAGGTAGCGGTCCTTTAGCTCGCGTACAATTTCGAGCACCTGCAACCAAATTGAATCACGACGGAATCCACTTGGCAAAACTCTATTTTCGTTTCGCCGCGATGAACGCGGGCAAATCCACTTCACTATTGCAAGTCGCCTTCAACTACGAAGAGCGCGGCCAAACCGTCGACCTCTACACCGCCCAAGTTGATGATCGTTATGGTGTCGGGCGCATTTCATCGCGGCTTGGCGTAAACCGTGAAACCAAGGTTTTCCATGCGGCAACCGATTTCGGCGAAATTTACGCAGAACAGACCCCGCCCTCATGCATCTTGATCGACGAGGCACAGTTTTTAAGCGAGAAGCAAGTCGTGCAGCTTCACACATTCGCAGCCACCACCAAAACCCCCGTAATCTGCTACGGTTTACGCAGCGACTTCCAAGGCAAGCCCTTCCCAGGATCCCGTGCGCTACTCACATTGGCCGATGATCTCGAAGAAATGAAAACCATTTGCCGTTGTGGCCGCAAAGCCACCATGAACTTGCGGATTGATGAACATGGCAAACGCGTGACTGAAGGCGAACAAGTTGAGATCGGCGACAACGCTAGCTATGAAGCCGCTTGCCCGAGGCGCTTTTATACCGGCGAATGTTAATCGCGTTTTTATTTGGGTTTTCATTTGCATTTTTGCACTTTTGTCTGTTTTTTCATTTTTGGTTTGTGTCTGCTGTCAGACTGACGGGAAGCAAAATTAGGTGTACAGTCATTAGAACTGCTGTGTGTATGGGTCAATCCGGCTTGTCGCAGCAGCAGTTAGAAATGAATCCACGTTGAACTACAAATCGCCTGCCACTATGCCGCGCCAGCCCATGGCGCCAAAGCCCGACCAGCACGATATGCATGATGAGCCCAAAGCGGCGGGTGTGGCCTCGCCGCAAACAGAAAATGAAACCGCCGACGATTCACTTTGGACTGCTAACGAGGTTCGCATTTTGCGTGACCTCGCCAAGCACCATGCGTCGCTTGCCATGCTGGCTTACCACATCGGCCGTACCGAAGAAGACATTGCGCTTAAAGCAGCATCGATCAACCTGCCGCTTATTCCGATGGCGAAATCAAACCGCATTTTTCGTCGACGGATTACCTAAGCCGCAAACTTGGGAGCAACATTTTAGGCTAATGCCATTACCGCGTGCTTGATACGACCCAGTCGACAATCGCCGAAAGCATTTCCTCTGATTCGCCCATCGTCGGCAAGACACGAAACCGTAAGCCATGCCGCTCCGTGGCTGCCGCCACCAGCTGTGGCAAATCTTTTTTGACGTGACTTCCCCGCGCAAAAAAAACCGGCACAACCACCACATTGTCAATACCGGCATCCGCCATCTGCGCGACGACTGCCTCAAAATCGGGCTGCGCCGGTGCCAAATATGCCAACGCCACCATCACCTCAGGCGACTTCGCAGCGACCATGTCTCGTAGGGTCACAAACGGCCGCGCCCACTCTGGGTCTGGCGAGCCGTGGCAAAACAAAATCATGCCGCATCTGGCGTTGTTGGGTTTCGTCGAATCTGAACTACTCATAATTGGCCTCAATAACAATCACCTCATATGATAGCGGATCAATCAGATTGGCACGAGTGTTGCTGATAGCTTTGTTAGTACGTTTTCGAATGCGTTTGTTAGTATTTTTGTTGATGGGTTTCCGGATTGGTTTCAATCTACTCACCTCAGTGTGAAATTCATGCGCCTTAAAGTTTTGTTGGTTGACGAAGATCCCGACCGCGCCGCCAGCGTTCACGAGGCGCTGACGGCCAATGATTGCGAGGTTGTATCCACATTAAGCTCCCCGTTTGAGCTCTATGATCGCGTTGCAGAAGCAAAGCCTGACGTTATCATCATCGACACCGAATCACCTTCCCGCGATACCCTTGAGCACATAGCCTTTATCTCGCGCGATCAACCGCGTCCGATTGTGATGTTTTCTGACGACGGCGGCGGCGCGACCATTCGCTCCGCTATTCGCGCGGGCGTCACGGCCTATATCGTTGATGGCATGAGTAAGGCACGACTGGCGCCCATCTTGGCGGTTGCCATGGAGCGTTTTGAAGCCGAGCAGGAGCTTAAACAAGAACTAACCGATAGCCGTGCCAAGCTCGCCGAACGCAAGCTTATTGAGCGGGCTAAGGGCGTCGTGATGAAGCAGGCGGGATGCGATGAAGAGGCTGCCTTCAGACATTTACGCAAATTCGCCATGGATCGCGGCGTGAAGTTGGCAGCCGCAGCCGCGTCCGTCATCGCGATTGGTGCTGTGCTGTTGTAACTGGTGCAATCCGCCCATCCCAAATTTGGTGCGCAGCAATAAAAATGCGCCTCAATTCGGCGCATTGCCGTTGCCAATCTGGCCACTCTCCTTTCACGGTTGCGTTTGACAACATTCAGGAACCACCTAGCTTGCTAAATTTTGTCAGCAAACTCAATTAGATAGTCGTAGACAGTCACAGATAGCGTTAGGTAGAGCCAAAAAAGCGAATTTCTACCAAGCTGGCACGGCGATTGCAATGCTTCAACAAGACAACGGCGTCCCATCCACGTGAGCTAACTCGCGCGGTGAAGGACGCTTTTTTATTGGCCGCACTTTATGCAGTTTAATTATTAGGTATTTCACTTCAAACGACCGCTTACCCAGGAGACCTCTATGTCCGATAAATCTAAGCTTCTTGACGATGCAACCGGTGCCATACCCAACAACGAACGCCGCGATCTGCTTAAAAAATCCGCGCTCCTTACCGGTGGCGCGGCGCTAATCTCGATGCTACCCCTCGGCATACGCAGCGCCGCGTGGGCGGCTGGTTCGGACGCGCCGGAAAAGAAGGAAGTTAAAATCGGCTTTATTCCACTCACCGATTGCGCATCTGTCGTGATCGCCTCTGTCATGAAATTTGACGAGAAATATGGCATCAAAATTATCCCCAGCAAAGAAGCAAGCTGGGCAGCGGTTCGCGACAAACTCATCAACGGTGAACTCGATGCAGCGCATGTGCTGTATGGCCTGATTTACGGCGTCCATATGGGCATCGGCGGTACGAAAAAAGAAATGGCCGTTCTGATGAGCATCAACCAAAACGGGCAGGCGATTACGCTCGCCAATAAATTCGCCGAAAAAGGCGTGAAGACCGGCGGAGAACTCAAAACATTTATCGACAAAAACAAAGGTGAATATACCTTCGCGCAAACTTTCCCCACTGGCACGCACGCGATGTGGCTCTATTATTGGCTTGCGACGTATGGGATTGATCCGTTCAAAGACGTGAAAAACATCGTCGTACCGCCGCCGCAAATGGTGGCCAATATGCGCGTCGGCAATATGGACGGTTTCTGTGTCGGCGAGCCATGGAACAACCGCGCGATTTACGACAAGATTGGCTTTACCGTTGAGACAAGCCAAGGCATCTGGAAAGATCATCCCGAAAAAACACTCGGCACCACTGGCGAATTCGTCAAAAATAATCCGAACACTGCGCGCGCCATGACAGCAGCACTTCTCGACGCAAGCAAGTTCATCGACGTGATGAGCAATCGCAAAAAAGTCGCTGAGATCATTGCCGATAAATCGTATGTCAATTGCCCCGTTGACGTGATCGACGAGCGCTTGGCAGGCAATTATGACAACGGCATTGGCAAAAAATGGAAAGACCCGGACTACATGAAGTTTTACAACGACGGTTCGGCGAATTTCCCGTATCTATCCGACGGCATGTGGTTCCTCACGCAGCACAAGCGTTGGGGCTTGTTGAAAGACGACCCAGATTATTTGAAGGTCGCCAAAGAAGTAAACCAAATCGAAATTTACAAGCAGGCTGCTGCGATGACCAAAACACCTATCCCTAAAGATGCGATGCGCACTTCCAAGCTCATTGACGGAACGGTTTGGGACGGGAAAGATCCGAAAAAATACGCCGCCAGCTTTAAAATCAAGGCGTAGGAGACGCGATGAGTGCGGTCATAAAAACAGTGGTTGCCGTGAATCCTGCGCTAGTTTCACCCGCGACTGCCGTGGCTGCCGTGGCTGCAATCGCGGTCGTGGCTGACGAGGTCAACAAGAGCAGCTCGCAATACGCACCCAAGCTCAGTCTCGTCAAACCACAAAGGAATCGTATGAGCCGGACCTTGATGCGCACGATTGAATTGGTGTTGCCACCGCTGTTGGGCATGTTGCTGCTGATCGGTGTGTGGGCAATTCTGGCGCAAACGAGCGGTGACCGCCTCCCGGGACCCTATAAAACATGGCTATCGGCGGTCGATCTTTTTTCCAAACCGTTTTATCGCAACGGCCCGAACGACCAAGGTATTGGTTGGAATATTTTGGCCTCGTTGCAGCGAGTCGGTATCGGCTTTAGCCTAGCTGCGGCGATCGGCATTCCGGCCGGATTTTTGATCGGCCGGGTCGCGTTTTTGAATGCAATGTTTTCGCCGATCATCAGCCTGCTGCGCCCGGTGTCACCCCTCGCGTGGCTACCGATTGGCCTGTTGGTGTTTAAAGCCGCGAACCCTGCCGCCATTTGGGTCATTTTCATTTCGGCTATTTGGCCGATGATTATCAACACCGCCGTCGGTGTCTCACGTGTGCCGCAGGACTATATGAATGTGGCGAAGGTGCTGAATTTATCCGAGTGGAAAATCATGACGAAAATTTTATTGCCCGCCACCTTGCCCTACATTCTCACCGGCGTCCGACTATCAATTGGGGTGGCATGGCTGGTGATTGTAGCCGCAGAGATGTTAACCGGCGGTGTGGGCATTGGCTTCTGGGTCTGGGACGAATGGAATAACCTGAACGTGGAACACATCATCATTGCGATTTTTGTGGTTGGTATCGTCGGCTTATTGCTAGAACAAATGCTGATCCTGATAGCCAAACGTTTTAGCCACGAATACAAAGCATAGGCACACCATGAAGGAAAATATGATGACGAATGAAAAATTTCTTTCTGTTGAAAACGTCGGCATGGAATTCGACACCAAGCGGGGCCGTTTCGAAGCGTTGCGCAAGATTGATCTCACCGTGGATCGCGGTGAATTTATTTCGCTCATTGGACATTCGGGATGTGGCAAATCGACGTTACTCAATATGGTTGCCGGTTTGTTATACCCAACAATGGGCGCGATTATTTGCGACAAGCGTGAGATCAAAGGTGCAGGTCCTGACCGCGGCGTGGTGTTTCAAAACCATTCGCTGTTGCCGTGGCTCACTTGCTTTGACAATGTTTACCTAGCTGTTGAGCGCGTATTCGGCGCCACCGAAACTAAGGCGCAGCTCAACGAGCGCGTCAGCAACGTTCTCGAGTTGGTAGGATTAACACCAGCTGCCCACAAGCATCCCGATGAAATTTCTGGCGGCATGAAGCAGCGCGTCGGCATTGCGCGAGCGCTGTCGATGGAACCGAAAGTGTTACTCATGGATGAGCCCTTCGGTGCGCTCGACGCGCTCACCCGCGCACGGTTGCAAGATGAATTGATGGTGATTGTTAAAGCCACCGGCAGCACAGTGTTGATGGTGACGCATGATGTTGATGAAGCGGTGTTGTTGTCCGACCGCATCGTGATGATGACCAACGGACCATCCGCCACAATCGGGCAGATTGTCACCGTTGAATTGGAGCGCCCGCGCGATCGATTGAAACTGGTGGCGAACCCGAAGTACATTGATTGCCGCCGTCAGGTGTTGGAATTTTTATATCAAAAGCAATTGCGGGCTGCGGCTTGATGATATCGAGACAAAGCGGGAAAGTTTTTTTAATCGGTGCCGGCCCCGGCGATCCGGAGTTACTCACTATCAAAGCCGTGAAAGCGTTACAGCAATGTGAGGTTTTATTGGTCGATGACTTGGTACACGCCGATGTATTGGCCTACGCAAAACCTTCCGCCCGCATCATTCACGTCGGCAAACGCGGTGGCTGCAAATCCACGCCACAACTTTTTATCGAACGCATGATGATTCGCTTTGCACGCGCTCAAGCTATCGTTGGCCGCTTGAAAGGTGGCGACCCGTTTGTGTTCGGACGCGGCGGCGAGGAGATGTTGGCGCTGCGAGCGGCGGGCATTGATATTGAAATTATTCCCGGCATCACATCCGGCAGTGCGGCACCCGCCATGCTGCAAATCCCCGTCACGCACCGCGACCATTCTCGCGGCGTGACCTTCATCACCGGTCATACCAAAACGGGTGAGCCCATTAACTATCAAGCGTTGGTGCAGTCTGACACCACGCTGGTTATTTACATGGGTATTACAAATTTGGCAGAAATTAGCGCAGGCCTCATCGCGGCCAGCATGCCCGCCAATACACTAGCCGCGGTAATCCGCAACGGCACCCGGGCAGATCAAACGGCGGTGATCTCGACATTGGGGAAACTGCCCCAAGATGCCCGCTTGGCGGGCATCACTAGCCCAGCGATTATTGTGATTGGGCAGGTTGTGGGATTGGCAAATAGTGCGAAGAGTGCGACGGCGAAAAGTACGATGGCTGAACAAAACACGTTGGACATTGCCGCTGCCGCATAAAATATGCTTTGAGCTTCTACAGGCTTATCGTTTACGGACCTATTTTCGGGTTTATTAGCGCTTTGCCGCTGCAACAATTACCGCAACCTGCTTTTGAATATTGCGCGGAACCGGCACTTTTCCCGCCAACACATCGATGATCCACGCAGCCGTCGTCGTCGCATCAATTGCGGCAGGTAGCGTATCGAGTACTGGGCCTGCTTGAACTTCAGCTTCAAGAACCACCACACCTCGACCTTCTCTGAACGATTCAATGGCCTGGAGACGCATCGTGTTGGCAACGGTTTCGCCCTCGGTCCCACGCATCAGCAATGCATCTCCACCAAAAGTGGCGAAGTAGGTTCGCATCGCGACGATATATTCGGGATGGGTCACACTCACCAGCCGAAGCGCTGGGCCAGCAACCGGTTGCAACATTTTTGCCAACGAATGCGATGAATTGCGAACACCCATCACCCAGCGTTTTTCCAGCAACGCAGCGAACGGGGGCGATAGCGATTCAATTGCAATCACGGCTAATTTCTTGGCGGTGAGCGCATCAGCTGCCGCGTTAGCCGATAAGCAAATGGATTCGCCCATCGCGTTAAAAATATCGAGCGTCGTCACACGCTTTGCATCCTGCGACACACCATGCACCAACACGGGCACGCCTTCACGCACCAGCAGATGCGCGAGCAGTGGCACGAGATTGGCAGCCTTGCGGGCACCGTTATAGCTTGGGATTACGACGGTTGAAAATGGCTGGAAAGCCTCGCCAAGCGCGGCGTTTTCGATGGAGCCGCCGGAAAGGTTGGGCCGCATAATCAGCGACATATGGGCATGAATCGCATCCAAAAAACCCGCCAGCTCTTCGGGAGTTTCGCCTTTGATGCGGTACGCCATCAGTATCGCGCCAAGCGGCAGCGGCTCAATATTGCCCGCAAGCATGTGCTGCATAAGTTCGCGAGCGGCGTCACGAGAAAGACTCCGTGCGCCTTCCTTGCCGCGACCAATTTCTTTGATGACAACAGTGGGGTTAAACGGGGCGGGGTTAGTGGGGTTAGTGATTGCGGACATTTTATTCACGAAGGTTGCAAGAACGCTAACGATACACGCAATCAAACCCGTCCGATTTTTGCCGCCACTATCTGCTTCAACTCCGGCACGCAACTCCCGCAATTCGTCCCACATTTCAATTGCGCCTGTAAAGTCGATAGCAGCGTCACCGCATCGCCAGAAACCGCAGCCAAACAGGTATCAATCGCATCACTCGTCACATTCCAACAAGAGCAAATCGTTTTGCCATGGGCAGAAAAACCAGACGGCGGCGTAGCGGTTGGCAGTAGCAGTAACTTGCGAATCGGATCGACACTTTCACCGCGCGTGAGCCAATCTTTCAGCCATGGCTCAGCCGCCAAACTCAACAACTCGCCGGAAAGCCTGACGGCAGCCAAACGACCATCGCGCACCAGAATCCGGCGCCCCACCTGCTTACGAATATCGTCATACCGAATCGTTTCGACCGCATCTAGTCCAAACAGCATATCTAACTGCCGGAGCCAAGCAGCATCGGGCGCAACATTGCCGGCAAGGCGTAACAGCACGCCTTCACCACTGAGCTGATCATGCCGCCCCACCATCACCGCGCTGGCGAATGGCATGACCCGCATAAATGGTTGCAATGCGTCGATCAATGCTACAGCGCCCGCTGTGCCGACCTTATCAATCGTTTCCATCGCGCCTTGCGTTCCCGCTAACCCAATCGCAGCACCAATCAGCGTAAGACGCCACGGCAACTCAGCTTTGGTGATGCGCACCGCCGCATGTTTTAACTCGGGTTGTTTGCTAATCGGGCAGTAGGCTGGCTGCGTTAGCGTATTCACGCCATGTGATGCGCTGCCATCAGCTTGGGTGCCCCCTAAAAACCGTTGCCCCCAATGCATCGGAAAATAGGCTTGGCCTGCGGCAACTTCATCACTCGCGGCTACCAACACAGTAACCTGCCCGCGGCGCGATTCAACCGTAACGAGATCGCCCTCTTTCAAACCACGTCTCCCCATGTCAGCCATATTGAGTTGCAGCACCGGCTCTGGTGCGTGGCCGTAGAGCTGGGCAACAGTGCCGGTGCGACTCATAGCGTGCCACTGATCTCGCAGTCTGCCGGTGTTTAAGCGAAACGGATAACGTGCATCAACCGGCTCAGCGACAGGCAAATATTTCACATTGGCAAATTTTGCGCGGCCATTGTTGGTGGGAAATTTGCCATCACCATACAAACGTACCTCGCCTGCACCAACCTGCTGGTGCGCGACGGTGAACGGCCATTGTTGAGGTGCTGTTTCAAGTGCTTCGTAAGTTAAACCGGTGATATCGCAATCACGGCCGCGGGTAGTTTCGCGGTGCTCGTTCCAAACGTCTTCGGCATTTGTGTAGGGGAAAAGTGTTTTTCCATCAGTGCCATCCGTGCGCTTACCGTGCGTATAGCCGTGTGCTGCCAACGCAATTTCCAAGCGCTGCGCAAACTCGGTGGCGATTTTCCAATCATGTTTTGCATTGCCTGGCGCAACGACCGCACCGTTCACCCGTGTGATGCGCCGCTCACTATTGGTTACAGTACCTTCTTTTTCTGCCCATGCACTGGCCGGCAGCAACACATCAGCGTAAGGCACAGTTTCGGTATTAGCATAGGCTTCTTGAACCACAACGAGTGGCGTATTAGCCAGCGCTCGATGCACGGCGTTTTGATTCGGTAGCGACTGCGCGGGGTTCGTGCAGACAATCCACAGCGCTTTGATTTTGCCGTTGATTTTGCCACCGCCCTCTGCTGCGGCGGTGAACATCTCAACTGCTGATTTGCCAGGCACGCTCGGCACGCTGTTGATGCCCCACTGCGCCGCGACTTCTTCACGATGTGTTGCATTGCTCATATCACGATGCGCCGACAGCAAATTTGCCAATCCGCCCACCTCGCGCCCACCCATCGCATTTGGCTGCCCGGTCAAACTAAACGGCCCTGCGCCGGCACGACCTAGTTGGCCCGTGGCCAAATGCAAATTAATCAGCGCCGCGTTTTTATGCGTACCGGATGTCGATTGGTTTAAGCCTTGGCAATAAAGCGACAACGTTGCCGGGCTCTGCGCAAATACACGTGCGGCTTCAACCAAATCAATCTCACGAATGCCACAAGTCGCCGACACCATTTGCGGCGTGTAATCGCGCACGGTTGTTTTTAGTGCATAAAAGCCGTCGGTAAAATTGGCGATGTAATCGCTGTTAACCAAGTTATCCCACAGCATCAAATGTAGCATCCCGTTAAACAGCGCCACATCGGTTCCCGGCTGAATCGCCAGGTGCAGCGTGGCCTCCCGAGCGGTATCTGTCTTGCGCGGATCGACCACGATCACTTTCATATCAGGGCGTTTGAGCCTTGCCGCTTCGAGGCGGCGATACAAAATCGGATGCGCGTACGCCATATTGCTACCAGCAATGAACACACAATCAGCGTGGTCGATATCGTCATAACTGCACGGTGGCGCATCTGCACCGAGTGTGAGTTTGTAACCCGCCACTGCACTGCTCATACAAAGGCGCGAGTTGGTATCAACGTTATTGGTGCCGATCAAACCTTTCGCGATTTTGTTGAAGACGTAATAATCTTCGGTCAACAATTGCCCCGAAAGATAAAAACCCACGCTATCGGGGCCGTGCGTGATGATGGTATCGGCAAAGCGCTCGGCGAGGTGATCTAGCGTGACATCCCAAGTGGCGACTTCCCGCGGTGACTGTTTGTCAGCACGAATCATCGGCTCCTGCACTCGCTGCGCCTGCACGCTTTCCCGCATGGTGAGGTGCAAGGTGCTGCCTTTGCTACACAGCTTACCGAAGTTGGCTGGGTGCGATTCATCGCCACGCACGCCGACTACTTGATCGCCCTCAGATTGAATGACAACACCGCAGCCTACCCCGCAGTAGGGACAGGTTGAGCGGGTTTCTTTGATGGGTATGGTTATCGACCTTGCGGCTTGATCTGAGGTTACGGCTGCAGCGGCATTTTCCGACACAGTGCAGCTCACGCAACCGCGATGGGGATGACGGTTGAAGTCGGCTTATTTGCCATTGAGTTTGCAATCGAGGCAGTGGACGTTAACGAAGGTAAGGGCGCTAATGGTGCCGTCGCATCCAGCCAAACTTCCGCACCGCGCAACTCGACCGCATAACGTTCCACACAGCCCTCATCAGGCGCGGCGGCGCAGCCGTCATCCAAGCCAATGTTCCAGTTATGTAGCGGACACGCTACTTTATTGCCGAACACGATCCCTTGCGAAAGCGGGCCACCCTTGTGGGGGCACCGGTCGAGCAATGCGAAAACTTGGTCGTCACCGGTTCGAAAAATAGCGATCTCGCCGCCGTTGGTGCGCTTGACACGACGTGCGCCGAGCGGGGGGATTTCTGAGAGTTGGCAAATGAATTTCATGATTAGTGTTTAGGGGGATGATGGGGGATATTTGCGCGATTTTTGATACGTCTTGCGTTGTTAATGTACCGCGTTAATTGGTAGTGCTTGCGATAGATTTTGAAATCATTATTTTGCGCATTTGCAGCAAAGCCGCACGTTAAGCTACGACAGCGATCGGAATAAACTGGCGCGTATCGACTTGTGCCTTCACCTGTTCATGCCAAGGGTCTGGCTCACCATCAAGACTAAACAATAAGCGATCGTAAAGCGCCCTGCGATTGGCTGCATCGTTGAGCACTTTTTCTTTCACATATTCCATGCCAACCCGCTGCACATAATGCACGGTGCGCTCCAAATACCAACCCTCTTCCCGATAGAGCTGCAAAAACGCGGCGGAATATTCGAGCACTTCATCGCTCGTTTTAAGTTTCACAAAGAATTCTGCCACTTCGGTTTTAATACCTCCGTTACCCGCAATATAAATTTCCCAGCCGCTATCGACACCGATCACGCCGACATCCTTAATGCCTGATTCCGCACAATTACGCGGGCAGCCGGAGACGGCCAGCTTGACCTTATGCGGCGCGTACATGCGCCACAACATACGCTCTAAATCTTTGCCCATTTGTGTGGAATCTTGCGTGCCAAATCGACACCATTCGCTGCCCACACAGGTTTTTACGGTGCGTAAACCTTTGGCGTAGGCGTGGCCGCTGGGCATGTCTAAATCTTTCCACACACTGACAAGGTCTTCTTTTTTGATACCCAATAGATCGATGCGCTGCCCGCCCGTGACCTTCACAGTAGGAATGGCGTATTTATCCACCACATTAGCAATCCGTCGCAATTCGCTGGAAGTCGTCTCGCCTGCCCACATGCGCGGTATCACCGAATAGGTGCCGTCTTTTTGAATATTGGCGTGGCTACGTTCATTGATATAGCGCGATTGCGGATCGTCTAGTGCTTCTTTTGCCCACGTCGACTGCACGTAATAATTGATGGCCGGGCGGCAGCTTGCGCAGCCGTTCGGTGTGCGCCATTCCATCATTTTCATCACGGCGGGAATGGTAATGAGGTGATGCGTTTTGATCGCATCGCGCACGGCTTGATGGTTATGATCGATACAGCCGCACATGGCTTTGAACTTGGGCGTGGCTGAGTAATCGCCGCCTGCCGTGAACATCAAAATCTGCTCTACCAACCCCGTGCAGCTGCCGCATGAACTGCTGGCTTTGGTGTGTTTGCGCACTTCTTCTAGCGTGAATAAACCTTTATCTTTAATCGCTTTAACAATCGTACCTTTGCAGACACCATTGCAGCCGCAGACTTCAGCATCCATCGACATCGCGGCCGCTTTGTTTTGGCCTTGGTGGCCGGTGTCACCCAAGTTGTTTTCGCCAAACATCAAGCGATCACGCATCGCGCCGATGTTGGTGCCGTCGCGTAGCAATTTAAAATACCATGCGCCATCTGCGGTATCGCCATACATCACGCTGCCGATAAGCTTGTCGTCTTTCAGAATAATTTTTTTATAGATGCCCGCACTAGGATCGGAGAGGACAATTTCTTCGCAATCATCGCCGCCCATAAAATTTCCGGCGCTAAATAAATCAACACCGGTAACTTTTAATTTGGTGGAGGTCACCGAACCTTCATAGCGGCCAATTCCCATCTGCGCCAAATGGTTCGCGGCGACTTTGGCCTGATCGAACAGTGGTGCGACTAAGCCATACGCAATGCCGCGATGGCTCACGCATTCACCGACCGCATAAATACGCGGATCGTAAGTTTGCATGGTGTCGTTGACGACAATACCGCGATTGCAATGAATGCCTGCACTCTCCGCAAGCTCCGTGTTTGGGCGAATACCAACGGCCATCACCACTAATTGCGCAGGTATTACCGTGCCGTCTTTTAGCTTCACCGCACTGACTTTACCCTGCGTGACATTGTCAAGAATGGCTTCTGTATTGGCGTTTAGGGCAAATTTGAGTCCCTTGGCCTCGAGCGATGCTTGCAACATGCGCGAGGCGGTTTCATCCAACTGGCGCTCCATCAACCATCCAGCGAACTGAATCACCGTCACTTCCATCCCGCGCAGTGATAGGCCGTTCGCGGCCTCCAAGCCGAGCAGGCCACCGCCAATGACAACGGCTTGCTTATCTGTTGCGGCTGCTTCAATCATTTTTTCCGTATCGTAAATATCACGATACGAGAGCACGCCATCTAGCTTGGCACCGGGCACCGGCAGCATAAACGGATTGCTACCGGTGGCGAGCAGCAGCCGATCATATTCGCAAACTGTCCCATCGCTGGCTTCGACGGTGCGGTTTTTACGGTCAATCTTGGCTATTTTTTTATTGGTATAGAGGCGAATGTGGTTGTCTTCGTACCACTGAAAATCATTGAGAATAATGTCTTTAATCGTTTGCTCGCCAGCTAAAACGGGGGACAGTAAGATACGGTTGTAATTGGGATGCGGCTCGGCACCAAAGACGGTGATGTCATATAAATCAGGCGTGAGCTTAATAAGTTCTTCGAGCGTTCGTACGCCCGCCATGCCATTACCCACCATCACCAGTCTTACTTTTTGCATACTGAATCATCTCCGATTAGGGCGCTGCTTGTTCACTTACTAAACTTGCTGGGGAGCAAGGTGACATTCAACGTGACAATCAGCATCGCGATCAGTTGATTGCGCATGGTTGCCACCTATATTGTTGCCATTTATATAGTGCAAGTTCAATGCCAGAAAAAAGCGCTTGTCGGCTTACTCCGAAACAATGTGTTCATTGCGTGAAACCTTTAAAAAAGCCAACGTAATCAATGAGAAGTCAGAGTTTGTGATCCTCCCTGGACACGCATGATTGAAAATGAGCGCCATACACCTACATTGAGACCAATAAAAAAAGTAGCCTCGCACCATTTGCGTGCATGAATGACCAGCCATGATCTGCAACAGTGCATAACATGCACAGAAAAAATGCGCCCACTATTAAAATACAAGCCGAACAATTGCTTTCGGCACAACCGTTTGCAATAGACCTTTTACGTTGGTATCTAAGGCGGCACTAATGGCGGACGCATAAAGTGGGCGTTTAAGGTGAGCGTATAAGGTGAGCGTATGAGGCCGACGTTTTGGGCGGACATTTGCGGCAGATACCTGAGCCAGATGGCTGGCCAACAAGTTTATGGATATGAAATCGATTGGCACAGCGATTGCTCTGTAGATTGAACTCATCACAACGTACCAATCAACCACCCAATCCCACTCAATGCAAAATTCAAACGCCGTCGCTACATCATTCTGGAAATCTGGCCACACGCCCACGCTCATTTCAGCATTCCTTTATTTTGATTTAGCCTTTATGGTCTGGGTATTGTTGGGTCCGCTTGCGGTGCAGATATCAAAGGACCTTGGTCTGACAGCTGCTCAAAAAGGGCTGATGGTCGCAACCCCGGTGTTAGCGGGCGCCCTACTGAGACTGGTGATGGGCACGTTGGTGGATCATCTCAAACCAAAACTCACCGGCGTGATTGGCCAAGTGATTGTGATCATTACGTTGCTGGTCGCGTGGCAGGTTGGCATCAAGACGTTTGAACACGCGCTGATTTTGGGATTATTTTTAGGCGTTGCGGGTGCGTCCTTCGCAGTGGCCTTGCCGCTCGCTTCGCGCTGGTATCCGCCCGAGCATCAAGGCAAAGCGCTCGGCATTGCCGGCGCGGGCAATTCGGGCACAGCCATCGCAGCGTTGATCGCACCAAGCCTTGCCGCGGCCTATGGTTGGCAAAGCGTCTTTGGCTTGGCGGTTATTCCGTTATCGATTGTGTTGGTGATCTATCTTGTATTTGCCAAAGATTCCCCTGACTGCCCGCCGCCGAAAGCATTCATGGAATATCTCAAGGTGCTCAAAGACCGCGACGCATGGTGGTTCATGTTTTTTTATGCGGTTACGTTTGGCGGCTTTGTCGGCCTCAGTGCGTCGCTCACTATTTATTTCAATACGCAGTATGGCCTGCCTGCAGTAACTGCAGGTTATTTCACGGCGGCGTGCGTATTTGCAGGTTCGTTGGTGCGGCCAATCGGTGGCATGGTGGCGGATCGGATTGGCGGCATTCGCACACTGACGTTTATGTACATTGGTGCATCCGCCATGCTGGCGCTAGTTTCTGTCGGCATGCCGAGCGCTACCACAGCGTTGCTAGTGTTTGTCGCGGCGATGCTATGCTTAGGCATGGGTAACGGCGCGGTGTTTCAGCTCGTGCCACAACGGTTTAGAAAAGAGATTGGCGTCATGACCGGATTAGTGGGTATGGCAGGCGGTGTGGGTGGCTTTTATTTGGCGTCGAGCATGGGCTACAGCAAGCAGCTCACGGGAAGCTATCAAGCGGCGTTTGTGATTTTCTGCTTGCTGGGTGTGGTGGCACTCATCGGTTTGACGGTTGTGAAAGGCCGCTGGCGCACGACGTGGGGTGCTGCGCACATGACTAGCGCGCGAATTTAAAGTAACCGACAAAAGTGCGAACCTACTTTTGTCGGGCTGAGTTGCATAAAATCGCTGGCAGAGCCGGACGATTCAATGTCAAAACCCGACCAAAAAACCGCTTAGCAGCATTGCAATGGCCAATTCCATGGCGCTGAGTGTCGAGCTCGCGCATGCGACAGCCACCGGGCCTCGTGAGACCAATGAAGACTTTGTCGCCGCCGCCACGCCGGACGGCGCGTTATTGCTCAACAAGGGCATCGTTGCCGCGATCGCTGATGGCGTCTCCGGCTTAAACCATGGCCGCGAAGCCGCCGAATATTCGGTACGCGGTTTATTGGCCGACTATTACGCCACCCCCGATTCGTGGCACACGCAGCACGCGCTCACCAAGGTCTTGCAGTCCCTGAACCGTTGGGTGATTTCGCAAGCCCAGCAACGCCGCGAAGTCGCTGGCATGGCAACCACGCTCACCGCATTGGTGCTTCAAGGCGCACGCTATACGCTGGCGCATGTCGGTGATAGCCGCGCCTACTTGTTGCGCGATGGCGTGTTGCGACAACTGTCCTTCGATCATGTCTGGGACCGCCCGAATATGAGGCATGTGTTGAAACGTGCGATTGGGCTAGATACCACACTCAATATCGATTTTGCCGAGGGCGAGTTGCGCGTTGATGATGTTTTTGTACTGATCACCGACGGCGTATGGGGCGCGCTGAGCGACGCGACCATCCAAGATACGCTTCGCTACCACCCCGAGGCTTCAACCGCCGCCCAAGCACTTGTTGATGATGCTATCGCGGCAAACGGCGCCGACAACGCGAGTGCGTTGGTGATGCGCATTCTGGGCGTGGGTGAGGATGGCTTGCAACAATTGGTTAGCGCACGTAGCGTCCTGATGCCGCCACCGCGTTTAAAGGTTGGGCAAACAGTGGATGATTTTCGTGTCGATGCCTTGCTGCACGAAAGTGCCGCAACAATCGTTTATCGCGCGACGGACCTCGTTAACCAACGCGAAGTCGTGCTCAAAACGCTCACCCCTGAACGCGGCGAAACCGTTGCCGAGCGGAGCGCGTTGGCCCATGAAGAATGGCTGGCACGTCGAGCTGTGGCGCGGTTTTTCCCGCAAGTTTTAGCGGTGCCTAGCGAGCGGCAAAGCGCGCTCTACTATCTGCAAACCTGGCATGCTGGCCGAACATTGAAAACAGCCATTGATGCGGGCCAGCACCTAACCGTGCCGGAGGAATTGGCATGGGCAATTAAGCTGGCACGTGCGCTAGGTGCGTTACATCGACGCGGAATATTGCATCGCGATGTGAAGCCGGACAACATTCACATCGGCTCCGATGGTGAATTGCGGCTGCTGGATTTCGGCGTTGCGCTTAGCGTCGACGATGCCGACGAAATCCGCGACCGCGCTGGCACGCCAAGCTATTTAGCGCCGGAATATTTCGCCGCCGGTGGCGTAGCGCCCGCGATTCGCGGCGACCTCTACGCCGCCGGCGTATCGCTATACTATGCCCTCACCCGCAAATACCCATACGGCGAAATCGAGCCATTTCAAACGCCTGTTTTCGGCGAGCCTGTCCCGCCCACCCGCTACCGCCCTGACATTCCCGTCTGGTTCGAAAGCGTAATCATGAAGGCGATTCAGCGAAAGTCCGATCTTCGCTTTGAAACCGCTGAAGAACTTGTTCTGGCACTTGAGGCCGGTGCCGCCAGGCCCCTAACAGCTCTTGGCTTTACGCCGCTATTGCAGCGAGGACCGCTGGCGAAATGGCAAGCCGTGGCCTTGGTGAGCATTGTGTTCAATCTGTTGTTACTGTTTTTGTTGTTGATGCGGTGATTATGTCGCCAGCATAGGTGAAATACAAAATCACTGCGGCGCATTGACTCAACACATTCCACACTAATGACAAAGGCGAAACCTGCGCGCCGGTCAATTCAAGCTACAGGTTAAGCGACAAATTGAGAAACAGGGCACAACGGCTCTCAAGGCGCGAGCATCGGTGCTGCGCTGATTTTATTTCTTTCAACCAGTGCGGCGGTCGTGGCGCCCTCCTTGGCGCCACCTGATTGGGCCAGCGGATCTGCTGCATCAGAGATGCGCACGGCATTTTCAATGTAGGCGTTACAACCTGCCAGGATAGTCGACATCGCGAACAATCAAACTATCGTTTTCGGTTTTATTTTTCCTCCAAATTAATCTGGATAACACGAGGTGCTTCCGCCAAATATCAGCATGAGCAAAACAGAAAAATATTTGTCAACGGCAAATATCAGCTGCGTATTTTGGCTCCACAAGTGCAGGCATTTTAAGAGCTACAAACCACAGATTGAAATACAAGGAGCGATCTATGCTCGCGCAATGACTTGCTTCTAAAGCCACGCAATTTAAGCATCGGCTGAAACGCCTAACAATCCCCCGAACGGGGGAAAGGGAATTTTTATTTGACCGTTGGTCTAGTCGCATTGAAAAGGATAAACCACGCCCAGCTTCAATATTTCCGTAAGCTCATCCAACGCCGCCCGACATTCGATCAACAACGCAGGGTCAGCCAAATCTGCGTCGCTTAAACGATCGCGATAATGCTTTTCAACCCATGCATTTAGCGTCACAAATAACGAATCGCTCATCAACACACCAGGATTTACGGCGGCAGCCTCAATCGCATTCAGCTCAACCCGCAGCCGCAAGCAGGCGGGTCCGCCACCGTTCATCATGCTTTCGCGCAGGTCGAAAATAAGCAGCTCTTTGATTGGTGTAGTGAGCGCAAGCAGTTTTTGCAAATAGGCCCAAACTCTAGTGTTGGCGCGGCACTCCTCTGGGACAACCAATGCCATCTCACCATCAGCTCGGGTTAGCAATTGGCTGTTGAAAAGGTAGCTTGACACCGCATCGGCGACGCTGACATCAGCGGTGCTGACTTCAATAACGACAAAAGGTTTGGCTGATGTTGAGGCAAATTTTGCGCGAAGTTCGTCATAAACTTGCGCTTGATTTAAAAACGCCTGCTCGTGACAAAACAACACATTGCCGTTGCCGACCGCAATCACGTCATTATGAAATACGCCCGCATCAATAACATCGGGATGCTGTTGCGCAAAGACGGTGCGGGTTGCATCGAGGCCATGCAAACGGGCGACCGCGAAGGAGGCTTCAAGCGTTTGACGAGCCGGAAAGCGCTTGGGCGCAGGCGCTTGCATGTTGAAGCCTGATGCGCCATAAACAAAAAACTCTAAGCCAGCTTCGCCGACATTGCCGCAAAAACGGGTGTGGTTTGCAGCGCCCTCATCGCCCAATTGCGGGCAGCTTAGCAGCGCCGCATGGTGCGCAAAGTGGGCATTGCTTGGGAACATAGCACGCAGGATTCGGCTGGTGGTGGGGTGCTCGATTGAGCGATGAAACTTATTGTTTAAATTGGCCGCCGTAAAATGTACGCGACCATCTTGCGTATTTGCGCTAGGGCTGACGGTGGCCGCGTTGGCCGCCCACATTGGAGATGCTGAGCTTGCGCCACTCAATAACAGCGGCGCTTGTTTAGCTGCGGCGCGAATTACATCCGCGTCATCGCCGAGAAATCCCAGCGAGCGGAGCGTTGCCAAGGATGGCCGCTCATGAGGCGCCAACACGCCCTGCTTGAAACCGCGATCATGCAACGCTTTCATTTTGGCCAAGCCTTGCAGCGCGGCTACTTTCGGATTGGCGACAGCACCCTGATTATTTTTGGAGGCGATATTGCCGAACGATAAGCCACTGTAATTATGGGTGGGGCCAACTAAACCATCGAAGTTAAATTCATAGGCATTTTTGGTGGCGCTCGTCGCGTTCATAACGTTAGTCCGGGGCTTAATTTTTCGGGCAAGACGATAGCTTCACTTTCCAGCGAGGCTTGCGGATAAGAGCAATAATCGGCTGCATAATAAGCACTGGCGCGGTGATTGCCACTCGCACCCACGCCGCCAAACGGCGCGGCGCTCGATGCGCCGGTGAGTGGGCGGTTCCAATTAACGATGCCGGCACGAATGCCGCGCTCAAATTTTTCATATTGCGATTTATCGTCTGACAACAAGCCCGCCGCCAAACCATAGCGCGTTTTATTGGCCACTGAAATTGCGTCGTCGAACGCGGTATAGCGAATCACTTGCAGCAACGGGCCGAAATGTTCTTCGTCTGGTATATCAATGTTGGTGGTGTCGATGATAGCGGCCGATAGTAACGCGGTTCCCGGTTGCAGGGATTTCATTTCAAGTAGTGACTTCGCGCCGCGTTTTAAAAAATCAGCTTGTGCGGCGAGCAGTGATTGCGCGGCTTTTAAAGAAACGACTGCGCCCATGAAAGGGGATGGCTCGGCATCAAATGCACCGACAGTCAAACGTGATGCCACATCGACTAGACGCGCTAGCAGTTTGTCGCCTGCGTCTCCTTGGGGGACAAGCAAGCGCCGCGCACAGGTGCAGCGCTGGCCAGCCGAGATGAACGCGGATTGAACAATGTGATGAACCGCCGCATCGGTATTACTAACCGTACCAATGATCAACGCATTGTTGCCACCCATCTCTAACGCGAGAATTTTATTGGGCAAACCGGCGAATTGTTGATGCAGTGCATGCCCGGTGATTGAGCTGCCGGTAAAAAAGAGGCCATCAACTTCGGCATTGTTCGCTAAAGCCACGCCGGTGTTGCGTGCACCCTGTACAAGATTCAATACACCGGCAGGCAGCCCGGCTGCTTCCCAAATTTTAACGGTGGCCTCGGCACTTGCGGGTGCCAATTCGCTGGGTTTAAAAATTACCGTATTACCCGCCAGCAAAGCCGGAACAATATGCCCGTTCGGCAAATGGCCGGGGAAGTTATACGGGCCGAAAACCGCCACCACACCATGCGGACGATGGCGGAGCGTTGCCGCACCTTCGGGCTGCGGTACGGTTTTTGTCCCTGTTCGCTCTTGATAACTGGCAATCGAAATAGCAATCTTACCTACCATGGTTGCCACTTCTGTCAGCGCCTCCCACATTGGCTTTCCGGTTTCACGGCCAATGGTTTCAGCAAGGTTTGTTTTATGTTCGCCCAATAGCTGTGCGAATTTTTTAACGATCGCTTCACGTTGTTCGAAAGTCGTTAACGACCATGTCGCGAAAGCGGCGCGTGCGGCATGAGCCGCCTGGGCAACATCGTGAGCCGATGCTGCGCAGCCTTGCCACACCAGCGCATTCGTTGCGGGATTGCTGGATGAAAACTGGGCACCCTCACCCGCCTGCCATTGGCCGTTAATATAGTTTGTGGTCATAAATTAATTCTGAGTTGACGATGAAACGATTTAAAAAGTGATGGGGAAGACGGAGGAAATGGCTGAAACGGCAGTGCTGGCGCGGGGTTTTGACGGTTAATGGATGCAGTGTGGGCAACTAACAATCGTTCGAACCTCTTTTATATAACGAGCGGTTTGCACTTTTTTACCGGCGCCAATAGAGAAAGCGAATTAAGAAACGACACGATCTTTTGGCGATAGCGGCACGCCACGAACGGTGTCCCCACCTTTGATACCCAGCGCGGCGGCCTCGTTCGTCGATAACCGGAGCGATTCTCCAGCAGGCAACGCCCGAACCAACAGCACGCGAAACTTTGCAAGCGATATGTTGGCAACGAGGTAATTTATTTTTAACGCAGCCGATTGAGCGTCTGATCGCGCATCGAAATCCGTATCTGAACCGACGACCACTGTAAAAAGCCGGCTCTTCACCACCGCATCAATATCACCGACATCGCATTCCACCGCCGGGCCGGCATCAAAAATATCAACATGGCCCTCATAGCGAAAGCCCTCAGCTTCCAGCATGGCCTGGGCCGGACGAGTCAGTTCGTGGGTTTGCCCAATCACGGCTTGCGCTTCGGGCGTAAGGAACGAGCTGTAAAGCGGATGTTTTGGCATTAGCTCGGCAACAAAGGATTTTTTACCAATGCCTGTTAAATAATCAGCATCTTTAAAATCCATCGAGAAGAAATGCCGCCCCAAGCTTTCCCAAAATGGCGATTTGCCCTCGGCATCAGACACACCACGCAATTCAGCAATCATTTTTTTAGCAAATAATTCTCGGAACTGGGCGATGAATAAAAAGCGGCATTTCGATAACATACTGCCGTTTTTCCCAATGCGATATTCCGAATCTAAAAACAATGAACATAGTTCGCTATGACCCGTGTGGTCATTCGACAAAAAGAGCGTCGGTGTTTGCGTAAAAATGCCGAGATCTTGTGAGGCATGAACAACCTGTCCCACGCGATAGGAATACCAGGGCTGGCGCAAACCGACGGCGGCGGCAATGGCGCAGATACCGACAATTTTGTTCGCCGAATTTTCGCTTGCCTCGGAGGCATTGTCCGTAATTTCTTCCATGACGAAAACGAAAATTTGATCTGCGCGGTGCGCCGTGCCCGCGAACGAGGCGAGTGATGCGTCGATACGGGCTTTGAGCAATACTTCATTTGCAGGCAAAGTCGTGAGGCCGACACCAGCATTGCGGGCCAGCTGCAACAGCGCGCTTAGATCGCCAGCGGCAATCGGACGGATGATCATCATTGCCGCGCTCATGAATTCGGTCCCGAGCTCGTGTACGTCCCAACCGGCGCGACGCGTACGGCATCGCCCTCTTGTAGTTGCAGTGTTGCCGCCACTTGTGGCGTAATAAGAACGGCATCACCATCAACTAAGGCTGGCGCAATCGTGGCGCGAAAGGCACTGGTCGTCGCACTTGCCACCAAATAGGATGTGGGCGTAGCGGTGACCGAAGTTGCCGCAGTTAGCGACGGCGCGTCGTTGGAAATTTTTACTCGCAAACGACGATTGGTTTGAATGGTACGGAGCGTTTGCAAACGCGCTTCCACAGTTGGTCCGCCATCGAAAATATCGATGTACGTGTCTGGCTCAAAACCCTCATCCAGTAAAATCGAAAACGGTAGATCCGCCACCGGGTGCAGCTGACCAATTGCCAACTGTGCATCGGCTGGCAGCAGCGGCACATAAATCGGATATTGCGGCATGAGCTCAGCAATGAAGGTTTTGCTGCGTCCGCCGGACAGTTGCTCGGCTTGCGGATATTCCATATTGAAAAACCGGCGACCAACCGCGTTCCAAAACGGTGAATTTCCGTTTTCATCGCAAAGGCCCGGATTCTCAGCCGCCAGTTTTTCGGCAAAACGTTGCGGAAATTCCGCCATAAAGAGCAACCTCGCACGAGATAGCAACTGCGGCCACTCTCCGTGTGCATAAGCCGGATCAATGTAGAACGAGGTCAGCAACGAAAGCCCGGTCAAATCATGGCAGAGGTGCAGCGCGTGAATTTTGTTGCTCACTTTTAGCTCTTGCGAAGCGTGAACAATAATTTCATTTCGGTAACTATAAAAACGGTCATGAAAGCCCGCCGATGCGACGATCCCGCTCGTGCCGATGATCGCGCCTGTTGCGGTGTTTTCCAAAACAAAAAAGTAAATCTCTTCGCCATTGACATCGACCTCAGTTGAGAATGAATGGACGGACGAGCGAATTTTATCGTAAAGTTTTTCATGGTCTGGCGGTAGCGACGTAATGCCAACCGCGCTCACCGCCGCGATGCGTTCAATCTCGGGCAGGTCGGACATTTCACAGGGGCGGAGAATAATCATCTAGAAAAGTTCAAATGAGTACACATTGACTACGCGGCAACCGAGGTTTCTGACGCGAGCAGCTCGGCAACGGCTGCATCAAATCGCTTCATGCCCTGCTCCACATCTTCCGACGCAATCAGCAACGAAGGTGCGAAGCGCAACACATTGGGTCCAGCAATCAAAATCAGCAACCCTTGCTTTGCGCACGCCGCGACAAAATCCTTGCCGCGCCCAGCCCACTTTTCAACTAGCTCGGCTCCAATCAACAATCCCTGCCCGCGCACCTCTTTGAAAATATTATATTTTCGGTTGATCTCCTGAAGGGCTGCAAAAAACTGATCGTGGCGCACATGGACATTCTTAAGTGTTTCGGGTGCACTCACGATATCAAGCACGGCCAGACCTACTGCGCAAGCGAGCGGATTGCCGCCGTACGTGGTACCGTGCGAACCGACACCAAAATGCGCAGCCCATTTTTCAGTCGTCAACATGGCGCCAATCGGGAAGCCGCCACCCAAGCCTTTTGCCGTCGTCAAAATATCAGGGACTGCGCAACAATTCATGTACGCATATAGCGAGCCAGTACGGCCTGCACCACTCTGCACCTCATCAAAAATCATCAGTGCTTGATGCTTATCGCAAAGCTCACGAATGGCGTGCAGGTATTCCTTGGTAGCGGCTGTGATGCCACCCTCGCCCTGAATCGGCTCGACAATCACCGCGCAGGTTTTATCTGACACCGCCGCCGTGAGGGCCTCAATATCGTTAAACGGCACATGCTTGATGCCGCCTGGAAGTGGTCCAAAACCTTGCGAATACTTTGGCTGACCACCGGCGCTCACCGTAAACAACGTGCGGCCATGAAATGAATTCAAGCAGGCAACGATTTCATATTTTTCGGTTTCCCCATGCGTAGCGTCCGGACTTGGGAAATTATCGGATGCTACTTTACGAGCGAGCTTTAAGGCGGCTTCGTTTGCCTCAGCGCCAGAATTACAAAAAAATACCCGTTCAGCAAAGGTTTTTTCGACCAGCGACTGCGCCAGCGCCAAGGCAGGCTCATTGGTCAGCACGTTGGCGACATGCCAAATTTTATTGGCTTGGTCGGTCAATGCTTTAACCACCTTAGGATGCGTATGGCCAACTGAGGTGACCGCAATACCGCCGGCGAAATCAATATACTCACGCCCCGCCTGATCCCAAACCCGTGATCCGTGGCCGCGAACAGGGATGAACGATGCTGGTGCGTAGTTTGGCACCATCACCTGATCGAAGGTGGAACGAGTAATCGCTTCGCCAGCAAGGGGCGCGGTGTGTGATGGTTTGGTGTTGAGAAGCTGTGGCTTACATTCGGCGGTCATGATGCATTCCTATACTTAAAATATTTTGCGATGGTTGAATTGTAAGGCGGTTGGACTTTTTTGGCATATCAGGAAAGCGACACAGATTTATAAGGCAGATTTATAAGGCAGATTTATAAGGCATCATTTTGCACCAGTCATCACGTTATTGCCGGCGCTCAGACGCTGGGTACGCTGTTCGCGGGGCGTAATGCCAAAATGATTGCGATAAGCGCTCGAAAAATGTGGCCCCGACGAAAATCCGCATGAAAGCCCAATCTGTAATATCGATTGGCTGGTCTGCTGTAATAATTGCCTCGCGCGAGTGAGGCGAAGCTCCAAATAATAACGCGATGGCAAGCTGTTCAAATACTGCTTAAACAAACGTTCCAGTTGCCGTCTGGAAACCCCCACCAAACGCGCGATCTCCTCAGTTGGCAATGGTTCTTCAAAATTCGCTTCCATCAGCGAAACCGCTTCGGTCAATTTCGGCTGGCCGCCACCAATACGCGCCGATAACGGCACCCGTTGGTGCTCCTTCGAGGTGCGCTGGCGCTCAACGCCAAAATAGTCAACCAATTCAGCCACCACCTCCTCGCCGACCTCTGCCGGCAAGCACTGCCCAATCCACGCCAGCATCATGTCAAAACTAGCACTCCCGCTGGCGCAGGTGAGGCGATCACGATCGATTTCAAACAAATTGGTTGACACGACGGCCAGCGGAAAATCCTCCGCAAACAGGCTTGAATACGACCAATGAATCGTGCTTCGGTAAGCATTCAATAGTTGCGCCCGCGCCAGCAGATAAGACCCGGTACCAAAACCACCAATCATTTTTTTTGATAGCTCAAAGTCTTGCAGAAGAGCGATGAGCGGTTCATGGCCATGCTGAGGCAGAGGCGCGTCGCTGACGACAAACAATGCATCAAGATGCGCTACAGGACTCGCGTTTGGGCTGTTTTCAATTTTTTTTAAGCTGCCCTGAACGACTATTTCCGCGCCGCTGCTGCTGGCTACAGGTGCACCGTCGCCAGAAAACAAACTCAGTTTGAAGGCTATTTTGCCAAGCACATCGTTCGCCCGCGACAACGCATCGAGCGCACCGCTAAGCGAAACCAGTGAAAATTGTGGCAGCAGAAAAAAACCAACACTCAGGGGCAACTGGGTTTGCTTGTAATGCTGCGCTGGCAGAGGAATTGGCGGGGAGTTTAAATGCACACTAGCCTGTTCGCCGCGCCACCAACTGTGGCAACGCAACGCCGTGTAAAACCCTTATTTTAGGCTACCAGAGAGAAACTGTCTAAGTCGTTCACTTTGCGGGTTGGCGAGCACTTGGCGAGGGTCGCCAGATTCTTCAATCAAACCCTTGTGGAGGAAAATCACGCGGTTGGAGACCTCGCGTGCAAAGCCCATTTCATGCGTCACCACCACCATCGTGCGGCCTTCCGTCGCCAGATCACGCATCACCTTGAGTACCTCGCCCACCAGTTCCGGGTCGAGCGCCGAGGTGGGCTCATCGAACAACATCACTTCCGGCTCCATCGCCAACGCGCGGGCAATTGCGACGCGCTGCTGTTCGCCACCCGACAAATGTGCGGGATACATCGCGGCGCGATGCGACACGCCAACCCGTTCCAGATAGCGCTCGGCACGGGCAATTGCCTCGTCTTTCGACAGACCCAGCACATGGATCGGCGCTTCGATGACGTTCTCGAGTGCCGTCATATGCGCCCACAAATTGAAGTGCTGGAACACCATCGCCAGCTTGGCACGCATCCGCTGTAACTGCTTGGCATCACCTGCCTTTAAAGAGCCATCGCGGTCGGCAATCAGTGCCAGAGTTTCACCGTTCAGAGCAATGGTGCCTTGATTGGGTTGTTCGAGCAAATTAATACAGCGCAGCATCGTACTTTTGCCAGAACCAGACGAGCCGATCACGCTGATCACGTCACCCGCTTGAGCTTCCAACGAGACGCCTTTTAGCACTTCGTTATCGGCGTAGCGTTTATGCAGATTTTGAACAGTTAATTTTGGGGTCGTTGTCATGTCAGTATCACGCGCTCAACAGTTTGCCAGAACGAAAAGCCGTCGCCCCCGCCACTTTGGCAAGCCGCATACCAGCCACTGCAAAATGGCGGTTTTCTTGCGCATACAGCACCCCGTCGCAACCAGATTTAGCCTGATACACATCGCCGCTAATCGGGTTAATGACCTCGGCAATTACATCGCCCTTTTTCGCGTAATCACCCGGCTGCAGCAAATAGGCAACCACCCCACTCGAAGGCGTAATGATGGGTTCAGAACCGGCCAGCGGCGTAGCGGGGTATTTGAGCGGCGGTAGCGGCGAAGCGTTACCTTTCACTACACCACGGTGTTTCAAAAAATCAATGATGCGATCCGCATCGGCTTCCGCTTGCGGGTGGCTTACGTCGGCCAATCCGCGCAGTTCAACGGTAACCGACAGGCACGCCATGGGGATGGGTTTGTTGGGAAATTTTGCTGCGAGCTGCCACCACGTTTGCGAGCACGCTTCATCGAACGGGCTGTCGCCAGACTCGGTAGCGAGCAAGGTGGCAACGGCACCGAGATAACGCGCCAATGGTTCGCACTGTGGCCATAGCGGAGTGCCGGTATACAGATGCACCGCAGCATTGGCATCGCAATGCAAATCCAGCACCACATCGGCGTCGCAGGCTAACGTCATGAGGGCCTTTCGCATACTGACCACTTCGGTGGTTTCCGGGTCGGCTACGATTTCATTTAGCGCCTCACGCATCGCTTGACGAATCAGCACCACATTTTGTTTGCCATCATCGGTTAGCTTATCGGCCACGCTCGCGGCAACGGGTTCAATCAGCGTTGGATAATGGCGGTTAAAATTTTCGCCAGTTGCCGTTTCAAAACGCCCTAGATGAGAGTGCAACAGCATTTGTGAAAGTCCGATTGGATTCGCCACGGGTACCACAATAATCTCTCCTGAAATATCGCCCCGTGCTTCCAACGCAGCTAATCGGCTACGCAGGTGGTGCGCCACCAACATGCCGGGCAGTTCATCGGCATGAAGTGACGCTTGGATATAAATTTTCTCCCCGCGCCCCTGGCCCTGCTCGGTGCGACCGTAGTGGAAACTGACGATGCTTCGTTCAGTGCCGAGCGAGCTAATATGGAGTGGATGTTTTTTAATTTGCATAAAATTAATCAGTTGGTTTTGCTGTGAGTTGGCACAGGCGGTAGTGATGGGTCGCTTGCAGAAAATTGTTGTCGCGGCGGTGTTACCGCGCTTTTAAATGACTCAAAAAGCGCTTTTCGGCGATATGAAATGCGCCAACCAACACAAACGTCAGCGCCAAATAAAAAACGCCCGCCGTTAAAAAGGCTTCAAACGGCAAATAAAAACGCGAATTCATTTCCCGTGCTGCGCCTGTCAAATCCATCAGAGTGACAATGCTGGCTAACGAAGTCCCGTGTAGCATCATGATCGCCTCATTGCTATATGAGGGTAGTGCACGACGTAGCGCAGACGGCAACAATATTCGCCGCAGCACCGTCGCGCGTGACATTCCCATGCTGCGGGCGGCCTCCAGCTCGCCGGCATTGGTAGCCTTAATTGAGCCTGCCAACATTTCCGTGGTGTAAGCACAGGTATTGATAGCAAATGCCGACGCTGCGCAAAACCATGCAGACCGAAACCACGGCCACAATGCACTTTCGCGCATCCACTCAAACTGCGCCAAGCCGTAATAGACGAGAAATAGCTGCACTAGCATCGGTGTGCCGCGAATCACATACGTAAAGCACCAAACGGGACGCGCAATCCACTGATTTGATGAAGCACGCAGTATGCCAAGCGGCAACGCAAAAACCAAGCCGACGAGCAGCGCCGTCGCCAGTAGTTTTATGGTCGTTAAGACGCCGTTAAAATATAGCGGCATGCTTTCAATAATGGCATCAACGTTCACAGCTTCGCCATTTTCACGCCAATAGAGAAACGCTTTTCTAGGCTGCGCAACAAAATAATCGACACGGTTGTAATGGCCAAATATAAAATAGCGGCAAGGGTATAAAACACGAATGGTTCGCGCGATGCACCAGCTGCCAGCCCCGCACGGAACATCATGTCATCAAGACCAATAACCGACACCAGCGCAGTTGATTTAACGATTACTAGCCAATTGTTCTGGAAACTCGGTAACGCAAAACGAACCATTTGCGGCAACGTAATACGCAAAAAAACCTGCGGCTTCGACATGCCATAAGCAATCCCGGCCTCGCGCTGGCCCGCGGGAATCGCCATCATGGCGCCGCGAAAGGTCTCGGTTAAGTAAGCGCCAAAGATGAAACCAATCGTCAACACGCCCGCGACAAACGGGTTGATATCGATCGGTTCGTTGTAGCCCAGTTTTGGCGCTAAATGGTTAATCAGCGTTTGACCGCCGTAAAAAATTAGCAGCATCAAAACGAGATCGGGCACGCCGCGAATGAGCGTGGTGTAGACGGCGGCCAGCCGTTGGAGACCTCGTGATTTTGACAATTTGGCGCTCGCGCCAGCGAGACCAAACGCCAACGCGATGCATAGGGACGCCAAGCCTACCGCTAAGGTGATGACCATTCCATTGAGAATAGTCGGCATAAAACCATGCAGCATGCAGCATCCTATTGATAAAAATGCGTGAAATAATCAGCGCCAAGTAAAGTTAGGTTTTCAGAAAACAATGCCATTTTCTAATCACATGTTATTCACCTAGCGAATCCAGAAACGACTGCTTGTTGCTAGCCGAACGCTGCCTGTTTAGCTTCAATCCTCACAACGCTCCCTACCTTTTCTTAGGTGATGCCGCGGGTGCTCCGGTGTCAGCGTAAACATCAAAATCAAAATATTTATCTTGTATTTTTTTATACGTGCCGTTGCCGCGGATCGCCTTAATAGCGGCGCTCAATTGGTCACGCAATTCGGTATCGGCCTTCCGCACCGCAATACCCGCACCGACACCAAAAAATTTGGGATCGTTAAACACGGGGCCAATAAATCCATAGCTTTTACCGCCGGCAGTTTTCAAAAACCCCTGTGCGGCGGCAATTGAATCGACAACCGCTCCATCCAAACGACCTGCTGCCATATCTAGGAACACATCATCTTGTTTACCGTATCGAACAATTTCCGATTTCGGAAAAGTTGCCGATGCAAATCGGTCATGAATCGAGGTACGCTGCACACCGATCCGTTTACCTTTTAAACCCTCGGCAGTGACTTCCAATTTACTGTCGGCTTTAGCAACAAACCGGCCGGGCGTTTGATAGTACTTTTCACTGAAGTCCACCGAGCGTTTGCGCTCTTCGGTTATCGACATCGAAGCAATGACGGCATCAATTTTTTTAGCCAATAGCCCGGGGATCATACCGTCGAAATCCTGCGTAACCAATGTACAGTCCGCTCTCATTTCTTTGCAAATAGCGTTGGCAATATCGATATCAAACCCCACGAGTTTGCCGTCTGCACCCATCTGACTAAACGGCGGGTACGCGCCTTCAACGCCAATACGGAGTTTTTTAGAATCGACCTGCGCATTGACAACAAAGCTCATCGATACCGTTAAAAGTAAGCCTAATAGTTTATTCATCACATCCCCACTAAAAAATTATTGATCCAGGATTGGTTCATTAGTCAATAGGCTCAGCGTGTTGGAAATTTTAATTACTGCCGCTGTTGCAACCGCTTATCCTGGGGTTGCAGCAGCGGTACGTAAAGCGGAACGGCCATCATCACTGGGCTGACATCAAGGTAGAGATTGACGACGGTATAGTCTTCACCGCCGTGCGCGCTGCTGAAATAGCCAACACTATCCACGCCTTTACGTAATGTAAACTCAAAGCCGAGCTGCTGCCTATGTTTTTGGGCAGTTTCCGTCGTAGTGTCGGCCCGGGAAGCCGCAAACGCCAAGCCAACCGCCGACGACTGGTCGCTATCGATCAATTGCCCCATGGTATTGGTAATCACGCCATCCGCCAGTATCGACAGTGAAAAAATAGCCCCTTTGAAATACGGCTTGAATTTATCCCCGCCCGCAAACGGCTCAAGCTTCTTGCCAAGGAGTTTTTGTGCTGAAGGCGTCACTATTTTCGTTTTAAGGTTGTAACGATCACCACGGTCCAGATACGTCAATTTTACGTTGTGAATATTGAATTCCGGCATGCTCGCATCAACGCTCGCCGCCCCAAGATCCGCTACCAGAGCGCCTTTTGAGCCTTTTGCATCAATCACTTCAAGCTCATCGCCCTGAAAAATAGCTGCCGTGTTTTCTTCAACACCAACACCCAATTTGTAACCGGTTTGCACCATCAACGGCAACATGCGGCCGATACGCCCGCGTTTTAAAAAATGTTGATCAACAAAGACACCCGTACCGACGAATCCCAAACCGCGGTCAAAATCACGCCCAGCTTTCAATCCGGCTTGCCCTGCCCTCAAAATGTCCATCACCTCCGGCGGATCGCGAAACATGGTGGCGCTCATGATCGCCGCTCCCGCGCTGGAGCCTGCGACCACACCGCCTTTGTTGAACACATCCCAAATCGCAGCGAGCATTGGCGTGGCTGCACCGTCTTTTTGATAGAGCGCATCGGTAATCCGTTCTTGCGCACCGCCGGCAAAATAGACCCCGCGACTGGCGAGCACCTTTGCAACGAGCACGGGATCACGCACCGCTTGACGAACATCGATTCCCTTGATGGCGGCTGACACTGGAATATGCTCGGCGACCGCGCCGTGTTTGGTCAACGCACCGATAATCAGCTCAGCCGATTTTTCAGGATCATCGGACGCCGTGGCGAGCACCACAAAGCGAGCACCGCGGCCGCCGGCAAGATCAACGATACGTTTCCAGACAGCGTCGTTATCGTATTTCAATGCGCCGCCGATAGGAATCGCAATGCCCTGTGACAACTTGACCACCGGCGCAGCAAAACTGGCAGCCGCAATAGCCGGAACCGCTAGCAACATCAGCAACGCGAGCGTCGTGGCCTGCACCAACATGGCACACGCAAGTGCGGCCTGTCGGCTGACGCTGATTAAGCGGTAAATGACGATGTTCATTTCTTAATTTTCATTTTTCGATTCTTACTTCTCAATTTTCAATTTTGATGCTTTCGCATCAAAGCTGACTTGCTTGGAACGGTAAAAACAGCGGGCAAACCCAATATTGTTTCCCGCATCTTCACGCGTCGGCAGCGATAGTGACACAGGAGCGAGCGCTTCGCGCACCGCCTGTAATGAAAACATAACAACCTGTCGCATTCTGATAATCCGGGTTCTTCAAAAATGGCTTTGGTCACCAACTATTCTTTTAACTTATTGATTTAACAACGTATTATTAAAATACAACAGTCCGCTTTCAGCTTTGCGACTACAACTTGTGCTTTTGCGACTGATCTGGTTTTGACCGTATTGTTTCTGACACATCGCGCTTACACTGCTTTCGTCATCAAACCGCCACAAAACGCTCGGCACCAGATTTTTCAGCTGTTTTGGTTAGCAATATGATGGAAGTTATATCGTTTTTCATTTAAAAAAACCGCTAAGCACATAACCACTTTCGGAATTGTTTAATGGGCATTTTCAACGTAATTTGAACACTGTCAGAACTTGCACCCGCGCTATTTGAACTTTTACAATTTTCAACATTTAGGGAGTTTATCCAGCATGAAACCATCCAAGCGACATTCACTTATTGCACCAACCTTATCGGCCTCCGCCCACGCTGTGGCAATTGCATTGGCAACGGCTTCAAGCGTGTTCGCAACTGCTGCATGGGCACAACAATCGACACCGGCAGCGCCTACCGCATCACCCGTAAAGGTGGAAAAAATCGAAGTTACCGGTTCGTCAATCAAGCGTATAGAGGGCGAAGCCGCGTTGCCGGTGCAAGTGATTACCCGCGAAGACATCGAACGCGGTGGCTCGACAACCGCGGCCGAAATTCTCACCAAAATTTCTGCCAGCTCTGCAGCATTGACCGATGGCGCAAGCTTTAGCGATATTCCTGGCCAACGTGGTTTTAACGGGGCAAACCTGCGCGGCATTGGTGTTTCGTCCACTTTGATTTTGCTCAACGGTCGCCGGATGGCGAATTTCGCCTCACCCGGTGGCAACAGCGGGGTTGATTTGAACGCCATTCCATCCGCCGCAATTGAACGCGTCGAAGTCCTAAAGGATGGCGCGTCAGCAATTTATGGCACCGATGCGATTGGCGGCGTGATTAACTTTATTACCCGCAACAATTACAGCGGCGTGGATTTATCGGCTTATGTTGCCGACACCCAGCATGGCGGTGCCGGAAAAAATATTTTTACGGTTTCGGCTGGTATTGGCGATTTAAACAAAGATCGCTTCAATATCTTTGGTGTATTGGATTATCAAGATACTAAGACGCTCCGTTCCACTCAGCGCAATTGGATCGGCTCGGTATTTCAACCCGATATCAATTTGGATGTGGGTAGTTCCAATACTTACCCTGCCAACTTCCGCCGTACGCGTGCGAGCGGTTCTGCGACTGGCTCCCGCTACAACCCTTCCGCACCGAACTGCAACCCGCCTGCGACTATTTACGCGCCGGGCAGTTTTGTCGGCTCCAAAGCCTGTTTGTACAACTACATGCAAGACACAGAAATTTTTCCAGCTTCCAAACGCACCTCATTTTTGACGCGCGGCCAGTTCGCTGTTGATGCTGACACTACTTTGTTTGCCGAATATCTACACGGCGAAACTAAAACGCAATATCGCATTAGCCCGCTAACTATCAGCAATCTTAACTATCCGGCCAATGGACGCTATTACCCCACCGCCACGGCTGCCTTGGCCGGTACGAGCGGTCCGTTGCGGTTGAATTATCGTTTGAGCGAAGCTGGAGGTCGAACTAATGATGTTGAGGCGACAGCAGACCGTCTAATTCTTGGCATCAAAGGCGTTGCGGCGGGTTGGGATTATGATTCGGCATTCAACTACGCCACCAATAAAGTAACGGACGCGTACGTGGATGGCTATGTCGCCACCACACCATTCAACGCTTTGTTTCTGACAGGCAACCTTAATCCCTTCGGCCCTACTGACGCAGCGGGTTTAGCAGCATTAAGCGCTACTAAAATCAAAGATGATGCACGCGATTCAAAAGGCACGACCACGACTTTTGATCTTAAGGGCTCGCGGACAATTTTTGCGATGGACGGCGGCGATGCGGCCCTGGCGCTGGGCCTGGAAGCACGCAAAGAAAAACTCGATTTCAAACCCTCAGCATTGCTTGCGGCCGGTGAAATTCGCGGCGATGGTAGCGCCACGCCATTCTCCGGAAGCCGCAATGTGACCGCTGTATTTGGCGAATTAAATCTGCCTATTACCAAAAACTTCGAAGCGCAATTAGCCATTCGCTTTGACAAATACAATGATGTCGGTTCTACAACCAATCCAAAACTTGGCCTGCGCTGGAATCCAGTCAAGGAGCTTGTTTTGCGGGGCTCGTACGGCACCGGCTTCCGTGCACCATCGTTGCCAGATTTATATTCACCCACCGTCGTTGGCCAAACCAACGGTATTTATAACGATCCGCTCGGCTGTATCCGTGTTGGCTCCATTAACAACACAACGAATCCCGATTATTGCGGGATTCAGCCGGCCAAGTTGCGCGGTGGCACTGCTGACTTAAAACCCGAGAAATCTAAACAATTCTCAATGGGTACGGTATTTGAACCGATGAAAGAATTATCGGTTTCACTGGATTATTGGCGGATTGAAAAGACAGATGTCATTGCCTCGCCAGAGGGCATTTATTTTGCCGATCCGGTTGCATACGCACAATACATCACCCGCGCTGCAGTTGACCCAACGCTACCGGGCATTCCGGGCTTCATTACCCAAATCGATTCACGTCTGCGCAACTTGGGCGGTCTGAAAACGACGGGATTGGACCTTGGTTTTGATGTTCGTTTGCCAAAAACGCCATACGGAAAATTCGGTATCAACTTTACCGGCACGTACGTCATTGATTACAAAACACAAGCAGGTCCTGGTGCCGCGTTTGTTGATGGCGTGGGGAGATTTGCCAACGATCAAGTGGTCCAGCGCTGGCGTCACACGGCTGCTTTCTTGTACGACATTGGTGCATGGAGCGCAACGCTATCGCAAACGTTTTATTTGGGACATACCGATCAGAATCCGTTTCCGAACGGCCAGCCTCGTCGTGTCGGCAGCTACGAGCTATATGATCTGACCGGTAGCTATGCACCAATTAAAGCACTGAAGTTCCGCGTTGGTATTAAAAACGTGTTGGATCGCAACCCACCGACCTCGAACCAGATTTACAGCTTCTTGGCCAGTTACGACCCGAACTACACCGATCCGCGTGGCCGTTTATATTTTGGCAGCGTTTCGTATTCGTTTAAATAGTATCGTTGCATTGAGATAAGACACTAAAAATAGGCGAGGCAATCTCCGAGTAGCGCCTCTAATAAAATACTGGGCCTCGCCACGTTATGAAATCATCCCCAAAGATTAACCTCTTTGGGGATTTTCTTTGGCAACGTCCTTGGGCAAAATTCTTTGGCAATTTTCGTCGCGAATTTTAGTTGCCCACGGTATGACAAGACTCACTTCAAAAGCACCCGTCCGTCTGCATTCGTCAAAAATGCAGCTAAAGATGAAAATTATGTGAACTTGGTTGGCAATCTGCCTCCAAATTGCTATAATCATTGGCTAGATGCGCCCATAGCTCAGATGGATAGAGTACTTGGCTACGAACCAAGGGGTCGTGGGTTCGAATCCTGCTGGGCGCACCAACAAATTCAATGGCTTACAGAAATGTAGGCCATTTTTGTTTGTGGGATTGTAGCTATAGCGTGTAGTGGAATCGTCGTGAATTCCCGTCCCGACTAGCTATACGTTGGACAATCGATCCACGTAACCGACCAAATGCGCCGTTGATAGGTGCCCGTATTGCGGACAATCTCCACTGACCGCAAGTCGCCCGAGTGCGTAAATCGGCCCACCGTCATGAAGATTCCAGACCCCGGCAACCAGCGGTTGAAACAACAACCCAATTGCACTAACTGAAATCAATCTACCGACCTAAAGAAAATTCGTTTGAACCTATTTCAGGTACGCAACGACTCACCACCGCAGGCTTGATTTCGATCCCCTGAAAACACGCCTGCATCCCCTAGCAGTGAGCTGGCCCACCAGCGCGAAAGCGTTGGTGGGTTTTTTTACTTTTGTTACGGGCCGTGGCAAAACAAATAGAAGCACAAGAAAACATTACATTCGATCTATTTTTAGAATTGTTGAACTTGCTCAATCGTGGCTACGACTCAATGTTTTGCAGGCGAAAATACCATGTCAACAATGCCATTGCCCCCGTACCCTTTTCCGAGCAGCATACAAGCGGGTTTTTCTAGAGAAGCGCACGGCAAGACCGACGAAGCACCCGCTTCAGGTAGCGCAAAGGCAGATGAAGATTTGCTGGAGCTTACTATACCGGCCAAAACTGCCGAAGATATTCCCTGGGACTCGAGGCTCTCATATATCCCCCACAAGCATCGATGGCCTACCTAGCGCAGTACGAAAATAGATGGCCATCCTTAAACGCGTATCGCTGCATCGACCGCTGGATTGCGCATGTGGCCACTATATGCACAACGAAAGCGGCTCCCAACGAAGCCGCTTTCGTTTTGTCGCGCAACCATCGCGGCAATATGAGCCGAGCAACACTTAAAAAATCCGTCCAATATGATCATCAAAAAAATGAACCCTCGCCACCGTTGGTGCGACTTAGACCGTAATCAACTGTTTTTGAAATTGATAAGAAAGCAAGAATCGGTACAGCCATCGCGCGATATATCGCAGAAATAAATTTCATTTTTATGGAGCAACACATGAAGAAATCAGCATTATTTGCTACCCTATTCATTCTCAGCAGCGCGGCACACGCAGTTGGATCGATTACCGGTATCACCGCTACACCGACAAATCCATCACCCAATGAATCGGTGAAATTTAAGGTGACCACCAGCGGCGATAGTGAGTGTGGCATCGTCTTTACCTATACAGGCCCCGGCGATGAGCCCGCAGACAACGCCGTTGCAAATTCACGACCGGGCAGTGGAGGCATGGTGGACAAGAAATTTTCCAAAACCGGAACCTACAAAATTAAAGCTTCTGGCAGTTTCTTACTAGCCAACAAGTGCATCGGCGAAGCCAATTTAACGATTGAAGTCAAACGAATAAAACTGGGCAATCTAAACCTCCCAACCGTTTGTCCCAATCCATACGAAAAAGAGCCAGTCAGCGGCAGCAGTGACAGTAGCGGCCTCACCGACGCGCAAAAAGGTGCGGCATTGTGTATGAAATTTACACCAGTATGTCCTACCGCTTTCTTCTCCGAGTTCGACAAAAAAACGGGGCAGTTGATTTGTTCGCCGCAATTTAAAAACTTATGCCCGGAAGGCTGGAAAAGTACGGAGGTTAACTATCAACTTATTTGCACCCCGATTCCTAAGCCCTGCCCGGAAGGGTTCACAGGCGAAGTCAACAAGCAGACTAATGTATTAACTTGTTCGCCCGTCATCACCGCTGAGTGTCCGGTAGGTTGGAAACGCAGCATACAAAACAACCGATTGGTTTGTGATTCTATTCCGCAGCCAACCGTATCTTGCCCAACCAACGATCAATGGGCATGGGGCAACAGTTATTTCAAAGACAGCTGGAACAAGATGGGCTGCCAACCTAACAGCAAGACAGCGCTGTAACGGCATTGGAATGGAAATAGTCAAGTCGCATTAATAAACCAACAATGATAACGAACTACGGCTCCTTCGGGAGCCGTAGTTCATTTGGCAAATCGCAATTTCATCTCAACCGCCAAACGGCCTATCAAAAAATCCGATTTTTAAATTCCGTTAAAGAAGAAATGAACCTCAGTGGCAATTGCTACGACTTAACCTGTAATCGACTGCCTTAGAGATGAAACGACGGCATCGAAGCGATATATCGACGACACGATTGATTGCGTAAACAAATTTAATATTCTAGGAGGACACATGAACAAAACATCCTTATGCATCGCCACTCTGCTCACACTCAGTGTGGCAGCACATGCGTCGACCAAGAAAGAAGTTCATACCATCACTGGCGTTACGGTTTCTCCCGCGAATCCCGTTGTTGGCGAATCCGTCAGATACATATTGACGATGAGCGGTGTCGGCACCGGCGAGTGTGTTGTAGATTGGAAAGCCAGCAGCAGCACTAAAGCGGTAATTGGTAATGCGTTTGCCAGTGTTAGGCCTGGCGCTAATACGACCATTGAAAACAATGTTGTCATGCAAGCAGATACCTATATGGTAAAAATTGAGGGCAGCAAAACTATCGCCAACAGCACCTACCCAGCTTGCAAGGGCGAGGCCAGCATTTCTTATACGGTAACCAATCCGAGAATTGTTGCGAAAGCCACACCCAATTTAGAGTTAGTACCACTCATTACCGGATTGACTGTCCCGGATAGCGTTGAGACCGGGGCATCAAACAAACTCATGCTGTTGGGACAGGGTCTTTGTAGTTACCACGTCGATTTCGGCGATGGGAAAGCTGAAGATCGCACCGATAATCTACCAATCGATTTGAGGAGCATCCCAACCCATGAATACACCAACTACGGCGTCCCCAAAACGTTCACGCTAAAAGTGAAGGGCGCTGCCGGCAAATGTAAAGGCGAGTTCAAAAAGGATGTGATTGTTACAGCCCCAAACCTCAGCGTTGCGGCGCCGCAAGAAACTGCAATCCCGGCAAACCCGACAGTCAAGGTTGCATGCCCTCCCGGTAAAGTTTGCTGAGCAGACGCTCATTTAAAAACGGCAACCCCCTTCCACTTTTAAAGCAGCAATTTCCATGAACAACTCCAATGATCACAAAAATACGACGACTAGTCGTGCTTTTGGCCCCATTAGCAACCACAGCACCAATTCCACCATTAGGACCGACAAAACATTGTCCGGTAACCCAACGACGGCAGAGCTGATACTTGCCTTGGCGGTAGGTGCATTATTTTTGGGTACTAGCCTGTTCATGCTGATTCACCAAAATGTGGCGTTCGCCAAGGATGTGTCGGATTATCAGCCGAATAAATTGATAGCGACTTCGCAAGATATACGCCGTGCCAATCATTCAACGAAGGCACATTCAGCAACGTTTTCAGAGCGCAGGACAGAGCTGCTGAATCTGGATCCAATGAATCACGTAAATCCGAACACACCAGCCTTGCCACCCGCCGCATTAAAATAATTTAGGAACCATCATGAAAAAAACGATCATCACAAGCTTGGCAATTTTTAGCGGCATTGCCGGTAGCATTGCTACTGGCTTCGCTTCGGCAGGTTGCCCAAGCGGCACGATCGCGCAGGGAATTGATCCGCAAACCAAAGAACCTATTTGCGTGATTGCCAACGCGGGCGGGGGATCTTCTGGTGGCAACACGCCGACACCATCCGGCGGTAGCATGGTCGCCTCCCCCAGTGGCGGATCCGTGCCACATTGGACTTCCGAGCTAGAGTACACCGACCTTTGCATGACTAACCTAGCTAACCTCGCCACCAAGCAATTGCAAGCGCAATTGCTCAAAGATAAGGCCGTAAGTAGCCAAGTGCATGACGGCGCGAAAATTAGCGGCGGCGAATTAGGCGCAAATTGCGCTAAAACATGCACAGACTTTGCCTTTATCTCTAGCAAAATTTCTTGGGCGAATTCGGTTTATATCGCTGACAGCCCCACGGTGCTGATGGAGAAGAAAGCGCTTAAGTTTTTGCCGAAGCCGCCGATGCCTGGCAATACCGAGATGCAGTCATGCATGCCTGCACACCTTACGCAAAACTGGTGCCCCACTTCAGGCACAGGTGTTGGTGCGGGCTCATCGCGAATCGAAAATCCGCTGGATAAAATCAAGGTTTGTATCAGCAGCGGAGACGCACTAAAACACATGAATTTTTCAGCAGCTGATGCGGCCAATAACTGTGCACGACCCAGCATTGTGGATGCGGCTCTACGCATTGAGGCTGAACATAAATGCGTGAAGGACGCGAAGGAAGCGAAAGATGCCAAGGATATTAAAGAGGCGAAAGAAGCAGCCGCGCTGAAATTGGCAAACACCAGCGCTGCCGCACCGACTGCGTCAACAATTCCACCGTTATCGACTCCCCCACAGCCGCCGCGGAAGCATTAAAAAGCACCGCCAATACCTGTCGTCAGAACCTTTCCTGCTTCGCATTCTCCATTGCAGATGTTAGTAATACTAATTTAAACGGCGGTTGCCAAGCCGCACTTACCGTGAAACTCAAATCAACGATTAGAATCAACTTCATCAAGTTCATCCTCTTCACAATCGCCATCACCCTCGCTGCAATATTAACCGCCTGCGGGGGCGGCGGTGGAGACGGTGGAAGCAATAATTTGGGCGGAGCCAACCCGAACATAATAAATATGACGGGGCAATCCGCGTGCCCGCCCGGCAACGCAATATTTAGTAATCCGCCAGTTGCGTTGGCAAATGTCGTGGGATGGGAACCGTTGGGGCACTTGTCGCCACCTTCTCACACCTTCCCAACCGATCACCAGTACCTTTATGTTGCTAACAGCTCGCTCCCTAATACCCGCCCCTCATATCCACTCATTGCACCGGCCAATATTCGCGTCGTAATGCTGGTCAGCGGCGCCAATAGCGTAAGCGGGGTCACGGATTACTCCATTTATTTTCAACCTTGCGCCGATGTGGCCGGCCAGTTTGGCCATGTAGGCACACTCACCGGGCCGCTGGCCGCTCTGGTCAGCGCTATTAACCAGCGCTGCGCCACCTATGAGCCTGCACCCGGATTCCCCGTCACGCAATGCCAAAGCGGCAATTTGTCGATCGACATACCGGCGGGCACGCAGATTGGCACGGTCGGTGACGGCGGCTCCTTGGCGCTAGATTGGTGGCTGCAAGATCGGCGGGTGACTCCGCTGCACTTCGCCAACGCAACGCGCTTCAGCATTAGGCCGGATAGTTTTGATATTGCGCACACTGTCGGCGCCAGCGATTATTTCATTCCCAGCATGGCAGGCCAGATTGCCGCAAAAGTGGGGCGCTTTGATGGAGCCTTTAGGCGCACTGTTTTACCGCTCGGCGGAAGCATTGCCGTGGATCGAGATGGTACTGTACGCGGCTATTGGTTTAAAGCCGGGCAACCCTACCCGCCCGAATCATCACATGCAGCCCTTGTCCCGGACTATCTAACGCCTGACAGCGTTCAGGTGTTCTCACTCGGCGTGAGCCAAGCCAATGTTGGATCACGTTTGCAGGCATTTGCACCAATCGCGTCCGGGACCATCAACCGTGCGTTTGAAACGGTCACAGCCGACGGCAATATTTATTGCTATGAATTCAACAGCAATCTCTTTTTTGGCAACGCTGCAAATATTATTTTGGTACAACTGGTCGATACCACCACGTTGAAAATTGAAGTTGTGCCACAGGTCACACGCTGCACCGCAGCGGTGCCCTCTACGTTTTCCACCAATGCCGTTACGTACGTACGTTAACAGCGACACTGAATGGTGAATGGCTTGAAACCCATTGCTGGCGCGGCTTTCGAGCATGGGCCCTCATGCCGATCTGATCGGCTGGAGAGAATTCATGATGCCCATCATTAGCGACACCACCGTGCTCAGTCATCGTTTTATCGACCCAACCCGATCACGATGCTCTTGTACCAGACAATGCCCCAAAAATATTCCGTATTCAATAGCGACTCAAATTAGTGTGGTGAAAAATGAACCTTAGCGCAGCATGTGCCGACTTAGAGAGAGATTGTAACAAGGCATTCCGCCACAAGTAATGCATTGCTTAATGCACCAAGATCAACACAAGGAACCGACCATGAACATGAGACTGACAAAAATAATCCAAGCAGGAGTTTCGACAGCACTAGCATTGAGCGTTGGCACGGCATGGTCTGGCCAGCTCACGGGGTTGAGCGCGAATAAAACAATCGTCAAGATTGGTGAACAGGTAAACTTGACGGCAATCGGCACCGTGCAATGCGGCGTGATGATCAATGATGGCAATGGCCAAAGTTGGCCGATTGGATTGACCGATCCGACAAGTCGCCCCACCAAGTTGTTTGGCATATCGTATGACCATGCAGGGAAGTTCCACGTGACGGCCACCGGTAAAGGCGGTACTGGCAGTAAAGACTGCATTTCGAATCGGTCCATGGCAGTTGATATCACCGTCCTTGGCGCACCACCCCGATGTACTTTTGATATGGACGTCCAAAAAGATTATCAGGCAATCGGCGTTCAGGTGAAGGCCTGTGAAGTCTCATCAACGCCACCTGTCACTGCTGTCAGCCAGCCAGCGCGAATTAACGCCCACCCAAGCTTGGGTGTGACACCTATCAACCAAGGTGCATCCGTATCCGACAATCAAGGTATAACGGCAGCAGGTAATAAGGCGATTTTGTCTAGCCTGAAATTAGGGGAGACTATCATGCCGTACTCGAATCCGATCTTCTTTACTTTCAGCTTAAACGCCAACAAACCGGTCCAAAATTGTATTTTGGAATATTCTGCAGATACTAACGATGCGAACAAACGCCCTGTTTCGCTATGGTCCGGGCGTGAATTTTATGTCGGTCCCTCACCATACTTGTCATTGCCCTTTGAAGGGTACAAATTTGCAGACGGTACATTAATGCTGAACGGAATGCCTGTCACTAAAGGCGGCGCATTTCGCATTACCTTACGCGCCAAGAACATACCAACCAACACTTGTGTCGGCGAAGTTCATGCCGATTTTGTATTCTTGCCAAAGCCCTAAACGCCCGCATCGGCTACGCGTTGCTTCATTCTTTGTTTAGCAGCGCAGCGTACATGATATGACCCCTATACAGAAGTCATGATGTCGATATCGAATGGACATTATTGATTGAACCCCCAGCGCGGTGGCGACGACTACATCGTGTAGACAACGAGCTCATCCCGCATAAACCGCACTTTTCAAGAGGCCCATCATGAAGCAAAACACCAACCGCACCACGCTTTCAATCGCCACATTCACTGCTCTTACCGCACTGACCGCGCTGACCATCGGCACCCAAGCTTTCGCAGCAGACAGCAAATCGCGTAATAGCACAACACCAGCACAACCGCCAACGCAACCGATGCCACCAAAAGGTGGCAACACACCACCGCCGCCGCCCGCTCCGCTCATCCCCACCGTAACCACCGCAACTTTTTCTGTTGCTGAAGTCAATGCGCTCGTGCCCGTCACCATCAAGCTTGACGGCATCAATTTAGGTGCAGGCCAAGAATGCTATGGCTCAATCACATGGGGCGACGGCACTACATTTGATAACTCATTGGCAACGAACGGCGCATGGCGCACCATTCCCAATACATTTACCAAAGCTGGCACTTGGACCGCAACAGTTAAAGCTAAAAGTTTTTCCGGCATGCCCTGCGTGAACGGTGGCCCGAATGGTGGCGTGATCCAAGCAACGATTAAAGTTAACCCGCCAATACCGCTACCACCATCAAGCATGACCAAGCTCGTCGTCACACCAAAGAGTGACCCGAAGTCACCCATGTTCAACACCAAATGGGATGGCAACGGAAATCCAAAAGCGGGATGCTCCTACAAGCTACATTTTGGTGACGGCAAATTTGAGCAGCAACAAGTTGGGCTGGTTCAAGATAACGCACAAACATTTCATACTTACTCAGCAAGCGGCTCTTATACAGCCTATCTTGAGTTGACCAACGCCGCATATGACTCCTGCAGCATCGGCGCTGGTGCTGGCCCGCAGACCGTTATCATTCCATAAATCGTTCTGCGTCAAGTTTAGTGCCAAACACAATATGAAGCGCACCACCATCGGCCATCGCCTGATAGCGATGGCCGATTTTTATTCGCCCAGCGAAAACCGGTATCGATACTCTCGCACCGATTGAACCCGCTAGCGTTAGTCCGCGACTCAGTTTGTATGCAGCATTTATAGCGGCACCTGTTAGTTCAGTAGCTCTGATGTATTCCCAGCTATTCCCGTTAACTTTTAACCTCAATCTCAGTCAGGATCATCATGAAACGCACACCAATTTCAATCGCCATCATTACCGCAATTGCCACACTGGCCGCGCTGTCCAACGCGGCGCAAGCATCCGCCGCTGATAAACCAACCGCCGCTGGCACCGCAAATAAACTGGCCACGACCGATGCCACAAAGTTAGCTTTACCGCCGGTTAAGGCAACCGTTGCACCAGCCCCTAAAAAACCGGCTACAGATCCGGGAACACCCGCAGCGCCTTCCACCGCACCGACGTTGGCCACTGCCGTGTTTACCTTGGCAGACAACAAGGCTCTACAGTTTTCGCCGCTCAAGTTAGATGGTTTAAATATTGGTGCGGGTATGAATTGCGATGGCACCGTTCAATGGGGTGATGGCACCTCGAACCTCCTCAGTCTTGGTCTCAATGGCTTATGGTTAAGCTTGGATAAAAAAGCCTACGCCAAAGCGGGAAAATATACTGTTGTCATCACCCCTAAAGCGCCCTGCATCACCAACCGGCCCAACAATGCGCCGATCACTGCCGATTTGACCGTCTCGCCACCCACTCCCTTACCACCGTCCACGATTAGTGAACTATCGGTAACCGCGCCAAGAGGCGTCCAAACCGGCTTCGGCATCAACAAGCTCAAGTCGAATGAGTATGAGCGTTTGATCGACATCAAATGGAATAACGGCGGACACGCCACAACCCAGTGTGGCGTCATTGTCCATTATGGCGACGGCACCGATTCAGCCCCGCAAGTGCTATGGAGTCAGCAAGCCACCCTGCACCTAACCCATATCTACAAACTCAGTGATCTGGACAAAAAGAACGGCGGCGCAGCCTACTCAGTTATCGTTTCACCGACCAACTCCGATTACGATTCCTGCAGCCTCGGACCGAACGCTGGCCCGAAAACATTCACCCTTCAATAACGACTCAATATTGAACCGGGGGAGCAACCAAGACGACTAAAGCTAATCAGCGCACGCAGCCAGAAAATTCAACGGCATTTTGCACTCTCCCGAATTCATAAATCCCGACAGCCAGCAACACTTAACCAATTGGAGAATTCCCATGCGTCTTATCAAATCCTTAGCCACCGCAATTGCTGTTGCATCCGTATTAGCAACCGCAGCGCCAAACGTAAGTTTCGCGGGAACGGCACCACCGAATACTAGAACACCGGTTGACCCGAAATTAAATCAGGGCATGTCCGTTTCAACCAAGGTGAACCTGACCAGTTTGACGCTGAAGGAAACCAACATCCCGTGGACGAATCCAGTCAATGTTAAATACAGCCTTTCTGGGAACAAGCCAATCCAAAATTGTCATTTGGAATATCAGCTTCAGACAAACGATTCAGGCAAGCCAGCGGTGCCACTATGGCCCATGTTGGATTTGCCTATATTGAATTCCTATAATGCAACACTGCCCGTTTTAGACGCTACCTTTGGCTTCGGCACGCTGGAACTGAATGGGATACAAGTCAAAAGCGGTTCATTTCGCGTCACCGTTCGCGCAAAAAATACACCAACCAACACTTGCTCTGGAGAGGTTCATGCCGATTTTATGTTTTTGCCAAAGCCGTAGCATTCAGAAACAACGCATTGTTGGTTCATCTATGAACTCGCAACGCCGTTGATAAAGTGTTTTGTATCGTCATTTTTGTATCGGCAATACTACAGTTTTCAGAAACGCCGCAAGCCCAACGCTTGCGGCGTTTTTTTATTGGGCGGTACAGGAGCATTGCCGATCACTACATCTACAACGACATCAAATCACAAGCCGCAAACCCCAATGCCAATATTCCAATAGTCTAACAATCCAATGAACTATTGAACCGACGCGCCACGTCATGCGACTCAAGGTTACTTTCTAGCGCCATACAGCCCAAAAACACTGAATTGTCGGCCACACAACACAATCGGCCCAGGAGCCATCATGACATTGCCAACACTGAAAACTATTGCTAACGTAACCGTCGCATTACTAGCCATAGCAGGCGTAACGGGGACCGCCCATGCCGCCACGCTGCTCGACAATTCAGCGGTGCCGGCGATGACCACGCTGACTTCGCCGAACCAAGTGGTGGTGGTCAAGCATCTCTTCCCGGTGAAGTACTTCAATAACGAAACCGCCAGTTGCGGCATCCGCATGGAGTTCAGCGACCGCACACCAGCAAAAAATTACACCCTGACCAAATCAACCACGCCCAACTTATTGACAGAAGAGCGGAGTTACCATTTGCCGGGCACTTATTCGGTCACTGTCAGTGGCCAGGCATGGGGCGGTTATGTCGCTTGCTTAGGTCAACAAACTTCAACCACCGTGATTAAGCCGATGGAAGCCGGGAAAATTACCTCGATTACCACACCATCGCCAAGTGTCGTCAGTGAAACAACTGAAGGTGTTGAAGTGCCATTCACCATCAATGGGGAGGGCAAGGCATGTACGTTGCAGGTGTACCCGCACAACCAACAAGACCCAAAAATATTGGACGTTAGCGTAGCTAGCTTCCCGACCACGGTCAAAATAAAATTTCCACACAAAGCGGACGACTACAAAATGTTGGCCTGGGGTCACGGCGCGGTCGCGTGCGGCGGTACGGCAGAGGTAAATCTTAAAACGCGGATCAAACTTAGCATCGGCATCAGCAAACCAAAAACGCCAACGATAACGGGGCTATACGTTAAATCCCAAACCAGTTTAAAAGAGGGTGCTGCTCACATCGATGAGGCGATCACTTTCTCGGTTGGCGGCAATTTGATCAATATTTCTGACCCGGCACTCCAATGCGGATGGTCGCTCTTTTTGGTTGATAGCCAAGGAAAAGGCAAACTGCTCACAACCGGCAACACCTTCGACACCTTGCAAACCCTTCCCGCAGGCGCACTGTCCGCTTTCCCCCTCGGCGATTACACTTTGCACGCTAAATCCACTGCTGCTGATGACATGAAAGCTAACCAAAGCTGCATCGGCGAGGCGAATAAAAAATTCAAACTCTTCCAAGACCCCGGTGCGATCAAGGATGTAAAGCTCAAGGCGTTCGCCTATCACTATAACGCTGTATCTGAGCACGGACATACCAGTCCGGGGGGTGAGGATATGGGCGGTCGCTTCTGTGAAAACTGCACTAGCATTTTCTCCCCGCCGCATGACAAAGGTTTTTTAAGAATTGTCCCCGTGTTTGCTAGTGGCGCAACCTGTAGCTATACGGTTACGCAAGCGTTCAAAGGCCAGCAAACAAAGCATTTGGTTGTCTACAACACCGCCACACCCAGCGAGACGATATCGGGTGTTGATTCTTTTGCGCAACCCCGACTCAATGTCTATCCCGATAACGAAACCATTGTAGTAGTCACTCTCACGGGTGCGCCTGGCCCAGGCGGCCCATGTAGTGGCAGCGTGACCAAAACGATCACGGTTCGAGACGACCCAAAATTACCGGCTGTCAATAAATAGGCATTTTCATCAATCGCGATTCGTTAACAAAAAGCAGCAAACACCAACCTATTAGCAACAGAAGCTCGTTTTAGAAATCGAATTTGTAACCAACACGTTTAATTAAACCCAACTCAAAGGAACATGCAAATGAAAACGACTACCCGCCTGCAATCCACACTTATCGCCGCTGGATTTTCAGCCGCACTAGCACTCTCCGCTGGCAGCGCTACAGCTGAAGATTTCAACCCTCAGCCCGACCCACCAGGCAAAGCGCAGACCGTTGTGAAAGGCGCACATAACCCGCCGGCCGATAGAGGCGCACATAACCCGCCAGCCGATAAAGGGGTGAAAGGCCAGCACAACCCGCAGTCAGATAAGACTGGTGCAGCAAACAAAGCAACAGGAATTCCGCCGGGTTTTAAAAGCGGCGCAGTGGATAAAGCGACTGGTATTCCACCGGGATTTAAAACCGAAAAATCTTCCGACACAAAGGTCTTGCTGCCTGCTGTCCATGATGCCAACAAGGCTGGAAGCGACAAGACAATAAAACTCGACACGTCAAAAGTTGGCGCGGTTGAGGCGACCAAATAACGAATTATTAACGCCAAAGGAAACCACCATGAACACTCAATTGAAAAAAATAGCCTTGGCAGTCATGTGCATCACGGCAACAGGAGCCGCGATCACCGCAGCAGCCAACCCTACCGTGACCGGCTTGAAAGCACCGGCAGAACTTTTTGTAGGGGAGGGTCTTTATTACACCGTAGAAGGCACGGGGAAAGGCCTTTGTGAGTTTCACTTGGATCTCGGCAATGGCTTCGCAAGCAATAATAAATATCAGCTCCCACTAAAGGCCAGTGTGAACCCGCAGTATAAGGTTGGCGCAAACGAAAATTTTCATTTCTACACAATGACAGTTACCCCGCTTGGCAATTGTAAAAGTGCGGGTGGCCGTCCGGTTTCGGCCACTATTAAAGTGAAAAAAGTGATGGACAATACCGCTGGAGCTCCAGTCATTGTCCCCACTGTTACCCTAACCAAACCCGACCAGCCAACCGGACCCGGCGCAACCCTCGCGCCACCGCTACCAACGCTAACTGCCATTAGCATCAGTCCCGATACTGCACCCGCTGGCAAGGTAATTTTTAAGATTGACGGTACTGGCTATTGCAAATATCACGTCACCTATGCGCGCGCGGAGGCGCCGCCTGTGGCCACGCCGAACATGCCGTTCGAGAGTTCAGCGCAAAGCCAATTCCCAATGACGTTGACATTCAGTAAGCCATCAGCCGACAAACCCGGTACGTACACCTATACCGCCGTTGGATACGATGGCTGCAAAGGTAGTGCGACCAGTGCGGCAATTATTGTGAAATGATCCGAATTTGCCGAGACTGATCGGTGCCTGCCAACGCTACAATTTAGTGTTGTGCGTTCAGCATTGTGCATGAAGCATTGTTCATGAAGCATCAAAAAGCTTGAGTGTAGTGAGGTGTAGTAGGTGCAGTAAATAATAGGGTTGGTCACCGTCGTGGCCAACCCTTTTTATTTTTCATTTTGCGAAGCGCTGCTACCCGAAGGCTATTGAGCTGGCCCCAAATGGACTGACGTGTTTCCATCCACCCCACCTCTCCCCCGAAACGGGGAGAGAGTAAAAAGTTCGGCCGGTCCCTTAAAACTTCATCATGCCCGATCAATGGGGTGGCCGTAGCGGAAGCCAATTTGCCTCACATTTGTGCCGAATTTACATTGAACCAATGCGGCACTCGGTGCGACCCAATGAAACTGCCTAGTGATGACTGCTTGGTGATGGCTAAGGCCTGCCCAAGCTCTACCTAAATCCTATCCACTCTTAATACCGTTTACAAAGAAAATCTATGCACGCTCCAAATCACTCAAACCGTACCCGCTCCTATTCAACGTCAAAACTTGCCTTGGCAATCGCATCTTTGATGCGTTTCAAAGCTCGCTATCGCCATAAATATAGTGATAGTTTAAAAAGTAACGCATTCGACGCCATGGCCGCCTACCCCTACCCGCATGCGGCTAAAGGGCATCCAATAAGCGCCGCGGGCAATTAAAAAGTGGCTCCTACTGACTCCAATCGGTAACTGCAATAGGCAACACGGTGCGGGCTTCGCAGTTTCAACGTCACCACACCATCAATTTCAAGAAGAAATATTTTTACTTAAGCAAATGGGATGCCACACATGAAACAAGAAACGATCACGCTGGTACAAGAATCATGGAAAGAAGTGTCACTTATTTCTGCTACCGCTGCTCCGCTTTTTTATAAAAATTTGTTTTTGGCAGACCCAAGCCTTCGCCCCTTATTCAACGGCAATATGATTACGCAAGGCTTGCGGTTGATGCAAATGATCGGCGCAGCTGTCAACAAACTAGACGACTTGCCCACCCTTGTGCCAATCCTAGAATCGCTTGGCAAGCGCCATGCGGGCTATGGCGTGGAAGATCGGCATTACGAAACAGTTGGTGCCGCACTGATTGAGACGCTGGGGCAAGGCTTAGGTGAAGAATTTACGCCTGCCGTCAAAGCTGCCTGGACTGAAGTCTACGGCGTCATCGCCAATACGATGAAGTCCGCGGCAAACCACAAGCTTGTCGCCTCAGTTTAATGACTGCGATGGCAACTGATAAAGGTCCGCTTAGCTAGTGCACTCTTAACCTGCGCACCGGAGGGCATTTCTTTCGGGGCATTTTTCCGCTGACTTAGTGGTATCAATGCGCCCAATGGCCTGCTGTAGCTGTTCCTCATTGGCACATGCGGCCTTGAGCCGACGAAAAATCCATCTGCCTTTTCTCGTCAAGATTGAAGCGCCGCGCGCGATTGATCGTTCGATAAAAAAATTGAACCGCCAGCGCTTGGCCCGCGACTAAGTTTGCGCATGGTCTTTTAAAGCGTCTAGAACACTACTTTTGTCTATCGCCAACGCTCATAGCCAACGGCAGGTTCGCCCGCCTGATTAGTTTCATCTTGGCCAAACTGTCTATTGCGCCAACTATAAGCTACTGCGATTTCAAACAACATTTGTAAAGGGTCATCATGTTTCATAAATCCATCCAGCACGCATTAAGCATCATAGCGACGGCTTTATCATCCGTTGCGCTCGACAAGCAATTTAGCAAATCCAGCAAGGCGGTCGGCTTCTTTTTGTCACTAGGACTATTAATGAACGCCACTTGTGCATCCGCTCAATGGACTGCGGCTGGCAACCTAGCGGCAATTCGAGCCGATGCCACAGCAACCACGCTCCCAAATGGCCAAGTGTTGGTCGCGGGCGGCGACGATGGCAGCGTGCTATATGCCACCGCAGAATTATGGGATCCCGCGACCAATCTCTGGACTGCGGCTGGCTCATTTGTTGTACCACGTTACAGCCACACGGCCACGTTGATGCAGAATGGCCGCGTTTTAGTAGCCGGCGGGTTTGCTAACAACGGTTTCGCTACGGTTGCACAAATATACAACCCTGCCAGCGGTTTTTGGAATGCTGCGGGCGTGTTGAATACAGGGCGCGCCTACGCTACTGCCACACTTTTGAACAATGGCAAATTGCTTATCACCGGCGGAACAGGCTTTAACGCCTTTTTGTCCAGCGCAGAACTATATGACCCGGCAACAAACACGTGGAATTTGGCCACTTCTATGTCGGCCACGCGAACTAATCACACCGCCACATTGCTCGGCAACGGGAAAGTATTGGTCGCTGGAGGGTATGGCGGCGGCGGGATCGGCACGGTCAATTCTGCTGAACTATATGACCAGGCCACAAACACTTGGAGCTCGGCAGGGTTGATGTCATCGAACCGAAGCAGTCATACTGCCACCTTACTCAGCAATGGCAAGGTATTGGTTGCGGGCGGTTATAACGGTACCAATGCGGTTAATTCTGCGGACTTGTATGACCCGAGCACTAATACTTGGAGCAGTGCAGGTGCAATGCTGACAATGCGGCTTACGCATACGGCTGTGTTGCTGCCCAACGGTCAAGTACTGGCGATCGGTGGTTCAAGTGGTACCGGCGCACTTTCGAGCGCGGAGCTATACGATCCCGCCACCGACGCCTGGAGCAATACTAGTGTATTGACAGCCGGACGTCAGAGCCCTGCGACTGCGTTGCTGGCGAATGGCACTGTGCTGGTAGCGGGTGGGTACGGCAGCAGCATTCCGTTAGCGAGTGCTGAGCTCTATACTTTTGCAGCGTTAACACCACAAGCGATCACCGGCTTTAGTGGCTTTACCTTCGCGTTTGTTGCTAACACCACCGTCAATCTCACGGCTACGGGCGGCGCTTCGGGCAATCCGATTGTGTATGCCAGCAACTCACCCGCTGTCTGTACGGTTGCCGGTGCTACTGTCACGATGCTTACACCGGGAACCTGCAATCTCACCGCGAATCAAGCAGGCAACGCCACGTTTGCAGCCGCACCGCAAGCAATCGCGACTTTCACCACCGGCATTGTGCAACCAATCACCGGTTTCAACCCTGGTTCGCCGGTCGCCTATGTTGCCAATGGCACTTTTACGTTATCGGCAACCGGTGGCGCCTCAGGCAACCCTATCGTCTTTGGAAGTTTGTCGCCACTCTTCTGCTCCGTTGCGCCAGGGACGGCAATAGTAACCATGTTGTCAGTCGGCCAATGTACTCTCACTGCTAATCAGGCCGGCAATGCGAATTATTTCCCGGCGCAACCCGTATCGAAAATCGTTGTGATATCCAACACAGTAACGCCACAAGCGATCACCGGTTTTACGAGCACGACCATTCCGGCAGGCTCAACATTTGCCTTTGTTGCGAACGCAACCTTGACACTAATCGCAACGGGTGGCGCTTCGGGCAATCCGATTGTGTATGCCAGCAACTCACCCGCTGTCTGTACGGTTGCCGGTGCTACTGTCACGATGCTTACACCGGGAACCTGCAATCTCACCGCGAATCAAGCGGGGAATGCTTCGTTTGCCGCAGCAACCCAAGCTCTCGCTGCATTCGATACCGGCATTGTGCAGACAATCACCGGATTCAGCCCTGCTACGCCGATTGCATTTGTTGCTAATGGCACTTTTACCTTATCAGCAACCGGTGGCGCTTCAGGTAGCCCCGTCGTCTTTGGAAGTCTTTCACCAAACTTCTGCACCGTAACGCCCGGCACGGCAATAGTGACGATGTTGGCCGCTGGCACGTGTACTCTCACTGCCAATCAAGCTGCTGGTAATGGCTTTTTCCCAGCAAACCAGGTCCCCGCTAGCGTCATTCTGTCAGCCGCATTGACACCACAAGCGATTACCAATTTCAATCCAGCCACGCCAATTACGTTCGCTGCCAATAGCACCTTTACGTTATCAGCGACAGGCGGCGCGTCTGGCAATGCAGTCGTTTTTGCGAGCACAACACCAGCCGTTTGTACGGTATCAGGTGCTACCGTGACGATGCTCACCGCAGGCACTTGTAACCTCACGGCCGATCAAGCCGGTAACGCCGCTTTTGCAGCGGCAGCGCAAGTCCCCGCGGCCGTGGTCTTTACCGCGCCCTTGTTGACACAACAAACGCTCACGCTCGGACCATTGCTGAATCACCTTGCATCCGATGCGCCGTTCTCGATTGCCATTACTGGTTCGTCTGGCATCGCGGCGACCTTTACGGGCCTTACGCCAACTATCTGTGCTATCACCGCTGGCGGCACAGTGACATTAACGGGTCAGTTGGGCACCTGCTCAGTCAACGCCGATGTTGTTGGCAACGCGCAATTTAGCAGCGCAACGACGTCCGCATCATTCCAAGTCGTGCCGGGCGTACCAGGTATCCCACAGGCGTTTGCTTGTACCGCAGGCGTTGCCAAGCTGAGTTGTAGCTTTTTGCCACCGGCAGTCCCTGCTGGCGGTTTAACCGCAGTCCCAGCTGTGACGGACTACACTTTGCGCTGTGAAACGGTCACGATCAGCAACTCGCCCGGCGATGTCACTACTATCTCGGGCAGCGGATCACCCCTTGTCTTGACGGGTTTGCCAACTGGGATTTTGATGAGCTGTACCGCCACCGCTAACAATAGTGTGGGTGCCAGCGCACCGACGGCACCTGCCTTCGTACAACCCTACTCACTACTGTCACGCCGTGGCCAAATCGACGTTGATGGTGATGGTCGCGGCGAAGTATTGGTCCGCGGCAATACGCCTGCCACCAATGGAACTTCGTACGTCGGTCAGTACGATACGGTGAGCAAACAAATCTTGTTCAGGCCGACAGCAGATGGTGGCATAGCCAATCGCATACTCGGTATTGGTGATTTCGGCGCTCGCGGCAAGTCTGATCTTGCGTTGCAAGACATCAAGACCGGTGGCGTGCAGCTCTGGATTAACTTCGATGGCTTTGTCGATTCGCGTCCCTTTGTTCGCAACGTGAAGCCGGGCTGGGTCGTTGAAGCGATTGCCGATCTGGACGGCGATGGCAGAACCGATATCGTATGGCGCTTCAACAGCACACCGGCCAATCCAAGCCCAAACCCGGATGATAACGGTGTGGTGTTTGTGTGGTTCATGAAGGACGGCGTCATCGATGAGATTAAGCAGCGTGGCGGCGCACCGGTAAGCTGGAATTTGGTTGGTGCTACTGACTTGCACGGCAATGGTATGGCTGATCTGATTTATGTAAGCCCGACCAATCAAATCCGCAGTCTTACTGCATTGCCGGGCCGTAAGTTTGTAAATGAACTGGTTGGCACTGTACCGGCTGGCTACACGCTGGTGCGCTTGGGTGATTTCTCAGGAGATGGTAAATCGGATCTGCTGTTCCGTAATGCGAAGGGCCAGTTAAAGCTGTGGGTGATGGACGGCATTGGGATTGTTAGCCAGATTGATCTGCCGGACTCGGATGCAACTTGGGAGCTGATGGCGGTTGCTGACTTGAATGGCGATAGCACGACTGACTTGGTGTTCAAGAAACCCGACAGCACATTAGTCGTTTGGTTGATGAACGCAGCAACGCTGGCAGCACCAACTGTGATTAACAATGCGGGAACCGTACCGACAGGAACACTAGCAATAGACCCTTAGTCAAAAAATAAACGTAACGTCCCTGAAATACCCGCTGCGCCATTTGGTGTAGTGGGTATTTTTTTGACCAGAAATCTGCCCCAACGCCATTACTGACGGCAGTTACCGACATTAATACATCACCACCAAAGGACGGTGTGCATCGAAACGCCGCGCCAGTGCTAGTGTTTGGGCATGTTCGGCTATTAAGAGGCCACCGTTACATTAATGACCGCGCCGATCTGAACGCTACGCCATATATAAAAATCGTGGCAAACGGCCGATTCAACTCACATTGAACTTGCTCAACGTCGCACACGACCCAATGGTAAACCTTCGTACTCGCACCTCGGTTATTGAAGCTTCTTAATTTAACGCGTCACCAACTACCCGGAGAAACCATGAACCGCAGAACCTTTGGAAAAAATACTTTTAATCTATTTGCCGCTGCACCGCTCGTTACGTTGGCCGGTTTAGGCTTGGCGCACGCAGAAACCCCACCTGCATCGAACCCGGATCAAGTTGCCAACACGAGCGCGGCGCCAAGCAAATTGAGTGCTAATAAAGCGGCTGACGCAAATAAAAAAAATCCGCTTTCAGACAAATCACGCGAGTCCAGTGTCAAAGTGCCGGGCTCTGATAAATCCGTAGAAAGCGGCGTAAAAAATCCGCTTTCAAACAAATCACAGGAAGCCAGCGGTAAAGCGCCGGGCTCCGATAAATTCGTAGAAGGTGGTGTAAAAAATCCGCTTTCAGACAAATCACGGGAGTCCAGTGTCAAAGCGCCGGGCTCCGATAAATCCGTGGAAAGCGGCGTAAAAAATCCCGTTTTAAAACCAAACGGGAAAACGGACAAGTCTGTGTTCTTTGAACAAGACAAGTCGGTGGCCAAACGCCAGTTAGCGCTTTCGCATGTATTTTCGAATGGCTAGAGAATAACTAAGGTTAACGATCAATATCACTTTTACTTCAGCCATCACCAAAGCCAGAAAATCACCCAAATGGAAACGAGCCATATGCGCTTCTTTTGCATCACCCAACCATGGCTAGAATCTACCAATGCCGCGCTTGCCACGGCCTGTGACAAGCGCGGCATTGACATGGTGATGGTCACACCGCAGCAATTCAGCTACGAGCCGCATGAATTTCCAAAGCCGGGGGATCTGTTGTACGGCGCTGCGTCGGAAGCGGCAACTGACCGGTTGGAGAAGTTGCTTTGGCAGCCAGGGGTAGCCGCATTTTACGATCAGCCACTTTTTGAATGTTTGTATCCAAGCATTTTATTTCAAAAAAATAATGTACCAATGCCGCGTACCATCCATGCCGTGACCCGTGATCGAGATACGCTGGCAAAGCAAATTGCGCTGGTTGGCGGCTTTCCACTGATTGTCAAAATACCTGGCAGCGAAGGCGGCAACGGTGTGCTGCGTGTCGATAGTGCCCCTGCCCTATTTTCGTTACTAGATTATGTGGGCGACGCAACCATACTGATGGAATATTTCGAGCACGTGGTTTCGTATCGGCTGATTGTGATTGGCGATCGCGTGGTGGCCTGCGAGGCGCGTCATTCTGGACCGGACGATTTTCGTACCAACGGTATCGGCAGCGATTCACTCGGTGCCGTGCCAGCGCCCGCAGCTGCAATTGACATGGCGCTCAAAGCGGCACGGCTCTTGGGCGTTGAATTTGGCGGCGTGGATATTCTAGAAAACCAGCAACGAAAGCTGCTGCTGGCTGAACTAAATTTCCCTTGCTATTTCGCCGACCAACAACGCGAGTCGGGGATCGATATCGCGTGCATGATGCTCGATCATTTGATACAAAAACGGGCATTGCTACTCTCGTCACCGCTGGCCTCCTGATTTGTTACGCAAATCAAAAAACACCCGTATCCGTAGATTGAACGAACAACGCTAAATACGCGACTACCTTCATCTGGTGGGCACTTCCCCAGACCCAGATACAGATACAGATACGGATACGGCTTCAATTGGCACAGCATCAAAGTTGAATGGCATTTAAATAAATCATGCCACCGAAAACTCACAAGGAGAATCAAGCATGACCACGAAGAAATTTCTACGCAGGACGGCTTTTGCACTGCTGGCAACCGCCGCTTTCGCATTGCCGGCGAGTGCAAGCGGCGTTTACCAAGGCTATATTAGCCAGCTTTCGGTCGACACCAGTGGCCGCTACGGAGTAACCATTCAGTTCACTGGCCCTATTCCACCGGGTGCCCCCGTTTGCGCTTTCGGTAGTGTTACCGGGGCGAATGGCATTGGGTTTGCAAACATGTTTATTATGGATGCGGTATCGGCTGTAGGGAAATTACAGATAGACCTGCTTAGAGACGCAATCACTACCCAAAAACTAGTCCGAGTTGTCGGGGCTTCCACATGTACGAGGGCGCCGGGCTTTGAAGATATCTACGTCGTGATTCGTTATCCGGCTTAATTAAGCGCATGCAAGGAGCCGCGCTCATAAGTTAGGCTCTATATTGAGCGCGGTTTTTTCGACTTTTTGTGGACTTGAGGGCTTGTGGGCTATATCGTCAAAATGTGCCCATGTGAAGCGTGGCAATTTCTCTCTGGCTTGCCACATTGCCAGCATGGCCAATTACGAGACTTCAAGAATATCTACCCTACAGATTGCCCGCCAATGCTATACAAACGCGGCATGCAAGGTTTGCCGAAATGTAACGGCTTCTGGGAAATATGCCGCTGCCAATATCGCGAATGCCATCGCCAACACCAGCACAACGGCGAAAGGAACCCAAGTCTTCCTCACAACACCCATCACCCAACCCTCCTCGTGATGGTTTTTGGTGGCGTGTGCCAAACCGCCGGCAAGCGTCGCGCCGAAAACGGCCTCGCCGAGAATGTCCGGGGCGAACCAAACGATGTAGCCCGATAACAACAGCGCTGAGCCGATCAGTAGAAAGGCAACGGCCATAACGACTGCACCCTCGCCGTCAAGGTCAGAGAACCCGCCGAAATCGCCAATAGCCTCTTTTAATCCACCTGCCGATGACTCATCCGGCGTTGCATTATTCATCGCGCTGGCCATCAGCGCTTGAGCTGGTGTCGCGTTATTCAAATCACCCTGCCATTCGCCAGAGGCGCCCCCGCCATCAAAATTGCCACCGCCGCTCTGAAAAACATCGGGCGTTCCGGCTGGAATTCCACGTCCCACCTGGCCACCTAAATTGCCCGCGAGGCTAAGGTTAGATAGATCAACACCATCCAATACGGTGCTCGCTGGTAAATGGCTCGGAACCGAAACCTTCGCCTTACTTTGGCAAAACCCCATATAGCGCAACCACAGCCAAATCCCGCTCAAAAAGGTTAAGTATGAAAATGCAATCGCGACCGGATAGCGCATCCACATTTTGCCAAAACCGGCATGCATCAAGCCCCAATTGGACACCATGGCCGCAAACCCAGCACTCGCCAGGATCAGCGACATATGAAAGCGCGTGTAAAAACGCTGCAACAGATAGCGCTTTATGCGTTCACGCGAAAGACCTTCATCGGGGTTCGCCGGAGACTGCGCTCGGAGTTGTTGTTTGGTAGGTGCTTTTTGCTTTGCCATGGCTCGGGCTGTCTTGAATAGGGTTTAATGAGGGCAACCGGCAAATGACGTTTTGGGCAGCGCTTTCAATGGCGACTTCCTAGCTGGGAAAACGAACGGGGAACTGACGTTTCCGAAACTGATGACGAAACCATCATCCTCCCGGCCCCCACCTCGGACGGTTGGTTTAACGCCGCCTGCAAATAAGGCAAGCTCGGCAACTCATCGAGTTGCCGAGCTTCGCTTTTAAAAATGACTGGAGCCGAAAAAATCGACGCAACTTCTGGGCTAGTTACTGTAATACTTACCATCAGCAGATACATTCACGTGGCCACGCCCTTCACAGCTATTCCCCTCTGATTGGATGTTGTCCACACCCTCGACAACCGCGTCAACAAATGACGAATCAGAAATATCGAAATAATTTGATGGTTTGACACCGGGTATGTAAACGGACTGGGTCACTATTGTTTTAAGGCCGCCACCATCATTGTATGCAAGAGTAACTTTATATTTGCAAAGTAGACCAGTAATGCTCGGCAATACCGTAAAACCTGAGCCCCTTAAAAAGCTAGTACTTTTTATCTTGCCCGGCAGGTTAAAAATGAAGACCTTTTTAGTTGCCTTTCCCAAGCAGGGTTGGTTGGCCAACCCATCGTCTACAGCGGTGGTTTTTACGGTCAACATATATTCGCCAGTCGTAAGCCCCGTCAATGGCAGGCTATTTTGCATCACACCAAACTTGCTGTTCGCTCCAATATTTTTTGACACGCCATTTGAGTCCACTAACAGTGCGGTCCACCCGCATTGTTTAGCGACGTCTTTGCCATCGCTGTTTTCGACACTGCCAGCCACATTGAATCTGATGAGTTCATCGTTGCGATATTGGTTAGTGCCGCCCATTTTTTTGCCGGGTTCGATGAACACATCGTTAATCATCGGTGTATTGGCAGCGAGATTTATTTTAGCTACCGTCTTCTTGAAAGTAACGGCGTTTCCGCCGCCCAGACAGGACACGCCTGGTCGCGTATCGTTTGGTTTGGCTTGGGCAGTGATCTTGTAATTTCCCGGTTGATAATTTGTGCTGGGCATCGCCATTGAAAATTTATCGGCGTTCGGGAATGTACTGATTTTTGGCAATTGCCACTCATCTTTATTATCGGTGTTGGAAATCATCAAATAATAATTACAAGCGGAGCCTTCACCATTGATCGTGATGTCGAGATTTTTGCCGTCAAAAATATTCGTATCACTTATTTCAATGCTGGTAATTTTTGCGGGCGGCGGCCCCAACTTTTGACGCTGGACTTCAAAATTTTTCGACACACTTCCTTTACATGCGCTAGCGGCTTCATTGTCCACTGTAAATTCAACCCGATATTTACCGGGCTTCAGGTTTGCAGGGATCGGGCCAACTAATCCGGGCAATAAACCCGTTAATTTAACGTTTGGGACAACGACAGTGTTGATCGTCTCCGCGCCATTGGAAGCTTCAAAAACATTCGCATTAAAGTGGCAGTTGGCATTGCTGCCACGATCACCGGTCAGCAAAGCTGCGATTACGATGCTGCCCGGCGCAAACACTGATTGGTTCAATTCGGCTGTTTTAAGCGCAGCCTTAGGGCCAAGCGTCGGCGGCACAAATTTTGTGCCTTGCGCGTACGACGTTGTTGTCGCTATCGCCATAATTATGCAGCTTGAGATGGCGAACGCAACTGTTTTCATTTTGTAAGTGAAATGCATTTTATATACTCCTTACAGGTTGCCGAATCTTGATGTAGCGCTTACGTAGCAGGATGAGATAGAAACCTCTCACGTTAAGTCGTAGCAGTCATACGTAGGGTTCAATTCGAAAGCAATGAAGTACCCGTTGGCTCGGTAGCAGTTCAGAATTCACCGGATAATTTCAGAATAGGAGTTGCAGAAAATTAGAAATTAAAAAGTCCGGCAACTCAAAAAATTGCCGGACTCGGATTTATATTTCACGGTAGAAATCTACTACGCCATTCAATAAAATCACAAAAGACCAGCGCAGATTACTAACATCATGCAGCATCTTCGCAAAGCATGATCAATGGACTAAACCCTTTTTGCCCTTTTCGTCATATACGGTAATTGCCTTGTAAGCCTTGCCTTCGCAGCTACCAGTAAAACCGGTGCCTTCAATAAAAATCTCGACGGTTGTTTCGGTACCGTCAATTTCTAACCCAATATCGGGATCTACATCGCCAGTTTTATGCACATGTAGAGACTCAACGCCTGAACCGACAACATAATTTGTTTTTCGAGTCATCTTGTAAGTACATTGTGAGCCGCTAATTTTCGGAACGATGGTAAGAATTGCCCAATGGGAGGGAATGATGTAAAAACCCTCTGATTCCAAATGAACTCCATTAATCTTGCCGGGCGTTGCAAATATATCGATTTTTTTAGATACCTTACCCGCGCATGGTTGTTTGGCCAACGCATCGTCTGCTGCGGTTGTTTTCACTGTCAACGTGTAGCTATCCGTGCCGAGACCTGCCAACGGTAAGCTGTTTTGCCACACTCCAAATTGCGAATTTGAGCCGATAACTTTGACGCTACCGTCTTTACCTTCCAATTGCGCGGTCCATCCGCAATGCTTGGTCACGTCAGTCCCGGCGTTTTCAATGTTTCCAACCACTTTGAACTTGATTACCTCATCATTACGATAGCGGTCGGTACCGCCCATCTTCTTCCCCGGCTCGGTGATGATGTCGACGATTTTTGCTGGCGGCGGCCCCATTTGCTGGTGCTGCACCTCAAAAGGTGCCGACACATTTCCCTTGCAGGCGCTGGTCGCTTCATTATCAACAAAAAAATCAACCCGGTATTTGCCCGGTTTAAGATCGGCGGGAATCGGCCCCACCAGACCCGGCAATGAGCCGGTCAGCTTCACGCCAGAAACAACGGCCATACTGATTGAATCGGCCCCAGCGGTAGTTTGAAAAACATTCGCGATGAATTGGCAATTATTGCTGCTAGGTCTATCACCAGTCAGCATGGCGGCGATGGTAATTTTGCCAGGCGCAGAAAACACGGCTTGATTCAATTCCGCTTTTTTTAGCGTAGCCTTCTGCGGTAATGGTGCCGCCGGTGTTGCTGGCTTTGCTCCGGTGTTTCCGGGACTACCGCCACTCCCGCCGTTCCCTTGGCCAGTACATGGCACATCTGGCGGGCAGCCAATATTTTTGGGTACGGGCGCAGTTGCAAACACTTGTGATGAAGCGGAAATGACCAGGGTGGCCAACAATCGAGTTGCATTCATGTTTTATCCTTTTCCGTATTTGAATCGTTTTCGAGATCGTTTTTTGAAGCCGACTTTTATTGTGATTACTTTTATTAGTCGGCGCGTGCAGGAAGAGGGTTCAAATTTTCTGTTGGATTAAATTGAGCGTCACCACAAGGCTGCTTTTGAGGAATTGACAAAGTTGAAGCTTCATCGTGAACTAAATCTTGGCCACATCCATTTAGAAAATGGCATAACTCAATCAATTTTTGAGCGTAGTAGGAATGCAAGCGGCCAACAAATGCAACCAAATCGAATTTACGAATTAAATGTTGTTGCAACTTTAGATGTCGCGACCGCCAGCATTGCATTGGCCTTAGCCATAATCTCACCCCAATCAGCGCGATCACGCGGAGGGGAATCGGCCACCCAGTCCGGCGCTGTGCCAATCAACCGCATTGCTGCAGTCACACGGACGAGGATGAGGTGTTTGTGTGCATCTGGCAAGACATCCTCCTCATAAGGCGGTTGCCATTGTCGCGCATCTGGAAAATCAAAGACCAATGCTGTATTGCCAAAAGCACCAAATTCAGCACTGAACAACAATCGGCGAGCACCTTCCCGATACTCGACGTAATAGGTCGCGAACAGAACGCGAACCTCAAAGCCAGCACCAATTACGCGGTTTGATGCAGCGAGCCTCAGCATGGGCTACTTCTTGTCACCAACGAATCCGGCCACACCATCGATCCGGTCTAGTCGAATGACAATATTGCCTTGCGCTTGGTTCTTAGCGATTACGTATTTATCCGTGATCGCCAACACCACACCGGCAATTTGTTGGCCACTGACTAGAAACGTTAAACCCTTTTGCTGAGAACGGCTGTCTTCCAGCATGGCGCGAAGCGGATCAACATCGGCCGCCGCTGATGCGCCAACCATACCCAGCATCAACACGGTTCCAATCAGCGTTTTAAATTTCAGCATCACTATTCCTTTAGTCACGTTCAATTTTCATTAATATTTTTCAAACTCTTTTGTCGGCGGGCGTTTCAGGGCACTTTTGCCTCGAAATGCCCGCCAGTGCTCGCAGTGCTTTTAACAATATCAATTACAGGTTTGCGTCACGTTTGCGGTCACACCGCCAATGTTTAACGTCGCGCGGGTATTGGGTGTCGCACCAGTTGGCGTGCCGACGGTATTAATTCTCACCGCAACCGTTTGATTGTTTGCGATAGACGATGGTCCACTGATGAAGGGGCCGCCGTTGATACTCATCGCTGCCGTAGCAGTGCTCAGTGATATTGCTGTGGTAATCGTCAATCCTGTGATGAGTACGGGCGCAGTGGAATATTGACTCGTGGATATTACACAGTTGGGTGGGCCGGCGATGGTCGTTACCAATGTCGGAAACGAGAACGCATTAGGCACGTTGTCATAGGTGGTTACCGTAAATGTACCGATCACGCCGCCAATATTAAGCGTAACCGTTACGATGCCGCTGCCGTTGGTAGAGCCAGACGATGTGGTTTGTACAGCAATGGTTTGATTATTTAAAATCGAGCCTGCCGCACCGGTGAATGCGCCGCCGTTAATAGAATAAGTGCCGCCCACAATGGATACCGGCGTGTTGGTATTGATGCCGGTAATACTCACTGTATTGGAGGTCGCTATGATGCTTGGCCCCACGTTGCTTTGTGGTGTGAAGCTGAAGGGGTTGGGCGTGGTGTTTGCCAACAGAGTGGTGACAGTAAATGTTGCCGCGACACCGCCAACTGTAACGGTAGCTGAGCTGCTCGTGCCAAATGCAGCCGATGACAGAACTTGGACGTTTAAACTTTGACCGTTTGTGATGGAGCCTGTATTAGTAAATCCACCACCCGCGATTGAGAACAGACCACCAACAATAGTGACTGGCGATGCAATGTTGATCCCGGTAATCGTCGCCGGTAGAACTGGGCTAATCAGCGTCGACTGTGGCACATTGGTTTGTGGCGCAAAACTAAATGGGTTTGGTACCGCATTTGGAATGAAGGCAGTTGTTGTGACCGAGAAAGTTGCCGCCACACCGCCAACATTAACCGTTGCCGAGGTGGTCGCACCGGCAGTAGCGGCGGAGAGCACCCGTACTGCCAGGGTCTGATTATTGGAAATGAAGCCTGTCGTCACGAACGCGCCGCTACCAGCAATCGAGAAATCCCCGCCCACAATGCTCACCGGCGATGCAATATTGATACCCGTAATGGTTGCAACTGGCGAGGAGACAATCAGCGTTGACTGTGGCACATTGGATTGCGGCGCGAAACTAAATGGATTGGGTATCGCGTTACCTACTATCGGTACGGTGGTCACTGAGAATGTTCCTGATACACCACCAATACTGAGAGTTGCCGAAGTCGTTGCTAGATTCGCGCTTGATGATTGCAGTTGCACCGTAACCATTTGGCCATTGGTAACAGTGCTAGGAGCAGTAGTGAATTGCCCGCTGTTGCCGATGGAATAGCTTCCGCCAATAATCGAGATCGGGCTGGGAGCATTAATGCCGCTGATGGTGATCGTATTGGACTTAAACGATTGGTTGGTGGCCACGTTACTGATTGGCGTAAACACAAACGGATCAGGTACAGAATTGATCGCGGCCGCTGTGGTTGTGACAGCAAAGGTCGCAGCCACGCCGCCGACCGTCACGGTTGCCAAAGTGGTACTGCTGAAGGCAGCAGAAGAAAGTACTCTGACAGCGAGCGTTTGATTGTTGGAAATGAATCCTGTCGTTACGAAGGAGCCACCGCCAATCGAAAAATCGCCGCCAACAACGCTGACTTGTGCGGGGACGTTAATACCGGTAATGGTCGCGACCGGTAGCGTGGTAATTAGTGTCGAAACCGGCGCATTCATGCGCGGGGTAAAGCTAAACGGCGCTGGGGTAGCGTTTTGGGTGGTTAGGTCAGTCGTTACAGTAAACGTTGCCACCACACCACCAACGTTAACCGTTGCTGTTGCAACCCCGCCGCTGATGGGCGAAGCCATCACCCGCAGGCGAATTTGCTGACCATTGGTAATGGTTCCACCAACCGTGGTGAAATTGGCAGCACCGATGGCGTACTCGCCACCGCTAACCGTGATGGAGGTGGGCGCATTAATACCGTTGATAGATTGGGTACTAGATACTATTTTTGCCGACGCGACCGCATTTGAGATAGGGGCAAAGCTAAACGCATCCGGCGTCGTGTCCGGTACGAAAAGAATGCTGCCCGCCGGCTTCAAGGGCTGTGTGAGCATAGTTGGCGGCAAATTATTTCCTGGTTTCTGATCCACGTAACGCAGCGTTAGTTGCACGCCATTGGCCAGTTCCAAAATACCGTTTCCCGGCACGGCCGCGCCAGACGCGACCGTTAACGAATTGCGCATGAATCGACCCGGAGAGACCTCAGGTAATGAGATCGATTCGGCATCACCTTGAGTTGTCACGATCTGAACGGTCAGGGAGCCTATGCCAGCCATATCGCTATCAATGACTTGCACCGTGACCGGGACGCTGCTTGGGATCACGCTCACTGATGCCAGCGAAAATGCCGGGCCAAAGGTCAATTGCCCCTTTGTGCCAGCAAAGCCAGAAAATGGATTATCACCCGCAACAGCGGCTACCTTCCAACCGCCCGCACTGCGATGCAGCAGCATCGTGCCGCGACCGACCAACAAAGCCGGGGCAAAACTGATCACGTCCAAGTAGCGCTTTTCCCATGTGAATTGCACCGTGGCAAGATCAGCGCCGCACTGAACCTGGATATCTTTGACCAGCATGCGAATTTGCTTTTGGCGATTAAAATCTTGGATCAAGCCATCAATAAACCGCTGATATCCCAGCATTGACGGGTCAAGTTTTGCTTGTAGTGCAGCAATATTGCCCGCTTCATAGGCACGAACAAATTCAAGCAGTTCGTTGGTTGCAACTGTACTGCCCGAACAGGCTTCGTTGATGCGGGCATTGCCTTTTTCGTTTGTGCCACCATCACGTTTGATGTCATCCCGGCGCTTTTTTAGCTTCTCATCCAATTCTGCAGCCAGGTTTTTCTTAGTTGCGTCGATGTTTTTTTCGTTTGCACTAGGTTTAAAAAGAGCGGGGATGCTATCTAGCAATCGTGGTGCGGCGGGTTTGCTGAAATCTACAAAAGCCGCCCGCCCTGCCTTCACTACGACTTCGCCGGCCGCGTTACCCAGCGTTGTTTCACCTTCATTTACCTTGGAATAAGCCGCATTTTCATTGCCCTCAACCAGACCAAGTTCGTGATCAGTACCGCGAATGCCAATTGTGGCGTTCGCGGCGCGTATTGAATAATTTTTCGGTGCAACTTTGCCAATCCAGCCTGTGACAGATCGCATGAAGCCTTTTAGCAACGTGTAGGACGCGCGATCTTTTTCATCGCCGTTGGCCGCATAGTCATCAATATGCAATCGGGAGTTGGACCGCATCGCAACCAAACCATGGTCGTCCGTTACCATCTGCACTTCGCCGGTTTTTCCGGTAACGATGGTGTCGCCGGTGTTGATGCGCATTTTTGTGCTGATTTGCTGGCTCTCACCGGCAGCGTTGATAACCGTCGCCGAACCGCTCACAAAGCTGACGACGCCGGCTGCAAACGCTTGGGCACAGGTAAATGAAAGTATGGCCAGAGCGAATTTAAGTGAGCCCTTGATATTGGGAATTGGCATAAAGGCTGGCGAATAAGCGATTTGAAGGCTACGGTTTTTGTTCATATTTACCTTGGGTGCATTTTGATATGCATAGTTGCATACGGTTGGTTCTGCGGTTGCCGTGTGTGCAGCAGCTTGAGTTGCGAATATTGATGTTGACAGGTTTGAGTCGCGGTGAGCGGTGAAATGGTTCATCACAAGCCGCCAGCAAACAAGTTTGCGCCGGTCATGCCGGACAATTTGCATTGCTTTTTGCTGCACTGAAAAACAAAAGTCACGTCCCCTTTTATCAAATACGGAACTAGCGAATGCAATGGTAGCTGTGCTGCTGTCGCCGTTGATGGGGTTTGCGGTTGGGTCGCGGGCGGCAGGGCCCTAATGGCAATCGCCAAGTAACGCTTCTCCCAACGGCCGGTAATGATTACCGTATCCATGTTGGCTTTGGCATTTGCGCTAGCGTTAACCTTAATATCGCTTAGGTGAATACGGATTGATTGCTGTTGCGCCTGAGCATCTTGAATTGCCCTAAGCAATTGCGATAGTCCAACCATCGCTGGCTCAATGCTAGCCTCAATTTTGGCAACACTGCCGATATCGGCACTTTCAAAAGCGGTGAGTATCCCTGCTAGTACGAGCAACGCTTGATTTCCGGGTCGTTCACTGCCCTGCGTTAAACTGGGTGGCGTTTCCCAATGGAAATCCGGTACGGCTGCGCTGGCGGCATTGAAGATGAGCGCGCAACAGCACAAAGCCGAATGGATAGCGAAATGGATCGCGAAATGCATCGGCATAACATTGATCCGTTTTTGAAAAAATCGCTGGAGCAGCTTCATTGCCTACCATCCCATATTAAGTTGTAAGCCAAGCACCCGCTCATCCGTACGCAATGCTACATCTCCCACATTACGTTGAGTCTGGCGCAAAAAAGCTTTGAATGAATTTTGTTGACCAAACTGTTTGGTCACTTCCAGCTGTACCGAGCGCGTCGCCAAGTCTGGGCCACCGGTAGTCTGGCTAACGATCGAGCCTAGATAGGTCAGCGCAAATTGCGCCCATTCGCTGCGTTGCCCATTCACCGTGAAGCCATGAGTGCGAGATTTCGTTTCTGCGCCTGTAAAGACTAACCGTTGCGCTTGCTGACCCGCCGTTAAGGTCCAACCGATCGACCACGGAATGACCGTGCCCGAGTAGTTGCGCCCGATCATCGCCTGCACGGCATGCGTTTTTGAATCGCTCTGTGGGCTGGCACTACTCGCGACCTTGCCGTCTGTGAGGCTGACATTACCTGACCACGTAGCGGAGCTGTAATTGAGTGCGCTGCTCGTATTTTGATTATGATTTTGTTTTTGCTGGGTATCTTCACCACGGTTCGCGGTGTTAGCGAGCGTCATAGCCCATCCGGGGAGATTTGCGCCAAAATTCAAGTTGGCGCGGCTGGTTAACGCACGTGTTTTGGTCGAGGTGGCAAGGATTGGTAACGGTGGCGGCAAGGCAGGATCGGCGGGGGCTGCCAGAAGCACAAGGCCTGCGGTTCGGCTAGCCGCATCTCGATAATCTAACCCCAGCGTCAGCCAGCTAGACGTCGTCCAATCGCCACCGGCATAATATTCTTTAACGCCGGGCGGCACCGCTTGCGATAGCGATATAAATTTTGGATCAATATCGTGATAGCCGGCACGCAGATTCCAAGTTGGTTGCCGATACCCGCCGTCAAACAATAGTGCATCGCCGCGCCGCGCTAGCTGGTAACGCTCCTCAAAGCGGCTGGCCGCCAATTCTGAAGTGGCCGTCCAAGGCCCTGCCTGGTAGGATAAACCAGCCGAGACTGCGCGTGCATCAGCCGGTTGTTGTGAAACAAGTGCGCTATTCAAGCTGTTGACGTTGTCGTTATAGCCTTGTACCGTTGCGTACGCTTTCAGCCCAGTCATCACTGCATATTCAGCCTTAGAGCCAACAACATTTCGTGTAAAGCGTGTGCGTGCCGGTTCATTGTTGAGCGGTGTGCGGTTGTAGAGCGATTCCCAGCTCTCTGACACCACGCCGCCGTAGCCGGATAGCGTCCAATCGCCAAGTTGTTTTTGCATATTTAATCCGCGCATACCAAGCGTAGAGCCGAGTTGCGAAAAACTTACTGCCGCATCGCCAGCAGCTACCTGATAAGTGTTTCCGGTACGCCCGACTTGGAGCGAATTGATTTGATTGTGATAGCGCGATAGCACTGAACGATCATTACTGGCCGTCAAACCAAATTGCACATAGTTAACCTGGCCGCCCGGCTCAATTAAGCGGATGTCGGTTGCAAAAACTGCTTTGGTAAAATCGCCCGTGTTCAGCGGCGTCGCCGTTGCAGGCGAGCCGGGCGGCGCCGGCGGCGGCTTTATATCGTTGTTGTAGGCATCGGCCGATAAAGTGCTGCGCCATTCAAGTTTGCTGGCACCGTCTTCGGCTTTTGCGATATTTGGCACCACTTGGTTTCCCGATGCGGCTTGCCAAGCTTTGAGCGCCTCTTCGTTGCCGGTAGGTGTTGTTTTGTCGTCTGCAGCGGGCGCAGTTGCCGAGCTAGGCTCAGGCGGGGACACTGCCGTCGGGGCAGGCGCCGGTGCCGCTTCCTGCGCCATTGCCGCGCTGGCTAAAAACGGGATGCCGCACAGAAAAAATAGTCGGAACGAACGAAGTTTAAAATTGAGCGCTTGCGCCATACTGCTTCTCCATAATTGCATCATTTATGCGTTTTTCGCGGCTTGGCCTTTCGAAAATCACAGTAAGTCGCACTGGGGATGTCAAAGGTTCAATTGATTTCAATAATTAATTGAGTCAACCGTCACCTTCAGACGCTGATAAAATCAGAGCCAGATGAAAAAAAATATATCCGGCAAAAAAAATGGCGCGAGCAAGACCAAAACAACTAGCGCAAGGCTCCCCGCCAAGCTAGTCAGCCCAGATGCGTTGCAAGCGATACTCCGCCCTCGGTTGTTCGATCAGATCGAAGCACACGAAGCCTCCTGTGTTTGGATACACGGCCCACCCGGCAGCGGCAAAACCACCTTAGCGGCAAGCTACCTACAATCCCGAAAGCTAACGCCCATTTGGTATCAGGTAGATAAAGACGATGCCGAGATATCGACGTTTTTTTTCTTTATGTCGATGTTATTTAATTCTCGAGTGACACGAGCCCATCAAGTACCGGCAATCGATATCGAAAACCGGGAGGATTGGCAGGGTTTTGCCCGCCGTTTTTTTCGTGCCATGTTGATGGGATTGACTGACGATGATGTGCTGGTGTTTGAGAACATCCATGAGGCAGATGGCGCACTCGATGAGGTACTCGGAATATTTGTTTCGGAAGCGGGTCAGCAACGCATCATATTGACCTCACATCACCGGCCGCCGCCCGCGTTTGTCGATCAGATGATCAAGCAACAGCTAACCGAACTAAACGCGGATGCGCTGCGTTTCGATTTACCTGAGACTGCGGAATTACTCAACAAGACTGCGAATAACGCTGCTGACAAGGCCTCCGGAAAAGGCGCAGCCGCCGCGCCGCTTGCGCCTGGCGAAATCGAGAGGCTTCACGTTATTGCCGATGGATGGGGTGCCGGCATCGTGTTGTTGGGCTCTCAACCAGCTATTGAGCTGACGAGCGGTAGATTTGGATCAGGATCGCACGGGAAGTTATTCGATTATTTTTCCAAGGTCGTGATCGAAAAAATGATTCCAGAGGCGCGGGCGGTACTTGAAGCCTGCGCGTTTCTGCCTGATTTTGATGCTGATTTGGCAACAGCTGCAAGCGGCAATCCGCGGGCGAGTGAAATACTTCAAAATCTTCATCGCAATGGACTTTTCGTAGAGCGACGAATCGCTAATAAGAAGGTCGTGTTTCGATTTCATGCACTCCTAGCTGAAACATTGCGCGAACGCGTGAACTTGAGTGAGCAAGGAGAAATTCGGAACGGGGCAGCGCGCCAACTTGCGATGGTGCGCACCGGTAACCTGTTAACTGCCTGCGGTAGGATCGAGGCATCCATACCATTACTGATGGATGGTGGCGACCACCATGCTGCAGCCATAAACATATTGAAACTGGCTGAATCCATCATCGCCGAGGGGCGGATTGAACAGCTTGCCAACTGGATTTCAGCATTACCGAATTCGGTTCGCGCACAGTTGCCTTGGCTCGATTATTGGCTTGGGCTGAGCCTCGCACCAACCGACGAAGTGGCTTCTCGTAGAGTACTGACTGACGTTTACCTGCGTTTCAAGAAAAGTGATGATCAGTTGGGTTGCTTGTCTTGTGCGGCGATCATCGTGAGCAACATTGAAACAGGCTGGCAGGGATTCGATGGGTTCGACTATTGGAATGACGCCCTACTTTCAAACTGGGAAACGGATATTTCATTTCCGACGCCGGAAAGCGAATTGCGCGCAATCGTTGGCCTGCTTTCTGTCCAACTAGGGACAACGCCATTCGAACACAAGTTTGGCGATCTGCCTGATCGCGTTTTAACGCTCATTCCACTCGCAAAAGACGTGAATGCCCAACTATCAGCCGCAATCATCGTGATGGAGTGGTTCGGCCATGGACGCGAACACGAGCGAGCGTTGCTTTTCGAAAATTTCGTTGCCCATGAAGTTCGAATGGCGCAGGCCAGCCCTTCCCGAACCGCGAGATGGCACTGGACAATGTGCATGATGCATATGGCGGCCGCGATGGTGCTGAGAAAGCCCGCACTTATGGAAACCAGCCACAAACACCGGGCCACTGCCAAGCAAATCGCCGAAGAACATGACCTGAGTAATATAAAAATTAGCCTAGCGCACGCTGAGGCTGAACGCTGTATCTGGACGCGCGATGTTGACAACATGCGATTGGTGCTTGATTTGATCAAGCCCGCATTGCAACCCGGATATGTGCGGCAAATCGTCTCTCACCTCAACCTGCGTGCCAACTTGGCGTTGCTATGTGGGGAGGCTGAAGATGCTTGGGCCGAAGTGTGCCGAATGCTTGCAATGACACGAGAAACCCATTTCCCGATTGTTCATTCCTCGGCATATTACGTTGTTGCTGCTAACACACTTGCCTACCTAGGCCGCTATGATGAGGCCGTCGCGCACATTGAGCTTTTACTCCCCACTGCGAATACGGGCAACCGGCAAATACTCGAAACAAGCATATTATTTATGCATGCGATGCAGGCAGCTAACCAAAGTGAGCCGATTGATTCATCTGCTGTCGCGCTGTTTTTTTGCGACCTTCGTGAAAAGCGGATGCTTGAATATGGAAGGTTACTGCGCCCCCTGCTTGCGCGACTGTGTGTTGTCGCGCTTTCGCGGGACATTGAAACAGAATTCGTGCGAAGTTTCATTCTCCACAGAAAGTTTTTGCCGCCTACTCCTCAAGGTTCAACCCGCGCACCCGCCAACTGGCCGTGGCCGCTACGAATTGAGGCATTTGGTGAATTCCGGGTAAGCCTTGCCGATGTGCCGCTAACCTTCGATGGCAAATCGCAAAAGAAGCCGCTGGAGTTATTGAAAATGATCGCCTCACTACAAAGCGCCTCGAACGATGGCTTGGGACCCCGCGTGCAACACGTCGTTGACGAGCTGTGGCCGGACCTGGAGGCCAAAGATCCGCAGGGATCTTTTGAGATCGCGTTGCACCGATTGCGCAAATTGATTGCCGTCGACGAGGCACTTGTCCTTGCCGATGGACGGATTTCGCTCAATCAAGCGCTAGTATGGTGGGATGTCATGGAATTCGACACTTTAGCGCGCAGGGCATTGCCGGAAGATGCGATGCGAGCGTTGGCGCTCTACACAGGCCCGTTGCTGGGTTCTGCCAATTTCGTGTGGGCGGCGGCCCCGCGGGAGCGGTTGGCGGCGCTTTACACCGCAATCGTTGACCGTTCTGCTGCGGAGCTAGAGAATGCGGGAGATCATCAAGCTGCCATTGCGTTATATGAGCTCGCCTTGCAGCAGGACAGCCTGATTGAGCCGTTCTATAGGGGGCTGATGCGTTGCCACGCGGCGCGCAGGGAAACCACTGAGGCGCTACGCTCCTACCGCCGCTGCAGAGAGTTGCTCTTTGCCGTGCTCGGTGCCGCGCCAACCGCTGAAACCGAGGCGTTGAAGTCGCAAATTGCTGCGCAGGCAATTTCTTAGGGTTTTTGGACCACTTTTCAGCGAATTCACCCCACCCCATCCCCTAATCAGGGTAGCTGCCGAATCCGTAAGCCATCCGTAAGCCAGAGCTTTAAGCCGAAAGTTATCGTTCTCCTATCAACTTTAGGGAGCGATCATGGAAAGTTTTGTTATTCGGATTTACCGCCGGTCAGACGCGGGAAAAGCAGCGGTCATCGGCACATTGGAATCAATCGCAACGGGAGCGCGCACATCTTTTCATAGCCAAGGTGAGCTTTTGCAATTGCTCGATGCGGACGTGGTCGGTGCAGCGCCTAAAAGTGCCAGTAAGCAGAGCGAAGCATGATGAGTGCCTCGATCCTATCAATGCCCGTTCTGCAAGCCCGCCAAACCCCGCCGGCAGATCCACTGGCAACACTGATGGTTCGCGTCGCCAATCAGGATCAACAGGCGCTGGCTGAGCTTTATAGCCATATAAACCGCAAAATTTTTGCATTTGCACTGCGGCACGTCGATGATCGCGATCTTGCTGAAGGGATCGTTGTCGAAACTATGTTTGAAGTTTGGAAAAACGCTGCGCGTTTTAGCGGTGGATCATCGGTCAGCACGTGGATATTAGGAATTGCCCGACATAAAGCGCTTGATGAAGTGCGCCGCCGCGCCCGCTTTGTACCTTACGACGAAAGCACCGGCATGGAGATTGCGGACGATGCCATGTCAGCGCATGACCAGTTAGCCGCAGAAGAAACCCGGCTGCAACTTGATGCCTGCATCAAGCGACTTCCGTTAGAACAGCAGGAATGTATTCATCTGGTTTTTTACCAAGATTTATCGTTGGCTGAAATTGCTCAGATTCAGGGCGTTCCAGAAAATACCGTCAAGACCCGGTTATTTCATGCCAGACGCAAGTTAAAAATTTTGCTGGGACGCAATGCCTGCGGCTTGGCCGACTTGGTATCGCATTGATTTTAGCTGCGCAATGAACTTGGCCAATTAAATCTGTTTGCAAAGCCAGATGAAGCCGATTTAAAAACGTATCGCGCCATTTGACGGGGGATTCTAGCCACTTTCGGCTGAATTAGCGCGCAGAGACTAGGGTTTGATTTTTGTAGTATCTCGCAGATCATGCTCAATATTTTGCGTATTCAGTTTAGGTTAGTGTGCAAACAATTTGGACGGCACCATTGGATTTCGTAAATTTTAACTACAATAATTAAAGGTCAGCAGCGCATGGGAACGACAGAGAAAAAACAGACAAATGCCGACACGGATCGTCCTCTGATGCGGCTCGATGGTCTACTACGCATGCTGGGAGACCAATATTGGGAGCAGGACATATCATTTCGCTTTACCTTTTTATCGGGCAATTTAGACGGCTCCCAGGGCCTACATCCGAAAAGCTTTTTAGGCAAAACACGTTGGGAACTACCTGCACTTAACATTGATGCCGCCGCTTGGGAGCACCATCGTAAGGAACTCCGTTCGCACCGATCATTTCAGAATTTACTCATCGGTCGCCTAGGCTTGGACGGTAACCCGCGCTGGTATTTAGACAGCGGTGAGCCGTGGTTCGACAAAGCGGGAAAATTTTCGGGCTATCGCGGCATCAGCCGCGATATCACCGAGACCAAAGTTGCCCAAGATAAACTAGCCACAAACGATAATCGATTGCGCGACCTACTTGAATCGACCGGAGAGTACGCTTGGGAAACCGATAAAAGCGGCGTTATTTTATATATGTCGCCGCGCGCTGAGGAGATCTTGGGCTATCCCATGGCCGCACTCATCGGACGCAACTTCGCCGATTTTGTGCCTGCCTATGATGCCCAGCGAATTCGCGCACTCATGCGCACCCACGAACATTCTGGAAACCTGCTCTTTAGCCTTGAATACACTGCATTGCGGGCGGATACAGCCGTCATCTGGCAGCGGTTAAATGGAAAGCCAATACATAACGAAGCCGGCGATATTATTGGCTACCGTGGCACGGCGCTCGATATTAGCAAGAGCAAATTGACGGATAGCCGGATTCAGCACCTTATCACCCGCGACCCGTTAACCTCATTACCGAATCGTTCTCAATTAGTCGCACGTTTAGCCAATGCCATTGAGAACGCGCGCAGCCGCCATTCGCGATTGGCGCTGCTGTTCCTCGACATTGATCGTTTTAAACTCATCAATGATTCGCTCGGGCATCCGATTGGTGACGAGTTGATTCGTGTCGTCGGCGCACGCATCCACGCCGGCTCACGCCTGCGCGATACGGTCGCACGCGTGGGTGGCGACAAATTTGCCGTGCTCATCGAAGATATCGCCAACAATGAGGTGGCATCATTGATCGCACAAAAACTTCTGGTGAGTATTGCTGCGCCGATTACGACTTCATCGCGCATGCTGTCGGTTACCGCCAGTATCGGGATTGCCGTGTATCCGGACGACGGACTGGCCGAGCACGCACTGTTACAAAATTCAGACACTGCCATGTATTTTGCCAAGGAGCGTGGACGAAATCGCATTGAATTTTTCACAGCCCATCTCGGAGAGCGCGTGAATGAACAGCTACTGATCGAAAACGGGCTTCGCAAAGCGATTAACCAGCATCAATTTTCGCTGGTGTATCAACCTATCGTATGCACAGAAACTTCATCCACCGTGTCGCTACGCAGCGCTGAGGCGCTAATACGTTGGCAACACCCTGAGCTTGGCAGCATCTCTCCATCGCGTTTTATACCGATTGCAGAAGAAATTGGACTCATTCAGGAAATAGGCGATTGGGTCTTAAAACAAGTCATCGCTGATATACGCAACTGGAAAGCACAAGGACTGGTGTTGGTGCCTATTTCTATCAATATTTCGCCGCTGCAGTTACAAGCAGGCGATCGCTTTATTAGCAAACTCATCACGGCACTGGCTGCCGCTGATTTGCCGGCATCGTTAATCATTTTGGAAATTACCGAAACCACGGTGATGGCCAATATTGAAGAAGTTATTTCTACCTTAAAGAAATTGGAGTCATTCGGCATTCGTATTGCGATTGATGACTTTGGCACGGGACACTCGAGCCTTGGTCAACTTCACCGCTTACCCGTCTCAACGCTCAAAATTGATCAGTCGTTTATTGAATCGCTTGACAGAGAATCGTCAAGCAAAGCCATTGTTAGCGCCATCTTAGATTTGGCCAATAATATGGGGTTAAAACCTATCGCTGAAGGCGTAGAGAAATTAGCGCAAGTACAGATATTAGAGGCGCTGGGCTGCCAAAATTTTCAAGGATTCCACTTCGCAAAACCGTTGCCAGCAACGACCTTGGCAAATTGGCTAACGAATCTAGAGCCCTGTAAGCATGTGAAAACCATTAGCCGTTTTCAGGCCTCGATGTAGCCTCAGTCTACGTCATCGTTGCGCGTAATTCGCGCGTTTCTTCGGACGGCTCAACCCCCAGCACGACTGAAAGAATCTCGCGACAGCGTCGGTACGCGCGGATAGCCTCGGCTGGTTCGCCTAATGCCAGATGGCAACGCATCAGGCCGCGATAGAACGGATCGACCAGGTTATCTTGTTCAATCCCACGCTCGTATACTTTAATTGCCTCCGCAAAATGCCTTGCTTCTTCCAATGCCGCGCCGCGCAGGCTGACCAATTTTATGAACAGATTTGCCAAACGCTCGCGCGCAGAGAAAGCCCAGTCAGCAACTTCTTTATCACCGAACAGTGAGCCTCGATATTCATTAAAGCTAAGTTCATCCCAAGTATTGAATTTAACCTTTACAGACTTGAGATTAGCCTCACAAGCGCGGCTAAAATGAATCGCATCGCACCAAACCAGCGCCGGGTTCAGGCTGGCACATCCGTCTGCAACCGTAATGACTTGATCTACGGTAAGCAACTTACGCAACCGGTGTAGCGCAATATCAAACGATGCCTTTGGATCTTTGGCTTCTAGCTCAGGCCAAAGCTCGTCGATTACTTCAGTAATACCGGCACCGCCGTAGGAGGCAGACGGATTTGATGCTGTTCGCGCAATCAATAGCTTCAGTAGATCAAACGGCTTTTTTTGGGCCTTGCCGTCAAACTTAAGTAATTCACCGTAAACAGATATCCGAAATCCACCTAGCGCTTCGATTTTAACTGGCCATGGCCATGAATAGTTGGCATCTGGAGGTGGCAGTAATTTTCGTTCGGCAATTAGGCCACAGACCAGCTCTATCTCAACTCCGTATCGAATGGCCTTGGCACATATTCGCGCCAGCAATGGGCGCACAAAAATCCAAAGATATCCGGCATCTGACATTCGCAAAACGAAATCGCGAAGTGCCGTCAGCGCGCCCGGTGTGCTCTCATCCATCAATGTCATTGCATCAGCAAACAGCCGTACAGTATGGAATCGGCGATCCGGTCCGCTGTTTGATTGTTCATCACCCGCGTTCAAGTGCGCTATAGCCTCGTCGTAACGCTGCAAACTAATGAGGCAAATCGCAATGGTCAAATGATATGGACGAAAAATATACTGTGGCGCACCAGCCTGTTCCGCATATTTGAATACGTTGCGCATGTGCTCAAGCGCTTCTGCTGGGCGCTGTAGGGCAAGTTCTAGCTTTGCATGCCCGTGATGTTGCCACGCAAGCCACCAAACTAAGCGCGAATTCAGCAACGGTTCAATTTTTTCTAAAACTTGCTTTGCCAAAGCGAAATTTTCAGCATTGAGTGACGCGGCAACCTCAGTATGACCAATAATAATTTGCATTGCGGTCAACGAATAACGTTCCGCCATTAAAATAGCATCACGTCGGCATCGTTGCGCTTTGACAAGCAGCTCGGGCTGCCCAAGGGTTTCACCGGCGGCTTGAAGCAGCCGTGCATAGCTGAATAGCCAGTACGACACTCTGCCAACGTGAATTTGACTGAAGTCAACATGACGTTCAATAAAATTTGCAAACAAGATAGCTTCCAGATACTCCCGTTTATCGTGAAATAAGAATAGCCGGTTGGTCGCAGCATGCAACGCCAAAGACGGATTGTTTGCCGCGACGATCAAATCCTGCAAACGCACGGCCCAGTTGCCAAACCAGTCTGGGCTTTGCCCAACACGAGAAAGTCCAAAAATGGCACCAGCTAATGCTCGCAATTCAAAAATCGCGGTTGGAAATTCTGGCTGCGGCGATAGCGCACTAGTCAATCGGGTTGCCCACTCCTCAATACCCCGAAAACTTTGCCCCCCAACATCAATCGCGTCCAATGCCCCCGCCGCGGCCAGCACCATCCCAAGTTGATCGTTTGCTTGGACAAACCGGTCATAGGCATCGCTGAACGCAATGAGAGAAACTTGCTCGTTATACGACGAAGTTGCGATTCCCCTCCAATAAGCAAGCCATGGATCAAGCCGCATAAATTCTGACGGAAGTAGCTCAATCCATTTTGCCAATTGCTCATTACGTCCGCGCGCCACCATATCCGATGCGGAAAGCAGAATAGTGCTCGCAGCCTCGGCGAAAGCCTCGGCAATTAGTAATAGTGAAATGCCCGCCTCGGGTCGATTATCTTGCACTAGTAGCCTCGCGGCTTTCGTTTCAGCTTGGCGCCTACTTTGGGAGCCAGGTAGCCCGGCTTGGTCGCGTAACGCCTCAGCAACCAAGCCATGCCACGCATAACGATTTTCGCGCGCATTCCCGCGCTCTTCGATAAAAAAGCCATCTCGATGCAGCGTGGCGATGATTTGTCTTGCATTAGGATCGCCGCTTGCGGCGCAAGCGAGCGAACCGTCAAAATCAGGAAAAAATGCACAACTTGCCGCGATCTGGCGTGCATTAGCCGGAATCCATGCAAGCACACGGCGCGAGACATATTCAACGAGCTGCTCACGCCCGGCATCTGTTGATGGTAACGTAGACCCAGTTCCGCGCTGGCTGGCAAGAAGCACCAAACCCGCGGCCCAGCCCTGCGCTGTACTAACCATAACATCCATCTCCGGATCGTCCTGAGCATTCCCCAAAAGCGACATAAGCTGGCGGCTTTCAACAGGATCAAAGCGCAGCATTGCGGGCAGCAGAATCTGCATTTTTCGCTTAGCCAATGCATCGACATAGGGTGCGGGCGGCTGATGATGCGAAAGCAAAATAACCCGTTGCGAATCGGGGCATTCGGCAATGATCGTCGCGAGTATTTCATCCATCACGCCGCCAACCTTCTCCACGTCATCGAACACCAACGCAGCACCCGCTGGCAAACCCGCGAATAGTGCTCTTGCGAAGTTGCGTGCATACCGAAGCCAGTCGGAACGCGTATCAATTTCAATTGCCGGCAATGGTATACGACGCCGGGTGGCCGCCTCTTTAGCCATACTTAACAAGTGGAAAAACGTTGTGGGTTCAGCGTCGTCCGAATCAAGCTGAATCCAGACCGGCACAATGCCCTGATGAGAAAGATAACTTGCGACTAAGGTCGATTTACCAGAACCCGGTGGGCCGCAGATCCAAACTGCTGGCTCAGCGTCAGTCAGTATCGCAAACAGCCGGGACCGATCAAGGCGATTCCTGATTCGTGGGGGCGTTAACTTTGCCGGTAAGGAATTGCGTTTTGCTGCCACCTAATATCCTCCAGTGCATAGGATTTATCCTCCGAAATAGTAACTGGAAGCTGCCGGCATTTTCAATAAAATAATCGCCCCAAATATACCGCGCAGTCTTAAGCCGCTGCCCAACAGATACGGCAGAGCTAGTGAACTCTAACAAAATTCAAGCCGACGTCAATATTTTGTTTACATTCTTTTTGAACCCACTTGCAGCCGAATTCGACTCACTTTCATTTAAAAGTGAAAATCATGTCGGCAAATCCAGTGCCATTTTTAATTCACGTGCAAGTTGGCATGACCCAATTTTCTCAAGCGCAGCCCCGTGTTGGCGCGCTCCAGCCTATATGCAAGGCAGCAGCACTAGAAACGCTGCTAGAGCTCACCACCTCACCACGCACAACGGACGATGTTGCTTGGGAATCAAGACTTGCCTATTTTCCACATTCGCACCGCTGGATTATTTAATCACTGCGGTCAACCTATGACCATCCGTCGGATCCAAATACTGGGCATTTAGGTGGGCTGGTAAAATCATTTATGAGTGGTACAACCAAAAAAAATAAGCCTGTCACAAAGCACACTAAATATGGGCCGGATTCCCAGAATCTGCAACGCGGACTCGCCAAGCTAAACCCGCCAAAGTTACGTAGCCCCATCATTCGCAATCGATTGATTGAAAGGCTTGATTGCGGTAAAACCGTGACTTGGGTTAGCGGCCCGCCAGGAATCGGCAAAACCACGCTGATTGCAAGTTATTTTTCGGCAAAAAATATTAAGCCGATGTGGATGCAGCTTGATGCCGATGACCAGTTGCCAACCACGTTTTTTCATTTCTTGCGGATGGCAATCACAGCGGTTGGTGGCCCCGAAGCCAGTCTTCCCGACGCATCAGACCGCCATGATTGGCCGCGCTTTGCCCGACAGTTCGCTCGTCAAGTGATCGGAAAGGCAGGCTGCCCGACACATTGGGTTTTTGACAATATTCAAAATGTTGCTAATAGCCCCATCGAGGAAATTATCGCAGCGCTCGCCGATGAAGCTTCCGATGATATTCGTTTTTATGTGCTGAGCCATCATGCGCCACCCGCTGCATTCATCGGTTTAATTGGGGAGCAACGTGTTTATCGCATGGAATCAACGAGTATTGCCTTTTCAGCGGATGAAACCAATACATTGGTGATGCAGCTCAATCCGGCTGAGGCTAAATCGTCGGCAGAGATTTTTGCCTTAACAAAAGGCTGGCCAGCAGCAATTGTGTTGCTCTCAGCGCAGAAAATTGGAGCCGATAGCGCGATAAATTTCAACCCTGATGAAGCCCAGGCACTGTTTACATTTTTTGCGCTGCAGGTTTATGAACGACTCCCAACCGATGTTAGGCAAGTGCTGGATCATTGCGCGTGGCTACCAGAATTTAATGCCGAAACCGCCGCGTCTGCGAGCGGTATAAAAAACGCTGGAGATTTACTCAGAAAACTTGAGCAAGATGGATTTTTCATCGAGCTTCACGCTGCCACTGCCGAACCGATCGATAACGAACAAGGTTACCAAATTCATCAATTGTTCTCTGCGTTTTTGCGCCGCCTCACCATTGAGCGAGAATCAGCCGCAGCAATTACACAACGCCGCTTGAATGCAGCCAGGTTGCTGGAACAGTTTTCTCGTCCCGAACTTGCCGTTACGGCTTATCTCGATGCCGGATATTCGGAGCACGCTGAACGTTTGGTATTGCAAGTTGTAAAACAAACACTGGCAGAGGGTCGGCACGAACAAGTTATTAGCTGGTTGACTGCATTTCCTGACGTGCAACTTGAAGCCAATCCGTGGCTTACCTACTGGCTGGGCACTGCCCAGTCGTACGCTTTCAACAACCTTTCTCTCAAAACATTTTCAGAAGCCCACCATGCTTTCTCCCTATCCGAAAACCGCGTCGGCTGCGTGATGGCGGCCACCTCCGTACTAAACGAACTTGCCCAAGGATGGATTTCGTTAAAGGGGTCGGAAGTCTGGCTTGATAAAGCGCATAAATCTTACTCGCCTGACTTAGTGTTTAAAGACATCAACACCGAGCTTGTCGTCCTAACGGGCCTGTTAAATGGTCACATCATGTTGGGGCGCGCGTTCGATCACCAAGACGCTATTGTGAAGCGCGTCATGCTCATTCAAGGTTTTGCAACTGATCTTAATGTTCGCTTACAGGCGGCCTCCCCGATACTACGCGTCGCCGAGGGGACTTGGAAATTTGAAGAGACAATGGCATTTATCAATGAGATAAATACCATCATGACTGACCGCACTGTGACGACCTCGCGCCGTGCAGAGTGGCTGCTATCATCAGGCGACTTTTATGCCAACGCCGGTTACATGCTGGCTCAACCAAAATATCTTACTTTGTCACATGCGGCAGCGGCAAAATGCAAAGAACTTGCAACCGAGCATGGACTGTCTCTCTATTTTGTACCAATTGCCATTTCAGAAATGAAAGCAGCGCGCAATGCCGGCGACTTGATCGCGGCTCAGCAATTTTTAATGGACGCTGAAAAATGGATGTCGATGACATCTCTCCAAGTAATCGCAAACTATTATCAAAGCAGGACACTGCTGTCTTTATTGCGCAATGATCCAGGCACAGCGCTAAACGAAATCCGGCTAGCCATTAATGCCGCAAAGAATGGCGGTGCCTATGAGTATTTCAGGGATGTGTTCGCGATTAATGAGGCTACTTGTCTGTTTCGACTTGGCGAAATTGACGGCGCGATCGCATGTGTAGGCGATGCAATCCGCCACGCACCCGCTGGTCGCGCCGCAATATGGTTGACGGTAGGCATGTTCTTTAAAGCGCATCGTGCCGCTTGGCAAAATCACGCAGATACCCATGAACTTATTGCCGATTTATTTTCGGAATTGGTGCGGCTAAAGCATTACAACGCAATGCTCTACGCATCACCTGAAATGGCTTGGCTTTGCGCAGACGCGTTGCGGCGTGGAATCGCGGTACCGTTCGTGAGTGAAATGGTGCAACGCCGCGGCTTCTCACCACCGGCCAATGCTGACGAGCATTGGCCTTGGCAGGTAAAAATCTATGCGCTCGGTGGTTTTTCAGTTGAAATTGGTGGGATTGCCTTGACCACCTCTGGGAAAGCTCAAAAAAAGCCAATCGACATGCTAAAAATACTCGCGACACGCGGGGGCGCGGCTTATGAGGGAATCGCCATATCCACCATGATTGATGAACTCTGGCCAACGGAAAAGCTGGAGGATTCGAAAGCCAGCTTCGACACAACCTTGCACCGCTTGCGCAAACTCATCCCAGTAGATGATGCCTTGCGCGTAGTCGACGGGCGAATTGTGCTCAATCAAGAATTGGTTTGGTTAGATACCGCCACATTTTTAACGTTTGCCAAACGCGTTATTGCAGATGGCGGGAACATTGGCGATGACGCTCGTCTAATATCACTTTATCGCGGTGCCTTGTTAGGGCACCTACCGGGCTCCGGAGCTGCGTCAGACTCCGACGCAATATGGCTCGCGGCGGCTCGCGAACGCTTTTCGAGCGTGCTCATTAATGCGGTTAAAACGCTTGCCAACACCTTTGAACAGCTAGGCGAATTGGATGCCGCATTTGCAGTGTATGAATACGCATTGCAACAAGACAATTTAATTGAGCCTTTTTACCGCGGGAAAATGCGAATCCATTTGTTGCGGGGTGAACAAAACGAAGCATTGCTCGTTTACCGTCGCTGTAAGGAGCTGCTATCGTTGGTACTTGGCGTTATGCCGTCGGCAGAAACAACAGCACTTCGCGCAGCCATCGGCAATCCCGCCAGTGTTGCGCCGAGCTGAAGCAAGCCGCAGCCAAATACGGGATCGACTCCATCACCACCCAGATCGCGGGCATGGCGACATAGCAGTCCGCGTACATTGCTAGCATCAATACCAGCGTGACGTGAAAGCATTACTGCAACCGCACCACTGACTACTGCCGCTGCGAACGAAGTTCCGCTAACATAGCGCCCGCCAGAAGGATCTGGCACCCAAACATCAACACCAGGCGCAGTGAGCGAAATATAGGAACCGCGATTTGCCTGCGTAAATACACGATCAAGCGCATCACTTGCGGTCACTGCGATCACGCCGGGATACGCAGCCGGATAACTGGGTGCGGCATCTTCGCCCTGATTGCCCGCAGCCGCAATGATGATGACACGCGAACGCACTACCCTACTGATCGCCTCCTCCATGATGCGATCACCAGCACCACCCAGACTCAAATTGATAATCTGTACACGTTCGCCGAGCAGCCAATCAAGCGCCCGTACCAACGTTGCCGTGTTGCTGGCGCCGTTGCTCCCAAGCCCACCACCCAGACCGCCCTGGACACGCATGATCGATGCGATGTGCAGGCTGACGCCAGGGCTAATCCCTATAAAATCGCTTGCATCATCGCGCCCTGCAATCAATGCTGCTAGCGCATTACCATGAGCGGCCGATGCGGATATCTCACCCGCATTCAGAAAGCTGCGCCGCACCATAGCCGCATTTTTCAGAACACGACTAGACTCAACCGATGTATCAACAATCCCCACACGAATGCCAATGCCCGCATCTGGGGCGGGCATTGGGTAATCAATCTTGGCTGAAGTAAATAATCGCGGTCTGGGGTTGGGGGCTGGATTGGAAATGGCGGGGGAAACATGTGGCATGCTTTGGTGCGGTGTGTAGCGGGTTTGAAAATCGATATGCCACGTTGGATATCGCGCAGCCAACACGCCCTTTACGCGCTCGGCTTCACGCTGAGAGACTAATTTGAACGTAGCGATTACGCCACCTAAATTAGGAAGGCGATTCTCACTAACCGGGTTTAACTTGAACTCGCGCGCCATCACGATCAAACCTATTGCTGCATCACCAGCATCTTTCCAATAGATCACCAGCTGACCAGCTTCGTACAGCTGTAAAGGTGTTTTAGCTGGAGTAGTTGGTTTCGCAACTTCGTTTGCGCCGGCGGGCTTTACAATTTGCGTAACGTGCTGCATAACCGTCGCCGTAGTTTTTGTTGTGTTGCCCAGCTTGGTCGGCTCCGACTCGAATTTGTTTTGTGATTCAGTTGTAACCTTGTTCGCAGCTGCACCTTTTGGCGCTAACGGATTCATCATATCTTGCGTTTTTGGCGGCGCAGCGGGCGCCGGGGGTGGGAGCTTAGCTGGGATCGGGGAAGAAAGTACGGCGGGCTGCCCAATTGGTAGATTCGCTTTGGACAGCTCTTGTGCGGGTGTCGGTAGTAAAGGTGGGCTAATCTTACCGCCATTTTGCTCAGCATTATGCGCGGCAGTGCGCACCGCTACCAAGCGGTCGTTGCAGCCTGCCTTGCGCGCATTTGTCAGCATTTGTGTTGAGTTTGACGGTGCAGCCTTGTCACAAACTATATTGTCTTTGGCAATATCCTTACCATCTCCAGGCGCTGATGCCGGTGTCAATGCTTGCGCTGCGAATGCAGTGGCAATGAAAGCGATTAACAGGCCATTCACGACCAACGATTGAACAAATTTTGTCATTCGAAAACTTATTGTGGAAGCTGCGTTGCGCTGTCGATAATGGTAGTGGCGCGCCTAAGATCGGCCAATGCGCTTTCAGCTTTATTAATCGGCACTTTAAGTGTGTAAACACCAAGCGCACCGGGGCCGCTGACAATCTCTGCGCCGACTTGCGCAAGCAATGCTCTGATCTTAGTTTCACTGGCATCAGCGCGGAAGGTTGCCTGAATCATGACGTGGCGCGCCATCGGCTGGGTCGCACCGAGCGGCCGCAACGTATCGCTTTGATTCGCCGATTGTGTGTCGATAAATACCAGCCCTACTTGGACCACCGCAAGCGTCGCCGCAACCGCCATCAACGGTTTAATCCATTGCTGTAATTTGGTGCGCGAAACAATTCTCAACGCTTGTTTTGCAGGCCCTACACGGGGCGCTGACAGGCGCGGCAACATCAAAAGCTTGCCCGATTCTTGGGCACGTACCATCGACATCAAGCGATCTAACCCCGCTTGCTCGTTTAACTGTATGGATTCACCACGAACCTGATTTGCGACACCCTCCATCCATTCAAGCTCGGACCGACAGTCCGGATAGGTCGCTAAACAATATTCCATTGAGCGGCGATCATTGCCATCCAGTGTGCCATTCACGTACCAAGGCAACAGTTCCAAGAAGCTCTGCTGCGATTCGGGCGTTAATTTGGTGAATCTCATGATCGGTCTCCATGTCCGCACGCGGCCAAGCAATCGCGCAGCTTGCGTCGCGCATGAAACAAGCGAGTCTTGACCGTATTGGGTGGGCAATCCTGCAGGCGGGCAACATCTTCCAAAGTAAACTCCTGATAAAAAACGAGATGCAGGCATTCGCGCTGCACAGTTGGTAATTCTTTCATGCAATGATGCAGCGCCGTCGTACGTTCGGCATTGGCGATCCGTTCAAAACTTCCAGCCTCGCCAGAATCAATTTCCAAATACTCATCAGACCATTCCTCAATCCAAGGCTTGCTCTGGTGAACCTTGCGTAACTTATCAAGCGCTTTGTGGCGCGCAATGCCCAAAATCCAAGTGGAGGCCTGCGATCCGCCAGCGAACTTTGGTGCATGGTTCCAGACTTCAAATAAAGTTTCCAACATAACCTCCTCGGCCAATTGCACGTTGCCCAGCCGCTGCAACGCAAATGCTGTTATCCGGCGATGCATAACGCTGTGCAATTTAGCAAGCGCATGCTCGTCTTTGGCGGCTATTTTTTTGACCAGTTCTTCCATATTGACCGCTCGCAGCACGAAGCAAAGCAAAGCAAAGCAAACGGCACGCAATTTATCGTTGTTATCGGTATCTGAGCTTGAGTCGCACGCAACAGCTGCCAGGTTCAAACGGAAATATTGACTTCCGACAATAAAGTTACTGGCCCGACCGGGCTGGCGCTGAGGCGTTAGGCGGATTCTCCATTCGGCGGCTTAAAATTTGACGCGCGCAAACCCCGTTCAATGCCCGCTTTGTGCGGCTACGTCAATTAGGGGGGGGAAGCAGCAAACTTAACTTTGTAGGTTGCCCCCGGATCGAGCACCGGGGCTAAGCGTGAGCAGCTCGTCGCTTGTCGCAAGATTCTTTTGGGCCTCGTCAGGCGGAAATGGATGCAATCGGCTGACAGCTTCAGCTCCGCACATTTGATCCGGCATGCCCATCGCGAGAAATCAATTAATAGGCAAGTCCGGCTTACCAACGAAGTCACCTAAAATTTCTTAAACTCAACATTTGCTGTTTATCTGATCCAGAATGGTATCCATGCGGCGACCATCACGCACAAACAAAAAATAACAACAAGTACACGGTAAGCGGTTTTCATACCATTTTATTTTTTGAGGACAATATGATTTTCATGCGTTAATTTTCAGCCTTGCTATGACAATAATCGGGCAATAAAAAAAACGCAGATATGGCTGGAGTGCCATATCTGCATTTAAAAGCCGGTAGCGCAGGGGATGAATCGCGCTAACGGGTCACACACTTATTGGAATGACGCTATAGCCGGCAACTACGTCACAACTTCAGAATGACAACTGCGAATGACTACTTAGAATTCGGTTCTACGAAAACGTTTACGACAACCTTGCGAGTATTTTGATGCCTTTGACGGGATGCTTGATTAATTGCCGCCGATGAGTGCAAAGCCGCCGCCAATACCCTCGAGGTCGACATCACTCAGCAAATTGACTTCATTCATTCCGTTGGTGGGCTCTTGTGCGTTTTGCTGATCTTCAAATTTAGTTTGAGTAAACATGAGCGTTGTCCTTTAAGTGTGAGAGGGTGCGTTCGAATCTGGTCGAGGGCGTTGTGTGGTTGAATCGCTTTACAAACACCGCACCGACATTTCAACTCATTCCCAACTTTTGCGAACCTGTCAACTCTGACAGGTATGTCGTAACCAATTGTTTAATAAGAACTATTTTTTATAAATATTTTTAAAAGCAGGGCAAATTCCCATATTTGATCGCCACGCGCTTAAAACTGGCGTCAAAACTACGTTAAGCAGCGCATTGATCCGGCGCCAATTCTAGATATTTACCGAGCAACGCCTCAACGTGTTCGCGCCACGGCAACTGATAAACCGTCGCTGCCAACATGGCTGTTGTGTCGTGCATCGACAATAGGTGATTCCGCCGATCTAAGAGCACCAGGTTGCTACGGATATCGGCCGGACTAACGAGCGCAATGATGCCGCCTGACAGCACAGCCCAATCCCAATTGAGCCACCCAGATTGGCTTGGGGTTGAAATTTCCCACGCGGCAATGCCGGTGGCAGTTGGCAGATAGGTTTCCGCAGAAAATGTCTGGTTAGCCAACGACGAAACACCTGGCAAAATAGACGTTAGCGATTGCCGCTCTGTCCGACGATGTTCAAACTCGGCTTTCGTTAATTCAAAAATTGACAGCTTGATAAACGGACAGTAACTAGATTTTTGGCCGGCGTTAGTGGCGGCGGCGCGATTGAAATTCATCATGGTAATTGTGCCCAACAGACGCAATCACGCCATTGCGTGGACGACTGCCAAATGGGAGTTGGTGGTTAATGCCCGCGATAGTAGCGCTTAACCTCGTTCGTGAAGCTGTCATGTTTGACAGGGTGTGGCGAATTCTTACGAAAAATCACGTTCCGCAGCTCCCTAAAATTCTTGATGCCTGGCGACTTGAAATCAAGTGAATGCCCTCGTAGTTTGCGCTGTCCTTGTTTCACGCGGTATAGCCGTAATTTCAGTCAGATAATTACATCGTTTGCGAAGCCAAAAAACGCTCGCTGAGCATTATGATTATAAGTAGAGTAAGGTTTCAAATAGTCAAAAGAAAGCCAGCGAAGTTATCGCAAATTTTTCGAAGAAACTGCACGTCCTAGCCGTAAGGGATATTCTTCAGCTCGGAGAAGTCAAAAATGATCACCGATTTATATGCATCACTCCTGAGTGTGTCTAGCAAAATAATGCTTAAGCGGGAACTCGTCTCATTTGCTGAGAACTTGGGATTCGTCCATGCATGCGCCTTTATGACAATGCGAAAGGCAGCAACGTCCAGTTACAAGATCGCGGATGTGAACAACTTTCAAGATTCATGGACAAAAACTTGTCGAGATGAAGCGCTCATTGCCAAAGACCCGGTAATACAGCACTCAACAAAGAGTAATCTTCCGCTCGTTTGGAATCAATCGCTTTACGTCAAAGCCGGAGCCGGTGATCTTTGGGAAATTTTCAAAGCAAACAGCTTCGATAGCGGCATCGCCATTTCAATGCGCGATCATCTTGGCAACGGCTATAAAATTGGCCTGGCGCGCGATCAACCATTGACTTCAGACCCACGCGAGCTTTCGCGTCTAGTAGCGGATGCACAACTGTTTGGCACGTTTGCGCAATCGGCCATGAACCGCATCTGGAACCCGGATCCCGAGGCGGAATTTGCAAAACTCACCGAGCGCGAACTGGAGTGTCTGCGCTGGACGATGGAAGGCAAGACAGCATGGGATATTGGCATCATCATTGGTGTTTGCGAACGCACTGTAAACTGGCACCTCGGCAACGCCAGCCGCAAATTAGTGAGCGACAACAAGCATGCGGCGGTAGTTAAAGCGATTCGGATAGGATTGATTAGCTAACCGATTGTTGGACGGGTTTTGCACTATTAATTTTTGCCTTGTTGATGCGCAGCTTGATCAAAATTGGCAAAATAGTAAACAAACAAAAAACGCCCAGCTGGGCGTTTTTTTGTTTAATCAATTTAAAATAAGCGTCAATCATTGCGGTGTACCCACTCCGCCATTCGCTACTTGGCCTTGGAAATTTCAGTTAGCAAATCGGGTTTTCCGTCAACACGCACCAGACGTGGATATTTGTTGCCAGCGTCATATTTAATGCGCACGGTTGAGTAGTAGTCCTGATTTGATACCAGTAATTCAATTGGCGCTTTGTCTTTTTGTGCGCGAGAGACTGCACTGGTGAGCAAATCGGCATCAAACGCTTCACCGTCAATGGCAATAATTTTCAAGCCTGGTGCGAGGCCGGCATCAAAAGCAGGGCTAGCCCACAATACATCGGCAATTTCTCCGGGTTCTGAACCAGGACCTTTGTCAGCCGCTACTTTAAGCCCGATCGAATACATCAGATTGAGCTGCTTGCTGTCTTTTCGCTTCGCTTTGAATACTTCCGTGGGCTTATCGGTATAGACCAGCTTCCAGCCACCACGCGTAATACCGTCTAAAGGTGCGCGCTCGTCAGTCGCGTCGAGACGTTTGCGCAGGAAAGCAGACCAATCAGCAGGCTGCACAGCGTTCAGTGTCTTTACGACATCTTCAAAATCATAAGGCTTCACATCGTGGCTGGTCTTGGCAAAGGCCGCATCGTTACCATGGAAATTTTTAGTGAAATCGTCGATTGATCTTTTGCCCCCAGAAAGCTCGCGCAAACGGGTATCCACATCAAGCCACAACAAAGTTCCCTCTGGGTAAAAATCAACCAAACGGCGATAGTTTTCCCAAGCACGTGGCGCGTTATAAAGCACTTGAGCTTGGTCGGCCGTATCGCGCAACGGACGCCATGCGCGGCCGGGACGATGATCCATCTCGGCGGCCGTAATGGCCAGAGCGTCACGATATTGCTCGGCATTCCACATGCCCGAGCGCGCCGCCAATACTTCACCCAGGTAATTCGTCAGCCCCTCATAAACCCACAATAGCTCCCCCTTCATCGGAACGCTGAAATTGGGCGTGGTCAATCCGGATGGGCGGCGAAATTTACCGTTCCACGAATGTACATATTCATGCGGCAATAGCGTGGGACCTGCCAAATAATATTCCGGCGCGGTGAAAAATTCTGCCGGCGCACGATTGTCGCTGGACTGATGATGCTCCAATCCAAAATGCACCGTGCGCTCGGAAAGCGCCAACAAAAATTCATATCGGTCGTAATGTTGAGCTCCAAACAACGCGATGGCCTGCTTGACCAACATTTGGTGATCCTTGATCTGTTGCTCGCTCAATTTCAAATTCTCAGGACGATCCGCAACAATATTCAGATGCACGGGCGGCGATGCGCCCGGCGCTAAATCAAACCGCTTAAAGTGCAGGCCCGCCATGAGCGGGGAATCAACCAGCTCGGTCAAACTCACGGCTTTGAATGTCGCGCCAGTATTGGTGCTGGTCGTTTTTTCCAATGCAGTCGCAATAGACCAGCCCGCAGGCACTTTGATAGTGGCCGCAACATTTATGCTGTTTGAAGCATAGTCAGCTGGGTAAAACAAAACCTGGTTCCACTCCAGCACCGTCATGCGGGGTGTGGCCGAAACACCTGCGCCAAAATTGCCGCCCGCGGGCGAAAGAAGCTGGAATTCCACATCAATCTTAGCTACGCCAGCTGGCACATCGATATGCAAAACATACATATCTTCAAGATCACGCCGCCAGGCAACCCGCTGGCCGTTCGCACTGATCTTAAGGCCTGTTACGCCATCAATCGGGCCGGTGGGGCCATGCTCGCCGGGAATCCACTTTGGGAATGCCAAACGCATTGCGCCTGATTTAACCGGAATAGTTTCACTGACCCCAAAAATCTTACGCGCAGAATCAGTGAGATCGACCGTCAACGCCAATGTGCCGGGATACGCGGCATCGATAGGCTGGGCCGCGCTTGCTTCCGCGACCAGAAAATTGACTGCCAAAATGGATAAAAAGGAGGAAATGAATAAGTTACGTAGGGTATGAATCAATCGACGTAACCATTGATGCGGTGTATTGCTAAGAACAGCTGAAGCCATGGCGGGAAGTCCTCTACGGGAAAATTGAAAGAATAACAGCCCAAAGTATGACCCAAGCTTTGCGAATATTGCAATCTCACGTATCAAGTATCAGCCTGACGATCGGAGGCGCAAAGGTAAAATTTAGCCAGGACCGACTCTTAAATTCCCCAATTTGCGTTACCCAATCCATCACCCCAGCACGCGATTCGCTACTGGCTATTCTGTAGTGCGCGTGATTTTCGATTGAGTCTTGCATCTTGCAATCCGCACGTCGTGCATAAAACAAACTGTAGGAATTTTTTTTCCGGCTTTCCACCAGGCAACGGCTGATGCTGTCGCCTCCAGCCTGCGTTAACAGAGCTAGCGTAGCGCCAGCAGGACATCTGCAGGCCGCATCGGATTGCATCGCAAGCGCACTTCTATCGCCGAAAAAATAGAATTCGCCATCGCCAGTGCAGGACACTTACCGAAATCCAGCACGATCATGACTCAACAAATGCCTTGGGAATTTGCGCTGCGCTGCCAATCGTAAAGCCACATTGGTCATTGCAAAGCGCATGTGCAAAATTTTGCTCTGCAGGATAGTGCGAATAAACGCGAAGCAGTGCCTCCCCTTCGTTCACAACATCACCCAATTTTTTGAAGAGATCAACGCCCGCGCCTTTTTCCATCGGTGCCCCCGCGTAATGCGCAATCCGAGCGAGATGCAAATTATCGATAGCAATCACCACACCGGTTGCCGGGCTTGGCACATCGAAGGCTCGCTCTCCGAGCATTGGCGAATTTTTATGTCGCCCTTGCGCATCGATAATCGCATTCATTTTGTCGAGCGCCCGCCCAGAATCTAAAATGTCACGCGCAATTGCATAACCTTGACCACCACGAATGTCCGGATCAAATTCTAATATTCGCCCGGCCAATCGCAACGCCTTTTGGCGCAAATCTATTGGTGCCAGCGGATCATTTTGCAGAACCATCATGACATCGCGTGCTTCCAGCACCGGTCCAATGCCGCGTCCGACTGGCTGGCGGCCATCGGTAATGATGACTTCAATCTGCAATCCTACCCGATCACCCACGTACTCAAATATTTTGCGGAGCGACTGTGCATCAGCCATGTGCCGCACTTTGGCACTTGGCCCGATTGGAATATCGATCAGTAAATGCGTTGCTCCGGCTGCCAATTTTTTAGACAAAATTGACGCCACCATTTGACCCCGCGAATCAATGCCAAGTGGTCGTTCAACCGAAATCAAAATATCGTCTGCGGGCGATAAGCGAGCCTTACCGCCCCATGCTAAACAGCCGCGCTGTTGGCGAACAATTTCTTGCAGCCGATCAATCGGAATATCGACATCACAAAAAACTTCCATCGTATCTGCCGTACCTGCTGGAGAGGTGATCGCCCTGCTTGAGGTTTTTGGTATCAACATGCCGTGAGCGGCTACTATTGGCACGACCAACATTGATGTTCGGTTGCCTGGAATGCCGCCGATGCAGTGTTTATCAGCCACCAACGGTTCTTGCCAACTAATTCGATCACCGGCACTAACCATCGCTTGCGTTAAATAAAAAACTTCCTCGCGATCAAGCTCATTTTGTGCGGTCGCTACGACGAACGCTGCAATTTCAGTTTTGGTGTAGCGATTGCCAGCGATGTCGCCAATAATATTGTTATAGTCTTTTGCGGCAAGACGCTCGCCTGAGATCTTCCGTCGCACCGCGTCCATCGATAATGCCCGCTCCGCATGGGCAACTTGCACCATTGCGCCTGCAATAGCACCAAGCTGCGCGAATGCTTGCTCTGATAACCCCAATTCGCCGGGTGCCACAATCGCATCATCATCAACAACATTAACCGTTGCAATAAGATGTTGATCTAAGCTGACTACTTCGATCTTGGACAACGCCTGAAAACCCTCGGCCCGATAAATCGCACAATCACGATGCAAATACGCAACGTTCTCACGGTAGGTATCAATTCCCACACGGCGGACGGCAAGCGCATTGTGGTTGCTGGCAACTTGTGTTTTAAGCATCATCGACTATAGATAATTCGGGCATCGGAATCGGATTGAAAGCGTATTTGGGAATAGTAAGCCCAGCTAACGCACCGCTGAACCGATAGCCCCGCCCTCGCTATGACGATCAAGATCGCCAATATTTATGACAAGCTGCTTATTCCCGCGCCGGATAATCAACGCAGCCTGCCAATTTTCAGCGTCCATGAGCATCCAAAATTGGTCCACCGCTTTAACCTGTACTTGATTAACTCTGAGGATAAGGTCGTCCTCGCGAACACCGGCGATTGCAGACACCCCCACAGCAACCAACACGACGACGCCGTAATCCAAAATGTGATTTTCTCGCTCTTCAACAGTCATTTCTCGCAACAGGAGGCCCAGCGGAAGGCTATGCAATGAGGCGGGCATCAATTGAGCACCCGATGCCACTTTCGTTGGCAGTCCGGTGGCGGCAGTGGCAGTTCGATTTGAATGCAATTTCTGGGCTCCCGCAGTAGAGTCGCCCGCACGGGTCGGGGTACTGGCAATGTTGGCGCAAGCAGCCAAAATCATCGTCAGGAAAAATAGCCCAATATTTCTAACGGTTTTTTTCACTGTTCACCTAAAATTTATTTTCTAAAATCAGCCCAAGTATCCAAAACCTTATTTTTCAACAATCGTAGCTGGTCCAATTGGACCTGTATTGCGAAATATCAAAATACCGCACATATAAATTTTGCACGATTCATCCTATAATCGGTACGTAACCCTGCGTAGTTTTTAATCCATTTATTTTTGATTGCCCCGCATGATTCGCCTACTCATAGCAGACGACCACACCATCATGCGCGATGGACTCAAGCGCATTCTGGAAGGCCATGAAGATTTTGAAGTAGTGGGCGAAGCAACCGATAGTTTTCAAACTATGGATTGGGTACGCAAGGGTGGATTTGATATATTGCTTCTCGACCTTTCCATGCCCGGAAAGAGCGGCGTAGATTTAATAAAGCAAATCAAAACCCATGCGCCCAAGCTACCTGTATTGGTACTCACCATGCATGAAGAAGAGCTATATGCTGTTCGGACGATCCGTGCCGGTGCGTCGGGCTACATCACCAAAGACAGCGCTGCCACGCTTCTGGTTGAGGCAATTCGCCGAGTCGCAATCGGCAGATTGTTTATCAGCCCACAAGTGGCCGAGCAACTCGCTCTGAATATGATGCCCAATAGCAACGAGATGCCGCACACGAAACTTTCCGATCGTGAGTTTGAGGTTTTTCAACTTCTGGCAGACGGTGTGTCGATTACGAATATTGGCGAAAAATTACATCTGAGCGTGAAGACGGTGAGCACGCATAAAACCCGCATTCTGCAAAAGCTTGATATCCAATCAATTGCCGATCTTGTTAAATACGCGATGACCCACGACTTGCTCACCAGGTCCATGTAGGCTTTTACTTGCCTGCCCTTTGGCCAAAGTTTGCTGATACAAGCCTACCTCGGCGCCTCCCTGCGCTGTTATAACCTGCCTCAAGGTAAGAATTTTCCTACTCGCCTTTCAGCATTCCCACAAAAACTTTAAGCGTTTGCCGATATGAACTTGTCGGCTTTTTCGTAATACTTCGCTCACTGGGATAGATACAACGTGTGGAACTGACCGAAGGCGGTAGCGGATTATGAAGGTTTTTATAGTCGAAGATTCTGCACTGATGAGTTCGCGGATTGCCGATGCAGCAACCAGTGTTGATGGCATTTTCGTGACGGGGTCATCCGGGGATGTAGCGGACGCATATAGCCGTATCCGAGACCTAAAACCGGACGTGTTGGTAATCGATATCCAACTACGCGACGGCAGCGGCCTGGCAGTTCTTAAGCAAATCAAAAACGAACAGCCAGAAATCAAAGCCGTAGTACTCAGCAACTCTGCCAACAGCCAATACCGAAGCGTTGCATTGATGGCTGGTGCCGACCAGTTTCTTGATAAATCGACGGAGTTTAATCAGCTAACAACAATATTTTCTAACTGGCTACGTGATTTCGAGAAATCGAGCCATTTATCTGCGTAGATTTCCACCGAATTGAAACGCTGAAGTTAAATCCCATAGGAGCCTGACCATGGTTACAATGCCGATTCAATTAGAAACATCAAAAACACTATACGCAAAGCACGCGTCTGCTGCGTATCTTGGATCAGCTTTAGAAGATAGTCACGATAGCGGCTGGTGCACACTACCGGAAATTTGCCACTTACTCAGCATCCCAAATATTGATGCGAAATCGTTAGTGCGGTTCCAGCGTCGCCGCATCAAGGCCGGACAATGGTTGTTCGGCACAGGGGAAAAATTCTGTTCCGTATTTATCGTCTATTCAGGTTTTCTTAAAACCCTGCTGGTCGATGAGGTTGGCAACGAACAAATTCTGGGCTTTCCCATGAAAGGCGATTTGCTCGGCATCGATGGTTTACACAACGAGCATTACGCGTCACAAGCAGTTGCGCTAACAGACTGCGACCTGGTCGTGGTGCCATTTCACGAATTAACGTCATTGGGACACGAGTACGTCCTGCTGCAAAATTGGCTCTATCGCGCAATGGGCCGTGAATTGGTGCGCGAACATGCGGTGGTTGGCTTACTCGGAACGCTCGGTGCTGAAGCGCGCGTTGCAAGATTTCTTGTTTCACTTTCTGATCGATTTGCCGCAAACGGTTACTCTCCAGTGTTTTTCAACTTGCGCATGACGCGAAAGGAAATCGGCAGTTACCTAGGCCTAACACTCGAAACCGTTAGCCGTTCATTGTCTGCCTTGCACGATGCAGAACTGATTGAGATTAAGCAGCGTGCGGTTGAGATAAAAGATATTTCCTTCCTACGATCGCTGCAAAGAATTCCAACCGCGTCACACACAAGATGTGTCGCTGGCAAACAGTTAATTAAAAAGCAAACGAGCGAGCAAGCTGCGGCGAACGCAAACCTCCTCCCGCAAGTGAAACATATTCCCAACCGCAATCAGTCAATTTGGGCGGATCTCAGCGTCATGAAAAATGCCGCATAACGGCTCAATAGGATAAATATGCGCACCTCAATTGCAGCGACGAGGCTTTATTCACCGATCCCGCCGATATGACTGCTAAGCCTCTAAAATAAATTAAAAGTCGCGTTTGGGCTTCGCCTGAAGTACGCAAAAGTAGAAACGCATAGTCGGATCACGGTGGGTGACCTTATCAACTAATAGCGCCGCGTTTTCTCAGTTGCAAAGCTAGGGTCCACGCCTCACCTTCCCCAGACTAGAGCGGCAGCATCGCGCTGCGTGCGCTGAAAAACTCGAACCGATGAGTTGCACACCAGTTTGCATCTCTAATATATTACCGGGCTCAAAGCGCGATAAAATTTTAGCGTTCAAACACATCCAATATTCGTCGTGCGGTGAATGCCACTACGTCGTCATGGTTTCAAGCAACAGCGCATACGTTTGTGTTTGTGTTTGTGTTTGTGTTTGTGTTTGCGTTTGCGTTTGTGTTTACCTTATCCCTATTTGCTTCATTGGTTGAAGACCGGCATCCCGGTGCGCAAAATTCTGCTGATACTTTGTGGTTTATCAACACCTGATAGTCCAATTGCGCAGACGATGGGTGCGACTGACTGAACGCAGGCAGCGCCAATTATTTTTTGATGAGGGAATTTAAAATGATTAAAATCATCCTCGCCGTTGACGGATCCGAGCCATCCCTAGCGGCGACCCGAGCGCTGATAAAACATCGCGCGATGTTCATTGAAGCAGTCGAAATTCATCTACTCCATATTTCCGCGCCGATTCCGCGCTTGTACGGAATGCATGTGGTTGTAGATGGTGAAACCATTGAACGCATTATTCAGGAAGACGCCGAGCAAGCGATGATGAGCAGCAGAATTTTGCTTGACAAATGGAGTATTAAATACCGGAGTGAACACTTCGTGGGTGAAGTGGCCTACGCCATCAATGACTATGCAAAAACGCATGAAGCGGATTTTATTTACGTCGGCGCACGTGGCCTCGGCGCGTTTCGCGGTGCTGTTCTTGGTTCAACCACAATGAAGCTGTTGCAGTCGGCAAAAACCCCGGTAGTGGTCATTCACGCCAACGAGCACTAGCGCCTGCCATGGCTTAAATGCAATCTATTCACCGTTTGGCTTGCACGGCACCAACAAGCTCACTAAACTGCAACGATGCCAAATAATACAGAAAATCTGCAAAAAAGTGAGCGCCGTTTAGCGGCGATGGTTGAGACCACGACCGACGCAATTTTGATACTCGACGCCGAGCAAACAATTACACTGGTCAATCGTGCTGCTGAAAATCTATTTGGCTATTCGCGTGAAAGTATGATGGGGCAAAAAATCGAGATGTTAATCCCGCTTCGCTTTCACAGTGCTCATCAGCATCACATTGATCGCTTCGGCAAAACCGGCAGCAGCGTGCGCCGTATGGGGGGCGAAGCTAACGTAGTCGGGCAGCGCGCGAACGGTGAGGAATTTCCGATTGATGCATCAATTTCGCATTTAATGGAGGACGGCAAACCGTTTTACACCGTTATCCTGCGCGACATCACGGATCGCAAACAAGCGCAACGCGATTTGGAAACATCGCGCGAATATCTGCGAAACCTATACGAAGGGCTGCAAACAATCCGTGAAGAAGAGCGCAAACGCATCGCACGTGAGCTACATGACGATCTCGGACAAACGCTTGGTGCCATCCGTATCGATCTTACGTTGCTTAAAAACGCGTTGCCTTCTGACTCGCCAAAATTAGCAAAAAATGCGGAGGAAATTGACAGTCTATTACTGAGTGCAATTTTATCTGTACGGCGGCTATCATCCGATTTACGCCCTCGTCCACTCGATGACTTGGGGCTCGTTCCAGCATTGCAAATGTTGGCTGAAGAATTTTCACAACGGCATAAGATTGCCTGCTTCATCGAAGCGACTCCCGACGATTTGCCGCTGCCAGATCGAATTGCGTCACCACTATTTCGCATGGTGCAAGAGTCACTCAACAACGTGGTTAAGCATGCAGATGCAACGAAAGTAGAAATTAAGATTGGCGTTTCCGGCAATTTTTTGTCGTTGCAGATCGCCGATAACGGCAAAGGGCTTGTTGTTTCTGACGCCAAGAAGTCCGATTCATTTGGCTTGATCGGCATGCGTGAACGTGCATGGGCGATGGGTGGCATCTTCAATATTGCAAGCGAGCCCAATCAAGGCACAACAGTCGACATTACCGTGCCAGTCACGATCGCAACCACTGCACCTTAGCGAACGACCAGCACCGGAATTTTAGACTGCGCCAAAACTTTTTGCGTTTCGCTTCCAAGAAATAGTGCCGAAACTCCGCGCCTGCCGTGGGACGCCATTACGATCAAATCAGCTTTTACTTTGCGCGCTTGATTGATAATGGCCTCATGTGGGTAGTCGCTGAATGCATACGCAACATCCGTAGCCACTTTAGCTTCTGCGGCAAGCATTGTTACTTTAGCGAGTAATTTTTCAGAAGATTTCCCGACACTCTTTTTGTATTCTGCAATGGGTGGCCAATCATAGAAAGCACCTTCCGGATAATATGGTGTCTTGTACTCAGCTGCTGCATAAAAAGCGGTCACTTTAGCGCCGCCACTTTTTGCCATGGCAATGGCGGTTTTAACAGCTTTGTCTGCCAGTTTTGAACCGTCGGTTGCGACCAAAATATGCTTGAACATATTGCCTCCTAAGTTGTGCGTGAGCGGGTTGTTGGGGTTGTTGTGCGATAAAAGTTTATCGGGTGGCTGCTAATTCGTTTTGACATTTATCAAACCCGATTCATAGCGCTCGCGAAAAACTCAATCGCAATCAGTCTCATCCGCTTCATCCGCACTGCCCTACATATCCGCAAGCCGTACAAAAATCACAACCATCGCGAAGAATCATGGTGAGATTGCCGCAATCTGGGCACTGCTGGCCCGCCTGCGCTCGCAAACCACTGACATCGCTGGTAGTGTCAAGTGCGGCTTGGAGTACGCCCATATCACGCACCGGAATTCCAGCTTCATCCAAAATGCCAAGCATGGCGTAACGATGAATGATGAGCTGCGCCATGTAAGCCACGGTAGAAGGCCATACGCGTTGCCGCCGTTCGTTGTGTGCAAGTCCGGGCACGAATGCCATGAATTGCCCAAGCGGTTCCGCATAATTAAGCAGTTTGCGCAGTTTCATGCCGATCCATGCGGGATCAATCACCCGCATATCGAGTGAGAGTATCCGCGCTAGCCCATCAAGCGCGCGGGGATAATTTCCGGATAACCCAAGCGCACAGGGTCGCGTAGTGCTGCCACCTTCGCCATCGGGCAAAGTCACCTCTTTCAATGTCAACGAGAATTGCTCACCCGCGACAGGGTTGTCGATATCAACCGTCCACGCTAGCGTACCGGATGGCCCCGTCCCCGGTTCATCTCGACTAAACATCGCATCCAGAACGGGGGTTGGGTCCTTTGAACCGAGTTCGGGTAATGCCTTCAACATTTCGCAACGCCAACGAATAACTGCTGCTGTCGCTGCGACGACGCCGGGGAATAAGCGCATTTGACCATGAGGCGGTATCGGCATTTCAAATTCACGCTCTTCAGCGACTGTTGCCAGCGCATCAAGTTTGAGTTGTAACCACGCTGCGTCATTCGCGCGCATATCCATCGAGAGCGTTTTTGCCAGCGCACCTAGGCCACGTGGTTGTTCAGCCCCGTTTACCCAAACCTCAAATGGCCGCACTTTGCCGCCTATTTCATTTGCACCATTCGCATCATTCGCAAGCTCGCCTACGAACAGCGCGAACTCGCCAAACGGGTGGCGAATCATAAACGTCCAAGCGGGATTGCCGCCCGGCAATTCAGGACGGCCCGGCCAGCGCAACGACGCCATTACAGGTGCAGTGAGACGCGTCACGGCAAGCCGTTGGTTTAACGATTCAGAGAACCGGTTATCAACTGGTGGAGCCGCGTCGTGCGTACTCAGTACCGAACCCAGTATTGCGTTCGGACGATAAGTTGCCAAGCCCTTCAAGCCAGAACGCCAAGCTTCAAGATACAAATCTTGAAATGCCGCATACGGATAATCGGCTGGTACATTTACTGTTTTTGAAATAGCGGTATCGATAAATGGCGCAACGGCTGCAACCATCGATTCGTGCGCTTGTGCGCTCATTTCCAGTGCAGTGACGAATGCGTGCGGCAATGGCTGGGAGCGACTTTGTTTCTCGCCAGCTAACTCACGCAAGTGATGAAACAGCCGCCAGGCATGGTCTTCTACAGCGTATTCTTTGGTCGATCCATCGGGCATACGCTTCTTGCGCAGATATCGCCAGCTGAAGGCGGGCTCAATACCGTTGCTCGCATTGTCTGCAAATGCGAGGCTAATGGTGCCGGTCGGTGCGATCGACAGCAGATGCGAATTCCGAATGCAATGCTCGCGAATCGCGGCTTTGAGGTTGGCTGGCAGACGCGAAGCGAAGGTCGGTGCGCTCAAATACATATCGGCATTGAACATCGGAAAAGCACCGCGCTCCTTAGCCAAATCGACTGAAGCAGCGTAAGCCGCATCGCGCATGATTTCAGAAATATGTGCCGCCGTTTCACGCGCTTCTGCAGTGTCGTACCGCAAATTAAGCATAATGAGTGCATCGCCAAGTGCTGTGAACCCCAAGCCAACACGACGTTTGTTGGCTGCCTCAAGCTGCTGTTGCGGCAGCGGCCAAACGGTAATATCGAGAACATTATCCAGCATGCGAATTGCCACGCGCACTAGAGCAGCGAAACCTTCCTCATCGAAACATGCTGTATCAGTGAACGGATTTTGTACGAAGCTTGCAAGATTGATCGAGCCCAAACAGCAGCAACCGTACGGTGGCAGCGGCTGCTCGGCACACGGATTGGTGCTGGAAATAGTTTCGCAATACGACAAATTATTATCGCGATTGATCCGATCTAGGAAAAGCACACCCGGCTCGGCATGGTCATAAGTGGCGCGCATGATTTGCTCCCACAACGCACGAGCGGGTAATGTACGGTATACCCACTGCCCGCCACCTGCCGCGTTCAGTTGATATGCGCCCGCTGCAATTTGCTCTGCACCCGGTTTGGCGGAATGAAGCAACGAAACTACAGTATCGTTAACGACCGCCTCCATGAACATATCAGTGATGGCGACCGACACATTAAAATTATTTAGATCACCGGTGTCTTTCGCGTGAATAAATTCCTCGATATCGGGGTGATCGCAACGTAACACGCCCATTTGCGCACCCCGGCGTGCGCCAGCTGATTCAACCGTCTCGCACGAACGATCAAACACGCGCATGTACGAGACAGGCCCGGACGCAAGCGATTGCGTGCTACCCACCGCAGCGCCGCGCGGGCGTATGCGTGAAAAATCATAACCCACGCCGCCGCCACGTCGCATGGTCTCCGCCGCTTCTGCAAGTGCTGTGTAAATACCAGGATGCCCATCGTCAATCTGCGTGATGGAATCGCCTACAGGCTGCACAAAGCAATTGATGAGCGTTGCTGAAAGCGTTGTGCCCGCCGCCGATTGAATACGCCCAGCCGGTATGAATCCGCTTTGCAAGGCGTGTAAAAACTTCTGCGCCCAATGCGCACGGCGCTCCGGCAATTCAGCTTCCGCTAACGCAGATGCCACACGCTGGTGAAGGCTAGAGAGGCTACACTCGTCGCCCTTCGCGTATTTTTCGAGAAATACCTCGTTGCTGATAGTTTGCGGTTGCAACGCTAATATTTTTTCCGACTTGGTTGACAGTTCAGTCATATCCGGCGCTTTCAGTGAATCAACAATATTACGATTAGATCAGGCTGGGCATAGCGCCAAGCAACAAATAGTCGATCAGCTCTTTGACTGAACGGATCTGATTGCCAAACGGAAGCACCCCCGCGCCCCGAAAAAACAATCCCCGCTCAACATCGCCAGCCAACGCGGCAGCGAGGTGATGGTCAATACAGAATTGGCCAAAGCGTTCAATACCATCGCGCAGGCCACAATGCTCAAGGCAGTCGAAGGCCAATGTGCAATCAGTCCGCGCCTTTGCGCGACCTTGCAATATTGGCAACTTGGCCAGATATTTTTCCAACCACGGCGTATTAACGGCGCGGGCGGGCAACCCGGCCACGCTCATGAAAGTGACGATATTTTCTGGCTTAGCTTCCGCCAGCACGCGCTTAAAATTGGGATGTGCGTCACATTCTTTTGTAACAGCAAACGGTGTACCAATCTGCACCGCACTGGCACCGAGGGCAAATAGCTCGCGCACTTTTTCAGGTGTGGCAATACCGCCGGCGGGGATCAGTGGAATTTTTTCGCGTTCAATGCCGAGCTCGCGAAACAAATTGAACGTATCCTCCAGCACTCGTGAAAAATCAAAACGAGGGTCGTTAATATCCTCAGCCTTAGCCACACCGAGATGCCCTCCCGCGTAGCGCGGATGTTCAATCACAATAGCATCGGGCAGCCGCGATTTCTTTAGCCAACGTTTAATCAAGATAGCAATGCCGCGAGCATCAGACAATATCGGAATCAAGGCAACCGTTGGATACGCTGCCGTCAGATCCGGCAAATCGAGCGGCAAGCCTGCGCCAACGATGATTGCCCCGGCACCCGATTCGCAAGATTGGCGCACGTTGTTCGTATACTCCGAAACAGCCCGCATTACGTTCACCGCAATGAGGCCGTTGCCGTCAGCGAGTTCCAGTGCCGCTCGTACTTCACGGTCAAGTGCGACTAAGTTGACACAATTGATCAAATCTTTATCGCGACTCTTAGCGGTATTAGCCATCAAGTCGGGATGATGTCGGCGCAGATCCACGCTCGATAGCGTACCGACTGCACCAACACGAGCCACATTGCCCGCGAGACGATGCGCAGATACACCAACACCCATTCCACCTTGGACGATCGGCAGTAGTTTCTTGCCCTTGATATTAAAGAGTGGAACGTCATTGAGCGCAATTACCATCTTGACATGCCAATCATTGATCTTTACCCAAACCAGACATATTAAATCCGCCGTCAACGTGAGTAATTTCGCCCGTAATTCCACTTGCAAGGTCGCTGCATAGAAAGGCAGCAGTGTTGCCCACTTCTGCGATGTTGACGTTTCGTTGCAGTGCAGAATTTTTTTCTACAAAAGCAAGTAATTTGTTGAAATCCCCAACACCAGCGGCGGCCAAGGTCTTAATGGGTCCTGCGGAGATACCATTAACACGTATGCCCATTGGGCCGAGGCTGAAGGCAAGGTAGCGAATGCACGCCTCTAAACTCGCCTTGGCTAGGCCCATGACGTTATAGTTTGGCACCGCCCGGACTGCCCCCAGATAACTCATTGCCAGCACGGCCGCATTTCGGCCTCTCATCATCGGTAAACCAGCCTTTACCAAAGCGGCAAGACTGTATGAGCTGATATCGTGTGCAATACGAAAATTTTCTCGGCTGACGGCATCGTGAAAGTCACCGGATAAAGCTTCCCGTGGCGCGAACGCAATGGCATGAACAATACCGTCAAGGCTGCCCCAGGAATTGCCCAGCTCGCCGAACAAGGCTTTAATTTCATCGTCGCTTGCAACATCGCAAGGAAAAACTAAAGTTGAGCTAAGTTCTAAAGCGAGTTTTTCCACGCGCTCACGTACTGCCTCGCTTTGGTATGTAAAGGCAAGTTCAGCGCCTTCACGATGCATTGCATTTGCCACGCCGTAGGCTATTGAGCGGCTGCTGAGTAGCCCGGTAACCAGTATTTTTTTGTTCGGCAACATACCCATGCGAATAATTTCCCGATTATGGTTGTCGCAGTGGAGCGCCGTGCAGCCCTGCACCACGCATGACCCAAAAGACATACAAGCTCATGATGGCTAATTGGTTAAAGGCATCTTTGATTGAAATCAAAAGCTGTTCAATTAACGTAAAAACGCGTAAACCTCAAAAAATTCAGCGAAGTATTTCGCCCAACAATCCGTTTACTATTTCTTCTTTAAGCTGGGCGACAACTTAATATGGGCGGATATAAAAGGTGCCGTTTTATCAGTGCGCGTTTTTGAATTCCTGATCAGTTGCTCAAGCGTTACGCCGTCGAGCACCTCAAGATATGCAGATGTTGCCTTGTGCAATACCCCCTTAAGTAAGCATGATGGGCTAAGCACGCATTGGTTTTTGCTTTTATCAAAGCATTCAGCCATAAAAAAATCCGGTTCCGTATTGCGCACCAGCGCCCCAATATTGATCTGCGCAGGTTCCTGGCGAAGCTTCAGCCCGCCATTGCGCCCCCTTACCGTTTCAATCACGCCGAGCGTGCCGAGTTGATGCACCACTTTAGTCAAGTGGTTTTTTGCAATGTTATGCAAATTCGCAATATCTTGAATAGTAACCAGCCTGTCTCGATGATCGGCTAGGTACATAAGTGTGCGCAATGAGTAGTCGGTATAGGTAGTAAGTCGCATATTGATTGTTCGCAAATGGGTCTGAATGTTTACGGAATATCTTTACATATTATAACTAGCAAGCAATTTAAGATGTATTTAACTTGCATGTTTTAATTGATGCATATAAAATGCATCAATTAAAACAAACTGTACGCGTAATACTTTTTATCAATCTCAAAAGGAATAAGCCATGCAAGCTACCCGTAAACTCTGGACTTGGCTCGCCGTTATCTGTGTACTATCGTTTTCGGTGTTGGGGTGGGTTGGCACTGAAATTTATTTAACCGCGCCACCAATCCCCAAACAAGTCGTCAGCACGAACGGCACGATTCTATTTTCCGAAGGTCAGGTGCAGCGTGGGCAAGAGGCATGGCTTTCTGCCGGCGGCCAGCAATTGGGCTCAGTTTGGGGGCACGGCAGTTACGTGGCACCAGATTGGTCGGCTGATTGGTTGCATCGGGAGGCGCTGGCTTTGCGTACAGTGTGGGCGCAACACGATTTCAATAAACCATTTGAGCAATTGAGCGTTGGCCAACAGGCTGAGCTGAATGCCCGGCTCAAAGCTGAAATGCGCCACAACACCTTTAACGCGACGACCGGAATCATCACGCTATCTTCCGAGCGCGCAGAGGCAGTGCAGCAAGTTGTAAAGCATTACACGAGCCTATTTGGCGATGATGCTTCGCTGGATAAACTGCGTGAACAGTACGCAATGAGCTCTGGTTTATTGCAAGATAAGGCTGATTTGAACGCCCTGCCCGCATTCATATTCTGGTCTGCATGGTCGGCAGCTACAGACCGGCCAAACGAAGTTGATCTAAGCTATACGAGCAATTGGCCGCACGATGCGTTGGTGGGCAATGCGCCGACCGCAGGTGCCGGCATCTGGTCCATCGCGAGTATTATTTTTATGATCGCCGCCATCGCAGGTATGATCTTTTATCACTCGATGAAGAAGGAGGAAGCCGATCCTACTCCGCCAAAGAGTGATCCACTTTTCGATCTGAAGCCAACGCCTTCAATGAAGGCGACGCGCAAATATTTTTACGTGGTGATTGGTTTAATTTTGGCGCAAGTAGGGATGGGGGTAATTACCGCGCACTATGCAGTTGAAGGCCAAAGTTTTTTCGGCTTTCCGCTTGCGCAAATTCTACCGTTCACCGTGAGCCGCACCATTCACACACAGTTTGCTGTTTTGTGGATTGCAACCGCATGGCTCGCTACCGGTTTGTATATAGCACCCGCCATTTCAGGGCACGAACCCAAGTACCAAAAACTTGGCGTTGATGTGCTGTTCTATGCGCTACTTTTTATTGTTGTTGGCTCGACTGCGTTCGGCTGGATGGGCACTTTACAACACTTGGGTACTAACTTCAGCTTCTGGATTGGCAACCAAGGCTTGGAATTCACCAGCATGGGCCGTGTTTGGCAAATACTGTTGTTTATCGGCTTACTATTTTGGGTAGTGCTATTGGGGCGTGGCCTTATGCCAGCATTAAAAAAGCCATCTGAAAGTCGTGGCTTGATTGCGATGGTATTCTTGGCAGCATTGTGTATCGGCGGCTTCTACGCAACGTCACTCACCTGGGGCAAACACACGCACTACTCGATGATCGAATACTGGCGTTGGTGGTTGGTGCATTTATGGGTTGAAGGTTTCTTTGAAGTATTTGCCACGGCTGTCATTGCACTACTATTCACACGGCTTGGCTTAATTCGCGCCAGCACAGCCAATAGCGCAATCATTTTAGAAACGATTGTATTTCTGTTCGGCGGTATTCTTGGCACGCTACATCACCTGTATTTTACGGGCACACCAACGTTTGTGATTGCCATTGGCGCGATGTTCTCGGCACTAGAAGTGGTGCCGCTAGCGATGATCGGCGTTGAGGCTTATCGCAATTACCAACGTTCTAAAGCAGCACCTTGGGTCAGCACCTACAAATGGCCTATTTTGTGTTTCATCGCGGTCGGCTTCTGGAACGTGGTGGGTGCAGGCTTACTCGGCTTCTCCATCAACACGCCCATTGCGCTGTACTACATGCAGGGCCTCAACATGACGGCAGCACACGGTCATGCGGCGCTATTCGGTGTGTACGGCATGCTCGGCATTGGCTTGCTGCTATTCTGCCTGCGCGGGCTCTCAGATCGCGCCGCATGGTCCGATAAGCTGTTGCAACCTATGTTTTGGTCGCTCAATATTGGCCTTGCAATGATGGTGTTTATATCGCTCGTGCCATCGGGAATCTATCAGGCTTGGGCTAGCGTGACCAAAGGTATGTGGTTTGCGCGCTCACCAGAAGTGGTGCATTCAACCGTGATGGAAACCCTAGTCTGGATGCGGGTCCCAGGCGACATCGTGTTTGCAATCGGCACCGTTTTCTTGGCGCTATTTGCGATCCGCTTGCTTACCGGCGGGAGGCGCAAGCAAACAATTGAAATCTCGGTAGCACTTGCAAAGAAAGCTTGATGAATACTTGAGCTTTTGATAGCCAAGAGCTAACCAGAACGTAAACAACAGGCTAGGGCAATTACTCGCTCTGACCTTTTTTAAAAGCCTTGTTAGCGATTATCTGCCTACGCCATGAATTACTTTGTGATCAAACATCTGCACATCACCTTCGCCGTTTTAAGCGGCGGTCTCTTTTTGTTGCGCGGCATCTGGATGTTGCGTGAATCGGCGATGTTGCAGCAACGCTGGGTAAAAATTGTGCCGCATATAGTTGATTCCCTACTGCTGACGAGCGCAATCGTCATGGTCTTTTGGAGCCGCCAGTACCCTTTCGTGGAGCCGTGGCTTACCGCCAAGGTGCTCGCGTTGATCGCCTATATTGTGCTTGGCACTATTGCATTAAAACGCGGAAAAACGAAGGCGACGCGACGCTGGGCACTGTTTGCGGCTCTGGCGATATTTGCCTATATTGTGTCAGTCGCCATCACTAAAAAGGCAATGGGGTTTGCGTAATTCGACGACAAAAAGCGCTATTTTTCTAGCACAATGCTAGCGGCCAAAAAACAACTCATCGCACTCGCCATGGCGGCAATTGTCCAAAGCACAAAAAATCCGAGCGAATAAATGGTCGTGCGTGACGCGTGAACATGATCGCCGAGTACAACGAGTTCCATCGGATCAACCAACGTGAAGATAATACCTACGCCAATGCCGGCCGCGATGAATGACGGCCATAGAATCCACAGCAATCGTTTTAGCATGATGCCCTCCGGCGGCTCCATAAATGACGCGCCGTAAACTTAGTCATCTGCTGGCGCGAGAATACCACTGCCCAACTTAAAGTGTGCGGTTGCCGCGCTTTCAACAACATTGACACTGCTAACCAGCCGCCAAGCGTGCGAATCATCATCAAGGGTTGCGTACCATTTGCCTATTTCAAGCGGCATCAATGAACCCACAAAGGTAGTTGGGCCGGATCGCTGTAGTGCGACACGACGATCTTTGCCGCTAACGGTAGCGCGGGCAAAAACTAAATCCAGCGTTACAATTTTTTCGGGAATATGTTGAATGCTCAACACGACCCGCTGCGCATGCGGATTAATTACTGCATCGGCTTGTATGTTGGCTGCTTTCGCGTTGAGGTCCCGCGAGATGTCTTTGTTCACACTCATGCCCTGCTTGTAATAATCATCGGCAACCAAGCCGTCATGCGTACGGACAGCCAGAACAGCAGTAACAATGCCAGCCACCACCACAATCGCAGGGCCTGACATGAGTAACCAAGGCCACGGCTCGCGAAACCATGGCTTTAGCGTTCTGGGCTTGCTTATTTCATTTGCAGTCATGTTTAAATCCTGTCTTACTATGGACAAAATCATCGATTAAAAAATGTTGCTTTCTCGTGAATGGAAAACGTACCGGGCGCCTCGCGACCTTCTGAATCAACCGCCACCACTTGAAACTCAATTCGCGTGTTGCCTTTTGGCACGTGTTCCGGATCAACCCTAACGTCCAGCGCAATGGTTTTGGAAGCAGCGGAAGCGATTTCTTGCGGTTGATCCAAACCAACAATCTGTAGCCCATCGATACCGGAGACGTGAACGACAAAGCGCTGTGGTTTTTCTTGAGTGTTGAGTAAATGTAGACGATAGACGTTCTCAATCAGACCGCCCTCAACTTCCCGTGACATCGCACCGCGATCACGAATCACATCTACTCTCACCGGCACGCGATACCAAAGTGTGATCCCGGTGGCGATGATGATTGCCCAAAGCAACACTGTATAGAGGACAACGCGCGGTCTGAACACACGCTTTAACATCTCGCTCCAGCCAAATTGTTGATCGACTGAATTTTCCGTGGCGTAGCGAATCAACCCGCGCGGATAACCCATTTTGCCCATCACTTGGTCACAAGCATCGATACATGCTGTGCAGCCGATGCATTCGTACTGCTGGCCATCACGAATATCAATACCAGTCGGGCACACCTGCACACAAATATGGCAGTCAATGCAATCACCCAGCCCTTGCGATTTGTAGTCCGCTTTTTTGCTGCGAGAACCGCGCGCCTCTCCGCGTTTTTCATCGTAGGTAATTACGAGCGTATCGCGATCAAACATCGCCCCTTGGAAACGTGCATAAGGGCACATATACTTGCAAACCTGCTCACGTAACCAGCCCGCGTTGCCGTAAGTGGCAAGGCCGTAAAAAAATATCCAGAATGTCTCCCAAGGGCCAATTGTCCATTTCGCGACGGAAAACACTAACTCGCGAATCGGTGCGAAATAACCGACAAGCGTAAAGCCCGTCCAAAGTGAAAGTCCAATCCAGACGGCGTGTTTGAGCGCTTTTAGTCTCAAACGCCGCGCCGATACTGGACTATTGTCTAATTTCTGCTGCGCAATGAAGTCACCTTCGATCTTACGTTCGATCCATAAAAATATTTCTGTGTAAACCGTTTGCGGACAAGCGTAGCCGCACCAAAGTCGTCCTGCGACAGCGGTAAACAGGAATAGCGAAAATGCCGAGATTAACAACAACACGGTGAGATAGATAAAATCTTGCGGCCAGAATATGAGCCCAAAAATATAAAATTTACGTGCCGTCAAATCAAACAGCACCGCTTGGCGATCATTCCAAACAAGCCATGGAGTGCCGTAGTAAACCAGCTGGGTGGCAAACACAATTACCCACCGCCAACGCGCAAACCAACCCGACACCGCGCGTGGATAGATTTTTTTTCGAATCTCGTAAAGTGCCTCTTCAAACGAGTTTTCATCTCCGCCTTTGCGTGCGGAGGTACGTCGCGCTCGTGGCTCGTCAGCCGTAATTATCGGGATTACTTTATTCATTAAATCTCATGGATTACGGTGATAACTTGGTCGGAACCAGAACAGCCGGCGCATCCACCGGAGCAACAAGTGCTGCGGCTAGTGGCGGCACACCACCACCCAAGCCGTAAACATAGGCGGCTAACAAATGCACCTTTGCCTCACCCAGGCGTTCTAGTTGCGCCGGCATCATGTTGTTGCGGCCCAAGCGAATCGTTTCAGCAATCGTCTCTTCGCTGCTGCCGTAGAGCCAAATTTTATCAGTCAGGTTTGGCGAACCCATTGCCTGCATGCCTTTGCCTTCTGGCCCATGACAAGCGGCACAAACGGCAAACTTCAACTTGCCGTTCGCCGCCAATACCGCATTGTGTTTTAAACCTGATAGCGAGCGGACATAGTGGGTTACTTCTTTAATACCCGCCTCTCCACCGATGGCATCGCCCAACGCGGGCATCACGCCATTGCGACCTAGCTTTAATGTGGCCTCGATCGTTGCCGGATCGCCGCCGTACAACCAATCGGCATCACGCAAGTTCGGAAAACCTTTACCGCCTCCAGCGTCCGAGCCATGACATTGTGCGCAATTGTTGAGGAATAATCGTTGGCCGATTTCATTTGCGGTCGCGTCTTTTGCCAAAGTCGGAATATCAATCTGTGCATACTTTGCAAACATCGGTCCGAATTCCGCTTCCGCTTTTTTTACCTCGTCGTTATATTGGCCAGTTGATGTCCAACCAAACTTGCCGGCAAAATTGCCTAAGCCCGGGTAAAACGCCAAATAGATCAGCGAGAAAACAATCGTGATGTAAAAAAGCCACCGCCACCAGCCTGGCATGGGGTGGTTGTACTCAACCAAGTCGTCGTCCCACACATTGCCGTGCAACTTTACTTGCTCGCCTTTAGTTGCGCGCTTCGTTGTTTGCGTCCACAGCAGCACGCCGCAACCGATGATCGATGCAATCGACACAATCGCGATGAACCAATGCCAACCGCTGCTGTTGAAATCACTCATGATGGCCGCCTTGTTTCGCCTTTAATACAGTTGAAGAAACACCTTCATCATTGTCCAGAAAGGGTATGTTGGCGGCATCATCAAAGTGTTTTTTTTGCTTATTGTTATAGGCCCAAAACACCACGCCAATGAACGCGACAAACGAAATTGCCGTAACGATGACGCGAAGATTGCTTAAGTCCACTGGTTGCTCCTATCGTGTTGTTTTCAACGCCGTACCCAAGATTTGCAAGTACGCAATCAAGGCATCTTCATCCGTTTTGCCAGCTACGTCGGCTACGGCTCCTTTAATTTCTTCATCCGTATAAGGCACGCCGACACTTCTTAGCGCACGCATGCGTGGTTCTGATTCCTCGGGATCCAGTTTTTGTTTCTGTAGCCAAGTGTAGGCAGGCATATTTGATTCGGGCACCAAATCACGCGGCTGGCGCAAATGTAGGCGGTGCCATTCATCGCTGTATTTGCCGCCCACACGATGCAAGTCCGGCCCGGTGCGCTTACTACCCCACTGAAACGGATGGTCGTAGACGAACTCGCCGGCCACCGAGTAGTGGCCATAGCGTTCAGTCTCGGCACGCAGCGGGCGAATCATCTGCGAATGGCAGTTATAACAACCCTCGCGAACATAAATATCGCGTCCTGCAAGTTGTAGCGGGGTGTAAGGCTTTAATCCGCTGACTGGCTCAGTGGTCGAGCGTTGAAAAAACAGCGGCACAATTTCGACCAAGCCACCAATACTGACCACTAGAATAATCAGCACAATCATCCAGCCAATATTTTTTTCAATTGTTTCGTGGGTGAATTTCATCTTCTAATCTCCGTGCGCGGGCTGTGGAGACTGCAGCCCGCCAATTTTTAAATCAGGATGCGAAGGCAATGTCGCGGGGATTGGCGCGTCGTAGGCTTGGCCCATCATCACGGTGCGAATGACGTTGTAGGTCATGATGAGCATGCCGATGAAGAACAACAACCCGCCGATTAAACGGATCGTCCAGTACGGATAGCTCGCTTTCACCGCTTCGACAAAACTGTAAGTGAGGGTGCCGTCCGCGTTGACAGCGCGCCACATTAAGCCCTGCATCACACCCGATATCCAAAGCGCAGCGATGTACAACACCACGCCAATTGTCGCAATCCAGAAATGCAGCGAGATCAAGCGAACGCTATACATTTGCTTTAATCCAAACAAACGCGGGATCAAGTAATACATCGAGCCAAAGGTAATAAACGCCACCCAACCGAGCGCACCGGAATGAACGTGCCCAATAATCCAATCGGTGTAGTGGGCAAGTCCATTAACGGTCTTTATCGCAAGCATCGGCCCTTCGAAGGTGGACATGCCGTAAAACGATAGCGAGACGATCAGGAATTTCAGTATTGGGTCATCGCGCAATTTATGCCAGGCGCCAGATAACGTCATCATGCCGTTAATCATGCCGCCCCAGCTCGGCGCCAATAGAATCAGCGAGAACAACATCCCCAGCGATTGCGCCCAATCGGGCAATGCGGTGTAGTGCAAATGATGTGGGCCCGCCCACATATAAGTAAAAATCAGCGCCCAAAAATGCACGACCGATAGCCGATACGAGTACACCGGCCGCTCGGCTTGTTTTGGCACAAAGTAATACATCATGCCGAGGAAGCCGGCGGTTAAAAAGAAGCCCACTGCATTGTGGCCGTACCACCATTGAATCATCGCATCCTGTACACCGGCATAGGCTGAGTATGATTTCCAAAAACTCGCCGGTACAGCGGCACTATTCACAATATGCAGTAACGCTACGGTCACAATGAAGGCACCATAAAACCAATTGGCCACATAGATGTGTGCGGTCTTACGACGCATGATCGTGCCGAAAAAAACCAGCGCATAGATCACCCAAACAATGGTGATCAATACATCAATTGGCCACTCCAATTCTGCATATTCTTTGCCTTGGGTATAGCCAAGCGGCAGCGTAATGGCCGCCAGCACAATCACCAACTGCCAGCCCCAGAAATGCAACGCAGCAAGACGATCCGAGATCAGACGCGCTTGACAAGTACGCTGCACCACATAGTATGAAGTGCCCATCAACGCACAGCCACCAAACGCAAAAATAACCGCATTGGTGTGTAGCGGGCGGAGCCTGCCAAACGATAACCATGGAATGCCGAATGTCATGTCAGGCCAGATCAACTCGGCGGCAATGATGACACCCACCAGCATGCCAACAACGCCCCAGACAATCGTCATGATCGCAAACTGCCGGACTACTTTGTAGTTATAGGTCGGGCTGGCCGTCTGGCTCTTGGTGGGGCTCTTCGTGGGGCTGTTTGACTGGTTAAGCGTCTGGCCGGACATCTGGTTGGGGGGTTGTGCGATCTCCGCCTGCATGGTCAAATCCTTTTGAATAAATTTTTTTCGTTAATTTCGTCGTACGCCACTGACTAGGTTTATCTGATGGTCGCATCTGGCTACTTCGGCAATTTGATATTTATCAAGTCCGGGCCGGTTTCCCGTTGTTTATTGACAAGCGCATCTGGAACACCGTCGTCATCCTGCAAAATCCGCTCGCCGGGTCCGGTTAAATCATCAAACTGACCTGCACCTGCAGCCCACCAAAAGCAGGCACCAATCACAAACGCGAGGACCACGCTAAGCGGGATCAGCAACCAAAGGGATTCCGTCATTTCGTTCCGACCATCAAGATCTAACCCTCAACAACCGCATGGAGTTCAGCACCACAATTAGCCCGCTCGTGCCCATACCAATTGCGGCCAAAGCTGGATTGATCAGGTTCATCAGTGCCAATGGAATCGCAATGGCGTTATACAAAACGGCCCAGGCGAAATTTTGGTTAATAATTTTCTTTGTCCGGTGCGCAAGCGTGAGTGCTGAAACAATCACAGTCAAATTCGGCGACATCAGCACCGCGTCTGCCGTCAACCTTGGCAAATCCGCGCCAGCCGCCATCGCGATAGAAGCATCAGCAGCGCCCAGCACAGGTGCATCATTAACGCCGTCCCCAATCATGGCCACTTTGCGGCCTTCAGCGCGAAGTTGTTCGATATACCGAACCTTACCCGCGGGTGTTTGTGCAGCCATGGTGTAAACATAGTCAATACCGAGTTCAGTCGCGACGGCACGAACCCGGTCAACACGATCACCGGATAGCAGATGCACGGCAAGGCCAGCACGCTGCAATGCCCTTACAGTTTCTAGCGCGTCTGACTTTAAGGCGTCTTCGGTTTGGAAAGTCGCTAGCCATCGACCGTCGCAGCTGAGCACGAACGCATCATCACCGGCAACTGAAGTTGATGTCGACGCTACGCTTGAAAACGCGGCCGAAACGGAACAGGAAAATTTTTGATGGCCAAATCGATAGTGCGCACCATTTATTTCACCTTCGACACCACCGCCTGGAACAAAGCATAAGTTTGTTGCAACAACAGCTGAGACTTCACTTTGATCAAGCAACCTAATCGATTTTGCAATCGGGTGCGCCGCACCTTCTTCAAGCGCTACCGCTATTGCGATTGCGTCGTCGCGCGTAATAGCCGGGCAAGTATCAATTTGCTTAATACGTAATTTGCCGGTAGTTAACGTCCCGGTTTTATCAAAAACAACATCGGTAATTTGCGGCAATATTTCCAGCACTTGGCCGCGTGAAATGAGCAACCCGTCTTTTGCGGTTTTTAACGTGGCGCTGGCATACGCGAGCGGCGCTGCAAGTGCTACGGCGCAAGGGCAAGTCACCGCAATGACTGCCACCGAGACATTAAAGCTTTGTGAGGCATCTAAGAAAAACCAAACAACGCCGGCACCCACCGCCAATAAAATGAGGGAAGGCATCACAAAACGCGCGACACGATCAGTCAATACCGAAAGTCTGGGCCGTTCACCAAGGGACCGTTCCGCCATTCGCGCCACAGCAGCCAGCACGCTTGCTGCACCAACACGTTCGACGCGTGCAATCAGGGGTGACCCTAAATTGATCGTGCCGCCAATGAGTGGTGAACCAGCCGTATGTATTGCAGGTCGCGATTCGCCAGTAACAATAGATTCATCAATCTCAGCTACACCCTCGAGCAAAGTTGAATCGGCCGAGATTACTTGCCCGGTAGGGATCAAAATGAAATCGCCTTGCGCCAGTAAAGCGCTGGCAGTTTCGGACGACGCACGGCTTGCAGGATACTGAGCCAATCGCCACGCAACAGCGGGCATCGCGTTCGACAGTCGCTCAATCCTCGTTAACGCGTGATCGCGAATGCTAGCTTCCAAATATCGCGCCGTCAGCAATAAAAATACAAACATGCTGATCGAATCAAAATAAAGCGCACCGCGCCCAGTTGTCATCGTCCATAAGCTAGTGATGAATGTCGTAGCAATCGCAAGCGCCACCGGGGAGTCCATGCTGACATGATGAGTGCGCCAATCGCGCAGCGCGCCCAGCCAGAACGGACGTGCCGCATACATCACCACCGGTAGCGTTAACGCCAAACTTGCCCATTGCATTAAGTGCCGCGCATCGGCTGAAATGTCGTCGAAGTCAGTGAAATAAAGCGGCACAGTAAACATCATTACTTGCATCATCGCCAGCAGCGCCACACCCAATTGTTGTAGTGAGTCTCGCTTAGCCTTTGCACGCGTTGCGTGCCGCTCCCCTGCCGCCACCGGCATTGCACCCAATCCGACACTTTCAATTGCATTAACAATCGTTGCAAGGGTTGTGTCGCGTCCTTGCCAGATAACTTCTGCCCGATGAGAAATGTAATTGATCTCAGCACTCGTCACACCGTGAATACGCTTGAGCGTTGCCTCCGCCAACCACAAACACGCGTTGCAGGTTACGCCATCGATATAAAGCGACGCAGCTTGTTTAGAATCAGTAGAGGTTGAAACATATTGCGATTGAATTTTTGACAAATTGTAGACGGCAGCATTCACAGCGCCCAGCGTGACACTCAACGCTGGTGCCGCAGAGGGCGCGCTGCGTTCAACATAGAAATTAGATAAGCCTGCTTGGATAATCGTTGTTGCGACCGCTTCACAACCCACGCAACACACCGCCTCATCTTGGCCCTTAAATTTAACGCTGAAGTGCGTTTCTGACGGAACCGGCAAAGCGCAGTGAAAGCATGCAATTGACGTAAGCGATTGATAAGGAGAAAAACCTGCAGACGGGGGTAAAGGTGAGGGCAACTCAAGCGTGCTCATGGTGAACTCTTTGCAGAATTGCTCAACATGGAATGGCACAACGCAGTGAGCGTTGCGTATTGACCAAGCCCGGCCAAAGCCGGCGTGCGATTCAAGCCGATTAGCGCTATTACAATCACAGCAACGCCCGCCGATATTCGCAAGCGTTTATCACGCAGCCGCATTTTTATTTGCGCACTCAACATGCCTGCCGCCGTCATCGCGGGCAGCGTGCCAAGCCCGAATGCCAGCATGCTTACCGCACCGTTGACGGCACCTCCGCTGGCTAGTGCCACCACCAACATTGCGTACACCAAGCCGCACGGAATCCAACCCCAGAGCGCACCAAGTAGGACGGCTTGGCTTGCACTTTTGACTGGCAGCAGCTTGTTAGTCAGAGGCGAAATTTTTCGCCAAATTTTTACGCCGACACGTTCAAGTGGCGCAAGCCCACGTGTCCAACCGCCAATGTATAGACCGGTGAGTAACATGGCAATATTGGCAACAACAAAAATCGTCAACCGTATTGGCATCACGTCACGCATCAGCCATACGCCTGTAGTATTGCCAGCACTACCAACAGCACCAACAACCGCGCCGGCAACGCTATAGCTCAATATGCGGCCAAAGTTGAACGCAAAAACGAGCGTTAGGTTTTGCGCTGTCGCATACCCTGCAACAGCTTCAGACCACCCATTCGATGGCGCATGTATTGTGGCCGACAGTGCAGACAATGGGAATGTTGCCGTCACATTTTGTGCGATCCTAGGCTTTGCCGTCAGCATCATCGCTGACATCGCCCCTCCACACATACCCAGACAATGCAAACTGCTCGCTAGGCCGACTACGAATGCCGTTAACATCGCGGTGAAGATGATTGATGATTCCACGACTGAGCTAGCTCTGGACTTAGCCAGTTCAAATTAATTTCGAGTAGCGCTGGCGTACCATGCCAAGCTTCAAATAGCGGTCAAAAACCATTGCCACCACCCGAACTAGTAGCCTGCCGCTAGGTGTGAAACGAATGCGGTCATCGTCAATTTCTATTAACGCCTCGCGTTCAAACTGTTGAAGCATGGCCCATTCATCAGCAAAGTAGTCGCGGAAGCTTATCGAATGCATAGCGTCGAAATTCGGCAGCGATAGCTCAAAATCGCACATCAATGTTTGAATCACATCGCGGCGCAGCAAATCATCACCGTCAAGTTCAACGCCGCGTAATATAGGCAATTCGCCACGATCTAATGAATCGTAGTACTGGTCGAGCCCTTTTACGTTTTGACTATAGGTCGTACTGATATTGCTAATGGCTGAAACGCCGAAAGCCAGCAAATCACAGTTGGGCCGTGTGGAGTAACCTTGAAAATTTCTATGCAATAGTGATCTACTTGCCGCGATCGCGAGCTCATCATGGGGCAATGCAAAATGATCCATGCCGATATAGACATAACCTGCATCGCCAAGCTTTTTAATGGCAAGCGCCAAGATTTCCAAACGCACCTCCGCAGTGGGTAAATCCGCGTCGGCAATATTGCGTTGCGACTTAAACAATTCGGGCAAGTGTGCGTAACTATAAAGCGCAATTCGATCTGGCTTCATTTGTATAACCCGATCCAACGTATGACCAAATCCGATTACATTTTGTTTTGGTAGCCCATAGATAAGATCTATGTTGATTGAGGTGAAGCCGTTCTCGCGAGCAGAATCAATCGCTGCGTAAGTCTCAGCGACAGATTGAATGCGATTGACCGCGCGCTGAACTGCATCGTCAAAGTCTTGGACACCTACGCTCAGGCGGTTAAAACCCAGCTTGGCTAAAGTTTCAATTTTGCGCCTATCAACGGTGCGTGGATCAATCTCTATTGAGAATTCACGATCTGCTTTATCAGCGCTAATTTCAAACCGTCGACCAAGAATAGCGACCAGCTCGCACAACTCCTCTGTTGATAAAAATGTGGGTGTGCCCCCTCCCAAATGCAGCTGATCAACCCGCCTTGAGCCAGTGAGGTGCGTCGAAACCAGGTCGACTTCGCGTTCGACATACAGTAAATATTTCGCGCTGCGGCTATGGTTTTTAGTCACCACTTTATTGCAGCCACAATAAAAGCAAATGGTATTGCAAAACGGCAAATGTACGTACAACGAAAGCGGAACATCCGGCCCATTAGCGTGCCGATTGGCCAACGTATGAATGTGCTCCTCCGGACCATAGCTTTCCACAAACCGGTCGGCTGTCGGGTACGAAGTGTAGCGGGGGCCAGGGCGATCGTATTTGCGAATCAAATCGGGATTTATGGCGAGCGAAGCGCGTGCGTACATGCTGTTGGTTAAATTTTTCATGAATCGCCAAAGTTAACGTTAAGGGTAGATATGCCGATATCTTGGCAATCTTTCAGCCCGGGGCTTTGATTTGGCGCAAATGGAAGTCGATAAAGCAGCTCCTCGCCTCCAACCCGCGGACGCAGCGCACTTTGAATCGACTTTTAACTGCCAAACAATGTCGGCAGTGGAGGTTATCTAGCAATATTTGCTTATTTTCCTTTTTTTGATTTTTATCAATATCGCAAATATTGCCGCCTGTATCGTTAGTACAAGCAACAAGGTGCAGGGTGCAGGGTGCAAGATGAATTTGAACCGAAGCTAAAAAGGATTCAATGATGCGAAAAATTGCAGCGGTAAAGCTTCAGACTTGGCTGTGGATTTTTCTAGCGCCCGCCTTCTTTAGCCCATTGGCTGCCAACGCCCTGCCATCATTTGCGAGTCAGACTGGGCAAAACTGCGTTGCATGTCATGCGGGCGGGCAATTCCCCGAACTGACGTCCTATGGCCGATTGTTCAAACTCACCGGCTACACGATCGGCACGCGAACCTTGCCGATTTCGGTGATGGCGGTGGCGAGCTACAACAAAACGAAAAATGCCACGGATGTCGACCCAGCAATTTTCCCCAAAGACGGCAATCTGATTTTCTCAACTGCCAGTGTTTTTCTTGCGGGAAAGGTGACCGATAACGTCGGCGCGTTTGTCCAAGTTACCTACAATAATTATGATGCGCAGAGTCCAACAGATTCGCATTGGACAGGGCATTCCAGTTCGGACAACTTAGATATTCGCGCCATCGATCGGTATATTAGCGCCACCGCCGATCTTATCGTTGGCGCGACCTTGAACAATAATCCAACCGTTCAAGATGTGTGGAATAGCGTGCCGGCTTGGGGATACAACACTGCGCCGGGGAGTTCAGGGCCAGCGACAATGCCAATCTTGGCTGGCGGCTTGGCACAAAATGTAGCGGGTATCGGCGGCTATGCATTTTGGAACAAAACCGTTTATGCGGAACTTGCGGCATATCGCACAGCAGATGGTTTCTGGTCGTTCCTGAGTCAGGGGTTCAATAATGCGCGCGGGAATCAACAAATTCTAAAAGGTGCCAATCCTTATTGGCGGCTCGCTCTCAACCGTGATTGGGGACCGCATAGCGGCATGATTGGCCTTTTGGGGTTGAACGCAAAAGTGTATCCGGACGCGCTTGATCCCGTCGGTGCCACCAATAACTACCGAGACGTGGGCTTCGACGGCCAATATCAATATATATTAGATCCGCATGCGTTCACTGCAACAGCAAGCTACATTCGTGAGCGTGTAACCTATGCTGACTCTGTGGCAAATCAGGCGCATCCACTAGATCCAGATGGCACGCTGGGATTGCCGCTGACGAATGCGTCTGACACGCTGAAAATGTTTAGAGCAAAAGCATCGTATGTTTACCGTGCAAAGGTTGGAACTACACTTTCGTATTTTGATGTGAGCGGAAGTTCAAATCCCGCACTTCAAACGTCGGCAATCGATCCAACAAATGTCGGATCACTGGTCGGGGGATCACTAGCTATTGTCGGCAATCTGACCGGTAATCCGGCGACGCGTGGCTGGACAACGGAAATATTCTGGACGCCCGTACAATACGCTCGTATCGGGTTGCAGTACACGAGGTTCAATAAATTTAATGGTGTCTCCAGCAACTACGATGGGTTTGGACGAAATGCAAGAGACAACAACACGGTGTTCCTCTATATTTGGGGTGCGTACTAGCAGCAGTTTTAAGCCATCAATACGCCGCGAGCTAGCTGCAATTAAGCAATCCGCAAATTTTGGTTTATGTTGACTGTTTGGAGAGACAGAATGAGAATTGCAAAGAGAACAAAAGCGGCAGAGAAAATGAACACATTTGAGAACGCGATCTTGGATGCTACCCGCTCGATAATTGCAATCGCGCTCATACCATTTTTCGCTGGCTGTTCAACCACAGAGCGTTCGCGAAATCTGGGTGACCCTGCTGTTCCTGCCAAGACGGTCGCACTTCAAGTATGCTCAAACTGTCATGGCGTAGATGGCAACGCGACGTCGCCGAATTTTCCAAACTTGGCGGCGCAACGCGAGGCCTACATCGTTGCCCAACTCAACAGTTTCAGGAGCCACAACCGTACCGATCCTGCGGGGTTTGAGTACATGTGGGGACTTAGCAAACACTTGAGCGATGAGCAAATCAAAGGGCTGGCAACTTACTTCGGCTCTCAAACGCCCGCGCCCGGCGCACCCGGTTTGCCAACAGTGATAAGCGATGGTAAGCAAATCTTTGAGAACGGTGTGCCGACAAAAAGCATTCCCGCATGCACATCTTGCCACGGTGAGCAAGGCCAAGGTATTGGAGCTTTTCCCCGCTTAGCCAGCCAACACGCCGATTACCTCGTTAAGCAATTGCTTGTATTTCAGCGCACAGATGAACGGCCGGAAGGTGCGGTCATGAAACAAATCGCCCACGAGCTTACAACCAGCAATATGCAAGCCGTGGCAGCTTATTTGCAGGCGCTACCCTCAAAGTAATTTCACCGCCGCCACAGCTAGCGGATATTCAAACCAAAATTAAAACGCAATCGAAACCGAGAAATGATCGACTTCCAGCTGAGCGCGAGAGTTTATCGGTCCGAGAAGGGGGACTCTAAAATAGGACAACCAAATGGGGGCGGCTCTGGTTAAGTTTGGTTGTAGACCGGGTCCGGCGTAAGCGTAAAAATTGATAAGGCGCACATGTCTTGAATAAATTAAAAAACGTTGATACTCACAACAACGTATCGTGACAAAACCGACCTAATCAGCGCTTCCCTAAACGAACGCCGTTCGTGTGTGCTTTGCGTTATCCATCTTTTCCGTCAGCGCGCGCTGCTGTGAGCCAAGGCGTAAACACCAACAGATAGAGCAAAAACGCACACACCCACAGCAAAGCCGAGACAAGGACGCTCTCGATATAAAACGCGGGCCAAACTATCGGCACCAGTACCCTTGTAATCGCGCCCGTCAGCATCAACAGGTACGCTGCGGTTTCAAGGGTTGAGGCGCGCAGCACACGTCCGGTGTGCCCGCGCGCGGTCCGCGTCATCATCGCGAGCGTCATTCCGCCGACAACACCAACCGTAATCGCGTGAATACCAAGACTTGCAGGAATGTTGCTGAAAACAATGGATGCGAAGCGCAGCAAATAGCCAATCGGCAACCAAAAAAGTGCAGCATGCAGCACCCACAAAATAGGATTGCTGATCGTCGCAAATGGCGCGCACAAAAACCATCGTACGAACAGTAAAATACCCGTTACGAATGCAGCTAATGCGAACAGTGCGACCAATAATGGAGACGAAGGTAACGCGTTAACAACAGCCGTCAACATTGCCGTTAAGAAAATTCCTACCAGCGATGTAATCTCCAGCCACGCAAAATTCTTGGGCTTAGAGCCCGGCGCTCCGTTGCGGGTAAACATCGGCATTACGCGGCCAGAAACCACCACGACAATAAACGACAACACATCCAAACCATAGAGCGCAATCGTGCGCGCATCAACCGGTGAAGAATCTACAATCACCGCATAGTGGAAAACCAAATTCAGCGACGTGGCCAACATCAACAACAACACAAAGAAAAAATTCTGACGATTGCCACCGCGGTAAATCGGTAACGCAATTCCCCATGTCGCCATTGAAAAAAATAGCGTCTCAACAATAATTCCAACCTGCGACCATGGCGTTAAATACAAAACCCGCGCAGCTAGCCATGCCCCCACCATCCACGCGAGCCTGGCACCCGTTGGCGTTGAATGCCCCGTCCATGTTTTAACCGCTGTCAATAAAAATCCGATCACAATCGCAAACGCATAGCCAAAAATCATTTCGTGCATGTGCCAGTTCACGCCACGCAAATGGCTTTCTAACGCCAATAGCCCAAGCCATTGCAACATCCATAGCAGCATGCCGACTACCGCCCACGCTGCACCTGCGAGATAGAATGGGCGGAATCCTAAATTCCACAGCGCGAAACCAGATGGTTCTGCATGTTCCGTTGACGCTTTAGGGAGGGCAAGATCAATTTTCACAAAATCCTTGTTAGTAAATTCAAATTAAAAAAGCTCAACCGTCTCCTGATATTCGGGGACCCGCGCACGCCAACCTAATTTTTCGTCAAGATGAATACGCATCGCATCGGCCGCTGAGGGTTCACCGTGCGTAATATAAATTTGTGTTGGTGCGGTCTTAACGTTGCGCAGCCATTCCATAATTTCAGAATAATCGGCGTGCGATGAAAGTCCGTCAAGATTCGCCACATTTGCGCGGATAGGCACGTATTCGCCAAACATTTTGAGTTCGGTCGCACCGCCGACTAATTTCGCGCCACGTGTTCCAGCCGCTTGAAAACCTGCGAATAAAATCGTGTTGCGATTGTCGGGGCCAAACTGGCGAATATGGTGCAATACGCGCCCGCCGGTCGCCATGCCACTTGCCGAAACGATGACCATCGGCCCGCGCTGCGTGTTTAACTGACGTGATTCATCGGGGGTGTTAATGATGTGCACCATTTTGCACATGGCTTGGTAATCGGCCGTTGACAGATGGTGTTCATCACCATGACGTTTGAACAATTGCGTGGCGTCGCGCGCCATTGGGCTATTCAAATAAATAGGCACGTTATGCATGCGACCCGCACGATGCAGATTATACAAATGATAAAGAATGCTTTGCGCGCGACCAACGGCAAACGCCGGAATGACGACTACACCCCCGCGTTTGAGCGTGGGCTCCAATATATCAAACAGCGCGCCTTCTGGATCCGCATTGCCATGCTTTCGATCACCGTACGTCGATTCAACCACGAGCCAATCAGCCGCATCAAGCGGTTGAGGCGGCCTCATGACCGCGTCGTTTGGGCGACCAAGATCACCCGAAAATACGAGCCTTCGCCCATCGATATCGAAACTTAGAAACGCGGAACCCAAAATATGACCCGCCCGATGCCATTCAACGGAAAGTCCATCAGCCAATTCAAATGGCTCGTCAAACGCAACAGTTTTGAACAGGCTCAGTACTTTTTTTACATCGGCTAACGTGTACAACGGCAGCGCCGGCGAATGTTTTGAAAAGCTATGGCGGTTGGCATACTCAGCCTCCTCTTCCTGTAGATGCGCGGCATCTGGCAACATAATTTCGCAGAGCTCACGCGTGGCAGCCGTGCAATAAATCGGCCCCTTATAGCCTTGCTTTACTAGAAGCGGCAGCGAGCCTGTGTGGTCAATGTGTGCGTGGGTTACCACCACGGCATCGAGCAAACGCGCATCAAATGTGAACGGCGCCCAATTGCGCAAACGTAATTGTTTAAAGCCCTGAAACATGCCGCAGTCAACGAGAATGCGTTTACCCTTTGCATTCAATAGATATTTCGATCCTGTTACCGTTCCGGTTGCGCCGTAGAAAGACAGCGAGGCTACTGGAACGGATTTCTTCTTCGGCAATTTAGTTGGCATCATCGTCTCCAATTCAAAAAATCCTCCGTGTTCATAAGGGTTTACGTAAAAATGTGCCCCCGTGCTCGCGCAAAGCTTTGCGACGAGCCTGATGTTTAGCAAGTGCTGGATGCAAGGTCGAATACTGCGAATCAAATCGAAACTTAGCAACACAACAAGCCCTGACGTTGCAGACTCTCAAATCTGGACAACAAATCACCGTGTCAATTAATAATTCGCGCTCTTAAAAACGCTGCCGCAACGTTGCTTCCCCCACGCCCTGGAACGGACCAAGAGGATTGTGGCTATCTTCAAGCTCGCGGATGTTTGGCTTACCGCTCCAGACTTTATAAACAACGAGCCCATCCTCCAACACCACAATCGCGTCAAATTTCCAGCCGGTGGTGAGTGTTTTGCGGCGGAAATTTAAAAAATCGAGCCAAAAATTACCGACGCGTTCGCGCCTCGTACGTGTCTGCTCAATCTCCATGGCGACACATTTTTCCAGCTTGTGAAGGCATGCACGCAGATTTTGATCCAGCATGTTTACATCCATTGCGGATGCATTTGCGAAGCGCCTCATCAAATCAGCCTGGCTTAGTGAAACCACATTTGGCGTACGCTCGGCATCTAATCCCAGCACTTTCAAATCTGCGGCGGTTGTTTGATTGATGATGATTTTGCCAAACATCATTTGTGCATCCGCATAGCTATTCCAGGGCGTTTGCACTTCAGCGTTCGATATAGGCAGCAACGACGCGCAACCGGCTAGCATGAGCATGGCGATAACCAGCATCACACTGCCTTGCGTATTGCTTTGAAAAAAAAGAAATACATGCGTTTTTTGTGAGCGTTGTTTCATCTGGGCCAGCTACAAAAGCACGTCGCGCAAGGCAGGGCGAGATGACTGCAATTGGGTGACCGTTGCAAGTGCCAATTCAATGTTGAACAGCGTTGCAACAAAGCTGATGCTAGGGTCCCGATTAAAGATTCAATGAGCGGCAATGCGCGCCTTCTGTCGACGATCAGCAACAATCCGTTATCAAAAATTTTAAATTGCCACACTTGTGAGCGATGGCTGGGGGGAGCCAGTACCCCGCAGTGCACCGCGAAATGCTGTGTATGCCGCACGGTCGGGTTCGATCTTGGTATACCACTGGCACCAGTTATATCCCATGCCTGAAATGCCGTGGTTGCAGCCAAGTTCATTTTGGACTCCGTATAGATACCCATATCGTGCCCAATATAAGCTGATCGAACTTGCGGAATATCAAACTATTGCGATTGAATTGCCCCCAGTTCTCCGGTTAACTGATGCAGTAATAGTTGCTGGTTGTTTGATATTGCGCAAACGCTGTTTGCACCATCAATTTATCCTGATGACTTCTTCGCGGTCAGAATTTCCGCAAAATGCATAATGGGAGCGATTGATGAAATCAACAATATTTAAACCGCTAAAATTTGCAATAACCGCAATTTCGATGATGGCGGCGGTGGCATATATCACCACATCAGGGGGCGTTATTGCTGCGGCAACGGGGCTTAAATCCCCACCGTCAAAAAAGGCTGGCGATTTTGGCGCACCGCAAGGGAAACCCATCAATGCGGTATTAACCAGTCCCCCGATCGTGCCGCCACCGACGGGTCGCAAGTACCCGGCGAAGGTTATTGTTGAGTTGGAAGTTGTTGAAAAAGACATGGCGATATCCGAGGGTGTAAGTTACACATTTTGGACCTTTGGCGGCACCGTGCCGGGCAGTTTTATCCGCGTGCGCCAAGGTGATACGGTGGAATTCCATTTGAAAAATCACCCCAGCAGCAAAATGCCGCACAACATTGATCTGCACGGGGTAACCGGTCCTGGAGGTGGCGCGGCGTCGAGCTTCACCGCGCCAGGGCATAAATCGCAATTTACGTTTAAAGCACTGAATGAAGGAATTTATGTTTACCACTGCGCAACCGCCCCCGTCGGTATGCATGTGGCCAATGGCATGTACGGCTTGATTTTGGTTGAGCCGCCTGAGGGACTGCCGAAAGTGGATCATGAGTTTTATGTCATGCAAGGTGATTTTTACACGGCTGGCAAATATCGCGAAAAAGGTTTGCAGCCGTTCGATATGGAAAAAGCGATCGACGAGCGCCCTACTTATGTTTTGTTCAACGGGGCTGAGGGCTCGCTTACCGGTGACAAAGCGTTGCAAGTTAAGACCAACGAGACGGTACGCTTGTTTGTCGGCAACGGCGGACCTAATTTGGTATCGAGCTTTCACGTAATTGGCGAAATTTTTGACAACGTGCGCTATGAGGGCGGCACTAACGTTCAGCACAACGTGCAGACCACACTGATTCCCGCAGGCGGGGCGGCAATTGTTGAATTCCACACCGAGGTGCCGGGTAGCTATGTGTTGGTTGATCACTCCATTTTCCGAGCGTTCAACAAAGGCGCATTGGCGATTATGAAAGTGGACGGACCGGAAAACAAAGCGATTTATTCCGGTAAAGAATTAGATTCCGTCTATTTGGGTGATCGCTCAGCACCAAATCTCTCTGCGGTAACAACGGCGGCAGCGGCGGCGGCAAGTGGCACACTAACTGTGCAAGAGCAAAGCAATGCGGGCAAAGTGCTGTTTAACGGCACGTGCTCGGTGTGCCACCAAGCAAACGGCGAGGGTTTGGCCGGCGTGTTTCCACCGCTGGCTAAATCGGATTACATTGCGGCTGATCCAAAGCGCACGATCAACACTGTGCTGCACGGGTTAACTGGAAAGGTGACGGTGAATGGCAAAGAGTACAACTCAGTGATGCCGCCCATGAATCAACTTAATGATGATGAAGTCGCCAATATTTTGACCTACGTGTTAAATAACTTTGGCAATTCGGGTGGCAAAATTTCGGCGGACGAAGTGAAAAAACTTCGCGCGAAACCCGCGCCGGCTGTCGCCGCTGCCCATTAAGTCGGGCACTTACGATGCGAATAAAAAAACTCGCATCGGTGTGGGTAATGTTGGCGATGCTGGCTAGTCAACACACTGCACTTTTAGTTAGTGCGAGCCATGCAAAAGACTACGTTGCTATACCCGCTGGGACACTCACTAGTGTGCTGGCGAACGATGCCACACCGGGCATGGTTAGCGTAAACGCATTTTCAATCCGCAGCACACCCGTCACAAACGGTGAATATTTAGCGTTTGTAAAATCGCATCGTGAATGGCAGCGTGGCCGAGCACCGGCCACCTTTGCCGACGTAAGCTATCTAAATAGTTGGCGCAGCGCGTCAGTACTCAGCGAGGCATCACGAACAGAGCAGCCGGTTACGAGCGTGAGTTGGTTTGCCGCGCAAGCGTTTTGCGAAACAGAGGGCGCGCGTCTACCAACATGGCTTGAGTGGGAATATATTGCCGCGGCGGACGAAACCAAAGCCGATTCGCGAGCCGATCCTGCTTGGCGTGCGCGCATTCTTGCTTGGTACTCACAATCCTCAACTCGGCCGCCAGCTGATGTTGGTGGTACACCGAATGTGTATGGCGTACATGACGTGCACGGGCTAATTTGGGAGTGGGTGGATGACTTTAATGCATTGCTCGTTAGTGCTGATAGCCGCAACCAAGGCGACCCAGATAAATTGCAATTTTGCGGTGCCGGTGCAATTAGCCTAAAGGACCGCGACAACTATGCAGTGCTCATGCGCATCGCTTTGCTCTCATCACTAAGTGCATCGGACACCACAAACAATTTGGGCTTTCGCTGCGCGCGTTTAGGCGTACACCCCGCGACACTACCATCGGCAACAACCGCAACAACAGTAAAGGATCGGCCATGAAGACAAGCCTTCGCATCATTTTCGGACTATCGTATTTTGTATCCGCGCTATTGGTGCAATCCCTAGCAATGGCGGCAAATAGGCCACTGCCGGGTAATTCAATCTACCAACTTGCGGTGCCACTGACAGATCAAGATGGCAAAACATCGAGCCTCATTGATCGTCGCGGGAAACCGCTGCTCATCAGCATGTTCTACACCGGCTGCCAATTTGTGTGTCCGCGAATTGTCGATGCATTGAAAAAGACGGAAGAGAGTTTAACGCCAGCAGAGCGTAGCCACGTCCCCGTATTGATGGTGAGTTTCGATCCGGCAAGGGATGATGTAGCCGCTTTAAAATCTATTGTTGAAGAGCGAAATTTAAGTGTCCCACAATGGACGCTCGCTCGCACTGATGATCGCAACGTACGCAAACTCGCCGCCACACTTGGCATTCAATACCGCGCACTACCGAGCGGGGATTTCAATCATACGAGCGTACTCATTTTGCTCGACGCCGAGGGCCGCATAGTCGGTAAGACCAGCACGATTGGGAAGGCAGATCAACAATTTGTAAAACTGGTCAAAAAATCCGTATTAATAAAGTGATCCTAAAGGCTTTTCGTCAAGTCCTTAACGAAACCAATGAGATAAAGGGAAATAACGGGAACTAAAGGGGAATAAGGGGGAACAAGGAGCCTCACAGTTTAGGAGGCATCACGAAAGAGCAGGCCGAATGCCCTTCAAAATTCATATTCCAGCTGTAGTCGAATTGTCGAATCAGGTGAAGCCTTAGTGGCACCGACTAGCCAAGCGGCATCATAGCGAATGGCTTCGCGTCCGCCTAGCGGAAACTTGCCAAAAATAGCTGGGCCAATTCGATGGTTCTGCATCTCATGTTTGTCCCAATGATTCCATTTCCCAAGTTCACCAAACACTTGAATGCCGAACTCAAATTCACGTTGATACCGATATTTTAACTGCGCCTGATAATGAAATTCGGTAACGGGGGCTTCAGCTGGCGCGCTTTCAGAATGATACTGGCGTTTGAGAAAAAAATTTCCATTTAATTGCGTGTTGCCGGTCTCGACTTGAAAGAGCGGGCCCAGCCGAAGTTCATAGCCCTCCCTGCGTGCTCTCGGCACTTCGATTTCAACAAAGAATCCAACGTCAACGGGATATTTGCCAGTTTCCGTTAGCAAGAATTTGTTTTCCCATTCAATAGCATCGAACCGGCTCCGATCATCCGGCGTTTTTTTGTATTTTAGATAAGCTTCGGTGAACCAATTTGGTGTGACACCGTAGCCAAAACCAAATGTGCCCGCCGATTCGCGGCCTTCATCTGCGCTCAATTTGCTGGAGCCGTATTTCAACTCGATTTCGCGTTCGCCATATTCGATTGCGGGAAGTTTGATGTAATCGGCTGGATCGGCCAACGCATAAATTGGTAGCAATGAAATTGAAGCAAATAATAATTTTCGTAGCGAGATCATGATGTGTGTGGTGTTGGTAAGTTGGTCGCAATTTTGGTGGCCAGCGATGAACGCTTCGCCCATTTCACGCCCGCCGTGATCGCAACGATGACGGCGATATAGAAAACAACTTGAATACCGGAAGGGCTTGCGTCATAGCCAATCAGCCCATGCAAAACAGTACCCAATGCCGACTGATTTGGCAGCACGCCTGACACATCCCAGAGGGGCGAAGCAAGTGCCGGAATCAGATCGGCTTGCACTAGAAAACGTGCAGCCTGCGCGGCCATTCCTGCGGCGAGCAGCAAAACTAGCAACGAGGTAACCGTGAAAAACAAGCGTAGGGGGATTCTAAGCAAACCCAAATACAGGGTGATGCCAACGGCCGCGCCCCCTGCAATACCAAGCAGCGCACCCATCGCCATTTCGCCGATGCTTGATGATCCAGACAACGCGACGCCATACAAGAAAAGCACCGATTCAGCGCCTTCGCGAAGAACCGCAACCGCAACCACGACCAGCAACATCGAAAGCGCCCTCCGGCCATCACGAATATCGCCAGCAATACTTCGCGCATCTGCGGCAAGTTTCTGGCCATGCGTTGACATCCAGATGGTGTGCCAGACAAGCATCAATACCGCCACACCAAGAATGCACGCATTAAATAACTCTTGGCCAACACCATCTGCAAGCCTTGCGATTTGTTCCATACTGAGCGCAACGAATGCCGAACCCAGCAGCCCAAACAGAACGCCGCCGCCAAGCCAACGACCACGTCCTGGGATACCGCGCGTCGCCGCCGCAACTAACCCGATGATGAGTGATGCTTCCAGTACTTCGCGAAAAACAATAAGCGCTGTGCTAAACATATCGAGTCCTTTTTATTTTGCAACCACAACGCCTTTAGCGGTCGTTTGATTGAACTCACCAACAAACGGGTACGAGCCAGGTTTAAGCGGTCCGACGTAAATCGTGACGGACGATTTACCTGGAATCACCTTTTCTCGGTTCAACGAATGGCTTTCAAACTCCTCGGGCGTCGCATCGCGGTTTTCGATAATCAACTTGACCTTTTGGTTGGCGGGTACGGGAATGGTTTCCGGTTGAAATTTGTGATTTTCGATCACGAGTTTTATCGCAAGCTCCGGCTCACCTGCATGCAGAGAGTGGATTGAGATCGATAGCGCTATCAGCAGAAATGAGAAAAATCGAGTTATCTGAGCCATATTTGCATCCCGTAATAGTAGTGAGATGTAAATGATAATGGTTCTTATTTGCAATTGCAAGCGCCGATTGGTCTTACTAACTGTAATTTGCCAGCAAACTTCGTGTGAATTGTCGACCATTGCCAGCTTGGCTGAAACGCTCGATTAAAATAAAGGAGCCTACAACCCCGCTACCGGTGCAAAACATTTGCCAAGGCGCCGTCGGGCGAAATCGTTAGTCAGGATGAAGTTGCCGACCTTCGGCAGGCAAAGAATTCGATTTGTGATCACATCGTCGGTTCAGCGACGACTAAAAATAAAAAATCCTATGCATTCAAATGCATAGGATTTATATCTGGCGGAGAAGGAGGGATTCGAACCCTCGATACAGTTTTTGACCGTATGCTCCCTTAGCAGGGGAGTGCCTTCGACCACTCGGCCACCTCTCCGGATTTTTCGCTAGGGCGTATTGTACGCTGTCTGGTGTACCGTGGTCAAAACGGCTTACAAATTTCCGCGAAAAATGCACACAACGGCTGGGCGCACAGCGTGCCATGCGCTCATTTCACGTTTACTTCAGCTCCTTGAGCAAGAACGCATATTGCAACCCGGTGCGGTAAGCAAGCTGCGCATTGTTCGCGGAGCCAGCGTGGCCACCTTCGATGTTTTCGTAGTAAAAAACCTCGTGCCCTTGCTCCATCATCCGCGCCATCATTTTTCGAGCGTGGCCAGGATGAACGCGATCATCACGGGTTGATGTGACAAACAACACCTTCGGCATTTTTACACCTGTTTTGACATTCTGGTAGGGCGAGTATTTAGAGATGAATTCCCATTCTTTGGGATCATCAGGGTTCCCATACTCCGCTACCCATGACGCACCTGCCAGCAATTTGTTATAGCGCTTCATATCGAGCAACGGAACGGCGCAAACAACAGCACGGAACAAGTCCGGACGCTGCACCATTACGGCGCCTACTAAAAGGCCACCGTTGGAACCGCCAGAGATTGCCAAATGGCGCGGTGATGAAATTTTCTTTGTTATCAAATCCTCGCCGACAGCAATGAAGTCATCAAACACTTTTTGCCGATTTTGTTTCAAACCAGCCTGATGCCAGCGCGGGCCAAATTCGCCGCCGCCACGAATATTGGCGACGACATAGATGCCGCCTTGGTTGAGCCAGCCGTTACCGATTGCGCCCGAGTAGCTGGGCAGTTGCGATACTTCAAAACCGCCATAGCCATAAAGTAGCGTTGGATTTTTGCCGTCGAGCTTAGCGTCCTTACGCATAATGACAAAGTAGGGAATTTTTTCGCCGTCTTTGGAGGTCGCTTGGAACTGCTCCACTTTGTATGGGGTTGAATCAAAAAACGCCGGCAATGATTTTAATTTTTCACGATCGTCGGTTCCCGCTCTGGCTAAAAATAACGTCGATGGCGTGAGGTAATCAGTCAGCGTAAGCCAGTAATCATCGGACTCATCACTATCAATTGCGTTTGCACTCACCGTACCCAAACCGGGTAAAGTGACGACGCGACGACTCCATTTGCCACCCTCACGTTTGAGTTCTACCAGCTGATTTTTGACGTTATCCAACTCGTTCAACAGCAACACATTTTTCGTCAACGTCCAACTCGCCAGCGACTTGCGATCGGTCGGCATAAAGAGCGTTTCAAAATCGCGCTCGCCGTTCATAAATTTATCGAAGTTCATCGCGACCAGCGCACCCTGCGGATAAGTCTTGCCACCGACGGTCCACGCTGATTTCAAGCGCACAAACAGCATGTCCCAAGCGTAGGCGGGCGCTGCATCGTCTTGCACATCGAGTTTGGTTAATTTATCCACTCCATTGATAACCTCGCGCAAATACGTTTCCGAGGTATAAAACGTCACGCCTCGACGCACAAATTGCTTGGTTGCATAGCCCTTTTGCTCCGTCACTGATGCGCCGACACTGATGTCCGACTCTTTGCCCTCGTACACTATTTTGGCGCTCTCAATGGGTGTGCCGCGTTTCCATTCTTTGACGATTCTGGGGTAGCCAGATTTGGTCATCGAGCCTGCGCCAAAGTCGGTTTGGACAAATAACGTATCGCGATCAATCCATGATGCGCCGCCTTTCGCTTCCTTCATAAAGAAGCCATTTTTGACAAATGATTTTGTTGGCACATCAAACTCGCGGGTGACTTGCGCATCCGCGCCGCCACGCGATAGGTTAACCAGGCAACGGTCATAATTTGGATATAGGCAAGTTGAGCCTTTCCAGACCCAGTTTTCTTTTTCGGCTTTGGCAAGTTCATCCAAATCTAAAACCACTTCCCACCTAGGTTGCAGCTTTTTATACTCTGCCATCGTGGTGCGCCTCCACAGGCCGCGCACATTGGTTTGATCCTGCCAAAAATTGTAGAGGAATTCGCCGCGCTTAACAGCAGCCGGAATACGCTCTTTCGAATTCACCACTTCCAACACTTTGTCGCGAATTGGCGCGAATTGCGGCTGCGCTTCAAGCAGCTTTTGCGTCTTTGCGTTTTGCGCTTTGACCCACGCAATCGCTTTGTCGCCCATCACGTCTTCTAGCCACAGATAGGGGTCTTCTGGGGCGGTTTCGGCTACTGCGGCGGCGCTCGTCATAGTCATTGCGGCGATTCCTAAGATTCCTAATAGTAACTGGCGAAACATGGTGGCTTCTCCTAAAAACAGAAAGCCGCGCTGGTGGCGCAGCTTTCATTGACAACGATTGTTCTGCCGACCGAGAGCTGAAAATTAAACCGGCACTTTGTCCAACTCAAACGCATTGTGCAGCGAGCGCACGGCAAGCTCCATGTACTTTTCATCAACCACAACCGATGTTTTAATTTCAGAAGTCGAAATCATTTGAATATTAACGTTCTCATTCGCCAACGTCTCAAACATTTTTGCAGCTATGCCGACGTGTGAGCGCATACCAATGCCTACTAGCGAAACCTTCGCTATTTTATTATCGCCGATCACACCTTTTGCATTAATCGCTGGCTTGACTTCATTTTCCAGAATGGCCAACGCTCTGTTGTAATCATTGCGATGCACCGTGAAGGAGAAATCGGTAATGCCGTCGAACGAGGTGTTTTGAATAATTACGTCGATATCAATGTTTGCTTTCGCAATCGGCCCCAAAATCGAGAATGCTATGCCGGGGCGGTCAGGAACACCAGTGACGGTGAGTTTAGCTTCATCGCGATTAAACGCGATACCGGAAATGATGGCTTGTTCCATGTTTTCGTCTTCCTCATAGGTAATCAAGGTGCCGCGATCGTTGGAATCGAATTCGGTAAACGACGACAACACGCGGAGTTTTACTTTGTATTTCCCGGCGAATTCCACCGAGCGAATTTGCAAGACTTTTGAGCCCATGCTGGCCAGCTCAAACATTTCCTCAAAGGTGATCGTGTCCAGCTTGCGTGCCTCAGGCACCACCCGCGGGTCTGTCGTATAAACACCATCAACATCGGTAAAAATTTGGCATTCATCAGCCTTGAGTGCCGAGGCCATCGCAACGCCGGTAGTATCCGAACCACCTCGGCCCAGCGTGGTGATATTGCCGTGTTCGTCAATCCCCTGAAAGCCCGCTACAACAACCACATAGCCATCCGCTAAGTCTTGGCGAATCGCGGTGTCGTCAATCGACAAAATACGCGCTTTGGTGTGGGCGCTGTCCGTCAAAATTTTCACCTGCCAGCCGGTGTAGCTTTTGGCTTTTAAACCCAGGCTTTGAATCGCAATCGCCAACAATCCGACCGAAACCTGCTCGCCCGTTGAGGCAATTACATCCAATTCACGCGAATCAGGTTCATCACTTAGCTGCTTGGCCAAGCCGAGCAAGCGGTTAGTCTCGCCCGACATTGCGGACGGCACTACGATCAGCTGATGGCCTTGGGAATGGTAGTAAGCGATACGCTTCGCGACTTCTCGAATGCGTTCCGGCGAACCCATCGAGGTGCCGCCATATTTTTGGACGATGAGAGACATGTTCGTTTGGCTAGGGTGTTAGTGGCAGGTTGATGTCGATATTGTTGCGGTGCAAAAACCTTGATTCTAGCGCCTCTGGTGAAAAATTACGAATGCGGTAGGTCAAACCTGCTCGCTGGTGGAATATGTTGCGCCCCCGAATTGAGTCCGGGGCCAGATTCTGTGCCCCTTCGATCGCCAACCCAGGGCCAACTCAGCGGCAACTCAGACCCCAGACTTCGACGACGATCCCCGACCAGGGATAATCCGGGGACACATCGTTTATCGGAGGCTAGGGGGCTTAGTTCAACATGAGGTGATAAACTGCATCCCTCATGAATACACAATCCCAAAACACCATCGCAGTCACCCGCCGCCTCGAATTTGATGCAGGGCATCGCCTGCCGAACCACAAAAGCCAGTGCCGCAATATCCACGGGCATCGCTACGCAATTGAAATCACGCTCACCGCCACCATTATTCACGACGAAGGTGCGACTGATGATGGCATGGTGATGGACTTCGGCGACATCAAGTCGATTGCCAAAGAAAAGCTTGTAGACCTTTGGGATCACTCGTTTTTGGTCTGGCGCGGCGATAAAGTCATGGTCGATTTCCTGACCGCAATTTCGGGACACAAAACGGTGATCTTGGATGAAGTACCGACCGCAGAAAATCTCGTCAAAGCGGCGTTTGAAATTTTGGAGCACGCGTATCGTGACCGCTTTGGGCACGAACTTACGCTAACGCAAGTGCGGCTTTATGAGACTCCTAATTGTTGGGCTGACGCAGTCAAACCCTAGCACTGGCGCGGCGTTTCAACCAACACCACTTTTCAGTAGTGAACTAAAGTTAATCACTATTTCTTCACCAACGGGCAAACACTCTGCGCCAGCGAACGAAAAGCCATATCACCCGGAATGACGGCTTTTATGTTGAGGTAGTCCCAGGGACGTTTGGATTCGGCAGGGGTTTTGACCTGCACCAAAAACATGTCGTGCACCATGCGGCCATCAATCCTGATTTTACCGTCCTTGGCAAAGAAATCGTTGACTGGAATTTCGCGCATCTTTTGCATCACCGTATCGGCATCATCGGTTCCCGCCGCAGCCACGGCTTTCAGAAAATGCAAAGTGGCTGAATAATTAGCGGCTTGAATCATTGATGGCATCCTGCCGATTCGCTTAAAAAATCGCCCCGACCATTTGCGGGTTTCGTCGTTCATGTCCCAATAAAACCCGGTGGTGGAATACAGCCCTTGCGCGATTGGCAGGCCGAGCGCGTGGACGTCATTTATATCGATTTGCAGCGACGCTATTTTTTGTTTGCCCGATTTCACCAAGCCAAATTCATGGGCGGCTTTGACCGCGTTCACCGCGTCGCCGCCCGCATTCGCCAAACCGATAATTTTTGCACCGGATGCCTGCGCTTGCAGCATGTAGGATGAAAAATCAGATGCATTTAACGGATGCTTCACGCTGCCGAGCACACGACCGTTTGCTGCTTTGACGACTTCCGTCACATCTTTTTCGAGTGATTGCCCAAATGCATAATCAGCGGTAATAAAAAACCAGGTGTCTCCCCCCTCCTTCGCCATCGTCGTGCCGGTGCCGCTAGCTACGGCGAAGGTATCGTAGGCGTAATGAATGGAATAGGGTGTGCAATCTTCGTTCGTGAGGCGCGATGTGGCAGCCCCGTTGACGATCGCGATTCTCTTTTTCTCTGCCGCAATTTTAACAACAGCCAGCGCCACCGATGAAGTTACGATGTCGGTAATCATGTCGACTTTTTTGGTGTCAAACCACTCGCGCGAAACCGATGAGGCAATGTCAGCCTTGTTTTGATGATCGGCAAAAATAACGTCAATCGGTTTGCCGAGCACCTTGCCGCCAAAATCCTCGACCGCCATTTTGACCGCTTCGACTGAGCCTTTGCCAGTGATGTCTGCATAGGAGCCAGACATATCGGTTAACACGCCGATTTTCACGACGTCATCAGAAATTTTTGCCGTGGCGGCCGTGCCTAAGCTGGCAACCATTGTGCCAACGGCAAACACTACGCTGACAAACATACGCCGTAAAAATTTTTTCACATTGGATACTCCAGTTAATATTGTGAACGCAACTTTGGCGGATATCAGCCACTAGCCCGTAACTGAACTTTGACTCTCGCTATTTTCGCTCTGAGCCACGTAGTCAGGCCTGTGGCACTTCGCATGGACGGGCTCTCAATAATTTTGAAGGTAATGAAACTAGTACACACCAGAATTGGTGTGATACCGACAATTAAAAGCCAGTAAGCAAGCGGCGAAAGCGATTTGACTTGCGCCGGTTCGAAGAAAAAGTGAAAAACGCTGAAGAGCAACATGCCGTGCAGCAAGTAAAGACTATAGGATATCTCGCCCAACATTTGTGACACTGAGTTGGTCAATATTTCAAACAGCGTGCATCCGGCTGCGATGAACGAAAAGGCAAAAAATAAAATCAATATCGGGACAGCGTCAAATGCATTTCGTTGTGTTGCGCCAACCGTCAGGACACAAATGATAACCATAAATGGCGCAATCTTGCCCGTGGCAAATGCGCGGAACCACGACATTCGGGTCAAGATTGCGGCGGCAATTCCGCCCAAAAATGGTTGAAGAAACCGGTGACCTTCAGGATGCCAAACAATCATACCGGCAGCGCCAAGGATGCCAACCAAAACATAAAACGGCGGCGCTTTCACACGCAATAAAACAGCGATCACCGGTAACGTCAGATAGAAAAGCAACTCATAGGGTAGCGTCCAGATTACGCCGGCCATGATGAGAGAGGTATGATCCACGCCGTCGATGTCGGGCGAACCGAGAAAGGTGAAACTTAACCATTTGAATATTTCTTTTGCGATCGCCGTTAGCGGCTCGTTGACACCACCCTTAGCCATTGCAAACACTACTGAAAATAGCAGCACCATGGCGAACATATACAACGGAACCAGACGCAAAAAACGTGAAACAAAAAATTGCCCCCAGTCAATGCCGCTCTCTCGCGCATTCAGCAATTTATTAAAAAATAAAAAGCCGGTAATCATAAAAAACAACACTACGCTGCTGCGCCCAAGATGGGAATAGAGATTTGACGGCGGGCGACCCCATTCACCAGTCTGCAAATAAAAATACCAGATACAGGCATGGTGCAAAAAAACAAAAAAGGCTAGATAGCCGCGCAGGCCGTCGATGCTCGCAAAGCGCGCAGATTGGCGCGGAACGCCAAATTGTTTCAGCAAAAAAAATGATGTGGCCAACGCCGCGAAGAGGCAAGCCAGCGCTGCAAGGGGATTAACGGGTTCCATACTCCATATTATCGTCGAATCTCGGACAATGTCTTTAAGGATCGAAATTCTCTTGGCTAATCGTTCTTTTCACTACGCTCGCCACCCAGCGCTCCCCGCTTTACTGCTGCATCACGTAGCAAATATTCAATCTGACTATTCACGCTCCGCAGCTCTGAAGCCGCGAGCTTTTCGAGCGCGGCCCAGAGTTCGGGATCGATTCGGAGTAGGAAGGATTTTTTAGGGGTAGCCAAAATAATTCCGCTAGTTGTGCATTTAGTTCTGCGGTCAGTCGTGCGTCTAGTTACACAAGGTACCGGTATTCACAATCGGTTGTACATTGCTTTCCGCACAGAGCACAACCAAGAGATTGCTCACCATCGCCGCTTTGCGCTCATCATCGAGGTGCACGATATTTTTATCGCTCAATCCTTTTAGCGCCATTTCCACCATCGTCACTGCGCCGTGAACAATTTTTGAACGCGCGTCAATCACAGCCTCGGCTTGCTGGCGGCGCAGCATGGCGGACGCTATTTCGGGCGCATAGGCGAGATGCGTGAGCTTGGCTTCCTCGACCGAAATGCCAGCTTTATCGAAGCGCTCTTGCAGCTCATTCGCGAGCGCCTTGGCAACAATATCAGCACCGCCACGGAGCGTGATGATATTTTTTGTTTCACTTTCATCGCCACCGTTGTCGTAGCTGTAGGCCGAGGCCAAATGACGGATCGCAGCTTCAGATTGGACGCGAACGTATAGTTCGTAATCATCGATTTCATAGACTGCCTGGGCGGTGTCCCGAACCCGCCAGACGAGCGCGGCACCGATCTCAATTGGGTTACCGTTTTTGTCGTTGACTTTGAGCTTATCGCTATTTAAGTTGCGTGAGCGCAACGAAATTTTTTGCCGCCCATAAAGCGGGAAGCACCAGCGCAAGCCCGACGAGCGATCCGTGCCGCGATAGCCGCCAAAAAGCGTGATGAGTGCGCCCTCGTTGGGCTGCAACATATATAGCCCGACCCAAATGAAGACAGCTGCCGCAGCCAGAAGCAACATGTAGGCAATGCGCCAGACGCTAACTTCCGGGTTGACTTGCGAGCCCAGTTGCCAGATCGAGTGCGCCAAGATAACTTTCAATACGACGGCTAAAACCACCATCGCGTAGCCGTCAAAACTCGAAAATTCTTTCTCCGTAAAACCAACTGCTGTTTTCATTGAAGCCTCCTTGTGCCATTCAAATAAATGCGGAATCGACATCTACATCGACCAAAACGCATACCCACTTAGGGCGCTATCGGCGGAACTTCTGCCGACCATATACGGAGCCCAGACAAAATTTTATACATGCAATGGTTTATGATCGATATAAATATGATATCACTTAAATATCAAATATTCGGTACTCTTTCGATATATATTTTCTTTGATCCTCTCTTTGGCCCTCTCTTTGACCTTCATGGGCGTCATCCAAAAAGACAATAGACGGCAGAGCGCCACCGTGGACCACGATTTGCCGGGCAATTTTTTACGGGTAGAATCTGTTTTCTGACGCGACAGATGCCCAAATCCGCGACGGCGACGAGTTGTGTCGGCGCAACGATAGGCAAACCGCGTGCAACTTTCCAGCACCCGCTTCGTTGGTTTGCATATGTATCTTTTGTACTGTTTTTGGCACTAATCACCATCGGTGTCGAGGTTTTCACCGTGGTAACTTTTAAATTTATTGGAGAACACGATGCGTAAAACGGCTTTCCTTATTTCTGCTGCGGTTGCAGCAACTTTCGCCCTCGGCGCAACCGCGCAGATAAAGCCTGATGACGCGATTGAGTATCGTCAGGGCGTCTATGAAGTCATCGGATGGAATTTCAAACCGATGGCGGCGATGGTCAAGGGTGAAGTGCCTTACGATAAAGAAGCATTTGCCAAGCGCGCTGCCAACGTGGCGGTGATGGCACCGATGGCCTTGGAAGGTTTTACGCCGGGCAGCAACAAGGGCGACAAACAAAAAACGCAAGCCAAAGCGGCCATCTGGGAAAAAATGGATGATTTCAAGGCGAAGATGACCAAGTTTACGGATGAAAGCGCAAAGCTCGCCGCCATTTCTAAAACTGGCACATTCGATGAAATCAAAAAGCAATTCGGCGCGACCGGCGCGGCATGCAAAGCCTGCCACGACGATTACAAGCAAAAATAGTTGCTCATCCATTCGATAAAAAGGCCGCTTAATAAGCGGCCTTTTTGTTTGTTGATGTTGGTTGATTCACGTCCAAATCCAATAGCATGCAGCAGAATTGAAACAAATTGCTTACCAAAACGCCCTTGTCACCACGACGTAGGTAAGCGCCGCGACGAACAGCGCCAGCGACCATGAAAGCAGGGCTGGACGGGTGTTTCCAGCTAACATTGCCTCATTCTCCGCTTCAGTACTGGCGTTTAGCTTTTTTTTGCCCGTAATCATGGCTTTTACCAACGGCTCTTTTTTATAAAACGTATAAAAAATAATCACCGCCAGATGCAGCCCAATCAGCACTACCAGCAGATCCGAATTGAGCTTATGCAAATTGCTTAGTTGGTCACTCACGGCTTTGGAAACCGTGCTCGCATAGGGCCCTTCTAGCAAAATATCGTCGTTGGCAAATAGTCCGGTGATGGCCTGAAACGCAACGCTAGTTAGCAACGCGATGACACTCAACGCCCCCAACGGGTTATGCCCCAAAAAATATATGTTGGTCGATTCCGCGGCCGATTTCGCGTTTGATTTCGCGTTCGATTCAGTGCCAATCCCCGTGTCGGATTCAAGGCGCGATTTAAGCGAACTCTTTGCATATGCAATCACCACCGCCGGGCCGCGCACAAAGCTGGCAAACCGAGCATGATAACTACCGACAAAACCCCACACGACCCGAAACGTGACCAAACCGAGGGTTAAAAAGCCAATTTTTTTATGCCATTCCATCCAGTTGCCGCCTAAGTTGGCGGTAATAAAAAGTCCGGCAACCGAGAGCACTAACAGCCAATGAAACAACCGAACCGGAATATCCCAAACGCGGATTGATTGCATTACTACATTCCCTAATTCAATCGCTACTTAACAATTATTTAACAACTTCAAGGCGAATAATTTCGCCGTCCGCTGAGTCCGTGAGTAAATATAAATTACCGTCTGGCCCATCGCGCACATCGCGAATGCGGCCAAGTTTGTTTTCAAACATCCGCTCCTCTTTCACGACCTTTTCGCCATCAAGCGTGAGCCGCACGAGCGATTGCTTCACCAGCGCACCCACAAATAAATTCCCTTTCCATTTCGGAAAATTAGCGCCTGTGTAAAACGCCATCCCCGACGGCGCAATCGAGGGAACCCAAATATAGAGCGGCGGTGCCATTCCCTCTTTCGCCACGCCCTCACCAATCTTGGTACCCGAACCATAATTCACGCCATACGTAATAACCGGCCAGCCATAGTTCGTGCCCCCAGTGAGGATATTGATCTCGTCCCCGCCTTGTGGGCCGTGCTCATGGGACCAAATTCTGCCGGTCACCGGGTGCATCGCCGCACCTTGCATATTGCGGTTACCAAGCGTCCAGATTTCTGGCTTGGCGTTGGGTGTTTTCACAAACGGATTGTCTGGCGGTACTTTGCCATCATCGGTTAGGCGGATTGATTTGCCTGCATGGTCGTTGAGCTTCTGCGCGCGCTCTTGATAGCCCTTGGCCGGATCATCGCCGCGATCACCGAGGGTGATAATCATGAAACCCTGACGATCAAACACAATGCGCGAGCCAAAGTGAAAGCTCTTTTCAGACTTTGGCATCATCGTAAACAGCACCTGCACATCGGTCATCACTGGCGCATCGCGGGTGCCGCCGAGCTTGCCGCGCGCGACTTCAGTGCCGTAGCTGCCGGGGGTTCCAGCGTTATATGACCAGTAGACCCAATTGAATTCCGCCGATTGCCCATATTTCGGATGCAGCACCACATCCAACATGCCGCCTTGGCCGTGCTCTACGGCCGCTGGCAGCCCTGAAATCGCGGCGGGCAATAACTTATTGTTTTCAACGATGCGCATCCGCCCTGCGCGTTCGGTGACGAGCATGCGGCCATCGGGTAAAAACGCCAATCCCCACGGGTTGGCAAGGCCAGCAACGAGACTTACTGCGCGAACTTTATGGAGTTCGGTATCGAAGACTTTTTGCGCATCTGCCGCGGGCGACATCAGCAACATAAGCCACATCGAGCCAATGCAGATGATGGTTGGCACCAACCGTGAATAGCGTGGAAAATGAATGTTCATGGCACTCTCTGTTTAACGATAGGTTTTAATAATAAATTTTAGTAACTAATATCAGCTCCAGAACTGCATTGTCACCTGAAATCGCGCTGTAAAACAGCGTCGTTTATTTTTCGCCGGCGCCGGATGTTTTTTGAATTGTTTTAGGTTTTATCGATCAGACGCTCCGCTACGTTCCAACTTAAATCAGCATTACCTAAAATCCCGACTACCCGTCACCAAGCCGCCGAGCAAATCATTATGATTCACCAACCGTCCCGCCACCACATAAACCGTCGCTTCATTACGATCAATCACCCCATAGACCGTCATCAAATGCGATTGGGTGAGTTCCGCCACCTGCCGCTCGGCTAACGTCCGCCAAACGGTGATGTTAATCAAACCGAACTCATCCTCCAAGGTCACAAACGTCACACCCGCTGCCGTATCAGGCCGCTGCCGGTTAATCACAATCCCCGTCGTTCGCACGATCTGGCCTTGCCGGGCGTGTTGTAATTCATCGGAGGCTTGCAGCTTCATCCGTTTGAGTTTTGGTCGCAACAGTTTCAGTGGGTGTGCTCTGAGCGTCAGCCCAACCCGCCCATAATCCGCCAATACTTCCTCACCTTCCGTTTTGGGTAACAGAGATATTTGCCGCTCACTCTGCTTCGCCCCTTTCAATAATTGCGTTGGCATTTCAGTGCCCAGTGTTTGCCACAATGCGGCACGGCGATGGCCTGCCAAGGTTTTAAAGGCATCTGCCTCTGCCAGCGCGTGCATATCCTTCGCATCCAGCCATGCTCGCTCTTTAATGTCGTCTACATCCACAAACGCTTGTTGCTTGCGTGCATCAACCAACCGCTGTCCACCTGATTTGGACAAACCCTTAATTTCTTTTAATCCCAGCCGAATGGCAGGTTTACCGTTTTTGTCAGGACGCAAACTGGAATCCCAATCGCTGGCCATCACATCGACCGGATAAACCTCTACTCCATGCCGCTGCGCATCATAAATAATCTGTGCAGGGCGATAGAAACCCATCGGCATACTGTTCAACAGGCCTGCCGCAAATGCCGCCGGGTGATAACACTTCAGCCAAGCTGATACATACACCAGCAGGGCAAAACTAGCTGCATGGCTTTCCGGAAAACCATATTCCCCAAACCCTTTTACCATCTCAAAAATCTGTTCCGCATAACGTTGCTGATATCCCCGCGACAGCATCCCCAAAATCAGCTTGTCGCGAAACGGTTCCAGCCCCCCTTTGCGTTTCCAAGCCGCCATCGCCCGGCGCAACATATCGGCCTCGCCGGGTGTAAAGCCCGCTGCGGAAATGGCAATCGCCATCACCTGCTCTTGGAAAATCGTCACCCCCAATGTGCGTTCTAAGATGAATTTGATGTCATCCGACGGATACATAACCGGCTCCTTACCTGAGCGCCGGTTCAGATATGGATGCACCATGCCGCCTTTGATTGGACCGGGGCGCACAATCGCAACCTGCACCACAATATCGTAAAAAGTGCGCGGTTTTAAGGTGGGCAGCCGCGCCATTTGCGCACGGCTTTCTACCTGAAACAAGCCAATTGTATCGGCCGCGCAAAGCATGTCGTAAACCTTGGGGTCTTCGCGTGGAATGTCTTGGATCGTCATTGCCTTATAGTTTGAGTTTGCGGCAGCAAATTGACTCGCAAAATCGTTCATCAAATCCATCGATTTTCGTAAGCAAGTCATGATACCCAGCGCCAACACATCCACCTTCATCAACCCCAGCGCATCTAGGTCGTACTTATCCCACTGAATGATGGTGCGGCCATCCATCCGCGCTGGCTCAACGGGCACCAAGCGCGTGAGCTTACGGTTATCCAACACAAAGCCGCCCGAGTGTTGCGACTGATGACGGGGGAATGAACGAATCTCCGATACCAGTTCCAACAACTGCTGCACCTTGGCGTTGTCAGGATCAAAACCCGCCTCAATCAATCGTTCAGTCGGCACGCCCGGCTCAAAGCGCAACGTCATCGCCGCTGAGAGTTTATCAACTTGATCTAATGAAAAACCTAGCGCCTTGCCCACATCGCGCATCGCGCCTTTGTAATGATAAGTGGCCACTGTGGCGGTGATGGCCGCGCGATCTCGCCCATATTTAGCGAACAAATACTGCATTACTTCTTCACGCCGTTCATGCTCAAAATCCACATCAATATCCGGTGGTTCATTGCGTTCTCGCGAAATAAACCGCTCAAACAATACCTGCATCCGGCTGGGGTCAACCTCGGTGATTCCTAAGCAATAACAGACTGCCGAGTTAGCCGCTGAGCCACGACCTTGGCATAAAATGTTTCTGCTGCGGGCAAAGCGAACAATGTCATAGACCGTTAGAAAATAAGGCTCGTATTGCATCTCGGCGATCAGCTCAAGCTCGTATTCAATAATCCCGCGCAACTTGTCAGTGAGCCCGTTTGGATAGCGCGTCTTGACGCCTTCATAGGTAAGGCATCGTAAATAGGATGTTGGTGATTCGCCCGCAGGTACGATCTCTTCGGGATATTCGTACTTAATTTCTGACAAACTAAATTCACAGCGCCTTGCAAATGCCACGGTTTCAATCAACAAGTCCGGCGGGTACACCTTGCCCAAACGACCAATAGAGCGCAGATAGCGTTCGCCATTGGGATACAACGCAGCACCACATTCGGCAATCGGCCTATTGAGACGAATAGCCGTTGCGACATCCTGCAAATGACGGCGCTTGCGGGCATGCATATGAACATCACCAGCAGCTAATAATCGCAGCCCGGTTTCTTTGCCGAGTTCTCGCAACATATGCAATTTGTGTTCATCATCAGCGCCGCGTAGAAGCTCAACGGCAATCCAGCAACGGCTTAAAAAATGAGCGACGAGCCATGATGCTTGGGCTTGGACTTGGGCTTGCTCAATATGCTGGGGATTATCGATATTGGGACACCAGAGCAGCAGGCAATCATCAATCGCGCCTGGCAGATCCCTGCTTGCAAGCTGATATTGACCCTTTTCACAGCGTCCCCGCGCTAAGGTAATCAACTCGCACAAATTACCGTAACCATTCACGTTCATCGCGATGATGACGAGCTTTAAGCCATCGATCAAATTAAACTCGCTGCCAATGAGTATTTTGAGGCCTAACTCTTTTGCTTCTACGTGCGCTCGCACCACACCAGCCATCGAGCATTCATCCGTAATTGCCAAAGCCGAATAGCCCATCTTCCACGCTTGCCGTACCAATTCCTCGGCGTGCGATGCGCCACGTAAGAAAGTGTAATTGGTGAGGCAATGTAGTTCGGCATAACTGGGCAGCATGATCGATATTTTTAATTGAATGCAAGGTTACGGAAGTTAACGTGCTTTGGTTGATGAGCTTTAGGTGATGTGCCTTAGTTGGTGTGCCTTAGGTGATTCGCCTTAGACACTAGGCAAAGTAACCATGCAGATACCAATCAGCATGTGCGTTGCTGGTATGGACGTTAGCGTGATTTATAAATAGCCACATCGTTTCGCCATGCGAGTTGCGTCCGACAAAGTAATCGCGAGCGGCGGGTCGACCGTCCCACCAACCAGATTCAATGCGTTCGGGGCCGCTGATAAGGTGAATCGCGCCATGGCAACGCGGTTGGCCTTGCTCAAGCAATAATTTCCGCGGTGTATTCAGCAAAAATAGCGGACGTGGCGCTAACGATGTCGAAAGCGCTTGGCTGAGGCGCGTGGCTTTTACAGATGTTTTAGTGGGGTTTTTAGTGAGGGTTTTAGTGGCCACTGAAATATTAGCCGCACTCGCCGTCCAGCTTTCCTCTGGCCGATGGTCCTCAACCGATCTGAGCTGCACCACGTTATCCGCACCCAAGCGGGCCGTGAGTTTGTCGAGCAGACGAAACCAACTATCGGGCTGCTGTTGTGGATCGGGTAACCAGCTTTCGCTCACTTCTTGATACGGCTGTAACTGATCAACCTGAATCGAAAGTGCGGTAACGGTGTCGGACAAGGCGAGGTTCAGCAAATGTTCCCGCGCAAGTACTATTAGCCGGTCGCTTTGACGCTCTACCTTGGCAATGCGAATCCGGATTGATGTTTGGCTGCGATGGGCATGATGCAAGGTAATGGCATAGTCCAGCACACCGGCACCGCGCCCGCGCAAGAATCCTTCCATCTCAACCAACAATCGCGTTAAAGAAAATAACAGCGCCATCGCGTCGTTGATCTCAAAACCAAATTCAGCACGCGCTTGATAAGTATCGGGCGGTAGGTAATAACGGCGTGGATCGGGTAATCGTGCCAATATTCGTTGCAGGTCAAACCATTGGTCTGCACCAAAGCGTTTCGTGAAGCCATCAGGCGGTAATGCTAAGCAATCGGCAATCCGTTTAATCCCTAAGTCCGATAGCGTGTTGATAGCCACTACAGGCCAATCGAGCAAGCTGATTGGCAAGTTAGCGACCCGCGATTCCAATTCAGACTTATGCTGGCAAACCCGTATTTCAAAGCCTTGATGCCGCGCTTTGGCAAATAGCCATGCGGCTAGTGGTGTTGGCGCGACCCCCATTGCGACGCGATAGCCCAAGGCTTTTACACCGCGCCGAATCTGCCCTAAAAGCATGGCAAGCCCCTGATGCAATCGCAGCGTAGATGCCACTTCTAACAGTAAACCTTCCGCGTCTTTCACCGAAACAGATGGCGTGAACTGGCCCGCCCATCCGGCAAGGTTATTCACGGCCTCTTGCTCATGGCCTATGTGCCTTGCGACAATGCGCAGCGTTTGCCCTTTGAGTGTCAATGCACGCGCTGACGCAATCGAAATGCCAGCTTGAATTCCAACAGCTTGAGCGGTTTCGTTTGCCGACTGAACAATGGGCCGGTTATCTGGGCCGGTTGAAACAACTAATGGCTGCTGCGCTGATAGATCTTGCACTGAGGGCTGCTGAAATTCTGGCCCAGTTTCACTAATTGGCTGCGAGCGCAACGCTAATTGCAGAGGCAATTCGGGTAGGTATAAGGCAATCCACAACATCGCAAAACCTATCGCGCACTAGACGGATGTGCAGGTGGCTGCACTGTAGCTAAGATAGAAATTGGTGCCCTATTAATTGTGGCATCTCGTTGAAATTGGCCGCGTCGTTCTTGCAATGCTACTTGCGCGGCCTGTTGTGCAGCTTGTTGTGCAATCTCAATCTCACGGTTATGTTGAACAGTGCGTTGTTGCCAGTGCGGCGTGTGCAGATTCAAGCTAATCGTTTCAGCCAGCAACGCACCGCGCCGTTTTGCGATTTTTATTTGCAACATGCCTTGTTGCGCCAAAACGACCAACCGGGTGGGCGCAGGCGAGGCATCCAACATCGCATTAGCAGGCCGGTAGGCCACTAACGCAGTGTTGCCGCTATCAGCGGCTACCTGCAAGCGCCGCAAAGCCGGATAACACCATTCTTTTCTGTTAGCGCTACCCCAAGTAATCGCCATGCCGCAGGCGCCAGACTTTGCTGCCTGCTCCGTCGCCCACAGCCGCTCTTCACCATCGGCCTGAATGAGCACCACCCGATTCAGGCGAACGCCCAGTGATTCGAGTGCCATCGGGTACGGTAAATAGGGTGGCGCAATCAAAACCACACTACGTCCGGCTTGCGTGGCTTGCCGAATGGCGGGTGCCATCAACAACAGCTCGCCAATGCCTTGCTCGTTGGTAAGAATTTCAGTCAGCTCACCTTGCGCCCAACCGTGCGAGGGTAGTAACGCATCTAATATCGAATGCCCCGTGGGGATGCTGTCCTTCAAACTGGCCGGTATTTGGCCGATGCGCCATATAGCCGGGTGCTTGAGGATTTCATCGATATTGGCTTGCGGATGCATGTCGGGCAATTATCTTGGATTAGCTTGGGCCAATTTAAGATGGCATTGAGTTTTGATGGGATTTAATATACTGTACATAAATACAGTTTTTGATGCAAGCTAACGTGTCATTCTTTTGACTTTTTTGTTTTGTTCTTTAGCTCTTTAGTTCTTTCGTCCTTCTGTTCTTCATCAATCAAACTCATGTTCCCTATCCCCTTCGCCATCATCGACACTGAAACGACTGGCATGACAGCCACGGCGGACCGCGTTACCGAAATTGCGATTCTGACTGTTGTGAATGGTAAGGTTGTTGATGAATGGGCCACGCTCATTAATCCCGAATGCGCGATTCCAGTAGAGATCCAGTGGCTCACGGGGATCAATCCCGACATGGTGCGCGATGCACCGAAGTTTCGGGAAGTGGCAGCAGAAGTGCATCGCCGTTTAAACAAGCATGTGTTTGTGGCGCATAACGCCCGATTTGATTATGGCTTTATCAAAAACGAGTTTCGGCGTGTCGGCATGGCATTTACCGCCGAGGTGCTTTGTACAGTCAGGCTTTCCAGAAGGCTCTACCCCGATGAGCGCTCGCATTCACTTGATGCACTACGCGATCGATATTTGCTCAACTACGCAGACCGTCATCGGGCATTGGGCGACGCTCGCGCCGTCCAGCAATTCCTAGAAGTGGTGAAGCGCGACCACCCGGTCGTAGAAGTTGCCAGCGCCATCAAAACCCTACTCAAAATGCCGAGCTTGCCGCCCCAGTTGATGCCGGGTGCGCTCGACGGATTGCCAGAAGGGCCTGGTGTTTACACATTTTACGGGGTCAATGATTTGCCGATCTATATTGGCAAAGGCAACAATATACGCACACGTGTTCGCTCACACTTCTCCAGCGATCATCGCAGTGCAAACGACCAACGCTTGTCGGTCGAATTAATGCGGATTGATTATGAAGAAACCGCAGGTGAATTGGGCGCGCTGTTGCGGGAAGCCCAACTGGTCAAAACCCTGATGCCATTACGAAACCATAAGCTACGGCGCAACCAAGGATTGGCATTTATTCGGTTGGTTGATCTAGCCAAACCAGTCGAAATTCTGAAGGCGACGGAGGTCGATTTCACGCAACAATCGGAGCCACATCTATACGGGCCATTCACCACCAAAGCCAGCGCCAAAGCGACGATTGAGGCAATAGCAACCGAATACGGCCTGTGTTCGCATGCGACTAAAAAACACGTCGGCCCGTGCTTTAACTACCAACTAAAAAAGTGCCAAGGCTATTGCGTCGGACAAGAGAGCCTGATGCAACATAACTTGCGGCTGTTAACAGCGCTGGCCGAACACCAATTTGCAGCTTGGCCGGTGGATGGCGCAATGACATTACGTGAAACGCATCCTGAGTATGGATGGGAACATATACATGTTTTTAAGAATTGGCTGTATTGCGGCACAGCAAAGAACGATGCAGAACTAGACGATTTAGTAGCGAATCTGACGACAACGAAAATGGACGCAGCATTCGACGCTGATATTTATAAAATATTAGTTAAGCGCTTACAACAAGGCCATGCGTTTGGGACAACAAAGTGCACAGCGCCATTTCATGAAGATTTATTTGAGTCGGCTGTCTGACTGTTGATTATTGTGCCGGATTGACCCATCTGCTCGCGGAGAACTAACCCTACATGGCACTAATTTATTCTATTGGAATCAATCCCTTAAAGTTTTTCTGCCGGGTCAGTGCAAATTGAAAAGAAGGGTCAATTCGACGTGAAACTCAACAATAGGCGCCAAACTGGGCGAGCGTCGGACCGCCACCCGGTAGAATGCCTAGGAAAGAGCCGACCACACTGCCGCGCAAGGCACTCGGAATGATACGCTTGAACTCGGGCCAAGTTGGCATCAGCTTAATCTTGCCATTGAATGGTGTCTGCTCGTTCCGGTTGTCGAGATTCTTCGCAATCTCGGCTATGCCAAAGCATCCGAGCGCAATACTGACGACACCTAAGCCCTCGGCTAAAAAGGGTAACCCCAGGGTGAATCGTTGCATGCCGCTGTTCACGTCGGTGCCGATTTGCCCAAGCAACACGCCAATCAAGCTCATCGCCAAGCCGTTGAGCAGGCTTCCTGTGGTAACAAAACTCACGCACACAAACCCTAACAACATCAGGGCACAGTAGTCGGCCGGACCGAACAGGAAAGCCACCCCCCCCAGCAACGGGGCCATTGTGGACAGCACGACAATCGCGACGGTACCTCCGATGAAGCTTGAAATCCCCGCAGTGAACAACGCCAGCCCGGTCTTACCGTTGAGCGTCATCTGGTAGCCATCAATACAGGCCACGATGCTACTGGCGTGCGGAATCTTCATGGTGATGGCGCTGACGCTGTCGCCGTACTGAGCGCCGTAGTAAATCCCGGCCAGCATGATTAGCGAGCCATCTGTGGGTATGCTGTAGGTCAAAGGCAGCAACAAGCTGATGGTTGCCAGCGGGCCCAGCCCCGGCAGTAGACCCACGAACGTTCCAACTACGCACCCAATGGCGCAATACATTAGATTGTGCAGAGTCAGCGCGTGTCCAAAGCCCAGCGCGAGGTTGTGCAGGATTTCCATTAGAAAAGAGGCAGATTAAGGCCGAGTAGTTTTTGTAAGGCGAACGCAATCGCGAGCAAACCGGCGGAAATTTTGATATTCCGGATCACCGAATAGGAGGTGCCGGCAAACGTGGTGCAGAACACCATGAACACGATGCCTGCGGTCATGTTCAGGTACTCGGAGATCAGCGCAAAGCCGCATAGTCCCGCCAGAACGACGGCGATGTTCCTAGGGTTGAACTCGAGCTTGACGGATTCGACGAACCGCGAACGCAGTACGCCGATCAGGCCGATCAGGAACAATAGGCAACTCACCAGCAGCGGGAATAGGCCCGCGCCCGCACGGCTGAATGACCCCAATTGATACTGGAGTGACCACACGCCAAATATTAGGGAGAAGGCCATAAAGAAAAGGCCTTTGACGAGATCTCGATTATTCATTTAGGGGAATTGGGATAAGGACGCTACAAAACTCGGCAGATCGAGCCAAGGCCAGCGGTTTCGATTGCATCGCTCGTTCCATGACAAACGGTGGTGATTGGGAATTTTCTATGTGCTAACCACATGTAGTATAGAGTTTCCCGCGCGATCTTGCTGGACGACTTAATGGAGCGATTCAGGTTTGGCCATTCCCTGCTGAAAGCAGAGACCGCACCATGCACCGAGCCGTGCAAGTTGGCGTCGGATCATGTCGTCTAACCCTTTTGGCGCGACAAAGAAAAACGGCATTACTGATTGGTCGATAGCGAGAAAACTCTATGAGGGCAGATGTTAAGGATTATAGGACGTCTGCCCGTCACGCTAAATAGTTCAAAAACTACTTCCTTTCATCCCGAAGCGTCCCAATGCAGACGTTCATGGCGCTGTCCAATTCCGCTCGAAAGCGGCCATCTCTGATTTTCCGTCCCTGCGGCGCATGTTTTTCGCTATCGCTTCGGCCTCGGAACGTGTTGATCGAACAGAAGGGTGTTGCCGTCGGGATCGGTGACTTGAAAGTACGCCGGCCCATCGGTCGTTTCATCTGCTTCTGGCGCCATCGAAAGCCCGCGGGCCTTCAAGGCGCGCTGCAATTCGCGCACATCTTGGAAGTTCTTCAAGGTCTCTTTGTCCTTCGTCCAGCCTGGGTTGAAGGTCATGATGTTCTTGTCAAACATTCCCTGGAAAAGCCCGATCCTTGCGTTCCCGCTCTGCAGGACGATCCAATTCTGTTCGAGCTTGCCGGCGACAACCTTGAAGTCAAGCTTTTCATAAAATGCCTTAGAAGCTTTGATGTCCTTGACGGCAAGGCTAACCGAAAAGTTTCCGAGCTCCATGGACACCTTCTCAGTATTTGCTGCTGGTGGCGCCGCTGCCGTGCCAGCGATGGCGGCCGAGGCCACGGCACCTGCGAGCGTGAGGGCTAAGACGATTGCTTTCATGTGGATTCTTCCTTATTCGTATGCGGGTCGGTGAGCGGTGAATCGAGGTTGACTGGGTGTTTTGATCGTCTTCAAGCGACCCAAACGAGTCGTTCGTCACCCAACAGAAAATAGCGTTCATGCTTGAGACCTGACTATTGCTGGCCAAACTTACCAAGTTTTGAAGACTGGAATATAGTATGGCGAATCTGACACAAACGCCAACCATGCGCTTACCGCAGAGGACTATCCAGAGTCGATTCACAAACCGGTTGTTATCGAAAAGAGGCTTCACCATGCTGAGATTACCATTCGCTATGTTTCTTCTTG
>JBBRAM010000003.1:0-233282 GCA_038206765.1 Burkholderiales bacterium | reverse complement strand
TGCCCTTGTTCGACGACTAGCTTTACCGCTTCGGTTCTAAACTCTGCTGTAACGACGCGTTTCGTGATTGCTTCCATTTTGATTCTCCATAATTTAAAAAATACTAAACCATGGTGTCCGTTTTAGCGAGCCCCTTCCAGGCGTGTCCTGTTTCTGGTGCCGTCTTTGTCGTTGTTGTCGCAGACCCTGACCGAATGGACGCAGGAAACGGCCACGCCGATTCACAGCTTCGCCGTTTGTTCTGACAGTGAAGTCGGCAAGCAGAGAGACAAAGAAGACGACTTTGCGATGCTGGTGCACGAATTACAATTTCCGGCCACCACCAATTCAAAATCGTTGGCCCATGAAGTCACAAGGCGCCACGACAGCGAGCACATGAGCGTAGTGTTTTCGACCTACCACTCCATTGATGTCATTTCGCAGGCGCAAAAGCTACACAAGCTCGCCGACTTTGACCTGATTATCTGTGACGAAGCCCACCGCACTACGGGAGCCAGTTTTGACGGCGACGACGAATCGGCGTTTGTCAAAGTTCACAATCAAGACATCATCAAGGGCAAGAAGAGGGTCTATATGACCGCAACGCCACGAGTCTATGGCGTACAGGCGAAGGCCAAGGCCGAGACTGACAGCATCGTTCTTTACGATATGAACGATACGGCTTTCTTTGGCGAAACTCTGCACACGCTGTCGTTTTCCGAGGCCGTGCACGGGCTGGGCATCCTGTGCGATTACAAAGTCATTGTCTTGACCATCAGCGAAGACCACATCAGCAAAAACCTGCAACGACTTTTGGCCGATGAAAACAACAGCCTGCGGGTAGACGATGCAGCCAAGATTGTAGGTTGCTGGAGAGCGCTGGCTAAACAGGACACCCAGCAAGACCTTAGCCATGACCCTGACCCTATGCGCCGCGCTGTGGCGTTCTGTCAGGTCATTGAAGTCAACAAGGGCGCGAAGACACACAAGGTCAGCAGTAAGAACATTGCCAATATGTTTCAGGCCGTCGTGGACGAATACCGTGCGGAATTGCTCAAAGAGAATCCCGATAATCAAGAGGCGATCAGCCGACTGGTGTGTGAAGCCGCCCACGTTGACGGGGGCATGAATGCCGCGCAGAAAGAAGCCAAGCTGCAATGGCTCAAAGCGGAAATCCCCCCCAATACCTGCCGCGTGCTTTCAAATGTGCGTTGCTTGTCGGAAGGGGTTGACGTACCGGCGTTGGACGCGGTGTTGTTCCTGACCCCACGCAACTCGCAGGTGGACGTCGTTCAATCCGTCGGGCGCGTAATGCGCAAACCGCCCAACAGCAACAAAAAACTGGGTTATGTAATTTTGCCCGTGGTCATTCCAGCGGGCGTGTTGCCTGAAGATGCGCTGAATGACAACAAGACCTACAAGGTGGTTTGGGAAGTGCTGCAAGCGTTGCGTTCCCATGATGACCGCTTTGACGCGATGATCAACAAACTAGACTTGACGGGGCAAGACAGGTCGAAGATGGAAGTGATTGCCATCACAGACACCATCAACATCAAACGCAAGGCCCCCGCTGGTGATAAAACGGAGGTTGCCAAGATCAACAAGGCGGCTAAGTCCGTCAAAGCTGCAAAGGGCGGGACAAGCATTGGGGAAGCGGCAACCCCGACGCCGACCCAGCAGGACTTTGATTATCGCGTCGGGGAGATCGAGCGCGCCATCATGGCGAGGGTTGTCAAGAAATGCGGCAACCGCCTCTACTGGGACGAATGGGCTAGCGACATCGCGCGCATCGCGCAAACCCATATCAGCCGCATTACCGCCATCCTGAATAAGCCCGACAACAAAGCCGAAATTGCGGCGTTCAATGGCTTTCTGAAAGAGTTGCAAGACGACCTGAACGACAGCATTACCCGCGACGAAGCGATTGAAATGCTCGCGCAGCACATCATCACCAAGCCTGTCTTTGATGCCTTGTTTGAAGGGTATAGCTTCACCCAGAGCAATCCCGTGTCCAAGGCGATGCAAGGCGTTTTGGAGGTGCTGAATGAACACAACCTGGATAAGGAAGCTGAGACGCTGGAAAAATTCTATGCCAGTGTGAAGATGCGCGCCGCTGGTATCAGCGATTTGAAAGCAAAACAGAAAATCATCGTTGAGCTGTACGACAAATTTTTCCGCAACGCATTCCCTAAGATGACGGAACGGCTCGGCATTGTTTACACGCCAGTCGAGGTGGTGGATTTCATCATCCACAGCATCAATGACATTCTGAAAAGCGAGTTCGGTCAGAGCCTAGGCAGCAAGAATGTCCACATCATTGACCCGTTCACTGGGACGGGCACCTTCGTTACCCGCTTGTTGCAGAGTGGGCTAATTAGCAAGGAGGAGCTTGCCTACAAGTTTCAGAACGAAATCCATGCCAATGAAATTGTTTTGCTGGCGTACTACATTGCAGCCATCAACATCGAGCAGGTCTATCACGCCATCATGGGCGGCGAGTATGTACCGTTCAATGGTATTTGCCTCACTGACACCTTTGCGCTGTATGAGAAGGATGATTTAGTTAGCGCAGTAATGGCAGATAACAGTAGCCGCCGCCGCAAGCAAAAGAAACTGGATATTCGTGTGATTGTCAGCAACCCGCCTTATTCAAAGGGCCAGAGTAGTGCCAACGATAATAATGCAAATGCGAATTACCCAGCGCTCAGTGAAAGTATAAGAACTACATATGCAGCGCACTCTAAGGCCACCAATAAGAACGGCCTTTATAACAGCTACGTAAAGGCAATACGTTGGGCAAGCGATAGATTAGGGGAACAAGGTGTCATCGGGTTTGTTAGCAATGGAGGGTATGTTGATGATCTGGCCGCAGACGGCCTGCGCAAGTGTTTGGTGGATGAGTTTAGCAGCATCTATGTTTTTCACCTTCGGGGTGATGCTCAGACCTCGGGTGAGCTACGCCGACGGGAGAAGGACAATGTTTTCGGTCAAGGAAGCCGGTCGCCAATCGCAATCAGCATCTTGGTAAAGAACCCCAATGCCGCTGAGAATGGGACGATTTATTTCCACGACATTGGTGACTATCTCACGCGCGATGAGAAGCTTGAAAAAATCAGCTCTTTTGGCAGCATTGAAGGTATCGGACATGCCAATGGATGGGCGCGGATTGCACCAGACCAGCACAATGACTGGAGAAACCAACGCGACGATACATTCGAGAATTTTGTTAGCCTAGGTGACAAAAAAGGCAGGTCGGAGACAACTGTTTTTGAAAACTATTCGCGGGGTGCAGAGACAGCTCGTGACGCTTGGTGCTACAACTTTTCTAAGAAGTCGCTGGCTTCAAATATGCGCAAGACCATTGCGGCGTATAACTCGGAGGCAGATCGATACAGGGTAGCTTGCGCAGGACTATCGAAAGACGAGCGACCGTCGCTTGACGATTTTGTTAGCACAGACATGTCAATGATTAGCTGGACGTCTGGGCTAAAGAGTGATGCTTCGCAGTTCACAAGACATGAATACTGTTCGGCGAACATTATGATTAGTGCCTACCGACCATTTATTCCACAGTGGACGTATTTCAGCAATGAGTTCACGCATCGTGTCGGGCAAATACCTCAAATGTTTCCCGGAAGCGACGAAAAGAACAGAGTTATTTGGGTGACAGGTATTGGTGCCTCGATGGATTTCACTTGCTTCATGAGCGACATGATTCCGGACCTTCAAGGTCCAGGAAAGATTCAATTTTTCCCACAAAAACTGTACGTCACTTCTCCTGACGGCGGACTCTTCGAACAAGTCGAAGGGTCTGGTAACTACACCGTCAGAGACGGAATCACTAATAGAGGGTTGCAGCATTTCCGAGATGCCTACAAGGGCCAGAAAATTAGCAAGGAAGACCTGTTTTACTACATATATGGTCTGCTGCATTCCGAGGACTACAAGAAGCGATATGCGGACAACCTGAGCAAGGAATTGCCCCGCATTCCAGCAGTCAAGAAGTTTGCGGATTTTCAGGCATTCAGTGCAGCGGGGCGCAGGTTGGCCGAACTGCACATTGGTTATGAGAGCGTCACACCCTACCCCGTGGACATTGAGGGCGGAGCATTGCTACTGTCCAGTTTCGCCGATGCCGACTATCGCGTGACCCAAATGAAGTTCGCCAGCAAGGCTGATAAAACCTGCGTCGTTTACAACCACAAAATCACCATGACCGGCATTCCGCTGGAGGCTTATGACTATGTGGTCAACGGCAAACCCGCTTTGGAATGGGTCATGGAGCGGCAGGCAGTAACTACCCATAAAGACAGCGGCATTGTGAACGATGCCAATTTGTGGGCTACCGAGACTGTCGGCGATGCAGCCTACCCGCTAAAACTATTTCAGCGGGTTATCACGGTGAGCCTAGAAACAATGAAGATCGTGCGCGCGTTGCCGAAGCTGGATATTGTTATTCAGGGTAAGGCGTAGCTCAACGTGAAAAGAGCACTTGTATTTCTTCTGCTGTCGATAGCATTCACCGCTAGTGCCGAAACGATTGCTGGCCGCGTTGTAGGAGTTACAGACGGAGACACAATTACCGTTTTGGATGAAAACAAGGCTCAGCACAAAATCCAACTTTCAGGGATTGATGCTCCTGAGAAAAAACAGCCATTCGGCAATCGTTCTAAAGAATCGCTGTCTGAACTTGTGTTTGACAAGAAAGTAAACGTGGAAACAAGCAAACGGGACCGCTACAGGCGACAAATTGGCAAGGTGCTGGTGAATGGTCTTGATATCAACTTAATACAGCTTGAGCGCGGCATGGCGTGGTTCTATCGACGATATCAGCAAGACCTAGCACCCAATGATCGCAAGCTTTACGAGGCAGCGGAAGACGCGGCAAAAGTAAATAAGCGAGGTTTGTGGCAAGGTCCCGATTCGGTTGCACCTTGGGACTACAGACAGCCCAAGCGGAAGCCGCTAGAGTAATATTTGTCACTCGAAACCCAGTAATATTTTCGTAGGGCGAAGTGGAAAATCTAAGCTGAAATTGACAACTGAAGCTGTCTACGCAATTTTTCTCGCCAAATCTTCAGCAGAAATATGGTAGTAGCGCTTCAGCATGGTGAGGCTGGTATGGCCGGTTATAGCGGCAAGCTCAATTACATTCGGCAGCTTCTGCGCAAGTTGGCTAGTGGCAGTGTGCCGTAGATCGTGGAAGCGGAAATTTTCCAATTTCGCCGCGACAACTGCCCGTCGAAAAGTCTTTTCAAATGAGTCCGCACGCTTCCAGCAATAAAAAACCTGCTCTATTTCTATATGACGAGGCATCGCTTGTAAGGTCGCAATGGCTTTTAGCGATAACGGGATCAAGCGTGGAGTATCTGTCTTAGTGTGCGGGATATTGAGCGTTCTTTTTTTGAAGTCAATATCGCACCAGCGCATGTTTAGTAGCTCACCTAGCCGCATCGCGGTTTCTAGTGCGAGCGTGGTTATAAACGGCAGCATAGGATGTTCGAATTTTTCGAATAGACGCGATTGCTCATCTGCATCCAGCACTCTCGTTCTAGAAGGCGCAGCCTTAGGGTTTTTGCAAATGCGCGCTGGGTTTGCTGGAAGGTGAATATTCATCTCCCGTATTGCGTAGTCGATCAGCACGCGTATCAAATTCAAGTCTTTAATGACGGTCGCGCCAGAAACACCATTAGAAAGGCGGTCGTCGCGAAAGAGTATGATGTCGCGGGTCGTAATCGAGATGAGCCGCATTTTCCCGAAACGTTTTTCTAACTGCCCTAGCGCTGGTTTGCCGTGGTGTCCACGCATACTGGGAAGCACTCTTAGGCGGTAGTCTTGAATGACCTCTGCAAAGGCAGTTCGCTGCGCTGCGTCCACGCTTGCAATCAATCCACGCTCAAGCTCGCCTTCACGCTGCGTCGCCCAAGACATTGCGAGTGATTTAGTGCGAAATGTTTTGTATTCACGCTTTCCGCCGTTGTCTACTTGAACGCGGAATGTGCCAGCCACTGTTTTAATAATCGATGCCATGAAATCTCCAATCGCTACTTTTTCGCTACTTTCCACAATGTTAAAGTGGAACGCAAGCGAGAAATTGGTTAATATTCAAGGCGTTATGCGTACTATTGATTTGCGTTGCTTAGCCCCTCCTAAGGGGAGGGTCACACGTTCGATTCGTGTCGAGGGCACCACCTCCCTGTGGGATGGTGCCGCCGTATCATTCTGATGCACCGCCAATCGTATGGCCAGCGAAGCGTAGTCCCGCCCAGCCAAGCCAAGCCAATAAACGTGCAATTACTGCAATGTAGTTGTTTCCGGTAACGTAATAGGTGGGGTGCGGCGCAGTGAATATTGGCCTTCGCCAACCTGCTTGGCAAAATGGATGTTTTTGGTGGCCGCGTGGAGGTACAAATTGAAGCCGCCAAAATGTGTGGCCGCGTAGTTATAAGCGCCGCCCAGATCGTATTCAAGCCGGTTGACGGCGGTTTCAAAAAACGCGGGGGTTTTCTTCACCAAATCATCGCCCGACGCGAAAATGACTTCTTGGCCATGGTCGGTATTTTTGACCGCTATGCCGCCGTCGACAAATTCATCATAAAGCCGGTCGCGGCATTTTTCGAGGTAGCAACGGTCGGCCATTTGCGCAACGATGTCAGATGATCCCAACAGGCTGCCAAGCAAGCGCAAAAGCGGTTCTTGAATCAAAATATCACCGACACGTTTTTCAAACCCCGTGTAGTGCAACAGTTCCGCACCCGCGACGGCGTGATCAGCCATGCCAATTTTGGGCAAATATTCGAGCAGGAAAGCAGCCCCCCGCGAAACATGGTTGATTGTGTAGACCGCGCCATTGCGAACGTTAGACTCGCTGGCTTGGCGCAAGTAACCCATATCGTGAAACAGTGCAGTGATAATGCCGAGCTGAAATAAGCGCACGCCAAAGGCAACTGAATCGCGGCGTGAGCGCTCATAGCCATCCATCAAACGTGACATCGCCAGCGTCACATCCATGACGTGCTGGAGATCGTGATATGAGGTATCACAGGCCAAATAGCCGGGGAAATCGCCGTTGTATAGCAAAATAATATCGGCAAACGCTTTGTCCATCGCGCTGTGCGCGGCACCAGGATAGAGGAGACGAAATAATCGGTTTATTTCTCGTTGCACGGCCAACGGATCGGTGGTTTGCACACGGTTCGTCACATCAAAATCATTGCGTCGCAATTGCATGCTCAGCCTCCCCAATCTGAATAATTCTAGCTACCTTAGACATCAGCTATCGCATAAGCGATTGATTTATAGTATTTTTTTATTTTGGCAGTCGTTCACGGCCGCTTTGTTCGGGCACGCCAGTTTGGCGTCAAACACATCGAAGAACACGAATTAAAACCATAGAACAAGAGCATCACACCGCCGTAGCGGGACATTACACTCCCATTGTCGGGGAAAATCAACTGTCGTTAACTTGCAATCAATCTCAGCGTTTTTTCCGAGGCGCCAGCGGGATCACGCGTGCGGACACCGAGCTTACCGCTGGCTTGCAATCAACTTGCAATCAACTTGCGGTTAGCCTGCAATCCCACGTGCAATCATTCCCACAACGCGGTATATTCGGTCGTGTTTGATCATCTACTCTGACTAGGTAGCCGTTTTTTACGGGTGATCTGTAATATTGCTGCGTTATTTCTTACGGCTTGCCAGAACGTTTTCCACCATGCCAACTGCTGCAAACGATTCAACCGCCGCAATCGAGCAACGCATTATCGAGCTTAAGCTTGAGCATCGCGATTTGGACGCCGCCATCGATTCGTTGACAACCATGCCGGTACACGATCAGTTGCGACTACAGCGGCTGAAAAAACGCAAGTTACAGCTAAAAGATCAAATTTCCTATCTGGAAAACCAACTGATGCCCGATATTCTGGCTTAGAGAACGTAACGGCACAGCTTGCGGCGCGCCGAGATACCAGCACCGATAGCGGTAGATAGCGGCTTAGATTTCGGCTACGCAATATCTACCGTAGCAATATTTACTGCGGCGATGTTCACCGCAGCAATATTAAACGCAGCGATATTTATCGCAGCAACATCAAACGCAGCGATATTTTCTCCACCGCCGCCGCATGTGCTGTCTTTTGCCCGCGTCCAATCTTCCATTCGCCATATTTCCGCGCTTCATGCCCCATTTTGGCTTTCTTGACCGTGCTCACGTGCGCTTGGCCAGCAAAGTCGCCGCAAACGAGCGATAATTAGCGCCTTGTTGACCCGTTAGTCAACACCGACTTCCCCAAAAATTGAGAACTTGAATCAAATGAAGAAAACACTTACTTGGATCGGCAGTGTTGTCGCCGCGTTGGCCATTGTCGGCGGCGCATTTTTGCTTGGCAAAAAGCAGGCGGATTCGGTGGATACAAAGCCACCACAAAATGCCTCCACCCGTTCGGGTGTCTCCACCGAAAACGCAAGCGCTGGCGGGGCTTCTGGGGCAGCGAAAGGCGCACCTGGCAGCGCTGGCACCGCCGTAGAAGTGATAAAAGTGCAATCCACCAAACTCGCGCAAAACATCATCGCCGTTGGCTCATTGCGGTCCGATGAATCCGTGGTGATTCGCCCGGAAGTTTCCGGCCGCGTTGCGGAGATTTTATTCACCGAGGGCGCAAGGGTAACCAAAGGCGCGCCGTTGGTCAGGCTGGATGCATCGGTACAACGCGCCGAACTTGCACAAGCCGATGCCAACTTAAGCCTCAGCAAATCAAAACTAGAGCGCGCTATCGACTTACAGAAGAAAGGTTTCATTTCGAGCCAAGCCAAGGATGAAGCCGACAACAACGCCCGCGTTGCACAAGCCGCATACGATCTTGCCGCCGCCAAACTTACCAAGCTCGAGGTCAAAGCACCTTTTTCGGGCATTGTTGGCCTGCGGCTCGTCAGCCTCGGCGATTATGTGAAGGATGGCCAAGACATCGTCAATCTTGAAGGGGTTGATCCGCTTAAAGTCGATTTCAAAGTGCCCGAAATTTTCTTAAAACAAGTCGCGGTCGGGCAAGCGCTCCAAATCGGCCTTGATGCATTTCCAAATAAAATTTTTGACGGTCGCGTCTTCGCGATTAATCCGTTGGTTGATACTAACGGCCGTTCGATCGTGATCCGCGCGATTGTGAAAAATGGCGAAGCAAGGCTGCGGCCGGGCATGTTTGCGCGCGTGCGCTTGTTGTTTGGCGAAAGCCAAGATGCATTGACAGTTCCCGAACAAACGCTGTTTCCCATTGGCGAAGATCAGTATTTATACAAAGTAGTAGACGGCCGTGCGCAACGCCTGAAGGTTGAAATCGGCCAACGCAAACAGGGACAAGTTGAAATAACGCAGGGTCTTAAAGCGGGCGATATAGTGGTAACGGCTGGACAACCAAAACTCAAAGATGGCGCGCAGGTCAAAATCGTTGATGCGCCAAGTGCCACGCGGTCGAACGGCGATGTCAACGCTACCCAAATCCCGGCAGCTCCCGCACCGGCTTCGAATGCACCCGCAATGCCTACCTCGGGAGCCAAATAATGACGCTGCCTGAACTCTGTATCAAGCGCCCAGTCTTTGCGACGGTGCTGAGTCTGTCGGTGCTGCTGCTGGGATTCATATCGTATAGCCGGCTCTCGGTACGCGAATACCCAAAAATTGACGAGCCGGTCGTCAGTGTGGAAACCGTTTACAAAGGTGCCAGCGCCGAGGTGATCGAATCAACAATCACCAAAGTATTGGAAGATTCGCTGTCAGGCATTGAGGGTGTTGATGTCATGACCTCAAGCTCCCGCGCTGAACGCAGCCAGATCAACGTCAAATTTAAACTCACCCGCGACCCTGATTCCGCCGCCGCCGATGTGCGCGATAAGGTCGCCCGTGTGCGCGGACGCCTGCCCGATGCGGCTGATGATTCGATCATCGCCAAGGTGGAAGCGGATGCCGACCCCGTCATGTTCGTTGCCTTTAACAGCAGCAAACATACGCCGCTGGAAGTATCAGATTACGCGAACCGTTACATCAAGCCACGCTTTTCCACGCTCCCCGGCGCAGCCGATGTGCGCATATTTGGCGAGCGTAAAGTCTCGATGCGCGTCTGGTTAGACCGCAACAAATTGGCCGCTTATAAGCTCGGGCCCGCTGATGTTGAAGATGCGCTACGCCGCCAAAACATTGAAGTGCCGGCCGGCCGGATCGAAAGCCAATCGCGCGAATTCTCGGTGCTCGCGCAGACTGATTTACAAACGCCGGAGCAATTTGGCAACGTCGTGATCCGAGATGCGGGCGGCTATCCTGTACGGATTAAAGATGTGGCGCGCGTTGAGGTTGCCGCGAGTGATGAACGCATCGTTGCGCGGTTTTTAGGACGCAACGCTGCCACGCTTGCGATCATCAAACAAGCCACCGCTAATCCGCTTGAGCTATCGATTGCGGTTCGAAAAGAAGCAGCTGAATTGCAAAAAACATTGCCGCCAGGGATGGAACTCACCGTCGTTTACGACACCGCCGTGTTCATTGAGCAAGCCATTAAAGCCGTGTTTGGCACGATCTGGGAAGCGGTTATATTGGTGGCGCTAGTCATATTTTTATTCTTGCGGAATTTACGTGCCACGATTATTCCACTGGTCACGATCCCTGTTTCGCTGATCGGCGCTTTCACGCTGATGCACATCTTTAACTTCAGTATCAACACCCTCACGCTATTGGCGATGGTGCTCGCGATTGGCTTAGTTGTTGATGACTCGATTGTGGTGTTAGAAAACATTTATCGCAAACTCGAAACCGGCATGCCGCGCATTCAAGCCGCCATTGAGGGCTCAAAAGAAATTGCCTTTGCCGTTGTTGCAATGACGCTAACGCTCGCCGCCGTGTACGCGCCGCTGGCGTTTGCAACAGGACGCACAGGGCGTTTGTTTATTGAGTTTGCATTGGCCCTTGCCGGTGCGGTCGTGGTGTCGGGATTTGTTGCACTAACGCTGTCGCCCATGATGTGCTCGCGCTTGCTCAAACACGAAGTCAAGCACGGCAAAGTTTACAACGCGATTGAGGCATTTTTTATTTCGCTCACCAACCAGTACAAGCGGATTCTCACGCTAATACTGAAGCGCCGCATCATCGGCATCTCACTTTGGGTCGTGTTTGCCTGCATGATGGTGCCGCTGTTTTTGGTACTGAAGCAAGAACTCGCGCCGGTTGAGGATCGCGGCATCATTTTCGGTGTCGTCAGCGCACCCGAAGGCTCAACGGTTGCGTACACCGCCGGTTATATCGAAAAAATTGAGGAGATGTATAAACAAGTCCCTGAGATGTCGCGCTATAACGCCATTGGGGGCGCACCCACGCCATCTGATGGCCGGGTCATTTTGCGGCTCAAAGATTGGAGCGAGCGCACCCGTAGCCAGCAGGAAATCCAACGCGAGCTACAACCGAAGTTCCGTAATTTGGCCGGCGTCAACGCGTTCGCGATCAATCCGTCCTCGCTCGGTCAGGGTCGCGATAAGCCGCTACAGTTTGTGATTATGACTTCGGCACCTTATGAAGAGCTGCAAAAATATGTGGACCGCTTAATTGCCGAGGCCGCAAAAAACCCAGGGCTTTCAGATCTTGATTCCGATTTGCGTTTAAACAAACCCGAACTCAAAATCGCCGTCAATCGCGACAAAATATCGGACGTCGGCACCAGCGTTGATTCGGTTGGCCGCACCATGGAGACGATGCTCGGTGGCCGCCAAGTCACACGCTTTAAGCAAGACGGCGAGCAATACGATGTGATTGTGCAAGTTGCCGATGTTGATCGTTCTAACCCCGGCGACATTACCAATATTTATGTACGTGGCCGCAACAACGAGATGATCCAGCTATCGAATTTGCTCACAGTACGCGAGTCCGTCGCGCCGCGTAGCTTGAACCACTTCAACAAACTCCGCGCGGCAAAAATTGAGGCTAACTTAGCGCCGGGCTATGCGATCAAGGACGCAATCGATTTTATGCAGGCCGCAACAAAAAGCGCGCTGCCGCCCACAATTCAGACCGATCTTTCTGGACAGTCACGTGAATTTCGCGATTCATCAGGCAGTATTTATTTAACCTTCGCGTTGGCGCTGGCCTTTATCTACCTTGTGCTCAGTGCGCAGTTTGAAAGTTTTGTTGATCCGTTTGTCATTATGCTCACGGTGCCACTCTCAATCACCGGCGCGTTGTTGGCGCTGTGGCTGACTGGCGGAACCCTGAATGTCTATAGTCAAATTGGCTTGGTGACGTTAGTAGGGTTGATTACCAAACACGGTATTTTGATTGTGGAATTTGCGAATCAATTACAAGAAAAAGGCATGGCCTTGCGCGAGGCTGTGATTGAATCGGCGGTGCTACGGCTGCGTCCGATTTTGATGACGACGGGTGCGATGGTACTAGGCGCAATCCCATTGGCACTGGCACGCGGCGCAGGTGCCGAATCGCGACAGATGATCGGCTGGGTGATTGTCGGCGGAATGTCGTTGGGGACCATTTTGACGCTGTTTATTGTCCCGACTTTCTACACAATTTTCGCACGCAATCATCAGCATGAAGCGCTGGACTCAGAGGTAGCAACCAGTAACCACATTCCCGTTACAACCGCCGCAGCACACCAGGGTGATTAGCCCAGCGGAGCCGACTGTGCGTTGTGCACGTCATACACCTCGTGCATGAGAACCGGCTGGTTGATGCTGGCCGTGGCAACAACCATCGGTGCCTGCAATGCAGCGGCGGGTGTCGTCGCTGCAATCGGCGTTTCAACACGCTTCAAGCCCTGATTGGTGGCATGATGTTGTGACCGATTCGCGTGTGCATTTGCGTTCGCGTTTGTGTGCCCGTGCCCATGGGTGTATGCATGCGCCGGATCCAAAAAACGGACCAGCTGCTGCAACGCTTCTTTGTAAACATCGCGCTTAAACTCAATCACATTTTCCAGCGGCACCCAATAGTCATGCCAGCGCCACGCATCGAATTCGGGATGCGTGCTGGCACGGAGCTTGATGTCGTGGTCGCGGCCAACCAAGCGCAGCAAATACCAAATCTGCTTTTGGCCTTTATAAGTGCCTCGCCATTCGCGTTTAATCCAATGCGAAGGAACGTGATAATGCAGCCAGCCTTTGGTGCGGCCTAAAATTTTGACATGCTCGCGGAGTAGCCCCGTCTCTTCTTCCAATTCCCGGTACATCGCATCTTCGGGGCTTTCGCCCATTTTGATGCCACCCTGCGGGAACTGCCAAGCGTGCTCTTTGATGCGCTTGCCCCAAAACACCTCGTTCTTTGCGTTGCAAAGGACGATGGCGACATTCGGGCGATAACCATCACGATCAATCATGGTTGCCCTTCCAATTCAATAGTTAAAGTGATTCTTTCACAAAACGATGTAATTGGGTAGCACGCTGCATAACCTAATTAGGTGCGCGGCGTGTAAAATAGGGTCCTCGAACCCTCAAAATTAACTACAACTCACTGAATTTAAACAAAAAATGCGCGCATCCCAGTTTTTTATCTCGACCCTCAAAGAAGCCCCCGCCGACGCCGATATCACCTCGCAAAAGCTGATGTTGCGGGCAGGCATGATTCGCAAGCTCGCCGCAGGCATTTATAACTACATGCCAATGGGTCTGCGCACGATTCGTAAAATCGAAGCCATCATCCGCGAGGAGATGAACACGGCCGGCGCAATCGAATGCTTAATGCCGGTCGTGCAACCGGCCGAGCTTTGGCAAGAGACGGGTCGCTGGCAAAAATACGGTGCCGAGTTGATGCGCGTAAAAGACCGCCATGGCCGCGATTTCATTTTTCAGCCGACGAGTGAAGAAGCAATCACTGACATCGCGCGGGGCGAGATCAAAAGCTATCGCCAGCTGCCGGTCAATTTTTACCATATCCAGACCAAATTTCGCGACGAGCGCCGCCCGCGCTTTGGCGTGATGCGAGGTCGCGAATTTACGATGAAAGACGCCTATTCGTTTGATCGTGATGAAGCCAGCGCGGGTGTTAGCTACGATAAAATGTTTGCCGCGTATCATAAAATTTTTAACCGGCTAGGCTTAACGTTCCGCGCTGTCAAAGCCGATACTGGTGCCATCGGTGGATCACGTTCTCACGAATTCCAAGTCATTGCCGACACGGGTGAAGATGCAATTGCATATTGCCCCACTTCCGACTACGCGGCCAATATTGAGCTTGCCGAGGCGCTTAGCTTAAATGCCTCAAGAGCCGCACCAGTGCTAGAGTTTGGCAAAACACCTACCCCCGGAAAAGAGAAGTGTGAAGATGTCGCCGAATTGCTTAATTTGCCACTTTCACAATCGGTAAAATCGATTGTGTTAGCCGTCGATAAGGCTGATGAGAAAGGCAATCCCCTGCCCGCCGACATTTGGTTATTGTTGATCCGCGGGGACCATGAATTAAACGAAATCAAAGCCAGCAAGATCGCGGGCCTGGGTAAAGATTTCCGCTTTGCGGGTGAATCCGAAATCACCGAACACTTTGGTTGCAAGCCGGGCTACTTGGGACCAATTGGTTTGAAAAAGCCCGTCAAAATTGTCGCCGACCGAACCGTCGCCAGCATGAGCGATTTCGTCTCTGGTGCGAACGAAGAAGGCTTCCACTTCACAGGCATGAACTGGGGCCGCGATCTGCCGGAGCCCGATTTTGTTGCGGACATCCGCAATGTGGTCCCGGGCGATCCGTCACCCGACGGCGGTGGTGTGCTCGCCATTCAGCGCGGCATTGAGGTCGGACATGTGTTTTATTTGGGAACCGTCTATTCGAAACCAATGAACGCGACGTTCTTGGGCGAAAACGGCAAACCACAATTATTAGAGATGGGCTGTTACGGCATCGGCGTAACCCGCTTGCTCGGTGCGGCAATTGAGCAAAACCACGATGAGAAGGGCATCATCTGGCCCGATGCAATGGCACCCTTCACGGTAGCGATAGCGCCGATGGGATACGACCGCTCCGAGATGGTTAAATCCGCCGTAGATGCCCTCTACAGCGATTTAAAACTTGCCGGGGTAGACGTACTACTAGACGACCGTGGTGAGCGCCCAGGCGTGATGCTGGCCGAACTGGAGCTGATCGGCATCCCGCATCGCGTCGTGATTGGCGAGCGTGGGTTGAAAGATGGCAAGGTCGAGTATCAGCATCGGCGGGATGTGGCTGCGACGGTGGTGGATGTGAGTGAGATTGCGGCTTTTGTTAAGGGTAAGTTGGCGGGGTAGCAAAATGCAAAGTCTAGGACAAGTGCCGGGTTAGTGCGGCATTTGGGGCAGGCTGTTCGGAACTTAAGGGATCTTTCACCCTCCGTCAACCCTTCCCCTGACAACACACCAAATCACCCCAAGCCAGCAGCTGACCCGACAAAGCTAGGTGTTCGCGCAAATTCTCCCTCCGCTAAGGCTCAATCACCCTTGCCCCGTAGGGAAGTGAACCGATATTTCTCATCTCAGCAAATGAAAAATTCTCGTTAAATAGCCAAAGGACAAGTGATCTATCCGGGGTCATCCAAAGAAAATCCAGCACAGGTGGCGCGTAATCATGGAGTACTTTCACAAGGTGTATTTTTTGAGAAACAATTGAGCCAATTTGTAAAACTTCGAGATTTTGATTTTGCAGTATTCAAAAATTTACAAGAAGGACGATTCTAGGCGGCTTCTGTGTCGATATTCATACTTAAATCGCGAATAAAACTCGCAAAGCTCTGCCGAGTAACAATTTCAGCAAATTTTACATCTGACATCCCATACACCAAAATACCGCCCTACCCGACAAATAAAGACGAGCAATCGTCGTCCCGCAGACATGGCAGGGTTCGCCCGCCCGATCAAACACCCAGTGCCGGTACTGGCTGAATTTCATGCCACGGCCTTTTAATTTTTTTGCGATCTTTAAATCGTTGGTGATGCCATTCGTTGCAAAAGATTGTTGCGTCATGGCCAGTGCGTGATGCGCCAGCGCGTCTGTTTGCACGGCGGTTAAATCCTTCATTCGAGCATCGGGATTGATTCGGGCTGCGAATAAAATATCGCTGCGTAAATAGTTGCCGATGCCCGCTAAAAACCCCTGATCCAGCAGCAAAGTGGCCACACGACGCCCTTGAAATTTCGGTTGCCGAATATGGGCAAGCACCTCGTTATGCGTCGTCTCAGCGGCCAGTAATTCCAAGCCCAATTTGCGAATGTAGGGCTGCTCACCAATGTTGGCGCTCGGCCAGACTTCAATAGCTGATGCGCTATAAAGCACCGCAACCGCGTCATTGACATGAATCGCCATCCGCACCTGCAAACCAAATTGGGGGGCTTCTCCGTGCGCAAGAATTGCCCAGCGGCCATATAGCTGATTGTGGCTATAAACGGTAAGCTCACAGTCAAATTCAACGAGCATGGCTTTAGACCTTGCCCGCACCGTCTTGATGCGGCTCCCGATGAGCATATCGGCATGTTGTTTCAGATGCTGAAACGCAAATTCAATCAGCAACACATTTTTATTTACTAGCACCACCGCCAGATTATTGGCGGCACGCGCAATTTCGGGACCTTCTGGCATAGCTGTCTTTCGAAAAATGAGTACAAGAATGATACCGATTACCTGATTGTTAAAACATACTCTAAGGCAAACATTCAACGCCAACATCGAAGGAAAAAACTTAAAGCGGACATCAAACGAAAACTGATAATGCAAGCGTTTGTCGTCGCTTGTTTTCAGCCGCCAAAAAGCGTTACAGTTAGGGTACAAAATATAGTCTTGCCGTTCTCATAGCCCTATATTTTTCATAGCCCTATTTCCAAGCGATAAACACGAGTTCTATAGAGCTGTTTGAGGCAAAACTGCCCTGAACAGCGCAACAGTACTCGACTTTAATGTTCCAATTTGGAGTTTACTCATGCGTGCCGTAATTCTTAAAAATACTGGTTTCATTCTTTCCGCTCTAGCGACTGCGCTCACTGCTGCAACCGTTGTCGCCAATGCACAAACGCCTTCGCCCGCTGTCGCGCCTGCGACCACCACCACAAAGATTGCTGACAAACCCCTCACATCATTCCCCTACACACCTGGACTCGATGTGAGCGCCATGGATAAAACAGCGGATCCCTGTGTCGATTTTTATCAATACACCTGCGGCGGCTGGATGAAGAATAATCCGATCCCGTCTGACCAAGCGCGTTGGTCGGTCTATGGCAAATTGGCGAATGACAACCAAAAATATCTATGGGGTATTTTGCAAAGTTTGGCTGCGAGCAACGAAAAAAAGAATGCTGCACAACAAAAAATCGGCGATTATTTTGCAGCCTGTATGAATGAATCAGCAATTGAAAAGCTCGCCGGGACACCACTCCAACCCGCCCTTTCCAGCATTGACGGCATGAAAACAAAGGCCGATTTGCCGAAGGTGTTGGCAGCACTACATGTCACGCTTGCGGACGAGGGCATGTTGTTTGGCTTCGGCTCGAATCAGGATTTTGGCGACTCGTCAAAGGTGATTGCATTTGCCGCAGGCGGTGGGCTTGGCTTGCCGGATCGGGATTATTACACCAAGGATGACGAAAAATCGAAAACGATTCGCAGCCAATATGTGGCTCATATCGCACAGATGTTGGTGCTCTTGGGAGACAACGCAGAAAAAGCGAAACAATCCGCCGACAAAATCATGGCGATTGAAACAGCGTTGGCGAATGCGACGCTCACGCGCGTTGAAAAGCGCGATCCTTATAAGCAATTCAACAAGATGAACGCTGCAAAATTGCAGGCGCTAATTCCAAACTTCAACTGGAGCGCGTACTTGCAATCGCTCGGTTTGAAAAACTTAAATACGTTTAATGTAACCGAACCCGCCTTCTACAAAGCGCTTAGCAGGCAATTGCAAACACTAAGTTTGGACGAAATCAAAACTTACATGCGATGGCATTTGGTTCGTGCGACCTCCCAACATTTATCAACGCCGTTCGCCGACGAACATTTCGCGTTTTTTAGTAAAACGTTGCGCGGCGTGCCAGAGCAAAAACCACGTTGGAAGCGCTGCGTAGCGTTGGTTGATGGCCACCTTGGCGAAGCGTTGGGTCAGGAATTTGTGAGCCGCGCATTCAGTGCTGATTTGAAAGCGAAAACATTGCGGATGACCAAGCAAATTGAAGTTGCAATGGCCGACGATATTAAGTCGCTCACATGGATGAGCCCCGCCACCAAACAAAAAGCGCAAGAAAAATTACGCGCTGTCGCCAACAAAATTGGCTACCCCGATACCTGGCGCGATTACAGCGCATTCAACGTGAAACGCGACGACTTTTTAGGCAATGTGCAACGCGGCGCTAACTTTGAAACCAAACGCCAACTCGCCAAAATTGGCAAGCCGCTAAACCGCGGCGAATGGGGCATGACAGCACCGTCGGTGAACGCCTACTACAATCCGCAAATGAACGACATCAACTTCCCGGCCGGTGTGCTACAGCCGCCGCTCTACGACCCGAAAATGGATGATGCGCCCAACTACGGTAACACCGGCGGCACCATCGGCCACGAACTCACCCACGGCTTTGATGATGAGGGCCGCCAGTTCGATGCAAAGGGAAATCTAAAAGACTGGTGGACGAAAAAAGACGCGAAGGAATTTACCAACCGCAGCCAATGTATCGTCGATCAGTACGCGACTTATACGATTGTCGACGACATCAAAATCAACTCCAAATTAACACTCGGCGAAGACGTGGCTGATTTGGGCGGATTGATTTTGGGGTGGATGGCATGGAAAACAGAAGTCGCGAATATGAAACTTGAGCCACGCGACGGCCTAACCCCCGACCAACGCTTCTTCGTCGGCTACGCGCAATGGGCCTGCGAAAACGACCGCGATGAAAACCTGCGCGTCAAAGCGCTCACCGACCCGCATTCACCGGGCAAGTATCGCGTCAATGGCTTGGTGGTAAATATGCCGGAATTTGCCACGGCATTCTCTTGCAAGGCCGGGCAGCCGATGGTGGCTGAGAAAGGCAAGGCTTGCCGAGTTTGGTAGATGGATTTGTTGATATTGCAAACTAAAAAGCCCGGGCAACCGGGCTTTTTAACGTACCAATAACATGATTTTCTGACAACGTGTTGTTTCTAATTGCGGCGCGTGAATGTTTGTCTACCACTTCCGGCCGATGCATTTTTAATGATTAATTTTTGGGTAACGGTTTTGAATCGAATTTCGTTGCGCCGCAACGCTCAATACTGCCGCTTTAAATTAAGCTATCAAGCGTGCGCCTCATTAACGTTAAAACCGATACAACACACCGACTGAATATAAATTCACATCGGTCTTACCACCGGTTAGCTCGTTACCAAGTTTGGTGTAACGCGACCATTCACCGCGCACTGCAAAACGCTTGTCGATCAGATAGTCAGCGCCAACACCGTAGCTAAGCTCGGTGCCTTTTTGCTTCTGGCTTTGACCACCGTTAACCGTCTGTACCGAACCGCTGCCGACATAAGATGCCTTGGTTTCAGCGGCGAATGCACCCACTTTCGCAAACACGCTAAACCCATCGGTTATCGGCAGCATTCCAAGTAAGGAGATTTCTCCGCCGCTGATCTTGGTCCGGCTATCAAGCGCGCCGGTTGGCGAAACGGTGGTGTGCGAATCGTAACGGCCCAAATCAACATAGCTCAACTCTGTCGCCAAGTAGCGGTGAATTTGATAGCCGCCGAAGACGCGATAGCCCGAGCCGCGCTTATTGGTGCTCGTGTTAGCACTATCGAATCCCAGATCGAGAAACTGATCGGCGAGCTGGGCGTTGTTCGCTTTAATATCAGTTTGACCGCCTGTCGCGCCGACATACCATTGCGCATACGAAGGTGCGGCGGCAGTCAAACCTAGCGCAGCGATGAATGTGAAAGCAATTTTTTTATTCATTATGTTTCCTTATGGTTTGGCGGCACGGTTTCGCGGTTCAGTTCGCGCGCCCGGTTAATTCATCAGCAAGTTAAATAGATGATTCGTAGGTGAATCGGGTAAAAAAATATCAAAACAAAAAATAATCAACATCAAACAGCGGCCCTTAAAACGGCATGAGTTGCAAATTAAGACTGCGTTCAAGCAACCAACCCACCGAAATACTAGCAATCACGACCGAGCCAGCACGCAACGCAACCTGCGGATAAAGTTTTGTGTTGCGAGTCACGTAGGCGAGCGGAATCATAACCACCACCAGCGCCACCTGTCCGATTTCAACACCAATATTGAAGCCAAGAAGCGATAGCAATAGTGACGAATTTGGAAGGTTTAAATCCGCTAACACGCTTGCAAAACCAAAGCCGTGCACCAAGCCGAATGCAAACGCAACAAGCCAACGTTTACGCGGAAGAAATGGCCACACATTGTCTAGCGCAGTCGCCAGTACTGAGGCGGCAATCAATGATTCCACCAGCCGAGATGGCAGCCTAACCACATCCAATGCCGCCAGCGAAAGCGTGATCGAGTGTGCGATCGTAAACGCGGTAACGATTTTCAACACATTCCAAAACGCGGTGTTCATTCCCGCCACCGGCACCCAACGGCGATCGTTGCCCACCCCCTCTCTCACCAGTACAGCGGGCAGTAGCAGCACCACTAAAAACAAAATATGATCAAATCCAATCGCGATATGTTTGATGCCGTCCGCAATGTACGTAGCGAGTTGCGAACCAATGCTTATATGGCTATCCGCGAACGTCTGCGTGGCATTATCAGCGGGAAACACTGCACTGATTGTGTTTGAAGATGCGGGCTCATCCCTCGCCAAATCCGCTGCGGGCGTCTCGACTTTCTCAGAATTCTCTTGACCATGTTCTTCTTGCTTACCGTCTGGAAACACCAACTTAAGCAGACCGCGGTGTTGCGCATCGACATCAAATAACAGACTGTAATGAACGGTTAGGGCGTCAACCGCACTTGGGCAAACCGCGCGCAATTTCATCACCGCGTAGGCACCATCGGTATGGCGATCAATCAAATGTTCGGTAACTTGCCAAGGACAAATAGCGTTATCGCTTTTTAATTGCAGGCTTCGCGTGGCATAAGCGGCAATATCAGCGTGACGTGCACGGACTTCGCCCCAATCAATCACACCGTCACCATTTTGATCTAGCGCCATTACCAAATCAAGATCGCGGAGCGCAATATCCCATTGGCCGTTAATCTTTGTATGATCCTGCGAATCAACCGCCAAGGAAAGATAGCTATCGCTGGCTTTGTGTGCATCCGACAGCTTTGGCACGAGGCACAGCAGGCTCATTGCGATTGCTAACAAGACAGTCATCAGCATTGACCGGTTCGCGGCAAATTGGCGATGCCCGTGGCAAGCCCGTAGGTGATTTTCATTACGTTGGATGTGCGTAATTTCCGCCACCATTACAATTTTCGCCATCATCGCAATCTCACGGCATGCGCCGACGCGAACAACTGCACGGGTGGATGTACATTGCCGACTAACGACAACTGCGTCATCAGCTGCAACCTTAGCTGCTTGAGTTTTTCACCCTGAAAATGCGTGCGATCAAGCCATGCGATCACCTCTTGAGCGGATTTAACTTGTTGCGCCGCGACCGCAGCTTCAAGCACGATACGTGCATCCAAGGCCTCTTTTTGTACGCGCCAATTTTCCAGCGCAAGCCGCAGTGCCTCTTGCGGAGCGCCTTTGATCACGAGCTGGAAACGCGCCTCTTCGCGCAAATGCACACGATCGCCGCGTGCGCGCGATGCGGCAAACCGCTGCCCCAAGTCGTTGGCAAGCTGGCTCGCGTCAGGCGCTGCCAGAAGCTTGGCGGCAATAGCACGGCGCAGTAATAAAACATCCGCCCGGGTATTGCTTGGAATAAGCGAAAGTACCTCCGCCGCACGCTGAGAATCAATTAAAAAATCTGAATAGGCAGCAATCGTGTAAGCATCTCCCCCATCGATCGTTAAACTTTCGCGATAAAGCCGGTCCGCATCCGCAAACCGTGATTGTCGCTCGGCTAATTCCGCTTGAAGCGTTAGTGCCCATGTATTAACGGCAACGCTGTTTGAATTGTTATTGTTGCGACCAAAGCCTGATTTTTTAAGCGCAACATCAATGGCGTCATAAGCCGTTTCGGCTTGCCCTAGCATGCCTACAACACCCGCATTGCAACTGGTTGCGACCAACACTGTCGCCAGCGGCGCTAGTTGTTTACAGCTGGCCGTCGCGCCTTCAAAATCGCCGGTTACTTGTTGAACGGTTGCAAGCGTGAGCCAAGCCTGCGCATTGTTTGGTTCGCGTTTTACGGCTTGCTCCAAGTCCGCACGTGAATTTTTAAAATCATGATTAGTTTGCAAAATCGTTGCGCGCAATAGAAGTACCGGCACGGGTGGCTCCGGCTGTGCCCACCATCGGCCGAGTGCGGCCTGCGCTTGACCTAACAGACGCGGATCGGATTCACTGCGCGCACGCGCGAGATAAATTTTGGCAGCACGGACGGCAAGATCAACATTATTCGGGTCACGCGCCAATACCGAACGCATAGCGCGGCTGGAGGCGCTTAGTCGCGAGCCCTCGCCCAGCTTGGTCGATAACTGCTCTAACGGATCAGCATCGTTGGTTGGAATGTATGGAACCGCAACCGATGTCAGGCACCACGCGAACGACAAGATGGCGGCAACGACGTTCATGCCGCTCATCAATTTGGCGTTAGCGATGCTATTGATCAGTAGTTTGCCGTGCACTGTTGTCCCCAAATCACCACACTAAAAATTACAATCGATCTGCAAATTATTTTCAAAGAAAAAACTATCTTAATCAGCACTTAATAGGAACCCAACCGATAAACAGGCTCTACAGCCCTGCCACAACGACGAACGGCATTAATCAATTGTAGAAATCGGGCGATACATGGTGCGTGGTGTCTTGATCTCCAGGTAACCGCAACGCCAAATGCTCGCCCTTAGGCACACTTATTGGCGTTGCAGCAACCGGAAGTTATTTACAAAACTATGGTAAAACTCGAATAAAACTAACCATCAATATATCGCCACGAATTTCGGCTGCAATTACATATTTGGATCTTCACCGTTCTTACCGTTTGGCGAGCCGGGAATCGGGCTGCGAAGGTACGGGAAGGCGTTATCAAATTGGCTGTCCTCGACCAACACACCGTCGGTATACGGCAGTGTTGCGCTAGCCGGTTTGGTTGGACCAGGTGGTAAGAGATAACCCATGGCGACACGTAAAATAATGTCCACCACATCATCACCTGGGCGGCGACCGTTCGGGAAGCCAGCTGGGTCACAACCCGGATTGCTCAACGTGAGCGCACCATTGACAAAGCAAGCTGCCGCGCCAAGACTATTTTGGCCACCTTTGGCTGTTGCCGGTAACGCCGTATTTAAGCGCAACATCTCAGAGCCCACTACGTTCTTGGGCTGATTCACGGACGCCACACCAGTTAAAAACGCGGCAACCAGATCAGTACGCGGATAGTTGGTTGGCGCTTTCACACCGTCTGCACCGTAAAGCAATTCGAGTAAGGATGGCAGCGTCGGATTGGTCACATAGTCGGCAAACTGGCCGTCGTCTTTGGGCTCGCTAGCGTTGAAGGCATCTTTGTCTTTGAGGCCAATCACCAGCTCATTCACAAGCGGCATCCCCAAACGCGAGACCTGCACTAGATTGCGATCAAGGATTATGGAGCGGAGCGGTGAATTGCCCACCAAGCGCGAGCGTGGCAGACTAGAAGTGCTCCACACACCAATCACAGGGTCACTTGCGGTCGTGATACAGGCGATTGGCAATTCCATTGCGATTGAGGTGACATTTTTTGTGAGTAGTGTGTTAGACGAACCAGTGCGGCTCCCGATCACCCGTGCGGTCGGAATATTGACTAGATCAAATATCTCGCCCAAGTTCACACCAAAACCATCGCGGCGCTGGCCAACAAACACCCGACCGGCCACACTGCAACCGGGAATGTTAACGTTGTACATATGTTTGCCAGCATAATTTGGATAATCCGGGATCGTTTTATTTCCGACGTTATCGATTGGCTTTTGGAACTCTGTGGCACCACCCGCCACGTTGGTGAGCATACCGGCCAAGTTACTCGGCTGGCGACGCGCCCCGTTAATGAGGCTCACGGTATAGCTTTCGCTCTGGTTGAGGGTGGCTGGGTTAACGTCGGTGATACCACCGGCGTAGCGAAGCGGGATCGCCACGCTCTTGCCGCCGATGTTTAGCGCGATGTCTTTTGAGGTTTGCTTAAATTTAAATTGGAATGTTAAATCTTCGCGCGCATCCCCGTTGTTGTCGATATGAATTTCATAAATGCCATCTGGGTCCATCGTGAAATAATTTGGCCCGCCGTAAGAATCTTGAAGCGGAATATAGTTTGCAATGATGGTTACGAATGCGGAGCGACCCGGCTCATAGCTGCGAAATGCATAGACATCTGTGCCATCCATTTTGGGATGCTGCGTAATGCCGGGTGCCTCGCGATGGCTTGAAGCAAATGCGGGAATGGCGGGCAAGGTTGCTGCAACCCCCGCACCGAGCACAGCCGTCGCAAACATGACTTGTTTAATTTTTTTGAAATTCATCGTTTTCAAATGCATCGTTTTCATCTTCACTCCTAAAAGGGAAATTACAGGATCGCTCAATTCGCTATTAACCTACGTAGCCATTAATTAACTGGATTTCAGCAACGCAAGTTTATTAAAAATAAATTTACAAAATTGAAAAAATGTCTCATTTAACAACGGCCAAACAACACGCCGACACCCCGCCCACAATATGCCGATGCTGCCAAGGTAGTCAGCACTACAAGCACTACGCTGTTTTTTCAAAACTGGATTTTAATTTGAACAATTTATTTTTCCGTTGTTGTCGGCTCTGATGCGCTCCCCTGACGAAACGCAACTCATTCGTCAAAATGGCAACCTGACTTCATTTTTACTGAGCTCATGTTGCCCAGTCGCTTTCGCTCGCAGTGTTCGCTAGCGCACACAAGTGCTCGAATATTTATGTCGAACAACGCGCCATTAAAAACGGCGATGAACATTAAATTCATCGCCGTTGGAGGGGCTGTTTGCCGAGTCAGGCGTTTATAAAAATTTAAAACCAACGACCCATCTCTAATTATTTGATCAAAAATTGGCGACAACCGTGAACCGAAATTGTCTCGGCTCTGCAGGATGGAAATGGATATCATCCGCGCCAGCAGCTGTCTCCCCGCGTAAACGTGAGTTATAGAAATAATCGATGGTATTGGCTTTTCGATCAAATAAATTAAACGCGTCGACCGCTACTTTCCAATTGCGGTCAATCTTGTAACCGGCGCGGAGGTTTGCCAAGGTTGTGGAACGGGAGCGCTTACTATTATCTTCAATCAGCGTGCGCGGCCCAAAATAGCGGACATGAAAATCGCCAAACCAGCGCCCGTACTCTGTTACTGCAACGCCAAACGACGCCACTTTTTCAACCGAGCCGGGCACAAAATTGCCGACCGCATCGTCCTGCGTAAAACGGGTGCGGGAGAGCGCTACATCTAAATCAAACAGCAGCCAAGGCGTCGCGATATAGTGGTTGTTCCATTCAACGCCGCGGCGATACGTCGGGCGGCTTGGTGCTGTGTCGCCCGCATCACCCGAAAATACCAGCTCAGAGCCGAGTTTCAAACGCCAGAGCGCGAACGAGCTTTCAAGTCCCGGAATAATTTGCGTGCGCAAGCCCAATTCCGATCCGCGCGATTTGACTAGCGGCGTGACGGGCTCAGTCGGCAACAATTCTTTGGGCGTGAGCCTCACTGTTGTGCCGCGCGCATCGTTGGAATGAAACCCTTCGCCCCAGTTTGCAAAAAATTCGGATTTATTCCAGGGTCCGAAGATGAGCGAAAGTTTTGGCGAAGTGATGTTTGCCGAAACCTTGCCCGAATTTTCCGGGATGTTGCTGGCCACCTTAAAGTTAAACCGATCCGCCCGAATGCCAGTAATGGAGCGAAATTTTGGCAACCATTGCACCGAGTTTTCGGCATAGATTGAGGCGCTATCTTGCGCCACATTGCTCTCGCTAATGGTGGCGACGCGATGTCGTTTGACGGCGCTGTAGAGTGCAACCGGATCAAGCTTGTCATAACGGGATTGCAAGCCGATACGGTTGCTCATATCCGCGTTGCCGAGCTTGCCAAACCATGTCTGGCTCAAATCAAACCCGAAAGTTTTCCTGCGTTCAGCCTGCTCAAACTGGTCGCCATTCACGGGATCACCCAAATCATATGGGTGCTCTGAAAAATACGTAAAGTTGCTAAATAAATTGAGCTTTGATTGCACCCCATACGCTGTCAATTGCGTCACCGCGTTTTCATGTCGGCGCTACCAATCAACCGATAAACTATAGCGTGATGTTTCACCACCATCACTTGCATCAAGCGCACCAAAACGGCTGATAAGCCCCTGATCGACAGCGCGCTGGGCTATTTGATCGTTCGCGGTCCACTTGTTGTTATAGGCCAGCGCGGTAATACTAAAACTAACATCTGCATTATCTCGGCTCTGGTTTTGGCTATAACGAAGCATCCCGCTTTGCTTGCGAACATTTTCCGGCAATTCGAAAGAATTATTGTCGTGTGTTAATTCGAGGCCATAAAGCAGCGTGCCTGCACCCACTGCGGTTGAATTTGCGAATAAGCCGCGCGTGAATTGGTGTTCACCAACGGTAAGGGACGCAACGCTTTTTGCAAGCGCGTTATACAAGTGAATATGCGCCGCGCCAGCACTGGCGAAATCGCCTTCATCGGCATAGTAAGTGCCTTTTTTATAATCAATCCGCTCCACTAATTCCGGGATTAAGAAATTAAGGTCCATATAGCCCTGACCATGGGCATGGCTGCGGGCATTGATCGGCATCCCAGCCACAAATGTTGCAAAATCGGTGCCGTGATCCAAATTAAAACCGCGCAAAAAATATTGGTTTGCTTTGCCTTCGCCGCTGTGCTGCGTCACCACTAACCCTGGGACGAATTCCAACACCTCCCCCGGGCGCAGGGTTGAACGGTTTTCAATAAGCTTGGCGTTTACCGTCCCTTGGCTGGCAGCGTCAGAAGTGCCAACGCCATTGTCGTAGTGGCCTTGGATTTCGATTTTGTCAATAATTTGCGGTGCGCTCTTGCCATCCGCATGAGCAACGATGGAAACCGGCAACGAAGCACTAAAGATGAGCCATGCGATTATGGGTTTAAGTTTGTATTTCTGGTTTTGAATAGAACGCATCGGGAAATTCTGATTGGTCGTGGTGGAAGAGATTTCAGCATAAACGATGAATTTGACAGTACTACTACGCACTAAATGCGAACGTGGATTCATACGCCTGAATGTCGTGTTCCTCAGCTCCGAAGGGCGGCAGGGCGCGTGCCGACTAGTGCCTTTTTGGTGGGGGCGATATTTTTGAAAGCGCCTGATGGTCAAGCACAAAGACGGACTTTTATTGCTGACGTCGGTGAAGCACGGACAAAATATAGTCCTTGCACTTGGTGTCGGATGACGGTTTGGCTAAAGCTTACTGCGGGGCAAGCCGAAAATTTAAAACCTTAGCAGCCCGCATGTTGCGCGCGCTCAATGCCCCATTGGGCTCTCGCCAGTAGTGCCGCGCACGCACTTCATAAAATCGCGCCCTTGATTGGCCTCACAGGTTTTAAACGCCGCGACTTCGGCTTTGCATTGATCCCTGTTTTTGCCAGAAAGTTTAGTGCAATCAAGCGGGTTGGCTAAAAGATAATCGCGGTCGCACTGGAAATGGGCATCACCCTTTACCGCGCCGCATTTTGCTGCCATGGTTTCGTGGCGTTCGCAGCGGGCTTTGTTGATGCCTTCTTTCTTGCCGCAATCGCCGACGTGGCTATCAATTTTTCTATCGGTTGCGGCAGGTTTGGCAGGTTCTTGGGCGCAAGTAATTGTTGCAGAGAGTAGTAATGTCGCTGCAAGAATTGAAAATAAATTGCGAATATGTGGGGGCGGTGGTAGCGGTAGTGGTTTTTTCATGATTTAAACTTTCATAAATTATTACTAAACGACTTACCCCACCCAAACCCGCGCGTTCCTGAACATCCGCATCCATGGGCTTTCGCGTGATGTTTTCCACGCCTTCGGATGCCACGATAAATTCACATTCAGCGCGACGCGCTCGGGGTGCGGCATCATAATGTTAAAGCGACCATCGGGCGTCGTAAAAGCGGTCATGCCGAGTGGGGAGCCGTTTGGGTTCGCGGGGAATGCTTCAGTCACGCGGCCATGGCCATCCACAAAATGCGCGGCTGCTAGCCAGCGCACCGCATCTTGCTGCGCTTTATCTTTGAACACCGCCTGGCCTTCGCCGTGCGCGGTGGCGACGGGCAGGCGCGAGCCTGCCATGCCAGCGAAGAGAATCGAGGGTGATTCGCGGATTTCGAGCATCACGGTGCGGGCTTCGTATTGCTCGCTTTTGTTGCGTTCCAGATGTGGCCAGTTTTCGGCGCCGGGAATAATTGTGTGTAAGTTCGACATCATCTGGCAGCCATTGCAAACACCCAGCGCAAATGAATCATCACGCTTAAAAAACGCTTCAAATTCATCCCGCGCACGGGCGTTGAATAAAATTGATTTCGCCCATCCCTCGCCAGCACCCAAGACATCGCCATACGAGAAGCCGCCGCAGGCCGCGAAGGCTTTGAAATCGCGCAGCGTGATACGTCCGGCAATGATGTCGCTCATGTGTACATCAAACGCTTCAAAGCCCGCCTTGGTGAAGGCGTGCGCCATTTCTAACTGGCCGTTCACGCCTTGTTCGCGGAGGATGGCAATTTTTGGTTTTACGTTGCTGGCGATGAATGGCGCGGCAATATCGTTGGTCGCATCGAAGGTGAGTTTGGTGGTGAGGCCGGGGTCCTTCACGTCATGCAGGCGATCGTACTCTTGTTTCGCCGTCTCAGGATTGTCGCGCAATGACTGGATGAGATAACTCGTTTCCGACCATGCGCGATGAAGATCAACACGGCGTTCGGCCAACGCCGGTTTTGTGCCGCGAATGATGCGTAGCTCGTCACCGGCATTCAAATGACCAATGATGTGGCTCATCGAGCCTAAGCCGGCATCACGCAAGGTTTGCATCACGGCTGGACGTTCTGACTTGCGGGTTTGAATGACCGCGCCAAGCTCCTCGTTAAAAAGCGCGGCTAACATCGCATCGTTCTCGCCTAATTTTTTAGAGGTCGCGGTCACGTCGTAATCGTCAACATCCGTTTCTTTTTCATTAAATATGAGCGAATCCATATTGATCGAAACACCGGTGTGGGATGCAAACATCATCTCCGTTAACGTCGACAACAAACCACCATCAGAGCGATCGTGGTAGCTCAAAATTTTGTTGTCGCGTGCAAGCTCGCGGATGACGGTAAAGAACGATTTTAATCGGCTGGCATCATCGACATCCGGTGCCATGTTGCCGACTTGTGCGTAAACCTGTGCCAACGCTGACGCGCCCAAACGATTTTTGCCTGCACCCAAATCGATCAGGACGAGTTCAGTATCGGCAATATCCGTTGCCAATTCTGGCGTCAGCGTTTTGCTCGCATCAAATACTGGCGCGAAGGCAGAAATGACTAGAGAAACTGGCGCCACTACTTGCTTTTTCTCATCGTTATCCAACCATGCGGTCTTCATCGACAACGAGTCTTTACCGACCGGAATCGAAACACCCAGCGCGGGACATAGCGCCATGCCAACTGCTTTTACCGTGGCAAATAGTTTCGCATCCTCACCTGCCACACCGGCGGCGGCCATCCAATTAGCCGATAATTTAATGTCTGAAATGTTGGCAATATCGGCTGCTGCAATGTTTGTAATCGCTTCACCAACCGCCATGCGGCCTGAGGCAGGCGCGTCAATAATCGCAATCGGAGCTCGCTCGCCCATGGCCATCGCTTCTCCGCGATCGGTGTTGTAACCCATGAGCGTTACCGCGCAATCGGCTACAGGAACCTGCCACGGACCAACGAATTGATCGCGTGCGGTCAGGCCACCAACTGAGCGATCACCAATCGTAATTAGAAATGATTTATCAGCAACGGTAGGCAAGCGCAACACGCGATAGACAGCTTCCTTTAAGTCAATATTTGTTGTGTCAAATTTCGGCAAGTTAGGAATCACCGTTGCTACGTCGCGATGCATACGAGGCGGTTTACCGAGCAGCACATCCATATCCATATCGACGGCGTTGTTGGCAAATAGCGGATCGGCGACAATCAAGTCTTGCGATGCGGTTGCCTCCCCCACTACGGCAAACGGGCAGCGCTCCCGTTCACAAAATTGCTTAAATTGCGGCAGCGACGCAGGTGCAATCGCCAGCACATAACGCTCTTGGGATTCATTGCTCCAAATTTCTTTCGGGCTCATGCCAGGCTCTTCAGACGGCACGGAACGTAAATTAAATTTGGCGCCCATCCCGCCAGCGTGAGCAAGCTCCGGCAACGCATTCGAAATGCCGCCTGCACCGACATCGTGAATCGACAAAATTGGATTTGCCGCACCAAGTTGCCAACAAGCATCAATCACTTCCTGACAACGCCGCTCCATCTCGGCGTTAGCGCGCTGCACCGAATCAAAATCGAGCGCTTCGGTGTTCGCACCGGATGTCATTGATGATGCCGCGCCACCGCCCAAACCGATGCGCATACTAGGGCCGCCGAGCTGGATCAGCAACGTGCCTGGGCCGAACGGCTTTTTGTGGGTATGTGCGTCGGAGATATTGCCCAAGCCGCCCGCGATCATGATCGGCTTGTGATAGCCGCGCATGACGCCCTCTGCTTCTTGCTCGTAGGTGCGGAAATAGCCGGTGAGATTGATGCGGCCAAATTCATTGTTAAACGCTGCGCCGCCAAGCGGGCCTTCGATCATGATGTTGAGCGCGGATGCAATGCGCGAGGGCTTGCCATAGCCATGTTCCCAAGGCTGAATTGAACCCGGTATGTTTAGATTTGAAACGGAAAATCCGGTGAGCCCTGCTTTTGGCTTTGCGCCTATTCCGGTCGCACCCTCGTCGCGAATTTCGCCACCCGAACCGGTCGCAGCCCCCGGCCACGGCGCGATGGCGGTCGGATGATTGTGGGTTTCCACTTTCATCAGGATATGGGTTTTGTCGTTGGTAAAACCGAATTTTCCATTTGTGGGGAAGAAGCGCTCGATGCTGGCACCTTCCATCACCGCGCAGTTGTCCGAGTACGCCACAATAGTGCCCGCAGGCGAGACGGCATGCGTGTTGCGAATCATCGCGAATAAACTTTTGTCTTGCGCCGCGCCGTCGATGGTCCACGACGCATTGAAAATTTTATGGCGGCAGTGTTCTGAGTTGGCCTGCGCAAACATCATCAATTCAACATCAGTTGGGTCGCGTTTTATTTTTTCGTAATACTCAAACAGGTAATCAATTTCGTCTGCTGACAATGCCAAACCCATTTCCGTATTCGCGTGCTCCAGTGCGGCTTTGCCATCGCGGGTTGTGGGCACAGTGGCGAAGGGCTGTGGAGGTTGAGTCACAAATAATTCGGCTGCATCATCCAACGAAAAGCGAACCGTTTCTGTCATCGGATCATGGATCGCTTGCATAATTGTGGCGCGCACGTTATCGGCTAATTCGCCATCCGTTTCAACATAAAAAGCCGTGCCACGCTCAATGCGTTTAATGTGACCGAGACCGCAGTTATGCGCAATGTCGGTCGCCTTCGATGCCCATGATGAAATCGTGCCGATACGTGGAAGGATAAGAATAAAAGCTAGCGCCGGCGCGGCTTTCGAGTCACTTTGGCCTGAAACGCCGCCATTGGAGCGGGGCTTTGAATTTGAATCGCCATAAACCAACAGCTTATTCAACGTGTCCAATTCAGCCGCAGATAACGTTTTTTCCACCTCCACAAAATGCACATACTCCGCCCGCACACTCTGTATATCCGGATGTTTTGCACGGAGGGACGCGAGCAATTTTTCAACGCGAAACGGCGATAAAGCAGACGCGCCATGCAAAGTGATGAGAGGAAGTGCGAAGACGGATGGGGAGGTCATGGAGGTAGCAATGGAGAAGATCGAGAGTGAAGCGGAAAGTGCGCAAACGTTGCTGATTCAGCCAAAGCATAATTATACGGGAGTCGTCAGGGATAACGATCTTAGGAGATACGAGATGCCTAGCTGGGAGATCTAGCTGCTCCAATGGGCGTCTGTCGTTGCGGCGGTAACAACTATTTAAAGATAAAAAAAACGCTCTCCTGACACTTTTTTAGAAAAAGCTACCTCAAGCTTCGCGACCGCTTTCCCTGCTTCCACCGCTTTCCCTGCTTCCACCGCCTTCCCCGCCTTCCCCGCCTTCGCCGCCCTCAAAAGCGAAACACTAAAGAAATCCGTAAAGCCTCCGTTCAAACAGGGAAATTTCCGACTTGTAGATAATCCCGGACAGGATAAACATTGATACGCTCATCCGCGCTGCAGCCATGCTACTGCCACCGCAACCGCACTCGAACCTGCCTAAATGCGTCCGCGTCCAGACTATCCGGCCAAAGCGGTATTGTGCGGGGCCAGATTTTTCTGAGCCAACCATCATTGGGTAACTGATACGGCACATTGGCAAACCAAGGCATCACAAACGCGCCCTCTTTCACTTCACCTTGTCGAATCGTCGCATTTTTAAACCGGAGGCGAATGCCTAGCTTGGCTTGGGCTTTGGCATTTTTTGTGATTTTTGATTGGTTGCCAGATTCGTCGTCGTTCGGATTGCTCTTTCGATCACGTTCACCACTCCGGTCAAATTCCGGATCAAGCGTGATGAAATAAAACGCAGCCACCGTGTGGGCATTGCCGCCAAAATTGCGCCATATTTCCCATACCATTTGCAGCAAAATAGCGACCACCAATATCCCGCGCAACCACGTCGCTAGCTGCGGGATCAGCACCAACACAGTAACTGCCAGCGATGCCCCAGCGAGCATGAACGCGAGCTGCAAGCGAGACGGCTTGAGTTGAATCCAACGCGGATCGTTACTTGAATGTTCGGAAATTGGTTCCATGTGGACTAAAATGCATCATTCTAAAATGTTTAAAAATTGAAGTATGAATGAATCTTGGCTACAAACATTAAACGCAAACGGCGCCCAGTTCGCCGGGGGGCGAGTGGAATCTTATTCCTCGATCGGCGATGAACTTGCCGCATCAATTGATGGCACCGTTTTTTGCGATCTATCGCATGAAGGTTTAATCGTCGCGTCCGGTGAAGATGCCATTGCATTTTTGCAAGGGCAACTTAGCAACGATGTCGCCGCACTCACGACAACGACCGCGCAGTGGAATAGCTGGAGCAGCCCGAAAGGCCGAATGTTGGCAACCTTTTTAATGTGGCGCCAGCATGACAAGAGCAGTGACGACAGCGGTAACAACAGAAGTGGCAGCAGCAATGAAATGGTTTGTCTGCAATTGCCTCGTGCGCTGCAAGCGGCGATTCAAAAACGACTCTCCATGTTTGTGTTGCGATCAAAAGTAAAGCTCGTGGATGCGAGCGATAGCTTGATTAAAATTGGCATCGCAGATCGTAATGAAACAAGGCTGGAAGCCAGTATTGGCGCGGCATTCAGGGATATTACCCTTCAGCCGATGCAAACCATTGCGACGCCTTTAGGTTGCTTGATTCGCCTCTCTGCGAACCGCTTTGAAGTCGTTACGCCCATCGAAAACGCCAATGACATTTGGCAAAAATTATTAGCCCTTGCCAAGCCCGTCGGCGCGCCCGTGTGGGATGGTTTTGCGGTGCGGGACGGCGTCATCACCGTGCTACCAGAAACGCAGGATGCGTTTGTGGCACAGATGGCGAATTTTGAATTGATTGGTGGCGTGAATTTTAAAAAGGGCTGCTACGTCGGCCAAGAAATCATTGCCCGCACCCAGTATCGCGGTATTTTAAAAAAGCGGATGGTATTGGTTCACGGCCAAGCTGCCGTTTCAGGCAAGTCAGAAAGCTCCATGCCCAAACCCGGCGATCCTGTTTTTGGACCCGAATTCGGCGATCAGGTGGCGGGACAGATTGCCAATGTGGCACCGCGCATCGACGGCGGATTTGAAGCGCTAGTGGTGGCGCAATTGGAAAGCATCAAAGCGAATTCATTGCGTTTGCATAGCGTCAACGGCGAGGCCCTCAATATCCTGCCGCTGCCCTATTCCATTTTGTAACGACTCACCCGAGGGCTTCGTGAACCACAACCTATTGAAAGCAGCTGTTTTCTCAATGGCAGCGTTGTTGGCCGCTGCCGTCCCCGCATTTGCTGCACCTGCCAAACCGCCCAATCAAGTCGAGATAAATGACCGCATCACCACATCCGGCCAGCCCAGCGCCGAGTGGCTGGCTGATCTGAAAGCGCAGGGGTTTGAGGCGGTTGTGTATCTTGCACCTGCGACGGTCTCTGACGCGGTGAAAGAGGAAGCGCTAATCTTGTCGCGCCAGGGGCTCACCTACGTGAATATCCCGATTCAATTTGATAAACCATCCGACCGCGATTTCGCTCAATTCGCGGCGATCATGGATGCGCTCGCCACGCAAAAGGTGTTGGTACATTGCCAGATCAATCTGCGCGCATCGTCGATGGTGTTTCTGTACCGCGCGATCTCACGAAAAGAAAATCCAAACACAGCATATGAATCCGTCACCAAGGTTTGGGCGCCGGAAGGCGCATGGAAGCCGTTCATTCAGAAACAGTTGAAGAAACATCAAATCAGCTTTGAGCCGTTTTAATATTGCCCAAGTCGCGCTACAGCAATCCAAACGCCACCAAGGCTAAACCAATGCGCGGCGCATCTCGAGGTGCGGAATTCCCGCCTCGGCAAACTCGGTACCGTGCGACAAAAATCCGCGTTTAAAATAAAACGGTGCGGCATGCGTCTGGGCATGCACTAACACCTGGGCAAAGCCTTGCCGTTTTACCTCGCCACATAGCGTATCGAGCAAGGCCGCGCCGACACCCGAGCCACGCCATGCCTTTAAAACGGCCATACGACCAATGCGGGGAATGGGTTCGTCGAGGACTAAACGACCTGTAGCGATGATATTGCCGTCGTCATCACGCGCGGCAGCGTGGATGCATTTTTTGGCGTCAATATCGAATGGATCCAGCTCAATTTCGGGCGGTACCCCTTGCTCACGGACGAAGACCGTAAAACGAATTTGCGACAAAGCTTCGCCGACTTGTTGCCAATCGGCGAGTGATACGGAATAGCGGGATTTCGCCTGGGGTTTTACGTTGTTCATGCTCACTCAATTAAATTTGTGCCAGCCCGCAGCTTACCTGTTCTCGGATGGGAAAATTTTTCGTGACCAATGTTTTTTGACGTGTCGCAAATGAAATCATTATGCATAAACCTGAATTGGCGCCTGAACCGCGCTTGCGCCGGTGAACTGAGCGCCTGCTTGTAACTGGCGGCTCAACTTAAAATACGCAAAATATGCACAAAAACCTGGCGTCAGACGCCGGACTTCTTTATCAGCGGCATAGCGGCGAGGTGATCGCCTGTAGTATTTCGCCATCGCGGCTGCTCTGGACGAACGCAACGATGCTGATATCGGCCTGTTTCCAATCGCGGGCAAGTGAAATGTTTCGCGTGATATCTAGGCTGCCATCAAGACGTACCGGAATCGGTCCAACCAGCTCGCGAACGACATGGTCATGCCTGAGCGTCGCGCCGCGGTTTTCACCGGCGGTGACGCGGCTTAGCAAATTATTTTCGGTGATGGCAATGAAGACGGCGGATTCTTTTCGCGCAACCGCATCCGGGATGCTGACCTGCAACTTAACTTGTATTTGGTTGTTATTTTCCGATGTGTTGGGTGGTGCTTGGCTTACCGCGTCCGATGAAAATGCCAGTACCAGTGAGGCTTTCGGCGGACGCGGCGAAAGGCTTGCCGAGAAAATTCCGCCGGGCGAGGTCTGCAGGCCGGGGGACCGCCAATCTTTTCCGTTCAATAAAAACTGCGGCGTATAAACGGTGCGGCTGCCTTGGCGAGCCACCTCGTCACGCTGGCGTTGTGCGTAGCCGGGCTTGGCGAAGCGATCTTTCCAGCCAATGTAGTCCCAATAATCGACGTGAAAAGCGAGCGGAATCACGCTCGCGTCCGAGCCGCGTAAAGTTGAAAACAATTTGTCCGCAGGTGGACAGCTATCACATCCTTCCGAGGTGAAAAGCTCAACGATATTGGCGGCGGTTTTTCCGCTTGCAATAGTTGCGGGGCTCGCAGGGTTAGCGGGGTTAGCAAGATTAGTACAGGCGGTGCCTTGGACGGTGCTTTGAACGGTGCTTTGGGCAGTGTTTTGGGCGGCAAAAGTAGCGCCCGATGAGAGTGCCAACAACAATAAAAGTGGTCGCATAAAATCTTTCCAAGCCGTTAGTGAATCGCGTGGCGCTCAAGCGCAATGCCAAAACAAGGCATCGCAAAATGACATCACGCAAAAAATACGTTTCACCAACTTGGTCGGATTCAATAAGTTAAGCTTACGATTTTTACGCTTATGATTTGCCCAAGCGCCGCTTTGTGCTGCAATTCGCGGGCACTCGCCAGCCGAACCTACGACCAATGCTCAATAGCTGGGTTTTAATAGTGCGGCTTGTTAGGTGTCTCATCGTATTTTTTCACGCCTGCCAAAATGGCTTGCTTGGCCTCTTCCGAGCCAAACCAGCCCTCGACTTTTACCCATTTGCCCGGTTCCAAATCTTTGTAATGTTGGAAAAAATGGGCAATTTTGCTGATGGTGATTTCCGGCAAATCGGCGGGGGATTGGATGTTGCGATAAATCGGCGTGAGCTTGTCAATCGGCACGGCAAGCAATTTCTCATCGCCACCGGCTTCGTCGGTCATTTTAAGCATGCCAATCGGGCGGCAACGCACGACCACGCCGGGGATCAATGGGTACGGCGTCAACACCAGCACGTCCACCGGATCGCCATCATCAGATAGCGTGTGCGGAATGTAGCCGTAGTTGCACGGATAGTGCATGGCGGTGGACATAAAACGATCGATGAACAAAGCACCGGTTGCTTTGTCCAACTCATACTTAATCGGGTCGCCGTTCATCGGGATTTCGATAACAACATTGACGTTATTCGGTACATCTTGGCCGGAATTAACACGATCTAAATTCATGGGGGCTTCTCAAAGGTTAAAAAATGGATTAGCCTCTAGCCATGGGGGGCGCATCACAACACCCGTTTGCGTTGGAAAACGCTTGCTAATGGCAATGGTAATGGCAATGAAGAATGCACCTTATGGCTGGTAATGCATGGCTGGTAATGCACGGCTGGTAACGCATGACGGATCATGCACCGACAACAGGGCTATGATGGTGTAAGGTTTTAAATAGTTTGAGTTGATTGACTTTGGTATTACCGTCATTTTACATGACCACCGTTTTTTGAACCGCTAAACATTCCACAACGTACGCCCGATATACAACGCAACACTGGGACAAGCTACTGGAGGTAACGTGCATCAACGGAAGCAAGCCGGACACCACTTACGAAACGCGAAAATTCGCGCCACGCTCCCCGCGACCCAATTAATGCAGGCACAGGTGAATGGGGCCAAACTGATTGATGATATGGCCAGCACCAAGCCGGATGCCTTGGAGCCTGCCTTTTCGATTTTCTCCGCTGAGGCCAAACGCTTCCCGCTCATTCTCACGCTGGATCAAAACGGCATCCCGCACCGCTGGATCACGTGGCAACACGCCGTTTGGTATTACGCCAAGCATCGCATTGCCTGGGAAACCGGAACCGAGGCCTTCACCGTTAACGGCGGCAAATGCCAAGCCACTGGCGAAGTATCGAGTGTCACCGCCGCCTCAATCATTGCCATCAAAGGCAAAGCGATGGCGATTCGCGGCTTTAACCAAACGCCGCCGCTTAACAATCGTGAGTTATTTCATCGTGATCGCCACGTCTGTGGCTATTGTGCGGGCGTGTTTTCGCATTCTAAATTAACCCGTGATCACATCATTCCGTATTGCCGCAACGGCATCGATACGTGGATGAACGTCGTTACCGCTTGCCGCCCCTGCAACGAGCGTAAGGGCTCTCGTTTGCCTGAAGAGGCCCACATGCAGCTTGTTTATGCGCCCTATGTGCCCAACCGTGCCGAGTTTTTGATCCTCGCGAACCGCCGTATTTTGGTCGATCAAATGGAATTTTTAAAGCAACATGTCGCGGCGCATAGCCGTGTGCACATGGTTTGAGCGGCTCAAGAGGCGGTTTGAGCTGCTCAATTAGCGCAATCGGTCTAATTGGTTTCGCGCAGCGCAGCCCGCAACTCCCTTACTGCCGCTCCAACAGCATCGCATCGCCATAGCTAAAAAAGCGATAGCGCGATTCGACCGCATGGCGATAGCCCTCAACAATATTTTTATGTCCCGCAAATGCCGACACCAGCATCATTAACGTCGATTTCGGCAGATGAAAATTTGTAATCAATCGGTCGACAGTTTTAAACGTATAGCCCGGCTTAATAAAAATCTGTGTTTCGCCCGATTCAGCCAACAGCGAACCGGACTGTGAGGCCGCCTCCAGCGTACGCATACTCGTTGTGCCAACCGCAATCACCCGTCCGCCGACGGCTTTGGCACGCGCAATTGCCTCTACCGCCGCTTGCGGCACCTCGTAGCGCTCGCTGTGCATGATGTGCTTCGATACATCATCGTCGCGCACTGGCCGGAAGGTGCCTGCACCAACATGCAACGTGACATAAGCGAGGCTCACGCCTTGGTTTTGTAGCGTGGCGAGCATGGCTTCATCAAAATGTAGCCCTGCTGTTGGTGCCGCGACCGAGCCCTGATGCTTGGCATAGACGGTCTGGTAGCGAGATTCGTCGATGGCATCGGCTTCGTGCGTGATGTAAGGCGGTAGCGGAACCTCGCCAAATGCCTCAAGAACCGCGTAGATACTGGGGTTTCGATGGGCCTCCATCCCAAAATTCGCACCAACATTCCCGCTAAAACCCTGGTCAAAATGCAGCTCAAACAAATCATCTACCCGCCTAACCATCGTAGCCGTTACGCTGAGACCGTTTTTGGTAAAAGTTATCTTTGCACCGGGTTTGGGCGATTTGCTGGCACGAATATGGGCGAGCGCTTTGTGTGAATCAGCAGAGTTGTTGTCCAACACCCTTTCAATCAAGGCCTCCACACTGCCGCCGCTTTCTTTATGGCCATGCAGCCGCGCCTTAATCACCTTGGTGTTGTTAAAGACTAGGACATCACCGGCACCTATCAGTGAGGGCAAATCGCGGAAGGTGCGATCCACCCGAACGCCGGTCAGGCCGTCAATATGCAGCAGCCGGCTCGCTGTGCGGTCGGATGGCGGATGTTGCGCGATCAGTTCTGATGGCAGGTGATAATCAAAATCGGATAATTTCATTTTTCAGGCGAGTTGGCGAAGATTAGAAACTTTGTTTGTTTTTTTTATGGCGGCGGGCGAAGATTACGCTATAATCTCGCCTCTTAAAAGCATTACGTATTTTTAGCTGCACAACGCAGAAATCAACAAGTTCATCGCTCGCTATCGTTATTTGGATAGCGGGTCTCAGCGGTAAGCTGTGCCTCGGTGGCGGAACTGGTAGACGCGCTGGACTCAAAATCCAGTATCGCGAGATGTGCCGGTTCGATTCCGGCCCGAGGTACCAAAAAGCAGTTTAAAGCAGTCCAGCAACATACACAAAGCCGTTATCCTCATAGGGAAACGGCTTTTTTGTTGTCCTTTGCAGTCTAGCGATGTGCGTTGACAGCCGTGCTTAAGTGGGGGTACATTTGCGGGGTAGGTCAAGTTTTCCAAAACATGCTACCCCCAAACGGCTACCACCGGAGGCAAACCGCCATGGCGCTAACCGACACCACAGCACGCACTGCAAAACCCGCCGAAAAACCCTACAAGTTGGCGGACGGAAAAAGCATGTTCCTGTTGGTCAATTCGACCGGATCAAAGTGGTGGCGGCTCAAATACCGCTTTATGGGAAAAGAGAAGCTGCTATCGCTAGGCGTTTACCCCGATGTGAGCTTAAAGGACGCGCGACTGAAGCGCGATCAAGCCCGCGCCTTAATCGCAAATGGAGTTGACCCCTCCGTTAATCGCCAAGTGCAGCGCGCCGCAAAGGTTGAACGATCCGCCAATAGCTTTGAGGTAGTTGCCCGAGAATGGATAGCCAAAACATCAACGAAATGGAAAGTAACCCATAGCAGTAAGATAGAAAGGCGGCTTGAAAAAGATATATTTCCGTGGCTAGGTGGTCGCGCCATTGCTGAAATTACAGCGCCGGAATTACTCACTTGTTTACGTCGAATAGAATCGCGTGGCGTTATCGAAACAGCGCACCGTGCGCACCAAGACTGCGGCCAAGTATTTCGGTACGCCATTGCTACTGGACGCGCTGAAAGAGATGTGGCTGCTGATTTAAAAGGCGCATTGCAGCAGCTCAATGCCAAGCATCACGCATCGATAACTGAACCCAAGGCAATCGGGGAACTGCTACGGGCTATCGAGGGCTTCAACGGTTCGCCCGCCACAAGGTGCGCCCTACGCCTAGCCCCGCTGGTGTTCGTGCGCCCCGGCGAACTGCGCCATGCGGAATGGGCAGAAATCAATTTTGAAACGAACGAATGGAGCATCCCCGCAGCCAAAATGAAAATGAACGCAATGCACATCGTGCCACTTTGTCCACAGGCCGTGGCCATTCTGAAAGCTATTCAACCGCTTACGGGACATGTTCACTATGTGTTCCCGAGCGTGCGAACCAATGACCGGCCCATGAGCGAAAACACCGTCAATGCTGCATTGCGCCGCTTGGGCTACACCAACGACGAAATGACTGGCCACGGCTTTCGCAGCATGGCTTCTACGCTGTTAAACGAGAATGGCTGGAACCGTGATGCGATCGAGCGGCAACTTGCCCACGGCGAACGCAATTCAGTGCGGGCGGCGTACAACTATGCAGAGCATTTGCCGGAACGCCGCAAGATGATGGCTTGGTGGGCTGATTATCTGGATGGCCTCAAAGCGGGGGGGGAAAGTCATTCCGATGTACAGCCCCAAGGCGGCGGCGTAATGCACCCAAGCCAAGGGTATTGCCCAGACATTGACAAGCGTATAGTTACGCTATACAATTTTTATGATTAGATCATTTGCGCACAAAGGTCTCGAAAGCTACTTCAAAACGGGCAGTAAAGCGGGGATTCAGGCCGCGCACGCGAACCGATTAAGGCTGCAATTGGCGAAATTAGACACGTCCAACACTGCCGACGATATGGCCTTGCCCGGCTGGAAGCTGCACCCGCTCAAAGGCAACATGAAAGGGCATTGGGCGGTTTGGGTAGACCAAAATTGGCGGCTGACATTTAAAATTGAAAACAACCACGCAATCGTTGTGGATTATCAGGACTATCACTAAGCGAAGGAAAAACATGACTCAAATGCACAATCCCCCACACCCTGGCGAAGTTTTACGCGACGGCGTTTTCACCGATGCGGCGATAACGGTTACCGACTTCGCCGAACGATTGGGCGTTACTCGCGTTGCGCTATCGCGCGTGTTGAACGGCAAAGCAGGAATCAGCGCAGACATGGCCTTGCGCCTTGCGGCTGCGCTTGGCGGCAGCTCCCATTCATGGCTGCACATGCAAGCCAATTACGACCTCTGGCACGCGGAACGAGCATTGCGCCGGCAAGTGGCAAAGATTGAACCGATAGCCATTGCCGCATGAATTGAATCACCGTCGCCGATGCGGATCATTGGCAAAGCGGCGATCTCGGGTGTTAGCGCACCTAAGACATCAATGCGCAGCCAAAAACCTAGTGTTGACTAAACGTTCCGTTCGCACGCGCGTGCGAAAAACGCATAGTTGGCCGCTACTGAACAAAATTGCCGGGCTTGAGTTGTGCGATCCGCGAACGCAAGGCTTTTGAGTCGTCCAGAAATGTCCACCTGCAAAAATGTGAACAACTGATATTTTCCACGGATTTCCTTTTAAGGCGCGGTAAATATACTTTGTGCGCGCGTCGCTCCGTAATTGGCACGCAATGAGCCGCGGGAGTTTCGTGAGTCCCAAATGGAATTCTGCCAAAAACTGTTTTGGTTTGATACAATTATTCACAATTGCTGGTTTAAAAAACAGCGGTCAACTCTGGGTCAATGTCAAATCGGCACCCCCACTGGGTTAATTTTAAATCGGCGCAAACAAATCAGAAATGTATTGGCAGTCATCACACGTAACTTTATATCAAAATACTGACTTAATCAGGCCTTCCCTAATGCGAATCGCTAGTTGCGCCGCAGTATTAACTCTCACAATGTTTGCCTCGCTATCAGCATTCGCTGGAAGTGGATGGTACTTGCTTGTGCCGCCAACCGGTAGCTATGATGAGCGCGCGAGATTTCTGTCCGGGTTTAAGACGCTAGATAGGCAACCACTACCTAAATGGGGGCAACGAGGCTCGTATGACTCTGCGTCAGAGTGCGAAGCTGTCAAACATAGTTCGCTAATGGTCGAACAGAATTTCTATGCCAAATCTTTGGCCGAGTACACAAGCGCCCAAGGTGCAAACAAAGATCCCGCTTTACTGAGGCATATGAGGTTGACGACCGAAATAGGCAACGCTAACGTTAGCGCGTTTCTTGCCAGCCGATGTATCAAGAGTGATGATGCAAGATTACGAAATTAATTGCGGGACTTAAGCGTTGTTCGTCTAAATATTGAGGCCATCAAAGCGTTCGCTGACTCGTTTTCCGTCGAGCAGCGACATGCACTTTCAGCAGAATTGGAAGATATAGTAGGCTATTTGTATTAAAAAAATTAACAAAAGGGAGCGAGTCATGGCATTAATAAAATGTCCCGAATGTGCGAAGGAAGTTTCAAGCGTGGCGATCGCCTGCCCGTCTTGCGGCCATCCAATCATGCTCCCGCCCCCCGCCGCCTCACCGCCAATCGCTGTGGCTGCGCCGAAGTGGAATCCCGGCATCGCGGCGCTTTTGAGTCTTGTAATCCCCGGTGCTGGCCAAATGTACAAAGGGCAAGTCGTCAACGGACTTTTATTTCTATTAATCACCGCCGTCGGCTACGCAATGCTGATTGTTCCGGGGGTAATCATGCATTTGTTTTGTATAGTCAATGCTGCTTCCGGCGATCCGCTTAATTAGCGAGCATCAATTTGGAGCTAGCTGGCTGTCCAACAGGCAAAGGTAGTAAGCAAACTGTCCCCCAGAAGGGGCAAACGGTTGCACGTCTGAAGCGGCGCGGCTTTAATGCGCAGCGCCGGTCACCTCAATGTTAGACGTAAAAAGATACGCTATGCCACATTCGTTACTGATTGCCAGGTTGAAGAATCACGAAGACAATTTTGTTGAGCGCAAGCCCGAAGGCGTCAACGCCTCAGAAATCCGGAAATCCGTGGTTGCTTTCGCAAACTCCGTACCATCCGGCACAACGGCAGTTCTATTCATAGGGATCCATGACGGCGGCGGCATTCAAGGGGTCGCGAATCCTGACAAGCTTCAAAAGACAATCCGGGAACAATGCGAAAAAATTTGCTATCCGCCTGTTGTGTTTTCGGCGGAAGTACTCAGCATTGACAGCAAGGCAGTTGTAGCCGTCGTTATTCCGTCAAGCAAGAATAAACCTCATTTCTCTGGCCCCGCATTCGTGCGACGAGGCTCTGAGTCGGTTGCCGCCTCTCCCGAATTGTTCGATGAATTAATATTTAGCCGCAACGACAAAGTCGCCGCTATTCTCCAAATGCGCAACGCCCTGATTTCGGTTGTCTCCATTCAACACAAATTGGGAAGCACCAAACAAATCCCCAGCCCGCAATATCGCGCTCAAAGCGAGTGCATCGTTCAGAGTTGCACTCCGCATATTGTTCGCATGCAAGTTACCGGCTCACATTGTTACATCACTGAACCAATCGACAACGTAACCGTAGGCTACGACGAAGACCGCTACCGTCCAATGCTCATTGTTCGGGGGTAACTTTGGGGGTAGCATCACAGATTTCTTTAATTACTGATTCATAAAATCAACGACTTAGGCAAGTTATTCGATTGAGGCCCGGTACCAATATAAAAGGCATTGACCGTCTGGTCAGTGCCTTTTGTTTTTTAAACTTATAAGAACCGACTGCACAACCGACTACAGACGCTCGCCACACCGGCGGACCTAAATGCTGCGGCTCACATTCCATCGCATAGATGCGGTTCTTCGCCGATCCATGTAAGCTATCGAAATAATTTGCGTTGCATCGCTAGGCAAATCCCACTCCTTGGTTTCTTAACCACTGGTTAATCGATTTTTCACTTCTGCTGTTGTTTGCATAACAACTCAAATTCTAATCATCACTCAGCGCCATGCCTCCTGACACCCAAATAGCCTTCGACAGCGGGCCACTCTCGTCGATCCGCGCAGAAATTGGCCACTCCCTGACCGAGGCCCGCAACGCATTGGATAAAGTGCGCCACGATGCATCAGACACCGCTTCAATGCAACGCGCGATTTCACAATTGCACCAAGTCACTGGCGCACTCTCCATGGTGGGGCTTGCTTCTGCCGCGCGCCTGAACGAAGAGTTGGAAAAACTTGTCGGCAATATGACTCCATCGGATTCCGACACCGCGATTGGGGCAGACGTAAAGCAAAAAACAGCGGCGCTCGTGAATGCCACCAATGAAACCATTGATGCCCTCGGCAAATATCTCGATGAGCTGATCGCAGGCGCACCAAACCGCCCGCTGAAATTGGTCAAAACTTATGTGATGCTCAACAAGCTGCGCGGGGCTCAGGATACCGCCGAAATTGATTTGTTTTTTCCGGACCTCACGCTCGCCACGCCGCCGCCCGACCCGAGCGAATTGCCGCCGCCCAACACGATTTTTGTGGATGCGATTCGCGAAGCACGCGCGATTTTTCAAGGCGGTTTATTAAAATTGTTGCGCGAAAAAGATTTGGTCAGCGGTGTCCGCGAAATGCGCCGGGCCACTGCGGCAATTGAAGCGCTAAAAGCCAATTCGCCGTCGCGCTCGTTTTGGTTTGCGGCGATTGGCTTCTTTGATGCTGTCGCCCTTGACCCTGCAAGTGCCGGTGCGATGGCAGTACAACTATTTGGCAAAATCGACCAGCAGATCAAGCTGCTGATTGATGGTCCGCGCGACGCACCGGAAAAATTATTTCGTGATGTGCTTTATGTGGTTGGCAAATCCGGCGCACGCAATGATCACATTCGTCTGGTCCGCGAGATTTATGATCTGGACAATCTGCTGTGGCTCCCCGAGGCGGCTGCTGAAAACCATGCCGCCATCGCCCAGTTGGTCGCCAAGTTGCGCGATCAGGTTAGCGCGCAGAAGGAAACCTTTTTAGCGGTATCAAATAAAGACCAAACCGCGCTCGCGGCGTTTACCCAGCAAGCTGACGCGATTGCCGCTGCCGGTGCGCAGTTGCCGAACCGTGAGCTGGCGCAGGTGTTGCAGATGCTTGGCGCGGTGGGCAAACATTTGCGCAAATTAAACACGCTGCCGAACCAGACCCAAGCCATCGAAATTGCGACCGCACTGCTGTTTGCCGAGTCATCGCTTGATGCCTATTTTCAGCTATCGGCAAAATTTCCGCAGCAGGTTGCGGCCATCGGGGCGCGATTGAAGAGTGCGATGACAGGGGTCGATTTGCAGGTGCTTGAAAAGCCGGTCGATCAGTTTGCCGACACCATGACCCTGCGCGCGCAAACGCATTTGCTGATTTTCCAAGTTGGACGCGAAGTGCAAATCAATCTCACCGCGATTGAGGGCCTGCTCGATGCCCATTTTCGCGATGCCGAAAAAACGATTGAACAATCTGTTGTTGAGCCGCTCCTCAAACAAGTTGAAGGCGCGCTTGCGATGCTCGATTTGGATGAGGCCGCAGCGCTCGCCAAAAAACTCACCGAGCAGGTGCTTAGCGTCATCCAAGCGAGCCAAACCAACCGTGGAACGGAGAAAAAATTGGGCGAATCGCCCGGCGCCGCCGCTGCAGTCGAAAGCCTTACCGCGCTGGGGCTCTATGTAGCCGCGTTGCAGCAAGGTGCAGCAGATCCCCGCGCCGCATTACTGCCCACGCTGATTCGCTTCGGGCTCGCCAAAGAACGCCGCGCAACCGAGCGAGCGCGACCGAAACAGGTCGCCGAGAAGTCTGTCCCGCCGCCCCCGGTGCTACGCGCTGCCGCGACTATTGTGCAAAAACATACCGAAGGGCCCGCAGCCCCGCCGATTACCGTCTCAACCACATCGGCGCAGGCATTGCAGGAATTCAAGCGCTTAATTACCGCAGAATCAGAACTCAAAAAGATGATATTGGAACGCAACAAACGCATCGATGCACTTGAACTCGTTGTGGCAAATTTAAGTGAAAAAGTTAAAAAGTTGAGCAGTGGGTAGTTGGCTGAGCTTCGTTAATCTTCATGTTACAAATAAAAAACGCCGGGCTAACCGGCGTTTTTTATTGACCTCAACAAACAATCAAATAGACAAAATCAATCTTTCAACCTGAACACAAACGGCGCTTCCACCATCACATCTTGCCCTTGCCCCACGCAGCGGAACTCTGCGACTGCGCTAATCACGGCGCGATTCAGCGCTTGGTTGCTTGATGAGGTGATGCTGATATCCCGAATCACGCCGTTCGCGCCGACCACAAATCGCGCCACCACGTTGCCCTGAATGCCATCGCGACGCGCCTGTGCTGGGTAGCTCATTGTGGTTTGCACCTCACGTGAATTCGGGCAGGCGACGCCGACAGTCGGCGCGCTTGTTTTAGTAGCGATGCCGTTATCGACAGCGCCGTTGGCTGGCCCGGATGACGGGCTATCAGACGCCTGGCCGGTTCCGGCGCTGATCGGAAGTTCGATGCGTGGCTGGTCATACGATACCGGGGGTGGTTCAACGATAATGACGTTGAACACTGGCACATTTGGCTTGATGTTAGGCGCGGTATCAACGGGCTTGGGCGTTTTTATCTCAGGTGGCAAAATTCTAAATTCATAATCTTTTGGCTTTGGCGCTACCACCGAGTGTGTGAGCCCTGCCAAAAACAGCGCGCCAACGACGACATGCAGGGCCACGACGGCCGCCATGCTTGACAGTTTTTTCGTGCCGTTTTTTTCGCCATAAGCCTGCTGAAACGCCACCTGCGCGCTGGTGATTTGCGTTGGGAAGGCTGGTGGAAAAGACTTGTTCATGTTGTTTGTCATGATGCGCTCCTGTGTGAAATGTGGCGAAAATAATGACTGCAATGAATGATTGCTCGCGATGACATCTAAATTACATCCAACTTACATCCAATCCAACTCCAACCCCAACTCGTCAATGCATTTTCACTTCCGTTTCCATTTCCGTTTCCGATTCCGCTTTCTTTTCTATTTTCGTTGCTCTTTTTCCCCACGCATTGACAATTCCTCCACCACAAATTCATTCTGCGCCACTGTTTTGGTTTTGCCAACAGCTCGACACTAAAATTAACCGGCGTCGGTCATAACAACCAACGCCGGCAAAATTCAGCTTTGCCCAGTGTTCCATCAAGATGGCCGCGCCGTCTTAATCAGACTGCCCCAAACTCCAGCACTGGCGCGGGCTCTGGACCAAACACATCCGACGGTAGGGACCGGATTGGCGACAATGCGGGCGAAATTTCTACCTAAAAACCTTGCCTTGGCGGCGCTTTGTCCGATGCCCACAGCCGAGCCCTAAACCACTCCACGCGGCTTTTATGCATTTCATCTGGCGTTTTTTTCATTTCGTCACATCGCGATTGAGCAGTACCGACGCAAGGCCTAAAGTCACAACATCAACAAACGGAACAGCAACACTAACCGAACCAAATAAACGTCAAACCCCAAAGGAAATCATCATGAAAAACACTTACAACTCCACAAATTTAAAAGACACCGTTACGACCGCCGCTGTGATTGTTGCCATCTTCTTGGCGACTGCCGGATCTGCCGTTGCCAGCTTCGATAATCGCACAACAGCCAAACTCGAAACTCAAACGATGGATACGATTGTGATCAGCGCGCAAAAAATGGCAGTCGAAAGAATGGACACCATCGTAATCACAGCAAAGCGCTAACCTGATCAAACGATTTTGCAGGTCAGAAATGACTTTATAGCGCCCATCGCGAAAATGCTCGAATCCCCGCAAGATCTGTGTGCAGAACGAGGCACCACGTAAACAAAATGCAGACGGTTTGATTTTTAACCAGCAATATGCCGACGAAAGTCGGCTTTTTGTTTTTTGGGCTGCGTCGCGCTCGATTGTATCCGGGCTTGGTTGCGTGCCCGATGCGTTTCAATCCCATTTTGATGCACCACAGCATCAGCGATGTTTCGTTACAAAGTGGCTTAGATGTTGCAAAACTGTTGCAGTTTTAATCACTTTTCACATTTTTAGAAACAATTTGTAACAAACATTTGAACTTCTGATACCTTTATTTTGTTGCCCCATCAGTCGCCAGAAGCTTCCCTTGCCGTTGAGCAATCGCGCTTGTAGCTTAGATGGGCAACGTCGACACGATCGACTATCTTTTTATTCACTAGGGATTATTTCAATGAACCGTAAAATGAACAAACTCGCTTCAGCTGTTTTTGTCGTGTGCACTACGGGCTTTGTTGCATCTGCTGTGGAATTTGGAAAAGAAGCAAACAACAATCTTAAAACCGAAGCGGTTACGCGCGCGCTTGGACACCTGAACACAAAAAGTTCAGCGGGTTCTTCAGTGCTGGCAGGCAACTTCGTGGCACGCGACGTCATCGTCGACCAAGATGGTGCGCAACACGTGCGCTTTGATCGATCAATTGATGGATTACGCGTGATCGGCGGCGATATGGTGGTGCATTCTGATGCATCCGGGGCCTTCGCCAGCTTGAGTCACGGTGCCGACTTATCACAAGATGTTGCTAGCGCAATCAATATGCGAGCACCCTCGATTTCTGTCAGCGTCAATGCTGAAAAACTGGCACTCCAACAAGCCCAAGGCCTGTTTCATGGCGTGAACGCCGGCACCGCCACTGCTGAGCGTGTGTACTACGCACGTGATCGTGAACCCACGCTTGCTTTTGATGTTCAGGTCAGCGGCATGAGTCTGGACGGCACGCCAAGCAAAATGCACTACATTGTTGATGCCAGCACCAACTTGCTCCTCGATAGCTTCGATGAGATTCGTACAGTAATGTCGCGTGACAGCAAGATCAACACGCGCATGATGGCAGGCTTGAAGCGCGCACAAAATCGTAGCAACGCATTCGCGGCCGATGCATCCAATCTTGATACCGCGTTTGACAACGCCGCATCGCCATTTGCCGCTGCCGTCAATGGTAAAACTGGTCAATCGGTGGAGGCCATCGCGAATCAAGCCGCATCGGCAGGATCCGGCAAGAGCTTGGTATCCGGTACCGTTCCACTGACCACCGACAGCATTTCAGGCGGCTATGCATTACGTGACCCAAGCCGTGGTAGCCATTATGCGACTAACCTCTCCAACAGAACCTCCGGCAACGGCACGCTATTCACCGATGCCGATAACATCTGGGGTAATTTTTCTACCTCAAGTACAGTAACTGCCGCTGTTGATGCGGTTTACGGCCAAAACCTAACATGGGATTTTTATAAAAACGTACTTGGTCGCAACGGTATTGCCAATGATGGCCGCGGTGCGTTTTCGCGCATCCACTATGGTCGTAACTATGTCAACGCATTCTGGAGCGATAGCTGCTTTTGCATGACCTACGGCGATGGTGACGGCACCACATACCTACCTTTGGTTGCGATCGATGTTGCTGGCCACGAGATGACCCACGGCGTGACATCGCGCTCAGCCAACCTCACCTACTCGGGCGAATCGGGCGGTTTGAACGAGGCCCTCTCAGATATGTTCGGCACATCCGTTGAGTTTTATGCCAACAGCGCAATCAACCCGCCAAATTATCTGATCGGTGAGCGTATTTTCAAGGCGAACAACGGTGTCGCAACGCCAACCAGTGCTCTGCGATTCATGTTCAAACCAAGCTTGGACGGCGCATCACCTGACTGCTACACATCAACTATTGGGTCCCTCGATGTGCATTATTCGTCAGGCGTCGCTAACCACTTCTTCTTTTTGCTATCCGAAGGCGCGAAGAGCCAAGCGGGCTTTAGCACCACCCCAGCGCAAATGGTTTGCAATGGCAACACAGCGTTGACGGCAGTCGGCCGCACCGCCGCGATCAAGATCGTTTACCGTGCGCTTACTGTGTACATGACATCCAGCACCAACTACAAAGGTGCCCGCACTGCAATGTTAAACGCTGCTACCGATTTGTACGGCGCAACTTCCACACAGCACAGTGCTGTTGCGGCAGCTTGGTCGGCAGTGGGTGTGAACTAAGGTTTGCTGCAGTAAGCGTTGCAGAAAATCGAAACGTCAAGAAGCCCGACCGATTTTTCGGTTGGGCTTTTTTGTTGTTTTGTTTGGTACAACATAAACTTATTAAACGCCTCGGAAACTGCGGCGAGTGAGTTTTAGAACCCAAGCCGCAAAGCATTTTCCCGTTTCAATTCTGCGCTACGAGCTTGTTTCGAGATTCCTCGCCACGAAACTATCGCCCAACTCAAAAGCGTTGCTCTCATTGAGGATGGAGCGATAGCTCGTCACTCCGTGATAACAGATAGCACGCAACCCCGACGCATTTCTCACGTCATTTCCGCCGTGTTCATCGGCGCCAGCTCAATCGATGAGAAACCCATAGATGCCGTGGCACTTCCATCGCTGTGATGGATGATTTTATTTATATTTTTTTCGCCGGTGGGGTTGCACTGCCTCTCGGTCTCACCGTTGGCGGTTTTAGTTCGGCGCAACGCATCCTGGCATTTTGCGTTGGTCTTGCAAGCGTTGTGGCAGCAGTTGTTGAGTGGCGTCCAAGTCGAAAGCTGCGCATCCAAGGCGCCGAGCGCTGCTGCAGAAAGGTTGATTTCTATCCTGTGCATAGCTCGGAGGCAATCGCGCTCTAGGGCGACGGTTTAAGCCTTTGACCCAACTTTAAATTAAATAATTTTTATTGCCTGCAACACTAAATATAAAAAATTTCTGATCGCGCAATTGGGGTCGCGTGCCTCCGTAGGTCGTGACGGGAGCATAACGGGTTTTAAGGCTGGCTGGAGAGAACGTATCAATCCGTCATTTGGCGCGCTTTCGGAGGCAAAAATGGCTGGAACGCCGCGCCAGCTATGGGGTTTTATTGAACTTACTTGCATTGGCGCGGCAAAAGTGATTTTTTGAACCTGTTGTGTAAAAACAACGACTCAACTAGGGGATACTTTTCGCTAATTTTTTCAGTTATTGTTTCATTGCTTTTCCACTATAAAAAAAGGGGTAACAATGAAACGAAGATCATTTTTGAATCTGGGTGCGAGCGTGGCCGTTTCGGGCGCGTTGGCAGCTTGCAAATCGGACAGCAATTCAACTGTCGTCACGGCCACGCCACCGCCTCCGGTCCCCGAGCCGGTACAGCCGCAAATCGTGGTGGAATGGAACAAAACGGCCTTGGAAGCCGTGCGCGTGGTCAAGCCCGGCCCGCCGATGGTGGCGCGCACGATGGCGATTTTGCACACGGCGATGTACGACGCTTGGGCTGCGTATGATGGGGTTGCTGTCGGTACGCGCTTGCATAATTTGCTGCGCAAGCCTGAAGCCGAACGGACTGGCGTCAACAAAACAAAAGCGATGAGCTTCGCGGCGTATCTGGTTTTGATCAACCAATACCCGACCGAAAAAGCGCGCTTTGACGCAAAAATGACGAGTCTCGGCTTTACCGTCAGCACGACCAATTTCGATGCTTCAAAAGCAGAGGGGATCGGCAATCTGGCCGCCCAAGCCGTGCTGGATTACCGCCGTGGTGATGGCGCAAACCAAGACGGCACGCTCTCAGCAAGCGGCGCGGCCTATTCGGATTACACCGGCTACGCGCCAGTGAATGCGCCGGCGGCTTTCAACGCCCCTACACCGCTTTCGGGGATTATCGCGCCAGATCATTGGCAACAACTCACCTACCTCGATGCCACTGGTGCCGCCAAAACGCCGAATTTTATCGGCCCTCATTGGCGTAACGTGACTCCGTTTGCACTCACCAGCGCGAGCCAATTCCGCCCCACACCGCCGAAAGCATTGGGCACGCCGGAATTCACCGCGCAAGCACAGCGCGTAATGGATATTCAAGTCGCACTGACTGAAAAGCAAAAAGTAATCGCCGAATATTGGGCAGATGGCCCGAATTCGGAATTGCCGCCCGGACATTGGGGACTGTTTTCACAGTTCGTCTCGAACCGCGATAAAAACAGTAACGACAAAGACGTGAAAATGTTTTTTGCTGTCACCAACGCGATTCACGATGCCGCCGTTGCGACATGGGAAGCAAAGCGCTTTTACGACTACGTGCGCCCGATTACGGCAATTCGCTATTTGATGAACGGAAGAACCGTACAAAGCTTTGGTGCCGGCGGCCCTTCAGCCGGATTGGTTTCTGTGCAGGGTGAAGCGTGGCGGACCTTCCAGATCGACACGTTCCCCACACCGCCGTTCCCGGAATATACATCCGGCCACAGCGCGTTCAGTGCGGCCGGTGCTGAGGCTCTCAAGCAATTTACCGGCAGCGATACTTTTGGTGGCACGTATACGCAACCAGCAAAGTCCTTGCGTGCTGATAATAAGCTGCCAGCAGCTGACCTCACACTGACGTGGGCGACGTTCACCGACGCGGCAAATGAGGCAGGCATTTCGCGTTTATACGGCGGCATTCACTTTGATGACGGCAATAATGCGGGTCTCGATTTGGGTCGCAAAGCGGGCGCGCAGGCTTATGCCAAAGCGAAAAGCTATTGGGAAGGCACGATTTAACCTACGATATAGCCAAAGCTGTAACCAAGGCTATAACCAAAGCTATAACCTACGCAGTGAGGTAACAACGCGCTGCTAATCCAGACGGTGTTATGGCTGCAACAGTGACGGGATGGACAGCGGAATGGCTGTTCATCCCGTTTTTGTTTTTGCAATTGTTTTTGCAATTGTTTTTGCAATTGTTTTTGCGTTCGCTTTTGCGATCGTTTTTGCTTTTACGTTCGCGTTCGCGTTCGCTATCGTTTTTACTATCGCCACCGTCGCGGTCCGCATTTACTGGTTGTGCTGCGGCCAACAAACTCTGCACACCATGCATTTAAACAACTAACGAACAAATGGTGGCGGCACGATCAAGCCTTCGGCAATCGCCACTCGCAACAGCGCACCTTCGATCATGGATCGCGCGTTGGACGTAGTGCGTTGGAGATCAAGATGCAACGCGGCATCTTTGGGGCTGCGGCTAATGCATTCGGCGCTGTATTGCTCGAAGCTTTTGAGGCTCACAACGAGCTCCACCAGATGACGCGGACATTCGCAATCAACGGTACTCGACGCGCTCGCAAGTGCTGACAAGCTGCGATCATCAAAGTGCGGCGGCACCAGTTCAGTTGCCGCCGCGTTGTCGTCAGTGGAAAAAACGGGGGGCGGAAACCTATCGGGGGCACGCAATAAGGCGCGACACAATAATTCGATCTCAGCCGCGTCAGATGGCCCACGCACCACCTTGTGACCTTCTTCACGCAAGCGCCGGATGACTGCGCTGGGGGCGAACCGATACATCACAATGGCTTGATGGGCGCCGCATATTGACTTAACCGTCGCAACTGTTTCAGCGGACCGATCATCCAAGGTTGACAGCTCAATGACGGCAATATCGGCATGCACGCCACGCAATGCCTCAGAGGCCTCAGCAGCGCTAATGCAGCGCCCCACCACATTTAATGAAAGGTGCCCGGATAGCGTTGAGATCGTTTCGACCCACCTTGCCGCCAGCAGCGGGCCAACCAGAACGATACGGACCTCACTGGAATGATGATCGACTGGTTGCCGGTTTAAAGGCGGCGCCGCGAGCAGCGTTGTTTCGGTAGCGTACATAATCGCCAGCGCATCGCTCGGCAGGCTGGCCAAAATACCAATCGGATGCCCCATATCGACCAGACGTTTAATTAACTTGAGTCGCTGAATTTCGGCGGCTGAGTAAAGCCGTTGGCCGCGTTCGCTTAACTGCGGGCTCACCACGTTATATCGACGCTCCCAAACGCGGAGCGTCTCAACGGGAACACCCGCTTGCCGCGCGGCAACACCGCTACGAAAAATCGCTGCGACGGCTGAGGGCGCGGGGGCCGGGGCGGGTGTAGGGGCGGGTGTAGGGGCGGATGCCAGTGGAACAGCGACCCCAGAAATAGAGCCTGCAGCAACGTCGACAGCACGCTTGCCGGGAGATATTTTTTTTGACATTTTTAACGTCGATTCAGCCCTGTTTTAACGTCACAATGACCAACACCAATTGATCGCCGCCGATGGGTGGCGATGTGCGGCAAGTGAATAAATTATGAATAGATTAAGATAGCAATGTTCCTATTATACCGCGCAAATGACCCACTATTGAACCGATATTTGGGCATTTTAACGATTCGGTTGGTAGACATGCTTCTTTTTTAAGTCTATATTACGGTTCGCTACTGGTTCAACTAAATTTTTGAATCTTGAGTATGACGTTATCAAAACGTTGAAAATTAACCTCTTGCGGAGAAGATACATGTACGTTGGTTTAACTTGCATCACGTTTTTATTGGCAACATTTTTGGCGGAAAATTACCTGACAAAAATTGCTAAACATTCAATTGCTAAACACTCATCAGCTAACAACAACAGGAGATCAGCATGAACATGCTAAAAGCTTGGTCCAGCATCACGAAAACAAGCATCATCGGTGCGGCAATGGTTGCCATTCCCACTGAAGTATTGGCAGCATCGAGCTCGGTGCTGAAAGCGAATGACTTTGTCGGTATCTCGTTTTGGGTAATTTCGATGGCGCTTATTGCATCGACTGCATTTTTCTTTTTGGAACGTGATCGTGTCACCGCAAAATGGAAAACTTCGCTCACCGTTTCTGGCTTGGTGACGCTTGTTGCTGCGGTGCATTATTTCTATATGCGCGATGTTTGGGTCGCTACAGCGTCCACGCCGACCGTCTATCGCTATATCGATTGGCTGATTACTGTGCCGTTGTTAATGATCGAGTTCTATTTGATCTTGGCGGCGATTGCGAAGGTACCTGGCGGTGTTTTCTGGCGTCTGATGATCGGCACGCTAGTGATGCTGATTGGTGGATATTTGGGTGAAGCCGGTTATATGTCGGTATGGCCAGCATTCATTATCGGTATGGCAGGTTGGGCGTTTATTTTGTACGAAATTTTCCTCGGCCAAGCGAGCAAAATCAATGCCGACCAAGCGCCAGCGTCTGTGCAATCTGCGTTTAGTCTCATGCGTTTGATTGTGACGTTCGGCTGGGCGATTTATCCGATCGGCTATTTCTTTGGCTATTTAACCAACAGCAGCCCAGAGTCCAGTGCCAACATGCTCAACATTATTTATAACGCTGCTGACGTCGTGAATAAAATCACGTTTGGTCTCATCATCTGGAAAGTAGCCGTTACCGAGTCCGAGGGCTCTGTAAAGTAGTGATCGTACGTCATGATTGTTTGTTGTGATCATGCGTATTAGGCAATCAGACTGAACGGTCGGCCAGGATGAAAATTCTGGCCGATTTGCCAAGTAGAGAATATTGCCGCGACGCGTTGTCGGTGTGTTGAATTCTCTGCAACCGCACTGCCAGTAAACGCCTAGCTCAAACTGACGTTGAACTGAATTTTATTTACACCGCATTTGCCCTTTTAAGGTTAGCCTATGCACGCCCAAGTCGCCAAGCACGTCACCCAACCGATGCGGCCAACGTTAGCATCGATCGCCAGCGCCTCCAGCGTGATGAACGCAGGGCCGGCTCTGTTAATGGTCGCCGTTGACAAGCTGATGTTCGACCTGATTAGTGGCGGCAGCGGTGGAGGTGGCGTTGATAGCGTGACGGTATCCCCCGCTACGAATGCCGCCAACTATCACCTAAAATCGACTGGCCAAAAAATTCGTGCGCGCTTGGCACTTCATGCCAGCGCGTGTCTGGGCGTAAGCGCCGAGGACGCGATATCGGTGGCCGCGGCAGTTGAGCTTTTGCATAATGCGTCCCTCATCCACGATGATCTGCAAGACCGCGACTTGGTTCGGCGTGACCAAGATGCCGTTTGGGTTAAATTTGGTGATGAGATCGCCATTTGCGCAGGCGATCTTTTATTATCAGCGGCGTACGGTGCGCTGGCCAAATTGAGCCATCAAAGCGCACATGCTTTACCGGCGGCGTTGTCGCTGATGCACGCCCGAATTTCTGCCGCTGTCCGCGGGCAATGTGCTGATTTTTCTGACAATGCGAGCGGCCCCGTTAGTTTTGACGACTATCAAAAAGTGGCGGCTGCGAAATCCGGCGCGCTGTTGAGCCTGCCAATTGAATTAGCACTGCTCGTGGGTGGCGAAAATCAAGCTCTAACCACAGCACGCGAAGCAGCTGAGGCATTTGCGGTGGGCTACCAAATTTTTGATGATCTTTGCGATGTTGAAAAGGACTTAAATAGGCATACTCAACCGCCTATTGGACATCCGCCGCAACAACGGACGATGCAGCCGATGCAACCGATGCAACCGATGCAACCGATGCAGCCTAAGCTTCAACTCGCATCACCGCTGCGTGAGGCTAAAAAAGCACCCAAAAAAATTCTGCCGAGAGCGATCAATATTGTGTTGATACTTGAGGCTGCAACGCCTAGCCAATTCCCCCAAACAAGGGAATGCGCTACTTCCTCAGCACAAAAAATTGGCTTAGAAACGCTGCGCTTGGCGGCCAATGCCAGCACACATTTGCCCAAAAATTCCGGCCAATTATTGCAAGCTCTCGCCATGGAAATGCATGCTCGGCTGTTGCACCAACGCGACAAAGCTGTTCAATGAAAGCGATTGTTATCGGTGCTGGCTTCGGCGGCATCGCGGCCGCATTGCGGCTACGTGCAAAAGGCTACGAAGTATCGCTGATTGACCGCTGCCCCGCACTCGGTGGGCGGGCACAGGTATTTGAGCGCAACGGCTTCCGGCACGATGCCGGGCCAACCGTCATCACCGCCCCATTTTTATTCGAAGAATTATTTGCGCTGTTTGGCGAAAAAATGGCCGACCACATCAAGCTCGTGCCCCTCAAACCGTGGTATCGGTTTTATTTTTCAGATAAAACGACCTTTGATTACGGCGGCACATTAGAAGAAACACTGGCGGAGATTGAGCGGATTGAGCCGCGCGATCGCCAAGGCTATCTGAATTTATTGGCTCATTCAAAACGGATCTTTGCAGTTGGCTTCACCGAACTGTCGGCTATGCCATTTCACCGTTTCATGACGATGGTGAAGCAGATTCCAAGTCTGCTCAGATTACGAAGCGATCAAACCGTGTGGCAGTTAGTTGCGCGGCATTTATCGAACGCCAAGCTTCGAAAAGCATTTTCAATTCAACCGTTATTAGTCGGCGGCAATCCGTTTGACACCACGAGCATTTACGGACTCATTCATTATTTGGAGCGCGCTTACGGCGTACATTTTGCGATGGGTGGCACCGGCTCGATCACCCAAGCGCTGGGCGCGTTAATGACCCGACATGGTGTGGATATTCAACTGAACAGCAGCGTTGCGCAAATCAATGTTTCAAACGGTACAGCACAGGGCGTTACCCTTGATGATGGCAGCGTAATCAAAGCCGATATCGTGGTCTCGAATGCCGACCCCGCGCATTTATACACGGCGATGATTAAGCCCGATAGCCAAGCCAAGGCCACCCGGCTGAAGCTTGCTGCGGCCGAATATTCGATGGGCCTGTTCGTGCTGTATTTCGGCACCACTCGATTGTACCCAGAGGTTGCACATCACACGATTTGGATGGGCGAGCGCTACCGCGAATTATTGGCCGATATTTTTCACCACAAAAAATTGACCGATGATTTTTCACTCTATTTGCATCGCCCTACGGCGACGGATCCAAGCTTTGCGCCCGCCGGTTGCGATAGCTTTTATGTGTTGTGTCCCGTACCCAATTTGAAGGGCAATATAGATTGGGCGATTGAGGGCCCGAAATTACAAGCGCGCATTGTTGCCGCGCTAGACAAAACGATTCTGCCGGGCCTGACCGATTCGATCACTAGTGATTTCTTTATGACGCCAGATGATTTTAAAAAAAAATACCTGAGCGAATTCGGGGCCGGGTTCTCAGTCGCACCGTTGTTCCGCCAATCAGCGTGGTTTCGGTTTCACAACCGGGCGGAAGGTATCAAGAATTTATATTTAGTTGGCGCAGGAACGCACCCCGGTGCGGGTCTTCCGGGGGTGCTGTGCTCTGCTAAAGTTCTCGATGCACTGCTTCCTAACGCTGTTGGTAACTTAGCTGAAGGCGCCCTTGGCACCCGTAAAGCCGCATGACATCATGAAGCATGGTGAAAAAATAACGATGACGACCGTGCTGTTCATTTTATGCTGACCACGACGCGCCAAACCCATATTGCGATCATCGGCGCAGGCATCGCTGGCCTATCTTGCGCAGATGCGATCCGACAAGCGACTTCTGCGTCGTCATCAACCGCAGATTCAAATCCAAATATCGCGGTCAGCGTTTTTGAAAAAAGCCGAAGCGTCGCGGGGCGCATGAGTACCAGGCGAGGCGATGGCTGGCAATGCGACCATGGTGCGCAATACTTTACCGCTAATAGCCGCGGATTTCGTGAAGAAGTTGCGCGGTGGAAAGAAGCTGGCGTCGCTGGCGCTTGGAATCCCGTCATCACGTCATTGCCGGCCGGATTGCAGCCGGTGCCAAATGATGAATTGGCACGAGAGCGATTCGTCGGCATCCCGCGGATGACCTCGCCAGCACAATGGCTTGCCACATCGCAAACGATCAACACTGTGGCGACAATTCAGAAATTGCAGCTGGGAACAGTAGGCGAGACGGGCAAATTTGAAACACAGCAATGGCGATTGACGTCTGCTGAATCCGGTGCCGTAGAGCAGCATTTTGACGCTGTTGTTTTGGCGATACCGGCACCGCAAGCGCTGGCTCTATTAGACGACTTCGCGCCCGGCTTAACGCAGTTAGCCCGCCATACAACAATGCGCAGTTGCTGGACCTTGATGATTCGGTTCTCGGAAAATGCCGCCAACCCGTTTGATTTCGACGCAGCATTTGTGAATCAAGGCCCACTTGGATGGATCGCCCGCAATGGCAGCAAACCGGGCCGCGAGGCGTTAGGATTAGGGCGAGGGTCAGTGTCAGGGTCGGGGTTGGGGTCACGGCCGGGGTCAGGGTCAGGGCCGGAAGCGGGACAAGAAACATGGCTGCTCCATGCCACGCCAGAGTGGAGTGATGCCAATCTTGAGCAGGATGCTGATCGGGTGGCGACCACATTGATAAACGCGTTTGTCGAACTCGGTGGTGCGACACCCCTGGCGTGGACGGCACATCGCTGGCGCTATTCGACGGTGCAACCTAATGGAAAGATCGATATGGCGACCAATTTTGCATGGGACAACGACGCGCGGATCGGTTTATGTGGTGATTGGCTTGGCGGTGGCGGCGTAGAAAACGCTTGGCTCAGCGGGCAGCGCTTGGCCACGCAAATTTTAAACTCCCTAAATTTGGCTTGAACACCGCGCCAGTGCTGGTGTTTGTGTTTGTGTTTGTGTTTGTGCTTATGTTTTTGAATGGCATTTTCTACATGCGACGTATCTCTACGAAAAAGCTTGCCATTAAAGGAACGACCGTACTATTATGTCGTTTATGAATAAGTCCCCCGTCAAATTAAGCAAAGGCGAAGAAACCCGCGCCGTTATTCTGAAAGCCGCACTGGAGCAAGCCAGTCTGTCCGGTTTTGAATGGTTGACGATCGGCTCGCTGGCGGGCGCAACGGGGCTTTCCAAGAGCGGACTCTTTGCGCATTTTGGCTCAAAGGAAGAGTTGCAAATCGCCACGCTTGATGAAGCCATGCGCCGTTTTAGCGAATTTGTGGTGATGCCGATCATGGCCACGCCGCGCGGGCTGAAGCGGCTCACGGCGCTGCTGGAACACACCTTGACATGGACCGAGCGCTGCGGCCTTAGTGCCTGCCCGTTGATGATGGCGATTCATGAATTCGACGATAAGGTCGGCCCGGTGCGCGATGCCGTAGTCGAGCATATGCACCGCCAGAACGAGGGGTTGATGCGTTCCATTGACGCCGCGAAAGCCAACGGCGAATTGGCTGCCGATACCGATGGAGAGCAACTGTCATTTGAGCTCTTTGGCATTATTTCAAGTTGCTATCGCTCACATCATCTGTTTCGGGATAAAAACGCCAAACGCCGCGCCAGGCTTGCATTTCAGCGGTTGATTGCATCATATGCGCCGCTTCCTATCGCCGCTTCACCAGCCGATTTGGCGGTCAGCAAAAAAGGCGCGCCCGCACCTAAAAATATTCGCCTTAACAACAAGGTCGGCGCAAATTTCGCCGCAAAACGGAAGCTACCCGCGAGCAGTTAGTTACTGATCGTCAATCGCCAACTGTGAACTGTCAACTGTGAACCGTCAATTGTCATCCAACTTCAGGAGCCCATATGAGTACCCTCTCCCAGCAGTCTTGTTTATCATTCATCAATAGCACGGTCGTTCGATATTTCAATCGACAAACGCTTTCAATGGCAGTCGGACGCGTTGCCATGGGGGTCGCTTCCAAAATCGCCCCGCGCTTTGCGGTGAAACAAGCGGTCGAAAAATTCCTCACCCCACCGCGATTTACCCGTCCGCTGGCGGAGACCCGTTTACTGGCAAATGCCTCCCCGTTTTCGGTGGTTACGCCGCACGGCAACATCGCGGCGTGGCGATTCGGCAACACAAATAATCCGATTGTTCTGCTGAGCCACGGCTGGGGTGGCCGAGGAGCGCAATTTAGAAATTTTGTGCAACCGTTGCTGGACGATGATTATCAGGTTGTGCTGTTTGATCATCTGGGCCATGGCGAGAGCGATGGGCGCGATTCGTCGCTGGTGATGTTTTGGCGCGGTCTGGAGGCTGTCCAAGCGCAGCTGGCAGGCGAAGGGCATGTCGTGCTCGGTTTGGTCAGCCATTCATTGGGTGGCGCGGCAGTGGGCTGTGCGCTACGTTCGCACGGCGAGCGTACGCCGTTTGCGAAAAAGGCCGTTATGATCGCGCCGCCCTCCTCGTTGATCGGCTACTCGAATGTGTTTGCCCACTACATGGGCATCACCGAGCGGATTCGCCATGCGATGCAATGGCGAATCGAACAGCGTTACGGCGTGGCGTGGCGCACATTCGAGTTGCCGCATTCGGTGAACGCGATCACCACGCCCGCACTCATCATTCACGACTACGACGACCGCATGGTGCCGATCGAGAGCGGCATGGCGGTAGCGCGCGCTTGGACAGATGCTCGCTTCCATGGGACGCGCAAACTGGGCCATCAGCAAATTTTGCGTAGCCGCGAGGTGGTGCAGCACACACTTGATTTTTTAAGCGACCGCGTCCAGTTCCACCGGCCACCCGCGTTGGGCGAACGCGCCGCCTATTGTGAAGTCCCGCAACCTGCACCGCTTTATTGATTCGCCTTATTGATTCCCCTTATTGATTTTTAAACATTCTTAAACATTTGCGTATCCCCCATCGTCTAGGCAAAATAGGAGAACATACAAATCTAAAACAACAATCCGGAGGAATTCATGAATCAAGCGGCCAGCACCGTAGTCAGTGCAGCTTCAGCCCCCACAATGATGCAGCGCCCGCTGCTGATTTCGTCCCTGATTGAACATGCCGCCAAAAATTTTGGTGATAGCGAAATTGTCTCCCGCACCATCGATGGGGCGGGGCATGCCGGCATTCACCGCTACAACTACCGCGATGCCAATCGCCGCGCGAAGCAACTCGCGAATGCGCTTAAACATCTTGGCGTCGTTAAAGGCGACCGCATCGCAACACTAGCGTGGAACGGCTATCGCCACTTCGAGCTCTACTACGGTGTTTCCGGTATGGGCGCGATTGTTCATACCGTGAACCCGCGCCTGTTTCCCGAACAAATCGCCTATATCATCAACCATGCGGAGGATAAATTATTTTTCGTCGATGTGACGTTTGTGCCGCTTATTGAGGCATTGGTTGCAGCATCGGCACCCAGTTTAAAAAGCCTGAAGGGCATTGTCGTGATGACGGATCGGGCACACATGCCGTCGGCAAAAATCGACAATCTGATCTGCTACGAAGATTTGCTGAGTGCCGAAGCCGATGATTTTATTTGGCCGCAGTTCGATGAAAACACACCCAGCGGGCTGTGTTATACCTCCGGCACGACGGGCAACCCAAAGGGTGTGCTCTACACCCATCGCTCCACTATTTTCTACACTTACGCGGCGATGAGCCCGGAATGTTTTTGTTTAAGCTCGCAATCGGTCGTATTACCAATTGTGCCGATGTTTCATGTGAACGCGTGGGGCCTTCCCTACATCGCAGCGGCGGCTGGTGCGAAGCTCGTATTTCCCGGCGCGGCCATGGACGGCGCAAGCTTGTACCAGCTCTTTGAGCAAGAGGAAGTGACCGCGAGCGCGGGCGTGCCAACGGTGTGGTTGGGCTTGATCAACTATTTAAAAACCCACGGGCTTAAATTTTCGACCTTTAAAGAAACCGTGATCGGCGGTTCGGCCGTGCCGCCTGCAATGCTCAGAACGCTAGAGCTCGATTTCGGCATCACGGTGCTACATGGCTGGGGCATGACCGAGATGTCGCCACTTGGCACGCTGAACCGCTTACGCGGTAAACATTTGAAGCTTTCGGTTGAAGAACAGCTCGTCATCAAGGCCAGGCAGGGCGCGCCCGTTTTTGGCATGGAGTTAGAGATTTGGGACGGCGACGGAAAACCGTTACCGCATGACGGCCATGCGTTCGGCGATCTGGTCGTGCGCAGCCCGTGGGTGCTCGAGCGATATTTCAAAGAGGATCATTCCGCACTTATTAACGGCTGGCTGCCAACCGGGGACGTCGCCAACATCGACGCGGACGGCATCATGCAAATTACGGATCGCTCGAAGGATGTGATTAAATCCGGCGGCGAATGGATTTCTTCAATTGAATTGGAAAATATCGCCATGGCGCATCCGGCCGTACTCGAAGCTGCGGTGATCGGCCGGGCACATCCGAAGTGGGATGAGCGGCCATTGTTGATTGTCGTGAAGAAGCCCAATACAGAATTGAGCGCGGAAGAATTGCTGAAATTCTACGACGGAAAAATTGCCAAATGGATGCTGCCCAACGCGGTGGAATTTGTCGCGCAACTGCCGCACACGGCAACGGGAAAATTATTGAAGACGAAGTTACGGGACGATTTTAAAGCGTTTAAATTTGCAGATGCTTGATGGTTTTTAGCAGAAAAAAGCCTCAAACACCGCGCCAATACTAGTGTTTGAGGCTATGCCATCAGGCCATAATAAGCCCCGGTAGAAACCAACCACAGCATCCGACAGCCGGATCGGTCGGTGGCATCCTCGACTAGCAGCATCGCGATGACGGCTTTAGCACTGACATCCGACAGGCCAACCGCTTGCGTGGGCGGCTGGCCCCTAAGTGCAATCACTTGAACTGATAAGCGGCCGTCACATAAGCAAATCGCCCGCGAATATCGGCGTAACTCAAATCATAGCTGCCGACAAATCCCGAGCCATGGTTGGCATAGGGTGGATCACGATCCAGCAGATTTTTGACGCCGAATGTGAGGCGTGTAGATTTGAAGCCGCCGTACGAAACTTGCGCGTCAAATGTTTCGTATGGCCCAACGAACCGTGGCACGACAGTGGCTGGCTGGAGCGCAGTCCGAGTATCAGTATATTCAACCTGAAAGTTTTGTGAGAGCGATGCGTTCCAAGGGCCGCGCTCATAAATAGCGCTCAACACATGGCGCCAGCGGAGTACAACGCCGGGCAATGTGCTTGAGCCGTTGTTGATGACCGACGAAAATGTCCCGTTCAGGTTTTGGGTTTCATATTTCGACATATACGTGCCGTTTAAACGGAACGTCAATTTATCTTCAGGTGTACTGAAAGCGCGGATTTTGACATCGACATCAATGCCCTCAACATTAACTTTGCCCAAATTTGTGAGGGTCTGCGAAATGCCGGTAATGCGACCTACACCGCTGGGATCACCATCGGTAGGTCCACGTACAATCAAGTTCCCGTAGGTTTTTGGATCGCCAAGAATCGTGGCCACGGGAACACCGGTGCGGATCACATCTTTGAGCCCGATCACAAACATATCGAGGCCAATAGAGATCGCTTTCGATGGCTCAATCAAAATGCCATAGCTGACTGAATTCGACTTCTCGGGTTTCAGATCTGCATTCCCGCCAAGCACCGTCACAAATTGATTCGAGCAATCAATGCCCGTGGTTGGTCCGCCTTGCGGACAGCGGATCAGGTCACGTTGGCCGTTGGTGGTAATACCAAACGAGACGGGTGCATAAAGATCGGTTAGTGTCGGTGCGCGAAAGCCCGTGCCGGACGCCGCACGCAAAAGGACAAATTCGGACGGCTGCCAGCGCAGCGACACTTTAGGATTGACGGTACTACCAACACGTTGGTAATTATCGTAGCGCACCGCAAGATCAACTTCAAAGTGCTTGGTAACCGGGATGGCTGCCTCGGCATAAGCCGACTGCACATTTCGTGATGCCGCGATGGGCACACCCGCGCCGCCAAAGCCTGCCACTAAGAAATCGATATTTGTTTGCGATGGTTGGAGATCAATTTTTTCTTTGCGGAATTCGGCGCCCAACGCCAGCGAAACCGCGCCAGAAGGCAGCTGAAACAATTCGCGTGAACCCTTCGCGTCAAAGCCTGTGACAGTGGTTTTATTAACGAACCAATTTCCCCTAAAAATGGCGGCGTCGGCCTTCGCCAGTGCGGCCGAATCGGTAGTCGGCCCAAAGGGATTGATAACGCCAGTATTCAGCAGCGACAAATATTGATCAAACAACGGCCACCCGTCTTTTAAGTCCTCGCTGAGTTTGTTTTGGGCATACATAAAAGCGGTGTCGTATTCCCAGCCGAACCCATTGCCTTTGATGCCCGCAACCACCCGTGCATTATCGGTTTTATCTTGGGTGACTCGCACCCCGGTTGGTATGGAGCGCAATTGCAAAACAAGCGGTTGCCCAGCCAAACCGAGGGAACCGGCAAACAAGGTTGGATAATAGGGGCTTGATGGCGGTAATAACGCATAACCACTGCCGATAAAACGCTGCAATCCGGGGAACGCTGCATATTGGGTGTTGAGCAGATTGCGCAGTGTGGTTGTGTACGGGTGCGTGGGCGTTAGTGCGGTGCCGTTGATGAGCACATGCTGAATGGTGTTAGTGGTTTTATTTTCAGTGAAACTGCTTTCAAGATATGCCTCGGTATCCTGGGCAATGTTGGCCCGCGCGTTAACAATCAGGTTTGCTTGTTCTGATTTCGGCTGAAGGGAAACATAAGGAGAGTTGTCGTAGCGGCAGTTACCCGGATTAAGCGGCGAGACCAACGAAAAAGGCCCGCAGTTGGGATAGTTGGCCGAACGCAATGCGAGATTACTCGGCAGCACAATGCTTGCGGGAAACGGCGTATTGCTGGTGCGGTCGAGCTTTTCATCGACATTCAGATTGCTGGCGAATTTTCGGTCATTGCCAAAAATTGGGTCAATTTTTTGGTAGCTGCCACCAAGGTTAACGCTAAATTTATTTTTGCTTAAATCACCGAAGCCGGAAAAAGCGGAAACCTTCATGTCGCGGCCACCACCGCTGCGCGTTGGCGCGCCGAAAGTAACACTAACTTCTGTTCCTGAAAAATCAGTGCGCAAAATAAAATTGACCACGCCAGCGACCGCATCGCTGCCGTAGACAGCAGAAGCACCATCTTTGAGCACCTCAATACGCTCAATGGCGGCGAGCGGTATCGTACCAATATCAATCGCTGAAGAGCCACCAGCGGGCGCAGTGCGACGCCCGTTCACCAACACCAACGTGCGCGCTGAACCCAAGCCGCGAAGCGAAACCAACGACGCTGAACCGCCGCCGCCCTGCCCGCCACCGGCCGCTGTATTCGCAACACTGGTGCTGCCGCTGGTCGAAGTGGTGGAAATCGTTTTCAACAGCTCTTCAACACTGCTGACGCCGGCACGTTTAATATCTTCACGAGTGATTTGCAAAATAGGCAAAGCCGTCTCGCCCTCGATCCGCCTTATCGAGGAACCGGTGACGACGACTTTATCGAGTTTCTGAGAGGACGCAGGCTCGGGTGGTTGAGCGGGCTGTTGTCCGAATGCTGTGGACGAGAGCGCTATCGTTGTTATCGCGGCTGCGGCTATCGCTGCTGCAGGAAATGCAGGCAATACACCAACGTATTTGCGAGAAGATTTTATGACGGCAATATAGTTGAACATTTATGTCGATCCTCTGGTGGAGTTTTGAGTGAGCTTATGCGAGTTGCAAAAACTCGCGATGGGAACTGGTAATAGGAAAAGAATTCGCAGTAGGAAATTGCGGTAAGAAGTTGCAGTAAAAAAGTAGCACCAGAGACTTGCAATAGTGCTATTTGTTATTTTGTACAGTTCTATGTTAACCACGCAACCGTGCTTCATGAATGATGTTAATCAACAACAACTAGTAGTCAGGCTACCGCTGCCGTCCAGCACCATGAGCCACCCAGCGTTTCACAATTTTCGCGCATCTAAACAGTGCACGTATCGCATCAACCTGTTCCAAAATGGCGCGCCTCGCGCATGATCGCGGGGACTCTGCGGCAACGGGCAATGGGCAATGGGCAATGGGCAATGGGCGTTGGGCGTTGGGCGAGGGGCGAGGGGCGATGAATATATTTGCAGACAGCCGCATGAAACGAATTTCATACGCAGGTTAGCGTTTCAAGAATCAAAAAAAGAAAAACGCCAACAGCATCGCTGTTGGCGTTTTATTTTAACTACTGTCGACTATCGTTGGCGCATGTTGCTTAATGCAGCGTTACCATCAACGCCCAAATCCAAACAACATCCAAACAACATCCCAACCAACATCCAATCAACATCCAAACAACACGCTATTCACAGTTACTTAATGCCAATCTCCACCCGGCGCGCCTCGGGGTTGTCGCCCGAACCAAGCACGACCTCAGGATTCATCATCTCAATCCGATTATCGGCAACGCCCTCTGTTTTCAACGCATCACGAACGACCTTGGCGCGCTCTTTGGCAATTTCGGCGTTTTTCTCGGCGCTGCCAGTGGCGTCGTAATAGCCAGAAATCACCACCTTGGCGGCAGGCGATTTTTTGGCGGCGGCGGCGGCATCGTCAATTTGCTTGATGCTCTCCGCTGGCATTGCAGTCACACCGGCGGCAAAGTACACCTTGGCTACGATGATCGTGGCGGGCACGGTTGGGACGGAAGTGGTCATCGTCACGGTTGGTGCTGCGGCTTTGGGGGCACCTTGGTCAACCGATGAAACCCCAAATACCGGCACGATCATCAGCGCCATAATGTTAATGATTTTAATCAGCGGGTTCACAGCGGGGCCGGCGGTATCTTTGTACGGATCGCCTACAGTATCGCCAGTCACAGCCGCTTTGTGCGCGTCTGAACCCTTGCCACCGTAGTTGCCTTCTTCAATATATTTCTTGGCGTTATCCCATGCGCCGCCGCCAGTACACATGCTGATCGCGACAAACAAGCCGGTGACAATCGTACCCATCAACATGCCGCCAAGCGCTTGCAGACCCGCGTTCCAGCCCATCAAGTAGCCAACGATCACGACGATCAAGATCGGCGCCAACACCGGCAAGAGCGATGGAATAATCATTTCTTTAATCGCGCCTTTGGTCAGCAAATCAACCGCACGCGAATAATCAGGCTTGCCGGAACCATCCATGATGCCCTTGATTTCGCGGAACTGGCGGCGAACTTCATCTACCACCAAACCAGCACAGCGGCCCACAGCTTCCATTGCCATTGCACCGAACAGGAACGGAATCATGCCGCCGGCAAAGAGGCCGATAATCACAGCAGGGTTTGACAAATCAAACGTCAAATCGCGGCCGGTTTCGGAAAGCTTGTGGGTGTAATCAGCAAACAATACCAGCGATGCTAAACCTGCCGAGCCAATCGCGTAACCTTTGGTCACGGCCTTGGTGGTGTTACCGACAGCGTCCAATGGATCAGTTACATCACGAACCGACTTTGGCATTTCAGCCATTTCAGCGATACCACCGGCGTTGTCGGTAATCGGGCCGTATGCGTCGAGTGCCACAATAATGCCAGCCATTGACAGCATGGAGGTTGCAGCAACCGCAATGCCATACAAACCACCCAATGTGAACGCGGCGTAAATCGCCACACACACGGCCAAGACTGGCCATGCGGTGGAGCGCATCGAAACACCGATACCGGCGATGATATTCGTGGCGTGGCCTTTGGTGGATGCTTCAGCCACATGACGGACTGGCGCGTATTGCGTGCCGGTGTAGTACTCAGTAATCCAAACCAAAAACGCGGTGAGCACAAGACCAACGACTGCCGAGCCGTAGAGCTTATTAACCGTGAGCTCAGGGTAATTGGCGACCACATCGGTCATGATCCATGAGGTGATCGGATAAAACGCGATCAAGGCCAACACGCCCGCCACAGCCAAGCCGCGATACAACGCGTTCATGACGTTGCCGCCATCGTTGGTTTTGACAAACATGCAGCCAATGATGGACGCCAAAATCGCAAAGCCGCCGAGCACGAGTGGATAGACCACGACATTACCCACCGATGCGACGTTCGGCAATACCAACGCGCCCAGCACCATGGTGGCGATGATTGTGACCGCATAGGTCTCAAACAAATCAGCGGCCATACCAGCGCAATCACCGACGTTATCACCGACGTTGTCAGCGATCACGGCTGGATTACGTGGGTCATCTTCCGGAATACCGGCTTCCACTTTACCAACCAAATCTGCGCCGACGTCAGCACCTTTGGTGAAAATACCGCCACCCAAACGGGCGAAAATCGAAATGAGGGATGAGCCAAATGCGAGGCCAATTAAAGGCTTCAAAATATCGCTCATCTTGGTTCCGGCAGCGGCATTACTATTGAGCACGTAGAAGAACCCCACCACGCTTAACAGTCCTAAACCAACCACCAGCAAGCCCGTTACTGCACCGCCTTTGAATGCAATATTGAGCGCCGGGTTAATACCCTTGCGAGCCGCTTCAGCCGTCCGCACGTTGGCGCGTACCGAGACGTTCATGCCGATAAAACCGGCGAGCCCGGAGGCAATCGCGCCAATCGCAAAGCCGGCGGCGGTCACCAAGCCTAAACTTGGGATCACGGCGATGATGATGAGCAGCACCACGCCGACCATACCAATCGTCATGTATTGACGGTTCAAATACGCCTTGGCACCGGCCTGAATCGCGGCGGCGATTTCGCGCATCCGATCATTGCCGTCTGACTGCGAAATAATCCATTTGGCCTGCCACGCGCCGTAGAGTAGTGCCACGACCGCGAAGGCCAAGGCAAACATAAGCCCCTGATTGAATGCAACTGTCATTTTATAAACTCCCGTTGAGTATTGGTAAAAACTTAAAGTAAAACTTTAAAAATGAAACGAACGATGCAAGGATTTCTTGATATTTATTGAAGCTGTTTACGTCGCCAGTGCTACTGCGGCGAAAGTGGCAACCAATGCAGTAGCGAATGTGAGATTGATCACAACAGGCTATTTTACCATTTTGAGCGCCGTTTATGACAGCCAAACACCTGCCAAATCATTGAATAGGCAAAGCTCTTCGTGTTGCGGCGCAACAAAAGAAAATTCTAGAAAACTCATTTGCATTCGCGATGCGTCCGAACCGGCAGAAAATCCTCCTGGTTGGGGAATCCTAATTTAGGGCAATAGAATCAAACGCTTGCATCAATTCCAATGAGGCTTTTTAAGGCCACCTGCGTTAGATTTGAGGACCAGCAGCGGGCTTTTAGATGTTCCCGAAGATGTAAGGCTAGCATTGACGGGGGATTTGACGCGATTTGGCTTGAGAATCCCCGCCAATACTAGACTTTGCGCAATGCCTTTAACACTCCACCAAGTAATCGACGCATGCCGGTGATCATCGCCATCGTCGCTTGCGTTCGTTAAATTACCGGCACTGCGTTAATGCGCCCCGCTCGCCTCCGTCGTGTTACTTTTTTCACCTGCGCTCGGCTTGATGGGCCTCGTGATCCACACCACCGCGATCAGCGCAACAAAGCTAATTGCAGAAGTATAAAAAATATCGTTCGCTGCGAGCATATAGGCTTGCTGGTCCATGAGCCGCGTGATCTGCGCGTAGGCCTGGTCGACGCTCATGCCTTGGGCCTGCAGGCCGCTAATGGTGTTGGTGGCAGTGGCATTGGCAAGACTGATATTTTCATTGAGCTGCGCATGATGAAGGATCGCGCGGTTTTCCCAAAGCGTGGTGGAGACCGATGCACCGATACCGCCCGCCATGATGCGCATAAAATTAGACAAGCCAGATGCTGCCGGAATCCGCGATGGATGCAAACCGGAAAGCGTGACCGTGACGAGTGGAATAAAAAATGCGGCCATTGCAATCCCCTGCAATACAGTGGGGATGATGATGGTTGTGAAATCAGCCTGGGTGTTGAAGCGCGCGCGCATCCAGAGGACCAGCCCGAATACCAAAAACGAAAATGTTGTCATCCAGCGCGGATCAGTTCGACCAATATTTTTGCCCACGATTGGTGAGAGCAGAATCGCAAAAATACCGACTGGCGCCAAGATCGCGCCCGCTTGCGTCGCGGTGTAGCCCATCCATTGCTGTAGCCACAACGGCAGCAGCACGACGTTGCCAAAAAAGAGCCCATATGCGAGCGACAACGTCAGCGCACCTGCCCAAAAATTGCGCCCCTTGAATAGACTTAGGTCCACGATGGGGTGCTCTTCGGTTAGCTCCCAAGCAACAAACAAACAAAGTCCAGTCACTGCGGTTACGCCAAGCGCAAGAATTTGATTCGACTGAAACCAATCGAGCTCTTTGCCTTTATCCAGCAAAACCTGCAAAGAGCCAACCCAAATCACGAGTAACGCCAACCCGACTTTATCAATCGGTAATTTTTTCGTTGGCGTATCGCGGGATTTGAGCAAATTCCAAGTCACCAACGCCGCGATCAGGCCGACGGGAATATTGATATAAAAAATCCACGGCCAGGAAAAATAATCCGTGATCCAGCCGCCGAGCAGGGGCCCCATGATCGGCGCAATCAGCGTCGTCATAGCCCATAGCGCCAGTGCCATGCCCGCTTTGGCTTTTGGATATATCGACAGCAGTATGGTTTGCGAGAGCGGAATCATCGGCCCTGCCACCGCCCCCTGCAAAATACGAAAAAAAATCAGTGCCTCGATACTCGGTGCCAACCCGCACAAGATAGAGGCGATTACAAACAGCACAATACTTGCGGTGAACAAACGTACCTGACCAAACCGCTGCGTGAGCCAACCGGTAAGCGGCACCGAGATTGCATTCGAAACGGCGAACGAGGTAATCACCCAAACGCCCTGATTCGGGCTCACGCCCAGATCACCCGAAATCGCCGGAATCGAGACGTTTGCAATTGAGGTATCGAGCACGTTCATGAACGTCGCCGCACTCAGCGCAATGGTGGCGACCACCAGTGCAGCGCCGGTAAGCGGCGGATGCTCGAATTGTTTGGAGACTGACGAACCCGGCAGCTTGGTTCCACCGGCCGCGTCGGCGTCCGAGCCGTCGCGCGGGCCAGCCCCTTGAGGCATGGTGGTATCGCTCATTCGATCGCTTTGCGAAGTTGCTTCGAAGCAACTACGCGCGCCGAACCGCGACCCATATTGGCCGCAATAATTTTATTTACACGCGCATCGGCGTCGGCATCGGTTTGGGTGAATACCTTGGTTTCATTGATGGTGGCTTTGCTGCTGGCATCACTGAGTGATTTTCCGCTTTGGTCGCTCACATCGACCTCGGCTTCCATTGAGAGGCCAATCCGCAGCGGATGCTCGCTTAACTCTTTAGCATCGAGTGATACTCGCACTGGTACGCGTTGCACCACTTTGATCCAATTGCCGGTGGCGTTTTGCGCGGGAAGAAGCGCAAACGCGGCCCCCGTGCCGACCCCCAAGCCTGCGATCTTGCCGTGATATTCGACTTTGCCGCCATACACATCAGCGAATAATTTGACCTTCTGGCCGATACGCATATTGCGCAGCTGCACTTCTTTGAAATTGGCATCAACCCAAACCTCACTTAAAGGCACAATCGCCATCAGAGGTGTACCGGGTTGAATGCGCTGCCCCACCTGGACGCTGCGCCGCGCAACGAAGCCGGACACGGGGGCAGGCAATTCAGCACGGCTATAGGCGAGATAGGCCTCACGCACTTTGCCAGCGGCTCTGAGCACGTTCGGATGCTCGCTTGGGGTCACGCCATCGGTTTGCGATTTATTGGAAGCTAACTGCTCGCGCGCCACCTCAACATTGGCCTGCACCACCGATTGTGCGCTTTTCGCGGCAGCCAAGGTCGTTAGGACGTGTTGCCATTCCTCGCCCGACACCGCGCCGGTTGCAACTAAGGGTTTACGCCTTGCGACATCATCTTCAGCACGCTTCAGGTCGCTGGCGGCACGTGCCAAATCAGCTTCGCGCACTTTCACGACAGAGCCGAGGCTCACATTGCCTGCGTACACCACACGCACTTCGCGCACGGTGGCGGCGAGCTGGGATTCGGCTTGGTCGAGCGCCACTTTTGCATCGGCTGTATCGAGCTTAATCAGTGGCTGGCCTGCCTTGACAAAATCGGTATCCTGCGCGTTGATGGCAACTACCGTGCCCGCTATTTGCGGTGTGATCTGGACAATATTGCCCTGCACATAGGCGTTATCAGTTGTTTCAATATGGTTTAAAAACAAGAACCAATAAATAGCGTAACCGATACCCGCCAACACGAAAATGGTGATGAGCATGAGGAGGATTTTTTTGCGCGGGTTGGCTGGTGCTGCGGTGGCAGTAGGCGAGGTGGTGTTGGAGCTAGTGTTGGGTGGATTGGCACTCATACAAATTCTTTCAGGGGGATGGTTGATTTTTAGCGCCAAGCGTCACAGCGGCGCTTGGACGGTTTTGACTTTCTATAATCTTTTTTGATCTTTTTTGACCTTTTTTAATCTTTCGGGGATTAGTTCTGGCCTTGGTTCTGAACATACCCACCACCTAGCGCGCGATTCAAATTCACGTCAATATCCATTTGACGCGCTTGCAGATCGACGGCAATTTTCTGCTGTGCCAGCGCCGTGTTTTCAGCCGCCAACAAGGGCAGCCGATTGATAATGCCCGCTTGATAACGTTCCTCGGCTAGTGACACTTGCGCCTGCGCGGCGGTCAGCACAGCGCGCTGCTCAACAAGCTGCTGCCTGACCGATTGCGCTGACGAAATTTGATCGGCGACATCGCGAACCGCGTCGAGCAGTGTTTGGTTATAGGTTTCAATGGCCGCGTCGACAATGGCCGAATCCGCTTTCAACATCGAGCGCAAGCGACCACCCGAAAAAATCGGGATCGAAATCGCGGGACCCACACCGTATTGCGCGCTGCCTGAGTCGATCCAGCGTGAAAGCCCCAAACTGGCCAAGCCGACAAACGCGTTTAAATTGATGTTCGGATAAAAGCCGGTTTTGGTCGCGTCCATGTTGCGCATGAGCGATTCCACCCGGGCACGTGCGGCAGCGATATCGGCACGGCGACCCAAGAGGTTCGCCGGAATGGCCAAAATAGTATTGGGCAGGCTTGCGTTTTTAAATTTGAGCATCGACGCTTGTAGCGTTGCCGTCGAGTCGGGAGCCGCACCAATCAATGCCGATAATTGATGGCGCACAGTCGCAATTTGCTCATCGATTTGCGCAATCTCGACGCGGGTGGCGGACAGATTTTGCTCGGCGAGTTGAAGGTCGATATTGTTATCCAATCCCTGTTGGGCACGCTGCGCAATAAGCTGCCGGGTCTGCTCGCGCAGCACCAACGTTGCCGATGCCAAGCCGCGCTGCGCCGTTAACCGCGCCAAGTTGGAATAGCTTCTAGCCACGTTTGCCGCGAGCAGAACGCGTGCAGCTTGTTCGTCGGCATGGCTGGCAGCAACTTGGCCGATAGCGGCATCCAGTAAGGCACGATTGCGCCCGAATAAATCAAGGTTAAATCCGAAGTTGATATTGGCGTCGTTTACAAAATCGCGTGAACCCGCATAGGGCGGCGGGATCAGGCCATTTTTGCTAAACCGTTCGTAGGTTGAATCCACCGCGCCGTTAATTTGCACGCGCGATTGCGCGTTGATAACGCCCGCCTCGCCCTCGGCACGACGAATCCGTGTTTCGGCGATTTTTAGCGTCGGGTTTTGCGCCAACGCTTGCGCGATTAAATCATTCAGCACGGCATCGTCATATTGCTTCCACCATTCATCGCGCGGCCATGCGATAGATGATGTTGGCGTAGCGGGTGCGCTGGTCAATCCCAAACTGGCGGGCAATCGCATGCCAGCGCGCGTGCCTTGATCGCCAACACTAGCGCATCCAGAGACGACCGCGATAGCGACCATTGCCCCAAGAATAGCCACTAGCCTAGAGTTTGGGGCATCGCTAGTGTTGGAAGGATGATCGTTCACGGGCTTCCCGAAGCTGGAACGTATTCCGGTTGTGTTTAGTACCTTGTGCATTTTCGTTCGATTCATATTCGTTTGAGATTCAACATTGCCTTGCATTGCATGGCCTAGCCATGCTCGACCGGCATCGCTTGGGAATCAGAGATTGGCATTAGCAAATCGCCATTGGCCAGCATTCGCCGTAACTGATCTTTTAAGATATTCACATCCTCGTGGCGAAAGCCGCGCAGGTGGTGATTCAACACGGCCGCAATCGAATCGGGAATCGTGGCGGCTGCATCGCGCCCAAGCGGCGTTAATTCCAAATGCGCCACCCGTCGATCATGCTCACTCCACACCCGCTTCAACATCCCTTTTTGCTCAAGACGATCGAGCATCCGGGTGGTCGCACCGGTATCGATATCGAGCGCACGCGCAATGGCACTAGCGGTGTTGACACGACCACCGGCAAGCAACAACAACGGCGCCCATTGCGAGTGGGTTAGTCCGCAGGATTGCATTCGTGCATCAATATGCCGCTGCAGCGAATGCGACAGGCGCCGGATGAGATAACCAACCGATTCATCAACATCCCAATGCGCACCGCCGTGGTAAAAATCCCCAGTCTCGGCTGCGGTTGGTTGGCGCGGTTGGGATGGCGGTTTCATGAACGTTAGCGCTGGGTGCAATGGCGGTTGTAATGATGGGTGGAAATGGATGGTTGCAGCGGATCGCGCCGATGATGGTTGGAATTGCGTTGTTGCCGTGCAAATCCGCTCGTGGCGAACCGCTAGATCCATCAATCGACTTGCGAATTCAAACCTTCGTGTCCCAATAACGGACTTGAATACGGCTTGAACAACGCAATAAACGCATATTGCCTGCCTAGGCAGCTATTGTCAAGGCATTAATTAGCCATCATGGCGATTGCATGGTGGCCACAGATGAGTTGTAGTCCAGGTAAACTTGCTGCGCAAAGCGGCTCCGGCGTCGATAAATGAATAGCGTGGGAGCGGGGAAAACGCAGATTAAATCGCGCGAATCTAGAACAAGAAACCAGACTGGGTATTAATTTTGATATGCCGCCTTCGACCAATCGAGTGAGTAGGCAAAGCTTTTTGCAGCGCAACAAAACAGAAGTCTAGTGCTGCCGCGCGTTTCGAGGCGAAAGTGGCTGCAATGCCGCTTTGGTGGCAGAGCTTAAATTTTCCTATCGTTGGCAGCTCAGACACCAACTTGCACGATTAATTAGCGCCGGCTACGCAAACCGTCAAAGACTTCCGCACAAACTATCCCGCTACCCAGTTTTCTATCGTCAAACCCGGGTAGCTCGCAAAATCGCGCTCATTGTTGGTGACCAGCACCACTTCGAGCGACACAGCGTGGGCGGCGATCAATTTATCGAGATGATCTTTTTTGCGATCCCGCGTCGCCATGCGGATTGCGCCGTACGCGCTAGCGGCACCACGATCAAATGCAGCCACTGGAATATCTTCAATCAACGACAACAAATTTCGGCGTTCACGTTTCGGGTTTATTGAAGCCGCCACGCCAAACTCCAACTCAGCAAACGTAATTGCCGACATCACCACATCGCCAACCACACAGGTTGCAAACCGCTCCGCAACTTCGGCAGGCTGATTTCTCATTAGGTAAATGCACATATTGGTGTCGAGCATGTAGCGCGGCATGATGCGTAACCTTAAAGCGATTCGCGTTCTTTTTGCGTTTGGTCCCCCCGCCCCTCGCTCATAAAATCCGGCGAAAATTTGGCGAATTTTTTAAGCACACCTGAGAGCGGTTGACCTGCGGGGCGGATCCGTATTTCGTCGCCGACGCGCTCGATTTCAAGCGTGATGTCCGTCCGCGCAAATGCCAACTCCGCTGGTATACGGACAGCTTGCGAGTTTCCGTTTTTGAACGCTTTGGTAGTTTGCATGATTTGCACCCGTTATTGAACGCGAGGGTTCGGTAGACATCATTTTAGCGGTGTTAAAACGCAATGTAAACACAGGGATGTACAAAACGGAAATTACGCCTGTTAGAAGGCTCAGTTATGGCCGACCCCATTCAATATCCCGAATTGCTAACCCCTTCTCTTGTCTTGCGACAATTACTGTCGCAGCTTCATTGAAACCTAAACACTCAATTGAAATGTATGCCCAAAGCACGTCGTCCGCTTGCATATTGAGCCAATCATGCATAGTTGATATAACGCCCACTTGTTCTATAGTCTCACCCTGAAGCATTTCGAATATTGTGCGCTCCAGTTCACTCGTCGTTAGTAATTTTTGCAAAGATTGCGAAAGTAGCTCATGAGCACCATGAAAATCATTTTCAGAAATTCGTTTGCCAAACTCACCTGCAAGATTGGCGGCAGCCTCAGCATCAAGAGGGGCAGGAGTTGAGCGACCCCGCGCCCCAAAGCTTTGATTCAATAATGCGTCCTGAACCGCTGAGTATGCTCCCGCCAGTAACGATTTTTCGTCGTCAGTCATGCTTGGAGACTTTGGAAACATTTCAACAATTTTCGAAATTTTTCCCGTAATTTTTACTCCGCGATCATAGGTTCCAGCCTTTTTTTCAGCAAGTCGGTTCAGTGCAGCGCTCGCCAAATCTCCGTAAGTATTATTCGTTTGAGCAGTGGTGGGCGTCGACGTTTCATCTTCGATACGGAAATCAAGCAGCGTTTGATAACTCAGTATAGCGGCATCGAAATCACCAAGCATCTCTTCGGCTATTCCTTTCCAGTTCAAAATTGTCCTGTCTTTGTTAATCTCAAGCGCTATGCGAAAATACTCAATAGCTTCACGTACTAGCAGCGGGTTATGCATTGTTTGAGCAACATCTTCGCCTTGAACCGCGTCTTTTCCTGGACGGGAGATTGCAGAGTCATATTTGCGTTGTGCAAGTTTTACTACTGCCGATGCAGCGTTATATCGAACGTTGTCTTTGTCCATAATTTAAAGGCACTGAAAATCAGAATTTTTGGAATACCGGAATCAACCGTCGCATCATCACACCTCAAACCCCTTCAGCTTCTTCTTAACCCCCACATTCTTCAGCTTCACATATTTCGGCAACCCATCCTTGTAAGGCGGATAAGCCTCGCCCTCAATCAGCGGCTGCATATAGTTGCGGCACTTTTGCGTAATGTGAAAACCATCCTCAGTAATAAAATCGCGGGGCATTTTCTTTTCGTGGTTTGCAATTTCGGTTAATGGTGCAGCGATGATTTCCCATTTGTAAGGCTTGCTGGATTTCCGTTTGACGGCGGGCATTACACCATTCATGCCCTTCACCGCGTACTCAACCGCTGCTTTGCCCAAGGCATAGCTTTGCTCGACATCGGTTTTAGATGAAATATGGCGCGCGGCGCGTTGCAAATAATCGGCTACCGCCCAGTGGTTTTTGTATTTCAATTCGCGTTTGACCAAATCGGCGATCACGGGCGCGACACCGCCCAATTGCGAATGGCCGAAGGCATCGACCAAGCCTGATTCGGCGACAAATTTTCCGTCTTTGCCTTTGATGCCCTCCGATACGCCAATCGCACAAAAGCCATCGCGTTTCACAATGCGATCCACCTCAGCCAAGAATTTTTTCGGCTCGAACACAATTTCAGGGAACAATAAAATTTGCGGGGCAACATGCCCTGCTTTGCTGTTTTGCGCAAGGCCGCAGGCGGCGGCGATCCATCCGGCGTGGCGGCCCATGACTTCGAGTACGAATACTTTGGTGGATGTTTTGCACATTGATGCAACATCCAGCCCGGCTTCTAACATGCTGACTGCGACGTACTTGGCGACCGAGCCAAAGCCCGGTGAGCAATCGGTGATCGGCAAATCGTTATCAACTGTTTTTGGCACGTGCACGGCGATCAGCGGATAGCCCATGGATTCAGATAGCTGCGAAATTTTTAAGCAGGTGTCGGCAGAATCGCCACCGCCGTTGTAGAAAAAATAACCAATGTCGTGGGCTTTAAAAACCTCGATTAGGCGTTCATATTCGCGGCGATTAGTGTCAAGCGATTTTAATTTGTAGCGGCAGGAGCCGAACGCGCCGGACGGCGTGTGGCCGAGCGCTTTGATGTTTTCAATCGGCTCTTTGGAGGTGTCGATTAAGTCCTCTAGCAACGCACCAATAATCCCGTTGCGGCCCGCATAAACCTTGCCGATTTTTTTCGGGTATTTGCGGGCGGTTTCGATCACGCCTTGGGCGGATACGTTTATGACCGCAGTGACGCCGCCGGATTGGGCGTAGAAGGCGTTTCTTGGTTTTTGCGGGGCGGAGTGCTTGGGTATTGATTTGGATGTAGGTTTCGTTGCCATGCAAAAAACTCCGCTATTGTTTGATTAAGTTGAACAGTTTTAAGCCAAAGCCTTAAAAACGGCATCCCGAATTTCTTCCACCTTGCCCACGCCAGGCACCCGCCGGTACACAGGCGGGGTAGGCAAACTGGCCGCACCTAACTTAGCCCAATCGCTGTAATACGCAATGAGCGGCTCGGTTTGGAGATGGTAAACATCGAGGCGGTTTTTGACGGTCGCTTCCAGATCGTCGACGCGTTGAATCAAATCTTCCCCCGTCACATCGTCTTTGCCGGCCACTTTTGGCGGATTAAACTTGATGTGATAAGTGCGGCCAGACGGCAAATGCACGCGGCGGCCCGACATGCGCTCGATGATTTCGGCATCGTCTACTGCGATCTCGACAACGTAATCAAGCTTGATTCCCGCCTCTTTCATCGCATCAGCTTGCGGAATCGTGCGGGGGAAACCGTCGAATAAGAATCCGTTGGCGCAGTCCGGCTCGGTGATGCGTTCTTTGACCATGCCGATAATGATGTCGTCGGATACCAACGCACCTGAATCCATGATTTTCTTGGCAGCGAGACCGAGCGCAGTGCCGTTTTTCACATGGGCGCGCAGCATGTCACCGGTGGAAATTTGTGGGATACCGAATTTTTCTTTAATAAATCCGGCTTGTGTGCCTTTGCCCGCACCGGGGCCTCCGAGCAGAATCAACCTCATTTTGGGTTAACCTTTTTATGTAGTGTTCAACGACAAAAACTGCGAATTAACAGCAACGATTTTACCTGTTATTTTTGCGGCGCATCGATTTTGCTCGCTTCGTGGCTGTTCTTGTTCAGCCTAAAAAGCTGCTGCACCCGCGCTAAGTCTTCTGGCGTATCCACACCCGGCGCAATTTTGCCCTGCCATTCGAGCACCGCAATACGGTAGCCGTGGTACATCGCCCGCAATTGCTCGAGCGCTTCCCATTGTTCCGTCGGCGCAGGCGTGAGGTTGGCATAGCGTTTCAAAAACGCAGCGCGATAAGCGTAAATACCGATATGCCGCTGCGCAATATATGCCACGGGCAAGACGGTTTTGTCCGCCGCGAAGGCGTCTCGCGCATAGGGAATCGGTGCGCGGCTGAAGTAATGTGCGAAACCTTCGCGATCCCTGACAACCTTCACCACATTGGGATTAAAAAATTCGGCCGCATCCGAAATGGCGTGAGATGCGGTAGCAATCGAAGCAGATCGCTTGTCGGCCAAGGTCTCGGCCACTTCGCAAATCAGTTCGGGCGCGATCAGCGGCTCGTCGCCCTGAACGTTGACGACAATGGTCTCATCATCAAAATGCAAACGCGTGACCACCTCGGCGATCCGATCGGTACCCTGCGCATGGTCGGGGCTGGTCAACACGGCGGCGAAACCGTGTTTGGTACAGGCAGCGATCACACCTACATCGTCGGTAGCGACATAGACGGCCAACGCGCCGCTGGCCTTGGCGCGCTCGGCGACGCGCACGCACATGGGTTTGCCGCCGATGTCGGCGAGGGGCTTGCCTGGCAAGCGGGTGGACGACATTCGGGCGGGAATGACGACGACGAACGGGACGACTGCTGTCATGATTAAAGGCGCGAAATGGTTTAAGGGCGCTGAGAGAAATTTAACGGCGTGTTATTTGCGATCTTCGTCAGCATTCAACGCGCGCGCCTCGTCCACCAACATGATGGGAATGCCGTCGCGGATCGGATAGGCTAATCGCGCTGAATACGAGATCAACTCGGTCTTGTCGGGCGACATCGTGAGCGGGCCTTTGGTGAGCGGACAAACTAAAATTTCAAGCAATTTTGGGTCGAGCGCCATGGTGTTTTTTCTCAGTTTTTCTTGGGTTTATTTAATTGGCGGATGATGAAATCATAGAATCCATCCGGCAAAACGGCATCAATTTGCATTTGCCAACGTTGCTGTTTACTCTCGTTGATGCGGTCGATAAAGAGGGCAGCACATTTTACCGCGTCCTTTTCAGTCATTAGGATAATTTCTGCATCGATATTTGCCAAATCAGCAGCGACAAACGGATGATGGTCGGGGAAAGCGTGCCGCGAGTCCAGCGAAATACCTAAGCCCGTAAGGTGTGCAAAAAATCGATCCGGATTGCCAATCCCCGCAACGGCGGCAACCCGTTTACCTTGGTCCATGCCTTTGTCTTGAACAGTTGCGAGGAACTGTTCGGCTGATAAATTTTCGCTTCCCGATAAGGTACTAAAGCGTTCATGACCATAGCGCATTTCAAAAATTGGTTTGCCGGTTTCAATCAATAGATTTGCCAAACCCGTTGCTGGTAGGCGTTCTCCGGCACTTTTTGCCTCGAACGCCGCGCCATTGCTTATGTTTGATGCGCTTATTGTCTTTACTGCGCTCACCGTCGTCAGGTTTGTATTGTTGACCACAATACAATCCACCGTGCTCAACCGTGCAGTACTTTCACGCAGGGGTCCGGCGGGCAACAAATAGCCGTTGCCCAGGCCGCGCGTGCCATCAATGACCGCAATTTCGAGGTCGCGTTCAAGCGCGTAATGTTGTAAACCGTCGTCTGAAATAATGGCGTTGATGTCCGGCTTTTTAGCCAACAGCATTTGCGCGGCCAGAACCCGTTGGCGGTTCGCAACCACTGGCGCAGTGCAGCGGGCGGCCATGAGCGTCGCTTCATCACTTTGCTCGCGTCGCCGTTTATGGCTTCGTCCCCCGTCCGCAACATAGCCACGTGTGACGATACCAGTGCTGAAACCTCGCGCCGAAAGCGTATTGGCCAGCGCCACGACCAATGGCGTTTTGCCTGTGCCGCCGACGCTGATGTTGCCGACAACAATGACCGGCACATCGATTTTTATCGTCGCGAAAAACCGGTGTCGATAGAGCACTCTCCGAGTCGCAGTAACCATGGCAAAACACCATGAAAGCGGTTGCAACAAGACTTGCCAACCGGAGCTTCGCTGCCATTCCTGAATAAAAAACCGCTCTAACCACGCACGCATACTGTGGCTCCGGGCTGTTTAGTGTTTATTGGACAATAATCAAAGCGATTACTTGCCGCTCGCCTTGGCCTGCGTCGTAAACGAGATCTTGGTGTAGCCCACCAAACGCGCGGCTTCCATGATGTTAATCACAGCTTGGTGCGTTGCACCCGCATCGGCGCCAATGGCAATCACGGGGTCTTTCATGCCGCTAGCGGCAGCAGATTCTTTGAGCGAATTGGCGAGGGATTCTACGCTGGCGAACACAATCGGCGTACCGTTAATGGCGTATTTGCCCCCGGCATCCACGCCAACCGTCAACACTTGTGGGCGGTCTACCGCCTTCTCAGCAGTGGCTTCGGGCAAATTAATTTGCAGCTCAGCGAACTTGGAATAGGTGGTCGTAACCAAGACAAAAATCAAAATGACTAGTAGCAAATCGATCAGCGGAATGAAGTTGATTTCAGGCTCTTCCCGCACGCGGCCACGCCGAAAATTCACTTGCGATCTCCGTGCAGAGTCTCAACCAATTTAATGCCCTGCTGCTCCATATCGACAACCATCGTGTCCACTTTGGCTCGAAAATGGCGATAAAAAATCAGTGCTGGAACGGCGACGGCAATACCACCCGCCGTGTTATAGAGCGCCACCGATATTCCGTGCGCTAGCTGTGCCGGGTTTTGACCCTGCGGGCCGGACGCGCCAAAAATATCGATCATTCCGATCACGGTGCCGAACAAACCCAGCAACGGCGCAACAGTTGCGATCGTGCCCAAGCCATTTAGAAAGCGCTCCATCTCTACCATCACAGCGCGGCCGGTTTCTTCCATCGATTCTTTCATGATCTCGCGCGACGATTTGACGTTCGCAATACCCGCTGCAAAGATGCGACCAAGGAATGAATTTTCGCTCAATTTTTCGACCAAGTCAGGCGATGCACCCTGTGCATTGAACGCCTGCACGGTGTCGCTAAACAAATTTTCCGGCAAAACCGAGCTACGGCGCAGCGTCCAGAAGCGTTCGCCGATAATGGCAACGGTAATGACTGAGCATAAAATGATTAACCAAATCGTCCAACCAGCAGCTTGAATAATGGACAGCAATTGAGACTCCTGAAAAATGTGGGTGACGTGTTGGATTCCAAAAAAGGCAGTTCATTCAACCAACATCGATACAAATGTACACAAAGCAATAGATGAACAATAGCAAAATAGTACGATAAATGTGACTCGCACTTTAGCGTATCCCACCCCTACTTCACAAGGCCTATCCACGCCGTTGCCAACGCGATGCAAAGCAATGATGCTCCAAACCCCAGGCTGGGCGGGCACTTTTCCCTAAAGTCCCCACCCCGCCTAGGGTTTTAGCCTGTTGCAATATTTCATCCACAATCGCTGTGGATAACTCTGTGTGTTTTGTTGGGGCACATCACCTAAGTCACGAAACTGTAACGGTTTTTTCCAGTTCGCCTAATTTTTGCACGCCATGGGCAATCTTTTAAAATCAACAACTTAGCGATTCTTGCTGTCCTGCCCTCTGTGCCACGCCGTCATTCCCACGCGTTGGAAGCATATTTCATTTCGTCATATTTCAAAAAATATTCGCACACCGATAGACAATACTGCAACCTGGGTAATACACTTTCTTCGTGGTGGTCATCAATTGAGGCTCGGTAACGGCATGGACCGGGTGGCAACAATGGCCGTGCTTGGGATCAGCAACCCATGCGACGCTAACCGCAACAACATCCCGTTGGCGGACAAACACCAGAACCTCGAACGATCACGAACAATCAAAAGCTATCAACGCAAAAAGCGAGCCTTCATGCCCAATCTATCCAAACCATCGGCGCCAGGTTCTGTGACTGAATCGGCCGCAACAAATGCAAAAACGATTGCGCATGAAAATAACCGCAATATGGATCAACGCTTTCCGATGTTGGCGCGCGTCTTGTTTGGCATCATGAGTTTGTTTTGGGCTGCATTTGGCTGGATTATCATTTTGCAGGGCAGTTTTTCCGGACATACGAGGCAAAGCAAATCGGTTTATACCGATGGCAGCGGTGCGATCGGCATGGCGTTCTTAGCGTTCGCGTTCGCGGCTCTGGGCGTACTTGTTTTGCTGCGTATTTACGAGCGCAAATGGCCACTCTATCTGGCGGCGATGGCGCTGCTCTTTATCCCGCCCGCCGCGTTTGTAATGCTGAAGACGTAGCCGCAAACAATCCCGCTGAACTACATAGCAAACATCCGACCAAGGAGCGACGCCGGCAACAAAAAATAGCCGCCATCGGTGCTACCATTCACCGCATGAATCCCGATGACGATTTGCCGCTTTTTTCCCAATTCAGGGGGGCGCCACAAGGCGCCACTGCACCCATCACCCACAAGCTTTGTGACGCTGGGGATGCCCGCAACATTAATGCAAACACCGTGATTGCGGTCTCCGAATTAAACCGCCGCGCGCGCCAAATTTTAGAAGCGAATTTAGAATTACTTTGGGTTTCGGGCGAACTCTCGAACGTCATACGGGCCGCCAGCGGGCATTATTATTTTTCGCTGAAAGACGATCAGGCGCAAGTTCGCTGCGTGATGTTCCGCCAACGCGCTTCGGCCATCTCGTTTACGCCTGAAAACGGCATGCAGGTCGAAGTCCGCGCCCTACCTTCACTCTACGAAGCCAGAGGTGAATTTCAGTTAGGCGTGGAAACAATGCGGCGCGCCGGACTGGGCGCTTTGTTTGAGGCGTACGAACGACTCAAAGCGAGGTTGGCCGCGGCCGGCATGTTTGATGAAGCACGCCGGAAACCGATTCCATTTTTCCCGAAAACAATTGGCATTGTCACCTCCCTGCAAGCGGCCGCATTGCGCGATGTGCTGACCACACTAGCACGGCGTGCGCCGATGATTTCCATCGTTTTATACCCGACACTCGTCCAAGGTATCAATGCCGCGACGGACATTGCGGCGGCGGTTGACCTTGTTCGAACCCGCGACGAAGTCGATGTACTCATCATCTGCCGCGGCGGTGGCAGCATTGAAGATCTATGGTCGTTCAATGAAGAAACTGTTGCCCGCGCGATCATCCGTTTGCAAAAGGACACCATGATTCCGGTTATCTCCGGGGTCGGCCATGAAACCGATTTTACGATCTGCGATTTTATTGCCGACCAACGTGCGCCAACCCCAACCGCCGCCGCCGAGTTGGCCTCGCCCGACACAGCCCAGTTGAGCGCGCAGGTGGCGAACGCCAAGATGCAATGGCGTCGCACCATGCAGCGCAAGCTCGATGCCCTGCAACAACGCCTAGATCACGCCGGGCGGGGATTGCTATCGCCCAGCGAGCGCTTGGCGCGGACGCAGGAGCGGCTACATCACGTCGCCGCGCAAATCGGCCACGCGATGCGTTCACAGCTCGACCAGGCAAACCATCAATGGCGATTCAATCGCCAACGATTTGTCAACGCCCGACCAGACATCGCACAACACTCAGTACAACTGTATCGACAACGCGATCAATTAAAAATGGGTTTGCATCGCCAAATGGCGGCACGAAAAAATAAGCTCGACCAAGTTCGGCGTCAATTAAATTTGCTCTCGCCCGATCACGTGCTGCAGCGCGGCTACAGCATCGTTGAGTTCCAAGGTGGTGAAGGTGGTGAAGGTTGTATGGGCAGCGTGTTGCGGGATGCTGGCGATGTGGCGGCGGGTGATGTGCTGGCGATTCGGTTGGCGAAGGGGCGGGTTGACGCGCAGGTGATTAAAACGAAAAGCGAATAGTGCAAAGCAGCAGGGGCCACTACTTGCGTGCAGCGCTTACTAAGCGTACTGTTTCGAGTCCATCAACAACAATCTGGAGGATGTATGGCTAAGAAAGAATCTAAAACAAAATCGGCTTCGGTTTATAAAGTGATTGAATTGGTTGGCATTAGCGAGTCATCGTGGGCGGATGCAGCCAAGAACGCGATTGCCAGTGCCAGCAAAACGCTGCGTGATTTACGTGTGGCCGAAGTTACAAAGCTGGACGTAAAAATTGGCAAAGGCGGCGAGTTGATTTATCGCGCCAAAATGAGTTTGTCGTTTAAGTATCACGGCGAGTAATGTTCGCTTAAAAACGCGGCAACTTTTTCGCTGACGGCCTCGGCCAGATCTGGTCTGAGGCAGTCGACACTTTTCACGTTCGGCATACCCCGCAGCCACGTCATTTGCCGCTTTGCGAGTTGACGTGTGGCGATGATGCCGGTTTCTTGCAACCGATCGCGATTGATCGTACCGTCTAGAAATTCCCACGCCTGGCGATAGCCGACACAGCGCATCGAGGGCATATCAACGTGCAATTCATAACGTTCGCGTAGCTGACGAACCTCGTCAATCAAGCCTACTTTCAACATTGAGTCAAAACGATCCGCAATACGTTGATGCAGTACAGCGCGATCCGATGGAATTAGGCCGATCATCAGAGATGGATAGGGGAAATTTACATTCTCCGGGTTGAATGCAACCGTTCGGGTTTGCCCATCAAAAACACCAGCATTGACGCGGTTTTCCGAGGCATCGACCTTGTTAGGATTAGGGCGATTTTGGAGTGCTGATATCGGCTTGCCGGTAATCAGAAAAACTTCAAGCGCCCGCAAAATTCGTTGCGTATCGGCAGGTTTTAAGCGCGCGGCCGTCACCGCGTCGACGTTAACCAATTCGGCGTATAGAGCGGGGAGTCCATCACGCTGTAATCGGGTATCCAGTGATTGGCGAATGACTGGATCGGCAGCGGGCATATCACTCAAACCATCCATCAGCGCTTTCACATACAACATCGTGCCACCCACCAACAACGGCGTGTTGCCACGTGCATGAATCGCACGAATCGCGGCCTGCGCATCGGTGCAAAATCGCGCGGCAGAATAGGCCCCAGGCGGATCAATCAAATCGACCAACTGATGCGGATAACGCGCTAAGGTTTCTTGGTCCGGCTTAGCCGTGCCAATATTCATCTCTCGATAAACGAGCGCGGAATCAACACTCACTAGTTCAATCGGCGATTTGCCAGCGAAGCGGTCCACCAACGCGAGCGCCAGCGCGGTTTTGCCGGAAGCGGTAGGGCCGAGAATGAAGAGGACGGGTGCTGGTATTTTGGACATTTGACGTTGGACGTTGAATTTAGATTCGGGGATGTATTCGCCGAGGGTGACGGGTGAAGGGGTGAAGGGGTGAAGTGTTGGTAGCAAGGGGGTTAGGACGCTAGAAAGAGGGAGGCATGCGCTATCGCAACCTTTTCCTCACCGCTCACCTCTGACCCCACACCCCTCCCCCTCACCCTCACCCTTCGCGCTTTGCTCCCTCACGCTTCACTCCCTCACTAACAATCACCTTCCCCGCATAAACAGCTTGTCCAAATCCCCCAACGCGAACTGATACCACGTTGGCCGCCCGTGATTGCACTGGCCGGAGCGTTCAGTCGCCTCCATGTCACGGAGCAACGCGTTCATCTCCGGTATGTTCAGCATCCGATTCGCGCGGACCGCGCCGTGGCAGGCCATGGTGCCTAAAATTTCATCGCGTTTCTCGGTTAGCGCACGTGATTCGCCGTGCTCGGCCAAATCGTCAATCAGATCTCGGATCATCGCGGTGGCATCCAAATTCGGCAGCATCGCAGGCACCGCGCGGATCGCCATTTCGGTTGGCGAGATGGCCGCGATTTCAAAACCGAGCTGGGTAAAAAACGCCTGATGTTGTTCGACCAAGGCCATTTCGCGTGAGGCCAATGCTAAAACAATCGGCGCAATCAGCGGTTGTGAGGCAAGTGTCGTTAAATCGAGTGCGTTTTTGAGTTTTTCATAAACGATACGTTCATGCGCGGCGTGCATATCGACGAGCACCAAACCACTCGCATTTTGCGCCAAGATGTAGATGCCGTGAAGCTGCGCTAACGCGAAACCGAGCGGCGGCAGGCCATCTTGATAGGATGCAGTCGCAGTAACATTAGGCGCTGCCACTCGGCCTCGCAGCACCTCATAGAACGCATTCGGCTCGCGCGCTAAGCTGGCATAAACACCAGTATTGGCGGGCGTTTCCACGGCATTTAGGCTGGAGAAGCCCGCCTGTCGGGCATGTTGCCAATTAGATATTGAGGTTTTCTGGGGCGCTTGGCCGCTAGCGGCTGGATACATTGAAACCGGGTTCTCCGTTAAGCCGCCACTCACCCAATCGCCCGGATTCGCCAATGCCGGAGAGGTTTCGGCTGCTGTTCGCGAGAGCGCTTTGTTTAACGCATGGAATACAAACTGATGCACCGCGCGCGAATCCCGAAAACGAACTTCCGATTTTGCCGGATGTACATTGACATCCACCATCGCCGGATCAAGCGAAATGAATAACGCATAAGCCGGCTGGCGTTGATGATGCAGCACATCGGAATACGCTTCACGAATCGCGTGCATGAGCAATTTATCGCGAACAAATCGGCCGTTCACAAACAAATATTGCCGATCCCGCCCTGCCCGCGAATAGCGCGGCAAGGCGATCCAGCCGGATATCGAAAACGTCGGCGTGCGCTCGTCAATGGCAACGCTGGCTTCGGCGAATTCTTTGCCCATCACCGCCGAAATACGCGCTGGGGCATGTTGACTCACCGAAAAATCGCCATCTTGCGCGGCCTCATAACGCCAGATACGTCGACCATTGTGGGTGAGACTGACAGCCACCTTCGGCACGGCTATCGCGATCCGCAGAGCAATATCTTCGCAATGGCCAAATTCAGTTCCTTCGGTTTTCAAAAATTTACGGCGGGCTGGCGTATTGAAAAATAAATCCTCCGCGCTTACCACCGTGCCCTGCTGCAGGGCTGTTGGCTCGATCGTTGATAGATCGCCACCCAAGGCTTCGATCTTCGCGGCATGCTCGGCACCCTCGGCAATACTGGCAACCGTTAAGCGCGAAATCGCCGCTAGGCTGGCGAGCGCTTCGCCGCGAAAACCCAAGCTGGCGACTCGTTCGAGATCATCGAGCACGCGAATTTTGCTAGTGGCATGGCGTGCCAGCGCGAGTGGTAGCTCGTCAGCGGCGATTCCGCGACCGTTATCGGCCACTTGCAAGCGCTTCACACCGCCCTGCACTAATTCGATTTCGATGCTTGTTGCGCCCGCGTCCAAACTATTTTCCAACAGCTCTTTCAAGGCAGCTGCTGGACGCTCAACGACCTCCCCGGCGGCAATTTGGTTGATCAGAAGTTCGGGCAATACCTTGATTGAGGGGTGGGTAGACACGTTTTAGGGAGGCCGGATTGAAGAAAATAAGGTTGTAATAGTTGATGTTTTGGACGCTGTCAGCTACCGCATTCTAGCCTGCTGACGGACCATTGAAACTCAATTGAGGCGATTTCGTCACCATACTGCGCTGCGCTATTGGCAAATGAGCAAACCGACACTGGCAAATGCGCAGAAATATCTCTATATTTATCAATTGCCTACCAAACACCGACGACATTGGTATTTTTGCATTCGCGTCTGCTACGAGTTCAGAACTCGAATTAATTTAAACTTCGCCGGTTTTAAACGCGATGTCGTTGCCCCGCAATGCCGATTTAACGGCTTGTTAGCGAGTTATCGCACCGTCGGTAATTTTATGACTTGACGCACCATAATTTACCAGCTATGTTCAACCTTAACTTATTAGTAAAACAATACAAAACAATAAGATACGTGCAATAGTTGATACAAAAATTGAACTCCTGAATTACATCTCAACAGGCCGCCAAATAACACGCTTAGCAGGGCATTCACCGCACTTTTTTGCAGTTGTTCGCGCCCCAGTATTGGGGCAGACGTTAAGCACGACTCTTCGCGATGGCTTAACTAAAACAGGAAAACAGGACGACAACCCGTGTCACGCACTCCACCGGCTATACCCTCGTCAGCGAGCGAACAAGCGCGAGGCTCGACTGCGGAAATTTCTCAGCTGGCCATAACGTCCGCTCAAGACCGTATTTTTGTGTCAAAGCATATTTATGCGGAGCAAGTACGGCTGCTGTATCGGTTTTCGCTGGTCGGTTACCTCGCTGAACTCTTGGTCACATTTTTGCTCGGTGCGATTTTGTGGAATGAGATGGGTGAACGACCGGTTTTATTTGGCTGGTTCGCCGCCGCGTTTGTGGTGATGATTGGCCGCTATGCATTGTACAAATTTTTTATCAACGCCAATCCCGCGCAGGAAAAATTAGCTCCCTGGGAGCAACGCTTTTTTATCGCATCGATTCTCATGGCGGGGCTATTTGGCGTGATGGGTTCGCTGTTGCTACCCAAAGCAGGGCCGACGCAATTGCCGGTAATGATGTTGGTGGCGCTGCTGTCAACAGGTTCGGTGGCCTATTTCGCCCCTCATAAATCGCTGTTCAGCTACGCCACCTTCGCAGCACTTCTGCCGATGGGAATTTTAACGATGGGCTTTGGCGATCGTTCAGGCACATTGTTGGGTGCGGCCATTTTGGTTTTGATGGGCATCTTGGTGGTGGTACACAGCAAAGTGCATTTGGCATTGCGCGACGCGCTGACAGCACGACTCGACAATGTGTTAATCGCCATGCGCTTGGGGGAAGAAAAAGCGCGGGTGGAAGCCACCAAAAAAGCGTTGGAACAGGAATCCGATGATCGCCAGAAAGCGGAGCGTGCCGAGCTCATGGCATTGCAACGCTTAAAGCTGCATCTTGAACGCACGCCGTTGAGCGTCATCGAATGGGATATGGAATTTCGCGTGGCCACGTGGAACCCGGCTGCTGAAGCGCTGTTTGGCTACTCTGCAAGCGAGGTTTTTGGCGAATCGGCTTATATGTTTGTCCACGGCAGCAAAGAGGGCGAGCGTTTGGCAAGCATGTGGATGGAGCTCATCCAGACCAAAGGTTCTACCCAGGTCTCAATGGCAAATAAAAATCGCCGTGGCGAAATGGTGCATACAGAGTGGTACAACACGCCGCTAGTTGATGGCAAAGGATTGATGATCGGGGTTGCCTCGCTGGTGCAGGACGTGACGGAGCGCTTGAACACCGAGCGCACCATCCACTACATGGCGCACCACGATGCGCTTACCGGCCTACCGAACCGCCGCTTGATGCAAGATCGTCTCAATCAGGCGATTCTTTCGGCACGGCGTGCGCAGCGCCACGTGGGGCTGCTGTTTGTCGATTTGGACCGGTTCAAACTGGTCAACGATACGCTCGGACACGAGACCGGCGATTACGTGCTGCGTGATATCGCCAAGCGTTTGACCAAGTTGGTCCGTGAAGGCGATACAGTGTCACGCGAGGGTGGCGACGAATTCGTGATTGTCCTGCCCGATCTTGAAAAACCCGAAGCCGCGCAACTGGTGGCGAATAAAATTTTGATCGAGCTAACCAAACCGTTTGAGGTATCCGGCCACGAATTGACCGTCACCGCGTCAATTGGGATCTCGCATTATCCAAACGACGCAACAGATGTGCAGCATTTGCTCAAGCACGCCGATTCGGCGATGTATCAGGCCAAAGATGCGGGGCGCAACACCGCGCGTTTTTTCACCAGCGACCTAAATTTTTTACTCTCCAAACGCCTCGAGGTTGAGTCGCGCCTGAGGCGCGGGATCGAGCGCAATGAATTTTATTTACGCTACCAACCGCAGGTTGAATTTGCCACAGGGCGCATCGTCGGTTTGGAGGCGTTGTTGCGCTGGAACGACCCGGTTCACGGTGAAATTTTTCCAAAAGACTTTATTTCAGTGGCCGAGGAATTAGGCTTGATCGTCCCCTTGGGCGAATGGGTTTTTCGCAATGCCTGCCAGCAAATTCAGGAATGGGATCGGGAGGGCTATCGCGATTTCAGCGTGTCGGTTAATTTAAGTCCGCGCCAGTTTGTGTCGCGCAAATTGCTACCATCAATGAAAACCGCGCTGATGGAAACCGGCATTGACCCCAAACGCATCGATCTGGAAATCACCGAAACGATGGCAATGCGAAACCTCGAACAATCAATCGAAATTTTGTCCGAGTTACGGCGTATCGGGGCAACGGTGTCGGTGGATGATTTTGGTGTCGGCTATTCTTCGCTCGGACAGCTACGTCGTCTGCCGGCGCAAACACTCAAAATTGACCGCAGCTTTATTTCGCAGATCCCAGATGAACCCAATAGCTGCTCGATTACTGAAGCCATTATCGCCATGGCCAAACGCCTAAAATTGCGCACTCTAGCCGAAGGGGTGGAAACAGCCGCTCAACATGAATTCTTGCGGGTAAACGGCTGTGATGCGTTCCAAGGTTACTACTTCGCGAAGCCGCTGACGGTAGCGGAAATGTCAGCAATGTTGCGGTCGAATCAGCCTACCGTCTAGGGCCTGATATAAAATGGTAAAGGCAAAGGTTAATGCTGTGAGTGCGGTGAGTGTGGTGAGTTGCGCCGTTGGCGCGGGAGAAGTTGAGCAACACCAACCCGGTGAGATTTAGGTGCTCCTCACTTTCTGACGGTGAAAGCACTCTCGCGTTCTCACCTCCTCGCGCATTAAAATTTCATTTTCTCCCCGGCAATCACTCTTGCCAACAATTCCTGCGTGACCACGCCTGTTTTTTGATACGCAATCTTTCCGGCCGGATTATAGACAATGGTGGTAGGCATACCCTTCATTTTGCCAAAAAATTTCTCGCTGGCTTCTGTGCCCAACACCAGCGGATAGGTGTGGCCGATTTTTTTGGCGAATGCTTTTACTTTGCGTTCATCCACCTCGGGCTTGCCGGTTTCATCCCAATCCAGTGCAATCCCCAACACCCGAACTTTTTCGCCTTGTGTCGCGATATTGGGATTGGCGGAGAGGGCAAAAGCAGCAATATCGGGGATTTCCTTGATGCAAGGCGGGCACCACGTCGCCCAAAAATTAACCACCACCCATTTGCCCTTTAAGTCTTCCAAACGCTGTGGGTGACCGGTTGTGTCCTTTAACTGGAACGCTTGGGCGACGCTTGAACCGATGAGAAGTGCAAGACCCAGAACGGTGACGGCAATGCCGAGCATGAGAGGGTGGGTATTACGGGGTTTAACGATCAATTCTGGGGACATTTGGTTCTCGATTGGAAAAAGATTGATAGAAGTCTCTGTTAAACTTCGGAACATCATAAAACGTCGTCAGTAGTTTTGGGTTGAGCAATAACAATAGCGGCTTAAACCCCCGCTACTATGACCACTACTATTACCATAACGCACAACAGCAAAAAAAGTTGAGGAGGATGAATGGCTATAAACCTCTCAGTACCGGCATCTACGGCAAGTTTACCGAAAGAGATTGAGACGAATCCAAAAAAAGCACGACTTTGGGTCGAATCGCTGCCTCTCACTAAGACGGTTGAATCTGCCGATAGTTTGATTCACGTTCTAGAATCAATTAACCGCGGCAAAATGGGTGTGGATGAACGCGTCGAACTGCTCGAAATTTATCGACCGGTCATCGCCGTGTTGCTCGATGAGCTCGAAGCAATTTACGCCTACAGCCCGCTGCCCTTGCCGGCCAAGCAACTTCAGGCGTTTCAATTATCGCAACGGCTGTTGGTCGAGTGTGGATATTCTTACAAAATGTGGCTGGTGGAAAAAACCGGCAAGATGATTGTTTTCAATGCCAAGAAAAACATGCCGATGCCGATTCATCGAACGCTGTGTTTCTTGCGATCACTTATGATGCAATGCTACAAAACCTATCATCCCGTCCCCACTGGCGTTTGGCAGGAAGCCCACACGCTCTATCTCTACGCCGAACAGCAGGGTCTTGCGGCAGAGAGCGATGCCGAATCCAAAGTATCGATCGTAGATGTGTATGTAGAAATGCTCATGCTCGCAATGGCCGATCCCTACCGCCTTATGCACAAAGAAGTCGAACGGGCACACGAGGTGTTGAAACAAAATCGCGGCTTGGTCAGTATTCTCAGTAGCGCCGAGGGGGTTAATCCGCAACGCTTGTTTGTGGTCGCGCTTGATGGCGACCAAGCGCCCAAGGTGTTGATTCAGGGCAACGCGCCGCCTGCGGGACAAGTTTTGCGTTTGGTCGACCCGACCCGCTTAGCCGACAAGCTCAGCCAAAAACTAAAAGCAGCCGGAAATATTAACGCTGCGCAAAGCCGCGCCACCCATGATCTAAACGACCTAGTCGCACGCTTGATTCGCTTGTGGGGCGATCCGCCCAAGCGCATGTTCCGCCGAAATCCAGCCGATTCCGGCGTAGCGCTTTGCAGCGGTATCAAGGCAATTTCGTATTTTGCCGAGTTAGCATCAAATGAAAATCCGGAAGCCGATGCTGAGGCGATTCGCGAAGGCCGCACTATCCCGTTATTAAAAATACCGAGAGATTCGATGTCGCAAGCTATCGGCGTTGAGGAATGGCAGGTACTGAACCAAAGTGCCAACGGCGTTCGCCTGCATCGTGAATCCGGCGGTAACGTCGGCGTCACCGTTGGCGAAGCGGTCGGCATTCGGTTTGTCGGCGGACGCAGCTGGAACGTCGGCGTGGTGCGCTGGCTAACGCTGCTTGAAGGCAATGCGCTGGAGTTTGGGGTTGAGTTGATATCGCCCACCGCGCACAGCATTACCATTGAGCCCACCATGGGTTCAGGGGGCATCAAGCCAATGCCCGCGCTGTTGATCGCACCGGTATCGGGTGAGGCGTTTGCCGACACGGTGCTCACCACGACAGAGGTTTTTTCTGACTTGCGCGAGTTTGAGTTAAACGACCATGGCGAAAGCTCGTTCGTGAGGGCGACTACTTTGATAGAGCGCACCTCGCGGTTTGATTTATTCCAATTTCAGCCGTCGTAGTGTTGCCAATTGGCAATTGTCGGTCGTTGGTTTTCAGTTTTCGGCAACTTGCCACTACGATGCCGAACTGGCTTTTTAATCGCCTTTAACGAAACGCCTATGCGTCAAGCGCCTGCTGAATCAGCTGATCGGTTATTTCAACGCGAGGTTTGTTTAGTCGATATGCTGCCTCGCCATTGCGCTTAACGCGCACCAAAAATTGCGCCTTGACGAGGCAATCTAAACTATCTTCAGCTTGGTCAATCGGCAGTTTTGCAGCAGTACGCAATGCTGAAAAATTGAGCACATTGGTGCCAGCGGGTCCTGTGGTGCTCGTTCCAGAGTCAGCCGCCTCGTCCACCGAGAGCGCATCAATCATCATCATCGCCGCCCGCAGACGCTCAAGCGGGTCGTTCGCCTGCGCATGCGGATGCCGAAAATAAGAGAACGTGGCCGTCACTTCTGCACCAATTAACACCACAATCCAACAGCAAAAAAGCCACACCAAAAATATCGGCACACTGGCAAACGCACCATAAACGAGGCTGTATGTTGGCATCCCCACCACATACGCTACAAACACATGTTTGGTCATCTCAAACAATAAGGCCGCGAACAGGCCGCCCGCCAACGCATGTGTAGCCGGCACATGGCGATTGGGGATTATGCGGTACGCTAAAATCAACGCAACTGTCGTCAATAAAAACGGCACGGCCTTCAGCACCAGCGCGTCCAACATCGGTATGGCGCGATTTACATTCTCAAAATCGCTCGTCAAGTTCAGCACGAATGATGTCGTCCACAAACTAGCGCCGATCAGCATCGGGCCAAAAATGAGCAGCATCACGTAAGCAGTGAGCCGTTTAAACCAAGCCCGCTGATTACGGGTGCGCCAAATATCATTGAAAACACTATCGATCGTGAACAACATTGTGACTGCTGAGGCCACGATCATAACCAAGCCAATCACGGTCAGTTGGGCGGCATTTTGTGCGAATTGTTCCAAATAAATCGAAACCACCTTGCCCGCTGCTTCCGGAACGAGATTCTTAAAAATAAAGCCCTTCAGCAGCACCACCAATTGCTGCGTCGCTGGCACTTCGGCTGAGAGTGTGAGCACCACCGTGAGAATCGGCACCAACGCCAACAAACTGGTGTAGGTCAAGCTGCCTGCCACTGTTAAACAGCGATCCGCCACCAAGCGGCGCCCGACAAAACGAAGATATAAAAAAATATGCTTGAGGAGCAGGAAAAAATTCATTGGCGATGATTTAAGGTGAAGAAACATTGTTTGATGACAGAATATAAAAAGCGAACATCCATAGACATTAAGTAGCCTCGTATAATAGGGTACAAACGATGTTGTCACCTCATCCCATAATTTTTTTCCTCCTCGTTTCGCCTACATTGTTTTGCCCTCAGCACGTGCGCTGCATTTTCTCGCTTACCTGTTTTGCACTATTTTTAAGGTTATTGTATGTCCAATATTTTAGTTCTTTATTATTCTCACGCCGGCAGCGTGCGTGAACTGGCGCGCCATGTGGCACTTGGTATCGAAAGCACCACGGGCACCACCGGCATGAGTGCGCGGGTTAGAACTGTTCCCAAGGTTTCAACCGTCGTTGAGGCCACCGCGCCGGAAATCCCCGCTGATGGACCGCCTTATGTCACGCTAGATGATTTGCGAGAATGCGTGGGCTTGGCGATGGGGTCACCTACGCGGTTTGGCAATATGGCGGCACCGTTGAAATATTTTTTAGACGGTACCGGCGGCGATTGGATGCGCGGCACTTTAATCGGCAAGCCAGGTGCGGTGTTTACGTCTTCGGCCTCGATGCACGGCGGACAAGAATCGACGCTACTGACCATGATGTTGCCGCTGCTGCACCACGGCATGGTGATTGTCGGCATTCCGTTTTCCGAGCCAGAATTAACCGCGACGCGGGAAGGTGGCACGCCTTATGGCGCCAGCCATGTGGCGGGCGGCGCGGGCGAAATGCCAGTTTCTGAATCAGAGAAAAAATTAGCGTTTGCGTTGGGCAGACGGTTGGCTACGATTGCGGCGAAGTTGGACCAGAAATGAGCAGCCTGAGCATAAACTTCTATCGCTATGCAGCCTCAGTCTCGCTCATCGCGCTAATCGCGCTCTGCGTGGCTTGGGAGGCCGCGCTGGCACCCATTCGGCCGGGCGGCTCATGGCTAATGTTGAAGGCGTTGCCGTTGCTGTTGCCGCTATTTGGCATCCTGCGCGGCAAGCGTTACACCTACCAGTGGGCATCAATGTTTGTGCTGTTTTATTTTACCGAAGGTGTAGTGCGGAGCTGGTCTGACAAGGGCTTTACGCAAGCGCTGGCGCTCGGCGAAGTAGCACTCACGGTAGTGTTTTTTACCGCCGCCATTTACTTCGCCAAGCTCACTGCACCGAGCAAGTTGGCTGGTCAGCAGATTAGCGCTTAGTATTGTGCAATGACGACTTAGCCCTTCGTGGCGCCAAATTTTTGTTTAAGCACCACGACAAAAACCGGCAACACGCTGACCACAATAATCCCAATGACGATAAAGCCTTGATTGGCTTTCACCCACGGGATATTGCCGAAAAAATAGCCCAGATAAGTGAGTGACGCGACCCAAGCTACGCCGCCGGTGATGTTGTAAAGCGCGAATTTGCCATAAGTCATGCGGGACATCCCGGCGACAAATGGGACGTATGTGCGCAAGATGGGTGTGAAACGCGCCATGATAATCGCCGCGCCGCCCCACTTTTCATAGAACGCATGGGCACGGTCAAGGTTTTCTGTTTTCAAAAAACGGCCGTTGTTGTCTTTGAATAATTTATGCCCAAGCCATGCGCCAATACGGTAGTTCAGCGCATCGCCCAAAATGGCGGCGATGATGAGCAGGATCACCATCACGTTTACATCAAGCACGTTGCCCGTTGTGCTGCTGACCGCAGCTAGCGTGCCGGCGATAAATAACAGCGAATCACCAGGCAAAAAGGGCGTGACTACCAGACCGGTTTCGCAAAAAATAATGGCGAACAAAATCGCATAAACCCAAACGCCGTAGTGTTGAATGAGCACGGCCAAATGCTTGTCCAAGTGAACAACGATATCCCAGATTGATAACAAAAAATCCATAGCGCCTCGTTCGGTAAATGCCAAAACACTAGTACTATAGCGGACTTTCAGGCATATATACCCCGAACGCCGCGCCAGTGCTTGCGCAAACAAAAAGGAAAGTTAAAAAATAAGCCCGCAATTTTTGCGGGCTTATTCATTAACTATTATTTTCTTTCCATTCGCACAACTTATTCAGGTCAACCCAAAAAACTACGGCGCTGCCGAAATCACTTCCGGGTCGCCTTCCTTCTTTTTCTCGGCTTTCACAAAATCTTCGCGCGATACACCGAGATATCTGGCCAACGGACATGCGACCAAGACCGACGAATAGATACCAAAACAGATACCAATGGTTAACGCGAGGGCAAAATTATGCAGCGTTGGGCCGCCCAGAATCAGCATCGCCAAGACCATCATTTGCGTCAAACCGTGGGTGATGATCGTGCGGGAAATCGTGCCGGTGATCGCGGCGTCAAAAATCTCTTCGGTCGTCGCTTTACGCATCTTGCGGAAATTCTCGCGAGCGCGGTCAAACACCACCACCGATTCATTCACCGAATAGCCCAAAATCGCCAGCACCGCTGCCAATACGGGCAATGAGAATTCCCACTGAAAAAATGCAAAGAAACCCAAAATAATCACCACATCGTGCAGGTTTGCGATGATCGTTGCCACCGCAAAACGCCATTCAAAACGAATCGCCAAATAGGCCATGATGCCGATACAAACAAACAGCAACGCCATTGCGCCATCGGTAGCCAGCTCTTTGCCAACTTGGCCGCCGACGAAATCATTTCTGACCAATGTAGCCGAGGCATCGACAGATTTGAGCGACGTCATGACCGCGTCTTTCAGCTTTTCCATCGCTTTGTTTTGATCGTCTGCACCTTCGGCCGCTTTTAGCGGCAAGCGGATTTGTACATCGCGTGACGTGCCAAATTTGATCGGCTCGGCACCCACAATACCGGCCTTGGTGAGCACGTCTTTGATTTGTTCAATGTCGGCAGGTTTGTCGTATTTGACTTCAATAACCGCCCCACCCGTAAACTCAATCGACAAATGGAGCGGCGTGTACCAGAGGAAAAATACGGCCAGTAAAAACGTCATGAACGAAATCGCGTTGAACACCAATGCATGACGCATGAACGGGATTGATTTTTTGATTCGAAAAAATTCCATAATTTTCTACCTTACTAAATAGGCGATCTGTTGCTGAATACGCTGAATAATGGCCGTTGTCGGCTTGGTTGGCCGTGCTTAGGCTTTGGCTGGCAATGACTTTTCAGGGGCAGCCTTTGCCCAGGCGACGTTACCAATCAATAATTTGTTCACTTTTTTCTTGCCGCCGTAAATCAAATTGACGATGCCGCGCGATACCATCACCGCGCTAAAAATCGAGGTCACAATACCCAAGCAATGCACCACCGCAAAACCCCGTACCGGTCCCGAACCCCAGATCAGGAGCGCCAATCCAGCGATCAGCGTGGTGATATTGGAATCGATAATGGTATCCAGTGCGCGGTCGTAACCTGTCTGAATCGCCATTTGCGGCGACATGCCATTGCGCAGCTCTTCACGAATACGCTCGTTAATCAACACGTTGGCATCAATGGCCATACCGAGGGTCAGCGCAATCGCCGCAATGCCTGGTAACGTCATGGTCGCCTGCAACATCGACAAAATCGCGATCAGGAACAATAAGTTGGCACCCAGCGCAATAACTGACACCACACCAAACAGCATGTAGTAGGCAATCATGAATACTGTAATCAGTGCAAAACCGAACAGCAATGAGTTCATGCCTTTTGCGATATTTTCTGCACCCAAACTTGGCCCGATAGAACGCTCTTCGATAATTTTCATCGGCGCTGCCAATGCACCAGCACGCAGCAACAGGGCGAGGTTTTTTGCCTCATTGGGGTTTGCCATGCCCGATATTTGGAACTGTGGACCGAACTCACCTTGGATAACCGGCCAAGTCAAAACTTCTGGCTTGTCGTTTTCGATCATGATCATCGCCATACGTTTTTTCAGATTCTCGCGCGTGGTTTGCAGCATGGCGCGACCGCCGGCTGAATCCAAGCGCACGTTGACGGTTGAGCCGCCATTTTGCGAATCAAAACCGGGTTGCGCGTCGGTGACTTTATCGCCCGTCACCACCACCTGTTTTTTCACCAAGACGACTTCACCACGGCTACCAATCATTTTTTCGGTACCAAACGGTGCGGGTTCAGTGCGATAGCGTTCAAATGCATCGAAGCTCTGCCCTGCCGCCTGATCCTCTGCGACCAGGCGCAGCTCCAGCGATGCTGTCCGGCCGATCACTTCCTTACATTGTGCGGGGTCTAGGCAACCGGCGATCTGCACCAAGATCCGCTCCTGGCCTTGTTGTTGGACAATTGGCTCGGAAACACCGAGCTCGTTGACGCGCTTGCGCAGCGCCGTAATATTTTGCTGGATCGCGCCGTCGCGCAGCTTGGTGAGCGTCTCTGGCTTCATCGCGGCGGCCAATACAAATTCAGCGGCATCTTGCGAATTTTTGAGCGCTAGCTCGGGTGCTTGGGTTTCGATCTCTTTAATAGCGCGTTTAAGTTCAGTTTCTTCTTTGAACCGCACCACGATGCTTTCGCCGTCTTTGGAAATCCCGTTGTGATAAATCTTTTTGTCGCGCAACATGACCCGCACATCGCCCGTGTAGCGCTCAACGGCTTTGTTGACGGCAAATTTCATATCCACTTCCATCAAGAAATGCACGCCGCCGCGCAAATCTAAGCCTAGCGACAATGGCTCTGCACCCATCTTATGGAGCCAATCGGGCGAATTGGTGAGTTTTGTCAATGCGACGACATAGCCCTCACCCAGTTTGGCTTGCAAGGCATCTTTCACCTTCAGCTGTGACTCGGCATCCATTTTGATGCGAATCACCTCGCCGTTAAGGAGCACACTGGTCGTCGTCAAATTGGCGGCCTTCAACGCATCCTGCACCCGCGTGACTAACGCAGTATCGGCTTTATTGGCGCGTAGACCGGTGACTTGCACTGCGGGTGATTCGCCAAAAAAATTGGGCGCGGTGTAAAAAAACGCCACCACTAGCGCGGCAACAATGACAACGTACTTCCAAGCAGGATATTTATTCATTTAAACCTCAAAACTTGCAGAATCGGGATGCAGTGAAAGCGTGAACTGCCGCCGATAGGAGCGGCAGGCACGGTAGGCGATGTGATCGTCTTAGGCAAATTACTTATTTAGTGACATCACCGTAGGTGCCCTTTGGCAGCAGCGTTGTGACGGCTTGGCGTTGCATGTGAATCACATTGCCAGCGGAAACTTCAACGCCGATATAGCCATCTTTAATGCTGACAATTTTGCCGATCATGCCGAGCACAATGACTTCATCACCTTTGGCTAACGCATCAACCATCGATTTTTGCTCCTTGGCTTTTTTCTGTTGCGGGCGAATCATCAGAAAATAAAGCAGCGCGAACATTAGTACAATCGGCAGCATACTGAAAATACCGCCATCCATGCCGCCGGGTGCTGCAACTTGTGCATAAGCATTGCTAATCATGAAACGAATCTCCAGAAGGGTATTAGAAGGGCGCTGGGCGAAAAAATATACCAATGAATAAATCGGTAAATAGCGACGGATCGCATTAAAAACATGGTCTAAAACATGTTCTCTATTTCCCCCTTTGCAACAATGGGGAGCACCAACAAAAAATCAACTCAAAATTATACCATTTCATCGTTGATAACCTGCCGATCAGCGTGGAACTTGACGCGAAAAGCAGCAAATGTGTTGGCCTCGATGGCTGAGCGCATCTCGCGCATGAGCTGTTGGTAATAAAACAAGTTGTGAATTGTATTCAAGCGTGCACCCAAAATTTCATTGGCTTTTTGCAAATGATGCAAATACGCGCGGCTGAAATGTTGGCAGGCATAGCACGCACAGGTTTCGTCTAGCGGCGCGGTGGCATCGCGATGTTTGGCGTTGCGGATTTTGACATCGCCAAACCGCGTAAATAACCAACCATTCCGCGCATTGCGGGTGGGCATGACGCAATCGAACATATCGACCCCATGGCTCACGGCCTCAACCAAATCTTCCGGCGTGCCCACACCCATCAAATAGCGAGGCTTCTCAGCAGGCAATTGCGGTGCCGTATGCGCCAAAATACGCATCATGTCCTCTTTCGGCTCACCGACCGATAACCCGCCAATCGCGTAGCCATGAAAATTCATATCCCTCAACGCACCAAGCGACTCATCGCGTAAATGTTCATACATGCCGCCTTGCACAATGCCAAACAGCGCGTTGGGGTTCTGCAAATGATCAAATTCGGTTTTGCAACGCTGCGCCCAGCGAAGCGAGAGTTGCATCGAATCCGATGCTGCTTTTTCGGTTGACGGATGCGCGGTGCATTCATCAAAAATCATCACGACGTCTGAATTTAGCACGCGCTGAATCCGCATCGATTCTTCGGGCGAGAGAAAACATTTATCACCATTGATCGGCGATTGAAACGCTACACCCTCTTCCGAAATTTTGCGCAAATCACCCAAACTCCAGACCTGAAACCCACCCGAGTCGGTGAGTATGGGTTTGTCCCATGCCATAAAACGGTGTAACCCGTCATGCTTGGCGATCACCTCCAGGCCCGGGCGCAGCCACAGATGAAAAGTATTGCCAAGCACAATTTGTGCGCCAATCTCGTTCAACTCAAGCGGGCTCATGCTTTTGACCGTGCCGTAGGTACCAACCGGCATAAACACCGGGGTTTCGACCACGCCGTGGTTGAGCGTCAAGCGTCCGCGCCGCGCCTTGCTGGATGCATCCGTTTTTAGAAGCTCAAATTTCATGTTTTGGGTTTGCAGTATTCAAAAAAGACGTGCGAGCATAATCGACAATGGCTGATTGTGCGAATTTGACCCGAATTGTTCCAACAATGTCGGCGGCGGTGCATCCGCATCGCCTCGCGATAGCCGATTGCGGATCACAAGGACAAAGATAAAGCGCAGGCAGGTTGTTTTTTGGAGAATTTGGATACTTTGGCATAGAAATTGACATTCAGGACTTCCGCAACACTCGTCTTTTCGCGTGGCAAAACGTACAATGTGAAATAAATCACATTTTGCTGAGGCATAAACAAAAGCAAAAGCAGGGGCAACACTTAAGGCAACTTTACGCAAATATGTATCGCAAAGTCATCGGGAAGGAACTCAAAGTTGGCATGTTTGTGGCAGATCTTGATCGGCCATGGATCGACACGCCTTTTTTGTTGCAAGGTTTTTTAATTGAAGACGACGGCCAGATCGAACAATTGCGCAAGCTTTGTCAGTGGGTATTGGTTGATCCACAGCGCTCAACGGGTGATGAATATATAGGCCCTGCTAAAAAAGCGCCGATCGAACGCCGTGAAGTGGGAACTGAACCACGAGTACACATAACCCGCGCCGCATCCGGTTCCAACGCGGCAGCGACACAAAATGCGCCTCGTAAAAATCCCCCGTCTGCGACTTCTCGCGACCCGCGCAACAAAGATAAAAAAGCCAATGGCGACGCCAGCAACAGCACTGGCTCTCGCGAGTTTGCCGTTGCGATGAGAACTAGCAGCGATAGATCCGAGGGTGGTGAAAACACAATGGCGCATTCAAGTGGATTCGGCGGGTTGAGTACGCGCACCGAACCATCCGGTGGAGGGCTGCGTGGGTTTTTTGGCCAGTTGGTTGAAGGGGCTAAGAATTTATTTACCCCCGCCCAGAAAGACAGCTTTGATGATGCCAGCGTCGGCAACGGCTACGCCCCAACAAAAGATGACGTGCGCCCCAGCTTCATTCCCGAGTCGGTACACCTCACGATTTATGAAGACGTCAAAACTGTTGAGGAAGAGATTACGTTTGCGGCTGAAACGTTTGCGCGGACCAACGATTTGCTGCACAGCGTAGTGGAGGATATCCGGATCGGAAATCAACTAGAATTGTCGCGCGTTGAGGGCGTCATCGAAAACATGGTTGATAGTATGGTGCGCAACCCCGATGCGATGATGTGGGTCGCACGTATGCGCGAAAAAAACGCCTCCGCTTACGGACACGGACTCAATGTGGCGATTAACTTGGTTGCCTTCGGTCGACACTTGGGCTATCCCAAAGAATCACTGGCACATCTGGGCATGCTCGGCCTGTTGCTCGATGTAGGCAAAATTAAGTTGCCGCTAGCGTTATTGGAAAAAACAACTAGCTTGACGCCAGAAGAGTTTGAACTCATGAAGCAGCACGTGACGCTCGGCCTTGATGAATTGTACAAAACACCGAATATCCATCCGGATATTTTGGAAGGGATCGCACAGCACCACGAACGGATGAACGGCACTGGTTACCCCTTTGGTATTCCGGGGCCAAAAATCAGCATTTTTGGCCGGATGGCTGCCATTGCCGATTGCTACTCGGCGATGACCGAAAAGCGGGTCTATGCCGACGCAGTTTCGCCGCATGAAGCGCTACAGATGTTATCGAATTGGAGCGGTACGCAATTTCACCCGGACATGGTTGAACAATTTATTCAGTCTATAGGCGCGTTCCCGGTTGGAAGCTTGGTTGAACTTTCAACCGGTGAAGTTGCAGTGGTGGCAACGCACAACAAAATAAAACGCCTTAAACCCAAGGTATTGGTGGTGACAGAGCCGGACAAGACACTCCACAAGCACCCACGCACGCTGGATTTAATTTATGACGTGTCTGAGAAGCCCGTCTATATTCGTCGTGGCCTCCCCAACAATTCATATGGTTTGGACGCGACCGAGTTCTATTTGAATTAATATTCAGTTGTCGCAGCAGTTTTACGCCGTGACTTCCAAACGCCGCGCGATCCACGATACGCACACAACAATCGGACATTGCGTGAATGCCCTACATCAATGCCGTCAATGCCACCCGATTTTCGTTCCCATACTCTAACGCCAATATGAAATTGTTATCGTGAGTTTTTCTCCCCTGGATACTGGCAAGCAACGCGCAACCAGCATTGACGCCAGCCGCGATCAGCATGAGTTTCAACGCGCCGATTTAAAGCCCGCCCTCAGCAACGCCATCGATTATGGGCGGATGTCGCAGAGACTCGTTGCCGTCCTGATGGTTAAACTGGTTCGCGCAGACAAGCTTGATGCGATTGTTGGTGTGCCGACCATCGATGTCATGCGCCGCGCAATCAAGCGTCTGCCGGATATCCTGCGTGGAGCGGATCGCTTGGTACAGATATCGGATGATAAAATTTGTATCATGCTGCCGAATCTCAAAAGCGAAACACAAGCTTGGCTCGCTGCCAGCAAAATTCAACAAACTTTGGAAGCGCCGTTCAGCTTTAACGAATCGCTGGTTAGCATTCGTCCGGTGGTGGGAATTGCCTGCTTCCCCAACCATGCGACAACACCGGAAGAACTTATTATTCGGGCTGATATCGCCATGCAGGTCGCGCGAAGCCGGGATATTGCCAAGTACGTATTTCAGCCGGAAGATAAGCGGTTTGAAGAAGTCTATTCTGGCTTTGAGGACGATCTGCGCGAGGCCTTGCGCACCAACCAGCTTGAACTTTATTATCAGCCGCAAATTGATTTTAAAACCGGCAAATGCAACTCTGTCGAGGCACTTTTACGCTGGCAAATTCCGCAGCGGGGCTTTATTTCGCCCGCAGCAATCATCCAAGTTGCCGAAGCAAGCGGGCTCATCGGTACGTTGACATCATGGGTACTAAACACCAGTTTGCGCCAACAAAACGATCTGCGCCGCAATGGGATAGACCTCAACATGAGCGTCAATATTTCCACTGTCAATCTGGCCGATACTGAATTGCCCGACATGGTCGGGCAAGCGATTGGCACATGGCAGGCTGATCCGCAAAAAATCATGATAGAGATCACCGAAAGCTCGACCATCAACGATATCGACTACTCACTCACGATTTTGCAGCGACTAAAAGAAACAGGCCTGAAATTGTCGCTGGATGATTTCGGCACTGGCTATTCATCGCTCTCGTACGTGAAGCGCTTTCCGCTCGACGAAATCAAAATCGACAAACTGTTTGTGCAGAATATGTGCGAGACAAAAAAGGATCAGCAGATTGTTCGCTCGGTGATTGACCTCGCCCACCATTTTGAGCTTTCTGTGGTGGCCGAAGGTGTTGAAGATGACGCGACCTACCGCGACCTTAAAAAATTCGGTTGCGATGTGGCACAGGGGTTCGTCATCAGCAAAGCGCTGCCGTACGACGCGCTGCTAAGCTGGATGAAAAAAGGGCGGTAGCCGTTTAGCGACAGTTTTTGCGCAGCGCAGCATGACATTGTTACGCCAACAGCGTAGCTTTGCATTTCGCCGCCGTATTTCGCCGCTGTATTTCGCCGCTGCGCCAGTTGTCCGCGTTTTTTGCGTTCTTATCGTTGGTTAAAAGTCGGCTGCGGCACGCATGGCAAAATCATTGAATTTGCTTCTTCCGCCCGTTATTGTCCTCTTTCAATAGCAATCGTTTTTTTACGTACAAAGGAAATGCGATGACAAAACTCAACGTCAATGGCCGCGCCGTCAGTATCAGCGCCAGCCCCGATACCCCCCTACTTTGGGCACTCCGAGATCACCTGAAACTCAACGGAACCAAATACGGCTGCGGCATGGCTTTGTGCGGCGCGTGCACAGTCCATATGAACGGCGAACCGATTCGCTCGTGCTCCACGCCACTCTCAGCCTGCGCGGGTAAAAACATCACCACCATCGAAGGAATCTCGGCCAACGGTTTGCACCCTGTACAGAAGGCCTGGGTCGAGTTTGATGTACCGCAGTGCGGCTACTGTCAATCAGGGCAGATTATGTCAGCGGTCGCGTTGCTCAATAAAAATAAAAAGCCAACCGATGCTGATATCGACGCCGCGATGAGCGGGAATGTTTGCCGATGTGGCACTTACCAACGGGTGCGTGCAGCCATCCACAAGGCGGCTGGTGTTGTGGCAAATGCGAAAGTGGAGGCTTAGCATGAAAAACGACATGGGCAACCCCGCCAACGCCGTCAACAACAACCGTCGCCAATTTTTAAAAGCGTCCGCCGCTGCCGCTGCCGCAAGCACCAGCGCAGGCGCGCTGATGATCGGCTTTCATTTGCCCGCGATGGCAAAAACGGCGGCAAGTGTAAAAACAACCCAAGCCAACGCATGGGTGAAAATCGGCAGCGACAATGTGATCACCCTTATTTGTCATCGCTCAGAAATGGGGCAAGGCACGTATACCTCGATGCCGATGTTGGTTGCCGAGGAATTGGAAGTCGATTTTTCAAAAATTAAAGTTGAAATGGCGCCCGCGAATGCGGCCTATATCAACAGCCTGTTGGGTGGCCAACTTACGGGCGGCTCCACCAGCGTGCGCGACGCATGGACGAGTCTGCGTAAAGCAGGCGCCCAAGCGCGCATGATGCTCGTGTCAGCCGCTGCCGCGGAGTGGAAAATCGCCGAAAGTGATTGCCATGCCGAAAACGGCCAAGTAATCAGCAAGTCGGGGAAAAAATTATTCTACGGCCAGCTGGTTGAAAAAGCTGCCTTGTTGCCAGTGCCCAAGGAGGTGAAACTTAAAGACGCAAAGGCATTCAAAATCGTTGGAAAACCTATCAAACGCCTCGACACCTTGGCGAAAGTCACCGGCCGTGCAGGATTCGGTATCGATGTCGAACTGCCCGGCATGTTGATCGCCTCCCTGGCACAATGCCCTGTGCTGGGCGGCAAACCGTTGAGCCTGGATGATGCCAAAGCCAAGGCGATGCCGGGGGTTCGTGCGGTAGTCAAAATTGACGATGGTGTTGCGGTCGTCGCCGATAGTTTTTGGCAAGCGAAGACGGCACGCGATGCACTCAACATTACCTGGGACAACGGCGCTGGTACCGCCCTGTCGTCAATTGGCATTTCGACGAGTTTGAAGGAGGCCCTCGCCAAACCAGCCGCGATGGTGAAAAAAATCGGCGATGCCGATATGGCAATGGCGGGCGCAGCTAAAAAGGTAGAGGCAAGCTATGAGCTACCATTCTTAGCGCACGCTACGATGGAGCCGATGAACTTCACTGCTGATGTCCGAAAAGATGGTTGCGATATTTACGGCCCCACGCAATTTCCACAGTTGGCAGAAGGTGTTGCCATGCAGCTCACCGGCTTTCCAAAAGAAAAGGTGAAGGTCCACACGACGTTCTTGGGTGGCGGTTTTGGGCGGCGTATTGATGTGGACTTTATTGTGCAGGCCATCCAAATTTCAAAGGCAGTCGGCAAGCCCGTCAAGCTCATCTGGACCCGCGAAGACGATATGACCCATGATTTCTATCGGCCTGTCAGCCTCCACACACTCTCTGCCGGCTTGGACGAACGCGGAATGCCGGTTGCTCTCAAATTCCGCCTTACGTCTCAATCGGTCACAGCACGTTTATTCCCGGCGTTTGTGAAAGATGGTTTGGAGCCGTTCATGACGGAAGCCGCCGTCACACCTTATCAAATCGGCAATATGACGGTGGAAAACGCGATCATCGATTCGGGTGTCAGGGTCGGCTACTGGCGCTCGGTTTCGCACGCCTTGAATGCGTTTGCCAATGAAAGCTTTGTCGATGAAATGGCACATGCGGCCGGCAAAGATCCGCTCGCGTTCCGCACCGCACTCATCACGGGCAAAGACAACGAGCGTTTCCGCAACGTGCTCAAACTGGCCGCTGACAAAGCGGGATACAAGCCCGGCGGCAAGCTGGCCAACGGCCGAACGCAGGGCATAGCGCTCATGGAGGGCTACGGCACTTACGTTGCGCAAATTGCTGAAGTATCGGTCGTCAACAACGCCATCAAAGTGCACAAGATGACCGTTGCAGTCGATTGCGGCATGATGGTCAATCCTGATATCGTGAAAGCGCAAATTGAATCAAGCGTGGTTTACGGTTTATCGGCAGCGCTGCTGTCGAAAATCACCTTCAATGACGGCCGCGTGGAGCAATCAAACTTCCACGATTATCCGGTGCTGCGCATGAATGAAATGCCGAAAGTGGATATTCATTTGGTCGCTTCGACCGAGCCTCCCGGCGGCATTGGCGAGCCGATCACGGCCACCACGGGGCCGAGCGTCGCGAACGCGGTGTTCATTGCAACCGGTAAGCGTTTGCGTTCAATGCCGATGACGAGTGCGGCGCTCAACAGCGCTTAATGTAATTTGCCTGTCACCCAAACGGCGAGCTTGTCTCGCCGTTTTTTCTTCGGTTTTATCTCAAATCATGTCGCACCTCATCAACCTCATCACCGACCGCCTGTACAACAATCGCGCTGCTGTTCCGGATTATCAGGACATTTTCGCGCGCTGGCGGTCACAATCGACGGCGACACGCACCGCTTTAGTTTGCAACAGCACCTGCCATCTCGATCTGCATTACGGCGCGGACACCAAACAAACCCTTGACCTTTTCGCCGCGACGGCCGACCGCGGGCTGGTAGTGTTCATCCATGGCGGCTATTGGCGCTCGTTAGACAAAGATGATTTTTCATTTTTGGCCCAGCCTTACATTGCCGAGGAGATCAGCGTCGCGCTAGTAAATTACCGGCTTTGCCCGCAAGTCGGGATCAGCGACATAGTCGATGATTGTCGCAACGCCATAATCTGGCTTGCAAACCATGCCGCGCAGTTTAGGGTTCGCTTTGATCGAACCGTATTAGTTGGGCATTCAGCGGGCGCGCATTTGGTCGCGATGCTGTTTACGACAGATTGGTCGGCGATCAATTCTGATATTTCTCGCGCTATCATCGGCGGCGTGGCGATTAGCGGCCTGTACGACCTCGAACCGCTCCTCGAAACAACGATCAATCACGATTTAAAGCTCGATGTAATATCTGCCAATCACCTGAGCCCTATTCATCGGCAACCTACCCTGAAAGCCAGTCTGGATGCGATAGTTGGGGCAGATGAGACGAGCGAATTTATTCGACAAACCCAACTTTTGCCAGCGGCGTGGCCGCAGGTCTGCGCTGCCGGCAATATCGTACCCGCGCACAATCATTTCACGATTGTCGATCATTTCGCCGCCCCATGCAGCCCGGCATTTAAACGGTCATTGGCATTGTTTTCGTAGGAAATTGGTGCCATTGGCGCAACAAAGACTGCCATTGGCGGCTGGAATTAAACATTTCATCATTTTGTGACGCACCGGCATTTCTACTCCCCTATAATTGCGCATCACTACGGTTCGGTTTAATTCAACCCAATTCAGTCGCAATTCATTCTTCCTCCCAAACATTGCATAGGTGTATTTGTGTCCACACCCGATCTTTCCAAACTCACGATTTCACGCGACCAAAAAGCGTTCAGTAGTAAAAATAATGCTGGTAACAAAAAGAAGAAACGTAATATTTTGATCGCGATTGCCGCATTTGTGGCAGGCGCAATCATCGTCGCCGTTGTGCGCGGCGGCAGCGGAAAGTTCGATGTTGAAAGCGGCACCGTCTCGAGCGCCTATCCGTCACAATCGATCACTGCGCTGAACGCGACCGCCCGCGTGACCGCACAGCGCAAAGCCGCCGTATCGACCAAAGCCTCAGGGCGCTTGGAATTTTTAGGTGTACAAGAAGGCTCGGTGGTAAAAGCCGGCGATGTGTTGGCCCGTATTGAGAACAAAGACGTAAACGCGACGCTCGACCAAGCCCAAGCTAATCTACGTGCTTCAAAAGCCAATGTCGAATCAGGCATGGCCGAATATCGTGATGCAGAATCCAACCTGCGCCGCTCGGAAGATTTGGCGAAGAAAAATTTCATCTCATCATCCACCCTCGATACCGCCAAAGCCCGCTTTGACAAAGCACGTGCCGCGGTTGCCAGCTTAAACGGCGCAATTGGTGTGGCAGAGGCGAATGTTCGCGCCGCCAATGTATCGGTTGAGCAAACCTTAATTCGCGCGCCGTTTGACGGCGTAATACTCACCAAAAATGCCAACGTGGGCGACATCATCACACCATTTTCATCGGCGGCAGACTCTAAAGGTGCCGTGGTGAATATGGCGGATATGTCGACGCTTGAAGTTGAGGCCGACGTATCAGAAACTTCAATCTCTAAAATCAGTGTCGGACAATCGGTGGAAATTCAACTCGACGCATTCCCCGAAATACGTCTCCTCGGTACAGTAAGTCGCACCGTGCCGACGGTGGATCGTTCAAAGGCCACTCTGTTGGTCAAAATTTCGTTCACCGAACGCGATAAGCGCGTTCTGCCAGACATGAGCGCCAAAGTCACCTTCTTAACACGCCCTCTCTCCGTTGAAGAACGCAAGCCCGTCACGGCCGTCCAAGCGGCTGCGGTAGTGAAGCGCGATGGGCAGGATGTGGTGTTTTTAATTGATAAGGAATCTGCAAGACAAACACCTGTGACCGTCTTAGGCAAGGTTGGCGAACTCACCCAACTCAGCGCGGCGGGCACTGTCAAGCCGGGGGATAAAGTGGTGCTGAGCCCGTCCGAAAAATTAAAAGACGGCGCAACCATCGTCATTACCAAAAAGTAAGTGATGGATACTGAAAATAAAGCCCACCCGCTTGTCGAGATTTTGCATCTGGTCAAAAGCTACACCCGCGGCGACCAGGAGGTACCGGTATTGCAAGACATCACGCTGAATATCGAGCGTGGAGATTTTATCGCGCTGATGGGACCGTCGGGCTCAGGCAAATCGACGCTGCTCAACCTTATCGCGGGCATTGATAAACCCACTGGCGGATCACTGCTAATTGACGGCGAGGATATTACGAAATTGTCGGAAGGTGACTTGGCCGATTGGCGCGCCTCCAACATTGGCTTTATTTTTCAGTTTTATAATTTGATGCCGGTCTTAAACGCGTTTGAAAATGTCGAGTTACCGCTGCTGCTCACCAATTTATCAAAAGCCGAACGGCGTGAGCGCGTCGAGCTAACCCTAGGCCTGGTGGGGCTTTCCGACCGGATGGATCATTATCCGAACGAGCTTTCTGGTGGCCAGCAACAGCGCGTGGCGATAGCGCGCGCCATCGTGACCGACCCCACGATTTTAGTCTGCGATGAACCCACCGGCGATTTGGATAAGCAATCAGCGAGTGATGTGTTGGAGATGCTCAAAAAACTCAATAGCGAGATGGGCAAAACCATCATCATGGTTACCCACGATGGCCACGCTGCCGAGGCCGCCAAGCGCATGGTGCATTTGGAAAAGGGTGAGTTAATTGATGGTTGAGCCTCCACTATCCATCCATAAAACCGCCACCGACAGCAATCATGTATTTTTTTAAACTCATTTTTAAAAATATTTTCCGCGCCAAATTGCGTGCCGCGCTGACGCTGCTAGCGCTCGTTATTGCGGTATTGGCATTTGGCTTTTTGCAGACGGTAGTGGGCGCTTTTTATGCGGGTTCAAGCGGCGCTTCTGCCTCGCGCATGGTCACCCGGAACGCGATTTCGTTGGCCTCCTCGATGCCGATTTACTACCGTGAACGGATTCGGTCGGTCGATGGCATCAAGGCAGTTACAATTTCGAACTGGTTCGGTGGTATCTACAAAGACCGCAGCAATTTCTTTCCACAGTTTGCAGTAGATCACACCAATTTTTTCGACCTCTATCCCGACTTTATTCTCCCACCCGCCCAATTATTGGCCTTCCAGCGGGATCGCCAGGGCGCCGTGGTGGGCCGCAAGCTGGCCGAGCAGTACGGCTGGAAACTGGGCGACACGGTACCGATTCAAGGGACCATTTATCCAGGCACTTGGCAGTTTCATATTCAGGGTATTTTTGACGGGAAAGAAGAAGCCACGGCGACCCGCCAATTTTATTTTCACTATGATTTTATCAACGAAGAGCTGAAGAAAAAAGCGCCGCGCCGCGCGGACCAAGTCGGTATTTTTATCGTTGATGTGAACGATCCCTCACGGGTTGCCGATGTCGCCAAGGCGCTCGATGCCGAATTTAAAAACTCATTGGCAGAAACTCTAACCGAGAGCGAAAAGGCCTTTCAACTGGGCTTTATTGCTCAGTCTGAAACCATTGTTGACGCCATTCGCGCGGTGTCATTTGTAGTGATCGTTATTATCATGGCGATTGTTGCAAACACGATGGCGATGACCGCGCGCGAACGGCTATCGGAATACGCGACACTCAAAGCGCTGGGCTTCTCGCCATGGTTTGTCGCGATGCTGGTGTTTGGCGAAACGATGATGCTGTGTGTAATCGGCGCGGCCATCGGTATTTTGTTTACGTTTCCGCTGGCAGCAGGTGTTGCAAAATCACCGGCAGGCGCGTTTTTCCCGATTTTTAAAGTTTCACAAGATACCGTCGTGCTGCAAATTGCGTGCGCATTGGTTGTCGGCATTATTGCCGCAATTGCGCCTGCAATTCGAAGCGCCCGGGTAAAAATCGTTGATGGCCTAAGGCACATCGGATAGCGATTGGAAAACCCCTAAAAAATGTCAGCCAATATCTTCCAAATGAAAGTTCCGTTTTCCTACGTGTTTCGCAACCTGTGGGCACGAAAGTGGACGACTGCCTTAACCGCAGGCGGTATGGGGCTGGTCGTATTCGTATTTGCGGCGGTTTTGATGCTCGATGCGGGGCTGAACAAAACCATGGTGGGCACGGGCAGTTTCGACAATGTGGTGATGATCCGCAAAGGTGCCGAAACTGAGATACAGAGTGGGTTGAGCCGCGATCAGGCCTCTTTGATAGAGAGTCTTGAGAATATCGCTCGTGACGCTCGCGGTGTACCCATGATTTCCAAAGAATCGGTGGTGTTGATTTCGATGCAGAAAAAAGGCCAAAATCGCGGCTCCAATATCGTCACGCGCGGCCTGTCGTCAATGGGGCTGACACTTCGGCCTCAAGCAAAAATAATCGCCGGACGCATGTTCAAGGAAGGCTCATCGGAAGTCATCGTTGGCCGCAACGTAAACGAGCAGTTTGACGGCGCAGAGATTGGCCAAGCGCTGCGTTTCGCGGGGCGCGATTGGATCATCGTTGGTGTGTTTGATGCGCAAAAAAGTGCGTTTGATTCTGAGGTTTGGGGCGATGTGCAACAGCTCATGCAGGCGTTTCGGCGGGTGGTTTACTCATCGGTAATTGCCAAATTGTCGAGCAGTGATAAATTTGATGTCGTCGCACAAACCGTAGAAGACGATATTCGCTTGGCACTACAGTCGAAACGTGAACAGTTATTTTATGAGGACCAATCGCGATCACTCTCAACATTCATTTCATTTTTAGGCTTGATGCTGTCTTTTATTTTTTCAACGGGCGCGATGATCGGCGCGGCGATTACGATGTATTCAGCCGTGGCATCCCGAACCGGCGAAATTGGAACATTGCGCGCGCTTGGCTTCCGGCGTCCGTCCATTTTGGTCGCATTCCTCACGGAATCCCTGCTGCTTTCATTGGTGGGCGGACTCGCCGGGTTATTTTTCGCCACCTTCCTGCAAGCGATAACGATCTCAACGCTGAATGGCCAAACCTTTTCACAACTCGCGTTCGGCTTTGTTTTAACGCCAAAAATCGTGGTGCAAACGCTCGTCTTCACGCTCATCATGGGCTTTATTGGCGGCTTTTTGCCCGCCGTGAAAGCAGCCAGAATGAAGATTGTCGATTCGCTACGCGCAGCTTAAATTTTTTAACGCTGTCGCCCTAATACCGCTGACCTCTATCTCTGGCGCGGCTTTCCCGCAAGTCCGCTGTTACGAAGCCGATAGCACGGTGTTTAGTTCTAGGTTGCAAAAGCATTCAGTCCCGCCGGAAACATCGCATTTTTTCGCGCCGCCCCTATCTGAGTATCAAGCTTTTACAAAATTCAGCATACGATCCGTGGAATGATCGCGAAAATAGCGGGATTTATTACAGTTGTAACTCCAATTGACATTCCTTTACAAAGCGGCGACGAGCGGTAAATAACCGCAAATAAGGTCGCAATCATTTGATTTTATTGAGTTAATTTTTTATTTTGAACGGTATAACGCAACAAAGCTCCCTTTTCGCGCTGTATCTCTGTGATGGGGTTCACACGTTAGTTGCCGTGGTAGGGCTAAGATCCATTCAACACGTATAACCCACAAACGACCGCGTTTTAGCTTTCTTAACTAACTGAAATGGAAAAATTATGAAACTTGCAAATATCACGTTGATCCCATCGAAAAAAGCCCTTGTTGCTGCTGTTACTGCCATCGCCGCTGGCGTGCCCATGATGGCTTCCGCCGAATCGAATTTTATCGGCCCGGCCCCTGCCAATGCAACCGCGACCGCTCGCCTGGATGTGCAGATCACTGTTCCGCGTATTTTGTTTCTGCAAGTCGGTACCGGCACGGTTTCTGCCAACAACACAACGATTGATTTGGTAACTTTCACACCGACTTCCGCGCAAATCGCCGCCGGTACAGCTGGTATCGCTGCCGCCACCAACGGTGTGCGCGCCGCACAGCTCATCGGTAACGGCGGTACGATCAATCTGACCGCGACCACGACTGGCGCATTAACCACCGGCGTAGCCGGCGAAACCATTTCGTGGTCACAAATCGCAGCCGCAACATCAGTGGCTGGTTTCCCGCATCCTGCATTGGTCGATGGCCCAGCCGCCGGTGCTGCCTCAGTTTATGGGTCTGCGGCTGCCAAGGTGACCAATCTGTCCGCTAACTGGACATTTACCTTCAATGCGCCAGCAACTACGCCAGCAGCCGGTACTTATGGTGGTGCCGGTGGTGCAAGCCCTGCCAATGCAGGCTTGAATGGCGGCCGTATTGTTTACACGGCGACAATGCCTTAATGCCTCAGCGAAGAATAGCTCAACAATTAATTGGGTAACAATTCAAGGACGATATTTATCTTATGAGCATCTTGGTGAAAAATTATCGGCAACACTTGTTGAAATCAGTATCTGCAGCGATTTTATTGTCGTCACTGCCGATGCTGGCTTTGGCCGAATCGAACTTCGTCGGACCGGCGGCAGCGGGCGCAACTGCAACCGCGCGTCTGGACTTCCAAATTACCGTGCCGCGCATTTTGTTTCTGCAAGTCGGTACCGGCACCGCTTCTGCCAACAACACCACAATTGATTTGGTAACTTTCACGCCTACCTCCGCGCAGATCGCCGCCGGCACAGCTGGTATTGCTGCCGCCACTAACGGTGTGCGCGCCGCACAGCTCATCGGTAACGGCGGTACGATCAATTTGACCGCGACCACGACTGGCCCATTAACCACCGGCGTCGCAGGTGAAACAATTTCATGGTCGCAAATTGCGGTGGCAACATCATTGCCTGCATTTCCGCACCCCGCATTGGTAAACGGCCCGGCGGCCGGTGCAGCTACTGCGTATGGCTCTGCGGCAGCCAAGGTGACCAACCTGTCGGCTAACTGGACATTCACGTTCAATGCGCCAGCAGTGCCGCCAGCGGCGGGCACCTACGGTGGCGCTGGCGGCGCGAGTCCTGCAAACGCTGGTTTAAACGGTGGTCGAATTGTTTATACCGCAACGATGCCTTAAGCATTTTTCCAGTCAGCCCAGATGCAAGTTTTGAAGCGAGGCTCGTCCTCGTTTTATTTTTTAATTCTATTTTTTTTGATAACGGTTACGACCGCGCCAGCTTTGGCTATGATGATAGCGGCGGCGATGCCGTTATGATGCCAGTATAGGCAATAGGTTTGGTGCATAATTTGTGATCTGTCATCTGTCAGCTGTCGTGGGGCTATGAATTGGTTAATAGGCGCATACAATCAGGATTTTTCAGCTTCTCGATTCGGGTCGTGATGGCTCTGTGGACGTTCGCTTGTGTTTTCGCATCTGTTCTTTATGTAGAACCGGCCCGCGCATGGACTTTGACCATTGCGGCGGGCTCCCGCGCTATTTTTTTGCAAGTGGGTAACGGCGCTAACAATGCCAACCTAGGGACGATCAATCTCGTCAGTGTTACCGTTCCCGCTGCTGTTGTCGGCAGCGGCGCAGCGCAGGTAATGACAACCAACAGCACGCAGGCCAACAGCTTTTTTGACGGTTTCAATGTTTGTAACCCACCCGCGCAATTGTATATCGGCGGCTATTTTCGTGAGCCCGCGACGACGGCGGCTGTTGCCACGGTTCAATTGAATGCGCCAGCGAATCTTCTGAGTGGAACCGACACGATCCCGTTTAATAGAATTAGCTGGACGAGCACGGCTAACGGCAATGCCTTTGGCGACATCCCGGCTGGAACCTTCGCGGGTGGCACTCAATTTTTGGTCAATATTGCGTCCAACCGATGGCTCGAAAACTGCCATATTTTTAGTTACGCCAATTCTGCGGTCGTACCGGCCGGTACGTTCACGGGGCGCGTGGTTTACACGATGACTGCGCCGTAAGTTATGCTAACCAAACAACCCCAGAAACAACGACGGCAACGATCCCACGGGCTAAGCGTGACCGCCCTGCTTGGTTGGCTATGTGCATCGCTGCTGATAACGAATGCGTTCGCCGGCAACGCGTTTCGTGTGGATGATTCCGCCAGCCAGCCGATTGCAGCGCATTCCCAATTAAGATGGAAATCGGCGGCACCCAGAGGAGCGGAAGCTTACGAGGCTGAGGCCTCAACCCGCGTAAATATCAAACTCAATACGCAGCCGTGGATTGGCCAAACGGGGCGTATCTACATGGCTTTACCGCCGCTCGCAAACGCGCGCGGGCAGCTTCGCGCCGCGTGGACAACGCAAGGCCGACTACAATCGGGCAGCTTGGTATCGGGTGGGCGCGGCTTGGTCTATCAGGGCAAAATTACAGCCGCAATGTTGGAGGACATCATGAATGTCAAAATAGCTGTTGATGGTCGACTCATTTCAATTTCAGAAAATTTGCAATTCTATTTCGAGATCGAACTTTACTAATCATGAAAAATTCCTTTTCTGGCATCGTCGATCCGTTGATTGATTTTTTAGAGAGAGCCGTTCGTAGACTCATCGTGCGTACCAAGCTAACCGGTCGAATCGACTCAATCGCCCTAATTTCCCTGGTCGGCGCGGGGTTTGGTACCTTTGGCCTAGTTGGCCTACTTGGTTCAGCCGCACTCCATGCACAAGAGTTCGCAGCCTTGGTCACGCCGCCGCGCTATGAGCTTCAAATCGAGCCCGGCAAGACAACACGACAAGTGCTGGAAATCAGCCATCTCGGCGGACAAACCACGTCTTACCGAACCTACACCGCCGACTGGACGTTTGCAAAAGATGGCACCGTATCGTTTTATGAGCCGTTGCAAGCCGGTAGCTGCCGTCCGTGGGTATCGTTGGAGCGCCGCGAAATTACGCTGGCATCAAAAGGCAAAACACGATTCCGTTTTGAGATTGCGGTGCCACCCGATGCGGTAGCTGGTGAATGCCGATTCGCGGTCATGATCGAAGGCCGCGATCAAACCGTCAAAGCAAGCGATGCAGTGAGCTTTCCGATGGCGGCGCGCATTGGTGTGATTGTTTATGCGACCATTGGGAAAGGCGCGCCAGTGCTAGAGGTAGTGGGATCGATCGTGGAAACCATCGAGGGCAAAGCCACGCCGGTGCTGCAAATTCAAAACACTGGGAATGCACATGGTCGATTGAGTGGCATCTTGGATGCAACCGATTCGCTGGGTGCAAAGTTTGAGTTATCACCATCAACGCTGCCCATTATGCCCAACGAAACCCGAAAAATTACGTTAACCGCACCGCCGGAAGACAAGATTGCCGCCAGTGCCAAATTTCCCTTGACCGTCAAAGGTACTTTGGAATGGGTGGATAAGAAAACGACGCTAAATCAAACCTTTACGCTACCACCGTCAGAACCAGCGGTGGTACCGAGAGCAGCAAAAACTCAATCCCCGGCGCAATCCTCAGGGCTGCCCCAAACTGAACCCCCAGCGCAGCCGCCCGCAAAGCCGACCGAATCGTTGCCCCCGACATTGAAGCCCGTTGGAACCGCACCTAACCGAGCGCAGTAGCACTCACTCACCCCGCACCTGCAGCAGGCAGTTGCAGATTGCACCATGCCGCCCTAAAAAATTGGCGATAGCCGTCGCTCTCGCGATCCCGCTGACGACCATGAGTCCGCTCGGCTTGGCTAGCGGCAATCCGCAACAGTCAATCTCAGCGTCAGCGGTGGCTAAAACGAATCGCAATCACTCACCGGCATTGCCGTTAACGTTAAAGCTAACGCAAACACTGTCTCAAATTCCGTCGAATGAAGCGGCTCATATTCCGCTACTGACCACCATCTCTGCGCAGCCATTAGCCTCACCAGAAGCAGCACCGACCGATCCGGCACCAAAAGTACCCAAGACAACTGAAGCCGCTCCCTATATTGATCAACTTATGAGCGGCGCCCAGTCCTCTAGCTTGGCTGCTGATGACAATGATAGCGAACCTGATGCCACTGGCATGCCGCGTGCGATCCAGTTGGAGCTACAACAAACCCGCACACTCAGCAATGGCGTCGCCACCAATGGTGGCACGGGGCTTGGACTTCGCGCGGCGATCGAAACCTTAAATTTTGGCGCTTTGTCACTTGATTTGCAAACCGGCGTGAACCAACGCGTTGATGGCGATTTTAATGTTGCAAGCCGGAGCGGTAACGGCAAAGCTCGACCTGTCACATTCACGCTGCAGCAATACGGATTGCCGCTCGCCGGTGGCTGGTCTGCCAACAATATGCTCGGCATCATTTCACCAACACAAGTAGGATTGACCCGCCAGCAACTGCGGTTTAGTCTGCCGTCCCGCACTGTTGAAGGCGTGACTTCCGAGCTTTTGTCAGCGCAAACTGCCTCGCAAGGCGGCACGCCGGGGATTTCACTTAACGCCAGCGCAGGCAGCATTGGACAAATGGAAGGATTCCCGATTTCTGGCTTTCGTCGTCAGGGAGGGCAGCTCCTGCAAATTGGCGGTCAAGTTCGCACGTTATGGGGCAACGCTGATTTGACCAGCGCGGTGTCTTTCGTCGGTGTACGTGGCGCCCCGAATTTGCTCGGTATTGGCGGTACGGCTGCCGGTAGCCCGCTTGACAACCAACTCGCCGCCACGGCGAATTTTGGTTCAATTTTTATCGCGCAACGCGCTGAATATGACGGTGTGACTGTTCAGGCAAACGTGATCCACTCATCGGCTGCGGCCAACGCCACAAACGTCAATAGCACCACACCACAAGTAGCCAACGAACGCGGCACCGGTTGGTGGCTCGATGCCACCACCGAACGGGGTCGTACGCGCCATAGCGCCGGACTGTTTCACCTTGGCACCGGACTGAATTGGGGCGGCTTGGCGGTGAATAGCGATGTGCAAGGCGGTTACTATCGCTACCAATACCAAAGCCTGCGATGGTCGGGGGATGCCGCAATCGAGGCATTAAAATCAGTTTCTGGTGCCAGCAGTGCCGGACAATACGCCGGCGCCAATGTGCGTTATCAATACAGCCGTGATCTCAGCTTTGGCGGCGGCACATCGATACGCGCCTTTAACGGTACCGGCTCGCAAACATTTGCCTATGCGCAATCGATCAACAAACTCGGAACCACCCGTGGGCAAATTGATATTGGCGACACCACCACTGGCGAGCGCAACCAAGGCATCACGATTGATCAAAGCTGGAATCAACTGGGCTCTATTCGACTTAGCACAAGCTTGAACTTTACCCATCAGCAAAGCGCTCCATTGCGTCTTTTCGCATCAACTTCGTCAACCTCGGCGATACAAACACAGCCGTCGAGCAAGCGGGAATCAGTCGTGCTCTCCGTTAACGCAAGTGGTGAATTATTTAACAACCTCACACTTAATACCAATATTCAATCACGATACACGACCTACGGCATCGTTGATAACGCACTCTATGCGACAGTAGGGTTAGCGTGGCGGTTCAACCGTTCATGGTCATTGTCGGCTGATGCGACTGCCGGTAGTGGGCGTTATGACACCGGCTTGGTCTCATTGGACCCGCTCGCCGCGCCGCTGCAGGCCATAACCCGTCCAAGCCAACGCACCTACCTCGTTGTGCTCCGCTATGAAGACCGCGCGGGTAGCGTCAATGTACCGCTGGGCGGACGTATTGGCGGCGGCGGCGGGGATGTTTCAGGATATCTGTACTTCGATGCCAACGCCAATAGCGTTCGCGATGCCAATGAGAGCGGCGTGCCGAGCGTAGCGGTGGTGTTGGACGGAAAGTATTCTACCCGCACAGATCAACAGGGCCGTTTCATGTTTCCGTTTGTTGGGTCGGGTGAGCACACGCTATCGGTCATCTCAGATAACCTGCCGCTTCCATGGGGATTGATCAACGACGGCATCACTAAAGTAACAGTTTCGCCGAGGTCCACTGCGCAGGTAAATATTCCAACGGTGAAAAATTTGTAGTCAAGGTGTCGTCAAATTGTAGTCGCACCGCTCGGTTAAAAAATCAATAAAATACAAAAATGAAGATCCACCATAAATCACGCACTAGTATTTGGTCTGATGATCGGCACCGGACAGTGCACATTATTGATCAAACCCTGCTGCCGTTTACCTTGGAAGAACGCGAGTTGGTGTCGATGGAACAAGCCGTCGAAGCGATTCGCGCGATGCGGGTTCGCGGCGCACCGCTGATTGGTGTGACCGCTGCTTATGCCGTCGCGCTGCAAATGAAAACCGACTGCACCGACCAGGCACTCGAGAATGCGTGCCGTATGCTTCGTGCAACGCGCCCCACTGCTGTAAATCTCGCTTGGGCGCTGGATCGGATGCAGCGCGTGTTGTTTCCGCTTGATGAGCTTGATCGCGCCGAGGACGCATGGCGAGAAGCGGACCTCATTTTACGTGACGATGTAGCCACCAACGCGGCGATTGGCCGCCACGGTCTTGAGCTCATTCGTACGCTTTATGCCAAGCATAATCGCCCGATCAATCTGCTTACGCATTGCAATGCGGGCGCGCTGGCCAGTGTGGATTGGGGCACTGCGACTGCACCGATCTACATGGCACATGACGCGGGCATTCCCGTGCATGTGTGGGTAGAAGAAACACGGCCGCGCAATCAGGGCTTGCTCACCGCCTGGGAGTTGCGAGAGCACGGCGTGCCGCTCACTTATATTGTCGACAATGCGGGCGGACATTTTATGCAACATGGCAAGGTCGATTTGGTGATTGTCGGTGTGGATCGCGCCTCGCGCCACGGCGATATTGCAAACAAAATCGGCACCTATCAAAAAGCGTTGGCAGCAAACGATAACAACGTGCCGTTTTACGTTGCAGCGCCATCGTCGAGCATTGATTGGCAACTCAATGACGCACTAAAAGAGATTGAAATCGAAGATCGCGGTGGCCATGAAATTCGCCATTTGCGCGGGCAATCGGCCGATGGTTTCACCCGCGATTTTCGGATTTTAGATGATGACAGCGCGGTGGCAAATCCCGGCTTTGATATTACGCCTGCAAGACTGGTGGCAGGCATTATTACCGAGCGCGGCATCGCCGCGCCCGAAGATTTGGCGGCAATGTTTCCGGTTGAAAGCCAACAAAGATGACCTTTCTAAACCTCAATCATCAGCCTGATGCCGATCTGCGCCGCAAGATTATTTCGACCGCGCTCGATATGAATCGCCTCGGCATCAATCAGGGCAAATCCGGCAATGTCAGCGCACGTATCACAAATGGTTTTTTAGTCACACCCACCGGCATTCCCTACGGCGAAACGAGGCCTGAACAAATCGTCGCGATGAACATGGATGGCGGGCACGAGGGTACTATTTTGCCTTCTTCGGAATGGCGGTTTCATCTTGATATATATGCTTCGAGGCCTGATGTACGCGCTGTCGTTCACACCCACGCCAGTTACGCCACCACACTGGCCTGTATGAGCCGCGACATACCGGCTTTCCATTACATGATCGCTGTGGCGGGCGGCGACAATATTCGCTGTGCCCCGTATGCGACATTCGGCACACAAAAACTGTCCGACTATGCAGTGGCTGCATTGCATGACCGAAAGGCTTGTTTGTTAGCGCAGCACGGCATGATTGCAGTAGGTGAATCGCTCGAAAAAGCGCTTGCCATTGCGGTGGAAGTTGAGAGCTTGGCGCGTATGTATTGGCAAATACTTCAAGTCAATCCGCAGCCGCCGGTACTGTCGGTAAATGAAATGACCACCGTAATTGAAAAGTTCAAAACTTACGGGCAACAATCATTGGAACTTGGCAAATTAGAAATTAAAACTACAAAATAAAATTGCCAGGCAAGTAATAAAACTACATAGCGAAAATTGCCCAATTGATTTCACGCAATTTGACCTTTTTTGTCGCATTTTTGTTGCAGTCCGGCAACAACAACTCCGTTGCGTTGTGGGACAATGCGGCCTCAATTAAAAATAAAGTGATGTGCAATTCAGGCGCGTAAAACGTAGTATTTGCGCATTGCCAAAACATCTAACTGCGCACACTACTCAAGATTTTTGGAGGCCTTATGCACGCCCGACTGCACTCTCTTACCAAACCAGTTCTCGTCAACAATGCGCCAACGCGCCATCGCAAATTGCTCCAGTGGGTTGATGGAATTGCAGCCCTCACGAAGCCCGATAAAATTTATTGGTGCGATGGATCGGACGAAGAGTACAACCGCCTCTGTGGAGAGCTCGTTGCCGCCGGCACCTTTCGCAAACTCAATGAAACGCTGCGCCCCAATTCATATTTGGCATGGTCTGACCCGACCGATGTGGCACGTGTAGAAGACCGCACCTTTATTTGCTCGACACAAAAAGAAGATGCCGGAGAGACCAACAATTGGGTCGAGCCCGCTGAAATGCGCGCCAAATTAAACGGCTTGTTTGACGGCGCAATGCGCGGCCGGACTATGTACGTCGTACCATTCAGCATGGGGCCATTGGGTTCGCATATTGCGCATATCGGTGTCGAGCTTTCCGATTCACCCTACGTTGCGGTCAACATGAAATTGATGACGCGAATGGGGAGCAAGGTGTTAGAGGTGCTGGGCGACGAAGGCGCATTCGTGCCAGCACTGCACTCGGTCGGCGCGCCATTGAATTTCGACGAGAAAGACGTGGCATGGCCCTGCAACAAAGACCATAAATACATTGTTCATTTCCCGGAAACGCACGAAATTTGGTCATATGGCTCGGGCTACGGCGGCAATGCCCTGCTTGGCAAAAAATGCTTCGCGCTGCGTATCGCCAGCGTGATGGGCAAGCAGCAAGGCTGGCTTGCCGAGCACATGTTGATCCTTGGCGTGAAGACACCTGCTGGACGCAAACACTACATCACCGCGGCATTCCCATCCGCCTGCGGCAAAACCAATTTCGCAATGCTGATCCCACCAGCTTCGTTCAAGCAGCAAGGCTGGGAAATCACCACAGTTGGTGACGACATCGCGTGGATTAAGCCTAACGCTGCGGGCCAGCTAGTGGCGATCAATCCAGAGGCGGGCTTCTTTGGTGTTGCGCCCGGCACGTCTTACGAGACGAATCCGAACTGTATGGAATCACTGAAATCAAACACGATTTTTACAAACGTCGCGCTAACACCGGACGGAGATGTGTGGTGGGAAGGCATGACCAAATCGCAGCCAGTCCATCTCACCGACTGGCAAGGCAAGCCATGGACACCCGGCTGTGGTCGGTTGGCCGCACACGCAAATGCCCGCTTCACTGTAGCCGCTACTCAGTGCCCGTCCCTCGACGCCGAATGGGACAACCCGGAAGGTGTGCCAATTTCAGCGATGATTTTCGGTGGCCGCCGGTCCGATACGGTGCCGCTTGTCACTGAGGCCGCGAATTGGAATGAAGGCGTTTACATGGCCGCCACCTTGGGCTCAGAAACCACTGCAGCAATCACTGGGCAGACTGGCGTGGTACGCAGCGACCCGTTTGCGATGATTGCATTTTGCGGCTACAACATGGCGGATTATTTTGCGCATTGGTTAGAATTTGGGAAAAATACGAAAACGCCAAAAATCTACGGCGTCAATTGGTTCCGCAAGGACGAACACGGCAAATTCATGTGGCCCGGCTTTGGCGACAATATGCGCGTATTGAAATGGATTGTTGAGCGCGTTGAGGGCACGGCATCGGCTAACAATACTGCGCTCGGCAATATTCCTAGCTATGGTGATCTCGACTGGACGGGTTTAGATTTTTCGCCCGAAAAGTTTACCGCGATTACCACTATCAACACGGTGCAATGGGCGCAAGAACTTAAGCTTCATCGTTCGTTATTAACCAAATTACAGCACCACATGCCCACAATATTAACCGCGCGTTTCGAGACATTACAAAAAACACTGCAAGCGGCATTGTAAATATCGTTGCAGATGATGAATGCAGGGCGGCGAGTGTCGCCCTGTTTTTATATCTGTTGTCGAATCTGCGCTGGCTATCTTGAGCGAAAAATAACGTCATTTAGCTTCTTGAGTTTCGGTAACACCACCGGGATGGTGAGCATCGTACTTGCCACGGCCATCAGCAGCAATGCCGTAAAGGTTTCGCTCGTGATGATCCCTTTATCCAATAATATATTGACGAAAATAATCATGATGAGCGCTTTGGTTTGCAACAGCCAACCGATGATCGATGCCTCGCCAGGCGTCCATTTAAGAATCTTGCCCGCGAGCTGAATCCCCAGCAGCTTGCCCGACACCGACGCGACCAACAGCACGCCCGCCGCCAAAAAGACCGCCGCGCCGCCCACATTCCAGTTGGTTCGCAATCCCGTCGAGAGAAAAAATACCGGCATCATCACCAGCAATACATTGTGGCGGAGCTTGTCCATATCATTTGTATTTTTCCCGTTCGCAAACCAATCGGCATCCATTACAACACCCGCTAAAAATGCGCCCACCATATAGTGCAATCCTGACCAGTCCGCACCGAAGGCTGCTATCGCCAACCAAATTAAACCGACATACCAGCGGTCACGTTGCGGGATAGCGACCATCAATTTCCGCAGCACATAAGCGAACGCCATAAAAGCCACCAAAAAAACCGCCTGCTGGCCAATGCGATGCCAATCCATCAAAATCATCGCAAGCACACCCCAAATGGCCACATCATCAATGCTGGCGTAACGCAAAATGCGTTGGCCAATCGGCTGGCGCAAAATCTCAAGTTTTTCCATCAGCAAAATCAAAATCGGCAGTGCTGTCACCGCGCAGGCCATACCTACGCCCGCGACGAATTGCCACGTCATTGCTTTCGCACCAACCCAGCCATCAAGCATCAACATACATACTGCAACAATGCAGCCAAACAACAATGGCACGGACAGCGCCAAGCCCGCAGTGATGCCACTCTCTATGCGATGTTCCCAAGCCTGTTTGAGGTCAAGCTCAATGCCCGCAATCCAGACAAAAATCATCACCGCCCACCACGCGATGCCGTTGAGCGATTGCACAACGGCGGGGTTAAATACCAGGACGTAATAATCGGGAAACACTTTCCCTAGAATGCCGGGCCCGAGCAATATTCCGGTAATAATTTGCACCACGACCAGTGGCGCAAAATAATCTGTTTTCCCCAATCGCCATATTAAATAGGGCACCGTAAAAATAATCGCCATCGCGATCAGAAAAATTTCAGTGTTGTTCATGGGATGCATTTTGAATGCCTATTATTGGAACATTTTTGTTATTTAAATTCGCCGTATCGTAACCCGCACAAACACCCAAAACACCCCAAAAACCCCAAACGCCGCGCCAATACTTGGGTTTTACTATATTTCCAAAAAGAAGAATCGATGATGTGACAAAACTGATTTGCGCTTAAATCGCCGCGCTCAGTAATGTCGCCACTTCTGCCGCCGAGCGAACGCCTAATTTGGCAAACACACTGGCGCGATGAACCTCCACGGTCCGCAGCGAAATCGATAGTTCATCCGCAATGATTTTATTCATCTTGCCTGCCGCGACGCGTTGCATCACATCACGCTCGCGCTCTGTCAATCTCGCCAACCGTGCGGCACGTTCACTTACTTTGGCATCTTGTTCGCGCGAGGCGGCGTCGATTGCTAGCGCTTGTTCTACGCGATCTACCAATACGTTATCCCCATAGGGTTTTTGCAAAAAATCGAATGCCCCTTTTTTAAGCGCTGCCACTGCCATCGGCACATCGCCGTGGCCGGTTAAAAAAAGAACAGGGTTATGGATGTCGCGTTCAGTTAAGGCATCAAACAAGACCAAACCGGACATCGGCTCCATACGAATATCGAGGAGGAAGCAGCCGCATATTTTTTCACTGTCTAACTTCTGCAGTGCGGCCAGTAGCGCCTCACCGCTACAAAATTCAAGTACCTTCAGGCCGCGCGAGCGCAGCAAAAACGCTAGCGCATCGCGGACCGCGTCTTCGTCATCAACAAGATAAACGGTAGAATTTTTATAATCCGATAGCACTATGCCTCGACCTCATGTTGTGTCACTGCCACTTTGTCACTATCGACGTCCATATCGATATCGATATTGTCAGTGTCTGAGTCTTGGAGTCCCGTGGATCGCGTTGGTTTAAAAGCTGGCAATGTAAGCGAAAACTGCGCACCGTGCGGTGCAAAGCTCGCCGGCGATTCGGCTGCATCCAACGCACCGCCATGCGCCTCAATAATGGAACGACAAATCGCTAATCCCATGCCCATGCCCTCTGTCTTGGTGGAATAAAAAGCCGCACATAGATCGCGAATCGCACGCCCACCCAGCCCGGGGCCGTTATCGGTGACATCAATGCGTAAGAACGCCTCCCCCGCAGGATGAACCGAGACCTCAATGAGCCGCATCTGATCGGGCGCCGCTGAAAACGCATCGGTGGCATTGCGTAACAAATTAATCATTACCTGCTCGATCAAAACCGCATCGGCCAACACCTGAATTGCGTGGTTATCATTATTGAATTTAATCGTAATCTGATGCCGCGTCAGCTCACGCCGGAACAACGCAATCGCGTTCACCACGACCTCGTGAATATTGCAAGGCTCCAGTTCGGGTTCGCGACGTGTTAAAAATTCTCTAATGCGAGCAACAATCCGCCCGGCTTGCGCGGCCTGTTCGCCTAACCGCAGCAGCGCGTTATGCACACTGGCATCGCTAAAGCCATCGCGCTGGAGCGAATTGATAACGCCCGCGTTATAGCTGGCAATCGCCGTGAGCGGCTGATTCAGCTCGTGCGCGAGCGTGGATGCGACCTCACCCAACATCGTGAGCCTTGCATGATGCGCGAGCGTATCGGCTTGTTTGCGATCACGTTCTTCCATTCGCTTGCGTTCGGTGATGTCCAAGATGGAACCCATCCAGCCAATTTGTTTGCCGCTGGCATCGACCAACGGTGTTTCAAACACCATCACATCAAAGCTGTGTCCGCGTCCGTGCAGCCAGCGCGCCTCATAACCTTCGCGCGGCGCATCACCGGCCATGTTACGGCGATGCCGCTGCATCGTTTTTTCAATTTCATCCGGCTGCCAATAAGGCATCGGGGGCAGCTTACCAATCAGAGATTCCACGGGCCAGCCGACCATTTCGGCAAAGGTTCGGTTCACGTAGACCAAGCGACCATCAAAATCTCGCGCACGCAGCCCAACCACCATCGAATCCTCCATCGCGCTGCGCCACGCCGATTCGGTGCGCCATGCCGATTCGGCGTGCAAGACACTGCGCATTTGGCGGCGCAGCATCCAAGTCGCGATTGTAATCAACAGCAAAAAGACAATAATAAACGTCGGCAAAAAACTGCGCGTCCAAGGTACAAATGGCTCGTGCTCAATCAGCTCCAGATAAGCATCGCGTATGGTCGGATCAAAACTCAAGCGATAGCTGGCGCGCTCAAGTCCCAATCCAGCGCCCAGTTTGCCGCCGACAGAGCGCGGCATCGAACTGTCCATCGCCGCGATTTCCTGCTCCAGCGTATCGATTAACCTGACATGATATTTGCGGGCCAACCACCATGGCACGCTGTGCTTGAGCAGCACCGTTGGCGAGTAACGGGCGACCAAACTACCAACAGCCGAACCGCTCAAATTCGCCACCAAATGCGCTGACAGGCCACGCTGACCTGTCGGAGAATCAGCTTGAGATAGGCTAGCGTTAGTGTTGCCAATACTTGCAAAAGCCAATACGCGATTCGATTGATCCAGCCACGTCACGGAGCGCCACAGCGACGTAAAGCTATTGGTCACAACAGCGCTTGTCGCGAACTGTGTCGTGCTTAGTTTGCCCGTCTGAATTTGCTTGGCGATTTCTCCAAGCTGTGCTGACTCGGCCTCAAGCTGCCCGCGTAGCTGCGTCTCCAACGTGAGCGCGTCCGCGATCATGGTTTGGCGACGCTCTTCCCTATCCAACGCATCGATCCTGAGTAACCACACGATAGTCGAACCGACAAAAAGTAGCGATAGCAACATCGGCAACGCCCACAAATAACGCGCCCAGGCTGCGTTGTTTGCGCGAGGCAGCGCCGCCAATCCGCGTGCATTTTCGGGTGAATCGTTCGTCGGGGACATACCTAAAGTGTAGCGCTTTCAGCGCATGTTTAGGGATGTTCATTTCTTGGTTCGCGACCGTAAAGTATTTTTTTATGTGCGCAAGCGATGTCATTAAATGTGGGTAACCACAATACCGGTGCCGTCATTTGGCGTGGATAATTTGAATTGTATAAATTCGACAAGGCGAAATTATTTGCGGCACCCGCCAGCGATTGCATAAGCGATTCTATAAAAATCGTAATGTTATTCACAAAGTTAGATCATTACTCTGAGGAGAAAACCATGAAGCATGTATTTTCAAAACTGTTGTTGTCTATCGCTGCCGCTGCATTGGGCTTTGGCTTCATCCAATCCGCCATCGCACAAACTCCGATTGTTATTAAATTCAGCCACGTTGTTGCTCCCGATACCCCGAAAGGCAAGGGCGCCGAAAAATTCAAACAACTCGTGGAAGAACGCAGCAAAGGCAAAATCAAAGTTGAGGTTTACCCAAACAGCCAGCTCTATAAAGACAAAGAAGAATTAGAAGCATTGCAGCTGGGCGCGGTACAAATTTTAGCGCCATCGCTGGCTAAGTTTGGCCCGCTCGGCGTGAAAGAATTTGAAGTGTTTGATCTGCCTTTTATTTTTAAAGATGATGCCGCATTTCGCGCTGTGACCACCGGCAAGACTGGTGCTGATTTGTTTGCCAAGTTAGAAACAAAGGGCATCAAGGGATTGGCCTATTGGGATAACGGCTTTCACGTTATGAGCGCGAACAAGCCGCTCCATACGGTTGCCGATTTCAAAGGTTTGAAAATGCGGATTCAAGCTTCAAAAGTATTGGATGCGCAAATGCGTGCGTTGGGCGCAATCCCGCAGGTAATGGCATTTTCTGAGCTTTATCAGGCGCTGGAATCCGGCGTAGTTGACGGCACTGAGGGTGTGCCATCGAATTTTTATACACAGAAAATTTATGAAGTTCAAAAGCATATTTCTCTATCCAACCACGGCCATTTGGCTTATGCGCTGATCATCAATAAAAAGTTTTATGACGGCCTACCCGCCGATATGCGCGCCGTGTTGGACAGCGCGACTAAAGATGCAACGATTTATGCAAACTCGATTGCTGTAACTGAAAACGCAACAGCGCTTGAGAAAATAATCGCATCGAAAAAATCGACCGTTTACACACCAACACCAGCAGAAATCAACGAGTGGAAAAAAGCGCTGATGCCGGTGCACAAAGAAATGGAAGCCCGCGTTGGTAAGACAACCATCGAGGGTGTTTATAAAGAAGCTGGGTTCGTTGTTCCAAAATAAATAGGCACACCAGCATCATGGTTTGAAATTTTCGCCGAAGGCCGCTAGCAGAGCTGCCCTCGGCGAATTTTCGACAAATAGGCCTTGTTGATCGTCTAAAAATAATGAGGGGCAGCAATGATTAACCGATTTTTGAATCATCTTGAAGAGTGGATTATCGCCACGCTGATGGCCTCGGCAACTGTCGTCATCTTTCTGGCCGTTCTACATCGTTTCCTATCTGGCGTTCCCTATATTCAAGATTATGCCGTGAAGCTTCATGTTAGCTGGGCGCAAGAGCTTTGTATTTTCATGTTTGTGTGGATGGCCAAATTTGGCGCAGCCTACGGGGTGCGCACCGGTATTCATGTGGGCGTGGATGTGATTCTGCGCAAGCTAACCGGCAAATCTAAAACCGCACTCGTGCTTTTTGGACTACTTGCAGGGGCGACGTTTACAGGCATTGTCGGCACGCTCGGTTCCAATTTTGTATGGGAAATGTCGCATACGGATCAAACCTCGTCCGACCTAGAGTTGCCGATGTGGATTGCGTATTTATGTTTGCCGCTTGGCTCATTTTTGATGAGCTTTCGATTTCTACAAGTCGCTGTTAATTTTTACAAAACCGGCAAATTGCCGCACCACGATCACGGCCATGTTGAAGGTCTCGAAGATGTATATGCGAACGATTTGGTCGCTGAGACACCATCAATAGCAGGCGCGCGCAAATGAACGCTGCGATCATCTTTATCCTGCTGATTGTATTGATGCTGACCGGCATGCCGATCTCGATTTCGCTTGGCTTAACGGTACTTACATTCCTCTTCACGATGACCAACGTACCGATTGAATCGGTAGCGTTAAAACTTTTTACCGGCATCGAAAAATTCGAGATCATGGCCATCCCGTTTTTTATTTTGGCGGGTAACTTCCTAACCCACGGCGGGGTCGCCAAACGCATGATCCGATTTGCCACTTCGATGATCGGCCATTGGCACGGCGGATTGGGTTTAGCGGCGGTGATGGCGTGCGCCCTGTTTGCTGCGATTTCCGGCTCAAGCCCTGCCACCGTCGTGGCGATTGGCTCGGTGATTTTGCCAGCCATGGTTAAACAAGGCTTCCCGGCAAAATTCGGTGCAGGTATTGTGACGACATCTGGCGCCTTGGGCATTCTGATTCCGCCGTCGATCGCGATGGTGATGTATTCGGTCTCCACCGGCACATCGGTAGGCTCCTTATTTATTGCTGGCGTGATCCCCGGTATTTCACTGGCTATTTTGCTGGGGATTACGACTTGGTGGATCGCTCGCAAAAATGACTACCCAAGGCTGCCGAAGGCGAGCTGGCGCGAGCGCTGGACGGCATTCCGAGAAAGCATTTGGGGATTGCTGCTCATCGTCGTCGTCATGGGCGGCATTTATTCCGGCAAATTTACTCCAACCGAGGCCGCTGCCATGGCCGCTGTTTATGCCTTCGTGGTGGCGGTTTTTGTGTACAAAGATTTGCCAATCAAGCGCGTCGCCAAAGTACTGCTCGATTCCGCCAGCATGAGCGCGATGTTGCTTTACATCATTACCAACGCGATGTTGTTCAGTTTTTTAATGACGAGCGAACAAATTCCGCAGGTGATGGCTGATTGGATGATTATGCAAGGCTTCGGACCACTGGTGTTCTTGCTGGTCGTGAACATCCTGCTGCTGATTGCGGGCAATGTAATGGAGCCATCATCGATCATTCTCATCATGGCGCCGATCCTGTTCCCGGTCGCCATGAAGCTGGGGATTGATCCGATTCACTTCGGCATTTTGATTGTGGTCAACATGGAAATCGGTATGTGCCATCCGCCGGTGGGCCTGAACCTTTACGTCGCGTCAGGGATTACCAAGATGGGTATTACCGAGCTTACAGTCGCCGTGTGGCCGTGGTTGCTGACGATGCTCGGCTTCTTGGTGGTGGTGACTTACTGGCCGCCGTTATCGACTTGGTTGCCGCATGTGTTGATGCGGTAAATGGCGTTGCAGGGCATCATGCAACCGCCCTCAGAGTTGGGGAAACGTCTTTTCGCAATAACGCATCGCAATAAAAAACCGGATGCGTTGTCATCCGTTTTTTTATTGCGTTGAGTGATGTAAAAACACGGCTAGTGAAAACATCCGCCTTAGTCTTTAGTAGCCGTTAGCAGGTTCAGCCACAACGACCTTCCTCGGCCTGCCTGTCCCCTTCGAGGCTGCCCGGCGCTGCCCTAGCGCTTCAATCTCCACCGCAAACCGCTCACTCCCCAACCCCAGCCCTTGTTGGTGGCATCGCGGATGGTGGTTAATTGTGTGTCAGGAATCGTGCAACCGAACAATTGCCGATAACCCGCCTGCCGCGTCCTCGCCGACGGGGTTCGCGTAGATGTAATGCATGAGCTTTAGAAGACAATTTGGCATCACCACAGGCGATCGGCAACGCCTTTTCCAGACTGTACGGGTGCGCTTGCGGGTGAAATAAAAATATTGCACTCAGCGCCGTCCGAGCGATTGCAGGATTTTTCTAATGCTGTCGGCGTAAAACGCGATCGCTAACCGGTGAATATTATTGGTCCCGACGCATACGCACGAATCACCAACCAAAACCGCTGCACTGCGCCACCCCGACTAACGTATCGCGGAAAATTTAAATCCCTGATCGGTCGCAAGAATGGCGTGGTGATTATTGTCGCGCTGAATGATGTGCTTCGGCTGGCCAAAAATAACGTAACGCGAACGGCTGGCCATGGTGGTCAATCACGTTGGCTTCGGTCGAGCAAATATTTATTTTATAAACATAATCTGCGTAGAAAACGAATATACAAATATCTTCCACCCTCGTCCGGTCAAGCCGGTTGACAAAAAAGTCATGTTCAACTTGGCAATGATTCGATATTTTTGTTGGCTACAGTTCAGCACATTTATTTAAATTTTTCTGATTATTTTTGCGCCTGCAGTTGAAGAACCACGCATCCAACCTTAATCGTATGCCACAAATTAAAAAGCCCTTGTCAGCGAACTGGCAAGGGCTTTTAATCTGCTTAGTTAATCACAGCTTGTAGTTCAAACCAAACAGAACAGTGCGGCCATATTTGATGTATTCATATGGACGATCTTTAGAGCCAGCGTAGGTCTGGTATGGCGTGTTGTTGAGGTTATTTGCTTGGAGCAAAATACTTAAGCCTTTGAACGTACCTTCACCAAACGAGTAGCCAATCTGCATATCAGTGATGTTCTCGCCAACCACATAACGTAGCGAACGGTCATTGGCAAAGTTAGCAATTTCACCAACGTAGTCGCTGCGTCTGCGCTGGCTAATACGGGTAGAAAAACCTGCTTTCTCGTAATAGAGCGTCATATTGGTCACGTTCTTCGACAGGCCGGGCAATGTAATCTTTGAACCAATATTGCTATTTGGATCTTCGATTGTGATTGCACTATCGGTATAGCTTGCACTTGCAACGACACCAAAGCCATCAAGAACAGGTGTCACTAAATTAAATGGCAACGATACTGAAAGCTCAGCACCTTTTAACTTGCCGCCTTTTCCGTTATAAGGTGCGCTGTATTGACCGATGTTCGTCGTCGCAATGGTGCCGGGCGTAAACTTTGAAAAATCATAATCTTTGGATTGAGTATAGATGTATGTTCTCAAATCTTTATAGAAACCTGCAACTGCAACATAGGCTTTATTGCCAAAGTACTTTTCATATGAGATATCAAAAGCATTTGCACGCCATGGATCAAGTTTTGCATTGCCGCCGCCGCCGCCGGGTACAAAGGTTGCCGTGTTGACGCCAAAATCAAGCGCAGAACGTAACTGATCCACACGCGCTCTGGCCAACTGTTTTGCAAGGGCGATACGAATGGTCTGCTCGTCAGCCAAGCCGAAAGCGAAGTTCATGCTGGGCAAGACATCAGTATATGTTTTACCGTCCGTTACTGGCTTGACTTGGCTTCCTGCCGGTGCAGTACCGTCGTAATAATTCGATTTTGAAGATTGATCGGTATTTTGAATTTGCACGCCAATGTTGCCGCGTAAACCAACTGATCCTATTTGCGTATCAATGTTTGCTTTTGCAAAGCTTGTCGTGATCTTCTCGGTCACATCCCAGCCTTTAGAAATCAAGTAGCTCAGAGTGTCAGTCGGTGCAAAATTTAAATATCGGCCGACGACAGCGGGTACATTCCAAGATGGGATGGTGCCGGTTCCAGAAAAGCCCAAGCTAACCGGTGAATATTGCAGATCGCCGGCAATCGTTGTCGGCCCCGCGATCAAGTTGATACCACCTTCAGGCTGACGTTTTTTCTTGGTGCGCTCTGAATAGTTGATGCCTAAATCCACATCCGAGAAAAACGAAGACATGCCGGACGGAAGAGGGATGGTAGCAACGACTTTATAGCCCTTCAGCTCATCTTCAACTTTTGGCGTTTTACCGTAACCAGAACCGTAAATGGTGTTGTCCACGAACAGCTTAGACGGATCGCTATAATTCAAGCCCGGACGAATTGTGGGGAATCCGCCGGTCGCCCAGTTCAACGTAAGCGTATCCAGTGGGGCGCTTGTCGATGAAAAACGTGCCAATTGCAAATTATTTTCTAAGCTAAGTTCGTCTTTTTTAGCTTTCGAGTAGCTTACATCAGCTACTAGCGTAAAGCTGTCAAAGCGAAGCTTATTGTTCCAGCCAAATGCGGAAATTGTGTCGTCGTCTTTGGTGTAGATACCACGCACCAGCGGATAGAGCCCGGATGCCACACCACCTGTCAAAACATTGTTGCCGTTGATCGTTGTTGAGGTGTATGCGAGTCCTGGATTAAAGCCGCCGTTGTAATTTCCGAGGTTCACTTCAAATTGATTGGAGGTATCTTCCTTTTTGAATTTTGAATAATACGCATCAACAGTAGAAGACCATTCTTTTGACGGACGGAACTCCAAAACGCCCATGAAGCCGTCGCGCTTGTTAATGCCGCTGCGAGCCAAAGACTTAATGCCGTCTACGATGAAAGTACCGGCCGGCACGCCATTACGGCCATCTGTTTTGTACGGCTCATATAGGCCAACCTGATTCTCAAGAATTGGCGATTCCAAATGTGCATAACCAAGCGCTAAACCGATAGTGCGGTTCGCAAACTGGTCGATGTAAGTTGCGCTAACGCGATTGCCTGTCGCCTTGGCATTAGATATTGAACCAAGAGAATTTTTTTCGCTGCGAACGTTTGCTGCGAAAGTGCGTGTGCTGAATGCAAGCGGACGAACCGTCTGCAAATCTAGCGTGCCCGAAAGACCCTGACCAACGATGCCAGCATCGGGTGTTTTATAGATCGTTACACCGCTCAACAACTCTGACGGGTACTGATCAAACTCGACGCTACGATTATCACCGGTTGAGACTTGCTCGCGACCGTTCAGCAATGTAGTAGCAAAGTCTGGCGATAAACCGCGCACGCTAATTACCTGCGCACGACCTGCAACGCGCTGCGCGGCCAAGCCAGGCAAGCGCGCAATGGATTCAGCAATACTGACGTCAGGCAACTTGCCGATATCTTCCGCTGAAATCGCCTCAACAATTGAGGTTGAATTTTGTTTAATCGAAATGGCGGCTTCAATACCGACACGAATACCCGTAACGACAACGGAATCAAGGCTGGAAGTCGCCGTAGCCTTCGCTGCAGCTTCCTTTTTCGCAGCAGCTTCTTTAGCAGCAGCTTCGGTTGGTGCATCTTTCTTTGCAGGGTCAGTTTGTTGCGCGTAAGCCGCGTTGACAACACCAAGCACGGCCATTGCGCACGCCGCAGCAATAGGCTTCAACTGAAATGCGCATGCGTTGTACTTCTTTAATGAATCTTTCATCAAAATCTCCTCGGGTTAATGTGTACGTTGTACGTTGCGGTCCCTTGGGGGACTCTTAATCGGCATTCGGTCTTCGGTCTTCGGTTCAAGGCTTAATGTTTAATGTTTAACGCATAAATTTTGTTACTTTTATATTTACCAACCTAAGTTTGTAGTAAAACTATATTAATGTCAACAAACAGAAAGGGATGTGTACCAATAATGCAACGGTTACTGACTTGGGGCACGTTTTGCAGGGACAGAACGCTCTTTTAAGGTGAATAAAGTCGCTTTCGTTGCATTTTTGCAACAGTTTATATGAATATAGTATGTAGCCATACTACATTTAGTGCGGCTAAATTAGCACTTGTTGGCAGTGGACCTTGGTCTTTATCGGCGATGAGTTGATCGCGAACGAATGTTGGAAGTTCGTATGCATTGCCACCGACGCCACCGACGCTACGACAAGTAAGGCAACTAAGGCAACTAAGGCAACTAAGGCAACTAAGGCAACTAAGGCAACATAACAAAATAGAAAAAATGACTACGGTGGAAAACATACAAACAAAAAAACAGAAAGTCATCGTTTCATTCTCATGCTGGCGATTCCTCCTGCGCGCGTGGCTGATTTTGACTGGAACCAGCGCCATCAGCCAAGCCGCCTCCACTGTTCCCAACGTAACCGCCGGGACGATTGAGCGAATAGAAAATTTTCAGTCCAAATTTGTTGATGCCCGCCATGTCAACATTTGGCTTCCGAACGGTTATGGCGCGATCCAACAGCCAAACAAACGCTACAACGTGTTTTATATGCAAGATGACCAAATGCTATTTGATCCTGCTACTACTTGGAACAAACAATTTTGGCCGGTAGATGTCAACATGGCTCAACTGATCAATGAAGGAAAAATCCCTGACACGATTGTGGTCGCCAGTTGGAACAACGCCAACTTTCGCCATGCCGAATATTTTCCTGAAAAGCACTTGCCGTTTTTAACCAAATCCGTGCGAACAAAATTAATCAACGAAGGCTTGCAAGGCAAGCCACCGGCAGACAACTATCTGCGTTGTTTGGTGGAAAAACTCAAACCCGCTATCGACAAAAAATATGGAACCCGCACGGATGCCGCCAGCGCCTTCATCATGGGCAGTAGCATGGCTGGGCTAATTTCGGTTTACGCGATGAATGAATACCCGCAAGTGTTTGTCGGTGCAGCAGGACTATCAACGCATTGGATGGGTAGCTACAAGGCGAGCTCAGCAATCCCGCTGGCGGCGTTCAACTATTTGCGCGAACATCTAGCCGAACTGGATAAGCACCGAGGATAACGGCACAATTGAGCTCGACGCAGCTTACGCACCAAATCAAGCGATCGTGGATGAAATTATGCGAGATCGTGGCTACGCCGAATCGAATTACCTCAGTCAAGTTTTCACTGGAACGGGGCATAACGAAAAAGCGTGGGCGGAAAGACTTGAGATTCTGGTTCTGTTTTTAATGGGTGCGCGCTGAGCCCGTCCACCTAACCCAACGACAGCAAGAATACTGATATGCCAAAATCAAAATCGCTAATGACTATTCGCGCGGCTGGGCTGGGCTGGGCGGTTTTTCCATTGCTGATGTTTGGCGCGGAATTAGCCGTAGCAGCATCGGCCGAGAAACAACGGCTCCATGTGCCCTCCCCTGATTGGCGAGATCAGATTATTTATTTTCTGATGACGGATCGCTTTAACGATGGCGACCCCAGCAATAATGATCAAGGTGCGGGGGAATTCGATTCTGCCAGCGAAGGCAAATACAGCGGCGGCGATCTAAAAGGTATTGCGCAAAAGCTGGGCTACATCCAGGGCTTGGGCGCGACAGCAATCTGGATCACGCCGCCGGTGGCCAATCAATGGTGGGATGCGAAGACCAAATACAGTGGCTACCATGGCTATTGGGCGGAGAATTTTATGGCTGTCGATAAGCATCTCGGTACGTTGGCTGATTACAAAGCGCTTTCGCACAACATCCATTCGCGCGGCATGTATCTGGTGCAGGATATTGTGGTCAATCACACCGGCAATTTCTTTTATTACAACGGTGACTGGAACGCCAACGACCCCACGAAAAACTTTGCGCTAAACCCTGACCAAACAGGCCAGAGCGCCCCGTCCCAAGCGCCGTTCAACATGAATGACGTGCGCAATCCCGCGCATCGCAAAGCGGGCATTTATCATTGGACACCAGACGTCAGCGACTACAACGATAAAAATCAGGAAATGAATTTTCAGATGTCGGGGCTCGATGATTTGAATACTGAAAACCGCGTCGTGCGCGATGCTTTGCGTAAAAGCTATGGTTATTGGATTCGTGAAGTCGGTGTGGATGCATTTCGCGTCGATACAGCCTTCTACGTACCGCCAGAATTGTTCAGCGATTTTTTATATTCAACGAATAAAAAAAATCCCGGTGTGATGAATGCAGCAAAGCAAACAGGGCGCAAACAATTCCACGTCTTCGGTGAAGGCTTTGGCATCGACAAACCTTTTACCGATGTGAATGCCGCCAAAATTGAGCGCTACATGACCGCACCAAACGGCAAGCCGATCTTGCCTGGAATGTTGAATTTTCCACTCTACGGCGCGATGGGCGATGTTTTTGCGCGCGGCAGGCCGACCGCGGAATTGGGCTATCGCATTGACAGCATGATGAAGCTCCACCGCCGCCCGCATCTCATGGCAACGTTCGTGGACAACCACGATGTCAATCGTTTCTTGGCAGATGGCGGGCAGGCGGGGTTAAAGCAAAGCCTGCTGATGATGATGACCTTGCCCGGCATTCCGGTGATTTATTATGGAACGGAGCAGGCGTTTACCGAGCAGCGTGCGGCGATGTTTAGTGCTGGCTATAAATCTGGCGGTAAAGATCGTTTTGACACCACTGCGCCGTTGTATCAATTCATACGGCAGATCACTGCATTGCGAAAAAATGATCGCGTGTTTTCGCGCGGCATGCCGACCATCTTGCAGGATAACGCCGCGACACCGGGTTTGTTGGCGTACAAAATGGAATATGCAAACGACACGGCGTTTGTGGTGTTTAACTCGGCCGATTCAGAAACGGTTCTCGATAAATTGGCCACCGAATTAGCGGCCGGCACGGTACTCCGTGGCGTGTTTGCGATTGATGCGGCACCGCAGGATGTTGTAGTTGGCGCAAAGGGTTTGGTGTCATTAAAACTGCCAGCGCGGTGTGGGTTTGTTTGGCGAGTCGCGCCCAATAGCCAACGGGAGAATGCCTCAAACACCGCGCCAGTAGCGGGGTTTGAGCGATCCATCACGCTGAATGCGCTGCCAAACAAAAAGGTTCAGGGCGACTTTTTGCTCTCGGGGACCACCAACAAAGTGGCCAATTTTAAGCTCGTTGTTGATGGCGATTTATCGAATGCGCAAACAATCACCGCAGATGCACAAGGGCGTTGGCAGGCCACCGTCGATACCGGCAAAATGATGGATGAAAATATCTCGCATCAGTTAGTAGCATGGTCAGAATTGAGCCAGCCATCAACGTTAGTTACGCCAATTGTTTCTGCAACAGCGCACTTTAAGGTATCCCGACAATGGACGGTGTTATCCGATCTGGCTGATCCAGTCGGTGATGATGTGGGGCCGAGCGGCAAAACCGTTTACCCAACGGATCCCGGTTGGCGCAATTATCGCCAAGCCGATATTCATCATGTTCGTGCTTCAGGGGCTGGGGGCGCATTAAAGCTAGATCTAACGATGAACAGCATCACCACATTTTGGAACCCGCAGAATGGCTTTGATCATGTGGCGTTCACCATTTTTATTGAGATCCCCGGTAAGGAAGGTGGCACAACCATCATGCCGATGCAGAACGCCTCACTGCCAAACGGAATGAAGTGGCATTATCGGATCCGCGCTCATGGCTGGTCGAATGCGCTATTTTCATCACTAGGTGCATCAGCTACAAATGAAGGAACATCGACCGCACCGGCGGCCGATATTCGGGTGGACCAAGCAAAAAAAGCGGTGAGCTTTATTCTGTCCAGCGCATCATTAGGGCAACTCAAATCGCTGAGCGGCGTAAAACTTTATGTGGCCACTTGGGATTACGACAACGGCTACCGGCCGCTGCTAGCCGTTGCGGGAGCCCATACATTCGGTGGGGCTATGGGTGAAGCGAGGGGAACGGGGGGTGAAGCCGAAAATAACCCGCTCATCATGGACGACACGGCGGTGATTACGTTGCCGTAGGATCAATGCTCTGATGCGACGGGGCTAGTATTGATTGCATTTTTCGCAATCGCCGCGAGGTGTTTCGCGCATATTTGACCCATCCGAGCGTAGACCACCGCCGCCACATCAGCAGGCCGCGAATCCATTCATCGGCGGCATAAGCGATCCACAACCCTTTCAAACCCAGCCCAAAATGGATGCCCAGCAGCCAGCTTCCACCGGCCAACACGATCAGCATTGAGGCAGCTCCAGCAACCACCGGAAAACGGGCATCGCCCGCCGCACGTAGGGCATTGATGACGACCAAATTAAAGGTTCGCCCTGGCTCAAGCAACACGGTGATCCATAACAGTGTGGTGCCGGTCGCGATAATATTGGCATCGTGAGTAAAAAACCCTAGCAGAGTGGGTGCTAACAACGCCGTAAAGAACGCCACCACCACACTCATCGCCAGTCCCCATGCCAGCGCGCGACGCAGCATCTGGTTCGCCTCATGTAAGCGCCCGGCACCAATCAAATGCCCCACCGCGATTTCAACCGATAGACCCGTCGCCAGACCAAACAACAGCACGCCATACATGATCTGCGAAACATAAGCCTGTGCGGCGAGCGATTGCGTGCCCAGCTGTGCCGCGACCGCGATACTCACCATAAAACACAAACGATAGGCAATGTTTTCAGCCGCGCCCGGCAACCCAATGTGGAGCAAGGCCGCCAACTCACGGCGCGGCAACCGCCACCAATCGCCCCATCGCGGCACAATACCGAGCTGCACTTTCCACAACCACAGATGCAACGCCAGCCCGAGCAAACGGCTGATCCCCATGGCAATCGCAAAGCCGATCAAACCCAGCGGCGGAATGATAACCACGCCGCTGCCCGCACTACTTTCACCACCCCCACCGCCGCCACCCACCCCCAACCCTGCGCCTCCCATCAGCGCCCATGCGAGCGCCAAATGTGTCAGATGCATCACCACAATCACCATCAGCACCTCGCGGCTGCGCATATGCGCCCGCATGACGCTCGACATCGATGCATTCCAAGCGTCAAACAACATCGTGATGGCACACGCTTGCAAAAACGGTGCAGCCAGCGGCAGCACATCAGCGGGCGCGTTGAGTAATTGCAAGAATAGGGTCGCGCCGATTAGCGCCAGCAATGCACAAATGCCGCCCAGCCATGTGCTGGCACCCAGCGCCGTGCGGGCCACGGCATCGGCGGCATCACGCCTGCCGCCGCCAACGCTTTGCGTGACCACCACGCTAATGCCCGCGCCGATAATGCGGAACAGGATAAACAGCGTGCCAGCCAATTGATTCGCTAACGCGAATGCACCGCCCGCCGCGTCTGAGGTGCGGGCCGCCAAGATGGTGCAAATAACACCAACAGCGATGCCAAGCCATAGTTCTAGGAACAATGGCCAAGCAAGATTAAACAGACTAGGACGCGTTTGACGGCGTTTGGGGCTTGGAATCAAAACATTGCAATCAAAACATTCAAACTATATTTGTATACGACAATGATATAAAAAAACGATCCACACGTTTATCATCGCACTAACGAAAAAATAATCGCCCCAAACACCGCGCCATTACTAGTGTTTAGGCCAATCTCTCATATCGTGCGGCCTTGGTGCGGCCTTGGCGCGGGGCATAGCGTGACTTAAAATAAATACTTCAAACTCGCTTCAAATGAATTTATGCGATGTGTTTTTTGCGCCGCTGACTTTGCCGTAATGTGGAATGAAAAATTGCGGTTTTGGAAATACTTTGATTGGACGAAACGGTATTGTTGATATTTCGCTTTGTCGCCAAACGCATTTGCAGTCAGCACTGCCGATAAGCTGGACTTCATATCGAAAATTTCGCGAACAATCAGGCCGATTTCCGGCTGGCCGTAAAGATTGGGCTTGCCGCCACGAACCGAAACGCCAAGCCCCAGCAAGGCGTAAACATCGATATCGCCGCCATAGCGCAAGGTTCTACCCAAAGCGCCGCTCAAGTAGGTCGCTTTTTGCATCCGAAGTTGGGCATCGAATTGCGGCTCAAACCCCATGCGAATAGCACCCGACAAACCACCACTCATATTGTCGTAGGGGATAAGCGACTTCGCAGCATAGACCGTGAAGCGATCTACAAAAAATTGACGCGACGCTATATTTTTTAGCACGGATAGATCAAAAAGAAGCAGCTCGTTTTCACTAAAGTAGTGACGGTTGTCGTCTTCGATATGGTGCGTAGCGGGGGTAAAGCTTAGTCGGACAAAGCGCGCCTGCTCGCGCCGCACGAAGCCAAATTCAAGCTGCGAATCTTGTGGGGTGCTGAGCGGATTTTTGAAGGCACTGGCTTCAAGCTGCTGGTTTTTATATTTTGCACCAACTGTTTTTGCCAGTTGATTTTTATATTCCTGCGCGTCAGGTCCACTCACCTGCTTAGTTTCGATCCGATAGGCTTGATACGCTAGCGCTAGCTGGCGTTTCAGCAGGTCTTCAGTTGAATTTTGTGCATCCGCTGCGATTGCCTTGCCTTCGTCAACTGCTTGTTTGACCGTCTCTCGGTCAGTTCTATTGATCTGCTCATTGATGGCGCGAATCAGCCAGCGATTCGGCGCAATCACGCGGCTCGCACCGATGAGCTTGAGTGTTTGTGCGCGTTTAATCACATCCTTTGGTGTGAGCCAAAGAGCATCAACCGGCAATTGTTGTGATGCGCCAATGGCGATAATGAAATCAATCACGGTGGCGCAATTGTAATTCTGGAAAAAATAGGTGAGATCGGTTTGTTTGAGCTCAATCAAATGCGCCTGGATCAGCGCTCTTTGCACAGAATCGAGCGTCAGTTCGTATTCCCAAATGCTGCGTTGCTCTTCGCGAAGATAAAGATTCAGTTTTTCGTCATAGGGCGACAAGGTGAAAAACCCTTTTTTGCCGACCACCATGCTGTCAAAAAACAGCTTTGGCAAATTCATGCCCCCGGCATCTGTAATAAACGAAATTGCGTGCTCAACCGGTTTCCCCAACGGGTTATCGCCGGATAGCTTCAATAAAATATGCCCCATCATGCTTGATGGCTGCGCCAGGTTTTCAGATGCGAACACAATCGCAATTCGGTCAGCTGGCGCACGCTGTTTAAATTCGCTTAAATCAGCACAGCCGTCAATAGGCAGCGGCGGCAAATTGAGCTCACTTTTTAGCCAAAGATAACGTGCCGGAAAGCGGCAAACAGGGGCTGCGCTTGCGTCGCGGTTGGTCGTGTTTTTGGGTTCGTCTTTCCCGCTATATAAAAATTGAATCGTCGCAGCCAGCTCATTATCTAGCGAGAAATCAGGCAGGCTGAGAAGAAAATCTGGCGTCTTGATGTTAGCCTTGCCATCGGCAACATGTAGCAGTGAAGCCCAAGTGGGCTTTGCGGCCAAATGGGTAGCCCTTGCTTGTGCGATATGTTGTGCTACGTTTTGTGCAGTAACTTGTACTGAAAGTTGAGATACAGGCTGTGCGATCTGTTGTTCGCTTGGTGGTGAAACGGCGGCGGAAGCCTGGCCAGCACAGACACTGCAAACAATACAGACTATAAAAATAGCCAATCCAAATGAAGCACGATCTTGGACGTTAACAGCGCGACATTGCAAAAAAAAAGCGGCTAAGTAGCCGCTTTTTCGTGAAGCAAATTGACGACTTATTTGCATGAAACAACAACGTTTTCAGAGTATTTCCACATTTTGTCTGTGGAGTAATCTGTTGTCGAGCCGAACACGCCACCAGAGATGATATTGATGAAGAATTTGCTATCAACTGATTTTTCAAGTGAGGTTTCTTTGGCGCAACCGTCTGTCGTGGCTAAAACCAATTTGTTTTTGTTTTCACGAGCTACATTAACGACTGCCGGTGTCTTAAAGGCTTGACCGTCAATGGTGCCGACGATTTCTTTGCCGTTTGATGCCGAGACATTGATCGGCTGTGTCTTTTCATTCAAGATCGATGCGCATCCTGACAAAGCTGCAACAAGAACGAGTGCTGATGCGAGTGTTTTTTTATTCATGAGGCGTTGTTCCAATGAGGTGAATTAGTATTGTTGAAATAACCAGTTTATGGCCACGATATTTATTTATAACATCTGTAACCAGCGCAAATTATACAGACTCGCCTGTTTTAAAAATGCGGTAATTACCACTGAATCGCATAAATACAACAAATTACCCGATACCCAAATAGCCCAAAATAGCCCGATAGACTTGTCAGCCAATACCACCAAACGCCGCGCCAGCACTTGTGTTTCAAGCCACAGCATGAATGCGAACTAGCCGCAACTGAGCTTCAGACTAGCGTAGATTTGACTGCAAGCGATTGAAAGCTGCAGCCATGCGGTGTCAAGCCAACTGCTGCTCAATCGCCAGCGCCGCACCCGTTAGCGCCGCTAAGGTGTCGATGATGACAACCGTTGGAATCGGCTTCAGATAGCTCTCAAAACGCCCTTTTGCTTCAAACCGATCACGGAACTGTGATTGGAAAAAACGCTCGCCCAAACGCGGCACGATGCCACCGCCGATATAAACGCCACCACGGGCGCCAAGCGTCAGCGCCACGTTGCCCGCAAAGCTACCAAGTTGTGCGCAGAAAACATCAAGGGTCTTGCTGCATACCGCATCAGCTTCAGCACCCTCAACGCCTCCGCCACCACCGCCACCACCCTCAGCGACCCTGAGCCCGCGATCAACAATTTGCTCCGCACTCAAGTAGGACGCATTGGCTGGCGTCCCCAGCACATCCGAAACCGCCGCATGCAAAATCGGTAAGCCAATGCCGGATAAAAAACGTTCGGCTGAAACATGCGGATAATTTTTCCGGGTTACGGCCAGCAACGCACTTTCAAAATCATCAGCGGCCGACAAGGTTGCATGGCCGCCCTCGCTGGGCAACACCACCCAGCCATGTCGCGTTTCTACCACACCGGCTACACCGAGTCCGGTGCCGGGGCCAATCACCGCCATCGTGCCCTGCGGCGCGGGAATACTGCCGTGATCATTGCGAAGTTGGCTCGCGTTTAGCCGTGGCAACGAGAGCGCCAACGCCTCAAAGTCATTCAAGACCAGCAATTCATCCAGCGCCAATTCAGCCTGTAATGACGCGCGCGAAAACTGCCAACCGCTATTGGTTAAATCCACCAGATCGCCGTCAATCATCGCCGCGACAGCAATGGCGGCGCGGCGCGGCGCTTGGTATGGCGTGCCGATCTCGCGGGCAAGGGCGCTCAGATAGGCACTCGCCGCCAACGCCGGCGAACGATAGTCCTGCACTGATAATTTACGGATGTGTTGCACCCGTGTGTTGGCAGCAGTGACCCAGCCAAATCGCGCATTCGAGCCACCAATATCCGCAACCAAGCGCGGGAAGCCCGGCGAAGGATTCAAGCCGCTGCCTGCATCGATGCTGACGCAATCATCAACTTGCATGCGCATCTTTTTTAGCGATGCTTGAAAAACTATCTGCAACCATCCTCGCCTCCAGTTTTATCTTTTTTATGTTCGAATCTGCCCAACCGCCTATTGATACGCCATCAACCCGCACCAAAGACAGCCGTCACAGCAGCGTTTCGCCATGGCTTCGACCTTTTTGACGCAACAAACGCCCACCGTAAAAGTCTAGATTTAGTGTGTAGCTGCAGGATCAAAAAAGCACGCCAAAATCAATTGTAGCAAAACTACAAATTAAATTGCACTAAAACGATACACAATCGCAATATTTAATTTCGAGCGTCGCTGACCTCTGGCGTCCAGCCCGCAAAAGGCGGATCAATTCCCGCCGTATTACCGTCTTGCAAAACTACATGCACATTGGCAAAAGCTTGATTTAAGCTCCCGGATTTGAGCGGCATTTAGGTAAATTTGGTGGAATTTAGCGCGTTAGGCTGCGGCATCGCCTTCGATTGACGCAACGCCGTCGGTTGCGGCCGTTGCTTCCCGCAACGCCTTTTAAGGATGCCAAAGTGGAAAATAGGAGAAAAATCAAGAAAAGATGGGGTGACTGATGGGGTTCGAACCCACGACAACCGGAATCACAATCCGGGACTCTACCGCTGAGCTACAGCCACCATAGAGGCGATGTCGGCAATGCCAACAATCGCAAAAGCTGTGCAGAACGCACAACAAGACCAACAACCCGCATTTTACCCATACCCCTGTGAAAATGCACTTTCTTTTTATGTTTAGGTCGAACTTGCAATGAGGCCAAGTGAAAATTAGCGGCATTCTGAGCCGTTCTTGGGAGGGATCTGCCTTCTATGGTTAAGTAAATTCCAGTGGCACGCGCAGTCGAACGTTTCCGCCTGAAACACTAGTATCGGCGCGGGGGTTGGGGGTTTTTCTATTTTGAAAGACGTGACCCTCTGCGATGAATGCCCAGCCACTTTCTTTAACCTCAAGCGTGTTGGTGGCCATGTTGTCGCGGGCGGCATCGTCGATGAATTCGGTGGAGCGGAAGCTTAGGACGAGCTCGCCTGCGGTGATGCCCGCTGCGGGGTCATCTTTGAGCGCGCGAAACAGTGTGCCGCTGAAACCGGTTTTGGTGTCAGCGAGGCGCTCGACAACGTCCAAATTTTTAAGGAACTCAGTTGCTTGGGTTTTGGTGAACTGCGAAGCGCGGTTGTTACCTCTAACCAATGTCTGCTGCGACATGGAACCCGCCCCCTTTGTGGTACTTGGCGCAACATTCACTAAATCAACACCAAATAATGACTCAGCAGCCATTTGGACGTTTGCGTATTTTAGGTATTTGGTCGAGTCATTGATTGCCATGATTAGTTTCCTTGTTTTGCTTTGAGAACTTCGTCTACAAATAGTGTTGTTTGTTTGTCATTGCCACCGGGCCTAAACCTAGGGCAAGCATTGCGCGCCGTTGTCCACGGGGAACGGAATCCTGCCGTATTACCAAACCCTGCATCCCATCGCCAGAAGGACTGTTCACCAATTACTTCATTATTTTGTGTGTCAGTGATCTTGATGGTCGTACCTGCAATCCAATACTTGCGCAAATCAGGGTCAAGGTTATCTACATATGAGATTGAATAGCGGGGCAACTTACCTGTGAAGGATGCATGGCTTAATTTGATCTTTTCTCTTGCAGCCAGCGATGCATCCGATGAAATACTGGCAGTTATCCTTGTCCAAGTACCTCCTTCAGCAGGTAATACGACGTAACGAAAACTACGCTGCCCGCCGCCATCGAGTTCGTACACGACTTGCCAGAGCGCCTTTCCATCGAGCGTTGCGTTCTGTACTAAACGTCTATCAATTAAAAAGCTTCTTATATAGTCATCGTTCTCATCTTCAGTAGGTAAGGCTGCTCCTGCCCACATCGGGTCTTGTAAATCTTGATTTCGATTTTTACTCTCAGGCCTTACTTTCAACAACAAAACGCCCTCCACATTCTCCACCGTCCGTTTAATGATCGGTGCAGATTGTTCTTGGCAGAGTTTGTCAAAGATCGGCTTGGCGGCATCGTACTTCGCCTTGTATTCAATGGCCTCAGCCGCCTGCTGCGCCACTGCGGCTTTTTCAACAGGCGATTGATAAACAAATAGCCGATAAGGCAATGCACCGAAGACGAGAGCTATTACTAGCCCCCAGATCGCCCGGCCTTTGTTCGTTTTGTTAAGCCACAGCACTAGCCCCAGCACAGCTAGAAAGAAGATCACATAGCCTACCGCCAACCCCAATGAGTTGATCCAGCCCTAACGCTTTTGCCTTTTCCGCTACCATGTTGCCCTCGCCGATTGGATGAAGTTTTGGTCGTTAGCAGCGGCTGCAAATACAACGGCTATTGCAGCTTGTCTGCTTGTATTTACTGGTGCCACTTCATTCAATGGAATAGATAAACACCAGTACTGTCGGTCGTTTTGAGACATTTTTGCCTCAAACGCCCCGCCAGTCCTAGACCTTATTGATTTTTGATGTATGTTCATATCACCGCTCCCGAGCCGCCTCGCCCACGGTCTTCTGCACCGGCGAGAGTAAATATTCAATGATGGATCGTGAACCGAGATGAATCTCGGCCACCACCTGCATGCCCGGCAGCAGGCGGAAGGTTTGGTCGTCACGCTTTAGGGTTTCTTAGCCCGAACTTGAACGGCAAGCATACTTCAACCATTCCGTACCAAACTATTGCAGCTTAACCTTTTTAGTCAGCCCCATCACGCCGATCACCCACTATTCCGCAGCCCCGCTGCAATCCCGTTAATTGTCAGATGCAACGCCCGTTGCGTGCGCTCATCAGCCTGGCCTTCGCGGTAGCGGCGCAGGAGCTGGATTTGTAAATGGTTGAGCGGATCAAGATAGGGGAAACGGTTGCGGATACTGCGGGCAAGAGCAGGGTTGTCTTGCAAGAATCCGCTAGTGCCGGTGATTGTTTCCAACGCTGCAACCGTGGCCTGCCATTCAGCCTTGATGAGCGCGAAGATACGCGCTGAGAGCACCTTATCATCGAGGAGATTGGCATAGCGCTCGGCGATGCCCATGTCAGTTTTGGACAGCACCATGTCCATATTGCTCAATACAGTTTTGAAGAACGGCCAATGCGCGTGCATGCTTTTTAGTTCGGCCAGTCTTGCGGCCTTCAGCGCAGGGTTCTCGTTAAGCCATTGGTTGACGGCGCTGCCAAATCCAAACCAGCCCGGCAGCGCGATGCGGGCTTGGCTCCAGCTGAATACCCACGGAATAGCCCGTAAATCTTCAATTGCAAACGACGGCTTGCGCGATGCCGGGCGGCTGCCAATATTGAGGCCGGCCAGCTCGTTGATCGGTGTCGCGCCCCGGAAAAATTCAGTGAAGCCGGGCGTTTCATATACCAGCCCGCGATAGGCTTGGAATGAGGCTTCGGATAGCTGCGCCATCGCGGCTAACCAACTTGGCTCTTCCACAGTTTTCCGCGCAGCCGGAAATGCGCCGAGCATGGTGGCGGCAACTAAAATTTCAAAATTACGTTTGCCCATTTCGGGGCTTGAATATTTAGCCGCAATCACTTCGCCTTGCTCGGTGATGCGTAAGCCCGCACCCACACAGCCGGTGGGCTGAGCAAGGATCGCTTCAAATGTCGGTCCGCCGCCGCGCCCCACGCTGCCGCCGCGCCCGTGGAAGATACGGATTTGTACGCCCGTTGTTTTGCTTAATTCTGCCAGCTCTTTTTGCGCACGATACAACTCCCAATTCGCCGTTAAGTAACCGCCGTCTTTGTTGCTATCTGAATAGCCGAGCATGATTTCTTGCAGATTGCCTTGCGCAGCAATGAGCGATCGATAGAGCGGTAATTGGAACGCACTGGTCATGACGCGGTTGGCTGCGCGTAGATCGGTGATGGTTTCAAACAATGGGATGATCGATAAAGCGGCATTGAGCGCCCCTGATTCACTCTTCCCCGCCAACCCTGTTTCTTTTTGCATCAGCGCTACTTCGAGCAGGTCGCTCACTGATTCGGCCTTGGAAATAATCGCGTTTGGGATAGCCAGCGCGCCAAAGCTGGCGCGGGTTTCAGCGGCGGTTTTAAAAATTTCAATCTCGCTGGCCGTCAAATCTGAATAACGCTGGTTCGGAATAATGAGCGGCCGTGGATTCGCGATTTCGCGTGCGAGCAATGCAACTTTTTCCGCTTCGGCAAGGTTGGCATAATCGTTCTCAACACCAGCGCATCGCAATAATTCTGCTACCGTCGATTGATGAATATCCGCATTTTGGCGCAGATCAATCGAGGCCAAATGAAACCCGAACACCGCGACCGCGCGGCGCAAAGTGGCAAGCCGCCCATCGGCCAACGCGCTCGACGCGTGGCTTCGCAATGAATCGGACACCACATCAAGATCAGCCAAAAACTCTGCGGCGTTTGCATACGGCGCAAGTTGCAGGGTTGTTGGCCGCGACGGTGGCCGTCCCACCAATAATTCACTACTTGCCGCCAGCCTCGCATAAACACCACGCAGCACGCGGCGATATGGTTCATCTTGACGATAGACCGAGGTATCTTCAGATTGCTCGGCTAATGCTAATAAGCCGGCGGTAGCGGTGACCAAGCGGCTCGACATCGACAGCTCCGCACCGAGGGCGTGCACTTCTTCCAGATAGTGGTCCATAACCACCGCGGCTTGCCGACGAATCGCCGACCGCAACGATTCTGCGTTAACAAACGGATTGCCATCACGATCCCCGCCGATCCAGGAACCCATGCGGAAAAATGCGGGCAGCTTCTTTTCGGAATGGTCACTGGCATCCGACGGCAAGGCGCGTTCCAGCGTGGCATAAAGATTGGGGATGACGTGCAAAAACGTTTGACGATAGAAGCTCAATGCATTGTCAATTTCATCGATCACACGCAGCTTGGTGAGTCGCAACATCGCGGTCTGCCAAAGCTGTAGCACGGTTCGGTAAAGCCGGGTTTCGGTATCCGTGAGTTCTTCCGGGTCAAGCCCACCCAACTCCATTTGGTTGAGCGTAGCCGAGACGTCGCGTTGACAATCAAGAATACTTTTTCGTTGCACTTCGGTGGGGTGCGCTGTCAGCACCGGGCTCACAATCGCATTACCCAGCCACGCATGAATTTCGGTGGTTGAGACGCCCTGTTCGGCCAGCGCTGATAACGCGTGTTCGATGCTGCCCACTTGCGGCGGCGAACCGGCGATACGGTGGGCGCGGCGGCGACGATTTTGCTGGCGATCCTCGGCGATGTTGGCAAGGATGGAAAAATAGCTAAACGCGCGAATCACGTTCAAGGTTTGATCAATCGGTAACTCGGCTAATTCGTGATTGAGCTTGGTGAGAATGATTGCCTGCTCATTGCCCGTTGCACGATGAAAGCTGACCGCGAGCTGACGAATATATTCGGTTTTTTGAAACGTCGCCTCACCTGAGACCGCACGAATCGCATCGCCCAACAAGCGCCCCAGTAGCCGGGTTTCCTCGCGCAGCTTGGTATCGGTTGAAACATCCGAGGCAGGTTGGTTTTGCAATTCGCTGTTCACGCTATTCATGATGACGCTTTCTCAATGTATGCGAAGATTTCCAAGGTTTCATTGTTCATAACAGCATTCCATCAGCAGCCCATCAGTACCTTATCCATGCCGCTCCGATAACACTTCTTTGGCACGCTTCAATCGTGCGCCCAGCGCAGGGCCACGCAGCACCGCGACCCCTACCGACAATACATCAATAATCGCCAAGTGCACCAAGCGCGAGGTCATCGGCGCGTAGACGTCCAAGTCTTCCGGTACGTCAGCAGTGAGTACGACATTGGCGAGTTTGGCGAGTGCGGAATCGCTCGCCGTGATGGCAATCACATCGGCACCGGCACCGCGGGCGATTTCAACACTGCGCAACAAATCGAGTGTGCTGCCGCTACCGGAAATCGCCACCACTACATCGCCGGCGCCGAGCATTGAAGCGGCCATCGCATGGACGTGCGGGTCTGCATAGGCGACGGCCGGCGCACCCAAACGGAAAAATTTATGCTGCGCATCCATCGCCACAATGCCCGAATTTCCCGATCCGTAAAATTCAATTTTTTTCGCCTTCACCAACAGCGCGGTGGCGCGATTCAGCTTGTCAGGGTCAAGATGATTCCGTACCGTCATGAGAGCGGCGATGGCGCGGTCAAATACTTTAGCGCCGACTTCGGCCATCGAATCTTGGAGTTGCACATCGCGATGTACAAACGGCACGCCGTTGGCCAGACTCTGCGCTAACCGAAGCTTGAAATCACGATACCCGCTAAAGCCGGAAGCCGTACAAAATCGGGCCACTGTTGGCTGACTCACGCCGGTTTGCGCGGCAATTTCGGGGAACGATAAATTGATCACCTGATTGGGATGCCGTAACACAAACCGCGCCACGCGCTGCTCGGATGGACGCAACTGATCAAGGCCACTCTCGATACGATCTAGTAAGGCAGATGGCTCGAACGCCGCTTCTGGCGCGGACTTTGGGGCGCGCTTTAGGGCGGACTTTGGGGCGGGCATTCGCTTCGCCAATGTCATTGCTGACGTCGCTTTTTTCGCGACCGCTTTTTTATTCGTTGTTTTCATCTTGCTTTCAACTTGTGTCATCTTCAATACCGACATGGTTTTTGCCATCGCGGCGTCACAATAGGAACCAATCCTGAGGCGTATTTGCGACGCACACTCAGGCCATTTAAGTAATTTATGTAGATTATCAACAAGCTATCCACGGCGCAAGTAGTTCTTCGCCATCATTTCTTTGTCTCAACCGCAGTGCAACTGAGTGGAGTAGCAGCGGAGTAGGACCTCCCGACATAGTTTACCGATGTCAGTTGATTTATTTATGTAGAAAACCTACAATCAATCTTCGAAAATGTAAAAAACGCTAAATTTGTAAATGCGCGGCTCTGCAGCACACACGTCGCGCAAGGAGATACCCATGGCTGCAACAAAATTAATCCCCACATCGATTCACCCCACCGTCGCCGCCGTCACCGCACGGATTGTGGCGCGTAGCTTGGCAACCCGCACCGTCTATATGCAACGCGTTGCCAAAGCACGCACGACCGGTGCGTCGCGGGGCCGCGTGTCCTGCACGAACTTGGCCCACGCCTTTGCTGCCGAAGCGCCCAACGATAAATTGATTCTGCGTGAAATTCGCCAGCCCAATATCGGCATCGTTTCAGCGTACAACGATATGCTTTCAGCACATCAGCCGTTGGCGCGCTTCCCGGAGATCATCAAAAAGGCGGCGCGGGAAGCAGGCGCGGTCGCGCAATTCGCCGGCGGCGTGCCGGCAATGTGCGATGGCGTAACTCAGGGCCAGCCGGGGATGGAGTTGTCGCTTTTCTCGCGCGACGTGATTGCCATGTCGACTGCCATCGCCCTTTCGCACGGCGTGTTTGACGCTGTGCTGTGTTTGGGAGTTTGCGACAAGATCGTACCCGGGATGCTGATCGGCGCATTGCAGTTCGGCCATTTACCGACAATTTTTGTGCCCGCCGGGCCGATGACGACTGGCTTATCGAATGATGAAAAAGCCAAAATTCGCCAGCAGTTTGCCGAGGGCAAATTGGATCGCGCTGCGCTGCTAGAGGCTGAAAGCCGCGCCTATCATGGCGCAGGGACCTGCACCTTCTACGGCACTGCGAACAGTAATCAGTTTTTGATGGAGGTGATGGGCTTACATTTGCCGGGCTCGGCGTTCGTCACACCAAACACCCCGCTACGGGATGTGCTCACCAGTGCCGCGGCCAAACGCGCCGCTGAAATTTCACATCTTGGCCGCGAATACACACCACTCGCAGACGTTATCGATGAGCGGGCGATTGTGAATGGCATCGTCGGCTTGTTGGCGACGGGCGGCTCGACTAACCACACCATTCACATCATTGCGATCGCCCGTGCGGCGGGCATCTTGGTGGATTGGGATGATTTTGATTTGCTCTCATCTGTCGTACCATTGCTTGCCAGAATTTATCCGAATGGCAGCGCGGATGTTAATCATTTCCACGCGGCTGGCGGCGCAGGTTTTACGATACGTGAACTCATCAACGCAGGCTTATTGCATGCAGATGTGCGCACAGTGGCCGGCCATGGTTTGATGCACTATAGCAACGAGCCCACGTTGCAAGACCATACACTGGCGTGGCAGGCATCACCGCAACATAGCCATGATGAAACGGTGTTGCGCCCCGCTACCAACCCGTTTAGCGCCGATGGCGGATTGAAAGTCTTGCGCGGCAATCTGGGGCGCTCAGTGATTAAGGTCTCGGCCGTCAAAGCAGCCAACCGGATTGTTGAAGCGCCTGCGATTGTGTTCTACGATCAAGACGATGTGCTGGCCGCTTTCAAGCGCGGCGAATTGGAGCGTGACTTTGTCGCCATCGTGTTGTTTCAAGGGCCTCGTGCAAACGGGATGCCGGAGCTGCACAAGTTAACACCCGCGCTATCCTCGCTACAGGACAAGGGTTTCAAGGTGGCACTGGTCACCGATGGCCGGATGTCAGGTGCCTCGGGTAAAGTCCCAGCCGCGATTCACGTTTCGCCAGAATGCTTGCTGGGCGGCGCCATAGGCCGTGTTCGCACCGGCGATATGATTTTGCTGGATGCTGAAAATGGCGTGTTGGAGGCGCAAGTATCAGCCGCTGTTTGGGCAAGCCGTGTCGCCGCAACCACGGATCTTTCGGCGAATCAATCTGGCATGGGGCGCGAGCTTTTTGTCTCCGCACGCGGCAATGCTTTAACGGCGGAAGAAGGCGCGGCCATTTTTGGTGTGGCCGATGATTCTGCTTCTCGTATACAAACAACAGAGGAAGTAACTTCATGAAAACCATCCGGGAAATATTGCAGGCGAGCCCTGTCATGCCGGTCATCGTCTTGGAGCATGTTGACGATGCCGCGCCACTCGCCCGCGCGCTTGTTGCCGGTGGCATCCGCGTGCTGGAAGTCACCATGCGCACACCCGCCGCGCTCGATTGCGTCCGGGCAATCCGCGCCGCCATACCGGAGGCAATTGTCGGTGTCGGAACGATCTCGAATGTCGCCGATTATGACGCCGCGAGTGCAGCGGGCGCCTTCTTTGGTGTGAGCCCCGGTGCTACGCCTGCGCTGTTGGCAAAAGCCAGCGCCCAGGCAAATGATTTCCCCTTCCTACCCGGCGTGATGACACCATCAGATGTGATGTCCGCGCTCGCCGCAGGCTTCACCGCGATGAAACTTTTCCCGGCCAAGCAGGCCGGTGGCATCGACATGCTTAAAGCCATCGGCGGGCCATTCCCGCAGGTGCTGTTTTGCCCGACTGGCGGCATTGATGCGGAATCTGCACCGTCCTATTTGGCGCTACCAAACGTTGCCTGTGTTGGCGGCTCATGGCTTGCCCCTGCGGCAGCAGTAGCCAAGAAAGATTGGGCGGAAATCGAGCGCCGCGCCAAGCTGGCCGCAATGCTTCGTAAAAAATCGTAGACTTGTTTCTCTATTCCCATCGCTAGCTTCGTTCGTTCATTTCTTTACGTTAAAAAATTCTATGAATATTGAATCCAACCTCAATCAATGCCGCGCCTTTGTGCTCTTTGGTGCAACCGGCGATCTCGCGAAACGAATGCTCTGGCCTTCCCTCTACGCGTTGGATTGTGATGGCTTATTGCCAACCGAATTTCAATTGATCGGCGCCGCAACCTCGCAACTTTCTGCGGCGGAATTTTTGGCTAAGGTGAAGGAATCCATTCAAACCTCGGCCAATAAAGAGCTGTATAACGATGCGGCGTTCGCAGGCTTCGCCAAACGTATCTCATATGTGACAATTGACATCAAAGCCCCGGGCGGTATGGAGCCCTTACGTGCAGCGTTAGCAGTCAACACCACCAATGTGCCCGATGAGCGCGGCACTATTTTTTATCTCTCCACAGGTCCACAATTGTTTGGCTCAATCTGCTTAGGGCTCCGGGATTTGGGCATCGTCAATAAAGCCAGCCGCATTGTGGTTGAAAAACCGATCGGCACAAATACCGAAACAGCGCGCATCACTAACGAAGCGATCGCTACCGCGTTCGATGAAAACCAAGTATTTCGGATTGATCATTATTTGGGCAAAGAATCCGTACAAAATTTAATGGCGCTGCGTTTTGCCAACTCAATCTTTGAACCGCTGTGGAACGCCAACGCGATTGAGCAGGTGCAGATCACGGTTGCTGAAACGGTCGGTGTGGATGGCCGTTGGCCGTTTTACGATAGCACCGGCGCACTACGCGACATGGTGCAAAGCCATTTGCTGCAATTGCTTTGCTTGGTCGCGATGGAACCACCAGCAAGCTTCACGCCATCCGCCGTGCGCAATGAAAAAGTCAAAGTATTGTGGTCGCTCAAGCCGATCACAGGCACCGATGTAAATGTGAACACCGTGCGCGGCCAATATGCGGCGGGCTTTAGTGGCGGCAAAGCTGTCGTCGGCTATCACGACGAAACCGGTGCAAATAAAACCGGTGGGCTTGAGAGTGACTGCGAAACCTTCATCGCTATCAAGGCGGAGATTGATAACTGGCGTTGGGCGGGGGTGCCGTTTTACCTTCGCACCGGCAAGCGGATGCAAGAGCGCATGAGCGAAATCGTAATTCAGTTTAAACCTGCGCCACACAATATTTTTGCCGATATTGGCGCGACCTTGCAGCCGAATACGCTGCTCATCAAATTGCAACCCGACGAGATCATCACGCTGACGCTGATGCATAAAAAACCGGGCGTAAACGAAACCCGCTTAGGCGAAGTCGGCCTTAATCTGTCCGTTGGCGAAGCCTTCGGCAAATCCCGCCGCCGCATTGCCTATGAACGCATGCTGCTCGATGTGCTGCGCGGTAATTCCGCGCTGTTTGTGCGGCGCGATGAAGTGGAAGCCTCTTGGAAATGGATCGATGGCATCATCGACGGCTGGCGGACAACGGGTTACCAATCAAAGCCTTATAGCGCCGGGAGCTGGGGACCAACAGCAGCGATTGCGCTTACCGAGCGGCATGGGCATTCTTGGCATGAGTGACGAGTCTGCAAGCGCGGGGGTCATAACACCTATCTCGCCGCTGCCTTTCAACATCGAAACCCCGTAATTCCTTAAACGTTTAACAAACGCGATTGCGCCCCTCATGTTTCGCCCGATAGAGCGCCGCATCGGCTTCGGCAATAAGTGTTGCTAGCGCGGTTTGCTCTGATGGAATGCTGGCGGCGACGCCGACGCTGATCGTGACCACCGGCGCCACCGGTGACGAAGGATGCGGGACTGCCCTTGCCTCGCATGCCTGTCGCAACATTTCGGCATAGGCCAGCGCAGAGGCGCGATCCAATCCGGGAATCAAGATGATGAATTCCTCGCCGCCGTATCGTGCGGCAAAGTCGCCGGCGCGACTGGTCACCTGTCGAATCACGTCAGCGACGGCAACCAGACATTTATCGCCTTCGGGGTGACCCAGCGTATCGTTGTAAGCCTTAAACACATCGATATCGATTAGCAGCGCAGCAAGCGGCGTTTGCAAGCGCAATGCACGTCGCCACTCGGTGTCTAAGATTTCATCGAGTCGGCGGCGGTTGGCGAGCCCCGTCAGTGCATCAGCAAAAGACAAACGCAAAAGATGTTCGTTTGCCAACTTGAGCGCTTCGGTTTTCTCGGCCACTAGGCGCTCCATCTCGGTGTGCCGATTGCGCAGTTGATGCGTTCGGAATCGAAACAGAGCAATGACCATCGCGAGCGATAATATCGCCGCCAGCGCCATAAACCACAGGGTTTGGTAGAAGTAAGGCTTAACGATAATCGGTAAAGCGGCGGTAGCCTCTTGCCAACGCTTGCCATCAATAGATGCCGCAACGCGAAAGCGGTAGCTACCGTTGGGTAGCGTTGGGAAGACCGCCTCGTGGCTTTTACCCGCGTCTATCCAGTTTGGAGTGATGCCCTCCATTTGGTAACGAAATCTCACTCGCTCGGCATTCAGCAACGTTCCGCTGGCAAAGCGTATCGAAATTGGCACGGAGCCCGGCGGCAGAATGACGTCCGCGTCGGGCATCGCTCTCGTCTCGCTTACGCCGTTCACCGATACTTCTTCAACCCAAACGGGTGGCGGCTCGTCGGTGCCGGGCAGGCGCTGGGGATCGACGATCACCATCCCCTTGAGCGAAGGCAGCCAGATATGGCCTTTCGCATCAATATTGCCCGCAGGCTGTAGCCCGCCGGCAAAAGTCGTGCTGCGTAGCGAATCGCCGGGACCAAACCCTGTTGATATTACCTTGGCAATGCGGCCCTCGGCGAAAGCATTAAGTTGACCCAGTGCGACGCGGTAGAAGCCGCGATTACAGGTCATCCACAAGTAGCCTAATCGGTCTTCGATGATGACTTGCACCAGTCCATCCCAGAGCCCGTCGGCAAGTCTAATGGCGCTGATGCGCCCGTCCTTGATGCGATTCATCCCCTCGCCGTTTGAGCCGATCCAGAGTGAGCCGGCGGCGCCTTCATAGAAAGATAGTATCCAGTTTGAAACTAACCCGTCTCTGCGCGTGAGGGTGTCAAAAACGCCATTGCGATAGCGCACAAGGCCTTGTCCCGCGGTACCAAACCAAATCACGCCGTGTTTATCCTCATGAATGGCGACCACACCCTCAAGCGGTGCCCCGGGTTCGCGCACCGTCGCAAAGAGCTTGCGTCGATGATCAAAACGCGCCAATCCGGCTTGTGTGCCAACCCAAACGGTGCCGCCGCGATCTTGGTACACCACACGCACATCGACGTTGGGGAGCCCTTGGGCGACACTGAATTTTTCAATCTTGTCCTTGTTATTTTCGCGCCTTACTCGCGCAATGCCCTCAGTGTAGGAACCAACCCAGATGGCGCCATCACGATCCTCAAAAAGGCTCGACGATTCATCGGTTGCAAGCCCATTCGCTTTGGCAATCGTCGTAATGCGACCTGCATCAATCCGGTTGATACCACCGCCCGACGTAGACACCCAAGTCGCGCCGTCGCGGGCATGAATAACGGATCGCACGTTGTCGCTCGATAGTCCTTCCGGTTTACCGAAAACACCGAAGGCACGGTTGCTCAGCCGGTTCAAGCCGCCGTTCCACGTGCCAACCCATATGCTGCCCTCTCGGTCAGTTTGCATCGACCATATCTGATCACCAGTAAGGCCACTGGTCGACGAAATGGATGAAAATCGCCCTTGGCTCATTCGGCTCACGCCACCACCCCAAGTGCCGATCCATAGCGAGCCTGCTTTGTCGCGCGCAAGATAGGTAAGCTGGTTAGTCGGCAATCCATCTGCGGTGTTGTAAATGTTGATCTTGTTTGTGTCGTTGCTACTCTCGACATGAACAAGGCCAGCACCGGCCGTTGCTGCCCAAATGTCGCCTGCCGGATCGGCAAGGACGTGCCTGACTTCCAAATGAGGGAATCCATTCGCGGGATTCAAAACCTTGAATTTTCCTTCTCTAAATGAAACCAAGCCGCCGCCTGTCGTGCCAATCCACAGTGTTCCGTCGCGATCAAAAGCGAGTGTGCGGAGCCGAATCGTCGGTAGGCCATCTGCTTCTTTGTATATCTTGGTGTCACCCTTGCCTGTGCCTGTGCCTGTGCCTTTTCCGTTTCCGTTTCCGTTTCCCTTATCTTCCCCTTCACCTTCCCCTTCCCCCCCCCATCGCACCAATCCATTTTCAGTGGCGCCCCATACAGCACCATCTGGCGCTTGGGCAAAAGCCCAGACCCGCCGACCGCCCATCAATTCATTGGCTGGCGCAGGCTCAAATCGTCCATTGCGAAAGATTGCAGCACCCCGGCCGTGGCCGATCCAGAGGTTGCCATCGCGATCTTCCATAAAGCCAAAAATGGCACGCGCCACCAACTCGGGAACGGCTGAAGATTCAAAGGTGGCGAAACGAATACCATCGAATCGCGCAAGCCCCGCTCCGGTACCGACCCACAGATAACCAGCCTTGGTCTGGTACAAAGACTGCACGGTGTTGAGTGGCAAACCCTGTTCGGTCTGCCAAACATCAATTTTATACTGCGTGATGGATGCTGTCTCAGGGGCAATTGCGGAATCAATCGAGCGGTCGGATGAGTCGGCAGACCGCGCCGGTTGTTGTGCTTTGATTGGCGCGCTTACCAGCAGTGCGAGGGCGGTTGTAAGCGCAAACGCGAGATTGCAAATGATTCTGCTGTTGAGGGCGGGCACGCTTTTTGCCGGTGACAAATGATCGTTGAAACGTGACGAGGTCGTTGGCAGGATGCCCCGAAGCACGCTTCGGACGCTGCAAGCTAATTTTATATTGGCAATCGCATTCAAAATGAACAATCAATTTCGCAAAGGTTTAAGCGCCAATCGCAACGAGGCAAGAATTCCCCTGATGTCCAATGCATCAACCGTACACCTGGCCAATGCTGCGCTTAGAATTGTACTGTTGGTCGGTTTAACAGCTTGTACTAAATTGTTCGCATACACCGGTATTGGCGACAAAAACAGCGCCGCCACCCCAGCACAAATCAGCAATGTGCCGTTGAACTGAATCAGGCTCCCTGGCTCGCCGCCCAACAACGAACCATAAAATCGTGGGTGGGTAGAAATTTGAATGGATCGGGATTAGTCGGATTGCGTTTACCGCGGGTGAAAAATGGAAATAGGTTAAATGGTTACAAATAATTTAATGCTTGAACGGCACGGCATTAGTCAGTTTTTAGTCCTCGTCATGCATGTCTGCCAATCATATCTCGCCAGGCCATTGGCTGCCTAAATGCATAAATCGCCCTCGAGCGGCCTCGAATAGCGCTTCTGGCAATGGACCTGCCTCAATTAGTTTTATATTACGGCGTAAATTGGTAATCGAAGACGTGCCGACAATCGCAGAACTTACGTTAGGCGCGAAGGCGCTGAAGCGCAACGAAAACTCATCCCATTGCATGTCACCAATATCGAGCGCCATCTCTTGTTTGCGCAGCCAATAAGTTTCGCAATAGTTGCCATGCGGCCGCTCCGCAAACCGCCACGGCGCATTGCCTAAGGCTCGCTTGGCAATTACCCCCATACCTTGCTCACCGGCACTCGGAAGCATGATTGCGAGGCTTTGTTGATCGAACGGATTGATGGAGCATTCCACGCTGCCCAATAGTCCCTTGTAACCGCCACCCTCGGTAATCGCCCAGGCTAGCTCATCGTTTTCTCCAGAATAGGCGGCAACTCGAATTTTGCCTTGCTCGCGCATTTTTATTAGCGCATCAACTACGCCGTTGTTCACCAGCGTTTCCTTCGGGCATGAATGCAGATGCACAATATCCAACACATCCGTTTTCAGATTGCGCAGCGCTTGGTCAACACCGGCAACGATACAGTCAGGGGTCCAATCCTGATGCCCCGGGACGCCGTAGCCAACCTTGGTTGAAAGCACGTATTCACTGCGGCGATGCGCAATATGCCGCCCGATACGCTCCTCGGAAAGCCCATACCCGCGAGCCGTATCAATGAGCGTCATGCCCAGATCAAGCGCCTCGTTTAGCAACAGGCTGACATCTTCTTCGCGTTGATTGGCGTCGCCGATTTGGCCGGCGCCTAAGCCAAGAATGGAAGCGCTGAGGCCGGTATTACCGAATGGTCGCTGTTGCATATTCTTCTTTAACAAAAAGTGGACTGAATGGTTAAATATTGCATCTTAAAAGTGTTTGCAACGAGTCTTGAAAGTGTCTGCAATTATCGCCCAGAATGACGTTACAATCATTCTGGCGAACATTTCTACCACGTACTTTCAGGCAATTTTAGAACAATTTTAAACATCTCAGCCTTCTATGCCCGCCTTTGATAACCCACGACTCATCGCCGATATCGGCGGAACCTATGCGCGGTTTGCGCTGGAAACGGCGCAAGGCGAGTTTACGCAGATTGCCTCACTACGCTGTGCTGACCACGCCGACTTTCAGGCGGCAATCACTGCCTATCTGGCAACGCTGCCCCCGGTAAAAATTGACCACGCAGCCGTCGCGATTGCTAACCCAGTCGATGGCGACTTGGTGCGAATGACCAACTACCATTGGCAGTTTTCGATTGAGAAAATGCGCAGCCAGATGGGCTGGCACACCTTGGTGGTGGTTAATGATTTCACAGCATTGGCGATGGCCTTGCCGCGCCTGGGCAAACGCGATGTGCGCCAAGTCGGCGGTGGCGAGGCGCATAAACAGAGTGTGATCGGCCTACTGGGTTCTGGTTCGGGCTTGGGTGTTTCCGGTTTGATTCCGGCTGGCGATGGTTGGATATCGCTTGGCTCCGAGGGTGGCCACACCAGTTTCTCGCCACGCGATGAGCGTGAGATTGCGGTGCTACGCTATGCGTGGAAACATTTTGACCATGTTTCGTTTGAGCGTCTGTTATCCGGGCCCGGCTTGGAATTGATGTATCGCGCGATGGCCGAATACACCCACGCTAACGTTAAACCCAAAAATTTATCTGCGCCCGAGATTACACAACTGGCATTGGACGCAACAGACCCGGTGTGCATGGCAACCCTAGAGGTGTTTTGTGCGCTACTGGGAACCGCTGCAGCTAACCTTGCCGTAACGCTGGGCGCACTTGGCGGCATTTATATCGGCGGTGGAATCGTACCGCGCTTGGGTGCTTATTTTGATAAGTCGCCGTTCCGCGCACGCTTTGAAGACAAAGGCCGCTTCAGCCAATATGTTGCAGCGATTCCGACCTTTGTCATTACCGCTGAACACGCCACCTTCACGGGTGCATCAGCGATTCTTGAGGCGCAATTGCGCACCTTAAAAACTTCGTCGGCGATCCTCGACCAAATACGCCGCGCGCGCGCCGAGTTGTCACCCGCCGAGCTGCGTGTTGCTGAGCATGTGTTGGCACATCCGCGCACGGTGCTGAACGACCCGATTACAGAAATTGCCCGCGCCGCGCAGGTGAGTCAGCCGACAGTGATTCGCTTTTGCCGATCCCTCGGGTGTGAAGGCTTGTCTGATTTCAAATTACGCCTCGCCTCGGGCCTCACGGGCACCGTACCAGTCACCCATGTACAGGTGACCAATGATGATTCAATGTTGGAGCTTGGCGCGAAGGTGTTGGGCAACACCGCGTCTGCCATTTTGCAGGTGCGGAGCCATTTAAATCGCGACATGATCGACCGGGCGATTGCGCTTCTGGTTCATGCTAATCGTGTTGAGTTTTTTGCGGTTGGCCAATATGGCGCGGTGGCACTCGATGCGCAATATAAATTTTTGCGTTTTGGTATTTCAAGCGGCGCTTATACCGACCCGCGCCTGCAATTATTGGCCGCTGATGTGCTAAAGCCGGGCGATGTTGCAGTGATTATCAGCAGCAGTGGCCGCCTACCCGAACTCATGGAAGTTGCTGAGCGCGCCAACGAACGCGGCGCCTCAATCATCGCGATCACTGCCAGCCAAAGCCCGCTCGCCCGAAAAGCCGATGCAGCATTGATTGTTGATCACTTGGAAGATGTAAGTACGCATTTGCCAATGATTAGCCGGATACTACATTTGCTGTATGTCGATATTTTGGCGGTCGGCGTGGCGATGCGCCGCAACCCAGAAAGCCTCGGCTTACTGAACCGAGTGGACGAACGCTCGGACGATGCGCCGGAGGCCAATGCCGCCAAATCACAAGGCGCAGACGGTGCGCAAAGCGCCGCACCGGGAGTCAGCATAGCATCACCATTGGCCAAGATGACCTCGCACAGTCGTTAGCGCGGCAATCCAACGCGAACATCTTCACAAATATAGGTAATCGGGAGCGCTGGCATAAATGGAAGAATTTATAGCTGTCTTGGCAGCGATTGAAGAAACGTCTGGTGCGAACGATCCAAAGCGTGAGTTCCCCACGCAATTAGAGAACGCTTTTAGCGCTTATTATCCCGACCTCAAACGAATTGCTCATGCGCGTTTATCAGGAACAAAGTTAAGTAATGGCCTAGAAACAACAGCTCTGGTACATGAGAGCTACATCAAACTCGCGCAAGGTCATAGCGTCGAGTTCGTTGACCGCGTCAGATTTCTGGCCTACGCTGCGCGGGTGATTCGTAGCGTGATGATGGATGTCATTCGCGAGCAACAGGCCGCCAAACGAGGGGGCGAAATGGATATCGTTACGCTCAACACTGACGTTATTGACGGTATAGCCGCACCCATTGATGTGGAGACCATCCATCACGCCGTCGATGAGCTGGAAACCCTTGACCCCGCGCTGGCGAGATTGGTTGAAATGCGATTTTTTGCCGGTTTGACAGAGGCTGAAATTGCTGCTGCGACCGACTCGTCCGAGCGCACTGTTCGCCGCGAATGGCAGCGTGCCCGGATGTTATTGCTGACGTTGATTCAGTAGCGTTCATCAGCTCCGCTTAGTTGGCCTGCTTTTGTAGTCAATTACGTTTATAAGAATAGTGACCGTTAACATAGTCTAGCTTCAGCTGATGTTCAACTGCTATTTTCGCGATCAACCAGCCTCAGCCGGCAAACCTATCACCTTTATCGATAATTTCCAACGCAATCGCCGGAACAGTCGCCAATTTAAAAGCCAACACAAACGTCAACACAAACTCCTACGCAAACGTCGACACAAACACGAATTTTAAAACTGTGAAAATTACTAAACCCCAGTGGGAAAAAATTGGTCCCTTGCTCAAAAGCGGCCTAGAGCTTGATGTTTCGACACGAGAAAAATGGCTGATGGAGGTAGCAAAGACAGACGCCGATATTGCGCCGATATTGCGCGATATGTTTGCCAATCACGATGCGGCCGAGTTGCATGGTGACCTTGAAACAGTTCCAAGGTTGGCACCGCCGCCGCCATCTTCACATTTTCATCTAGGCGATGTCGTTGGCGCTTACCGTCTGATTTTGCCGCTGGGACATGGCGGCATGGGCGAAGTGTGGCTAGCCGACCAAATCGATGGCCGGGTAATCCGCCAAGTCGCACTAAAGCTGCCCACGCAGGTGCAGCATCTTGAGGTGTGGCGTCGCCGTTTTCAGCGCGAGCGCGACATCTTGGCCAAGCTCACGCATCCTAATATTGCGCGCCTTTTTGACGCGGGCGTGGATGAAAAATTAAGCCATATCGGCATCGGCCAACCCTATTTGGCGCTTGAGTATATCGAGGGCAGACCGCTTGGCGAATATGTGGACGCGCAATCGCTCACAATCAATCAGCGCCTGAAACTATATCGTCAAGTGCTGGCAGCAACCGCACACGCGCACCAGCATTTGGTGGTGCATCGCGACTTAAAGCCCAGCAATATTTTAGTCACCGCAAATGGCGAAGTGAAATTGTTGGATTTCGGTATTGCCAAGTTGATTGACGAGGCAGTTACTTCCACTGCGGAGAGCAGTGAGGCGCGGGAAAAAATTGCGGCCACCGAGCTAACCCAGGCCGGCGGACGTGTCATGACCATGCGCTATGCCGCGCCGGAACAGGTAACGGGCGATACGATCACCACCGCGACGGATGTCTATGCGCTGGGCGTGATTTTGCATGAACTCATGACTGGGCAATCTCCATATCGCGCTACTCGGGAGGCCAGGCGCTTGAGCGAGGCGGCATTGACCGATGAGCCAACGCAAGTGCCATCGTCGCTCGCGCTGACCGACGAGGCTGCCATTAAGCGCGGCCTGCGTGGCGCAAAGCAACTTACCAAAGCGATCAATGGCGACCTTGACTCAGTCATCTTGAAAGCAATGCGTAAAGTACCTGAAGAGCGTTATTTATCCGTAACCGCGATGGATGATGATGTTCGCCGACATCTCGATGGCAACCCAGTGCTGGCACGCAAAGGAACATGGCGTTATTTGGCTAGTCGTTTTGTTGCACGCCATAAAATTCCGATGATTGCGGGTGCGCTGGCGCTGCTCGCCATCATTGCTGGCGGCGCATTTGCAGAGTACGAACGGCGTGTTGCCGTGGCCGAACGCGAGCGGGCAGAGTTTCATTTTAAATCCGTGCGCACGTTGGCAAACTCGCTCATGTTTGATGTGCATGACCAAATTAAAAATTTACCCGGTGCCACCAAAGCGCGGCAAGTATTGGTTGAGAACGCGAGCAAATATCTGGAGCAGTTGTCCAGCGAATCAAAATTAGACAACGGACTCCGGCTGGAATTGGCAAAGGCTTATCAGCGTTTAGCGGGCATTCAAGGCGGCGATAGCTCGCAAAATATCGGAAAACCAAGCGAGGCGTTGAAGAGCTATGAACACGCGATTGGGTTACTCACACCCATCGCCAGCAGTACTGGTGGCAATGATAAATTTAACGCCAACAGCACCGATATCGCCCGACAATTGGCCTTGTGCTATAGCAATATTGGTCAATTGCAAGTGAGGCTAGGCAAACTCGATGATGCCTATGCATCTTTGAAATCTAGTGTCGATTACGCCAGCCGGGTTACCGCGACGCCGAATGCCACGCTTGAAGATAAAGTCGAATTGGTCAAGTTAACCTATGCCCGTGAACAAAGACTTGCCGCATTGAAGAAAGACAGCGCTATTGCCCTGCGAAGCATAGCAACAGCCGTTGCCGCTGTCGAGGCGCTTCGCGTTCGTGATCCAAATGACGAAAACCTACTCAGTAATCTGGCTTGGCTGTACACCGAGAACGGCCATATCCTACGAGACAGCGGCAATCCCAACAGTAAACCAGAAGCTATCAAAAAATATGAGGCAGCGCTAGTTATTCGGGAGGCTTTCACGCTGAAATCGCCGGACAATAGTTTGTACCAGCGCAATGTGTTGGCCAACCATAACGCGCTCGGTAAAACCTACGCAATGCTTGGGGATTTTAAGAGCGCCCTCAAACATCTCGGGGCAGCCAACGATGCGATGTTGGCATTGGCCGACCGCGATCCCGATAACTTGCAATATCAAAGTGATGTGCTGCAAACCCTGTTGAGCCTTGCGGAGTGCCAACTGAGTGCTGGTGATTTTGTAGCATCACGTTTGTCAACAGAAGCGGCATTAAGACGCGTCGCGGCATTGCCACCCGATGCGCGGCGCATTCGCAGAACATGGGCGGCAGAGGCCTCGATGCACCGCGTATTGGGCGGCATCGCTTGGAGTCATGCTAGGACGATTCCCAACCAAGTGGCCGCCCGCCGTGAGGATCTGCTCACCGCACGGTCTGAATTTGGAATTGCCATGAAAATGCTGCAAGACGAAAAAGATCAGCCTAACTTTTCCAAGGCACGCGAGGCTAACATTTCCCAATTTCAAAAGAGTATTGGTGAGATTGATGCGCAGCTGGCGAGCTTAAAAGCTAAGCGGTCGTAATGGGGATCAGTGATTCATAGCGTCATCTTAAGCAACACTATTGCACCAATATTAAGTTAGAGTTTGCACGCTTCGTTTTGCCCGCCTTTGCGCTATTATTTTGGCGCTCCGCAATCCCTTCCTAAGCACTCCGGATTGTCAGATCCTCGTATGGACGGCGCCATTTCAATTTTTATGACACTTTTGTCGACTCTTTGTTGACTTGTGGCGGGCATTAATAAATTTAAAACAATCGCAACAATTATTGAAAACATGGCCATTTTTTAAAGTAAATATTTTTGAGATTCGACTCTAAACGCTTCTCACGATTTACTCGAATAGCATCTCAGTTAGGCTCCTGACCAAACCATTGCGCGGCTGATTATGTTTTTGCAAGGGTATTTTACGAATATGGGCGGCAATGTTATTTTTATGCAATTGGCCGTTTTTTGCGTCGATTCCGTTTGCCTCAGTAAGCACCGCTCTTGTACACGGGGTGGGTTACCCGCATGGCCAATCTAATTTGAGTTTCGCCAACCAAGCGGATTCGCTACAGTACCGCGAAACGGAAATGCGCCGCTGCAAAAGACTTGTTATTCCACAATTTGGCAGAACCATTACCAATACGTACACTGTCCGAGGCCAATATCGATCCGGAACATAGTCGATTATTCGTTAGCCCAGCCTGACTCTTAAACACCGGAACTCAAATTTTGAGCCCCGCACTAACCATGCGGGGTTTTTATTTGTCAGCCATCTTTATTGCGTTTGCCGTTTTGCGTGGCCGGTTTGTCGAACCAATTCCGTTTGTATGGGTAGAAGGATTTATTTACGCGTCATGTTGATACGCGTCATCTTGAAACACCATTTTGAAACGCACAGCCAAATTAGGAGAACTGTATGAACGCACTAAATAAGCCGCCAAACCATTTACGGAACCGATCATCTTCAATTTTTGTTGCTGGAGGGCTACTGTTGATTGCACCACTGTTTTTTTTCTTACCATCAGCGGCTCATGCACAAACACAAGCCTACGGCGTACAACAAGTTTCAGCGGGCAGCGCTCACACCTGCGCTGTGACCGAGCAAGGCGGCGTGAAATGCTGGGGCAGCAATGGTGCAGGCCAGCTCGGCGATGGCAGCACTACCGACCGCAGTACACAGGTTGATGCGGCCGGTTTGGGCGTCGGTGTGTCCGCTGTCGCCAATGGCGGTGCGCATACCTGTGCCATTACGTCCGCTGGCGGTGTGAAATGCTGGGGCAGCAATGCTTCCGGCCAGCTGGGCGACGGTAGCAACAGCCAACAAAATACTCCTGTTAATGTAAATGGGCTTGCCAGTGGCGTGGTGGCGCTCGCAGCGGGCGCATCGTTTACTTGTGCGCTGACGAGTGCCGGCGGCGTGAAGTGTTGGGGGCTCAATTCTTCCGGGCAGCTTGGCGACAACTCTCTCTTTAATCGCGCCACACCGGTTGATGTGTCAGGCTTAACCGCCAACGTCGCCGTAATCACGGCGGGGAGCAATCACACTTGTGCGTTACTTAAAAGTGGCGGCATGAAGTGTTGGGGTAGCAACGCCAACGGGCAACTGGGGGATAACTCGACTATACAGCGCAGCACCGCGGTTGACGTCACCGGCCTCGCTAATGGCGTTGCCGCTATTGCGGCTGGGGGTTCTCACACCTGTGCGAGCACCGCCAGCGGCGGCGCTAAATGCTGGGGCGATAATGCATCAGGCGATTTGGGTGACAACACAGCCACGCAGCGCACCACACCGGTCGATGTAGTCGGCCTCACCAGCGGTGTTTCGGCCGTCACAGTCGGCGCATTTCACAGTTGTGCACTAATGGCATCGGGCGCGGCAAAATGCTGGGGAGCCAATACGTCCGGGCAATTGGGCGACACAACAACCAGCCAACGCAATACAGCTACCAACGTGCCCGGATTCAATTTAAAAGTTGCGGCAATTACTGCTGGCAATAACCACACCTGCGCCGTCACAACTGGCGGCAGCTTGAAGTGCTGGGGTAACAACACCAGTGGGCAATTGGGCGACAGCACAACATCAAATCGCCCAAGCCTGATCGGCGTAAACGGTCTGTCATTTGACGCTGCTGCCATCGCCGGTGGACAAAGTTTTACCTGCTCCCCAGATACCGGCGGCAGTCTGCGCTGCTGGGGTAAAAACGATTACGGCCAGCTTGGCAATAATACCGCCGGCGAAAGCACCTTCAAAAGTGTTCCCGTCAATGTGGTCGGCTTGAGTGCGGGCATGGTCTCGGTCAAAGAGGGTCAATTTCACAGCTGCGGGTTAACCGCCTCGGGTGGCGTTAAATGCTGGGGAACAAATAATACGAGCGAACTCGGCCTGGGCAATGCAGGCAGCAGTATTGACCTGTCAAGTGTGCCGGTCGATGTGGTGGGTTTATCGAGCGGTGTCGTCGCCATTGATGTTGGCCGCTACCATAGTTGTGCGCTCACCAATGTTGGCGGGGTCAAATGTTGGGGCGATAATTTCTACGGCCAACTCGGTGATAACACCACGGAAGTTCGCAGCACGCCAGTTGATGTCATTGGCGCCACGTCGGGCATTAAAGCGATTGGGTTGGGCCATTATCATAGCTGTGCGCTGACCACGAGCGGCACCGTGAAATGTTGGGGTGCTGATGCTGGTAACGAATTTGGTGACAACGGCGCTGCTGGTGAACAAAGCCATGTCGCTGTCAATGCCGCTAACGGCATTACCGGCGCACTGGCACTGGCGGTGGGGAATGCGCATGGCTGCGTTATTACGGCAACGGGCGGTATGAAATGCTGGGGCTCTAACTCGTCTGGCCAACTTGGTAGCGGCATTGCCGACTCAAGTTCGGTGCCAATTGATGTAGCGGGCCTTAGTGCAGGCGTGGCATCCATTGCGGCCAATGACAACACTTCTTGCGCAGTCATGATCAGCGGAGCGCTCAAATGCTGGGGACACAATACCGACGGCGAATTAGGAGACAACACAATCGACAACCGCATGATACCAACCGATGTTGTCGGTTTGGGCAGTGGTGTGGCCGAGGTCGCCCTAGGGCGCTATCACGCCTGCGCCCGGTTGGTAGGCGGTGGCTTGAAATGCTGGGGAGAAAATCAGTTCGGTGAAGTTGGCGATACGACTTCAACGCAAGCGAATGAAAGCGCCAATATCATGCGTAGTGAGCAACGCAATACGCCGGTGTTTGTATTTGGCTTTGCCACGCGGCCGGTCATTACCGCATCGGTAAATCCGGCAGCGGCGAATCAAGGGGTTACTTTTTCGGTTATCGTCAGCGGCAACAGCCCTACTGGCACCATGACGTTTAGAGCCAATGGTGTGGTGATTGCAGGCTGCGGCGCGGTCTCGTTATCAAACGCGATGGCGACCTGTGCAACACCATTCTCCACCGTCGGCACGCGCATCATTACGGCAACGTATAGTGGCGACTCCCTCAACGCGGCGAGCATGGGTGCGTTGGCGGCAGAACAGGTGGTCACCGCATCGGCTGCGGTCAAGCGTGTAGCGACTGATATTGATGGTGTCGGTAAGAGTGCGTTGATCGTGAGGTCAAGCAATGGCGCGGGGAACGGTAACGCAAGCCAAGCTGGTCGGCTGGTAAACAATCAATTCCAGTTCACGCCTTTGCCCGATGCTGGATCAAATTATCGCAGTATTGGTATCGGCGATTTTAACGGTAACGGTAAAGCCGATCTCGCTTTCCAAGACACCACGCAGGGTGAATTTGGCGATGTTTCCGTACTGCTTGATTACGTTGCTGGCGCAGCGCAATTTTCACGCAAGGTCAAGTTACCGTGGATTGTGCAAGCGGTCGGCGATCTTGACGGTGACGGCTTTGACGATATGGTGTTTCGCTTTACCGGCGACGACGGCATCCCCAACGATACCGGTGTTTCGTATATCTGGTTTATGAACGGCAGCATCGTGAATCAAGTTCGCAAACGCGGTGGCGCACCACTAAATTGGACATTGGTCGGTGCCGCCGATATCAATGGTGATGGCGCAGCCGACATGGTGTACGTGAGCCCTGCCAACCAAGTACGGGTATTGATGGCAACGCCACAGAGGACCTGTGCGAATTTTTCAGGTGGTAGTTTGCCTGCTGGATTCCAAGCATTGAAGGTTGCTGATTTTACCGGCTTGGGACGCGGCGATATTCTTCATCGCAATCCGGCAACAGGCATGGCGATGCTACTTTCATTGGATGCCACGCAAGTTACACTCCCACCGCCAACCGCTAACCCGGACGATCCAAATGCGTCCTGCACCCCGACCTCGCAGCCGATCGCCACGACCTCGTATTTATTGCCCACAGTTGACCCCACCTGGCAATTTTATGGGGCGGGTGATTTCAACGGTGACGGCATCTACGATATTGTCTGGAAACAACCCAACGGAACGCTGACGCTTTGGCTAATGGGTGCCAATGGCGTGCCGAATATTATTGCCAATGCGGGGACAGCGCCAGCGGGCCTTAGTGTTGTGCAGCCTTAAGCTGAACGCACAATGGGCCACCTAATTTGGCCGGTTTTAGATTTGTATTCCGTTTGTATGAGTAGGGAAAACGATTTATGCGCGCCGCACATCTTTAATTCCGGCGCACATAGAAAATCAAACCCCAGCATTGGGAGGGTTTTTGAGGCGCTAATGCTCAAAGACGTCCGCCAGTGCTGGGATTATTCCGAATTTATTTTTTTATCACAGGAGATATCCATGTACAAGCAATCGACAACCTTGTTGAAAACCGTCACACGTTTTATCGGCGCATCCGCGTTCGCCACAATCATCAGCGCAAGTGGTGTTGTGGTTGCCGCTGGGGAGCCTTTAAAAACCGAACCGGCTAACGCGAAAACGCTCACCGCTGCCAAATTGGCCGCCGCCAATACGAGCAAGTCCCCCGCTGATAGCGCAAAGGCTAGTTCAAAGGTTATGGCTGAAGGCGCGCATGACGGCCCAGCTGCGAAATCGGCCAGCGGCAATGTCAGCAAGAAAGACGCTGGTTCGTGCTGCGGAACGAAGTTAATGTCTGAAGGCGCTCGTGACGGCCAGGCCGCGAAGGCGATGAGTAACACTGTCGGCGCGAAAGCCAGCTTGAAGTCCGAAGGCGCCAACGATAAAACGGGAAGCAAAGCAATGGGCGGCAGCGCGGATGCACTCAAGGCTGGCAAATAACCCGTCGCGCAACGCGTCGCTATATTGGCCAACTCGGCAGTTTAGCGGCGCTATTCCCGCCCCTCAATTTGCATTTTCCGAGCGTGGCGCGTCGCGATGACTTCGGCAGATCAAGATGATGAATCTTTTGCCAAATAAATGCCGCAACTTATCTGGGACGGTGACGCAAGGCGTCTTACTTCACCACATAAACCATCGCTGTTCGCGCAGGGATCATGAACGCTCCGACGCTAGACTCAAAGCGTGCGTCGGTAGCTGGCCGCTTGTCGGCTGCATTGGCATTTTTATGTACCGGATGCAAAACATAAGCCTTGTTTTTTTCGCCGGGCAAGATGAGCGTTTGCGCGGTTTTATCGACGTTGATGAAATATAGAACTTCCTTGAAGTCCCCGTCCGTACTGGATTTCAGGGAAGCTTTCAGTCTATTTTCACCTTGCAAATGCCCCACAATCACCACCGGGTTTTGGATCGCACCGGTATTAAGAAATGTAAGCCGCGATTGAATCTCTTTAGTACTCCCAAGCCGAAATAAATCCGAACTGGCGCGAATTTTCAGCAAATCACGAAACGCATCGCGCGTCCATAAAATTTCCTTTGAAGTTGGCTTGATTCCCGCATTCGCCAGTAATGGTTTGATCAACGAGTATTGTTTTTCGTTATCGCGTTTGGGCGGCATTCCAGTTGCGAAGTAATTGTCTTGGTAGGTCCAATCAATGCGATTAAACCAGTCGCCCGAATCAAAGCTGTTGCCATCCATCGACTTGGAGCGCAGCGTATCAATGCCCGCATGAAAATAGGCAACGCCCTGGCTGAATGCGGTGACCGCAGCACCCAAAATCTGCACACGGGCACGATCTTCACGCGAGGTGTCTAGTGGTAATTTATAGACGTTAATATCGAACAGCGTTTGGTTATCGTGATTATCAACATAGTTCACCACCTCCGATGGCTCACTCGCATAACCGGCGGGCTGGCCGGCGTAATCGATGGCGCTCAACGATTTCTGCTTGCCGTCGTAAGTGGTCATCAGATAGTCCCGCAACGTACCCGCCAAGCCGACGCGCACCATATCGGCAGCTCGCAATAAATCGGTCACAGGGCGCGCCTTGTCGGCCAATGCATTGGGGGCATAGACGAGCCCGTTGATATAGCCTTGGTTCTTCACCAGCGCCTCACCACTATCGCCTGCGCTGCCGCCACGCGCTGCGTCCCGACCGCGATCACTAAACGTTCCGATGCCCGAGCCGTTCAACGATAATTGTGAAGCCTGCATAAACCGTTTGCCATTTTCAACTTCACCAAAATTCCAACCTTCGCCGATCAAATTGATGTGCCGACCGGAGGACTTGTTCACCCGCGCCTGCAATGCTTCCATTGCCGCGCGTGGCTGATGCCCCATCAAATCAAAGCGGAAGGAGTCAATTTTGTATTCATGCGCCCAGAGCTCAGCTGAATCGATCATCAGCTTCGCCATCATCATGTTTTCCGTTGCGGTGTTGGCACAGCAAGTCGATTGTTCAACCGCGCCTCTGGCATCGAGGCGGTGGTAGTAGCCCGGCACGATACGATCCAATACTGATTTTGCGTCTTGCCCCGAAGCGGAAGTATGGTTGTAAACCACATCCATCCCCACCCGCAGCCCAGCGCGGTGCAGCGCCATCACCATTTTGCGGAACTCGATAATGCGGGTTGCGCCGTCGTCTGCATTGCTCGCATAGCTGCCTTCAGGCGCTGAGAAATGATAAGGATCGTAGCCCCAGTTAAAGCAATCATTTGCTGCGTTGTTGGTGGTGATGGTTTGTTGCTCTTCGCTGTCTACGCCACCTTTAATAGCCGGTGTGATGCAGCCCTTTTCAGGGATGGTCGCGATGTCAAACACGGGCAATAAATGGATGTCAGTCACCCCTGACTTGCTCAGTGCCGCGAGGTGTTTCATGCCGTTGGCGTTGGTTTCCGTGAACGCTAAATATTTTCCACGATTCGCTTTTGAGACTGTTTGATCGTTGATCGAAAAATCCCGCACATGCAGTTCGTAAATCGCCATGTCGGTTTGCGATATGAATCGGTTGGGGCGCGGAAGTTGATCCCAGCCTTTGGGTTTTAGTTTGTTTGAATTTGGGTTGGCGATGAAGCTTCGTTTGGAATCGGCGCTTAGGCTTATTGAATAGGGATCGGTAACGCCGTTGGGGCTAACGAAGGAATTTTGGCCAACCACATCAACCAAGTATAAATAATAGTTTCCCGACAAATCGTGCGGTTTAATGAGCGACCACACGCCGGTTGATTCATCAAAGCGCATTGCATCAAATGTTTTCGCTGCCCCATTGGCTTGATATAGGCATAGCGAAACTTGCCGCGCTGTGGGCGCCCACAGCTTGAATGCTGTTCCCGTATTCTTTCCACCAGTGACGCGCACACCAAGGTCATCAACCTTATTCGCAGCGACATAAATATCGTCGAGTGCGCCTGCGATCTGTAGCGTCGTGGCGTGACGCGTCTCGCCCGTTTCGGATTCTTGCACCAACACCAGTTGTTGTTTTAGTAACGCGGGCAACTTAGCAGCATCTGAAGCGTTAAGCATTAGCACCACACCATCTGCCACGTACTTAAAGCGGGTAGCAGCATCGGCAGGCACAGCGCCATTAAAAACATCAAGATTAATAAAACCCTTACTACCGACTACCTTCTGGTTCTCATTGGCAGCGATGCCGCCGGTCGCCGAATAATAGAGCTTGAATATTCCGGTTTGATCAATGCCCGGCCATTTCGCCAACCGGCGATTTAACCAGTATGCGTGTGCTTGCAGGGGCTTTGAAGGCGTCTCAACACCTACTGCTACAGCGGGAATAGCGGGACTGGTATGCCGAAAATAATCGCAGTTTTTCTCAATCGCCTCTAGATTCGCGCCCGCCGCTGCATTCGCGTCCGTTTGGGATACGGGCACAACGAGCAATGTAAGCAGCATAGCGGCTAAAAAATGTGCGTATCTACGTGGCCAAATAGAATTGAAAAATTGAGAATTGAAAAATTGCATTTTCACGGAAATATCTCCCTCTCGGACGGTGATGATTGAATTCTATTTGTATATATTATCGTAATAAAACTACATCAATATATTTATCATTTATAACGAATAAGCGTCTATTCTCCAATAAATTAGCGGACGTTGGAATTTAGATGTAATATTTCTACAATTTAAATATATCGAAAGTTAACGATGCGTCAATCCTTGCTGCAGCCAATTAGAACGCACGCAGACCATTGTATCGCTGCTAAACACGCTGCCTTAGCAATCTCGTTGGCCCTTTCCGTTTTACTGGCGGGCTGCGGCGGCGGTGGAGGCAGCAGTGCGGCAGCGGCAGCACCGCCACCGCCTGCGCCGCAAGTCCCGCCCCCTCTACCGTCCGTGGACGTGAGCGCCGTTGCTCCGTCGGATAAAGGCAGCACATTACCGGCGGGCTGGCAGCGCGGGGCGTTTATCGAGATTTATGTTCGTGGCTATCAAGACAGCGACGGCGATGGCATCGGTGATTTGAAAGGGTTGATTCAGCGGCTCGATTATTTAAAAGACTTGGGCATTAAAGGCATCTGGCTAATGCCGGTGACGAAGAGCCAGGACGGCGACCACGGCTATGCCGTGCGCGACTACCGCAATATCGAAACCGCATATGGCAGCTTGGCCGATTTTGATGAACTCTTAAAGCAGGCGCATGATCGCGGCATGGGCATCATTATTGATTACGTAATTAACCACAGTGCCGCGCAACATCCGCTCTTCGTGAATTCGCGCGACTCGGATCGCAACACATACCGCGATTGGTATGTCTGGCAAGCTAGCCCACCAACCGGGTGGAGCATTTATGGCGGCAACCCTTGGCGCACTGTGGCGACCGGCTCATACTTCGCGCCGTTCTGGGATCAAATGCCCGATTTCAATTTGGTGAATCCAAGCGTCGTCGAATACCATAAAAATAATCTGCGCTTTTGGCTCAATCGCGGCGTGGATGGCTTTCGCTTTGATGCGGTCGGCAATCTTGTCGAGAACGGCCCCAGCGCCTGGCTTAATCAGCCGCGCAACTATGCGTTAATGAATGAAATGCGCCTGTTGGTCGCCGGCTACAGCAACCGCTACATGGTATGTGAAGCGCCGGATGATCCCAAAGGCTTTGCGGCGGCCGACGCCTGCGGCGGCGCATTTGGATTTCAACTGCAAACCGACCTGGTGAATGCCGCGAGAGGAAATATCGATGCCATCATCAAAGTGAGCAACTATTTTAAGACTTCGCCTATCGGTATCGCACCGATACTATCGAATCACGATAGCTTCGCGGGCGACCGCATTTGGGATCAACTTGGCGGCAATATCAACCAGTACAAGCTCGCGGCGGCAACCTATTTGCTGATGCCAGGGACGCCGTTTATTTACTACGGTGAAGAAATTGGCATTGCCGGTGGTTTGGGCTTAAGTGGCGATCCGAAGCTCCGAACGCCGATGAGTTGGAGTGCGGATACCACCACAGGCGGCTTCACCACCGGCAAGCCGTTCCGCGCATTGGCGACAAATGTGGGCGCGCAAAACGTGGCGGCGCAACAAAGCGACGCAAACTCATTGCTGTCGTTTTATAAATCGATGCTTAAGCTGCGCAATACGTTGCCATCAATTGCGAAAGGCAGCTACGACGCGCCGTTTGTTTCTGGGAGCGTCATGGGCTATCAACGGAAATTCGCTACAGAGCAAACGCTGGTGTTGACGAATTATGGAACGGTTGCGGTTACCACTAACGTAGCCAATTTGCCGGCAGGTCGAGCGCTAAACGCTGCGTTTCCGCTCAGCTCATCAAGCAGCGCGATCGATGCAAATGGCGCAGCCAGTATCACGATCCCCGCGCAGTCAGTACGCGTTTATACCGTGAGTCCCTGAGCAAGTTAGGCATTGGGCGGCAATCACAATGGTTAAGCGCCCTCTGTGCCCCCTGTGCCCTCCCTGCACCAACTGCTCTAAATTTCCCCTCCCGCTCAGTCACTACACCCTTTAAATTATCTCTAAATCTGATGAACAAAAATCAAGCGCACTTCTCGTACCCCGCGTTGCAATCTTTGCTCAGTGCGGCACTCACGGCCATCACCATGCTGCTCAGTACACAGGCACAGGCAACAACCCCAGCAGCAGCGCCCATCGACACCAGCGCCGTCGAAATGCAAGATCGCGGCAGCAATTTAAAGGAAGGCTGGCAGCATGGCGCGTTCATCGAGATTTTTGTACGCGGTTATAAAGACAGTAACGGCGATGGTATCGGCGATTTAAAAGGTCTCACACAAAAACTCGATTACCTCCAAGACCTAGGCGTCAAAGGCATTTGGCTGATGCCGATTACCGCCAGTGCGGATCACGATCATGGTTACGCAACCACGGATTTTCGAGCAATTGAAACTGCGTATGGCAGCTTGGCTGATTTTGATGAATTACTTAAGGAAGCCCACGCACGCGGCATCGGCGTCATCATCGATTATGTGTTGAACCATAGCGCCGCTACCCATCCGCTGTTTGTGCAGTCGCAATCAAGTCCAACGAATCGCTATCGCGATTGGTATGTGTGGCACAAATCGGTGGGGGCAGTGGGGGCGGCGGGGGCGGGGGCGGCATTGGAATCGGTCGCATCTGTACCCTTGGGTTGGGACATTTGGGGCAAGAATCCATGGATTTTTAACGGCGATGCTGTCAACGGCAATGCTGTCAACAGCAATGGGGCCTACTTCGCCACCTTCGGTTTTCACATGCCGGATTTCAACATGTGCAACGCTGACGTGGTGAATTATCACAAAGACAGTTTGCGATTTTGGTTGAATCGCGGCATTGATGGTTTCCGTTTGGATGCGGTTCCACACCTCGTCGAAAATAATGCGGTTGATTGGAACGACCAGCCGGAAAGCCGCGCCCTGACGCATGACTACGCTGATTTGATTCGTGGCTATCAGCACCGCCACGTGGTCTGCGAAGCCACCGCCAATCCAATCGTGTATGGTGCGCCCGATGTCTGTGGCAGCGCATTTGCGTTTGGCCATGAGCGCAGTATCATCACTGCCGTCAAAAGCAATGGCCGTGATGCAACGGCGATGAACAAGGTCGCCAACTATTTCACCACCGCACCGCTGACCATGGCGACGATGCTATCGAATCACGACATCTTTGCCGGTCAGCGCCTGTGGGATCAGCTGCGCGGCAACATCAACCAATACAAGCTCGCCGCCGCCACCTACTTGCTACAGCCGGGCACACCGTTCATTTATTACGGTGAAGAAATCGGCATGGGGGGCGTGATAAATCTCAAGGCCGATGACCCGTTGCGTGCGCCAATGAGCTGGACCAATAACATCCGAGGATTCACCGGCGGCAAGCCGTTCCGTCCCGTCTCGCCAAATGTGGCGACCTACAATGCGGCAGCACAGTTAAAAAATCCGTATTCCATTTTGGCGTTTTACAAAGCGATGCTTAGCTTACGCAACACGCTGCCGTCGATTGCGCAAGGCAGCTACGATGCGCCGTTTGTGGACGGTAGCGTGATCGGCTATCAACGGAAATGGGGCGATGAACGAACATTGGTCCTGACCAATTATGGAACGACATCAGCCAAGGTTCTGGTACACAATTTAGCGCCACTCGGCGTGTTCAAATCGGTTTACCCGAAGGCACAGAGTCCATTTTTAAGTAACGCGGCGGGTGAGGCAGCGATCTCACTTAAACCACAAACGGTCGCGGTATTCTTGTTAAGCCAGTAACGATGTATATTGGCGACAAACACTAGCATTGGCGAGGCTTGCGGGGCGGAACTGGCCGGAATACCGCTCTGGTGTTGGTATTGGCGTTTTTAAAAAATAACCAACTTGGACAACACCCAACGAGACTAGCTGCCATGTAACGTCCATAACGCCCGTAACGCCCACAACGCCCGTAACGCACGTGCGCCCTTTGCACGCGTTGCAAGCGCGGCGCCCGCAACGCCAATCATGGCGGCCTTATTCTGTTTATTGACGTCCTAAGATTTGGCTGCCCTTGCTGCGGCTCGCATCAAGGCCTCATCGACCGAAACAATATGCGCAAAGCGGCCTTCCAACACCAGTTCGGTACGCATTTTTATTTCATCGCTGCTAAAGGTGCGTCCGCTGGAGTGCTCCATTGGAAAGGTCAGCGTTGCAGCAGTGACGTAATCAACGGCGAAGCCTAAGTCTGATGCGCAACGGGTCGTAGTCTCACAGCATTGCTCGGTGCGGATACCACTGATAATTAAGCGATTGATGCCGTTGCGGGTGAGCCATGAGGCGAGTGGCGTACCCGAAAACGCCGAATGCGCATACTTCTGCAACGTAAATTCTGCCTCAAAATCAAACAGGCCCTCAAGGGGCTTAACGAATCCGCTAGCGAGTGAAAAAACGCCGGTGGGCTCGACATGGAATATGCGAATAACAGGGATGTTGCTCGCGATGCACCCCTCGATCAACCGATTCTGTTCAGCGAGATAATGGCTCACGTTATCAACGCGCCAATAGAGGGTGTGTGGAAACGATGCCTGTACGTCGATCACCAGCAAAGCAGTGTATGAATGGTTTTCGATCATCGCCAATCCCGTCATGTTATTCGTTTAAGTATCTGTTTTAGGAACAAGCAGTTTAATCGTCTATGCGAGCCTGGTCGAGGTTGATTTTGGCGCCATTACGGATGAAAACAGCCACGAATTTAACCCAATTCAATTGGCAATAGTGTCGCCGAACGTTCATCATGGCTGAACTTAAAACGGCCGCCGCTAATGTCAGTTTCTTCGATATACGACTATTGCGTGGTTTGCCGCGCGCGCTGCAAAACGCCCTCCGCCGTCAGCCGATCCAGCTTCGCCGCATACAGGTCGTGGTCTTTGCGGGTGGTGCTGGTTTCCATGGCTTTGCTCATATGCTTTTTGGCTTGCGATGTTTCGCCGAGTTTGAAATAGCTAACAGCCAGCCAGAATTGAAATTCATGATTGTATTGATCACGCTTTACTTCACGCTGAAAAAACGTCTTTGCCAGCTCATAATCACCTCGCTGGAATGCGGTCTGGCCTTGGTCAAAGAAATAGTAAGGCGCAAACGGTTGCGCTTTTTCGAGCCGCGCCATGATGAGATTTGCCTCCTCGAATCTGGCCTGCTCACGTAGCAGCAACGCAAGGTTTGACATTGCCTGCAAATTCTTATGGTCGATTGCTAAAACGGTGTTAAATACTTGCTCGGCAGCTTCTATATTGCGGTGGTGGCGGTAGATCACACCAAGGGTGTTGTAGGCAATCAAGAATGAGGCATCTTGTTTGATCGCCTCCCGCACCAGCCAATACGCATCGTCAAGTTGCCCACGTACGAGCGCTTCGGCTGCGCGATTGTTCATATACATTGCGATGATAGTTTGCTCGCTGATGGGCTCATTGCGATGCGCACGTGTTTGTTCGGGTGGCGAAAAATCAATCGTCATCGTCTGCGTTGATTCGACGGGATTATTTGATAAGTAGAAAGTGGTGCCGAGCACTAAATTAACGTGACCGCTCGCAAAAAAAATACCACTATTGCGCGTCCAGCTCTCATCAACCAGCACGCGCTGGTAATGAACACGTAACCCGAGTTCTTTGGCGAATGCACCCGTCATAATGACGAGCGACAGGCAATTGCCACTGCGCGTGTCAAACGTCTCGGCTGCGTTACGAGTACGTTCAGAATCATAAAAAAGCCTAAGTTGCTTATCACTGTAGAGCGCATCAAACAAGCCGCCTTGCGTGCCCTTCTCTTTAATTTGTCTAGCCATTTCAACGCGTATAAAACGTTTCATCTCATCGTTGAGCGCGAACACCTCATCTGCATTGATCGGCGTTGATGGCGGCTTGAATTGAGTATCAATAAACAAATGGTCAACATTTGGCAGAGCTGTTGGTGGTGGCGTAAGCGCACAGGAACTGAGGATGAGTAGCAACAATGAAAAACGAAGCGCGAATAAAGTATTCGCGGCTGTTTTGAGCGGCGCGTTTTGTGCCGCTCTTTGCCGCGTGTTCAGCAACAGATTGGGTGGCGTATTAGGCGACGTATTAGGCAACGTACTAGGCAACGTATTGGGCAACGTATTTGGAAACGTTTCCGACGGCGTTTTCATTTCGCATGTGCCTCACATGGACAAACTAAGAAGTGTCAAACTAAACTACACACTATTAAATCACTTTTTTATGAGCGGCGCAGGGACGGACTGGGCTTCCGCTAAAACGATCGATCTTAAGTTTCTGCGGAAGTCGATTTTTGAGGTGTCTATGCTGCGCCACACTCACGCACGGCTTGCCAAACCTTCAGCACGTCAACGGTTTCCTTGACGTCATGCACGCGGATAATTTTTGCACCGTTTTGAATGGCAATGAGCGCCACCGCGAGGCTAGCCGCGAGCCGATCATCGGCATCGCGGCCGGTGACAGCGCCCAACGATGATTTTCGTGAGAACCCCGCGAGGACTGCGTATCCGCTCTCGGTGAAGTACCGAAGTTCGTTCAGCAACCTGAAATTATGCTGAACCGTTTTGCCAAAACCAAAGCCGGGGTCAATCACAATGCACTCTTTTGCGACACCTGCCGCAATACAAGCGTCCGCACGCGCAAGCAGAAAATCGTGCACTTCCGACAGCACATCTTGATATTGTGGCGCTTGCTGCATTGTGCGGGGGGCGCCTTGCCTATGCATCAGACACACATGCACATTACTATCTGCACAAGCCGAAATAGCGCCTGGCGCTTGAAGCGCATTCACATCATTAATCATCGCCGCGCCAAGACTAATTGCTTCTCTCATGACCGCTGCTTTTTGCGTGTCAATAGAAATCGGCACGCCATCAGCCAACAATGCTTCGAGCACTGGCAACACACGATCACACTCTTCTTGCAAGCCCACCTCAGCCGCACCGGGACGGGTTGATTCACCGCCGAGATCAATCATATCTGCGCCCTCGCCGATCAACTGTCGCGCGTGTTTGATTGCACGATCCCGCTGCAGGAATCGCCCGCCATCTGAGAATGAATCCGGCGTGATATTGACGATGCCCATGATCAGTGGGGAAGATAAATGCAGCAGATTTGGCGTGCTCAACATAGAAAGTAAAGACAAAAAAGTGTGGTCATATCAGAACGGCATAAATGAAACGGGCGACATAAATGTCGCCCGTTGGAAAATCAAAAGCCATTACTTCCCTGAATCATGAGCACTGCATGCTCAGGAATGAAAAGCAAAGTCTTATGGCGCTGCTTCTGTTTTTGGCGTTTCGGTGGTTGGTTTGTCGGTTGCCATCGGTGGGGGTGCAGGTGCCGTGGCCGCAGTCGTTACGGGCGCATTTCCGCTGCCATCACCTCCTGATTTTGGGCTTGATGGCGTTGCGCTTGAGACTTTTGTTGGGCGCACCTCACGGCCTTCCATGATGTCTTTAATCTGATCGGCATCGATGGTTTCAAACTCCATCAACGCTTTCACCATCACCTCAACTTTATCGCGATTGGTTTCCAAAATATGGCGAGCGCGTTTGTATTGGGTGTCGATGATGCGCTTCATCTCAGTGTCAACGCGCTGCTGCGTGCTTTCCGAATGGCTGTGACCTTGTGAGCCCCAAGATTTACCCAAAAACACTTCTTGCTCTTGGTCGCCGTAGGAAATCATGCCCAATTCATCCGACATGCCCCATTCAGTGACCATACGGCGCGCCAAGTTGGTGGCTTGCTTGATGTCTGACGAGGCACCAGTGGTCATGATCCCACGGAAAATTTCTTCCGCAATACGGCCACCGAGAGCCACACAAATGCTGCATTCAAGACCTTCACGGTCATATGAATATTTATCGGCCTCCGGCAAGAAAAACGTGACACCCAATGCGCGACCGCGCGGGATGATCGTCACTTTATGCAACGGATCATGCTTGGACATCAACGCGCCAACGATCGCGTGGCCAGCCTCATGGTAAGCGGTTTCAAGTTTATCTTTTTCGGTCATGACGGCTGATCTGCGTTCAGCACCCATATTGATTTTGTCTTTGGCTTTTTCAAAGTCAACCATCTCAACCAGACGTTTGTTAACGCGGGCAGCAAACAACGCGGCCTCGTTAATCAAATTCGCCAAATCGGCACCGGAATAACCGGGCGTGCCACGCGCAATCACAGATGCCTCAACATCAGGTGCAATCGGCACTTTGCGCATATGCACTAACAAAATTTGTTCGCGTCCACGGATATCGGGCAACGGCACGACCACCTGGCGATCAAAACGGCCGGGGCGCAATAACGCTGGATCAAGCACGTCCGGGCGGTTGGTTGCGGCAACCACGATCACACCGGCAGTCGCTTCGAAACCGTCCATCTCAACCAGCAATTGGTTCAGCGTTTGTTCACGCTCATCATTGCCACCGCCCATGCCCGCACCGCGCTGGCGGCCTACGGCATCGATCTCATCGATAAAAATAATACATGGCGAGCTTTTCTTGGCCTGCTCAAACATATCGCGGACGCGTGCAGCACCGACACCAACAAACATCTCTACAAAATCAGAGCCTGAGATCGAGAAGAACGGCACTTTGGCTTCACCTGCGATGGCGCGCGCCAGCAGCGTTTTACCCGTTCCGGGGCTACCCACCATCAATACGCCGCGCGGGATTCGGCCACCCAGTTTTTGAAACTTGGATGGGTCGCGTAGGAAATCGACCAACTCTGAAACTTCTTCTTTAGCCTCATCACAGCCGGCCACATCTGCGAACGTGATGGGGTTGGTGTTTTCATCAAGCATTTTTGCGCGGCTTTTGCCAAACGAAAATGCACCGCCCTTGCCACCGCCCTGCATTTGCCGCATGAAATACACCCACACGCCAATGAGGAGCAAAACAGGAAATGAAGAAATCAGGATTGTGTAGAGAATATTTTCACTCTTCGGAAAATCTGCCTCTACCTTGACGCCAACTTTTTCAAGATTGTCGATCGTAAAAACATTGTTCGGGAGGGCTACAACATATTCGGCATCTTTCGTGTAGACGCGCATCGTTTTATTGCCTTCGTCGCGGACGCGTTCGATTGAGCCGTTTTTAGCCTCCTGCATCATGGCGGAATACGTCATCACCTTGGCTTGACGGTCGCCTTTTGAGAAGCTCATGAATGCCAGCATCAACACCACGCCGATGACCAACCAAACACCAATATTTTTTGCCCAATTATTCACTTATATTCCTTTACAAAATCTGCGTATTTTTTGCCATTTGCGATCAATCAGCAATGCTAATCAAGTGATGCAAGGCGAGTCGGCAATAGCATTTCAAAAATCATTCTAAAAAACAGTATTTCCATCCTACACGAAACCCCAAAAAACATCTTGATATTGAGCCAAGATTGCGAACAGCAAAATTAGCCAACGGTCACGCTATTCCACGGCTTTTTCAATGTCGCCGCCGGCAGCTTTTAGCCCTTTTGCCACCAAATACGTTTCGCGACTCTCATCGCGTGAAGCATCCGGTTTTTTTGCCGAGACATGCAGAAAGTTTTGCCGGAGCAACTTCACATAAGGCTCAAAACCAATGCCTTGAAAAACTTTGACGATAAACACGCCATTTGGTTGCAAAAATTTCACTGCAAAATCCATTGCCAGCTCACCCAAATTAAACAACCGTGCTTGGTCTGTTACGGGGATACCGGTCATATTGGGTGACATATCGGACATTACAAGGTCAACAGGCTGGTTTTCTAGCTCGGCAATCACTGCTTGCAGTCCGGCTTCGTCGGTAAAATCGGCCTCAATAAAAATGACGCCCGGAATCGGCCCCATCGGCAGCAAATCAATCGCCACGACTTTGCCTTTGTTGCCTTTAGAGCCGCGCCCGACCTTTTTAATCGCCAATTGCGACCAACCACCGGGGGCTGAGCCCAAGTCAACGACGACTGCGCCTGGCTTCAAATAACCGTGTTTGGCATCGATTTCTTCCAATTTATAAACGGCACGCGAGCGATAGCCGTCTTCCTGCGCCTTTTTCACAAAAGGATCGTTCAAATGTCGCTGGACCCAATCGCGACTGTTCTTTGGGCGGGCGTTTGCCATAGCCTGTGCCTTTTACCTTTATAATCTGTACATGAAAATCATATTATCCCCCACTGAGCGCCGGTCGTTCCGCGCCACTGCACATTCCCTGTCACCCCTTGTCATGATCGGCAACGATGGCCTCACGCAAGAAGTGTTGGCTGAGATTGAAAGAACGCTGATGGCCCACGAATTGATCAAAATTCGGGTCTTCAACGATGATCGCGAACAGCGCGAAACATGGCTCGGTGAGATTTGCGATCAGCTTTCCGCAGCGCCCATACAGCATATCGGCAAACTGCTAGTCATATGGCGCAAGAGCGAAGAAAAAGTCAAAGAGGCCGCTAAAAAAGCCAGCCGCCCAAAACCACGCCGCCTGACCAAACGTGAAGAAGAAGCCCAAGCGAGTGGGCAAATGCCGAAAACAAAGCGGCGTTAGCCGCGTCAGGATTTGCTAAAGGCTAGTACTGGCGGCGCTCTTGGCATGTTTAAAATCTAAACCCTAGTGCTGGCGGGACTTTTAGAGTGGAAGTACTTTTAATACCCTGCTAGTGCTAGCGTTTGATGTTTCAGACTTCAAGTGAAAATAACGGAGCACGACCTTAGCTGTTTTCACCACCCCGCTCCATTTGGCATCCCAATTATCGAACTCGCAAATTCATTCTACGAGTTCGATAAGCCTTGGCTTGCTGGTTGCATATTGTGAAACCATGGCAAGGACGCAATTAGAACACGATCCTTTGGACCTAGCGACAGAACCTATCTCACGGCCTCAGCTGCGCGCAGCAGGCGTATGCGTGGGCTGCACCGAAAGGCGCATGCCCATTGCTTTAAGAATGGCCGAGAAACTACTCAATGCCGGGTTGCCGTCGGGTGACAGTGTGCGGTATAGCTGAGTGGGATTGAGATGCGCTTGTTCGGCGACCGCTTGTACGCCGCCGAATGCTTTAGCCATCTGGCGCAGCACAATTAAGAGCTCCCCTTGATCGCCGTTCTCATCTTCAAGGATGCTGTTAATGACTTGGCGGGCAAACGCGGGGTCTTTGCGATAAAGCTCCGCCATCGCGTCGTCATGGGCTCTACTTTTCATCATCACTTTTCCTTTTGCCATTTTTGCCAGTAGCCACAAGCGCGGGCAATGTCTGCATCTTGCTTTCGTTTGTCACCACCGCACAATAATAAAACAACGTGTTTACCGGCAATCGCGTAGTAAACACGATACTCAGCACCGACATCTATACGTAATTCGGAAACGCCATCCCGACAGAATTTGTGGTCGCCAAAATTACCTTGTTCAATTCGTGTAACGCGCCGAACGATGGCAATCTTGGCTTTGATGTCTTTCAGCTTTTCCAACCACTCGACGTATAAGTCTTGCCCGCTGTCGGGTGTTAAGTAGTGTTGGATTTCGTACATGACTTATATTCGTTTATAAACGATTTATTGTCAAGTATGCCACTGGGCTGACCTGTTTGCGCTTCGACGGTGGATGCCTTTATCTTGGAGCCGATGATGAGTTGCAGACTTGTTAGGGTTAGGGCCGAGGATAGCTTTGCTGCCTCGTATTCAGCCGCGCCAGACCGAAAATGACCAATCATCCCGCTTTCCACCCATTCGTCCCAATTGGCTTGGAATGGGCGATAGCCATCATTAATATTCAGCTTCGATCTATCAAGCACCGAATCAATCCTCGGCAACCCCACCGCAACTCATGGAGGCTTTATGCAACCCGTTCCCGTTCTTGTTCTTTATACGGCCACAACCATCGCACAACCGCTCATTCGCAACACGTTCCAGTTTGGATTCCGCTTCGCCATGCGGCTTACGGTTCTGATCATGGCTGTTGCTTCAGTATTTTTTACCATCACCATCACCGCCACCGTCCATGCCGCCACGGCAGTAACGGCACCGACGGCATTCAATGTTCAAGTCACCGGGAAAGGCACGCCAATAATTTTGATTCCCGGTTTGGCTTCGTCTGGCGAAGTATGGAACAGCACCGTGAAACATTTTTGTGGCAGCAACGGCAAGTATGAATGCCATGTTTTAACGCTGGCGGGTTTTGCCGGCGTTGCGCCAATTGCAGCCCCCTTGTTGGCGACAGCTGCAAAGGAAATTATGGCGTATGCAGACGCGAAAAAAATGGTTCGCCCGATCGTCATCGGCCATAGTCTGGGTGGATTTTTAGCCTTGCAGCTGGGCATCAGCAACGCCGATAAATTCGGCCGCCTGATCATCATCGATTCGCTGCCTGCGTTTGGTGCAATTCAGATGCCCGACATCACGCCAGAACAGCTCAAAAACATGGCGTCCAGAATGCGCGACGGCATGAGAAGCCAAGACGCCAAGACGTTCGCCGAAGGACAACGCCGTTCCGTTTCCGGCATGGTGACGGCACCTGAAGATTTGGAACGGGTACTGGCCTGGGGCAGCAAATCGGATAGCAACACGGTAGTAAACGCGATGCATGATTTGATTGCCACTGACTTACGGCAAGATATCGCGCTTATCAAAACGCCAACACTGGTGCTCGGTTCTTGGTACGCCTACAAGGATTTCGCCAAACGCAGCGATATCGAAAATAACTTTAAACTGCAGTACCAAAAGCTGAACGGCGTCACGATCGAGCTCGCCGATACTGCCAAACATTTCATCATGTTGGATGAGCCTGCATGGATGTTTGCGCGGATTGAACAGTTTATAAAGTAAATAACTCACTATTCCCAAGCCCAATGATTCAAACACTGAAAAGAGCGCTGATGCAAGACCGCATTTACTGGGTTTATCAGCTATCGGGTTGGTACATTGTCGCGACATTATTGACACTGATGTCGGGCTCGTACACTAGATCAGGATATGGCACGATGGCGGTGATCTATAACTTCACTGCAATCAGCGGGCTTGCGCTTTCCCACGGCTGGCGATTGATTTTAAAAGAGCGTGGTTGGTTCGCGGTCAACACCCTTCCGCCATGGGTTCCAATCGGCCTCGCTGTTTTGTTGCTGGGTGTTGTACAAACTATCATTGCCGGACTCGTTTTTAGCATCGTGCAGCCGGTCGGCATGGCGAAGAATTGGGAATGGGTTCCTGGCGCAATTTTTAGCTGGGTGATTGTTTTTGCAAGTTGGACGGCGCTCTATTCATTCATGATTTCTGCTCGCCGCGCGAAGCGATTTGAAGCAGAAGCGTTGCGCCTGCAAGTATTGGCAAAGGATGCCGAGCTTCGTGCACTGCAAGCGCAGGTCAATCCGCATTTCTTTTTCAACAGCCTCAATAGCCTTCGCGGCTTAATTTTTGAAAACCCTAATGCCGCCGCCCAAATGATCGACCAGCTCGCGGGTATCATGCGCTACGCTTTGCAATCGGGCGCGGATAGCACTCGTGCGGTCTCACTTGCCAAAGAAATGGACGCCGTAAACGCGTATTTGGCGATTGAAAAAATTCGTTTTGAAGATCGCCTGCGGGTAGAAATGAATATTGCCGGCGGCCTCACTGAAATTTTAATCCCGCCAATGGCGTTACAAACATTGGTGGAGAATGCTGTCAAATACGGCGTTGAGCGCAACCCGCTCGGGAGCACCATACTTATCAGTGCCAAGCAGATTGGCGGGATGGCACAAATTGAGGTCGCTAACGAAGGCTCGATTGCGCCGTTTGCCGACTCCACCCAGCTGGGACTGGAAAATTCGCGAAAGCGACTACAACTGTTGCTGAACCCCGCCGCAACTCTTGAAATCTGTGAAGAACAAGGCTGGGTGCGGGTTTCCATGCAATGGCCGCTTGATAGAAAAGCTTACGAAAGCCAACGAAAAGCATGATTCGCGCTATCGTCATCGACGACGAACGTCTCGCCCGCGTGGAGTTGCGTAGGCTGTTAAGTGCGCACCAAGAGGTTGAAATCATCGGCGAGGCGGCGCACATTGCCGAGGCATTGGAGGTGATTGAGCGCTTGCAACCTGACCTTATTTTCCTCGATATTCAAATGCCCGGCGGCACCGGTTTTGATTTATTGGCGCAACTCGATTTGGCGCCTGAGGTGATTTTCACGACAGCGTTTGACACCTACGCCGTCAAAGCTTTTGAAGTGAATGCGCTTGATTATCTGCAAAAGCCGATCGAACCTGGACGCCTTAGCGCCGCGCTAGATCGCGCGCTTTTGCAATTTAAAAAACCCACTGCAGGGCAATTTGGCTCGCATTTAGCGGCGCCTCAACCCAAGCGCGGCAACGATAAGATTTTTATCAAAGACGGCGAACGCTGTTGGTTCGTCAGCTTGGCCGATATCATGTTGTTTGAATCCGAAGGCAATTACGCAAGGGTGTATTTCGTTTCGGGCCTGCAAACCCAGCGACCGCTGATGCTCCGATCACTCAACCAACTTGAAGATCGCCTAGATGCCAACCAATTCTTCCGCGCAAATCGGCGGCAGATTGTGAATTTGCAATTTATTGAGAGCGTCGCGCCGACCGATTCTGGCGGACTCACATTGCTGATGAAAAATGATTTGCGGATTCCCCTCTCACGACGGCGAGCAATGGAGTTTCGGGAGCTTTCGACGATTTAAAAAGCGCACCGATGTTGCGGGCTGGACATTATTCCGTTGCCGGGACATCTACCGCCGCGCTCCCGCAGGAATGGCAAAACCGTGCAAATGCACCTTTTCGCGTGCTACAGGTTGGGCAAGTATTGAACACGCAGATGCCGCAATGCGTACAAAAATTATTGGCCGTGTTACCAAGATCAACCGGCCGCTCGCAGCCCGGACACACTTTTTTGGCCAAACGCGAAATCGCGACTTCGTAGCTTAATTCCACCCGCCGCTTTTCGCTTGGCATCGCTTCGGCCGCGCGCTGGCGTTCGAGATAACGATTCATCGCGCGGATCGCATAGTGACCACACACACCGGTAAAAATAATCCCGACGATGTAGCGAATATATCCGCCGTAGCTCGGTAAGTAGGGAACAAGTTCAACAAAAAATGCAAACACCGCAAAGAAAATAAAGCCCCATACAAACGGCCAATGCGTTGTTTTGCGCTTTTTCAAAAATAGCCAAACCGCTATCAACAGCAACGGTAGTGTCAGCGCCAAGCGATATAAAAACACGCGAAGTTCTTGCTTGCGCAGCTCAACGTTGAGCTTCTCTTGTGCGATTTTTTCCAGCTCGTACAACGCCTGCTGCGTTTTTTCCGACTGCTGGCGTGTATTAAGTGCAGTCTGCTCAAGCGCCTCCATTGCCTGCTGTGCTTTGCGCTCGGCAAGCTTCAAATCGTCGAGCGCTTGGGTGCGGCGGATCAGCTCAGGGTCTTGGTCGGCTAGTTTTGTGGCACCACGTGTGGCGAGCCAGTTGTTAAATGTCTCTCGGGCTGACTGGGTATCATTGCGCGCGGTGTTGAGTTTTAGCTGCGCTTGTTGGCTCGCTTCTTGGTTGTCAGAAAGGTTACGCTTGGCTTCGTCAAGCTGCTTTTTAAGGCTGGTCGATGCTGGTTTATCGATATAGGTATCAGTTGAAACCCGCGATTCGACGCGCGGCAAATCGCCAACAATGAGGCCACCCAGGCCAATCAAAAAACCCGCAAATATAAATGAAACCAACCACAAACCGCGGCGAAACCACTGCTCTGAAAGACGAATGCTTTTGCTCATGATGGATCTCGCCTAATCAATGTTTAATTAAAGATATTTAACATCCATAATTTCATATTCTTTCTCACCACCCGGTGCGCGAACGACCACTACCTCACCCGCATATTTGCCAATCATGGCACGCGATATGGGTGAGGAAAATGAAATTTTGCCTAGCTTGATATTCGCTTCATCTTCGCCGACGATTTGGTACGTGACTTTTTCACCCGTTTCGACTTCTTCCAAATCAACGGTGGCGGCGAACACCACGCGGCCTTCGTCATCTAGCAAAGTGGGATCAATAATTTGCGCGCTGGAGAGTTTGCTCTCTAGCTCCTGGATGCGGCCTTCGATGAAGCCTTGTTTTTCTTTGGCGGCATCGTATTCTGCATTTTCGGACAAATCGCCCTGCGCACGCGCCTCAGCAATCGCCATGATGACAGCGGGGCGGTCTATCGATTTCAAGCGTTGCAATTCTGCCTTCAAGGCATTGGCACCGATGACGGTAAGGGGGACTTTGGCGAGACTGCTCATATTGAGTTCCTGGGGAAAGTAAGGCTGAGTGCGGACGGCGCACCCTTCGGTGAAATTTTTAAATTTGTCCTGCATTTTGTGTTGAATGTTATCTTTCATTACCTACCGGCTGCAAAACTATGCAGCGGCTTTAATCAATTTATGTAGGCTCTGCAAATCATAAACCTTCAATTCACTAATATGCTGCATGCCCATGCACGCTGCCTTCGCGCCGGCAATAGTGGTGTAATAGGTGATGCGGCCCTGTAGCGCGGCATTGCGAATCGCCCATGAATCTTTAACGCTTCGTTTCACTTCATCGACGGTGTTGATAATAAGCGTGATCTCGCGGTTTTTAATCATATCAACAATATGCGGGCGGCCTTCGGCGACCTTGTTGACTGCGGTGGCAGCGATGCCCGCTTTGGTCAAATGCGCCGCCGTGCCTTTGGTGGCGACGATGCTAAAGCCCAGCTCGATCAGAGTGCGGGCGACTTCTTCCGCTTTAACTTTATCGGCATTGCGCACGCTGATAAATGCTTTGCCGCCGGTTGGCAATTTAATGCCCGCACCGAGTTGTGACTTAACAAATGCTTCAGCAAAGCTTTCGCCCACGCCCATGACTTCGCCAGTCGACTTCATTTCGGGGCCCAAGATGGTATCAACGCCAGGGAATTTGATGAACGGGAATACGGCTTCCTTTACCGAGAAATACGGCGGCGTAATCTCCTTTGTTGCGTCCTGCTCTTTCAATGAGCGACCTGCCATACAGCGCGCGGCAATCATCGCCAATGGCAGCGAGGTTGCCTTCGACACAAACGGCACCGTGCGGGATGCACGAGGGTTTACTTCGAGCACATAGACATGATCAACTCCGTCCACGGTTTGAATCGCAAACTGCACATTCATCAAACCAACGACCTTCAGCGCATGCGCCATCGCGATCGTTTGACGACGCAATTCGTTTTGCAAATCTTCCGACAATGCATACGGCGGTAGCGAACAGGCCGAATCGCCTGAGTGCACGCCCGCCTGCTCGATGTGTTCCATGATGCCGCCGATGAGCACATCCGTGCCATCGCATATCGCATCGACGTCAACCTCGATCGCGTCGTTCAAAAAACGGTCCAGCAGCACGGGCGAGTCGTTCGATACCTTTACGGCCTCGCGCATATAGCGCTCGAGATCAGACTCAACGTGAATGATTTCCATTGCCCGTCCACCGAGCACGTAGCTTGGGCGCACCACCAGCGGATAGCCGATTTCGCGGGCATTAATGATCGCTTCTTCGTCCGTTCGCGCGGTGCGGTTGGGAGGCTGGAGCAAGCCTAAATCAGAAATTAATTTTTGGAAACGCTCGCGGTCTTCAGCCATATCAATCGCGTCCGGCGTCGTGCCGATAATCGGCACGCCATTTGCTTCTAGTGCACGCGCGAGCTTTAGCGGTGTCTGCCCACCGAACTGCACAATTACGCCGACTGGTTTTTCAAGATCAACAATCTCGAGCACATCCTCTAACGTAAGCGGCTCGAAATAGAGACGATCCGAGGTGTCGTAATCGGTTGAAACCGTTTCGGGGTTACAGTTGACCATGATCGTTTCATAGCCATCTTCACGCAGCGCCAATGCGGCATGCACGCAACAATAATCGAACTCAATACCCTGGCCGATGCGGTTCGGGCCGCCGCCTAAAATCATGATTTTTTTGTTGTTGGTCGGCTTCGATTCGCATTCTTCGTCGTATGTCGAGTACATGTACGCCGTCGATGTTGAGAATTCGGCAGCGCAAGTATCGACACGCTTGTACACCGGGCGAATGCCCCAAGAACGCCGTCTGGCGCGGACTTCGGCCTCTTTTGTCTTCAGCAGATGCGCCAACCGGCGATCTGAGAAACCACGACGCTTCAAGCTGCGCAGCTCCATTGCATCAATTTGCGCCAACGATTTGTTATCCAACTCAAGCTCGATATCGACCAGCTCTTTAATCTGCGCCAAGAACCATGGATCAATTTTGGTGTAACCGAATACTTCTTCTAAACTCATGCCGATACCAAACGCATCGGCCACATACCAAAGCCGTTCGCCGCGTGGATAGGCCAATTCATCACCAATCTTGGCAGGGTCAACCGTCTTCAAATTAAAGCCATCGACACCGGTCTCCAAACCGCGCAATGCTTTTTGCAGCGATTCTTGAAAGTTGCGGCCAATCGCCATCACTTCGCCGACACTCTTCATTTGCGTGGTTAAACGATCATCAGCTTGCGGGAATTTTTCAAACGCGAAGCGCGGTACTTTGGTCACGACGTAATCAATTGACGGTTCAAACGATGCCGGTGTGGCACCACCGGTAATATCGTTTTTCAATTCATCCAGCGTGTAGCCGACTGCTAATTTTGCGGCGACTTTTGCAATCGGGAAGCCGGTCGCTTTTGATGCCAATGCAGACGAACGCGACACGCGGGGATTCATTTCGATCACCACCATGCGGCCGTCCGCTGGGTTCACCGCGAATTGCACATTTGAGCCGCCCGTCTCAACACCTACTTCGCGCAGCACCGCGATGGAGGCATTACGCATGATTTGATATTCTTTATCGGTCAGCGTTTGTGCGGGCGCGACTGTGATGGAGTCACCCGTATGCACGCCCATCGGATCTAAATTCTCAATCGAGCAAATGATGATGCAGTTGTCGGCTTTATCACGCACCACTTCCATCTCAAATTCTTTCCAGCCCAGCAATGATTCTTCAATCAGCAATTCTTTGGTGGGTGAGGCTTCCAGACCGCGCTCGCAAATTTCGACAAATTCATCGCGATTGTAAGCAATGCCGCCACCGGAGCCGCCCATCGTAAAGCTCGGGCGAATAATGGCCGGAAAACCAATCGCACCCTGCACTTGCAGCGCTTCCTCCATCGAGTGCGCGATCATGGATCTAGCCGATGCAAGGCCGATCTTCGTCATGGCCTGCTTAAATTTCTCGCGGTCTTCGGCTTTATCAATCGCCTCTTTGGTCGCGCCGATCATTTCAACATTAAATTTTTTGAGGATGCCGTGTCTATCCAAGTCGAGCGCACAGTTCAGCGCGGTTTGGCCGCCCATCGTGGGAAGCAACGCATCGGGGCGCTCCTTCTCGATAATCTGCGCGACGACTTTCCAGGTAATTGGCTCGATGTAGGTCACATCGGCCATGTTCGGGTCCGTCATGATCGTGGCTGGGTTCGAATTTACCAGAATCACTTTGTAGCCCTCGTCCCGCAGCGATTTACATGCCTGGGCACCCGAATAATCGAACTCGCACGCTTGGCCAATAATGATCGGGCCGGCGCCGATGATGAGGATGGATTTTATGTCGGTACGTTTTGGCATGATTTACTTTGGCGTTTATTGCGTAGTTTGTTGCTTGTTTATTACATAAAGCGACTTGGTCAACTTGAAGTAACAATCTGTGACCTCAAGTTTAGGTGAAGCCGATCTTGCGTTTTGTCCTTGCGGCGCGGATTTATCATCCATTAGTTCACGAAGCGCTTTGAACACAACCGCAAAATGCTCGTCGTATTCCGCTTCCAAAGTAGCAACTTTAAGAGACAATTCACGATTGGAATCAATCATCGAGCGCATTTGCACGAAGCCTCGCATGATTTCAATGTTCAATGGTACGGCGCGGCCGCTGCGCAGTACGCTCGACAACATGGCCACACCTTGCTCAGAAAATGCATAGGGCAAATAGCGTGTTCCGCCCCAACTTGAGGTCACAATTTGTGACCTCAAGATTTTAAATTCTTGTTCTGTAAGGGAAAACATAAAATCAGATGGGAAACGATCTATATTTCTTTTAACCGCTTGCAGAAGAACTTTGGTCTCAACCCCGTACATTTCGGCCAAATCAGGCGCAAACATTACACGCTGCCCACGCACGACCACAATTTTTGAAACCACAACTTCATAGGCAACCAGCGCCTGCTTTACCGTGAGCTTGGTTAGGGGCGCCTTCGCACCATACTTCGCCATTGGCTGGGCGACTACCCCGATGATTTCTTTAACCATCACGGTTGGTTCCCATCATGCCCACAAACCGATCAAACAAATATCCCACCTCATGCGGCCCAGGGCTCGCTTCGGGATGTCCTTGGAAACTGAACGCGCGTGCGTCGGTGCGCTCAATACCTTGACAAGTGCCGTCGAATAACGATTTATGGGTGATGCGCACATTCGCGGGCAGCGTGGATTCATCGACTGCGAAACCGTGGTTTTGGCTGGTGATGTAAACTTTTTGTGTATCTAAATCTTGCACCGGATGGTTGGCACCATGGTGGCCAAATTTCATTTTCATTGTCTTGGCACCCGACGCTAAACCGAGCAATTGATGTCCGAGGCAGATACCAAAAACGGGAACGTCTTTGGCGATAATTTCTTGGATTGCTTTGATCGCGTAATCGCAAGGCTCAGGGTCGCCGGGGCCGTTCGATAGGAACACGCCATCGGGTTTTAACGCCAAGGCTTCCGCCGAGGTGGCTTGCGCAGGCAGCACCGTAACCTTGCAACCGCGATCCGCGAGCATCCGCAAGATGTTGTGTTTTACGCCGTAATCGAATGCGACAACATGGAATTTTGTCTCAGTAATATCGTGGAACCCCCCGCCCAGAGCCCATGTCGAGGCATTCCACGCATACGGCTTTGGGCAAGAAACCACTTTTGCCAGATCTAACCCCGACATATTCGGCGCGCTGTTTGCTAACGCGAGCGCGTTGGCGATTGCGGCATCGTCGTGCGAGCCGACCAAGATGCAACCGTTCTGGGCGCCCTTCTCTCGCGTCAAACGGGTCAGGCGACGGGTGTCGATATCGGCGATGGCAACGACTTTATTGCGTTGCAAATATTCGGGCAGGGTTTCGGTCATGCGCCAATTTGAGGCGAGGGTCGGCAGATCGCGAATGATTAAGCCGGCCGCATAGGTTCGCTTCGATTCCGCGTCTTCCGGGTTGGTACCGGTGTTGCCGATATGCGGATAGGTGAGTGTGACCATTTGCCCGGAGTACGACGGGTCGGTCAAAATTTCCTGATAGCCAGTCATGGCGGTGTTGAACACGACTTCGCCGATTCCAACTCCGGCGGCACCGATTGAAATGCCCTTAAATACCGAGCCATCTCGGAGAACTAAGAGGGCGGGTATTGAATTCTGCAAGGGCTACTCCATCAAAACATTATCGGAAAATCGTGGGCATAAAAAAAGGGAAAGGCCGTTGGGCGATTGAATCAGCCCGGCACTTTCCCGCGTTTTTGCGTGCATTTTGATGCACCGCGATTAAGAAAACATTGTACGCTAAAAGCCACCCAGAGGCAATTCTGGCTGGGCCCAAAACTGAAACAAGCCTATTGCGAAGCCCTTTTCAATTGAGACGGTTTGTTCACGATGCGGCCTGAACAGCCGCATCCACACTCGCTGTTTACGGCAAACGGCTCAGTTTTTTGCCATCTTTGGGGATTTGATATTGCGCGGCGTTGAGTTCCATGGCGAGCAGGGCGTAGTAGCCGTTAATCGCCGTCAAATCGACGATGCCTTGCTTGCCGAAGCGCTTGTCAACACGTTCAAAGGTTCGATCGGAAACCCGTTTGGTGCGATGGAGTTCGACACAATATTCATAAACCATTTCCTGTTCGTCGGTCATGCCAACCGGGCGGCGGCCATCGGCAATGGCGTCGGCAATGTCCACCTTGATGCCGGATTTCAACGCAATCGGATAATGTACGTACCATTCGTAGTCTTGCGTCCATTCACGCGCGGTGACCAAAATGGCAAGCTCGCTCAATGAATTGCCAATCGCCGACTTATAGCGCAAATAATCGCCCATCGAACGCGATAGCGTCATCACCTGCGGACTATGCATCAGCGGCTCAAAGGGCCCAAATACAGGCACTTTGCGAGCTGCTTCAAAGTCGGAGGCGGCTTTTGCTTGTTCTTCGGTGTATTTCGCGGCAGGGATTGTGGGGAGGCGATCCTCGGCACAAACCGCGGTTGCTAACGTGATCGTGGCGAATGTAAAAGTTGAGATTGCAATGAGTGTTGCATGATGACCATAGCGCATGTATTCTCCTCGTGTATGTTGTGCTGGATATTGTTAGCCCCCGGTAAGTAACCCCAGCGAGTGCCCCCAGTAAGCCATATTGAGGATTAGCCGAGGCCTAGTACATGTTGCATATCAAACAAACCAACCTTTTTATCGGCTAAAAATTTGGCCGCGCGTAGCGCGCCTTCGGCATAATTTTCGCGCGATGAAGATTTGTGGGTAATCTCAATGCGCTCGCCTGCACCAGCAAAAAATACGGTGTGATCGCCAATAATGTCGCCAGCACGCACAACTGAAAAACCAATATCGCCCTGCTTGCGTGCGCCCGTCACGCCATGGCGATCATAGACGCCCACCTCGGAAAGCCGCTGGCCGCGGGCACCTGCGGCCACTTCGCCCAGTTTTAAGGCGGTGCCAGAGGGCGCATCGATTTTCATTTTGTGATGCGCTTCAAAGACTTCGATATCGTAATCAGTGCCTAGCGATTTTGCGGCGAGTTCAACGAGTTTCATTGTTACATTCACGCCGATGCTCATGTTGGGCGCGAAGACAATGGCGTTGGATTGGGCGTATGTCGAGATCAATTGTTTGCCGTCGTCGCCAAAGCCGGTGGTTCCGATCACGGCTTTCACGCCGTGTCGCTGACAGGCAGCGAGATGTGCAAGCGTGCCTTCTGGTCGCGTGAAATCGATCAGAACATCAGCATTCGATAATGCGGCATCAAGATCCGCGCCAATGAGCAGGCCCTTTGCCGAAGCGACAAAATCACCGGCGTCGCGGCCTAGCGACTCGCTGGCAGCATGTTCGAGCACGGCTGTGACCTTAACCTTGGTATCTAGCGCAGCAGCGGCGAGCAACGCGCGTCCCATGCGCCCTGTTGCACCCGCGATGGCGAGTCTGGTGACTGGCGCCATTTGTGCCATGTGTGCCTCGTGTGCCTTATGACTTTGGCGGTGGTGCGCCGGGCGGCTTGGCATCCGGTGTTTTGCGGCGATCACCGCCACCGGTCAGGATTTCAACTGCCGAAGCAATGCCATCGACACGCGTTACTTTGTCGCCTTGGAAAACAACCGTCACTTGAAAACGCTCTTTTTCACGACCAAACGGACCGTATTTGGTTGAGCGATCATCGCTAAAATAATAATCCCAACGGTCTTGGTGAAAGACATCTTGTAGCAGTGGTGTGCCGAGTGTGTTGCGCACATCGAGACGGCTCATGCCGGGCTTCACTTTCGCTACTTGATCTTGCGTGACCAAATTGCCCTGCTGAATATCGATTTTATAAACACCAAAGCCAGCGCAACCGGTCAAGCTGATAGTGCCAACCACCGCCAATGCGGACGTTATTTTTACGAACTTAACCATATGATTCATTACCTATTTCATGTTGCGTTGCGCGGGTTGATTGCGTGCTTGATTCTCTGCTCGACTGCCGACTTTATGCAACTTCGTTTGACTAATCCATGATTATAACCGACCGCTGCCTGAACAAGACGCCTGTGCTGCTAACGAAAAATATACGGGGAACTTGCTGCGCCAAATACACAAGCCCACATTTAAAAACCATCGCGTGTGAAAACCTTAAAAAGGCTTATGATTATCATGTTTATTGTTGCTTTCAGCCTCCAACCACCCGCCTATTTCCCAAGACTGCCGCCATGTCCGAATCCAAAGACCTACGCAACATCGGCCTCAAAGCCACTTTGCCCAGACTCAAGGTACTCGAACTTTTTCAGACTTCAACCCAGCGGCATATGTCGGCTGAAGATGTTTATAAAATATTACTCAACGACAACGCCGATGTTGGCTTGGCCACGGTCTATCGCGTTCTGACCCAATTTGAGCAGGCTGGATTATTGGAACGCCATCATTTTGAGGGTGGCAAGGCGGTGTTTGAATTAAACGAAGGCCATCATCACGATCATTTGGTTTGCCTGCAATGCGGCAAGGTAGAAGAGTTTTACGATCCTGAAATCGAGAAGCGCCAAATTAAAATCGCCAAAGATCGCGGCTTCAGCATCCATGACCATTCGCTTTATCTATACGCCGACTGCACCAAAACAAATTGCCCCAGTAAAAACGCCGCGGCCCATTCGTAATTCGATGACGTATCGACAAATCAAGGAGTTGCACTGTGTTTGATAATATTTCTACCAACGCGGCGAAATGGCTCACGCCACCCAAGATGTTCAGCGTGGTAATCGCGCTCGCGATGGTTTTGGGCGTTCTTGCCTGGACGCAGCCCAGCCAAGCGCGTGACACACCCGCCATAAAAGAAGGTAATTTCCCCTTAGTGCCCACCGCCGATCTGCCGAAAGAAGCGCGCGAAACCTTAAGCCTGATTCGCAAGGGTGGGCCGTTCCCGTACAGCAAAGACGGGGTCGTGTTTGGCAATCGCGAAAAGGCGCTGCCAAAGCAGCCGCGCGGCTATTATCATGAGTACACTGTTAAAACACCGGGCGCTAAAAACCGCGGCGCACGCCGTATTGTTTGCGGTGGCATTCAAACCTCTGGCGATTGTTTTTATACCGATAATCATTACGAATCGTTCCGCAAAATTAAAGAATAGGAACCCATCATGCCCTCCCCGGAACTCAAAGCTCTACTGGCAATCGGCTCACCCAATAAAGCCACCAGCGGTATTTTTTGGCTTAAAGCCCACGCCAAAGTGAGCGAACTCAGCAAACTAGCGCATGACAAAAAACTGACCTTCTTCCATCTCGAAGGCCAAAAAATTGAGAAGAAAGAACAGTTCCTCAACCATGCCGCTGTGGCGATGCAATTCCCTTCAGACGCGGGCAAGAATTGGGACGCCTTCTACGATTGCATCACCGATATGGAATGGATCGAAGGCGATAAGAACGATGCTGGCTACGCCATTTATTTCGATCACACCGATGCGTTCGCCGACCACCACGAAAGCCAATTAGAGACCGTGGTTGAGTTGTTCCAGGACGCGGTGGATTACTGGAAAAGTGAAGGCAAAACGATGGTGGTGTTGCTGTCGGGGAACCATGCGCCTTCGGGGATGAAAAAGGTCTAGTAATTACATCGCAAATGTAAATGGAAAATCTCGCCCGCGACCTTTTCTTTGTCTTGGTTATCGCAATATTAATTGCTGCTGTTGGCGCACTGAATTGCGTTGTTTACTATATTTTCAGCGGCCGCCCATTTTTAGAGATGCTTCAGATTGTTGCAAGTTTTGGAAGTTTTGGCATTCTCTTCGGCGGTATCTATATGTTTGATGGTGAACATCTCAGCCGCGACAATGGCGCGCCAATTGTACGTATCTGCATAGGGGCAACTGCGGGTGGTTGTTTAGCAACAATTTGGCAATGGTCGTCCGAGGCATATTTTGTATCAATTGCACTTTCTAGCCTACTCGGTTACTTCGGAATGACATGGGCAAGATATGTTGATTTTTAAGGTTGCCGCCTCGCTCAGATATTTTCTGTGCCGTTCTCTCAAAATAAACTGGACGACCGTTTATTCATAAAAGCCGTAAACTGCGTCGAAAGCTTCGCCAACACTAAAGATCTTCGTTAGCCAGCGCCAATAACTGCAACCCGCCGAGCAATAAACTCCGCCGCCCGAACACGCTCCGTCTCATCCATATGCAACCCGCATTTGGTGCGCCGCCAGAGAATATCGTCGGGTTTTCGCGCCCATTCGTGGCGAATGCAGAAATCAATTTCCCGCTCGCTCAGCATGTAGGCCCCCGCCCCAAAAATTTCACCTAGATCGCTGATCGATTTCACCCCGGTCAATAGCTTGGCGGTGCGGGTGCCGTGGCGGTGGATGAGCTGGCTCAAATAATCGATCGGTAGCGCTGGCTTTGACTTTGCGATGTCGCGCAGCAGAGCATCCATCGTGACCACATCACCGCCTGGCAGCGCTCCAGCACTGGTCCATGGTGCTTTCATGGCTGGATAGAACGGTTTTAAATCCTCCAAGGCATGTTCGGCCAAGCGGCGGTAGGTGGTGATCTTCCCGCCGAAGATCGAGAGCAACGGCAGCGCACCATCGACATGATCAGTCTTCAAGACATAATCACGGGTGATCTCGGATGCCTTGGCCGCACCATCGTCATAAAGTGGCCGCACACCAGCGTAGCTCCAGACGATATCGGCTTCACGAATGGGCTTGGCTGTAAAGCGATTGGCGGCTGCGATGAGATAGCTGGTTTCGGCGGCAGAAATATTGGCGGCATCGTCAATGTTCTCCACATCCACATCGGTGGTGCCGATCAAGCTGAATTTATCTTGAAACGGGATGATAAACACCACGCGCTTATCGACGTTCTGCAAAATATACGCGTGTGATTCATGATGAATGCGCGGCACGACGATGTGGCTGCCTTTAACCAACTTCACCTTCGCATCGATTTTGATGTCGAGCGTATCGTCAAGCAAATGCTTGACCCAAGGTCCGGCAGCATTGACGACGCCGCGCGCTTCCACGGTTTGCTTTTCACCACTGTCGGTATCTTGCAAAATGAGTCGCCATGTTGCGTTGTTGGCTGCGTTGTTGGCTGAGTTCGCGGTTGCGCTCGCGGTTGCGTTGTTAGTGTCATTCCCTGATTTCATCGTCGCGCGCATTCCGGCCACGAGCTTGGTGCGGGTGCGAATTTCAGCACCCAGTTCCTTGGCGGAAATCGCGTTGAGCAAGGTGAGCCTCGCATCATCGACCTTGGCATCAGAATAAAAGAAACCACGCCTTACGGAGGGCTTCAAGCCAGCGCTATAAACTTTGTCCGGGAACGACACGCCGCGGGAGCGGGGGAGCGAAATTTTTCCGCCGATGTGGTCGTACATCCACAAGCCCAACCGGATCATCCACGCCGGGCGCATATGCGCATCATGCGGCAAAATAAATTCTAGCGGCTTGATAATGTGCGGGGCGATGCTGAGCAGAACCTCGCGCTCTTGCAACGCTTCGCGCACGAGACGGAATTCGTATTGCTCCAAATAGCGCAAACCGCCGTGAATAAGCTTGGAACTCCAGCTGCTGGTGGCAGAGGCGAGATCGTTTTGCTCAACCAGCAACACCTTCAAGCCGCGCCCGGCGGCATCGCGGGCGATGCCGCAGCCGTTAATGCCACCGCCGATAATAGCTAAATCATAAATTTGATTGCTCATACCAAAGTATGCCGAAATTTATCGAGCCATAGCAATGAAAACGCAGATTTAGTATCGGTGATTTCGCCGCGCCCGACCATCGCGACGGCTTCATCGAGCGTTAAGGTGAAGACTTCCATGAACTCGCCAGCGTCTCGCTGATGGCCTTTGAAGATTAAGTCACGCGCCACATAGAGTTCGATCTTTTCATTGGAATAACCGATGCCCGCATCTAGGGTGCAGGCGTGCGTCCAGCGCTGGGCAATGTAGCCGGTTTCTTCCATGAGTTCGCGCTGTGCCGTTACAAAATGTGGCTCGCCTTCATCAATTTTCCCGGCGGGCAACTCAATAAAATGGCGGCGTGGCGGATGGCGATATTGATACTCGAAAATCAATGTATCGACATCGACAAAGGCGGCAATAATCGCAGCGCCCGGATGCAACACATATTCGCGATAGGATTCGCCACCATCCGGCAATCGAACCTGGTCGAGTTGAACCTTGATCATTTTGCCGGTGAGCAGGCGCTCGGTGGCGATGGTGTGCTCGGTAAAATCAGGCAATGCTATTTGATGAAGCGGCGGATAATGGTCGGCGCTCATCAGATCGCCTCAGTGCAAGGTGTTCTAGAAAGAACGCTGAATGGCATTCAAACATGCTGTCATCAGCGCACCTGGTACCAAGCCCAGCGCCAGCACCGCGAACGCATTCACAGCCAGCACTGCACGCATTTCAAATGGCGCGACTAGCGGCGCGGTCTCCGTTGGTTTGTCAAAATACATGACCTTGACGACGCGCAAATAATAGAACGCGCCGATCACGCTCATCAACACCGCAAAAACGACCAACCACGGGAAACCCGCATTCAGAGCCGCTTCCAAGACCGATAACTTCGCCCAGAAGCCGACAAACACCGGAATGCCCGCCATCGAGAACATGACGAACAACATCAGCAATGCATGGAACGGCGAGCGCTGGTTCAGCCCTTTGAAATCGTCAATTTTGTCCGCCTCAAAGCCATCACGCGAGAGCAACAACATGATGCCGAATGCAGCCAATGTGGTGAGCGTATATGTAACGATATAGAACATGGCCGACGCATATCCGTTGTTGGTGCCTGCCAAAATGCCGAGCAACAAAAAACCCATATGGGAGATCGTGGAGTACGCCAACATCCGCTTCATGCTGGTCTGCGAAATGGCGACGACATTACCAATCGCCATGGAAAGCACGGCGAGGATAATTAACATGCCCTGCCAATCGGCGGTTGCACCCGCAAGCGCATCGGCCAAAATGCGAATGACAAAGCCAAACGCGGCGATCTTGGGCGCCGATGCAATAAAAAGCGTAATGGCGGTGGGTGCGCCGTCATACACATCAGGAACCCACATATGGAACGGCACTGCGCCCAACTTAAACGCCAAGCCGGCAACAATGAATACCAAGCCAAATGTTAGCAATGGGTCGTTCGCACGGCTACCGGAAACGATTGCCGCGACTTTGCTGACGTCGAGCGAACCGGTTGCGCCATAAACCATCGATATGCCGTAGAGCAGCAAGCCTGATGCCAATGCACCGAGAATAAAATACTTCATGGCGGCCTCGGTGGAACGTGCCGAGTCGCGATTGAGGGCGACCAAGGCATAGCTCGACAGTGCCAATAATTCCAAGCCGAGATAGAGCGTTACAAAATGATTGGCCGATACCATCACCATCATTCCGAGTGTTGCAAACAAAATTAGACAAATAAATTCGCCACTAAACAGCTTCCTCGTTGCCAAATAGGTGCGGCTGTAGATAATGACCACCGCGACCGCCATCAGCAGCGCTATTTTGAGGAGTGTGGCCATCGGATCGACCACAAACATATTGCTGAAACCATATTGAATCGGCGTGATGACAACCGTTTCAATCACCGAGCCGGAAGGCACGGGCATGGCTTTCAGCACCACGAGAACAACGGTCGCCAACAGTGTGGCCACGCTCGCAAACAGCAGGCGCGCTTCTTGCCGTTGCGGTGTCCAGAATAGATGCGCCACCATAATCGCCAACAAGGCGGTGAGCAAAAAAATCTCCGGTATTGCGAGACTGATGTTGAACGAGGAGACGTTGATTTGTGCGGGGTTCATGAGGGTCAGTTTTTAATTCATTTAATTCAGTTTGCCAACTGCAACATGCTTGATCAGCGCATTCACCGATTCATGCATGACTTCCGTGAACGGCATCGGGTATAAACCCATCGCCAGCACCATTACAGCCAGAATGGTCAACATTAAAATTTCGCGGCCATTAATGTCGGTGAGCGCTCTGACGTCATCGTTGGCGATATCACCAAAGATTACGCGTTTGGTCATCCAAAGTGTGTAGGCCGCGCCTAAAATCAGGGTGATGGCCGCGCCGAAGGCGATCCAGAAATTAACTTTCATCGCGCCCAGAATAATGATGAACTCGCCGACAAATCCCGATGTTCCCGGCAAGCCGACATTGGCCATCGCAAACAGCACTGCAAAGAATGCGAACTTGGGCATGGTGTTGATCACACCGCCGTAGGATGAAATTTCGCGTGAATGCACACGGTCGTAAAGCACGCCGATACACAAGAACATTGCGGCTGAAATAAAGCCATGCGAGACCATTTGCACGAGGCCGCCTTCGATGCCCTGCACGCTGGCCACACCGAGGCTATTAAACAAGAAAAAGCCAAGCGTGACAAAGCCCATGTGCGAAATCGAGGAATACGCAACCAGCTTTTTCATATCCGATTGCGCCAGCGCAACGAAGCCGATATAAATAATCGCGATCAGGGATAACGTAATCATGAACCCTGAAAGCGCAAAACTCGCATCGGGTGCAATCGGCAAATTGAACCGCAAAAAGCCATATGCCCCAATCTTCAGCGTGATCGCAGCCAATACGACGGAGCCACCGGTTGGCGCTTCAACGTGGGCATCGGGCAACCAAGTATGTACCGGCCACATCGGCACCTTGACCGCGAAAGACGCGAAGAAGGCGAAAAACAATACTGTTTGCACCGTCAAGCTCAGTGGCACATGGCGATAATCGTTGATGCTGAAGCTGCCGTTGGTGACGTTGTACAAATAAATAAACGCCGCCAGCATCAGCAATGAACCGAGCAGCGTGTAGAGGAAAAACTTCACCGCCGCATAGACGCGATTCGGTCCGCCCCAGACGCCGATAATCAAGAACATCGGAATCAGCATCGCCTCAAAAAAGAGGTAAAACAAAATCGCATCGGTGGCGGCAAACACGCCATTTACCAAGCCGGACATGATTAAAAACGCGGCTAAATATTGCGAGACTTTTTCGGTAATGACTTGCCAACCCGCGATCACCACAATCACCGTTGTGAAGCTATTCAAAATAACAAACAACATCGAAATGCCATCAACACCCAACGCGTAGTGGATGTTGAAACGGGTAATCCATGGAATCGATTCGCTGAACTGCATCGCAGCGGAAGCGTTATCAAAACCACTCCAGAGTGGCAGTGCCACGAGCAAACCCATGACGCTGCCAACGAGCGCTGTCAGACGCGCAGTTGCTTTTTGCGCATCACCACGCATGAAGAGCACGAGCACACCGGCTAGAATCGGCACCCAAATCGTGAGGCTTAAAATGTAAGAACTAGATTGCATAGTTTGTTGTTTTCAACTTTTGTTGTGTGTTCGCAGTGACTAATTTATCGTGGCGAAAAATGCGAGAGAAATTAAAAGCTACGCAATTTAAAAAACAGAATGGTAAGCAAGCCGAACACGCCGATAATCATCGTGAATGCGTAAGTATGAAGATAGCCGGTTTGCACCTTACGAATCACGCCAGAGCTCCAACCGATCACCCGTGCCGTGCCATTGACAAAAAAGCCGTCGATGATCGTGACATCGCCAAATTTCCAAAGGGCCGCGCCAAGCTTCCTTGCGCCACTGGCAAAGAACCAATCGTTGAAGCGGTCGAAATAATATTTTTCTTCCAAAATTTTGACAGGCAAGGCAAACATAGTACGAATTTTGGCGGGTAGTTCCGGCTTGATAATGTAGCAGTACCACGCAGTTGCAGTACCTGCGACGGCGAACCAGAATGGCAGCGTCTGCAAGGCGTGCAGCATCATTGCGCCAACGCCATGGAACTCTTCTTTTAATTCACGCATGGTTTCTGAGACTTGAATTGCGCCATCAAAGTAGCCGCCATAGAGCATTGGTTCGATCAACCATCCGCCAATCGCGACAGAGGGAATCGCCAGCAAAATGAGCGGCATCGTAACGACCCAAGGTGTTTCATGCGGCTTCTCGCCCGGTGCTAACCCATGGTGGTGGTCATGCGCGTCATGGGTGTCATGTGCATGATGATGGTCTTTCCCAAAGCGCTCTTCACCATGGAAGGCAAAAAACACCAGGCGGAATGAATACAGCGCGCCAATAAACACACCGAGCAGCGCGGCAACGTAGGCAATGTTATGGCCAGGTGTATGCGAAAGATGAATCGCGTCAATGATCGTATCTTTCGAGAAGAAACCGGCGAACGGCGGGAAGCCCGCATTGGCGAGCGCGCCAATCAGCATCGTGAAATAGGTAATTGGCAAATATTTGCGCAGCCCGCCCATCTTGCGCATGTCTTGCTCGTGATGCATGGCGATAATCACCGAGCCTGCACCCAAGAACAGCACCGCTTTAAAGAAAGCGTGGGTCATCAAATGGAACACGCCGGCGGAATAGGCGCCAGCACCCAACGCCATCGTCATATAGCCCAATTGCGAAAGCGTTGAATAAGCAACGACGCGCTTAATGTCGTATTGCACGATCGCAATCAAGGCCATGAAGAATGCCGTGATAGCACCAATAATGAGTACAAACGACAACGCGGTTTCCGACATTTCAAACAGCGGGCTCATTCGCGCCACCATAAAAATACCGGCGGTCACCATGGTGGCGGCGTGGATCAGTGCAGAGATGGGTGTGGGGCCTTCCATCGAATCGGGCAACCACACATGCAACGGAAATTGCGCGGATTTACCCATCGCGCCGATGAACAGGCAAATGCATGTCACCGTGATGAGCGACCATTGCCAGCCGGGGATTAGCTCGATGATCGCGTCTTTAAATTCTGGCGCGCGAGTAAATGCCGTGGCGTAGTCGAGTGTGCCGAAATAAGCGAACACGAGACCGATACCCAGCAAGAAACCAAAGTCCCCAACGCGATTGACCAGGAACGCCTTAAGGTTCGCGTAGATCGCGGTAGGCCGCGTGTACCAAAAGCCAATCAGAAGATATGAAACCAAGCCAACCGCTTCCCATCCAAAGAATAATTGCATGAAATTATTCGACATCACGAGCATCAACATCGAGAACGTGAACAGCGAGATATACGCGAAGAACCGCGTGTAGCCTTCGTCTTCAGCCATATAGCCAATGGTGTAGATGTGCACCATAAGCGATACAAAAGTGACAACCAACATCATCATGGCCGTCAATGAATCAACCAAAAACCCGACTTCGAGCTTGATGCCACCGGAAACCAGCCAAGTGTAGACGGACCCGTTAAAGGTTTTGCCTGCCAGCACATCTTGGAACACGAAACAGGAAACAATGAACGCGCCGAGGACGCCGAGGATCGTCACGCTATGCGCAAACGCGCGACCGGGCTTGCCTTCAGATTTACCCAATATTGGCGCAATGAATCCAGCGAGGATCGCACCGGCCAACGGCAGCAAGGGAATGGAGAGGAGCGCTAATTTATTTTCGATCATCATTTTTCTTCAGGGCTCTATACTTTCAGGCTTTTACGCTTTCGGCGCTATTTGTTAAGTGCTGCGTGAAATGGCAAGTTTTTAACGGTCAACCCTTGAGCGTGCCAATATCGTCAACATTGATGCTGCGTAAATTGCGGAATAAAATCACCAAAATCGCCAAGCCAATCGCGGATTCTGCTGCGGCAACCGTCAAAATAAAGAACACCATAACCTGACCCGCCAAATTGCCCCAGTGGTGCGAGAACGCGATGAAATTCATATTCACGGCGAGCAGCATCAATTCAATCGACATCAACAGCACAATGATGTTTTTACGATTCAAGAAAATGCCCGCAACTGAAATCGCGAATAAAATTGCCGAGAGAACGAGGTAATCAGAAAGTGTGATCATAATTATGATGCTTTCGCGGCGGCGGGCGCTGGCGTCTGTGGGGACTGTGCGACTGGTGAAGCCGGTGCGGTTGGTGCAGCTTCAGGTGCGGCCGCGACAGAGGCGGCTTCAACAGTCGGGTCCATCTTGATAATCTTCAAACGATCAGCCGCCTTTACACGCACCTGATCGCCCACAACCTGCGAGCGAGCCTCTTTGCGCGGTCGCATCGTCAACGCAATGGCGGCGACAATCGCCACCACTAATATCACCGAAGCCAATTCAAACGGCAGCAAATAATCGGTGTATAAAATTCGACCAAGCTCTTTGCTGTTAGAGATTGCGGCAGGCGCTCCTGGCATCGCGCCATCGCCCATGTGGAAATTTTTGCTGGTGATGAGCAGCACCATTTCAGCAACCATCAAAATCGCGACGGTCGCGGCAACCGGCAAGTATTTCCAGAAGCCCTCGCGCAGCTTTTCAAAGTTGATATCGAGCATCATCACCACAAACAAGAACAGCACCATCACTGCACCAACATAGACAACAATTAACATAATCGCCAAGAACTCGGCATACAGGAGCATCCATAGCGCCGACGCGGTATAAAACGACATCACTAAAAATAACACGGCATGCACCGGGTTTTTTGCCGTGATGACACGCAGCGCCGAGAAAATCAGCACTGCGGAGAAGGCATAGAAGATGATGGATTGGAAGGTCATTTGTTAGTTAAATTCTGTTGAGATGTGGGTAGTGACAGGTAAGGAGACGCGCAAGTTAATGGGGCAGATAAAGAAAAGACCACCACCAGCCACACACCTCTGTCCGATCTCCTCACCGATATTTGGCGTCTTCTGCTCGGCGGCTTGCGATCTCTGCTTCATATTTATCGCCAATCGCCAACAACATTGGTTTGGTGTAGTAAAGATCACCACGCTTTTCGCCGTGATATTCAAGTAAATGGGTTTCAACAATTGAATCAACCGGGCAGGATTCTTCGCAGAAGCCGCAGAAGATACACTTGGTTAAATCGATGTCGTAACGTGTGGTGCGGCGCGAGCCATCGTCACGTTGTTCGGATTCAATAGTGATTGCAAGCGCGGGGCAAACTGCCTCACAAAGCTTACAGGCGATACAGCGTTCTTCACCGTTCGGGTAGCGGCGCAATGCGTGCAGCCCTCGGAAGCGCGGGCTTTGCGGGGTTTTTTCTTCGGGGAATTGCACCGTGATTTTGCGCGCGAACAAATTTCGCCCGGTCAATTTCAGACCTTGCACCAATTCACCTAGCAGCAGGCTGCCCAATAATTCTTTGGTTCTATCAAACATAATTACTTTCCAAACCAGAGCGAAAACGGTACCCAGTTGCGAACCGGATCCAGCATCATCACACCGACGACAATGATCCACACAATCGTGATCGGGATAAATATTTTCCAGCCCAGACGCATGATCTGGTCATATCGATAGCGCGGAAACGAGGCACGAATCCAAACGAACATCAGCATAAGCACCATCATTTTACCGAGCATCCACAAGATGCAAGGCTCACCCAAAATCGGCACCGATTTCGGAAATGGCGACAGCCATCCACCCATGAACATGATCGTTGAGATAGTGGCCACCAACAGCATGTTTGCGTATTCGGCCAAGAAAAATAGTGACCACGTCATGCCTGAATATTCAACCAACGGGCCTGCCACAATTTCAGATTCACCTTCGGCCACATCGAACGGATGGCGATTGGTCTCGGCCACACCGGCAATAAAATGAATGATGAACAACGGAAACAGCGGAATCCAGAACCAGCCTGCGGCACCCCAGTTGCTATCTTGCTTCATCACCATTTCGGACAGGTTCATGGTCTGTGCGGCCATTAAGCCGCCGACCAAGGCAAAGCCCATCGCAATCTCGTAGCTTACGACCTGTGCCGCCGAACGCATCGCGCCCAAGAATGCATACTTGGAATTCGATGCCCAGCCGGCCACGATCACACCGTACACGCCCATCGAAGTCATTGCCAACACCACCAATAACCCGGCGTCTACATTGGCAATCACCCAGCCCGGCATAAACGGGATCACCGCCCATACGGCCATCGCAGGTGCCACTGATAATGCGGGCGCAATGAGGAACAACCATTTGCTGGCACCCGTTGGAATAATCTGTTCTTTCATCAACAGTTTCAACGCATCAGCTACTGGCTGTGCCACCCCGCCAAGCCATTTAATGCCAAAGAAGGTAACGCGGTTCGGGCCACGGCGAACCTGCATCCAGCCGATCACCCAACGCTCGATCAATTGGAAATAAAGTACGAATAAAATCAGCGGCACCAGTACGCACAGAATTTTTGCCAGCGCCCACGCAGCGGCGAAGGCGGGCGGTCCCCAAGCCGCACCGAGGGTGCTGCTGAAGCCTGCGTCTAATGTTTGGTAGAGAGTTTCGATCATGTTATTTTTATTTAGTCCGCAGCAGCCGATATATTGATTTTTTCAACTTGCAATGCCCCGAAAGCCGCATCCAGACTCGCGCTTGAGGCAATCGCCACAGCGACACGCACGCAGCCGGCCGCTAGATTGGGTTCGCATTTCGCGGTAAGTGTTGCGGCGCCTGCCCCTTGCTGAATGCTGACATCGCCGCCGTCAATCAGGCCGAGCTGCGCGAATACACCACTCGCAAAAAATGCAAATTTTGCGTTTTTCGCATCAGCTGATTTTTGTAGCGCTGGCGCGCGGCGCACCAGAGCATCGGCTGCGTAAATCGGCACTTCACCAACGCGCTCAATGCCGGTGCGTGCTTCTTGAATTTCAACCTTTATATCGGAAGCGGCGTTGTTCAGCTTTGCCGATGCAAAGGCTTGCAGATCAGGCGCAATTTCTGCGCGAATCTGATCAACGTTGTCTTGTTCAAATCTATCCAACCCAAGCAAATTACCCAACACGCGGACGACTTTCCATGCCGGGCGTGCTTCACCAAGTGGTTTTACGACACCGTTAAATGTTTGCACGGTGCCTTCGGTGTTGACAAAAGTGCCAGCGGTTTCGGTGAATGGCGCAATCGGCAAAATAACATGCGCGTATTCCAATGCCGCGTTTTTAAAAGCGGATAGTGAAACGACAAATTCTGCCGCACTCAAGGCATTCATTGTGGTGACCGGCGCGGCGCAATCAAGTTCAGGCTCAACGCCCAACAGCACATAGCCTTGGCGTGGTTTTTTGACCATGCCTTGCGCGCAAAACCCACTTGCACCGGGCTCAGCACCAACGACCGCAGCGCCAACGCTATTGGCGGCCTCGCCCAAAAAGCCCAATGTCGCGCCGGACAAACGGGCAATTTCTTGTGCCAACACATGCAATGTTGTGAACTGCGGATGCTGCTGCGTCAGATTCCCCAGCAGCACAGCTGTTTTCTCTTTTGCACCCAAGCTTTGTGCGATTGCACGCGCTTCGGCGGAGACAGTCGCGGTACCAACTGCTGCTGCCAGTTCCGCAAGGAGTGCAACACCTTTGGCCTCTGCCAACGCTTTCGCCACGCCAGCCAATGTCGAAACCATCGCGCTCGGACGAACAATCGCTTTGTTGGCAATTTTCATCAACAAATCATCATCAGCTGCATGGACGATATTGATTTGCAAACCCTTCTTTGCGGCCTGGCGCAGACGATTTGCAATCAGTGGATGATCTTTGCGTAATGTCGAGCCAACCACCAACACGCTTTGCAACGCGCCAATATCGGCAATCTTCATGCCCAGCCAACGTGCACCCGCTAATTTACCATCGGAACTGGTGTCAACCTGACGCAGCCGGGTGTCAATATTGTTAGAACCTAAGCTACGCATGAGTTTATTGAGCAAATACAATTCTTCAAGCGTTTGATGCGCCGAAGCCAAGGCGCCGATTGCACTCGCGCCATGTTTATTCTTCACGCCATTCAAGCCATCTGCCACCGCCTGCAAGGCTTCCGGCCATTCAGCCTCAATCCAAACACCAGCGCGCTTTACCATGGGTTTGGTGAGACGCTCTGGCGAATTTAAACCCTCGTAGGAAAACCGGTCTTTATCGGACAACCAGCATTCGTTAATTGCATCGTTCTCTAGCGGCAACACCCGCATAACCCGATCTTGCTTCACTTGCACAATGAGATTGGAACCAAGGCTATCGTGCGGCGATACTGATTTGCGGCGTGATAGCTCCCAGGTGCGAGCCGAATAGCGAAACGGTTTCGATGTGAGCGCGCCGACGGGGCACAGATCAATCATGTTGCCAGACAATTCTGAATCGACAGTATTGCCAACGAATGCCAGAATTTCGGAATGTTCGCCACGCCCGGCTTGGCCAAGCTCCATCACACCGGCGATTTCTTGACCGAACCGCACGCAACGGGTGCAGTGAATGCAGCGTGTCATATCAGTTGAAATCAGCGGGCCTAAATTTTTGTTCACAACAACGCGTTTTTCTTCCTGATAGCGCGAAGCACCGTTGCCGTAACCGACAGCTAGGTCTTGTAACTGGCACTCGCCACCCTGATCGCAAATCGGGCAATCGAGCGGATGGTTAATGAGCAAAAATTCCATCACCCCTTCTTGCGCTTTTTTGGCATATTCAGATGAGGTTTGAACCTTCATGCCTTCCGTTGCGGGGGTCGCGCAGGCGGGCAGCGGTTTTGGTGCTTTTTCAACCTGCACAAGACACATCCGGCAATTAGCCGCGATGCTCAGTTTTTTGTGATAACAAAAATGCGGCACGAACACGCCCAGCTTGGTCGCCGCTTCCATGACGGTTGCGCCGTTTTCTACAGTGACTTGTTTGCCGTCGATTTCTAGATTGATCATTTTCTAATTCTCTTATTCCGCAGCCATCAACAGCGCTTCATGTAGGTGTGCCGAAGAATAGCCGCCCGCTTTCACCAAACAACGTTTGTTGGCAATGTGATACTCAAATTCTTCACGGAAATTTTTCACAAAGGCGCGCACCGGCATCGCGGCAGCATCACCCAACGCACAAATGGTGCGGCCCTGAATTTGATCCGATAAATTCAGCAGCAAATCAAGATCTTCCGCGCGGCCGTCGCCGTGCTCTATGCGATGGATAATGCGATACAGCCAGCCCGTTCCTTCGCGGCATGGTGTGCATTGGCCGCAGGATTCTTCATAGTAGAAATACGCCAAACGCTCGGCGGCTTTGACCATGCAAGTGTCTTCATCCATGACAATCACCGCACCCGAGCCGAGCATTGAGCCCGCTTTGGCGATGGAGTCGTAATCCATATCGGTCGCCATCATCAAATCACCTTTGATGACAGGCATGGACGAGCCGCCGGGGATGACCCCCTTCAGTTTTTTACCGCCGCGCATTCCGCCGGCCATTTCGAGCAGCTTGGCAAACGGTGTGCCGAGTTTGACTTCATAGTTACCTGGCTTATTTACGTGACCGGTAACAGAAAATAATTTGGTGCCGCCGTTATTCGGCTTGCCCATATTCAAAAACGCATCACCACCTTCGCGGATGATGAATGGCACGGCTGCAAACGTTTCGGTGTTGTTAATCGTGGTTGGTTTGCCATACATGCCGAATGAGGCTGGGAACGGCGGTTTGAAACGCGGCTGGCCTTTTTTGCCTTCCAGCGATTCGAGTAGCGCCGTTTCTTCGCCGCAGATGTACGCGCCGTAACCGTGGAAAGCATGAAGCTGGAACGAAAATTCCGAACCCAAAATATTGTTACCTAAATAACCGGCAGCGCGGGCCTCTTCGAGCGCTTCTTCAAAACGGTCATACTCGGCCCAAATCTCACCATGGATATAGTTGTAGCCAACAGGAATGCCCATTGCGTAGGCACCGATAATCATGCCCTCAATGAGCTGATGAGGGTTGTAGCGATGAATGTCGCGATCTTTGCAGGTGCCAGGCTCGCCTTCATCGGAATTGCAAACCAAATATTTTGCGCCGGGGAATGAACGGGGCATGAAGCTCCACTTTAAACCGGTCGGGAAGCCCGCACCACCGCGGCCGCGCAGCGCTGATTTTTTGACTTCAGCGACCACATCTTCGGGCTTCATGCCCGTACTTAATATCTTCCGAATTGCCGCGTAGCCATCGCGTGATTCGTAGGCTTTCAAGCGCCAATCGTCAGCAGCGCCGGTCAAACCCTTCATCAAAATTGCGTCGGGGCCGTAATCTAATGGTGTGGTCAAATTCGACATTATTTAAGCTCCGCAAGCAATTGATCGAGCTTCGCGTTCGACATGAAGCTACACATGCGTTTATTGTTTACCAGTAGCACCGGCGCATCGGCACAAGCGCCCATGCATTCACCCTCAACCAAACTGAAATTGCCATCGGCCGTGACTTCTTTCCAATCCACGCCCAGCTTGGCTTTCAAATAGTCTGCCGCATCCACTCCGCCAGACAAAGCACAAGGCAAATTGGTACAAACCGTAATCTTGTGTTTGCCCATCGGCTTCAGGTTGTACATATTGTAAAAGGTCGCCACCTCGTACACGGCAATAGAAGGCATGCCTAAATATTGCGCAACTTCATCCATCAATTCATTGGGCAACCAGCCATGCTCGTCTTGCGCAAAGGCGAGTGCTGCCATGACAGCGGATTGCTTTTGGTCGGCTGGAAACTTTGCCAGTTCACGATCAATTTTTGCTTTTGACTCGTTAGATAACTCAATAGACAACACGAAACTATTCTCCCTTCCAATAATCCACATGGCTGTGACGCTCTGTCATGTGTTTTAGGCCGTCACCGTCGCGACCATACGCGCCAATCTTGCCGGAATCCGGATATTCGCAAACCTCGGCTGGCATCTTGGTGCTGACCGAGATATAAGCGAGTGGCGCATCGGAATCATTGATAATTTGATGCGCGGTTTCAGCCCCGCCGGTGGGGCAAGCGATGAAATCACCAGCGCGAACTTTGCGCTGCTCGTTTCCATAGCGCAATGTGCCGGTGCCGTGCACAATAAAAAACATTTCTTCCTCTGCGCAATGACTGTGAAACGGACAGGAAATTTTTCCCGCCGGAATAACGTCGTACGAATAACCCAAGTCTTTCGCGCCGAGTATCGGGCCGATACGCGCACCTGCGGACGCAAATTTTTCGCCCTGCGTAAATGGTTCCAGATTGAGTTCATCAATGTTGATGACTTTCCCAGCGATGACCGAAGTGGTCGCATTCATCGGTCAATTTCCCCAAACACAATATCCTGCGTGCCGATAATGGTCACCACGTCTGCAATCATATGGCCGCGCGACATTTCATCGAGCGCCGCCAGATGTGGGAAGCCCGCCGCGCGGATTTTTAAACGATACGGCTTATTCGCGCCATCGGACACCAAATAAATACCGAACTCGCCTTTCGGATGTTCAACAGCCGAATACACTTCACCCGGCGGGACATGGAAACCTTCCGTGAAGAGCTTGAAATGGTGAATCAACTCTTCCATGTTCGACTTCATGTTTTCGCGCGATGGCGGCGCAATTTTATGGTCGGTCGAAATCACCGGGCCAGGGTTGACGCGCAGCCAATCCACACATTGCTTAATAATTTTGTTCGACTCGCGCATTTCCTGCACCCGCACCAAATAGCGGTCATAGCAATCGCCATTGGTACCAATTGGGATATCGAAATCCATCTTGTCATAGACTTCATAAGGCTGCTTCTTGCGCAGATCCCAGGCGATGCCCGAGCCGCGCAACATAGGACCTGTGAAGCCTAACTGTTGCGCTCGCTCCGGTGAGACGACGCCAATGCCGACCAAGCGTTGTTTCCAGATCCGATTGTCTGTCAACAGCGTTTCATATTCATCAATATATTTCGGAAAACGCTGGGTGAAATCGTCAATGAAATCGAGCAATGAGCCTTGGCGATTTTCATTGAGGCGCTTCATTGCTTCTGCGTTACGCCCTTGCATGGCCGTGTATTGCGGCATGCGATCCGGCAAATCACGATAGACACCGCCTGGCCGGTAATAGGCGGCGTGTAGGCGAGCGCCGGATACAGCCTCATAGCAATCCATCAAATCTTCGCGCTCGCGGAACGCATATAAAAACACCGTCATTGCGCCCACATCCAGCGCGTGTGCACCAAGCCACAGCAGGTGATTCAACACGCGGGTGATTTCATCGAACATCACGCGAATGTATTGCGCACGGATTGGCACATCCACACCCGTAAGCTTTTCGATCGCCATCACGTAAGCGTGTTCGTTGACCATCATCGACACGTAATCGAGGCGGTCCATATACGGCACAGATTGAATAAAGGTGCGCGTTTCGGCTAGCTTTTCAGTCGCGCGATGCAGCAAACCGATATGCGGATCGGCGCGTTGTACCACCTCGCCGTCCAGCTCCAGCACCAACCGCAACACGCCATGCGCCGCAGGGTGCTGCGGGCCAAAGTTCATGGTGTAATTTTTAATATCGGCCATGATTATTTGCGCTCCCCACTTCCAACCCCATTGTGGGCGTAGTGCTCCTCGCGGATGACGCGCGGCACGATCTCGCGCGGCTCGATGGTCACTGGCTGATAAATGACGCGTTTTTGTTCAGGGTCGTAACGCATTTCAACTGTCCCGTAAACTGGGAAATCTTTACGGAACGGATGCCCGACGAAGCCATAGTCCGTAAGGATCCGGCGCAAATCGGGATGGCCATTAAAAATAATGCCGTACAAATCAAACGCCTCGCGCTCGTACCAATTGGCGGATGCCCAGACGCCAATCACGGAATCGAGCAACGGAAAATCATCATTGGTGGCGAAGGTACGAACCCGCACGCGGAAATTGTGCTCGATTGAGAGTAATTGGTACACAACGGCAAAACGCGAACCACGCGACGCCGATTCCTCAGTACCGCCAAATTCGGCATAGTCCATGCCGCAAGCATCTATCAACTGGCTGAATTTGAGGTCAGCGTGATCGCGCAACGTCGTCATCGCTGCGATTAAATTAGCAGCCTTAACTTCAACAATAATTTGCGCTTTATCGACCAAGATTTTACTGGCCATTTTACTGGCCATTTTGCCGCCAGCATCGCCAAGAATGGCTTCCAGACTGGCTTTCAGAGCATCTAACTTTGCGGACATATTAATCATCTCGCAATCGTGTTGGTGCGTTTAATCTTATTTTGTAGCTGAATGATGCCGTATAAAAGCGCTTCTGCAGTCGGCGGGCAACCGGGCACATATACATCCACCGGCACGATGCGGTCACAGCCGCGCACCACCGAATACGAATAGTGATAATAGCCACCGCCGTTGGCGCAAGAACCCATCGAGATCACCCAACGTGGTTCGGCCATTTGGTCATAAACTTTACGCAATGCGGGTGCCATCTTGTTGCAAAGAGTTCCGGCAACAATCATCACATCCGACTGGCGCGGACTGGGGCGAAACACGATACCGAAACGATCCAAATCATAGCGCGATGCACCGGCGTGCATCATCTCAACCGCGCAGCAAGCGAGGCCGAACGACATCGGCCACATGGAGCCTGTGCGGCTCCAATTGAGTAATGAATCGATCGATGTTGTGACAAACCCTTGCTGGGTAAGCGAGGTTGCGTTGCTATTAGATAAACTGCCGCCGCCTTCAGGCATGATGCTCTCCGAATTTAAATCTAAGCGCAGAAAATACTGCTGATGTGGCTTCTTGCAAAAAACTGACTACAGGCTTATTCCCAATCGAGTGCGCCCTTCTTCCACTCATAGATAAAGCCGGCAACCAAAATGCCCAAAAATACCATCATTGACCAAAATCCAAACCAGCCGAGCTCTTGGAACACAATTGCCCATGGAAACATGAACGCAATTTCAAGATCGAACAAAATGAACAGAATCGCGACGAGGTAGTAGCGCACATCAAACTTCATGCGCGCGTCTTCGAAGGCCTCAAAGCCGCATTCGTAGGGGGAGAGTTTCTCGGAATCGGGATTGTCGTTGCCGAGGAGGATCGTCAGGCCTTTGGTCATGATCAAAGGCAATACGCCGATAGCAATACCGACGACGATGAAAATCAAAATGGGAAAGTAATTTTGTAACATGCTTGAATCTGTCCTGATGCCTGTGGTTTGGGCGAACAATATCATCCCAAAAAAACGCATGTTTGCACTTTTTACTGCATTTATTTCTGCTGCGATTACTGTTGCACTTTTTAATACCGCTAACAACTTGGTGCCGTCGGCGAGACTCGAACTCGCACAGCTTTCGCCACTACCCCCTCAAGATAGCGTGTCTACCAATTTCACCACGACGGCATTTCATTTTTACGAATACTTCGACTAACCAATCAAAAACAACAACGAGGATACAAATTTTACTTTGTTTTTGATTCCGGTTTTGTTTCCGCTTTGACGTCAGAACTTGCCGCTGGCGCTGAAGGAACCACCGCTGGCGCCGTCGTTGCTGAAGGCGCTGGAATTGTATTCGAATCGGTCTTCGGCGTATCAGCCTTGGTGGGCTCAACCACCAACTTCACGTCTCCCATCACACCGCCGCCGACTCTCGGCGCATGATAGTAGGTCAGGCCCAAGCTGGTGATAAAAAACAATGTTGCGCACACCGCGGTTGAGCGCGATAAAAAATTGGCAGAGCCCGACGAGCCGAACAAGCTACCTGCCGACCCTGTGCCGAATGCGGCACCCATATCTGCGCCCTTGCCGTGCTGAACCAGCACCAGCGCGATCATTACCGCTGCCACCAAAACATGAAATACCAACATCAAATTTGCCAACATAACGATTCCTAAACAATATTCAAACTATGAAACAACATAAAACGAAACAGAACCGGCGAGGCGTTAAAGCAGAATCAATCCAACCCGCCCCAACCTTAAAGCGCCGCCCAAATTCCCAAAAATTCTTCTGCCACCAATGATGCGCCACCAATTAAACCGCCATCAATATTGGGCATCGCAAACAACTCAGCCGCGTTTGATTTCTTCACGCTGCCGCCATACAAAATCGGTAAATCCATTGCCACTTGCTCATTGGCCTTGCCTGCCGCCGCTGCCACATGCTGCCTAAGCGCAAAATGCACCGCTTCTGCTTCGGCGGGTGATGCCGTTTTGCCCGTGCCGATCGCCCAGACTGGCTCGTAGGCCAACACCGCTCCGGCCAATGCTGCCACTCCGTGCGCTGCAATAACGGCATCCAACTGCCGCATCACAACGATTTCAGTCTTACCGGCCAAACGCTCATCAAGCGTTTCACCGACACACAAAATTGGTGTCAAACCCGCGTGCCTGGCGCAACCAAACTTCTGCGCTACCGCCGAATCCGAATCGCCAAAAAGCGCACGACGTTCGGAATGCCCGACGATGGCAAATTTAGTACCAAACTCAGCAACCATCGCAGCCGAAACCTCGCCTGTGTAAGCGCCCGACTCAAACCGGCTCACATCTTGTGCAGCCCAAACCAAAGCAGATGCGCCTAGTAATGACTGAACCTGTGCCAAGTAGGGGAAAGGAACCGATACCGCGCAGACTTTGCCGTCGCGGGAAGCCACAGCGCTCGAAAGCGAAGCCAGCAAAGCCGCGTTTTGCGCAAAGCTGCCATTTAGCTTCCAGTTACCCACCACCAAACGATTCCGCACGCCAAAATTCCAGTTTCGTAAGCCGTTTAATTGCAAAATTCATCGTGAAACTCTGCAATTATAGCTTGAGGAGCAGGGTCTGGGCAAATGTGACGGGAATTTTTCTACTGCTTAGATGCGCGGCGCAAGATTTAAAAGCAGCGCCCCTTGGGTGGCGTCGAGTATTGCAAGCGGCGTTGGGTATTGACGTCCTGTAACGCTAGCCAAGGGTCATCTGCATAACTTAACGCTGCAAATCAAACCGGCTAAGTGGTTGTGGCATGCCGGGGATGGTGGTGGCCTCCAGGGTTTCTTGGATTTTGCGGCGCGATAGCAAGAACTGGGATTGGTCCGCTCCGGCTCCGAGCAGCTTGTCCAAATCGCCGTGTTCGCGACGCAGGCGCGAGACTAGGCCCAAGAAAACATCGGTCAGTTTCGGGTCAAACTGTTTGCCGCGCAGCCCTAAAATCTCGGTCAAGGCGCTGTCGATGGTCCATGCGGGCTTGTAAGTGCGCAAATGCGTGAGCGCATCAAACACGTCGGCTAGCGCCGCGATCCGGGCGGGGAGCGGAATCGCCTCGCCGACCAAGCCGTCCGGATAGCCGGATCCATCCCACCATTCGTGGTGATAGCGGGCGATATCCTCGGCCATTTTCATGTGCGCAATATTGCTCTGCGCCAACACATTGGCACCAATGGTGGCGTGGGTTTTCATGACATCGCGCTCGGAATTGTTGAGCGGTCCGGCTTTCAGCAAAATGCCGTCGGGAATGCCCACTTTGCCAATATCGTGCAGACGTGCCGCAATATCGATCATGAAAATTTCGTCTTCGGTCAGCCCTATTTCCATCGCCAAATACTGCGCCATCCGGCCGACACGATAAGAATGCTTGCCCGTAGAATCGTCCCGCAACTCCGCCGCAACCGCCAGGCGCTCCATGACTTCGATGCGAGCTTTGAAAAGTTCTTGGTCTAAATTTTTGATTTCTTGGTCTAGCTTCTTTAGCTGACCTTTAGCGACGCGGCCTTCGAATACTTCGGCGCGGGTTTCTAGTTTTTTTATTGCTTGAGTTGCATCTTCGAGGAGCATCCCCTCATCGGCATCGTGCAATTGCTCTAAGTGCCGCCGGACATGCTGAAGAATATTGGCCTCTTGAGTTTTACGTTGCGTGTCAAGCATCGCATTCAGATATTCCAGTGCTTTATCGTGCTGCCCTAGGTGTTCGTGGGTTTTAACCAGCGCAACCAGCACTTCATGAGCATTCACTTTTAACGCAGCCGCCCGATGCAGTGTTTGTTGAAGGCGAGTCAGACCAACATCTATTTGCGAAGAGTAGATCTCTGATAGCCCTTCCGCAACTGAGGCGGAAATATCTGCGCGAGCCGAATTGGTCAGTGCAGCATATTGACGCGCTACTTTTGCGTGTTCGCGAGCGCCCTCAAAATTATTCACTTCAATTAAGAGGCGAGTGTAGCAATTCTCCGCTAACACCCGATTTAAAATTGCATTCGGATCAACCGAATCAACGGCAGAGCCAATCGATTTCTTTATAGCGACGAGTCCTTGAGAAATCTCACCTAGATATAAATGACATGCCGCTACATTTGTATGTAATGGAGCCCTAGCTGAAATAAGATCCTCAACGAGGTTGGTAAATTCTAAAGCCTTCAGGAAACAAGTAATAGCCTCTCTATATAGGCCGGTATACATCAATGCTGTACCAAGATTGTGCCAAGTTCTCCCTTCCCGGGACATGTCCTTAGTTTTTTGGGCCAAAGACATTGCATCAGCATAACTCGACATTGCTAGCGGCAAATTGCCGGTGTCAGCAGCACAAACCCCCAATATATTTAAAGCGGCAGTAGATGAAACTGGGTCGGCAAACTCCAAGGCAAAATCACGCGCACTTTGCGCAACAGCTAAGCCGTGATCAGCCCTGCCGGCGATATATAAAAACCGCGCAGCGTCGAGCATTAACTTCAATTGCAGCGCTTTATCGATATTCAACGCTGATAGCTTACAAGCGTGCGCTTCAAGGACCCGTAAATCCTTACACGTGCCCGTCTCGACCGCGGCAGAAATCAGTTCTTGTGCCTGAGCAAGAAAAAGTTTTTGATCTCTCGTACCCAAGTTGTGGTTGACGTTCATTCCAAACCCTTGCGGTTTTCAATGTATGACGGTAGCATGGAAAGTGTGATCTAGTTCACATTTTCAATCTAACTGTTTAATTATAAAGGAAACAATCATGAGCAAAGAACTGAATATCGTTGAAATCAATAACAGCGCCGCAGAAGTTCAAGTCGTTGAAATCACCCAACTCGACGATTTGTCGCTCGTTCTTGTCGGCGGCGGTAGCGCCACAGTCAATATCTAATCAATCAATTTTAATACCACTGGAGACACATCATGAGCAAAGAACTAAATATCGTTGAAATTAATAACAGCGCAGCAGAAGTTCAAGTCGTTGAAATCACCCAACTCGACGATTTGTCGCTCGTTCTTGTCGGCGGCGGTAGCGGCACGGTCAACATCTAATCAACCAATTTTAATACTACTGGAGACACATCATGAGCAAAGAACTAAATATCGTTGAAATCAATAACAGCGCAGCAGAAGTTCAAGTCGCCGAAATCACCCAACTCGACGATTTGTCGCTCGTTCTTGTCGGAGGGGGTAGCGGCACAGTCAACATCTAATCAAACAATTTTAATTCGCGTTCCCCACCAAATTTATCTTCCTAACCCCCAACACAGATTCCGGCCGATGGCTGACCAGTATGATCGTGGAGACGCGTCCTTTCAGGTTATATCTGATGAGACCTTCTTGTTTGGCATCAACTTGGTCCAGCGTTTCGTCTAAAAATAGGATCTGCGGACGGCGGTAGAGGGCGCGGGCTAAGAGCACGCGCTGTTTTTGACCACCCGATAATGTTGTGCCTAGTGCGCCGACTAGGGTGGAATAGCCCATTGGAAAGCTGTCAATCTCGGTGTCGATCTGTGCCGCGATGGCGCACATTTTGATGTCGTCCATATCGAACTCCCCGCCGAACGCAATCGCGTCTGCGATCGAGCCCAGGAATAGTTGATCGTCTTGCATCACCGCCCCCAGCTTGGCGCGGTATTGGGATAGATCCCATTCGCGCAAATCGCGACCATTGACGATCACTTGCCCCTCGGTAGGGTGCAGTAGTCCTAGCAAGACCTTCAATAGTGTTGTTTTTCCGCAACCCGATGGACCGACCATCGCGACCGTTTCACCGGGCTGAATCGTGAAGCTGATGTGGCGGAATGCAAAGCCCTCAGGGCCGTAGGCGTAGCCCAAATTTCGCGCTTCGATGGTCATCGGTTGGCCTTTTTCGGCGATCACCATGGCGACGCCGCTCGCACTACCAGTGGCGCGCTCGCCCTCGGCCAAGGCGATGTCGGCGATCCGCTCGGCGTGCAGATCGAGCATCCGGAATTCATTCCATTTCTCGACCAGATTATTCACGCGGGTCAAAAACACGAGTTTGAAGCCCAAAAACGCATAGAGCATGCCAACGGTAAATATGCCGTCCATGACCAAGGTGGCGCCGATCCAGATGACGATGACGCTTTCCAACCCAAAAATGAGCCCGCTGGAGGCACGCTGGAAAATGCCGACGCTTTGCACTTTCACACCGGCATTGATGTGCTCAACGACTAAGTTTTGATAGGCAGCGCGGCGGTCGTTCTCGCGCAGGTTGAGCTTGATGGCCATCATCCCGCGCAGCGTTTCGATGAAGTGGGTGCTAGCTTTTGCCTCATGTGCAAGCTGTTCGTCAGTTGCATAGCGTTGCGGATAGTAAAAATACCATCGCGCCAAGGCGTAAAGGCATGCGGCGGAAACAACGATGATGGTTAATTTAGCGCTGTAAAACGCCATGACGCCGATGGTGAGAATGACCATTATGCCGTCAATGAATGTCTCAACAAAGGTCGTTGAGAGTGTTTTTTGGATCACGTCAACACTGCGGAATTTGGAGACAATATCGCCGATATGGCGCTTCTCGAACCACGAAAGTGGCAGCTTCAGCAAATGGTTGAAGAGTGCCGTCAGTAGCCGCATGTTGAAATGGGTGCTCAGATAAACCCCCACCCACGCCCTCACCCCCGTGACCAACACTTGGATGATGACGAGCGCACCAAAGGCGATGCCCAGCACCGTGAGCAAATCCCGATCCCGGCCCACCAGCACCCGATCGACCACCAGCTGCAAAAAGAACGGCATGGCGATGGCAAACACCTCCAGCGCGAGCGATAAAAACACGAGCTGCGCCACACTGCCACCCAAGCCACCGCTGACTGAGAACAACTGCCAGGCGCTGATTTTTTCGCGTTCATCGACCTTGCGAAAGCTCGCGGTGGTGGCGAATTCCATGGCGATGCCGGTGAAATGCTTGGACGCTTCGGCAAACGTCAACTTCCGGCGGCCATGCGCCGGATCGTGAACCATGATGGTTTTGCCGCTGACTTTGGTGAGCACCACAAAATGGTTCATGTCCCAATGCAGCACGGCCGGTAGTGTGAGTTTGCCCAAACTTTCAAGTTGCACCTGCACACCCCGCGCGGCCAAGCCCATCGCCTCGGCGACTTGCGAGACGTGCTTGAGTGTCACCCCTTTGAGCGACGGCGACAGCCTGAGCCGCATCGCGGCGAGATCAGTCAAATGGCCGTGGTAAGACGCGACCATCGCCAAGCAGGCAATGCCGCACTCGGGCGCTTCGCTCTGCAAGATGACCGGAACGCGACGGCCGAAGAATTGACCCATACTAGAACCGCCCCCGGAGCTGAATCACCGGCTCAAAAATCCATTCGAACAAGCTGCGCTTCTCGAGCAAAATATCGGCGTTCACCAGCATCCCGGATCTCAGCGGCACGGATTGCCCCAGCGCGGTCACGGTCTGTTGTTCTAGCGTGACCACCACACGATAGACCGGTTCTTTGGCTACCATCGGCCCGATTTTTTCACCGGCAGACCAGACTGTCTGGCTGACATCGGTAATCACGCCCTTGTACTGCCCGAATCGCTCAAACGGGAACGCCTCATAGCGCATCACGACCTCTTTGCCTTTGGTGACAAAACCAATCGCGCGGGTAGGCACAAGCAGCTCTACATGCAGCACACTGCCGGTCGGCAACACCGTCGCCAGCAGCGCATCGGCCGGGACGGATTGGCCTTGGCTTAACGCGATATTGGTGACGGTGCCGTTAACAGGGGCGCGGATGACGGTTTCGCGCTTGGCATCCTCGGTGGCGAGGGTTTGTTTGACCTCACTGATTTGGCGTGACAGCTGATCAACCTGCGAGCGTGATTTTAAGGTGATTGCGGGCTCCTCCAGCTTGGCATTGGAGAGATCGCGATCCAGCGCCAGGCGCTGGCGTTTTAGGGCTTGCAGACGGATCTCCTGATCGGTCACTTCATCTTGCTTTTGCCGCACCGCGACATCGGAATAAAACTTGTCTTTGGCCAGATCGGTAAATTTCTGTGCCTGCTCGCGGGCCGAGTCCAGGCGGCGCTCTTGGAGCTTTACCTCCCGATCAATCTGCTGCATTTCGTTCGATAAATCGAGTACTTTTTTACGCAGCTGCTGCACCTGCTGTTCGCCCAACTCGCGGAGCTGGTCTTGCTCTTTGGCCAAAATCACCGTGCGCTGCGCCATTTCACCCGATACAGCGGCACTCGTCGATGACGACGCGATTGTTGATCGGTCATAGGAAATACGCGCCAGCACATCGCCCGCTTTCACTTCCAAGCCTTCTTTAATCATTAGTTCCGCCACACGGCCTGCGTCGGGCACGCTAACCCTTGCCGCGCCCACATCAAGCGCCAGAAAGCCTTCTACACGCTCTCGCCGGGTATATTCGCCCCAGGCGGCGACGGCGATCATGAGGCTGGCAGCCGCGATCGCCAGCAGCGTCATCGCCCATAGCGTGACCGGACGTGCAACCGTCGCCTCGCCGAAAAATTTCTCGCGTTGCGCGTCGATGGCTTCTTGGCGGAAGAGTTTTTTGCTCATTTATGGGTTAAAGCTTGGCTATTCGCTTTGCTATTCAGTCGCGCTGGGCGGCGCTTGATGGCGATTGTTCAGTTTTGATTGTAAGGCTTCCTCAGGACGCTATCTTCAACAGCTTTCTCATCTTTCGGCGCTATTACCCTGATTGTAAAACAAGTTTGCTCATTTAATGTTGCCGATTTACGAATACCTGATACCAACAATACCGAATTCCACCAACGTGGCTGCGATGCCGATTTTTAGCACTGAGAAACCGGCTCTCTCCTGCATCCATAAACCCGCTAACGAAGCGTCGCCGAAGTGTCATAAAGCCGTCACATTACAACCCTATCCTTGCTGCAGAACAAAGAAATAACTGTGCATTTTGAAGACTAACTGGAGACATAAATTGAAATCGAAATCAAAATTGAAGCAACTCATGAAAGGCATCGCAACAAGCCTAACCATCGCAACAGCCATGACGGCCGGCTTGTTTGCAACCACTAGCCACGCTGTTGACATCACCGGCGCTGGTGCAACGTTCCCCTACCCCATTTACGCCAAGTGGGCTGAAGAATACAAAAAAGCCACCGGCACCAGCATGAACTATCAGTCGATCGGCTCAGGCGGCGGTATCAAGCAGATCACTGCCAAGACGGTTGATTTTGGTGCATCCGATATGCCACTCACACCAGAAGCGCTTGCCAAAGATGGGCTCGTGCAATTCCCCGCGATTATCGGCGGCGTAGTGCTGGTGGTGAATTTGGAAGGGATCAAACCAGGCGCAATGCGACTGACAGGCCCGGTAGCAGCCGATATTTTCTTAGGCAAAATCAAGCTCTGGAACGACAAAGCAATTACGGATCTGAACCCAGGGCTCAAATTGCCAGCCGAACCGATCACGGTGGTTCGCCGCTCAGATGGTTCGGGCACCACATTCTTGTTTACCGACTACCTGTCAAAACTGAGCCCCGATTGGAAAGCTAAAGTGGGATCCGGCACCGCGGTCGCATGGCCAGGCGGCGTGGGCGGCAAGGGTAACGAAGGCGTTTCCGCTTATGTTCAGCGTATCAAGGGTTCAATTGGCTATGTTGAGTATGCGTATGCCAAGAAAAATAACATGACACATGCTGCCCTCAAAAACCAAGCTGGCAATTTCATTCAGCCTGATGATTTGACATTCCAAGCCGCAACTGCCAATGCCGACTGGGCAAAAGCACCTGGCTTCTTCTTGGTATTGACCGATCAGCCCGGCAAAGACAGCTACCCGATCAGCGGCGCATCGTTTATCTTGATGCACAAATCACAAGACAAGCCTGAAAATGGTTTGGCCGTCTTGAAATTCTTTGAGTGGTCGTTCAAAAACGGCGCTAAAGCCGCTGCTGCAATGGACTATGTGCCGATGCCTGATGGCGCCGTGAAGCTTGTGCAAGCGATGTGGAAGAACGACATCAAGAATTCGGCTGGCCAAGCTGTATTCAAGTAATCCAATCAGCAATAGGCGCCGGAGATTACCGCGCCATGTTATGCGTACTAAGCGAGTTGCCCATTGCGAAAGTTCAGTTTAGGTAGCTGAATGCGGCATTAGCGCAGGTTATTCGGGCCGCTTTTTGGCGGCCCGATTTTTTACAGCCTCAGTTGAACACGTGAAGTTCTAGTTGAGTTTCGCGGATCGGCAACACCAAGTCAAAATGCGCGTAGATATAGAATTTCATCGCTGTACTGGTTTGATCTTCAAAAACGTTTTACGTTTTCAACGACGTATGGTGACGAAACCGACGTAATCATCGCTTCCCAAGATTGAACCAGAAAAGAGATAATGGAATGAGCCAGTTATGAATGCCACCAACATCAATACGAATTCATCCTCCAAAGGTCAATACGTGACGCGTGAACAACAACTTGTGGCAATCGCCGCTAAGCTAGCCCGCCAACGCTGGCAGGACACGGCGTTTCGTTACCTGACCCTCGCTTTCGCACTCTTTGTTTTATTGATTCTAGCCGCGATTATATTTTCACTCGCGCGCGGCTCCATCCCCGTCTTTGAAAAATTTGGCTTGAGCTTTTTAACCAGCACGGCGTGGAACCCGGTCACCAACGAGTACGGTGCTGCCAACGCAATTTATGGGACGGTAATGACGTCACTGATTGCGCTGCTGATTGGGATTCCCGTCAGCTTGGGCATCGCAATCTTTTTAACTGAACTCTGTCCTGCATGGCTAAAACGCCCGCTTGGGACAGCAGTTGAGTTGTTGGCAGGTATTCCCAGCATTATTTATGGCATGTGGGGTTTGTTCGTGTTCGCGCCTTTGTTTGCGGAATATATTCAGCCTGCGTTGACCACCTACATCGGCCCAATCCCATTGGTCGGCCAGCTATTTCAAGGCGCTGCGACGGGCATTGGCGTATTGGCTGCCGGCATTATTTTGGCCGTGATGGTAATCCCGTTTATCGCCTCGGTGATGCGCGATGTTTTTGAAGTCGTGCCGCCAATGTTGAAAGAATCTGCTTACGGGGTGGGCGCGACAACATGGGAAGTGGTTCGTCATATCGTTTTGCCTTTTACTAAAGCCGGTGTCGTCGGCGGCATTATGTTGGGGCTCGGCCGGGCGTTGGGCGAAACCATGGCGGTAACATTTGTCATCGGTAATGCACCCAAAATCGCAGCTTCCCTGTTTGAGCCCGGCTCTTCGATCGCATCCACGCTCGCCAATGAATTTGCGGAGGCCAGCAACGAGGTGCACATCTCGGCGCTGATTTCATTGGGACTCGTACTGTTTATGTTGTCGTTCATTGTACTGGCGCTCGCCAAACTCATGCTGTCACAACTCGCAAAACAAGAAGGCATGAAAACATGAACAGCCTTTATCGCAAGCGGGTTTTAGTTAACCGCATCGCGCTTATATTGGCGTTGGGTGCGATGTCGATCGGTATGGCATTTTTGTTCTGGATTTTATTTATCCTGGTATCCAAAGGAATCGGCGGGTTAAACCTGGCTATCTTCACGCAAATGACGCCGCCGCCGGGAAGCGATGGCGGCTTAGCCAATGCGATTTACGGCAGCATCGTGATGGTGACAGTGGCAACGTTTGTGGCTACCCCGATTGGTGTGATGGCCGGCATTTACTTAGCTGAATTCGGTAAGAACAGCTGGCTTGCGTCAACGACTCGGTTTGTAAACGATATTTTATTGTCAGCCCCGTCGATCATTTTGGGTTTGTTCATTTATGCGATTTACGTGGCACAGGTAAAGCATTTTTCCGGTTGGGCAGGATCTTGTGCGCTGGCGTTGTTAGCGATCCCCGTCGTGGTGCGGCAAACTGAAACCATGCTCACATTAGTTCCCACCAGTTTGCGTGAAGCCGCCGCCGCACTCGGTGCGCCACAGTGGAAAGTGATTGTGACGGTAGCATTGCGTGCGGTTAAAGGCGGCGTGATTACCGGGATTTTATTGTCCGTTGCCCGCATCAGCGGTGAAACCGCTCCTCTGCTATTTACCGCGTTGAACAATCAGTTCTGGTCGCCGGATATGAACGCGCCGATGGCGAATTTGCCAGTCGTAATTTACCAATTTGCGATGAGCCCGTTCGAAAATTGGGTCTCGCTAGCTTGGGCAGGCGCTATGCTGGTGACTTTCTCGGTGTTGGCACTCAATATCGCCGCCCGGGTGTTGTTTGATCAGCGGCAGAAAACATAATTCAACCTCGAAAATCCGAAATTAGACAGATGGAAAACACATGAACGATATAGTTTCGTCCGCCCCACCAGAGGTTAAAATCAAAGTGGAAAATCTACAGTTTTTCTATGGCAGCTTTCAGGGCTTGAAAAACATCAATCTCGATATTTTAGAGCGCCGCGTAACGGCCTTCATTGGCCCGTCTGGTTGCGGCAAATCGACACTCTTGCGCACGCTAAACCGAATGTATGATCTGTATCCCGGCCAACGCGCCGAGGGGAAGATTATGATGAACGGCAAAAATATGCTCGACAAAGATCAGGATTTGAATCTCTTGCGAGCGCGTGTCGGTATGGTGTTTCAAAAGCCAACGCCATTCCCGATGTCGATTTACGACAACATTGCTTTCGGGGTAAAACTTTACGAAAATTTATCCAAGGCTGAAATGGATGAACGTGTTGAGTGGGCGCTTAATAAAGCGGCTATTTGGAATGAAGCAAAGGACAAACTCAAACAATCAGGCTTGTCACTTTCCGGCGGCCAACAGCAGCGTTTATGCATTGCGCGCGCAGTGGCGGTGAAGCCCGAAGTCGTGCTGCTTGATGAGCCAACTTCCGCGCTTGATCCAATCTCAACCGCCAAGGTTGAAGAACTTTTGCATGAGCTCAAAGAGGATTACACCATCGCGATTGTGACCCACAACATGCAGCAAGCGGCACGTGTTTCGGACTTTACAGCGTATATGTATTTGGGTGAGCTGATGGAATATGGTGTTACGGACGAGATTTTTATCAAACCTAAACGCAAAGAAACCGAAGACTACATCACGGGGCGTTTCGGATAGATTTTTGCGGCTGCTCCCGCACAACCGAACAATAGCAAAATCGCATCATCACCAACGCAGAACCAGAGACGCCCGACGCAATGTTGGGTGTTTTATTTTCAGGAGCCGCACTAATTTGCCGCTACTGAATTTTTACCTAATTCCAACTTACCGTTCATCGGTTTTATTTCTATTTGCCCGCTCATCGGGGGCTTGTCGTCGTCATGCAATATTGCGGCGCTACGCTTGTGCATCGTTCTAATCTTAAACGCACACTATCGGCAATTAAAAATGATCGCTCCACAACCATCAACACTTATTCGCATCTTTGCAACCCTGACAGCCTCGCTCATTTTGTTGTGTGGCGCCGCCTTTAACAACGCTTGGTGCCAGGAAATACGGGGCAGCATACGGGTCGGCATTGTCACCGATCAATCAGGGCTCAATAGCGATGTGAGCCGCGATTACCTGGCCGGCGCACGCACTTTCTTCGACCACACCAATGCACTTGGCGGTATCAATGGCCGCAAAATTTTGGTTATTTCGAAAGACGACGAAGGCACTGCCGCAAACACCGTCACACTGACGCGCGAATTGATCGAAAAAGATAAAGCCGACGTACTCTTCGGGTATGTAGGCGATGATGGTTTGGTTGCGCTGTCGAAGGACGCCTACTTTAAAGCGTCGAAAATGACGCTCTATGCACCATTGAGCGGCATTGAATTGGGTGGCGCACCAGATCATATTTATTTTGTTCGCCCCACCTATCTCGACGAAGCCAAGCATATGGTGCAGCACTTTAGTTTGCTCGGTAACACCACCTTTGCGATGGTTGCTGCCGACAATGCCTTTGGCGTGGGCATGGCAAATGAGTTTGCCGAGCAACTAAAAATACGCGGCCTGAATTTGGTGAGCAGGAACACACTCAACACCGACTTGAAAAACGTCGATGCCATAAATCGCGACCTCAGCCGCCTCAAAGCGCAAGTTGTTATCGTCGCTGCCGACACCATTGCTACGGCGGAATTTTTAAAGAGCTTTAGACCGCTCAACAAAGGCGCCAATGTTGTCGGTTTCTCAATGGTCAATCACCGCACATTGATTGAACTGGCATCGCCTGATTTTGCCGAAAGCGTTATGCTGACCCAAGTAGTGCCACATCCTGACGCGAATAACAGCAAGTTACAAGCCGAGCACCGGGCCTTGATGAAAAAATACCGTGACGAACCGCCCTCGCACGTTACCCTTGAGGGCTTTGTTGCTGCCAAAGGATTAGTACGTGCATTAGAACGTAGCGGAAAGGATTTGTCCCGCGCCAGCATCGCGGCGGCCTTTAGCGGCGAAAAGCGCTTTGACCTGGAAGGCATGACGCTGGTGTTCACGCCCAAAAGTGATCGTGGTTCGCATTTTGTAGATCTGACCTATCTGCGTAAAACGGGAAAATTAGTGCAATAGCGGGCTTAATTGCGCTGGTATGTTGTCGACCGCTTTAATGCAAGCATTGGCCTATATGGTTATTGGAAAACCTAGCGCTGGCGCGGATTTTCAGGCATTTTTGCCTGTTTAAGCCCGTTTAAGCACGTTTAAGCCCGCCCAGCGGGTACTTTGTCCGGTCGATTTCTACGTTTCCATGCTTACAAGCGACGCCGATGCTCTATTTCGCACCGTGCGATGATGATAACGTTAGCAACGGCTCGCTAATATTTTTGATGCCGGCCAACCCCAACACCGTCAACAACACGCTTTGTGGCCCCTCATAATTCCATTTCCACATCATTAATGCAATAATATAACCCTCTTAATAAATTTTGAGGTGTGACATGGGCAGACCAGCGCTTGGTGTAGATGTATTGGAGATAGCCCACGAGATGATTCGGCGGGCGAATACAGTCGACGAA
>JBBRAM010000002.1:0-241353 GCA_038206765.1 Burkholderiales bacterium | reverse complement strand
TGGTCTGGCGTTCGGCATCCACAGGAAATGGGTGCGCTTAAGCTTCGTGATTTTCTAACAAAGTGTAATCCGCAACTTGGTCAGCGAGGGCTATTCTAATGACCGCTATCGGGAAAACTCTACTACCGCTCCTGGCCGATTGCTGTCATGAAAATTTCATCGACATGTTTGGCGAAAACTTTCAATTTCATTGGCGAGAACGATGCGATCAATGAATTTGGCTGTCCACTGTCGCCAATAAAATCAATGCGTTTGGCCATCATATTGGGTAGCGGCCGACACCGACAATCCCGAACGCGTACAACCTCGATCAGGAGATGCGAGAGGCTTCGGAAATGAAATCGCCCGACTAGGGGGCGTTTTCAGCCATTTTGTGCCCATGGACGGCTCTAGATGTTGACTCTATTCTGGATACCTTTTGCCCTACGCAAACGCATGCGTTGCACAATCATGCGTTCTACAACTTTCCAATTTTCTAGGAAGTTGGACGCTTGAATTTAAGTAAATTTGCTGGCGCGGCTGTTGGCATCAGTAAGCGTTTTAACGCTAAATTCTTTCGTAACTTCGTTGGCAACTGTTATCGCTGGCAGTTGTCCAAACAGCGATTCCGATAACATGCTGCCCTCGCTGCTTGGGTAAAGTTTTGATCGCTAGCGGTGGTCACATTCGCAACCCGCACGCTTTAGTTATTAATGCTTTATCGCAAACATCGGCAGCGGAACACGGCATTTGGCGCGGCTCTCCAGCCATTTTCACGCCAGAAACCCCGTCAAGACTGGGGCCGCCGTCTTAGAGCCGGGTGTTACTTCGCTTCGCCCATTATCGCCCGCCGATACAAGGCATCCAAAATCCGCTCCTCGTATCGATACATCGCCGAATATTTTCCTTTTGCTGTTTCCGGATTAAAGCCCGGCCCGCCTGAAAGGAAAATCACACCGTTTTTGGTTTTGCGATTGAAAATAAATGCCGAGGTCAGCCCCCACGCATCGCCCAAATGGCCAACGCCCGTTACGCCGCCCGCTTCAACAATACGATCGCCCTTACCGACTCCACTTTTATCGATGAAATGTTGGTTGCCCAGCCCCCATGCATTGAATAAGTTGTTGCCGCCTTCGTCGTTGTCTTCTTGGTTTTTGCCGCCGGTTTTTCCGTTATCACGCCACTGCTCGGCGAACATCGTATCAATGGTTTTTTTCTGCAAGATTTGTTTGCCGCTGTATTTCCCGTCATTCATTAACATCAGCATCAGCTTGCCCAAATCGGCCGCCGATAAGCGAATGCTTCCCTGTGGGCCGAACAGGGTGCCGTTGCTGCCAATTTCATAATCTGGCGTCGCACGAGAGACAGCCGCGGTCGTGGTGTAATCATCGACTTGTGGAATCCATGGGCCTGACGGATCCCAAACCTCTTTTCCGTTTGTTTCGCTACGTTTACGATATAGCGTCGCGATGTTTTGCACATCCGCGCAAGGCATATCGGCCGGATGGAAACCGCCGCGCAAGCTCATCGGATGCAAAATCAGTTGCTGCATCAGCCGGTCAAAACGGACGCCACTGACACGCTCCATCAATGTTCCAATTACGCCCCACGGCAGGTTTGCGTAGGCAAATAACGCTCCAGGCCTGCCGTTTTTGGACCATGTTTTTTGGCCTTGCGGTATATCGTTCGACGAGCCATTCGTTGGGCCACTCCCTGCGCCGTTCGGTTGACTGCCTCCGCGATTTTCAACGAGCTTGCCACCAGGCACGAGTATGTCTTTCAAACGGATTTTTTCGCCAAAGTTATAGCCGGCATCGTCACGCAGACTAGAGGTGTGCGACATCAACATGCGTAGTGTAATTTTATCGTTCGGGAAGTGCGGGTTGCGGAACTTATACCCTAAATAATCACCCACATCTGCATCGAGTTTGAGTTTGCCGGCCTCGACCATTTTCATCACGCCAAGCGATGTGACAAGCTTTGAAATCGAGGCAATGCGGTACATCGTTTCGGCGTTCGCGGGCTTGTTATTTGCCGCATTCGCGACGTCAATAAAACGATTGCCGAATTGTTGTTGATACACAACTTTGCCATCACGCACCGCGAGCGCCGACAGGCTTGCCAGCGGATAGGTAGCGTCGTTAACGACGGCTCTCAGTTCTTCGTCGAGAGCAGGTGTGGCGCTAGTCATGGCGGCTTTCTCATTGACCCTGGCAGGCTCGGTTGCTAGCGCTGCGCCTATCAAAACGCTCCACACGGCCGCAGCGTGCAGCGTCATTAACGCGGCAAATTTTATCTTCATCTTGATCCTCTTTCATTTGTTTTTTCTGATTCTTTATTATTTTTAACTTCGCAAACAACTATGGCTTAGGGGGGATTGTTGTTGAGGTTGGCGATGTGGTCGACGTTGTAGTTTGCGGCGTAGTTGGCGGTATGGGTGGCAGAATCGCGGTCGAACGCGACTTTGCGGCTGATGTCAGAACATCCAATATCGCTGCCGTTTCCGCATCGGGTAACCCATCAAACTTTGCCGGACGAAACCGCATTTGAAATGCGCCGATCACGTCGGTCATCGCTTGATTGACTTCACCCGTCGCCGGCACAAAATAGCCGTGCTGCGAAAGCTTTGTTTGCCACCAAATAGTATCGGGCGGTATCAGCTCAAATGTGGCCTTTCGCTCTGCAACCGCCGCTGCATCCGGCCACGGAATCAATCCCGCATCGGCCAATTGCTTCCACGGGAAACGCGGCCCCGGATCGGGCTTGCGGCCAGGCGCAATATCGCTATGCGCCAGGATTCGATCTGGCGTGATGAGATGTTCGGCCACGATTTTTTTTACCAACGCAATGACCGCGTCAATCTGCGGTTGAGGAAAATCGAAATAGGTGCGCCCTTCTACGCCATTGAAGCCATCGCGATAACCTAGGTTCACGATCTCGATCCCAATCGAGCTGGCATTAAGCTGCGTCGCGCCTTTCCAATAACTCGCGCCCGCATGATACGCACGGCGGGTTTCATCAACGAGCTGGTAAATCGTTGGCGGATCTTGATCGACCAGATAATGGCTGCTGACGGGGCCTTGTGTGAGCGTTTTTAACGAGCCATTAAAATCCCCCGCCGTGTAGTGGAGGATAAGGTATTGTGCGCGGCTGTCTTGACTAACCGCGGTGTAGGTACGATCGATGCGTGGCGTGGCGCAACCGGCCATGGCTAAGACGGTCAAGATCAGAAATAGCTTTTTCATTTTCAATCTTTCGGAGATTTTCGAGCTTTTGTTACAGGTTTTGTATCTTGCATCACGTGGCCATTTTTGCGGCAATCCGTGCCGCCGCAATATGCGACTTACTGACAGCAATGGTCAGTGTTGTTCCGGCAGGCAGGTGCGCTCGGCACGCGCTCGCAATCGCCGGGTGCAAGGTCGCGGCGCCGCCTACTAATGCAATCGGGCGAACACCGTAACGCTTAGTCATTGCATTTCCTAATCGCGCCAGCTCCCCACCCGCCGCCTGCAAAATCGCCAACGCCGCCGGATCGCGATCTGCCGATTTTGCAACTGCCAGTGCCAACTTGCCAATATCGCCGCGACTTTTGTTGCCATACATAAAATCGCGTGAATCAACCCAATCGCTACCGCCGATCAGCGCGAACATCTCATTTGCCATTGGTGAATCACGCCAGCAATCGGGCGCTTCATCCTCATTGCGCCAGATATGGCGCAATGCTTCGCGGGCAATCCAGTATCCGCTGCCGCCGTCATCCAATAGCCCACCACGTCCACCAGCGCGATGCATAACATTATCGGCATCAATAAACGCTGCAATCGAGCCTGTGCCCGCGTAGACGACGTAGCCTTCACCCGGCGCAAAAATATCGTGGTAGGCGATTTCAACATCATTGCCCAGCATGATCTCGCTAGCATTGACAGCAAGTGCGTCCGCCAGCAAATCAATCAGGGCATCACCTGCCGCACTGCGAGTTTGACTGCCCGCATCATAGCCAGTCATGCCGGCGCAGACGTGGTCAACAGACGGCCGGTTTATCGCAGCGCGCGCGTCTTGCGCTAGCGTTGCAAATGTTGTGCGAAGCGTTTCACGTCCCGCGTCGTCCTTCATCATCAAACCGGTAAGCCCGGCGACTTGGCCCTCGGCAAGCACTTCGCCCGTTGCGGTTGCCACCGCCCAACGGGTTGCGGTGCCGCCCGCGTCAATGCCCAAGCCGATTAATGTTGAAGAGGTTAAGTTCATGTTCGCGTTTTCTGTCAGTTCGCGGGCGCCACGAACGTAGGCGCGCTTTCGTTGCCGAAGCGATCCACTGATGTGACCACCAACATATTCAGACTACCTGCCGTTGAATCAATATAAAAATCCATTTCTGCTGCACCGTTTTGCGTCGCCGCTGGCAGAACCAAAAATCGCCAATCGTTACCGTAACGTTGCCAAATCCCATAGCGCACAGGGTTAGCCAATGCTGAAGGCGCGTTTGGCAGCAATTTTAATTTGATATTCGCCCGCGTGCTTTTGATGAGCTCTGCGGTTACTTGCGGCAAGGCAGGCAACGTCTGCTCAAGCCAAGGCGAGCGAGGCACGAGTGCTGCGACGCTATACGCGCGGACTTTTAATTGCTCGCTGATATTCCTCCGGTTCTCGGTCAGCGCCGCCATGCTGAAATGCACTTGCCCGCGAACCAGTTCATTCGCCGCCCCGCGCGCGCGGGTGAGCGCAATTTGGTTCAAAATTTCCTCGGGTTGCCATGATTTGTCGGTGGCATTGATGCGGCTGGTGTAGAGCCCGGGCCAAATATGGCGATTGGCTTTATTTTGATTCGCCCAATAATCGAGCAAGGTCCCAAAGGCTTGCGCGGTCTGGTTGATCGGCCAATAGAGTTGTGGCGTGAAGTAATCAAGCCAGCCGTTTTGCAGCCACAGCTCGGCGTCGGCGAAAAGTTTGTCGTATTGGCTAAAACCAGAAATCCCCTGTGGACGCAGATTAGGCTTGGGCAAGCCAAACGGGCTGATGCCAAACTTCACCCAATTTTTCTCACGGTGAATGCCTTGATAAATTTTTTCAATCAGCGTGTTCACGTTTTGCCGCCGCCAATCATCCCGCGCCAATTTGCCACCTTTGGCCACATAAGACTGCCAGGATGGATCGTCTGGGAACGGCAACTCGACCACAGGTGCGGGCGTATCGTCGGGTGACGTTGCAGGGACCACGGTCCCAGGAACCGGCACGGGATAGGGATAAAAATAATCATCGATATGCACACCATCGACATCGTAGCGGCTCACCACATCAAGGATCACACTAAGGGTTTGATTCGACGCCGCCGCTTCACCCGGATCCATCCACAAAAAACCACCATACGATTTCACCGCAGACGGAATCCTGTTGGCAATATGGGTGGCAGCCAAAGGCGATTTGGCTTGCGTGTGGCGGGCGCGATAGGGGTTGAACCACGCATGCAATTCAATGCCGCGTTTATGCGATTCGTCAATCCACAGCTTCAGCGGATCGTAAAACGGCGCCGGTGCGCGACCTTGCTCGCCGGTTAAATATTCGGACCATGGCTCAATGTCCGATGGATAGAGCGCATCGGCGCTGGTGCGAACTTGCAACACGAGCGCATTCAAATTTAATTCTTTGGCGCGATCCACGATCTTGATGATCTCGGCTTGCTGTTGCGCCACCGTTAAGGTCGGCTTGCTCGGCCAATCGATATTGGCAACGCTGGCCACCCATGCGGCACGGAATTCTCGCGGTGATGGTGGCGGCAGCGTGCGATTGTTGGTCGGCTGCCTCGCGGCAATGAGCGGTTGCTGCCAGTTCATGGCCTTGTCCCCAGCAATGTTCGCAGCATTACCACTGTCAACATTGGCGCAACCCGTCAACAACATCACAACAACAGATGCCACTGCCGCAGATTGTAATGGTATGAATGAGGCAAGCTTCATACTTTCACAAACCATTTCTTTTTCCACATGAAGCAAGCAACGGCAAACATCATCAGGTTAAACGCGATCGCAAACAGCAGCGATGCATTAACGGATTCGACCGGCAATGCCTTGAATACCCCGTAGATACTAGACTTTAAAGAAATGGCCTTGCCGTCGTCTTGCGTCAACTTGATAAAACCAAGCATTTTCGCAATCAACCCTGACAGCGCAAAAATAAACAATGCATTCATGCCATAAACGGAAAACGGCAAAAATAATTTGCGGCATTTCATGCGTATTGCTTCGGAATCGCATGCATCCATGAGCCAATAAAAAACTGCGAACACGATCAGTGCCCAGCCGGTCATGAACACGCAGTACGAAACGCTCCACAAGCTTTTATTAATTGGCATCAGAACGCTGCCGAGAATGACCCCGAGCAGCAGACACGTTAACCCCGCGAGCAGCATCCACACCGTCTTGTAGGCTAGATTGTCAGCCGGCTGGCTAGCTAAACCGTCAGCTGGACCACGCTTCGCCGCCAACCAATGTCCCAACAACACACCAAAGAGCTGGCTGCACAGCGCCGGAATCGTGGACACCAAGCCTTCCGGGTCCCAGGTCTTGGATTTCACCCATAGATGTCCGCTCAACAGCGTCCGATCCACATAAGCACCAAAATCACGGCCCGGCTCGAGCGCCCCCGCCGCTACCACGCCATTCACATCGGGCACCGGAACAGCCAACATTAGCACCGCATAAAACGTCAGCAAACCCAAAATCCACAAACATTGTTGCCGCCAATCGAAATAAATCACAATCGGTGCGGCGAGCATGGTGCAGACGGCAATGCGTTGCAGCACGCCGGGAATGCGCAGCGTTTCGGGATTGAAATAGGGAATAAAATTGAGCGTTAAGCCAATCAAAAAAATAATCGCAGCACGCTTAAATAGCTGGATCAGCAATTGCGTTTTATCGTCTCCTGCTGACGCACGACGGCCAAGCGAGAAAGTCATCGAGACGCCGCCGATAAATAAAAAAAACGGGAAAATCCAATCGGTGAACGTCCAGCCGTTCCATTCGGCATGACCAAGCTGCGGATAAATATTGCCCCAATCGCCAGGGTTGTTGACGAGCACCATGCTGGCGATGGTGAAGCCGCGAAAGGTGTCGAGAGAAATGAGTCGGGAGGAATTCATTTAGCCACAGCACTTTAACAAGCGCCAGTACTGGCGGCAATCTTGAAGCACTTTTGCCCTGCAATGCTCGCCGACACTAGAGTTTTGCATTTTCAACCTTCTTCCCGAACGCCGGATCAATTTTCAAAAATAGCGCGGTGATGATCGACGGAATCGTGCAAACGCAGACCCAAATAAAAAAATGCGGATAGCCCAATAGCTCTTGGATTTTGCCGCTCACCATGCCCGGTAACATCATGCCCAACGCCATGAAGCCGGTACAAATTGCGTAGTGCGCGGTCTTGTTTGGATTGTTATCGTCCGGGCCACCGGCGACCATAATCATGAACAATAAATACGCCGCAAAACCGAAACCATAACCGAATTGCTCAATCGCAATCGCGGCCGCAATCGTTGCCACGCTATCGGGCAGGGTGAAGGCCAAAAACACGAATGCCAAATTCGGAATATGCACCGCCATGATCATCGGCCAAAGCCATTTTTTTAACCCGCCTTGCGAGATCACATAGCCGCCAATCAGGCCGCCAATGGTGAGGCATAAAATACCGATGGTTCCATATGCAAAGCCGACCTGCTTTACGGTCAGCCCTAACCCGCCCTGTGCTGCTGCATCCAGCATAAAAGGCGTCGCCAGCTTGAGTGCCTGCGCTTCGCCCAGCCGAAACGTGAGTAGAAAAGTGAGCACTAAAAAAATATCTTTTCGTTTAAAAAACAGCGCAAATGTTCCGAAGAAATCCTGCATTACATCGGCGTTTTTTGCCGTCGCCGAATCAAGGGCGGGCACTGGCAACATAAAACGGTGATAGACAAACAGCATGAAAAAAATCGCCGCCACCACGAACATTACAATCTGCCATGCCAGCACCGTGTTGCCAGTGGTCTCGGTGAGTGAGCCCGCGAGCCACACCAGCCCGCCCTGCCCCGCCAACGTGGCAACGCGATAGAAAGTGCTGCGCACACCGACAAACGCGGCCTGCTCATGCTGCTTTAAAGCGAGCATATAAAAACCATCCGCCGCGATATCGTGCGTGGCTGAGCTAAACGCCATTAACCAAAATACGGCGAGTGAAATCTGAAAAAAATGTGGCATCGGCAAGGTGAACGCGACGAGTGCCAACGATGCGCCAATCACCAACTGCAAGGCCACGATCCAAAAACGTTTGGTGCGGAACATATCAACAAACGGCGACCACAGCGGCTTAATCACCCACGGCAAATAAAGCCAACTGGTATAGAGCGCCATGTCCGCGTTGGAGATGCCCAGATTTTTATACATAATGACCGAGAGCGTCATCACCACCACATACGGAACGCCCTGGCCAAAATAAAGCGTGGGAATCCAGCGCCATGGGCTTTTGACTTGCGCACTCACTGGCGCGGACCGTGCGGCTTTATGTTGAATCGGTTCCATTGCGCTCTATTCTGCAATCCGTTATCGATGCTGGGCCAAATCGGCTAACGCCAATCTAACGCTGCCCTTAGTAACTTGCAGGCGCATTTCCGAATCGGCAACACTACATTTTGTTTTGATCGCCACAATGGCAACCTTAACGCGATATTGGCACGACTCTAATGTGGTTCGCGCCGTGATCTCATCCGCGCCGGTTGCCAGAATGGTGAGGTTGATCGTGCGTTTGATGAGTTTGGCGTTGGTCGGTTTTACGTCTACCATCAAATTGCCGTAGACCTTGTTCAACCGCACCATGAGCGAGCTTGAGAATGTGTTCAACACGATTTTTTGTGCTGTGCCGGCTTTTAGGCGCGTGCTGCCGGAAATGACTTCTGAGCCGGTGTCGAGGGTGATGCCGATTTCAGCCTCGGTGGTCACGGGTGCGTGAGGATTGTTCGCGATGCCGATCGTGAGTGCGCCGCGCCGTTTGGCCTCGCCAATCGCGCCGCGTACATAGGGCGTGCTGCCCGAGGCGGCGAGTAACAACACCACATCAAGGCGAGAAACTTGAGCACCAGCGATGTCAGCAGCGCCTTGCTCGAAGTTGTCCTCAGCGCCCTCGACGGCGCGGTAAATCGCCTCCCGCCCCCCCGCTAGCAAGGCGATTGCGCGATCTTGCGGCCATGAAAACGTCGGATAGAGCTCGACGCTATCGAGCAACCCCAAGCGCCCCGAGGTGCCCGCACCCACATAAACCAGCCGACCACCGGCCTCAAGACGCGGGACCGCAGCCGTAACCGCCGCCGCGATTTGACCGCTGGCCGCACGAACGGCTTGAACGGCGTTAAGTTGGTCGTCGACAAACGCGTTGACCAGATCGTCAACCGCATACTCATCCAACTTGAGGTGGTGCTGGCTAGGCGCTTCCGTTTTAAGGGCGGCTGCCGCCAAGTGTGACGTATTAGAGTGAGCAGTCATGGATCGATTAAATCAAGAAATACGAGTTAAAAATGCTGATCGAGAGCGCTTAGAAACAGTGAGATATCGAAGGTTCCGACAGCAAAAGGTGTTTGCGAAATAGTGATACTGAACAAGTCGACAGTATTGTTTACAGGCCACTTCTGTCTCGCGGCCACAGTTGCAATAATACCAATAAAGTACCAATTTTCCCACTCTGCAACCCGATCCATAAAAATGCAATGGCTTTTGCGGCGAAAATGATGTGGCTAGGAGACACTCAACGCTCGGTATTAAGCAATTAAGCAATTATTTCGCATTGGTCGGGTCGCAGATGGGGCGATCACGATCGTAACAGCTGTAGCAATTTCACAACCGCAATACGAGCGAAATTCGCAGCCTGCTCGCCGGTCATTCCGTCTATCAAGCCGGCAACGGTACCCAGACACAGCTAATAATCGCGTCCAACGACGTAATCGCCAATCCAGCAGCCACCACCAACACTGTGAAACACGCGCGCGAATCGGTTTCACCACGCGCAATATTTGGAGCGTGACAAAATGCCGTGCGTCGATCCCGCCAAATGTATTAACGCCTGCAATTTGCATTCATCATAGCCCGCCACATCTCAGAATAACGCATGGCCATTAAGCGGTTCTGCTCACATCGAACCGCTGGATTTGCTGGGCGAGACTCAAATTAAAACGCATCCCCGGCGGGTTAATACCCACCGCGGATGCGAGATGAATTTCGTTCGCGGTTCAAACGGTAAATGTAGAATTTTTAGCGCCGGTGGGAATCGCGTTCTTTGCCATTTTTTGAACCTGCCTTCGGCGCAACAGCAGGTAGACGACAGGCACAACAAACATCGATAACAGCGGCGCGGTAATCATGCCGCCGATCATCGGTGCAGCAATGCGCTGCATGACTTCCGAACCGGTACCGCCGCTCCACATGATGGGGAACAGGCCCGCGAGAATAACCGCAACGGTCATCGCTTTTGGGCGCACACGAAGCACTGCCCCCTCGCGAATCGCGTCCAGCAATGCTGGAAAGTCGCTGCGACCGAGTGCTACCTGCTTATCCCAAGCCTGTTTCAAGTACAGCAGCATAATGACGCCAAATTCAGCCGCCACACCAGACAACGCGATGAAGCCAACCGCACTCGCCACTGACATCGCATAGCCCAGCACATACATCAGCCACAAACCGCCAACGAGTGCGAACGGTAGGGTCGCCATGATAAGAACGGCTTCATCGAAACGCTTGAACGTCAGGTAGAGCAAGACGAAGATGATCAGCAAGGTGAAGGGCACAACAATTTTTAATTTCGCGTTGGCCCGCTCGAGATATTCGAACTGCCCCGACCATGCAATTGAATAACCAGGGGTGAGCTTGATTTCTTTCGCTACCGCCTGCTGCATGTCCTTCACCACCGATTGCAAATCACGGCCACGAATATCGATGTACACCCAGCCCGAGAGCCGCGCATTCTCACTTTTGAGCATCGGCGGGCCGTCGGCAATTTTGATATCAGCAACGGTGCCCAGCGTTATTTGAGCACCACGCTCGGTGACAATTGGCAGGTTGCGAATATTCTCAACTGAATCACGAATCTCGCGCGGGTAACGCACGTTGATCGGGAAACGCTGCAAGCCTTCCACCGTCTCACCAATGTTGTCGCCACCGATAGCAGCCGAGACCACACTCTGCACATCTGACACGTTCATGCCATAACGGGCAGCAACAAGACGATTGATGTTGATATCGATATAACGCCCGCCGGTCAGCCGCTCCGCCAATGCCGATGTGACGCCGGGCACATTTTTGACGACGCGTTCAACCTCGCTGGCAATGCGGTCGATTTCGGCAAGATCAGTACCGGCCACTTTGACGCCCACCGGGCTCTTGATGCCGGTGGCGAGCATATCGATGCGATTGCGAATGGGTGGAATCCACAGGTTAGCGAGGCCCGGTAATTTCACAGTGCGATCCAGCTCCTCGATTAATTTTTCCGGCGTCATGCCCGCGCGCCATTGCGCCTGCGGCTTGAACTGGATGGTGGTTTCGACCATTTCCAACGGTGCAGGATCGGTGGCGGTTTCGGCGCGGCCAATCTTGCCAAATACGCGCGCCACCTCCGGCACAGTCATGATCAGTTTATCGGTTTGCTGAAGAATTTCTGCCGCCTTGCCGCTTGATAAACCCGGTAGCGCCGAAGGCATGTAAAGCAAATCGCCCTCGTCGAGCGGCGGCATGAATTCACCGCCAATTTGTGACGCGGGAAAAATGGTTGCCACCAGAATGACCAAAGCCACGGCAAGTGTCACCTTTGGAAACGCCAGCACCTTGTCAAGCAGCGGGCGATACAGCGCAATCAGAAAACGGTTCAGTGGATTTTTTTGCTCATCCGGAATTTTGCCGCGAATCAGATAACCCATCAGCACCGGAATCAGCGTCACTGACAGGCCAGCCGCAGCGGCCATCGCATAACTTTTGGTGAACGCCAGCGGCGCAAATAGCCGGCCTTCCTGCGCTTCAAGTGTGAACACGGGAATGAACGAGAGCGTGATGATGAGCAAGCTGAAAAACAGCGCCGGTCCGACTTCTGCTGCTGCATCAGCGATAACCCTCCATTGATCATCGCCTTCCAGCTTTTGGTCGGGATGCTGGTGATGCCACGCCTCGATATGCTTATGCGCGTTCTCGATCATCACCACGGCCGCATCGACCATGGCGCCGATTGCAATCGCAATCCCGCCGAGCGACATGATGTTGGCATTCACGCCTTGAGAATGCATGACGATAAACGCCATCAGGATGCCGATGGGCAATGAAATAATGGCCACCAACGCCGAGCGCAGATGAAATAAAAATGCGAAGCACACCAGCGCGACCACGATGAACTCCTCGATCAATTTGCCGCGCAGATTTTCAACAGCGCGATTGATCAAATCAGAGCGGTCATAAGTAGTGATGATTTCCACACCAGCTGGCAAGCCCGGTTTTAGCGTTGCCAGTTTGGCTTTAACGGCTTCAATAGTCTCGAGCGCATTCTTGCCCGAGCGCATGATAATCACACCACCCGCTACTTCGCCTTCGCCGTTTAATTCGGCTATGCCGCGCCGCATTTCAGGGCCGGTCTGAATATGGGCTACGTCTTTTAGCAATACTGCTACACCCGTATCGGCGGTCATGATGGGGATCGATTGGAAGTCGGCCAGCGTTTTCAGATACCCGCCCGAGCGCACCATGTATTCTGCTTCGCCCAGCTCCAGCACCGAGCCGCCGGTCTCCTGATTGGCATTCCGAATGGCCGCGATGATTTTGCTATGCGGGATGTTGTAAGCGCGCATGCGATCTGGATCAAGCACCACTTGATATTGCTTGACCATGCCGCCGATAGTGGCGACCTCGGCTACATTAGGCAGTGTCTTCAATTCGTATTTCAGGAACCAGTCTTGCAGCGCGCGCAACTCGGCCAGATCATGCTTGCCGGTGCGGTCTACCAGTGCATATTCGTAAATCCAGCCCACCCCGGTGGCATCCGGCCCCAATGAAGCCTTGGCGTTTTGCGGCAGACGCGATTGCACTTGATTCAAATATTCCAGCACACGCGAACGTGCCCAGTAAAGATCAGTACCATCTTCAAAAATAATGTAAACAAATGAATCACCGAAGAATGAATAGCCGCGTACCGTCTTCACCCCCGGCACCGACAACATGGTGGTGGTAAGCGGATAGGTGATCTGGTTTTCAACAATCTGCGGTGCTTGTCCGGGGTAGCTGGTGCGAATAATGACCTGCACATCCGAGAGATCGGGAATGGCATCGAGCGGCGTTTTGCTGACCGACCAGATGCCCCAGGCCGTGACAATCAGCGTGACCAGCAATACCAGAAAGCGGTTGATGATCGAGGCGCGAATGAGTCCAGCAATCATTTTTTCATCCCTTCGGATTTCATCGGGTCAGGGGCAACGACCTTGGCTGCGGCACTTGGGGTGGGATTCGAGGCAGTTAATGGTTGAATACTGCCAAGCGCCATCTCGCCCTTCGGCGTCATCATCAATTCAAACGAAACCATGCCGCCTTCTTTGATGCTCGTTGGGACACCCGATTTAGGCGCTTTGAATTCCATCGTCATGGCACCCATTTGCATTGTCGGTATCGGCCCGTGGGAAATGGTCACGCTGTCTTTGCCGATTTTCTCTACCTTGCCTTCGCCCTTATGCAGCTCGGGCGATGTGCCAGGCGCATCACTCATGCGCGTGGTAGTAGATTTGAGGCTCGCTTCGGAATCGATCAGAAATTGGCCTGACAGTACGACTTTCATACCGGCAGAAAGTCCGCTGCGGATTTCCGTCATGCCGTTCGACTCGGCACCGATATCCACATCGATTGGCGCGAATTGTTGTTTGCCATCCTGCGCACTATCCGCAACGATAACCACGGCACGCTTGCCGGTCTGGATCACAGCCTCAGAGGGCACCAGCAGCACTTCGCGCGCGGCTGCACCGGTCACGGTGACTGTGGCATACATTCCCGGCACCAGGCGGTTATTGCGATTGGCGACCTCGATGCGGGCCTTGAGCGTGCGAGTACTGGCGTTGATATCTGGCAGCAGCGCGGTGATGCGGCCCTTGAATATTTCGCCGGGATAGGCGGGTACGGTCGCCTCAATATTGCTGCCCGGTTTCAGCCACGCCACCTGTGTTTCAGGCACATCAGCATTCACCCATACGGTTGACAGCCCGTTGATACGGAACAGCATTGTGCCCGCCATCACGGTCATGCCTTCGCGCGCGCCCAGTTCGCTGACCACACCGCTGACCGGCGCCAGCAGCGTGATGCGTGGTCGTGTTTTGCCGTCTGCTTCTATCGCGGCAACGGTTGATGCAGCCATGCCCAGCAAAATAAGGCGCTGGCGTGCCGCTTGCCGTAAATCATTGTTGGCCTGCGGGCTTTTTCGCAGCGCCAGATATTCTTCCTGCGCAGCGACCCACTCAGGCGCCAGGATTTCAGCCAATGGCTGCCCTGCCCGGACAGGATCAAGCGGCGCTCGCACAAAAAGTTTTTCGATAAAACCATTGACGCGTGCCTGCACCACCGCAACGGCGCGCTCATCAAATGCCACGGCACCGACGGCCTGCACTTTTTTATCGATTGAGCCTTTGGTGACTTCGGCGGTCCGGATCCCCAAATTTTGTACAATGCGCGAGCTGATTTTGACCGAACCCGTATCAGCCCCGTCGTCACCATAAACGGGTACCAGCATCATATCCATGAAGGGCGACTTGCCGGGCTTGTCGAATTTTTGTTGTGGGTACATCGGGTCGTAGTAGTACAAGGGCGTTTTGTTGCCTGCGTTAGCTGCGTCGGCTGCATTAGCCACATTGGCGGCACCCGCACCGGTATCGGCTTGCATACTCGTGTCAGCCATCATGCGATGCATGGCAAACCAGTAACCACCGCCCATGCCCGCACCCAGAACGATGGCGATGCCCGGTATCAAGATGAGTTTATTTTTCATTTGATTTCCATTTGTTTTCGTTTTCTTTTGCGTTCTGGCCGCCGATGTTTTTCTCGGGGATCAGAAAGTTGAGGTTGGCCCAAGCGCGTGCCAGTTCGCTTTGCGCACTCAGGTAATTCATGCGTGTTTCGATCTCGCCTTTGCGCGCATCAAGTACCGGCGCAAGGTCAATCCTGCCGCCGCGATAGCTGGCGAGAGCGACTTCGGTGCGTTCGTGCGCCAGCGGCAGCAGCTCGGTGCGATAACGTTGCACACGATTGGCAGCGGCCTCCCAGTCAGCCAGCATGGCCTCGATTTCGGCAGTGTGGATACGCTTGGCGTCTTCTGCTTGCGCTCGCACCTGTTCAACCAATGCGGCTTTGGACGCAATGGCCGGATCCTGTCGGCGGCTTTGGAAAATTGGTAAGTCAATCCGGACGCCAACCGACAGCATGTTGGAGAATGCCGGGCCGCGCTGCGCATAGGCGACTTCAAGGCTCCAGTCGGGATGTTTGGCTGCTTCGGCCAGGCGCATCTCGCTGTCAGCCATTGACTGCATTGGCGCATACATGGCGAGATGCGGATGGCTTTCCAGGCGCGCGATTAAATCGGCATGGCGATGGGCAAGCTGATCAAACGCCGGTGCATTGTCCAGCGGCTGCTTCGCAGCGGCGCCAATCCAACGCGATAAATTTATGTTGGCGCGCGCCACCAGCCGCTCACTATCGATGACCCTATCAGCAAGCTGGGCGGTAGCCAGACGGGCTGCAAATGGGTCAGCGGCCTGTCCCTTGCCACCCGCGAGCGCTGCCTGCGCAGCGGTGATTTGCAGCTCACTTTCACGGACAAGCTCTTTGAGCAGATCGAGCTGGCGCTCGGCGAAGTAGCGATCAATCCAAGCCAAGGCAACATCGCGCTGCAGGTTGACCTCGGCGAGCGCGAGTACGGCAGCTTCTTTGCGCACCTCGGCATCGGCACGGTCGCCACGGAGCTTTAGCTTTTCCGAGCGGGTGAATTCCTGCATGAAGCCGATTTTGCGCATCGTCATGAAGTCGCGCGTGAGGCTGAATCGGTCAGCGGAATCAACTGGCAAATTATCAATGCCAATAATAAGTTTAGGGTCGGATAACTCACCCGCACCTAACTTAGTTTGCTGCGCCGCTTGCAAAACGGCGGCTTGCGCCTCAATTTGCGGCGCGTCTTTGGCCGCAAGCCGCTGCGCATCCGCTAACGAGAGCGGGGCAGAAAAAGCGTTTGTGAAAATCGTTATCGCAATAAAGAACGGCAGTAGTACTAGCGAATACCGCACCCGCCCGAGTGACCTCGGCGCAGCATGACAAACAGGAAAATAGAAAACACGCATAAAACCTCCAAGCGCAGACAATCGAAGCCCGACTTCACGCGAAATCGGGCAGTGCGTTATGGCTGGGGTTTAAATGCGGAAACAGCAGTTGCGAACGGACAATGGCGGAGACGTCGCGTGATGCAGGGATGGCGTTACAAATACGAAAGATTCGAATGAGGCGTCATGCGTGATTGCGCTGACAATAAACGTTGCTACAAACGAAATACACGAGTGGTCCAGTGGCGAATCGTTACAAATTTGCTGCCCCTCTTGGCAATGATGCTGACAGAGGCCCTGTTGTCCCATCTCTAGGTCATGGCATTCTTGATCCTGATTAATTGCCATCGACGCTTGCATCGAAGATGTTTCCAACAACATTGGGCAAGCGTACGCCGAGACCGCAAGCTGGGTGAACAGCACGGCGAGAACGGCAAAGAGACTGGTGATTCTGCGGAACGATCGATTCATATAAAATTAGTCATACGAGTTGCTCATAGCTTACACCAATATAAATTTATCGACGGGTTGGCAACACAACGGTGTCGTAAAAATTTGTATCTGATGGGGGACTCGCACCGGCTGTTGTTAAAATTGTTTAATATCAATAGTTTGTTATGCAAATTTCTATTGTTTTAGCGGTTCACCTTCATCCCACAAACATTGCAAAAATACTGTAGATTGAGCTTTGGACACATCAATGTGTGCAATGGTTCGGCCAAACCAACCATGAACAATGTGGCGCTTGCCTCATAAAACGAAAAGGACCTGCACTTTAGTACCCGTCGCTCGCCACATTAGGGTTCGCTTTTTTCTGGCGCGACGTATCTAGTGCAGTGTGATGTATGGAAATGCTATTTCTCTTATGCCTCGTATTATTTTCGGGTGTGCTTGCCATGGCCGAAATGGCCATCGGTGTCAGCCGGCCCGCCAAACTGGAAATGCTCGCCGCTGAGGGCTCAGCGGGCGCTAAGGCAGTGTTGCGATTGCGTGAGAAACCAAGCCGATTGTTGGCCGGCACTCAGCTTGGTTTAACCGCGATTGCGATGGTATCGGGGGTGGTGGGCGAATCCATTTGGGTGCCGCGGATGGAACTATTTATCGATACCAATTTGATTTGGTTGGCGCCGTTAAAATACGCAGTGTCACTCGGCATTGTGGTGATGTTGATCACCTTCGTGAGCTTGGTCTTGGGTGAAGTGGTTCCGAAGCGAATCGCGATTGCCCGCCCGGAAGATGTAGCGATTGGGACGGCGGGTATTGTCACAGGCTTGTTGAAGCTGACTTATCCGCTGGTTTGGTTGGTATCGCTCTGCTCGGACTTTTTACTCAAATTCACCCCGCTTAACGAACGTGAAAAAAGCTCTGCGGCTGATGAAATTTTAATTCTCATTGAAATGGGACGGCGCGAAGGCAACCTCAATCGCACCGAAAGCGAAATGCTGGGCAATGTTTTCCGCCTTGATAACCGCCGTGTTGGTGCGATCATGACGCCTACCGCATCGATTGTTTGCTTAGACCTTGCCTGGCCGGATACGGACAACATCAAGGTCCTCAAAGACAACTATGTTTCGCGCTTTTTACTATGCAACGATGGATTGAACAACCCGGTTGGTTTTGTTGAGAGCCGGGAACTATTGGGCCGGTTGTTGGCCGGCAGCGCGCTCGATTTAAGATCAATCAAGCCGGCGCCATTGCATTACGTGCCAAGCGTGATTTCACTAACCGGCTTGATGGAATTTTTCAAGATGAACGGTGGCCATGCGGCGCTAGTGGTGAATGAATTTGGTGCGACTGAAGGCCTGGTAACGATATCTGATTTAATATCGACCGTGATTGGCAATGTGCTACTCACAGACGCGAATGCGCTCGTAGTGCAGCGTGAAGATGGCTCGTGGCTGATTGATGGTTTATTGCCGATTGATGAGCTAAAAGAAAAGCTGGCGATTCCTGTGTTGCCCGATGATGAGCCCGGTAACTTTCATACGGTTGGCGGATTTATGTTGTTCCAAATGGGGCGGATCCCGCGTAAAACCGATGCGTTTGACTGTGCGGGCTGGCGGTTTGAAGTTGTTGATATGGATAAAAATCGGGTCGATGAGGTATTGGCGAAGAAGCTGTCGTAGCAAAATGCGCTAAAAACTGGCGCTATTTTACGGCCTGAAGCAGTCAAAAAGCAGACTGTCTTACAGCGGAAACATGATTGTCATAAGCTGAATTTTTCGCAACTTAAACGATGCACTAAGTTCTCTGCATTTGCGCTTGAAGTACCTTCTTGACGCGCTATCTTGAAGCAAAATGACAACCGAAAAGATAAACCCATGTTCGCCACCCTCATTTCGCAAGCCACCCAAGCTTTCTGCATTGCGTTTTTAATCATCACGTTGCCGCTCTCGCCCGTTGGCATCGCGCTGCTGGCGGGACCCTTACGCGGTCGACGGTATTTGCGCCATTACACCGATACCATTCGCCGCACCGCACGCATGACGCAACAAATGCTTAAAGCCGATGTAGTTGCGCGCCGCATGCAGCTAAAACTCTCGCGCTACAAATCTGCAACAGCTGAAAAAGTTGTCGGCGAATGCACGCATTGCGGCAATTGTTGCATCAACAAAAGTTGCGTGTATCTGGAGTTTGACCACAACCTACGTTCACGTTGCGCGGTTTACAATAATTGGTTTTGGAAAATGACGCGCTGCGCCGATTATCCGATTAACGCACTAGAAATTGCGCTCTACTCGTGCCCTTCATACGGCATCGCGCCCACCGCTGCTATGATCACCGAACAGCCCGTCAAGATCATTACCATGCATGCAATAGCCCGAGCCAGCTTGGACGGCACTAAACCAATGCAGCGAAAGCAAATCTAATTCGTCTTTGTCACTTTCGACAAATGCTGCGGCCGGTCCGGATCAAATCCGCGCGCACGTGACAGGGCCTCGACCATCGGATAAAAACTTTGAATCGCTGCGATTGGATCCAGATCAACCGAGGCCGTTTCGACAAGGGGTAAGTTAGCCTCAGCCGTGCCTGCCGGAGCCGCCAAGAGCACTTTAGCGCCGCGACTTCGCATCTCAGAGGCCAATGCCAGTAACCCGGCCTGCGCGGGTCCTCTGGGTGCAAATATGAGCAGCGGATAACCCGCGCCGATCAACGCCATCGGTCCGTGCTTTACCTCTGCGCCTGAAAACGCCTCGGCTTGGATGGCACAGGTCTCTTTGAATTTTAGTGCGGCTTCCATGGCAATGGCCAATCCCGTGCCGCGACCGATTACAAACAAACGGTCGCAATCTTTCAGCATCTCCACACCAACTGACCAATCAGCAAAACTGGCACGGGTTAGGGCACCGGGCAATTGGCTGAGGGCATGTTTGAGTGTTGCATCATCTTGCCAAGCCGCCACCACGCGGGCACCAGCTACCAACTGTGCAATAAAACTTTTGGTTGCAGCAACACTTTTCTCGGCACCCGCGTGTAGCGGGAAAACCCATTGCGAGGATCGTGCCAGGGGCGACGAGGGGTCGTTCACAAACGCGGCGGTGGTTGCACCGCCATCGGTGAAATAGCGCATCGGCGCGATCAGATCGGGGCTTTGCCCGGATTGCGAAAACGCCATCGATACTAAGCCCTGGCACTGAATTTTAGACTGATATAACGTCACCAGCGACATCGGCAGCGAGGTGACCAAGCGCCCCATTCGCGCCATGATGAGATACGCCATGAAATGCGCCGCGTGATCCGAACTGCCACGCGCAACCGTTAAAATTGATTGGGCGGCACCGGACGCGATTTGCGAGCGGAGTAATGCACCGAAGTGTTCATAAGCTTCGACATCCTGTGTTAGTTGCTCGGCGATCACAGCGGGCGATTGTTGCGCCTCAGCTAACATGTGGGTATTCAATGTCATTTCCTTGTCTTTTTTAGGTGTAACTTTTTAACGGCAATTATTTTTCCGGCCAGTATTTTTACGGCCAGCATTTTACGCCAACGCGCTACTGAATCAAAGCACCCTCAACCCATACGTCCGCCAATTGCAAATCACGATTCAGCACAACGCAATCTGCCCATGCCCCCACGACCAGACGCCCGCGATCCGACAAGCCCAAATAATCAGCGGCGTTCGTTGAAGCACGGCGGGACGCGTCGATAAAGCCAAGCCCGAGATGGTTGACCAGATTGCGAAACGCTTGATCCATCGTCAAGGTTGATCCCGCTAAGGTGCCATCCGCCAAGCGGACGCCACCCATGCATTTGGTCACCGTATTACGTCCCAACCGATATTCGCCATCGGGCATACCGGTGGCTGAGGTCGAATCCGTGACGCAAAATAGCTTGGGGATCGCGCGCAGCGCCACATGTATTGCCCCCTCATGCACATGTAAAAGATCAGGAATAATTTCGGCAAATTCGGCATGCGCAAGTGCAGCACCCACCATGCCAGGTTTGCGATGATGTAAGCCTGTCATGGCGTTAAACAAATGTGTAAAGCCCGCCGCCCCGTGCGACATCGCTTCAACACCTTCCTCGTAGCTGCCCGCTGTGTGGCCAATTTGCACGATATAGCCTGCGGCGCAAAGCGATTCAATCATTGCCATATTGCCCGGCACTTCGGGCGCTAGTGTAATGAGGCGAATCGGCGCGATATCGTTTAGCTTTTTTAGCTCATCAACCGCCACCGGCCGCGCAAAATCAGGCTGCGCACCGAGTTTGCCAGAGTTGATGTAGGGGCCTTCGAGGTGCACACCCAACAGCCTTGCCGCATTTTTTGGCGGCTGATCTTTGCAAAACGGCGCTAAGCCCGCAAATGCCGCTTCCAAGTCAGCCATTGGTGCGGTCATCGTCGTGGCCAATAGTGATGTCGTGCCATGCTGTGCATGAGTACCGGTCACAATAGACGCCGCATCGCCACCGTCCATGATGTCGCGCCCGCCGGCGCCATGCACATGTAAATCGATAAAACCAGGCATGATAATCGGCAATGCGCCGTCGCGGACAGACGCGGCGTCAACCGGTTCGCCAGCGATGGAAGCGATCTTTCCGTCCACTGTTATTTCCAACACGCCGCGTAAAAATCCATGCGGGGTCAATATATGGCCATCTAGTCTATTCACGGAGTCTATTCCTATGCGTTCTTTGTGTGCATCACTTTTTGCGTCGCTTTTTGCGTCACTGGGAGTGGCGTTTGTTCGATTGGCTTACTGATTATCCATAACCCGGCAAATGTAATGAGCCCGTTCACGATCAGCAACTCTAAACCAATTTGATAGCTCCCAAACAGAATCGCCTGATTGCTATCAATTAAAAAGCAGATCACGGGCGCGGCAAGCGCAATGAACGGCACGGCAGCATCACGCACCCGGCGCGTCGTGAGAATGCCAAACGCAAACAAGCCCAGCAAGGGGCCGTACGTAAACGCGGCCAACTTTAAAATTAGCCCGATCATGCTTGGATTGTTCGCCCATTTGAAGACCATGATGAGCAGCAAAAACAAAACTGCAACACCGAGATGCACTTGATGGCGAATACGTTTGCGATCGGCGCCCGACCAATCATGGCGATTTTCCATCGCTAAGATATCGATGCATAAACTCGATGTCAGCGCCGTCATCGCGCCATCAGCACTGGGAAACAGCGCCGAAATGAGCGCGATCACAAACACCAATTGCAGTGTTGCCGACATCGCGCCAAACCCGGCCCCGAGCGCCACGGCGGGGAAAATTTTATCGCCCGTCGCGCCCACGCCTAATGTCGGCGCATACAGATATAACAAGCCACCCAGAAACAAAAAAAGAAAAACAACGCACAACATGAGCAGTGCAAGCAACACGATATTTTTTTGTGAATCAGACAATGCCTTTACCGAGATGTTTTTTTGCATCATCTCTTGATCCATGCCTGTCATCGTAATTGCAATGAACATGCCCGCCAATAGTTGCTTGAGCCAAAAGCGGCTGCTATCCACGTCGGTTGAGAAGATAGTTGATAACCCGCGCGATTCCATTTGTACCAAGCTCTCGCCGATCGTGAGATGGAGCCTGTTCAGAAGTGCCCAAACGCACAACACCAAGCCAAGCAACATGCAGGATGTCTGCAAGAAATCGGTCCAAACAATGGTTTTTACGCCGCTCTCATAGGTGTAGAGCAGCACCATCACGATGATGATTGATGCTGTCACCCAGAACGGCACATGGAGGCTATCCAAAATCATCTCTTGCAAAATGTTGATGACCAGATAGAGCCGTGCAGTAGCACCCACCGTCCGCGATAAAATAAAAAACGACGCCCCTGTTTTACGGGATTGAATGCCTAACCGTTGGCCAAGATAATCATAAATGGACGTAAGGTTCAGCTTATAAAAAATCGGCAGCAGAACAAACGCAATCACAAAATATCCCAGCAATTGCCCTAGTACGATTTGAAAATACGTAAACGCCGTTGTGCCAACCGCGCCGGGTACGCTGATGAAGGTCACGCCACTCAATGAAGTGCCGATCATGCCAAACGCCACAAGCATCCAATTGCTGTTTTTATTGCCGATGAAAAACGACTCGTTGGTGGCACCTTTTGAGGTAATGCGGGCGACGACAAGCAGCAAGGTGAAGTAGGCAATGACGACTGAAAATAAAATGGCGGTTGACATGGTAGGCGCGATAAATTCTCAGCAGAACTTTTGATCAGACGGTGTTGTTTTCCGCATCGGTGATTTCTGCATGAGGACTACGATGGAAACGAAATCTTACCCATAGAAACCGAGGGGACACCCTTTCGGGCACCGAAGTTTGATGCGCCGCCTGCAACCGCTTCATTTGCCAAAATCGCAAACAAGACGGCCTCTTTTGCGTTGCCATCGATACCTAATACATCGGTTTTATGAAAGGTGTAGGGCAACAATTTTTTTAGCATCGCAACCAGCAACGGATTGTGCGTGCCGCCACCGGACATATAAATTTTAAAATCTGCAGTGGCGTGCGCCGATTCCGCGACTGCGCGCCGAATGCCGTCAGCAATGGTTTCGGCGCTAAATTGCGTTAACGTGGCGAGCAAATCGTTATTCGAAATGGCTTCGGTGCCGCTTTGTTGCTGCGCGCTTTTTACGTATTCAACGCTAAACAATTCTGGACCAGTGGTTTTCGGAAATGGCTTTTTGAAGAATATATTTTCTTTGAGTGCATTCAGGAGAACAAGGCTGGGCGCGCCTTTTGAGGCGATTTCAGCATTGCGGTCAAAATGCATTTCTGGAAAAGCTAGCCTGGTAAGCGCATCAATTAACGTGTTGCCCGGGCCCGTATCGGTGACCAGAACATCCTCCGGATTCATGCTCTCGGGCAGGTAGGTGAAATTGGCAATTCCCCCCAAATTGAGCATGATGCGGTTCTCTCCGCGACGGCCAAAAATAAAATAATCACCGTATACCGCCAATGGTGCTCCCTCGCCTCCTGCTGCAATATGCTTTTGGCGAAAATCGGAAATGGTGATGATGCCGGTTTTGACCGCGACGTGATCTCCGTCGCCGATTTGCAACGTGGCGTTCGGAAATTTATCTAATCCATGCAGACTTTTCGGCGCGTGCATGACGGTTTGTCCGTGCGATGCAATGAGGTCAATTTCAGCTGGCGGGATGCGCCAATCGTGCAAACAATTTAAAACCATCTGGGCGTGAAGATTGCCGATCCATGCGTTGAGTAGCGTTAGCTGCTGAAAATCAATTGTCTTTTTGGCAAATACTTGGCGAATTTCATTTTTGACGTCGTCGCTGTAATCCACCGTCGCGAATTTTCGAAGCACGACCTTGGTGGCTTCGCCGTTTCCCGAAACTTCACAAAGCGCCACATCGAGCCCGTCCATTGAGGTGCCGGACATAAGGCCAATAATTGCTCTTACGGGCTTATTCGCTATATCAAAAAGCGCCTGAAGGTTTTTGTTCATAAAACGAAACGTGTGTTAAGCGATACATCGAACAATAAATCACCCATCAGGTTTCACGTCGCATCTCAGCGACAAAATCATAGTAGTCACTGCGGCAATACGAATGTGTCAGCTCAACGGCTTGGCCCGATTCAAGGTAGCCGACCCGCGTGATAAACAACACCGCCTGCCCAACCGCAATATTTAGCTGCTCAGCAAGCTTTGCTGGCGCATTGAGCGCCTTGATGTGTTGCAGCGCCCGAGCGGGCGATTGATTGCTGCGGGTGAGATATTCATAAAGGGAGCTCTCTACCGCTTCCGGATTGGGCAACACCACCTGCGGCAACACGCTGACTTCGTATGCCACCACGACATCGTCGGCAAGTCGCAAGCGCTCCAGACGTGCCACCATCGCACTGGGCGATAGCCCCAAACTCAGCTGCTCATCGGGCGTTGCAGTGACGATGCCACGCAACAACCAGCGCGAGCTGGGGATATAACCGCGCCGTGATAGTTCTTCGGAAAAACTGCTAAGACGCGATAGCGGCAATTCGATGTGTGGCGCAATGTAGTTGCCCGAACCGCGTTTGCGGACAATTAGACCTTGCTCTACGAGCTGGTCAATCGCCTTCCGCGCCGTCACCCGCGAAACCCCCAGCGAATCGGATAGCGTACGTTCAGATGGCAACGCCTCGTGAACCTGATATCGCCCGCCCCTCACCGCATCGCTCAATTGTCGCGCAAGCTGCAGGTAGAGCGGCGACGCATTTTCGGCATCGGGTACAAACTCGGGCAAAACGCTTTTTTTCATGGGGTTTCGTCAGTGATTGCTGAACGACGCAGGAGACGCAGGTGTTTAATTTTGGCAAATGAACAGGATACAATCTAAAAATGAAGTATAAAACCAATTTAATACCAAAATCTGTTTCAGCAGCAGTTTTTTAATAACTTTTTTTAGTATCACTTTTTAGCCTCATTTTTAGCCAGATTTAAGCAATTTTTACCTAGGAGATATTCATGCCTGCATATCGTTCTCGCCATCTTCAGCAAAGCGGTCTTAAATCTTTCCGGAAAATGTTCTTATTTGGCGCATTTTCATACTTTATCGCTGCCTGCGCTGCCCCGGCTATTGCGCTGGCCGCGGACAAAAATTTCCGCTGGTCGTCGGGGGGCGATGCAACCACCCAAGATCCGCATGGCCAAGATGAATCGTTTACCAAATCCGTAAACAATCTGGTTTATGAACGCCTGATTCAGCCCGGCAAAGATATGTCGCCAACGCCTTGGCTTGCCACTTCATGGAAAAACACCAGCCCCACTAAATGGGTCGTGAACTTACGAAAAGGCGTGCGCTTTCATGATGGCACCGCGTTCACAGCAGACGATGTCGTGTTCTCATTTGAGCGTGCAGCGAAATCGAAACAATTTAAAAGCTACGCGATTCCCGTTGGTGTTGCCAAGAAAATCGACGACTACACGGTAGAATTTACCACCTCAGTGCCGATCCCCACCACGCTCATTAACTTGGGTGAAGTGCCGATCATGAGCAAAAAGTGGGCGGAGAAAAATAATTCAATGACCCCGCAAGATTTCACCACCAAAGAAGTCACCTTCGCGTCGCGCAATGCGATGGGAACCGGCCCCTACAAATTGGTGTCCTATGAGCCCGGTATCAAAACCACCCATAAAAAAAATCCCGATTGGTGGGGCATTAAGGATGGCCGCTACGAAAGCAATATCGAGACCCTTGAATATCGTCCCATCGCCTCCGCTGCAACCCGCATGGCGGCGCTGAAATCAGGCGAATTGGAATTCGTGCAGGACCCGGCACCACAGGAAGTGCCGCTGCTCAAATCCGATCCGAAGCTTAAGGTTTGGGAAGGTGAGGAAACCCGCTTTATTGCCGTCGCCCTTGATCAGGCGCGCGACGAGCTATTGTTCTCCGACGTAAAGGGCAAAAACCCATTTAAAGATAAGCGCATCCGTCAAGCGATGTATCAAGCAATCGACATCATCGCGATTCAAAAGCAAGTCATGCGCGGCCTATCGATCCCCACCGCTATCGCACAGCCCGACCCGAAAGGCGAAGGCATTCCGGCTGCATTGGAAAAACGTTTGCAACTTGATATTCCTGCCGCGAAGAAATTGCTCGCGGATGCGGGTTTTCCAAATGGTTTTGGTTTCACGTTGCATTGCCCGAATGATCGCTATGTAAACGATGAAAAAATCTGTGTGGCGCTCGCGGCCATGTGGGCAAAAATCGGCTTAAATGTCAGCGTTGAGGCCATGCCCAAGGCGCAGTATTTTCAGCGCACGCCGAAGCGTGAATTTAGCGCCTGCTTGCAAGGCTGGGGCGATAAAAACCGTGATGGCATGTATACGTTAAAACCCGTGTTGCACAGCTTTAGCGCCACTGGCTACGGCGAGTCCAACTACGGCAACTTTAAAAATATCGAGCTGGATCAGTTAATCGAAAAAGCGGAAGTGGAAATGGATCCGAAGACGCGGCAACAACTGATTAATCAGGCGGTTGAGTTAGTGCAAAAGGAAGTACTCGTGATTCCGTTGCACCGCCAAGTTATTCCTTGGGTTTCATCATCGAGCGTGACGCTGGTCCACAGCTCCGACAATAAAATTTCCCCCATTTGGGTGAAGATGAAGTAACCCCACCCTCTCGGCTTTCGACCCCATAAAATATCGGCGCACAATGGCACTTACCTACATCTGGGCATCGTTTTTTATCATCGGCTTTATTGCGGCGTTGGCCCAGTGGATTTTTTTGGGCGATACCGAGATTTTCAAAAAGATAGTTGATGGCACCTTCGAATCGGCCAAAGTTGGGGTGATGGAAATCGCCCTGCCGCTGGCAGGCATCATGACGCTGTGGTTGGGCATTTTAAACATTGGCGAGAAAGCGGGCGCGATCAATTTTTTGGCCAAAATTATCGCGCCATTTTTCTCACGCATCTTTCCGGAAGTCCCCAAAAACCATCCTGCCAACGGCCACATGGTGATGAATTTTTCGGCCAACTTGTTGGGTCTCGACAACGCAGCCACACCGTTCGGTTTGAAGGCCATGGAGAGCCTGCATACGCTGAATCCGAATAAGGACACTGCCAGCAATGCGCAGATCATGTTCTTGGTCCTGCACGCTTCCGGCCTCACGCTTATTCCGCTTTCAATCATGGCGCAGCGCGCTGTATTGGGCGCGGCTGATCCGTCGGACATTTTCATCCCGTGCCTCATTGCCACCTATGTCGCGACGACGGTTGGTATGGTTGCGGTTGCGATCAAGCAGCGTATTAATTTATTTAATTCAGTCGTGATTGGCTGGCTCGGCGGCATCACAGCATTTATCGTTGCCCTGATTTATTATCTGTCGCACTACCTGACGAAGACAGAGATTACGACCTTTTCCAAAGTGAGTAGTAACCTGATTCTGCTACTCATTATCGTTGGCTTCATCACGGCTGCGCTACGCAAAAAAATTGATGTTTATGACGCATTTATCGAGGGCGCAAAAGGGGGCATTCAGACCTCGCTCATCATCATTCCCTATTTGGTGGGAATGCTGGTTGCGATCAGCGTGTTGCGCAACTCTGGCGTGCTGGGGTTTATCGTCAACGGCTTTACCTGGTTCTTCACGCAGCTGGGCGTCAACACTGATTTCACGCCCGCGTTGCCGACGGCTTTGATGAAGCCCGTCAGTGGCAGTGGCGCGCGAGCGCTGATGATTGACGCCATGAAAACCTATGGTGTCGATTCATTTGTCGGGCGTTTGGCCTGTGTATTCCAAGGTTCGGCGGACACAACCTTTTACATCGTCGCGCTATATTTTGGGTCGGTCGGGATTAAAAAAACACGCTATGCCGTGCCGCTGGGATTGGTCGCCGAGTTTTCCGGCGTGATCGCGGCGGTATGGGTGGCGTATTTGTTTTTTCATGCCTAAAAGTTTGCAACTACTAGTATTGGCGTGCCGTTTCGAGAAAAAGTGCCTTGGAACGCCCGTCAACACTGGTGTTTATATTTTTTATATTGCCAGGGCTAGAAATGTCTGATCAACGGTCTCATCGAATGCCACGTGAAGTCACAGTTGCCGCCACCCAAATGGCCTGCTCTTGGGATCGCGCGGCCAATATCGCCAGCGCAGAGAAACTAGTGCGTCAAGCCGCTTCCCAAGGTGCGCAAATTATTTTGATTCAAGAGCTATTTGAAACGCCCTACTTCTGCCAAAAGCCCAACGCGGATTATTTGCAGCTCGCGACGCCGGTTGATTCCAATGCGGCAATTAAACATTTTCAAGTGATTGCCAAAGAATTGTCGGTGGTATTGCCCGTCAGCTTTTTTGAGTTGGCCGGCCGTGCACGATTCAACAGTGTCGCGATCATTGATGCTGACGGCACGAACTTGGGCATGTATCGGAAGAGCCACATCCCCGATGGCCCCGGTTACCATGAAAAATATTATTTCAACCCGGGTGATACGGGGTTCAAAGTTTGGAATACGCGTTACGCGAAAATTGGCGTAGGCATTTGTTGGGATCAGTGGTTTCCCGAGTGCGCACGTGCGATGGCGTTGCAAGGTGCGGAATTACTTTTCTATCCAACGGCCATCGGCACCGAGCCACATGATCAAACAATTAGCTCGCGCGACCACTGGCAGCGCGTGCAGCAAGGACATGCGGGCACGAATCTGATGCCGCTCATCGCCAGCAATCGCATCGGCCGTGAAGATCAAGATGATTACCACATCAATTTCTACGGCTCGTCATTTATTGCGAACCAGTTTGGCGAAAAGGTTGCTGAACTCAATCAAACCGAGGAAGGCATTCTCGTGCAAAAATTTGACCTGGATAAACTGGAACATATCCGCGCGGCATGGGGTACCTTTCGTGATCGTCGGCCTGAGCTTTACGACGTACTTAAAACACTCGATGGTCGTTTGGCGTTGTAATCATGGCAACATTAACCACCACGCCTCGAGCCGATGGCTACCGTATGCCCGGCGAGTTCGAACCACACAAGCAAACCTGGATGGTATGGCCGGAGCGCCCCGATAACTGGCGGCTGAGCGCCGCGCCTGCACAAGCGGCGTTTACACTGGTTGCGAGGGCCATTGCGCAGTTTGAGGCCGTAACTGTTTGCGTGAGCGCCGCGCAGTTTAAGAATGCGTCGGCAAGTTTGGGAATCGTGAAAACCAATCACCCTATCCGCGTTGTGGAAATCATTTCTGACGATGCGTGGTGTCGCGATACGGGGCCGACCTTTGTTATCAACGATCATGGCAACATCCGCGGTGTCGATTGGAGGTTTAACGCATGGGGCGGCTTAGCCGGCGGTCTTTATGCACCATGGGACCGCGACGATCAGGTGGCGGCAACGATTTTAGAAATCGAAGGCATTGATCGCTACCGAACCAATGATTTCATTTTAGAAGGCGGCTCGATTCATGTCGATGGCGAAGGCACTGTCATCACCACTGAAGAATGCCTGCTCAATAAAAATCGCAACCCGTACCTCACGCGCGAAGCGATTGAAGCGAAACTGCGCAATTACCTCAATGTCGAAAAAGTGATTTGGCTGCCAAACGGATTATTCAATGACGAAACCGACGGCCACGTCGACAATTTTTGTTGTTTTGTGAGGCCGGGGGAAGTGTTGCTCGCGTGGACGGACGATGACCAAAATCCGAGCTACCTGTTTTGCCAAGCTGCATTACGCTTGTTGGAAAATACCAAGGACGCGCGGGGTAGAACACTGACTGTTCACAAGATGCCGATCCCCGGCCCGATCTACGCCACCAAAGAAGAATGCGATGGGGTGGAAATCATCTCAGGTAGCCAAGCGCGTGACCCGTCTATCCGGCTCGCGGCTTCGTATATTAATTTTTTAATTGTTAATGGCGGCATTATCGCGGCCTCGTTTGACGACGCGAAAGATGCCGAAGCGAAAGCAATTTTGCAGCGCATATTTTCCGAGCGTGAAGTCGTCGTTGTACCGGGGCGCGAAATTTTGTTGGGCGGCGGCAATATTCACTGTATTACGCAACAGCAACCGCAGCGGAAGAAACGATAGCCATCAACACATCCACACTTTCAATAACAGCCGCTATAACCGTTTAGATTCCAATTTGGGCGCGCGTTTGCCGTTTGTGTCATTGCATATTCATGCGCAACGGACTACATTAATTCCATAATAAAAAAATATTAACGGTTCCAATTCCCGGTGCGCGATTCTCTATCGTGCATCCGTGTGCCTGCATGGTGGCGGGTCGGCGTTGGAGCCTATCTATTATTTCCATTGGAGGATACATGTCTTTTCTAAAACGCAGGACCGTTATCGGCGCGCTTGCCGCATCCCCGTTGCTGTATTTGAAATCTACCTGGGCACAAACTGCGGCGATTAAAATTTCGCACCAATTTCCGGGCGGAACTATCACCGAAGGCGATTTTCGCGATCGCTTGTGCCGCATGTTTGCGGCCGGAGTCGAAATGCGCACTAAGGGCGGGCTCAAGTTTGAAGTTTATCCGGGCTCATCCCTTATGAAGACCAACGCACAATTTTCATCCATGCGCAAAGGTGCGCTGGACATGTCGCTGGTGCCGCTATCGTACGCCGGTGGCGAAGTGCCCGAAGTGAACATCGGCTTGATGCCGGGCTTGGTCACTTCGTACGAGCAAGGCTACGCATGGAAAAATGCGGAAGTCGGCAAGGAACTCACCAAGCTTCTCAGCGATAAGGGCATTGTTTTGATTAGCTGGATTTGGCAAGCCGGTGGTGTTGCCTCGCGCGCGAAACCGATTGTTGAGCCAGAAGATGTCAAAGGTTTAAAAATTCGTGGCGGTTCGCGCGAAATGGATTTGATTTTAAAAGCGGCTGGTGCTGCTGTCGTTTCACTGCCATCGAATGAAATCTACGCCGCCATGCAAACCGGCGCGATGGACGCGGCCATCACGTCGTCCACTTCACTGATTTCGTTTCGCCTTGAAGAAGTGTCAAAGTTCCTCACGGCCGGTCGCGGCAAATCATACTGGTTTATGTTCGAACCATTGATGATGTCGAAGATAGTTTTTGATAAGCTTAGCAAGGAGCAACAGGCCGTCATCATGGCCGTTGGTGCCGAACTAGAACAGTTTGCTCGCAAGGCTGCACAACAGGACGATTTCGGCGTGGCTCAAGCATATCAAAAATCTGGCGCAGCAGTTGTTGATCTGACTGCTCCCACCGTTAAGCGTTGGCAAGACATCGCCCGCACGACGGCTTGGAAAGACTATGCCGACAAAAGTGAAAGCTGCGCCAAACTCCTGAAGCTCGCTGAGAAAGTGACATGAGCCACGGATTTGAAATCGAGGGGCAAAATACCGGCCCCGCGATTCCAGACAACCCCGCTGTAGCGGGTGTTTCCCGGCTGCTAAACAAACTCAACAATGCGTTGCTGATGCTGTCAATGGCGGCATTGGTGCTGACGTCAGTCGTGTTAACGTACTCGGTCGTCACGCGATATTTTTTTCGCGTACCAACTGATTGGCAGGACGAAGCATCGGTATTTATGCTCGTTGGCGTCACCTTCTTATCTGCGGCGTACGTACAATCATACCGCGGCCATATTGGCATTGAAGCGCTGGCGGGGATATTGCCCGACCGCGTCAATGCAATCCGGCTGCTATTCGTCGATGTGGTTTCTTGCTTGTTCTGCGCATTTTTTTCGTGGAAATCTTGGACCTTGTGTCACGAAGCATTTGTAGATGGACAAACCACGACATCAACATTTGCACCGCCGCTGTGGATTCCGTATTCATTGATGGCATGTGGAATGACCTTACTAGCGATTCAAGTTTTTGTGCAAGTACTGGCGCGCATGACGAAAACGAGCGCGGCTAAAAAAGGATCAACATGAGCGAGTTGATGTTGGGCGTGTTTTACGGCGTCGCCACATTGTTGCTCATGTTCTCCGGCATGCCCATTGCGTTTGCGTTGGGCGTTGTTGCGGTCAGCTTTATGTATTTTTTCATGCCCGCTGCATCCCTCGATACGGTTACGCAAAACGTATACGAAGAGATGGCATCGATTACCTTACTATCGATTCCGCTCTTTATTCTAAAAGGTGCAGCTATAGGCAAGTCGCCTGCGGGTAAGGATTTATATTCCGCCATCCACACCTGGCTGCATAAAGTACCGGGCGGGCTTGGCATCGCGAACGTGGTGGCGTGCGCGTTATTTGCCGCCATGGCCGGCTCTTCCCCGGCAACATGCTCGGCCATCGGTTCGGCAGGCATCCCAGAAATGCGCAAACGCGGTTACTCGCCAGGCTTCGCGGCGGGAATTATTGCAGCCGGCGGCACGCTAGGTATTCTATTGCCACCCTCAATCACGATGATTTTGTATGCCGTGGCAGCGGAACAATCGCTTGGTCGCTTGTTCCTCGCAGGCATCGGCCCTGGCGTATTGTTGGTCGTGATGTTCGCCGGATACGCTGTCTATCGCGCACGGAAAGAATATAAAGCAGCGCTCGCTATCTACGAAGGCGGCGGCGAAAAGTCCGCTTATTTGCACGCGGAAAATTTCACGTTTTCGCAAAAAATCGAAATGCTGCCGCGTGTATTGCCGTTCATTATTTTGCTCATCGGCGTGATGGTTGCCCTTTACGGCGGATTTGCAACGCCCTCTGAGACAGCGGGTTTAGGTGCGTTGTTGGCGCTGGGGCTCATCGCAATCGTTTATGGCATCTGGAAGCCGAAAGATTTGTCACCAATTCTTACTTCGACGATTAAAGAATCGACAATGCTGCTAGTTATTATTGGCATGTCGCTCTTGTACTCATACGTAATGAGCTATTTGCATATTAGCCAATCGGCAGCGCAGTGGGTTGTGGCGATGCAGCTGTCGAAATGGGTTTTGCTCGCGGTTATCTTAATGATGGTAATTGTGTTTGGCTTTTTCTTACCGCCTGTCTCGATCATCCTCATGACGGCACCCATCATTTTGCCGCCCCTGAAGGCCGCCGGTTTTGATTTGATTTGGTTCGGCGTCGTAATGACGATTGTCATGGAAATGGGCTTGATACATCCACCGGTTGGCCTCAATATTTTTGTGATCAAAAATATCGCACCGGATATTCCGCTCAAGGACGTAATCTGGGGCGTAATGCCGTTTGTCGCATTAATGTTTGTGGCCGTGTTGTTGCTTTGTTTGATGCCTGGCATCGCAGTTGGTTTGCCTAATATGATCATGGGCACCAAATAAATGTCTAGACGCAAATGACGACGCCAAGCCGCATCTGGAACACCCTGCAAATCAACCGCAATCAACGGCTAGACCGTGTACGTGCCACGCTAGGCACAGCAATATCGGGGAAAATAGTACAGGCCGAGCAAACTTGCGATTTATTGCATCAGGTTTTGGATTGCGGCGACCGCGTTTGTTTGGAAGGCAATAATCAGAAGCAGGCAGATTTTTTAAGCGCCGCGCTGGCTACACTTGATCCTAAACGAATCAACAATCTGCACATGTTGCAGTCCGTGCTGGCACTGCCGGAACATTTAGATGTGTTTGAACGCGGCATCGCGTCGCGCCTAGATTTTTCATTTTCCGGTCCGCAAGCGGCGCGGCTTGCCAAGCTTGTCTCGGCGGGAAAGATCAACATTGGTGCGATTCACACTTACCTCGAATTGTTCGCCCGCTATTTCGTTGATTTGACGCCGCGGGTAGCGTTGATCGTTGCCGAGGCTGCGGACCGGCACGGCAACCTCTACACCGGCCCAAACACGGAGGACACGCCTGCAATTGTTGAAGCAACCGCATTCAAAAGTGGAATCGTGATTGTCCAAGTCAATAAGATTTTGGACACGTTACCGCGCATCGATATCCCTGGCGACTGGGTTGATTACGTCATATTGGCGCCGAAACCGCATTATATCGAGCCGCTGTTTACCCGCGATCCGGCGCAAATCTCTGAAATTCAGGTGTTGATGGCGATGATGGCGATCAAAGGAATCTACGCTGAATATGAAGTGCAGCGACTAAATCATGGCATCGGTTTTGATACTGCGGCCATTGAGCTACTGCTTCCAACCTACGCCGCGTCACTCGGCTTAAAAGGGAAAATTTGTAAGCACTGGGCGCTTAATCCGCATCCCGCGTTGATACCCGCAATCGAAGCCGGCTTTATCGAATCCGTACATTCGTTTGGTTCAGAGCTTGGCATGGAAGCATACATTCGCGCCAGACCCGATATTTTTTTCGTTGGTCATGACGGCTCAATGCGCAGCAACCGGGCACTTTGTCAGGCCGCTGGGCACTACGCGTGCGATATGTTTATCGGGTCTACATTACAAATCGACTTGCAGGGAAACTCTTCTACCGCCACCTTGGGCCGCATTGCGGGCTTCGGTGGCGCTCCCAATATGGGTGCCGATGCGCGTGGCCGCCGACATGCAAGTCCAGCCTGGCTAAAAGCTGGACAGCAAGCACGCAAAGGCAAAAATGTGATCCCGCGTGGCCAGAAACTTGTTGTGCAAATTGTTGAAACCTTTCGCGAACATATGCAACCCGCGTTCGTTGACAAGCTAGATGCTTGGGAGCTTGCCGAACAGGCCAATATGGCGATTCCACCGGTAATGATTTACGGCGATGATGTGACGCATATTTTAACCGAGGAAGGCGTCGCCAATTTACTGATGTGTAACACCGATGAAGAGCGTGAGCAGGCGATACGCGGTGTGGCGGGTTATACGCCGGTCGGCATGGCGCGTGATCAACGGGCAGTTGAAAATTTACGCGACCGCGGCATCATTTTGCGCGCAGAAGATCTCGGCATCGACAAGCGCATGGCAACGCGAGATTTGTTGGCTGCCAAAAATATGAAAGATTTAGTGCGTGCGTCCGGCGGTTTGTATGCGCCGCCGAAACAGTTTAGAAATTGGTAATCGTCGTACCACCGAAATAGCAAACACCATGGAAACCTTAAATTTTCGTTTTGAAAACGGATGCCGCAATATTGGCCCACAGGCGCAATTGGCAGGCGTGGTGAGTTCGGGTAACCTCGAAATACTGATCGAGTCCACCGCATTGAATGGCGCATGTGAGGTCGTCGTGAATACGTCCGCCGCTGGCTTTGGCGTCACTTGGCGCGCCGTCGTTACTGACTTTAACCTGCGCTGGCAACTGCGAGATGCGCGACTCGCCATTAACGATATGGGCGCAACGCCGGCGGTTGTTAGCTTGCGCCTCGACCAAGCGGCGGAGTCTGTGACTCAGCCGCCTGCAAAATCAGAGGCAAGCGTATGACTAGCTATTTAGAGTCATCCGCCCGCATGCGCGTTAATGCCCTGCTCGACGCCAATACGTTTACTGAATTTTTGCCGCCATCAAAACGCGTTACCAGCCCTCACCTAGCGGTCTTGAATACACCCGTATCATTTGACGATGGCGTCGTAATTGGCGAGGGCAAATTGCGCGGAAAATCGGTCATGATCGCTTCACAAGAAGGCGCTTTTATGGGCGGTGCAGTCGGCGAAGTACACGGCGCAAAATTGGTCGGCCTGCTAAAGCGTGCGGCGCAGGACCGTGCCTACGCCGTGCTGCTACTGCTCGAAACGGGCGGCGTCAGACTGCATGAAGCGAATGCCGGTTTAATCGCCGTCTCGGAAGTTATGCGCGCGCTGCTTGATTCACGGGCGGCAGGAATCCCGGTTGTGGTCCTGATCGGCGGATCAAACGGCTGCTTTGGCGGCATGGGCATTGTTGCGCGCTGCGCGAATGCGATTGTGATGTCCGAGGAGGGCCGCCTTGCCATGTCGGGGCCTGAAGTAATCGAAACCGCCAATGGTGTTGAGGAGTTTGATTCTAGAGATCGCGCGTTGGTGTGGCGAACGACTGGGGGCAAGCATCGCTACCTGCAAGGCGATTGCGATAAAGTTGTATCAGACGACATCAACGCCTTCCGAAATGCCGCAGTCGATGCCATCGAGACTTGTTATAAAGTGCAAATATCGCTCACGCTGAGCGCGCTGCTCGACGAGCAACAAATGCTGGAACAGCGCATCAGCCAATTCGGCACGGAAACTGAACCGCTGAATATTTGGGCACGCTTGGGCGTGCCCGACCCGGCGGCGGTATCGATGATGGAAGCCGAGAGTTTCATGCAAATGGCGACCACTGCCACGCGTCCGACGCGGTCTGCATCATGAATTGGCAGGCCCTGACAGCAGAGCTATTCCCTCAAGGACACACGATTACTGAGCGTGAGCTTTTCCTCTCTGGAACAGGGACGGTCGATGGCAAAATAGTGACGGTCATCGGCACCACTGGCCATGCCGCAATCGGCGTGGAGATTGCGTTAGCGCAGGCAAAATCGGTATTGCACACGGTGCAACATTTTCCCGCGCGACCGATCGTGATTTTGGTAGATACACAAGGCCAGCGCCTTCGATTCCGCGATGAAATGTTGGGGATAAACAGCTACATGGCGCATCTTGGCAAGTCTCTCGATTTAGCGCGTCGCCTTGGCCATCGAATAATTGGTTTGGTTTACGATCAAGCGCTTTCCGGTGGATTTATCACCAGTGGCCTGATGGCGGACGCCTGCTACGCATTGCCCGATGCAACGATCCGTGTAATGGGATTACCGGCAATGGCCCGAATTACGAAAGTGCCGGAGGCCATGCTAACAGCGCTCGCCGAAACCAACCCTGTGTTCGCACCAGGTGCGGAGAATTATTTACGCATGGGCGGTATCGAGGCAATTTGGGAACACGATCTTGCAACCAATCTTGCCCGAGCTATTGACGGTGCAGGTGATGCAGATCGTAGAGCGGAAAGTGGCTTAGCGCGTGGCGGGCGCATGATGACGAAGCGCGTGATTGAAACCATCTTGGGTGCAACCGCGGCAGACAGCCATGTTTGCACGACATAAACTTGTTTGGCTAACGAATACGGGATGGGAGGCGGCCTTCGAAGCCGCGCCGCCACAGCAGCGCGAAGGTATTCTAAAGTGGCATCGTGCCGATTGGCCGGGAGTCATTCGCCGTTCGGATGCCGATGCCAGCGAGGCTGAAGTTTGTCTGGGTATCCCACTACCGCCTAGCGCCATTGACGGAGCAAGGCTGCGTATCCCGATACGCGCGGCGCGCACAGAAATTCGAAAAAAGCGCGACCCGATTTCAATTGGTGAAGCCGCACTGGTTGCGCCGCCAGTTTGGCGCAAGCCGCTCGGGGAGCTTGCCGAACTGGCCTCGGAAGAAGGCTTGTCAACCGGTGTCTACGGGTCGCTAGCGATGCAAGCATTGACGGGTATGGAATACGTCACGGCTAAATCGGATGTTGATATGTTGTTTTATCCTGATTCCGCACTACAACTCGCCGCTGGAATTAAAATTTTCCGGAACGTCCAGAACCGCCTGCCACTTGATGGCGAGATTGTCTTTCCATCGGGTGATGCGGTGGCATTCAAAGAATGGATTAGCGTTACCGGTAGCCGCTTGGCAACAAGAGTGTTGGTCAAACAAAAGCAGTTGGTGCAACTCATGTCGACCACAACACTACTGGGCACTCTGGATAAAGTAGGAAATAGCAGATTATGCGAACGCTAACACTAACACTTACACCCTCGCCGACTGCCTCGTTGCCGATTGCTTTTTTGCGTCGGCCCTCTGCAACTGATCGAAAATTTTGCCTCGCTCTCAGACGCGCCGCCCTGAGAAGCCTGCATGCAGAATTAGTGCTGTATCCGAAACCAGGATTGGTTTCGCCAATTGACACCGGCAGCCACGACGACATGAATGCAGTAACGTTTATGCGCAGCCTATTTTCGCTGCGCCGCTATTTTAGTGATGTCACACAAGCCGGCATTGATGCTATGCCATTCTCACACTTACGAGGGCTTGGTATTGAAGCTGAGGCCCGCATGTTGACCGCAACGCAAGGCGTGAATACGCATCGAGGTGCAATCTTCTGCCTGGGCCTTCTTTGCGCGGTAACCGGCGCTTGCCGTGCACAAGGCGCTTCACTCACGGCAGAAAACATTCAAGCAATGCTCGTGAAGCGATGGGGAGATGACCTGTTAACGCACACGCAGACAGGTGCAGGCAATTCACATGGTCTAAAGGTTGCTGCGATGCATGCGGTGGGCGGCGCACGCGAAGAAGCGGCCCAAGGCTTTCCATCTGTGTTCAATATTGCCCTGCCTGCATTGCGTAGCACGCTCGCCGCCGGGCGCAGCTTAGAAGAGGCACGGATTGACGCGCTTTTTTCTTTGATGGCGCATATTAATGACACGAATGTTTACTATCGGGGCGGCGTTGCCGGAGCAAATATTGTCAAGTGTGAGGCGTTGCGGTTTTTGGCGCTTGGTGGCACGGCGCAGGCGAACTGGCACTGCAATGCAACCCGCATCCACAAACGTTTTGTAGAGCTACGCTTATCGCCGGGCGGTGCAGCCGATTTGTTAGCTGCAACATGCTTGCTCCATGAAGTGATACTTGAGTATCAATATTAAATGGGCGGCCTTGCGATTCTGTGCGCTGGCCAAGGCGCGCAACATGCGGGAATGTTTGATCTTTTGCGCGAAAACATTGAGGCGGAAAAGCAATTACAACAATGGCTACCAACTCGACTGCTTGAAAAATCGGTGCACGACGTGTTGGCTGATCAGCGCCTTATAACTTCAAACCGGCTTGCACAACCGCTGATCGTCGCCGCCACACTTTCCGTTTGGGAAGCTCTCAAACCACTTGCGCCAAAGCCTGTCCTCGTTGCGGGCTACAGCGTCGGCGAAATCGCCGCCCACGCCGTTGCGGGTACGATGACTGCTACATCGGCTATCGAGCTAGTTACCGAACGAGCAGCACTGATGGATGATTGCGTGAGCCCGACGTTACCTCACGCGATGTTGTCAGTTTCGGCTGTTACTGAATCATTGATCGAAAACCTTGCCGGAAAAAATGGCTGTTTCATTGCCATCAAGCAAGGTGACGAAGCGTTCATCGTCGGCGGACTACATTCACAAATTGAAACGCTGCACGAGCAAGTTTTGCAGCACGGGGGCAGAGCTGTCAGCTTGGCGGTAAGGGTTGCCTCGCACACACCGTTGATGCAGAGCTGTGTGGCACCGTTTTTAGAGGCGCTCACACGATGTAATTTTGCAGATCCGCAACTGCCGGTGCTTTCAGGAATTAGCGGTGAACTGGTCCGTCGCAGAGAGCATGCTGTTACGGCGCTGTCGCGGCAGCTCGTTGAAACAATTCAATGGATGGATTGTATGGATACGTGTGCTGAGGCTGGCGTGAAGACTGCACTAGAAATTGGGCCGGGACGGGCATTGTCACGCATGCTGCAAGCGCACCATCCGCATATTCAATGTCGGTCAGTAGACGATTTTCAAACGCTGCAAGGTGTCGCAAGGTGGTTGCAGCGCGTTGAATGACGGTAGTTTGAATCCGCCAGTGCATCCAGCAGAAAATCAAATATGATCGAGGGTCTTCGCGACATAAAACCATTCGTTCCCAGGCTCGGCTTTGGCATCAGGAAATAGTATGCAACCATCCGCATCGGCGACCACGTTGATGCCATCATGGCGCATGCCGATCACATCACCTTTTTTAAGCGGATCAAAGCTCGCCCAAGTCCGCACAAAGCGATCATCCGCATGGTTTCTATCGTGCACCTCATACATATGCAATGCCTCAAACTCCGCTATTGGCGATGGTTTCGGGGCATCTATTAAGCTTAAATGCGCGAGCGTATTGAGGATGGCGCGGTACGCCACTTCGGGTGACGCCGGATCATCATGCGAGCCGCATTCGAGCGTGATTGAATAGCCGCCAACAGAGCGCATATATTCGGTCGTGCCGACACCATAATGCGGATCGGTGTTAAGCGGATTAAGTTGCTTGCCGGTGCTTGCCGCGTAGGCAACACGGCGATCAACCCCGCGTGCATAGGTAGCGAGCCAACCATCGACAAAGCGTTTTACCCCCAGCACCTTGGCGAGAGCGCGTTCCTTTTCGTAGTGGACAAAAGGCTGTAAGTCGCCAGTGTTGTTCTCGGGGCCCAGCATTGCAAATGGCGGGTTCTGCGCACGTGTGGAATGTAAATCCAGCAGTACGTCGTGCTGCGCCAACAGCGGGCAGAGCCAGTTGGCAATATGATCTTCAAAATCGCGCGGTGCTTTAACCGGATACAAATTACGGTTCAAATTACGATCCCCCGTCCGCTCGCCGCGCGCGTAGGCCAATGGGTTGGTGATCGGCACGAAGGTCACGCTACCGGCGACAATACTTAGGCGCTGGCTATCAATATCGTCGATCACCCGCACAATCGCTTTAGTTCCGCACGTTTCGTTGCCGTGCACCGCGCCGGTGACGATAAGGCGTGGCCCAGCATCTTGGCCGGTGTAGGTAATCGATTTGAATGCGCTCTTGGCTGACGGTGTTTCGTTGGGCATATAATTGGTTAAGAAAGTAGTGGGCAAAAGAATGACAGAATTAACATTGTAAAACGATAGTGAACAATGCATTCGTTTGGACGTATTTGGACGTATCTGATCGCAAATGACCCGCTGGCGCGAGGGAAACTGAGTGTCTTTGTTCAGTCAAAGACTTTCTTTATGCTACACTGTTGCAAATAGAGCGCCGCATTTTTTCGCTGTTTGATGCAGTTTTTTTAGTCGTTTTTAATACATGTCCATTTTTGCAAGGCAATACTTCAATACCCGCCGACCACAGGCTTCTGGCTACCGGATAGGCCGGATTTGCTTGGCACTATTGCTGTCGCTGCTGATGGTCGTCGCACACACCTTGACATTGACGCACCGCATTGCGCACAGCGCTGTAAATGTCGGGGCGGTATCTGCCGCAACCGCTAAATCGCAAGATCGCGCTGGCAACCTGAAAAGCGCCGTTGAGTCGCCAAAAACGGAACCTGTAGCAAGTCTGCTGAATCAACTTTTGACTCAATTTGGGCATGAAGCGGGTGACGATTGCCAAAGCTGGGACGCTGCATCGAGCCACGATGCCAATTCCAACCAAGCTAGCGCAGCATCTTTTGCGAGTGCCGGTTGCGCACTAATCACGAATTATCCTACTCCGCAAGTACTGACGGCCGATCTCCTCGGTCTTTCCCTCGCGCGCGCGCCGCCGCAAATCTAAACGCCTCGTTGGCATATCGGCTTTCGTTGCTTCCAATGCATGAATTGCGTTGGCGGCGGTTGCGTTTGGATTTAAATTCATTTGGGAAAATCATGAAGCACTATTGTTTGAAATCGGCCGCTCGGTCGAAAAGTACGGTTGTTCGCTCAATGCAAAAATCAATCCGGCAGGCCAAATCGCGCCCGCTAGCATTGGTTTTGGCCGCGTTTTCTGCGTTTTCATACTCGGCATACTCGTCGCACGTGGTGGCACAAACAGCGGCGGCTGAACCTGCCGGAGCCGAAATAACATCCACCGAAAAAGCGCAGCCAAAATTAAGCACCGTCATCGTTATCGGCAATCCGTTAGATGCGCGCGATGTCGTTGCGCCGATCTCAATTTTGACGGGCGTCGATTTGTTGCTAAAAAAAGCCAGCACGCTAGGTGAGACCGTTAACGGCTTGCCAGGTGTGTCGTCCACGTATTTTGGCCCTAATGCGTCGCGCCCGACAATTCGCGGCTTAGACGGTGACCGCATTCGCATTCTCAGTAATCTGGGTGCCTCGCTTGATGCGTCGAGTCTGAGTTTTGACCATAATCCCTCGATTGATCCCTTGGTGATAGAGCGGATTGAAGTGCTGCGCGGGCCGGCTGTTTTGCTCTATGGCGGGACCGCCATTGGCGGCGTGGTGAATGTGGTGGACAACCGGATTCCGCGCGACGCTGTGAGCGGCATTAGTGGTTCGTTTGAAACCCGCTTTGGTGGCGCGGAACGCGAGCGCGGCAATTCGGTGGTGTTAGAAACGGGATCGGCAGACAAAAATCACTCGGGCGGCTTCTCGTTACATCTGGACGGCTTTCAGCGCACCACTGAGGACTATAAGGTGCCGGGTGGCACCGGGCTCACCAGCCCAATTATCAACTCTGCTGCCGAGAGTAAAGGTGGTGCAGCAGGTGCCTCATACGCGTTTCAAAATAGCGCTGTTGGTAGCGGTTATGTTGGACTATCACAATCCAACTATCAATCGATTTACGGCACAGTAGCCGAGGCAGCAGTAAAAATTAATATGCGCCAAAACCGGACTTCGTTTGAGGCCAACTTGAACCAAGTGGCATCTGTGATTAATGGCGTATTTATCAAAGCCAGTCATTCTGATTATCAGCATACGGAATTTGCTGACGGCGTGCCAACAACCACATTCAAAAATAATGGCAGCGAATTCCGGGTTGAACTGAAACATGCAAGGTTTGGCTTATTACAAGGTGTGGTCGGTTTCCAAGGTGAGCGGTTTGATTTTTCAGCGCTAGGTGCAGAGGCGTTTGTGCCGATGACTAAAACAACGAATTCGGCGGTATTCTTGTTTGAAGAAATCGATGCCGGAGCTGTCAAATATTCATTCGGCGCCCGTGCCGAGCGTAGCAAGGCCGAATCTAGCGGTGCTGGCAATGGCGGCGTGGCACGCTTTGGCGAAGCGGTTCAGCGGAGCTTTAATTTGGCGAGCGGCTCAGTTGGCGCGCAGTGGAAATTAGATCCTGCGTACACCCTGACCAGTAATCTATCCGCGGCAGAGCGTGCACCAACTTTTTATGAGCTCTACGCCAACGGGCCGCATGGCGCAACGGCGGCCTATGAGGTGGGCGATAAGAGCCAATCGAAGGAACGATCTACTGCCATTGATCTTGCATTGCGATGGAAGCAAGGTGCGACGAGCACGCGTATCGGTGTGTTCGCGCAGCAATTTAAAAACTACATTGCGCAAAACCGCACCGGTGTTAATCGCGATTCGGAAGGCAATGGTGCCGTTATTGGTGTCACCGATTGCGGCGGTGCGGATAGCGGGAAATCGATTGAATCGGGTTGCACGGCTGATCTCCTTCCGGAGTTTCGTTTTCAGGGCGTGACCGCGCGCTTTACCGGGTTTGAATGGGAAGGGACATGGCGACTGGTAGAGAAACCCTACACGCTTGATTGGGAAGCCAAAGCCGATTATGTTCGGGCAGAAGATCGCACCAATCAGCAACCGCTTCCGCGTATCGCGCCGCGTCGTTTCACCACTGGCTTGATTTTTGCGCAGGGCGGTTGGTCGGTTCGTGGCGAGATCGACAACCGCGCAAAGCAAACTCGCGTACCGACGATTGATGCCATCGGTGCTACGGCTGGATATACGATGATTAATGCGGCTGGTGCCTATGGCTTTAATTTGGGTAGCGCTGCCAGTGGCACACTATTTTTACGCGGCACAAACTTGACAGATCGCAAAGCCTACAGCGCCTCATCGACCGACACAATCCGTGCGCTGGCACCGTATCCGGGGCGCGGCATCAAAGCGGGCGTCCAGATTAGTTTCTAGAGTACTAAATATCGGCGTGAGATACCAATCAAGCAGAGCCGTCAGGCGCTAGGGTCGCTCACTGACGCAACTCAACTCAAGTCAACTCAACTAAACTAAACTCAACTTCTAAATTTTGGAGCCACCTCACCTCATCAAGCTTGGCCTATTTACCGGGATGTCCTTGATGAACCTTTGCGCCATTTGATGCGTTCCCGTTCTTTTTCGCGGCGGCTTCCTGTTTGGCTTTTTGTTTTGCCGCCAGGGCGTCGGCTTTAGTTTGTGCTCTGGCTTGTGAACGTTCCTCTTTTTTGGCTGCTCTAGTAGCGGCGCGATTTCCGGATGCCGCTTTTTTGGTCTCAATATTTTTCTTAATTTCGGTTCGCCGTGCATCGCGGCGTTCGGCAATGTGCTGCTGAACAGCATCGTGCTTGCCATCGAGCAAACCCTCGTTCCGTGTGGCTCGAAAAAAACTCGGGACATCCGTCAACATACGTGGTGCTGCTTTACCACTATGCGCCGCAAAGCCCGCTTGGTTGGGCGAGACTTCAGTGCGGCCTTGCGGCGTGGTGATCACGCTGCCACCAGTATTCACTTTGTCGTAAGTGCCAGGCTCACCCTCGGTTGAGCCAGCCGGGATCACCAGTGGCTCATGATCGGTACCGCGAATGCCTATTGTGGCGTTGGGCGTGCGAACAATATATTTGCTCTGGTTAAATTTTCCAATCCAGCCAGTAACCGAGCGAAAACTGCCTTGCAGTAAGCCAAAAACTCCGGTGTCGGAATCATTTCCTTTGGCTTGATATTTAACGATTCGCATCCGCGTATTGGGGCGAATCGCCATGTAGCCGCCGTCTTCCATATCGAGGTGCAGCTCGCCATCACGGCCAGTGACAATCGATTCACCTTCAACCAGCATATCGCCCACTTTTACTTTTCGCCGCAGGGGAGATGCGTTGGCTGCAGCTGGCGCAATCACCACTACATTGCCTTCAACTAGCGCTACTTTCGCAGCATTGTTGACTTCCAAGGTTTTGGCTTCTATCGCTGCGGGAGCAGTGTTGGTGACATCGGCGGCCGAAACTGGCGCGTTCGCGCTATGGGGGTAGACGCCATTGGAGTAGGATTTCGCATTGGAATTTACTGCTGGAGCAGCATTGGTTGCCGTTACCGATGCGTTTGGCTGCACGCTTACTTGCGCCGGCGACGTCTGCGCCAACGCAATATTCACAGAAAAAAACGCGGCGAACGCAAGCAATTCCACTAGGACGAGGCGCCGCCTCGAAACAAACCGCAAGCACCGGTTTTGAAACGGTAAAGTCGCTTTCATTTTTATCGTCGTCCGTGATGGGTTCGCATTTTTAGCGGGATCGCCGACACAATGCGAACAATTTATGTTGTGACTTCATGCAAATCCAAGTCAACCAACGCCTATCTTGTTAGTTTGACATACATAGCATCTGAAACAGGTCACTAATAATTTTAACGCGTTGACCATCGTTTGGTCGCTAATGGCGCTTGCGCTGCCAGAGCGTCACACCATCAAAACTCGGCCTAAGTCAATTTCGTCAACCTACGCAGTTGCGCTAACGGCAACCGCCCGAATACCGGGCGCCGAACCGCCGTATTGAAATTTGTTAAATCAGTGCGCAATTAGCGACCCTGCGATTCCCCTCAAAAGGCCAACCCTCGGACTTACTTTTTTATGCCTTGTCGTGGTCACCTTGCGGAACCAAGTTTCCGGTTTCGCGCTTTGCATTCTTTAGGCGATACATCGCCGCATCGGCATTTTTGAGTAGGCTCGCAGCCATGATCCCGTCATCCGGAAATACGCTAATGCCAATGGTAATACCGATTTGCACCTCGTTGCCGTCAATCCAATACGGTGCCGAAATGAGCGCACTAATCTTTTCCGCCGTCTGCTCGACCGAACGGTTATCTTGCACATCATGCAGTAGCAATAAAAATTCATCGCCCCCTTGTCGACAAACGGTATCCGCCTCACGCACAGCACCCACCAAGCGTGCAGCAACCTGCTTGAGTAGCGCATCGCCTGCCGCGTGACCCAGTGAATCATTAACTAGTTTAAACCTGTCTAAATCACAAAAAAGTACCGCAAACCGCGTTTGGTTTCGTTTGGCGCTTGCGATCGTCTGAGAAATCCGATCATTCAGCAGTGTCCTGTTTGGCAAATCTGTCAGGCTATCGTGATGTGCCATATGTCCCATCCGCATCGCCAGTGCCCGCATTTTGCTCACATCGCGAAACACCAGGACCCCGCCGATGACCGCACCACTGCGGTCCCGAATCGGCGCTGCAGAGTCTTCAATCGCCAGTTCGGTGCCGTCGCGCATGATCAAGAGCGAATTTGATGCGAGCTCAACTGCACTGCCTTTGCGTATTGCCTGCTCAATAGGATTGGGCACTTTCTCGCGCGACTTTGCGTTGATAATGTTGAGTACCTCGTTGATCGGCCGGCCGTTCGCCTCTTGATGACGCCAGCCAGTCATCGCCTCCGCGACAGGGTTCAAATAATTAATTTCACCATCAACGTCCGTTGTCACCACAGCATCGCCAATGGATCGCAGGGTCACATCCAACCGCTCGTGCTCTTGGAACACCGCTTCTTCCACGGCCTTACGGCTGGTAACATCAAACGAGATGGAATAAAAACCGCGCACCAGGCCATCACTGCCAATGTCGGGGATATAGTCGCTGTGGTGGTGCAGCGTATTGGTGCCCTGCACTATCGTGCTGTCAAAACTAACGAACTCGCCGGAAAAGACGCGTTGCACATAGCCAGCAACTTCGCCGTACAACCGTTTACCGCAGACCTCCCGCATAGTGCAACCCAGAACGCTCTCTTGCGAGCGGCCAAATTTTTCAACCATAAATTGGTTACAAAACCGGTAGCGTTCGTCTCGATCAACGTAAACAATCAGCGCTGGAACATGATCGGTGATGGCTCGGGTACGCGCATCGCTCTCGATCAACTTTAATTCTAATTCACGTCGCTTGCGTATCTCGTCGCACAAAAGCCAGTAGCTAAACAAAATGAACGCTGCATAGAGTAGGATCAAGCATGAAAAAAAGAACGCGATGAGGAAAAAGCTCCTATTCTCGGCCTTGATATTGACTGCCAATAAATTTTTCTCCTGCTCCGCAATCAGCGCGCATTCGCGGTGAATATCGGTCATCCACTGTCTGCCGGTATCCCGCTGAACAACTTCTAGCGTTGCCGCCAAACCACGCTCGTCACGCAGCGAAATGGACTGGTTGAGCTCACCTATTTTTTGCGCGGCAAGCTGCTGCAATGTGCTGGCTGATTGTGATTGAATGGGGTTGTCGGCAACGAGCCGTTTGAAATTTGCCAAGCTAGCGCCAGCGCTGTCGATATCGGCTTGGTAGGAAGACAAATAAGAATTTTTGCCGGTGAGCAAATATCCTCGCTCACCACTCTCAGCGTCCATTAAGCTTTTCTCAATGTGTTGAACGGCATCGAGAATCTCTTGGCTATGCTGGGTCAAATCCGAACTACTGCGCAGATGGGAAAACGCCGCGTAGCTACCGCCCGCCATCAGAACCGCGAGCACGAGTCCCACGGAGAGCACAATCCCAATCTTATTTTCGAGCTTCAATTTTGTCCGTTTGTTGTCTTAATTTGTGTTTTAAAAAGCCAAGCGGTACGCTTTATTTGTGCGATTGATCCCGCACTACAAATAAGATTGGAGTAGCCCAACCAAACCCTCAATTGCTGCGGGATCGGGTTGAAATGGAAATCGCAGGTCATTCAAGAGCCGAGCCGTCGATAAACTACCTAGGCAACGACAGACTTTTATAACGATAGCTTATGCCGTTTGAGCTGCGGAATCGTGAAGAAAGGTCAACGAAGTTGCCGAAGTCAGCTGAAAATGGGTCGATTCAACAAAAAATGACAATTTAGCGGCAAATCATGCCGATCAGGAAAATCTTGCTTGGCAAGTCGGTCGGAATCTTGCGCGGGAATTAAGCTCGCATCGCTGGCCGAATGTTTGGTTCTGCTGCGCTGTGATCAATGACCACCGCGCCATTCGCCGTCAGGTCTTTAAGCAACGTCACCGCCAAATCCGCGTAACTCATGTTTAGAAACCCATCGTTCATCCGCCGATGCACCGGCACCGAGGCGAGGTAGCTTGGCAGCGCACTGAGCGCCATTTCGCCTTTGTCCAGCAACGAAAATACGAACAGTGATTTAACAATTTGGCGCGCGTTTTTCGCAGGGTCGTTGGCAAACGCTGATAGCCGCGAACGGCTAAATTGCAGAGCAGCATTCACATCGGTAAATGGCGCGCCGTGGCCTGGAATAACCAGCCTCGGTTGTAGCGCCTCAATCGTGGCCAATGCCCCAAACGCTGCGCCAATAGACGAGCTCGCGTCATCGATACTAGTATTGTCGTGGTTTGGTTTATCGATTCTCGGTATATGATTGGACGCATATTTTTCTGGCCAAACAAAGCCCAACCCGCGTTCCCAAAGCGCATCGCCAGAAATCAAAATACGTTCTTGTTCGCACCAAAAAATCAGCGCGCCCATGTCATGCCCCGGCGCCGCAATCGCCAGCCAAGTTAGTCCGCCTGCCGAGAAAGTATGGCCCGCCGCAATCGTGTCATCAAATTCAAATGGTTCGGCGTATTGGTCGGTATCCTCCGCCCAGCAGCTTTGCGAAGTCCACGGCTTAATATGCGCAACTTCACCTTCCGGGATCGTCACGCGGCAGGCATCGCGTTCGCGCAAAGCGCGATTGCCACCCATGTGATCGCTGTGGCAATGCGTATTGATCAGCCAATGAACTGGTGCGCCGTTGAGGGCTTGGTTAATCAAACTCAAGGTACTGTCAGCGTGGCGGCCGTAGCCCGAGTCCACAACCACATTGTGGTCTGGTGCCGTCAAAACAATTTGATTGCAGTTGAGCCAGCCGCGCTCAATGACCGTTACGCCATCCCTGATTAAATGAAAATGAGCTGCCATGTGATAAAGGGTAAACGGTAAAGGGTAAAGGAAAAGGAAAAGGGTAGAGGTAAAAACCGGTGACGTAGAAGTAGCTAAAACTCAGGGAGGTGACGTGAACGAGAGAGTGTGAGATTGTGAGATTGAGACGGTAGCACATTCGATGAAATCAAAAAATGTGGTCATTAAACCAATTTGAGGGTTTTATTGGCGAAATTTACGGGCGAATCTTGCGAAGAATTGGAAAAGGGTTACAGGCCGTATAATTGGCGAAAATTTTTATCGACGCTTTTTACACAATTCACTTCCCTCACCACAGGACAATATTCATCATGCAAATTCAAAACCATACTTTTCTCGTTGCAGGCGGTGGCTCTGGTCTCGGTGCCGCCACTGCGCGGCTCCTGATCGCCAACGGCGGCAACGTGGTTATCGCTGATATCAACCGCGACGGAGGCGAAAAAATGGTGGCTGAACTGGGTTCAAAATCAAAATTCATCGAAACCAATGTCTGCGATGAAGCCAGCGTGCAAGCTGCGGTTAATTTGTGTACGTCAGCATTCGGCGGCATTCATGGCGTGCTCAATTGCGCAGGCGTGGCACCGGGCGAGCGCGTGGTTGGCAAGACTGGCGCCCATTCACTAGCCAACTTTTCGCGCACGATCAGTATCAATTTAATCGGTACCTTTAACGTGATCCGTTTAGCTGCGGCTGCGATGACGACTCAACCGCCTAACGCTAACGGCGAGCGTGGCGTAATCATCAACACGTCGTCTGTCGCCTCGTTTGAAGGCCAAATCGGCCAGGCGGGCTATGCGGCCTCGAAGGCCGGCGTGAATGGGATGACGCTCCCCATCGCCCGCGAGTTGGCCAAATTTGGCATCCGCGTGATGACCATCGCCCCCGGCATTTTTGATACGCCGATGTTGCAAGGCATGAGTGAGGAAGTCCGCGCTTCACTCGGCGCGCAAATCCCCTTCCCTGCCCGCTTGGGTCGCCCCGATGAATACGCGGCATTAGCAAAACACATCATTGAAAATGAAGTGCTCAACGGCGAAGTGATTCGCCTCGACGGGGCGATTCGAATGGGCGCCAAGTAAACGCTCCATAAAACGCCTCACAAACGCACCTCACAAAATAGTAAAATCTGGGTTTAGCTTTAAAAAATGTCCGCCGCCCTACAAGGGCTTAGGATCATCGCCCATTCTGGAGAACCCATGATTTTTGATACCCACTTGACTGACGACACCGATGCGCTGCGCGATACGGTAAAACGCATGTGTGATGTTGAGTTAGCGCCGCGTGCTGCCGCGATCGATCACGACAATCATTTCCCCATGGATATGTGGAGAAAAATGGGGGATCTTGGGCTGCTGGGCATTTCTGTTGCCGAGGAATTTGGTGGCACGGGTATGGGGTATTTAGCGCATACCGTCGCGATGGAGGAAGTATCCCGCGCGTCGGCCTCAGTCGGCTTGGCGTATGGCGCACATTCAAATTTATGCGTCAATAATTTGTACTTAAACGGCACCGATGCGCAGCGCACGAAATATTTGCCAAAATTATGTTCCGGCGAATTTGTTGGCGCATTGGCCATGAGCGAACCGGGCGCCGGCTCCGATGTGGTCGGCTCCATGGCGTGTAAGGCCGAGAAAAAGGGCGATCGTTATATCGCCAACGGCAACAAAATGTGGATCACCAACGGTCCGCACGCCGATGTGCTCATCGTCTATATGCGCACCGCGCCAAAGGAAATGGGCTCGAAAGCGATGACGGCTTTCATCGTCGAGAAGGGCTTTAAAGGTTTTCGCACCGCACAAAAACTCGACAAACTCGGTATGCGCGGCTCCGACACTTGCGAGCTGGTGTTCGAGGACTGCGAAATCCCCGAAGAAAATATTTTGGGCACGTTGAATGCGGGCTCGAAGGTGTTGATGTCCGGCCTCGATACCGAACGGACGGTGCTCTCCGGTGGGCCGATCGGCATTATGCAGGCGGCAATGGATTTGGTATTGCCTTACATGCACGAGCGTAAACAATTCGGTCAAGCGATTGGCACCTTCGGTTTGATGCAAGGCAAGATGGCGGATATGTATGTGGCGCTACAATCGTCGCGTGCATTCACTTATCGTGTGGCAGAAATGCTCGACCAAGGCCGTGGCCGCGCGGCCCGTAAAGATGCGGCGGCGTGTATTTTGTATGCGTCCGAATCTGCCGTGAAAGTGGCTCTGGAAGCCATTCAAGCGCTCGGCGGCAATGGTTATATTAATGAATATCCAGCCGGACGTTTGTTGCGCGATGCGAAGCTTTATGACATCGGTGCGGGAACGAACGAGATTCGCAGAATGTTGATTGGGCGGGAATTATTTGGTGAGACCGCATAAAAATTTAATGCTGGCATTTAATGTTTTAACAACCGTTTTAAAGGATAGACCATGTCTGACGCAAACAAAGATTCAGTCGTAATTGTCGCCGCAAAACGCACGCCTATCGGTGCGATGAATGGCCAACTCCTTTCCATGACATCGCCGCAACTAGCGTCGGTTGCCATCAAAGCCGCGGTTGCGCAATCTGGCTTGAAAGTAGACGACATCACCGAGGCCATTATCGGCTGCGTGTTGCCCGCTGCTCTGGGCCAAGCGCCCGCACGGCAAGCCGTACTGGGTGCAGATTTGCTGAAATCAACTGCCTGCTCGACCGTCAACAAAGTCTGCGGCTCAGGCATGAAGACGGTGATGATGGCGCACGATGCGATCATCGCCGGTTCAGCAAACGTGATCGTGGCGGGCGGGATGGAGAGCATGTCTAACGCGCCCTATATGTTGCCCAAGGCGCGCCAAGGTTTTCGCTATGGTCATGTGAAATGCTTGGACCATATGGCGTTTGATGGTTTAGAAAACGCGTATGACGGCAAATCGATGGGCATTTTTGCCGATGCGACTGCGGCCAAATACGGCTTCACCCGCGAGATGCAGGATGCCTTCGCCGCTGAGAGCGTGAAACGTGCGCAGGCAGCGGTTGCAAGCGGTGCGTTCAAAGATGAAATTGCAGGCGTGTCTGTTTCAGGCAAAGGTGGTGATACTGTACTGGCAACAGACGAGCCACCCGGCTTGTGCAAGCCGGAAAAAATTGCCTCGTTGCGCCCTGCTTTCAATAAAGACGGAACCGTCACGGCGGCCTCATCGTCGTCAATTTCTGACGGCGCGGCGATTCTGATTTTGATGAAAGAGTCTGACGCCAAGGCAAGAGGCATCACGCCACTCGCCCGCGTTGTAGGCCACGCCTCAAACGCGCACGAGCCGGAATGGTTCACGACTGCCCCTGTTGGTGCTATTGATAAATTACAGAAAAAACTGGGCTGGACACCGGCAAATGTGGACCTCTACGAGATCAACGAAGCCTTCGCGGTGGTGACCATGGCCGCCATGAAGGATTTGGGTCTCCCGCACGAAAAAGTAAATGTTAACGGCGGCGCTTGCGCACTCGGCCACCCGATTGGTGCATCCGGCGCAAGGTTGATTGTGACGCTGATTCATGCCCTCAAAGCCCGCGGTGGCAAGCGCGGGATTGCGTCGCTTTGTATTGGCGGTGGTGAAGCGACAGCGTTGGCCGTTGAGCTAATCTAAAACCCGTCTAAAACTTGTTTGAGATTCGTCTAAAACTCGTTTAAAACATGAACTCCAGTTCTGGCACGGCGATTGAGACTTAAATGACTCAAACGCCGCTCTAGGCCTAGCGTTTAAATATTTATCCCAATCGAAAGTGTCCTCTGAAAACCATCCTCATCATCGGTGCATCGCGTGGCCTTGGCCTTGAATTTGTACGTCAATATCGTCACGAGGGTTGGGACGTAATCGCCACCCATCGCCGCGCAGTTGACGGCAAAAAACTCGCCGCATTAGGCGCTGAAACGATGGTGCTGGATACAACCGATATTAAGTCCGTCGCCGCCTTCGCGAACGCAATCAAACCGCGTTCATTGGATGTGGCGATTTATAACGCGGGCGTTTTCGGTTCGCGTGATTCGGTAGCAGTTGCACCGGCCCGCGAGGTGTTTGATGAGGTCATGCATGCCAATGTATTTGGCGCGATGCAGCTCATTCCCCTCATTGCGCCGAGGCTCATTAAAAATAAAGGCACATTCGCCTTCATATCGAGCCGCATGGGCTCCATTGCGGGCATATCATCGGCGAATGGCGTGGTCTATCGTGCCAGCAAGGCAGCACTGAATGCGGTGGTGAAAGCCGCATCAATCGAGTACGGGACAAAAGGTGTGAACGCATTCGTCATGCATCCGGGCTGGGTGAAAACCGATATGGGCGGAGCGGATGCGGACATCACGGTTGATGTCAGTATTGCCGGGATGCGCAAGGTAGTTGCCGATGCGGGCAAAGCCGGCTCTCTCCACAATGGCAAATTTTTTGATTACACCGGCGCGGAAATTGAATGGTAATCATTGCGAGAAATGGCAATAGCAACCGCATTGCTGGTCTGGCAGGAAGACTCATTGCCCGCTCGTTCTCCTCATCGTTCGCCTTATGGTTTGCATTGTCGTTCACCTTGTCACTTTCCGCTTGCGGCAAAAAAACAGAAGAAACAGCCAACCAAATAAGCACTACCAAGACTGCCGAGCAACTTAAAGCTGAAAAAGCGGCATCGGATAAAGTTGTGCGCGATAATCCGGTTTATGGCGATCAAGTCAAAGCACTTGATGCGGCCAAGGAAGTTGCCAAAGCGGCTGAAGCACAGGCCGCAGAAGCGGCTAAAAAAATTGACGAAGCTACAAAATAGCGACTGAAATTCACTCCCGTTTAGCCATTGAGGGGCACACAATGCTCATGAAAACCGCAACAGATTCGATGTCCCATTTTTACACCGAAGATCAGCGCATGATCCGCGACATGGCTCGCGAATTTGCACAGAACGAACTAGCCCCGCACGCCGCGCAATGGGAACGCGACAAATGGATTCCCGACGCCGTCGTCACCCAACTGGGAGAACTCGGACTGCTCGGCATGATGGTTCCCGAAGCACATGGCGGTAGCTATTCTGACTATGTTGCCTACGCGTTGGCGCTTGAAGAAATCGCCGCGGGTGATGCTTCAACCTCAACCTTGATGAGCGTCCACAATTCGGTTGGTTGCGGTCCCATCTTGGCTTGGGGAACCGACGAACAAAAACGTGCTTACTTGCCTGACTTGGCGACCGGTAAAAAAATCGGCTGTTTTTGTTTAACCGAGCCGCAAGCAGGATCCGAAGCCAACAATTTAAAAACCACCGCCAAGCTCATCAATGGCGAATGGGTGCTGAACGGTAACAAACAATTCATCACCAACGGTAAACGCGCCAAGCTGGCGATTGTCTTTGCCGTAACTGACCCTGACCTTGGCAAAAAAGGTTTGTCGGCTTTCATCGTCCCAACCGATACGGTCGGCTTCAATGTGCAGCGCCCCGAGCACAAGCTCGGCATTCGCGCCTCCGACACCTGTGCGATTATTTTAGATAACGTTAGGGTGAATGAAGCCAATCTCCTCGGCCCGCGCGGCAAAGGCTTGGCGATTGCATTATCGAACCTGGAGGGCGGCCGCATCGGCATCGCAGCGCAAGCACTCGGCATTGCCCGCGCCGCGTTCGATGCCGCGCTGGCGTACAGCAAAGACCGCACTCAATTCGGCAAAAAAATTCACGAGCATCAGTCAATCGCCAACATGCTCGCCGATATGCACACAAGGCTAAACGCCGCGCGGATGCTCATTCTCCACGCAGCGCGGCTGCGCACGGAAGGCATTCCTTGTTTGAGTGAAGCATCGCAAGCCAAGCTCTACGCTTCCGAACTATCGGAATGGGTGTGCTCGAAAGCGATCCAGATTCACGGTGGTTACGGCTACCTCGAAGACTATCCGGTCGAGCGTTATTACCGCGATGCCCGGATCACGCAGATTTACGAAGGCACCAGCGAGATTCAGCGGATGGTGATTGCGCGGGATTTGGCTGCCAACTCTTGAAGCCCGAACGTAATAGCAGGCATTCCAAAAGGTTAGCATGAACCAAATCATCAGCCATGATCCGTTCGATACGGGCTATGCCATTGGGTTTAGCATGAAGCAAGTGCCCTTCCTTGAGCAAGTAAGCGATGACCAGCTAATGAGCCTATCTTTGTTATCACTTACACCAGATGATTTACGTAAAGAACGGTACCTTATTTGTATGGCTGCCGCGCTATGCACCATACGTTCAAGTTTGCAAGATTCCAACCAGCGAAATGCCGCAGTAGAAGGCTATCAAGCCTGCCTTGCAACCCATGTTGAAAAATCACTTTACGAATTCCTACAAGCATCTAGTTTCGAAGCTTGCGACTACTACCAAAGTGCTGCTGATGATGATGGAGAAATTGAATGGGCGGCAGCCGGGGAAGTGTCAGAAATTGAACTTGCGTTTGGTGACCGACTTTTCAATCGGTCTCCTCGAGAGGAGACCGGCGCGGCCACAAGGGCATGCCTAGCGCTTACGATGGTAACGCCTCGAACAATTTGGAATCTGCAACGTCGCATGTCACACCAGATGCTAGTAGATGCCAAACTAATCACTCTCCAATAGAAAAACGTTGTTATGCCCCAGCTAAAATCAAAACTCGACCCGCTCTCACCTTCCTTCCTCGCCAACGCGGCACACATGCGCACGTTGGTCGATGAACTGAACAGCCGTAGCAAACAAGTCGCCGACGGCGGCGGCGCAGATGCGAACGCCAAGCATGTGGCTCGTGGCAAATTACTGCCGCGTGATCGGGTAAAAGCATTGCTTGATCAGGGGTCGCCGTTCCTCGAATTTTCACCGCTTGCAGCTTGGGGGGTTTACGGCAAAACGGGGCAGGACGCGCCAGCGGCGGGTGTGATTACGGGTATTGGCCGGGTGTCGGGGCAAGAGGTGGTGATAGTCGCCAATGATGCAACTGTCAAAGGCGGAACTTACTATCCGCTCACCGTTAAAAAGCATTTGCGTGCGCAAGAGATTGCCCTGCAAAACAATTTGCCATGTGTGTATTTGGTCGATTCCGGCGGCGCGTTTTTACCGTTGCAAGACGAGGTGTTCCCCGATAAAGAACACTTTGGCCGTATCTTTTATAACCAAGCGAATTTGTCGGCCAAAGGCATTCCGCAGATTGCGTGCGTGATGGGCTCTTGCACCGCAGGCGGCGCCTATGTACCCGCGATGTGCGATGAATCGATCATCGTCAAAAATCAGGGCACGATATTTTTGGGCGGCCCACCGTTGGTGAAGGCGGCGACGGGCGAAGTGGTGACGGCGGAAGAATTGGGCGGCGGCGATGTGCATTCACGCACTTCCGGTGTGACCGATCATTTGGCGGAAAATGATCAGCACGCGCTTGGCATTGCGCGTGAAATCGTTTCGCATTTGAATCGCAAAAAATCGCCGGATGTGTTGATGCAAGTGGCGGTTGAGCCAAAGTACGCGTCGGAAGAATTGTATGGAATTATTCCCAAAGACACCAAGCAGCCGTTTGATATACGGGAAGTCATTGCGCGGATTGTGGATGGATCGGATTTCCATGAATTCAAAGCGTTGTATGGCACTACATTAGTCTGCGGCTTCGCGCACATTTGGGGACATCCTGTCGGCATCGTGGCGAACAACGGGATATTGTTCTCTGAATCCGCCCTGAAGGGTGCGCACTTTATCGAACTCTGCAACCAGCGCGGCGTTCCGCTGATTTTTCTGCAAAATATCACCGGCTTTATGGTCGGCAAAAAATACGAAACCGGCGGTATTGCCAAAGACGGCGCGAAAATGGTGACAGCCGTTTCCTGTGCAAAAGTGCCAAAATTTACGGTGCTGATCGGCGGCTCATTCGGTGCGGGCAATTACGGCATGTGTGGCCGTGCGTTTAACCCGCGCTTTCTGTGGACATGGCCGAACACACGCATCTCGGTGATGGGTGGTGAGCAGGCGGCATCGGTGCTGGCAACGGTGAAGCGCGATGGCATTGAAGGTAAAGGTGGCGCATGGACGGCGGATGAAGAAGAAGCGTTTAAAGCGCCGATTCGCCAGCAATATGAAGATCAAGGCAACCCCTACTACGCAACCGCCCGGCTTTGGGACGATGGCGTGATTGATCCGAAAGACACGCGCATGGTGTTGGGCCTGGGATTGTCAGCAGCGATGAATGCGCCGATTGAAAAGACAGACTATGGCGTGTTTAGGATGTAGGATGCGATGGACATGACGCTCCCTGTCGGACAATCCCGTAAGACTCAAATCGATGAACTTTATCGGCTTCTTGGCCGTTACCTGGTTGAGTACCAGCAGACTCAGTTTTGGCTAAAAACTAGTCTTACGTCCAGCCTTTCTTTGACCGCATCTCAGCAACCCATATTTAGGCTTCTTGCTGAAGAACTTTCCGATAAGGGGTTCAATCGTGCAATTAGAAACATTATTTTTCAACTTCGGACGTTTCAGCCGGACGAAAAGAAAATTATCAGTTTTGTTTGTAACGAGCTTGATAGTGTAGAGGCGCGTAGAAATGCGATTATTCATGGCACGTTTTTTATTGGATGGGGAAATGAGAACACAGTTGATTGGAGCAAAGCATCGCGAACGAAGCCTAAGGGACAAGGCGAAAAACGGATTTTGCACAGCGAAGAATTAACTGCTACCGAACTAAAAGATGAAATTAGGAAAATATTCACTACCGGGCAATTAGCAAACAGAATGTTGGGGAGCTTGTTTAGCCCCGACCCAAAAAGTTCATTGCTAACGGCCTTTACGAAGCTTGACAGCGGTGCTTTCGAGCCTAGTAGCGTTCAACCCCCGTGCCACGATTTAGATTGACCTATGACTTACCTTAATACTGAAATCAACGGCGCTATCGGCATCATCACTCTGAACAACCCAGACAAACACAACGCGTTTGACGATTTACTGATCGCTGATCTCACACAGGCATTGCGTGAGATGGACGCCGCCGCTGACGTGCGCATTGTTATTCTATCGGCAGTTGGAAAATCATTTTCTGCCGGTGCTAACTTGAGTTGGATGCAGCGCATTGCCGCTTATTCGCAGGAAGAAAACGTTCGCGATGCGATGGCGTTGGGCTTGCTGATGAAAACACTGCACGGCCTGCGCAAGCCGACCATCGCCCGCGTGCAGGGTGCCGCCTATGGTGGCGGCGTGGGGCTGGTTGCTTGCTGTGATATCGCGGTTGGGACGCCGTCGGCAGCATTCTCGCTATCGGAGGTGAAGCTCGGTTTAATTCCAGCAGTCATTTCGCCATACGTGATTGCAGCCATTGGCGAGCGTGCTGCCCATCGCTATTTTTTGACGGCTGAAAAATTTGATGCCGCTGAGGCGCATCGCCTTGGACTGTTGCATGAATTGGCGCAAACTGACGAGGCCATGGACACCAAAATTAACGACATTTGCGTATCGCTTCTTGCGGCAGGCCCGCAATCGCTGTTGGAAGCGAAATCGTTGATTGCCGCGGTCGCGAATCATCCGATCAACGACGCGTTGGTTGCCGAGACCGCGCAGCGGATTGCCCGCGTTCGCGTGAGCGCGGAAGGCCAAGAGGGATTGTCAGCCTTTTTGAGCAAGCGCAAACCGAGCTGGATTTCAGAAAAATAATAGAGGACTCAATATGCCCAACAAACTCATTTTATTCCCGTTGATTGCGATGGTTGCGCTCACCATTCTGGTGGCGGTGGTGATGTTAAAACGCCGCATCGCCACGTTCAAGGCAAAGCGTATTCACCCGCAAAAAGTGGCCTTGTCGGCACAAATGTCGGCGCTGGTGGAAGACTCCCGCGCGTCGGATAATTTCCGCAATCTATTTGAAATGCCCGTACTTTTTTATGCAGCTGCGTTGACGATCTTCGCCGCCGGTCTCACGAGCATGCCGCTGGTTGTCATGGCGTGGGGTTTTGTTGGGGCACGATATGCTCACAGCTTCATACATTGCACCAGTAATCATGTGATGCGTCGCTTCTACGCCTTCGCCACCAGCGTGACGTTACTCATGCTGATTTGGATTTGGATCGCCTTTCAACTTCTTTCTGTCTCGTAATTGACGAGTTCACGAAATCACCAGTTCATCAGTTCATCAGTTCACCAGTTAAAACCACCACCACCACAACACCACAAACCCATGTTCAATAAAATTCTCATCGCCAATCGCGGCGAAATTGCCTGTCGCGTGATTCGTACTTGTAAGCGGATGGGCATCCGTACCGTGGCGGTTTTTTCTGACGCCGATGCCCATGCGCAACATGTCAGCCAAGCTGATGAAGCTTATCTGATCGGCGGTCCACGGCCGGTTGATTCTTATTTGAAAGGCGATTTCATTATTGAGATCGCCAAAAAATCGGGTGCCCAAGCCATTCATCCCGGCTACGGATTCTTGTCCGAGAACGCCAAATTTGCCCGCGCCTGCGAGGATGCAGGCATTGTTTTTATTGGCCCGACACCGGAAGCCATCGAAAAAATGGGCTCCAAAAGCGCTGCAAAAGCGCTCATGCAAACCGCCAAAGTGCCCGTGGTTCCCGGCTACCACGGCGATAACCAAGATGCGCAGTTCTTGGCGAAGCAGGCTGATATTGTGGGTTATCCGCTGCTCATTAAAGCCGTGGCTGGCGGCGGCGGCAAAGGAATGCGGCTGGTTGAAAAATCGGAAGAATTTATTTCGCAGCTCGAAGCGGCGCGGCGCGAGGCGAAGAATGCGTTTGGAAATGACGATGTGTTGATCGAGCGCTTCGTACTTGGTCCGCATCATATCGAGTTTCAAGTTTTTGGCGATACGCACGGCAGCTATGTGCATTTGTATGAACGTGAATGCTCAATTCAACGCCGTCATCAAAAAGTTCTGGAAGAGACGCCATCGCCCTATCTTTCCGTTGATGAAAACATGCGTAAACGCATGGGCGATGCGGCTGTTGCCGCCGCCCGTGCCATCGCTTATCGCGGTGCGGGAACGATTGAGTTTATCGCCGGCGAGGACCGTGAGTTTTTCTTCATGGAAATGAATACCCGCCTGCAGGTCGAGCATCCAATCACCGAAATGATTACCGGTGAGGATTTGGTGGAGTGGCAGTTGCGCATCGCTGCGGGCGAGCCGTTGCCACTGAAGCAAAAGGAAATTATCACCGGCGGGCATGCGATTGAAGTACGTATTTGCGCCGAAAATCCGTCGAACGACTTCCTGCCCGAAACGGGCAAAATGCATGTCTTTGCCATACCAACAATGGATACGGAAGGTGATGTAAGACTCGATACCGGTGTAATTTCGCGTGATGAAATCAGCGTCTACTACGACCCGATGATCGCTAAACTCATTACCTGGGGCGGAGATCGGGACGAAGCGATCCGCCGGATGCAGGGCGCGCTAGCCGAGACGGATGTGATTGGTGTGAAAACCAATTTGGGATTTTTACAGCAACTGGTGAAGCATCAAGCCTTTATCGACGGCGCGACCGATACTGGCTTTATTCCACGGCATCGTGCGATGTTGATGCCCGATGAAACGCACTGCCCCGTTGAGGCACTGATTGCCGCGTCGCTATTTGAACTCACGATAGAAAAATCAAAGGCAGGCCATGGCGTTTGGGAAAGCAAAGCGGGTTGGTGGCTAAACCGCGGGGCCAAGCGCACGTTGGAGTTTCATACTGCCGATGATGCAGCGGTTGAAATTGTGCAGGTCGAAACCGAAGAAAATGGTTACGGTTTAATCCTAAGTGGCGCAACGTTTCACGTGACGCAACATGCTGTAGACGGCGGGAGCGTTCGCTTTACCGCAAACGGCGTTACCCATCGCGCAACAGTGCTTTCCCATGAGGATCAATTTTCTGTCCTTCTCACCAATACGCGTCACCACCTGCGTTTGGTCGACCCGTTCCGTTTTGAATCAACCGCTGAGACGAACGACGGCCGCTTGACGGCCATGATGCCGGGGCGTGTGGTAAAGGTGATGGCCGCGGCTGGCGACACGATCAAAAAAGGCCAAGCGCTAATCATCATGGAAGCGATGAAAATGGAGCACACGATTGTCAGCCCGCGGGATGGAGTGGTTGAGCGCGTGGCGTTTCAGGTTGGCGAGATGGTACCTGCTGATGCGGTTTTGTTTGCGTTCAAAGAATAGCCGGGGGCTAACACCCAAAAGCGCTTGACCGGAAATACATGTAAATACCCAAACAAATCCGCCATTCAAAACATCGACAATATTTACTTTTTTACCTGTGCCGCATATAAGCTCCAAAGCATTGCCAAATCAGCTGCGCCATCAGCGCCCTTAACGGTCTTGAACGAATCAATCGCTTTGTCTTTTTGCCCTGCTAACACGTAGGCGATGCCAAGCCGCAGCATGACTTCGTCAGGGTGTTTTAAGCCACCTTTTTTGATGCCTAGTTCCATTTGCTGTGCGCCTTTTTCGGCTTGGCCGGCCAGCACGTTGTTAAACCCCACGCCCACGAGTGCTGTTCCGTCCTTCGATGTCGCCGCTTCAGCTTCGCTCTTGGCGCTGGTTTTGGCTTCGTCAGCAAGTTCCTTATTTACAGCATCCATAAGTTTCTTTTGATTGGACGCATCAGGACCTTTTCCCAACGTACCGCGTGCATAGCCGCGTTCCAATACAGTTTTGGTTTCAACCGGAAAGCCCGCCTGATTCGCTAGCAAGGCCATGCGCATGTAGTCTGCCGAATCTTCAATTAAATCCAGCTGAAACTTGAGCCTATAAACATCGAGCGACAAACGATCTGAAAAGGTTGGCTTGGATTCAAACCGGTAAATATAATCAGCCCAGTAATCTTTTTTCGGGTAGTAGATCACGAGCTTTTCCAGCGCCACAACGTAGGCCGCGTTATCTTTTTGTTTCAAGGCGCAGCTTGCCAATAATTTCAAAATATCTTCGCTCGGCGTTTTACCGGCGGCAATCTGTGCATCAACATCTGCCGTAATATCTTTGGCCGCTCCCACAAAATCATCACTCAAATATAACGACTGCTGCATCATCAAACGCATCAGCGGATTCACGCCGCCGTCCGTAAAAAAACGACGCGCCCACACCACGGCCGATTTGTAGTCTTTGCTGCGGTAGTAAGTCCCGGCGATGGCCTCAACAATCGGCAAGCCGGCATCAGCGTTCAAGCGGTTCGTCGCCAGCACAGCCTCAAACGATCGTACCGCCAAGGCATTGTCGCCCGCACCCGCCGCCGCCGCGCCGCGCATTTGGTCGATGATAAACATCTCGTATGGCGTTTTATTCGGGATCAGTTCAGCCTCACGCACTTTCGCCAAAGCTTCGCTGTATTTTTTTTCTTTCATCAATTCGCGCGCAGCTTCCATCGGCTTGGCGACTTCTTGTCGCACAGTTTCTTTTTCGTTGGCTGGAGCCGCTGTATTGACGCCCTTGGTCTGCGCAAAAACGGTAGCGCTCGACGCCAAACTCCCGATGATCGCAGCGCAAACGGCCACTCCCATGACGTTGCGACAAATAGCTGAAAGGGAGGTAAATAAGATTTTCATCACGGCGTTTTCCAAGGTTGAGTCATTGATAAATTGGGCAGGATTATGTTGACAACATGATTTCGGCAGCTTCATTTTGACAACGTCATTTTAAGGAAAATTTTCGCAACATTGCGACGCGATTTTACGATTACGACCATTGTCTGAAAGCCGCGATGTTGCGGTGCAGCGTTATGGCTTCTGATGCAATACCAGACAGCACTCCGTCATTATATTTGCAAACGATACCGCAGGGATTTCGGTTGCGATTTGACAATTTGACAATCTGACGATTTGACGGGCCTAGCCACGCCGCAATGGCAAAGCGCAAATTGCAAAGCGCGAATCGCCTCGGCTCATTTAACGAGCGCGCTTCGTTGATTTGCTAAATCAGACACGCGAACCACAACAGAAAATCAACTTTGTGGGGCGCTGCTCGCCCCCAATTAATCCCCTGCATTGGTCTCATTACAGCTGACCATCGCGTTTTCGTGCGCCAGTTTGCTTTTTTTCATGAATATGCTATATTTTCAGTAATTACTGAAATTTCAATAAATACGGGTATCACGATATGAATTTATCCCCTCTTGCACAAGATTTCGTTCTCCATTTCGGTGAAATGGGCAGCCGCTGGGGCATCAACCGCACTGTAGGTCAAATTTACGCGCTACTGTTTGTTTCACAGCGCCCGTTGAACGCGGATGAAATCGCCGAGGCTCTCGCTTTCTCGCGCTCCAATGTGAGCATGGGCCTGAAAGAGCTGGAGTCGTGGCGGCTTACCAAATTGCAGCATTTGCCCAATGACCGCCGCGAATATTTTTCTGCGCCTGACGATGTTTGGGCAATCTTTCGTATCTTGGCCGAGGAACGCCGCAAGCGTGAAATTGACCCGACCCTTTCGATGCTTCGTGGCGCGATGCTCGTCACACCCGCCACCGAGGACGACCGTCACGCCCAGGCGCGCATGAAACAAATGCACGATTTGATCGAGATGGCAACGCTCTGGTTTAACGACGTACAGCGATTGGAGCCAGAGACCCTGAAGCAGCTCATGGGCATGGGCGCTACGGTAACGAAATTGTTGGAAATGAAAGACAAACTCAAGATTGTGACGGGCGGAAAAAAGCCCAAAACGCTGAGCGGCCAATAGCTGCGGGGCCGTCTTCAACAACCGGCAGCAAAAATTACCTTTCAGAAAGAAATAGCGTGGATCCGATCCTTCTAGCCCGCGCCCAGTTCGGCGCCAACATCACTTTCCATATTTTGTTCCCCACCATTTCGATTGCGATGGGTTGGGTATTGTTATTTTTTAAATTACGATTCAATGCGACCAATAATGCAAAGTGGATGGACGCATATAAATTTTGGGTGAAAATTTTTGCGCTTACTTTCGCGCTGGGCGTGGTCAGCGGCATCACCATGAGTTTTCAGTTTGGCACCAATTGGCCGGGCTATATGCAAACAGTCGGCAACATCGCGGGTCCGTTGTTGGCATATGAAGTGATGACCGCATTTTTTCTGGAGGCTAGTTTTTTAGGCATCATGCTGTTCGGCACCAACCGCGTTTCCAACCGAACACACACGATTGCAACGCTGCTGGTAGCAGGCGGCACAACGCTCTCGGCGTTCTGGATCATCGCGTTAAATTCTTGGATGCATACACCGGCAGGTTTTGAAATGATCGCGGGAAAAGCGCATGCCGTTGATTGGTTCCAGATCGTTTTTAACCCATCATTTCCGTATCGATTCACGCATATGTTGCTGGCCTCGGGCTTGACGGTTTCGTTTTTAATCGCCGGGGTCTCAGCCTACCGCTGGTTGAGAAACGATCGCCCACCATCGGTTATTGCATCCCTCAAAACCGGCATCACGTTGGCGGCCGTACTCATCCCGCTGCAAATAATGGCGGGTGATGCGCACGGCCTCAACACACTCAAACACCAGCCCGCCAAAGTAGCAGCGATGGAGGGACTTTGGGAAACCGAAAAGGGCGCACCTTCACTGTTGTTTGCGATTCCCAATGAAAAAACCCGCAGCAATGACTTCGCGATTGGCATCCCGAAGCTAACGAGTTTGGTGTTGACCCATGAACTTGATGGCGAGGTCAAGGGGCTCAATGAATTTAAAGGCAAACACCCGCCGGTAGCACCGCTATTTTGGGCGTTCCGCATCATGGTTGGCACCGGCATGTTGATGCTGGCCGTCTCATGGTTTAGTGTTTGGCAAATCCGCAAGCGGGGCGCTCCCGCGCCTTGGCTTGCACGCATGCTGATCGGGATGACCTTTGCGGGCTGGGTTGCCACGGTGGCAGGATGGTACGTCACTGAAATTGGGCGGCAACCTTATCTGGTGTATGGCGTATTAAAAACCGTGGATGCCGCATCAGCTGTGCCGAGCGCGATGATTGCTTCCACCTTCGTCATGTATTTATTGCTCTACGCCGCGCTGACCGTCGCGTACATCACCGTTATCTTCCACCTGGCGCGTAAGGCGCAATATCCAGCATCTTCGGGCGCCTCACATATGCCCGCACCGTCCTTAAACGGCAGCTTTCAGCCGGCAAAAAAATAGCGCTCACTGGAACGAAAAATCATGTATCAGTTTACAAATCTGCAAAATGGCGGTTGGCTTCCTGTGGTGTTTCTTGCGCTGATGGGCGTCGCGATGCTCGCCTACGTCGTGCTCGATGGCTACGATTTGGGCGTGGGCATTTTGTTACGTCGTGCCAACGGTGCAGATGGGACAAACAACGCAAACAGTACAAAAGCCGATATTGAAAAAGACATCATGATTTCATCGATCGGCCCGTTTTGGGACGCAAACGAAACATGGCTGGTGTTAGGTGTCGGTATTTTGTTGGTCGCCTTTCCGATGGCGCATGGCGTGATTTTGGGTGAGCTGTATTTGCCCGTGGCGTTGATGTTGCTGGGGCTGACGTTGCGCGGGGTCGCGTTTGATTTTCGGGTCAAGGCACGTGCGGCGCATAAGCATTTGTGGAACAACGCTTTTTATATCGGCTCAATACTAGCCTCGTTTTCGCAGGGTGTGATGTTGGGGTTATACATCACCGGCTTCAAAAACAGTTGGGCAGAATATTGCTTTGCCACTATCACCGGGCTGTGCCTCTGCGCGGGCTACGCGCTGCTCGGTGCGGGCTGGCTCATCATGAAAACCGAAGGCCTGCTACAGCAGCAGGCGGTGCGTTGGGCGCGGGGCAGCTTGTGGCTAACTGGTGCCGGCATCGCGGCAATATCGATTGTCACACCGTTGGTGAGTGCGCGGATTTTTGAAAAATGGTTTGCGCTGCCTAATTTATTTTTACTGATGCCCGTTCCGGTTGCAACGGCGGTTTTATTTTTTGTGATCGACCGCGCATTACGCCGTCTTCCCAAGAGACTGTCTGAGGGCAATGAATATGGGGCGTGGGTTCCGTTTGTCTGCACGGTGGGGATTTTCATCCTCGCGTTTTACGGTTTGGCGTATAGTCTTTTTCCGTATCTGGTCGTCGATAAAATCGATATCTGGCAGGCCGCCAGCGCACCCGAAAGTTTGAAGATTATTTTAGTCGGCGCGATAGTCGTGCTCCCCGCCATTTTGGGATACACGATCTATGCCTATCGCGTGTTTTGGGGCAAAGCGCGTGCGCTAACTTACTACTGACTTAATCCGGAAGTACCACTGTACTGAAGCACCACTGTATTGAAGTACTACTAAACGAGCTGACCACCGCAAAACAGTATTCCGGACTAGGTCCGTCCAAGCAAAATTTTGTTGGGCGACGACGTTATGCTCATCGGTAAATATCGTCGCCTTAAACAACTCGATTACCGCAGACTTTCGGCTTGTTGCCAGCGTTTCAGTCACTCATCGCCGCCACGTTTTTCAAGATGCAGTAGCTGAAAAGTTGATCCGCTGCCCTTGGTTTGAACCGACACGCTGTATTGCTTCTGCCGCGTGCCTGCTTTGAAAACCTTTCCGTTGCGATCAACGTTGCCATCATGATTGTTTTCACCATCAGCGTCACGACTTTCATCGCGCTTTTGATCGCGCTTCTCATCGCGCTTTTCATCACTACGGCGGCGACTGCTTTTTTCGCCCTTCTTTTCATCAACATCGCTAATATTTATTTCACTACACGTGACGGCCTTGGAATTTTTCTCGGCTTTGCGCTCTGCTTTACGGCTGGTATAGCGCGCATCGCGGGCCTCACGACTGCAATCAAGCACTTCACCTCGCTCGGCCAACGCTTTGCGGTAGAACGCTGCTACTTGGTCGGCGCTGTCCTCGGTTTTGAGTTTAACGACAACCAACTTCATGCCGTACTTGCCGAACCAGAGATCAAGGTTTACGCCACTCACGTTCTCGCCGGTGTTGCTGCTATCGCTGCCATCGCTGCCATCGCGCTCAATGATCGCGCCTGGATACATCGGTAAACCAGTTTCAGCCACACGCGGGTTGGAATTGACATCAATACCGGCCATAAATCGCTTCGGTGTTGAAAAACCGTCGTTGCTTTCGGCCATCGTCGTGCCGCAAGACACCATCGCAATGGCTGCTACCCCAACGGCAATAACATTTCGAAAGGCGTGGTTTGTGGTGCGAGCCGGACTATTGGCAACCGCAGCAGCAGTTGTTGAATTCTGTGCACTTGCTTTATTAATCAATTTAGCCATTGCGTTTTCCCCCAAAATTTAGCGTCTGTCATTTTTCGCTGTTTGCGACCAACCCAATGTAGCGAGATCGTCTTAACACGGCGATACGCAACCGACAGATTGCAGAAATTGCGGGATAACTTGTCCTGTGCCTGAACTAAAAATACCAAACCATAGACTGGGAGCGGATTCCCAAGCGAAATTTGCTTGAAAGCCAGTCTAGGCGGCCACTTTCGTTATTTACGCCTTATGCCGCCGCCCGTACTGTATCGGCGACCGTGTTGGCCAATGCGCTGACCAAGGCATGATCTTCACCTTCGACCATTACGCGAATCACCGGCTCGGTGCCCGACGCACGCAATAGTACGCGGCCCTGCCCCGCGAGCTTGGCTTCAGCATCGGCGACCGCACGTTGCACGCCAACGTTGCCTGCAAAATCAATCTTCGTGGCGGTACGGACGTTCACTAAAATCTGCGGATAGAGCGTGAGTTCTGAGGTGAAATTTTTGAGAGACACGGATGGTATGCGCAATGCCGCCAGTACTTGCAGCGCCGAGATGATGCCGTCACCGGTGGTGTGTTTATCAAGGCACAGCAAATGCCCTGAATTCTCGCCCCCGACCTCCCAGCCTTTTTCTTTCAACATCTCGAATACATAACGATCCCCCACCTTGGCACGGGCGAAGGGAATGTTCATTTCTGCAAAGCGTTTTTCGAGCGCGAAGTTAGTCATCAACGTGCCGACCGCGCCGCCCTTCAATACGCCGCGCGATTGGCGGTCTTTGACCACCGCATACATAAGCTGATCGCCGTCAAACAAGGTGCCGTCGGCATCGCACATCACCAGCCGGTCCGCATCACCGTCGAGCGCCAAACCAAAATGCGCTTTGTGCTCAAGTACCGCCGCCACCATGGCTTTGGTGTGGGTTGCGCCGCAATGGTCATTGATGTTCATACCGTTCGGATGATTCGCAATCGCGATTACCTCGGCGCCCAATTCTCGGAACACTTTGGGTGCCACATCGTAGGCTGCACCTTCGGCGCAATCGAGCACGATTTTGTATCCTTTGAGATCAAACTCAACCGGAAATTTGCTTTTGCAAAACTCGATATAACGCCCAGCAGCATCCTCAATCCGGCGCGCACGACCCAGCGATGCGGACGGCATCGATTGCAGCGGCTTGTCTAACTCCGCTTCAATTTCATGCTCCACTTCATCGGGCAATTTCTGACCGTCGGCTGAGAAAAACTTAATGCCGTTATCGTCGTAAGGATTGTGCGAAGCTGAAATCATCACACCAGCCGATAAACGCAGAGCCCGCGTTAAATAGGCCACGCCAGGCGTCGGCATCGGCCCCACCAGCAATACATCGACGCCCGCCGCCGCCAAGCCCGCCTGGAGCGCACTTTCAAGCATATAGCCCGAGATGCGCGTGTCTTTACCGATCAACACCGCCGGGTGCGTCCCGTCCGCCGGACGATGGCTCGCCAACACCCGTCCGGCTGCATTGCCAAGGCGCAACACAAAATCAGGCGTGATGGGCATTTGCCCGACAAGGCCGCGGACACCGTCGGTGCCGAAGTATTTTCTGGTCATTTTTTAAGCTTTATTTGAGGTTTTATGATGCCTGCGACAATGTCAGTGCCGCGCGACTTAGGTTGTTTTTAAGTCGTTGGGTCTGCTAGAAATATATCGCGATAGGCGGTGTACGTGGAGGCATACATGAGCGGAAAGGCGACAAATAATCCGAGCCCCAACGGCAGCGCCGCGACAAAGAAAATGAGCAAAAACACGATGCCGTAAAGCAAAAACGGCATGAAATTCTTAAGGCATGCGAAAAAACTCATGCGAATCGCCTGCATTGGTTCAACATCGTGCAGCGCCACCAAGGTCGGCGCAAACCAAAACGCCATCGCAACCGGAATGTAGGCCGCCAGCACCAGCAGCGCCACGACGAGCGCACCAAAGACCGAACCCGCTAGCAACGACGCCATCGCCGTTTGATCGCCGCTCATAATCGCGCCGACAATCCCGCTTGACCCGACAATCACAAAAAAGGCGACGCCCGCAAATAACAATAAAGCAACTGAAACCACCAGATACATCACGCCAACCAGCATCAACGGCACAGTTCGCTTTTGAAAACCCGCGAACAAATCACCAATCTCAAGGGGGCGTCCCTCGTGTTGCGCTTGGCAACCCATCATCAAGCCGCCGGTCAATATCGGCATCACCACATAAAGAACCATATTGCCAAGAAACGGCACGAAACTAAGCACCACAAACATGACCAACAGAATCACCATACACACGATCCACACCAGAGCCGATTGCGTGAAAATATTCCAACCTGCGGTGATCCAGTTGAGGCCGTTACCCGCAGGGGTGGTGCGTCCGTTATCGACCAGCGAAGCGCCCGCCTCGGTTGCTGAAGCCGGCGGTATTGCAGGCGTTTGATATGGGTTCACAGGTTGGTTCGGTTCCATGATGTTCTCCTTGTTGTGCAAAAATTGCGGTGTTGTTCGGTGTAATGATCGCCATTTAGAACGCCATGCAGCCAAACCCGGCCGGCTCATTAATCAGCCGAGCCATAGAATAGCAGCCATAGAGTAGCCCGTCACAAGGCCAAGTGCAATAAAATGGACGCTAATGCACCCTGAGTGCCGAGAGTGGCGTTGTTATTTTTGCTATTGCTGCCATTGCAGCGATGTGGTGAGGGGGCGGAACGCACGCTCACCACGTTCGACCCGGCAACAGAGAGCAATCTTATCGATCCACGCTCTAGGCAAAGCGCGATTATGGCGACAAAACTATTTCAGTAAGGCAAACGATCCCCGGCCGCTCGCGGCGGTCATCATGCCCAGCACACGGCCCGGCTCCGTGCCTACCATGTCCCAGGTGAACCGCCACGTCCAGTTGTTGACGATCGTGCCGGGCAGATTCATTCGATGTGCGCCGTCTAATCCCAACACATCTTGCATCGGAAACACCGCCATATTCGCAACCGAATTGCAGGCCGCGCGGATCATCGCCCAATGAATTGCCGATTGGCTGTCATGTGGCCCTGCTGCCAAATACGTGCCGGCAAAAACGCGTTCACGCTCGGTAGCAGCCGCCCACCAGCCTCGCACAGTATCGTTGTCATGCGTGCCGGTATAGACAACCGTATTGCGATCGTAATTGTGCGGTAAAAATTCCTGCGTGGCGTCGCCACCGAATGCAAACTGCAAAATCTTCATGCCCGGAAAGCCGCACCCCAAGCGGAGTTCCACAACATCGGGGGTGATGAGGCCCAAGTCTTCGGCAATAATCGGCAGATCGCCCAGTTCATTTTTGATGGCATCAAACAGTGCCTTTCCCGGCCCCGGCACCCAGCGGCCCTCGACCGCTGTCGGGCACGTTATGGGGATTTCCCAGTAGCCCGCGAACCCGCGAAAATGATCGATCCGGAACACATCAGCCTGCTGGAGCGCACGCTTAATGCGCAGCGTCCACCACTTGAAATTTTCAGCCGCCATTTTGTCCCACCGATAGAGCGGGTTGCCCCAGCGTTGGCCTTCAGGCGCCATGCTATCGGGCGGCACACCAGCGATAACGGTCGGTTGGAATCGATCGTCTAAGAAATACAAATCAGGACGCGCCCAGCAATCGGCGCTGTGATGCGCGATAAAGATTGGCAAATCACCCATGATGGAGATGCCGCGATCATTCGCGTATTTTTTAATGTCTCCTAACTGCACATCAAAACACCACTGCACAAATTGCCAGAACGCAATCTCACTCGCATATTGTTTGCGTGCGATCGCCAGCGCCGCTGGTTCGCGCTTTCGCAAACTGGCCTCCCAATCCCACCAGCATTTGCCGTTGTGTGCGGTTTCAAGCGACATGAATAGTGTGTAGTCACCGAGCCAATAGTTTGCGGTCGAACACCAATCGGCAAACGCCTTGCGCTCTTGTGGTGTGGCACGTTGGTGGAATCCGCTGGCAGCTTCGCGTAACTGTGCAATCCGCCATGGCACCACCCGCGCGTAATCAACTCTATGCGGATCAAAACCGCTCCCAGCCTTCTCAGTCTCTGGCAATACCGGTGCCAACATCCAGCCACGCTCAACCAGTGGCTCCAGCGCCACCATCAGAGGGCTACCCGCGAATGCTGAAACGCTTTGGTACGGTGAATCCGCTGGGCCAATCGGCGCGGTGGGCAGCAGCTGCCAAATTCGTTGGCCTGAAGCGGCAAGCCAATCGACAAAATGATATGCGGCGGGGCCGAAATCGCCAATCCCGTGCGGCCCGGGAAGTGAGGTGATGTGCAGCAATACGCCTGCTGTGCGCTGATTTAGGTTCATCATGGTTTTAGTGTTTCAAGTGTTTTTGGTTGAATTTAAGTGATTTTGCGTAGAATTTTGATCATCAAATCATCTGGCTTTGCCAGCGATTTAATCGCTGACCAGTCCGACAAAAGTAGGTTTCCACTTTTGTCGGTATTGCTTTTGTCGGTGTTGCTTAACGCGTCGCACTTCGCAACACGACCAGCGAATGCGCGGGCATGACCAATTGCGATGCGGCGGCTAGTATTTTCGAGCGTGAACATTCGCCACTGCTGTCCAAGGCAATGTACCAATCGTGGGGTTGCCGTTCCGGCTGTCCGTGTTGCGCCAGTGAAAAAGAAAGTGGTTCACTGTCCGGATTAAACAGCAACATCAATGTTGCGCTTTGTTTATCGTCTGCAAACGCATCAATCTGACAGGCAAACGCATGCTGACCACCATCGTGCCAATCGTGTACCTGCATCCCCGAGCCCGCAGGCGTGAACCAAACCAAACTGCGTTCACCCTCGCAGCTGGCATGCGGCACAAACCAGCGATCATGCGTGAGGGACGGTTCAGATTTTCGGAGCGCAATAACTTCCGCGACGAAATGTTTGAACGCGCGATCATCATCGGAAACCGTCGGCCAGTTAAGCCAACTTGTCGGGTTATCTTGGCAATACGCATTGTTATTGCCCTGCTGGCTGTTGCCGATCTCATCGCCCCCGCAAAGCATCGGTGTTCCTTGGGCCAGCAGTAAGGTGGCGACGAGCGCACGCTTCACCCGATGGCGCAAGCGGTTAACCGCCACATCATCTGTTGCGCCCTCTGCACCAAAATTGCGGCATGCTTCACCATCGCGCCCATCGCGATTGCTTTCACCGTTTGCGTCATTGTATTTATGACTGTAGCTGACCACATCATGGAGCGTAAAGCCATCATGGACAGATATGAAGTTGATTGATGCAGTGGGGCGGCGTTGACCGTGATGGAATAAATCACTCGATGCGGTAAAGCGTCGCGCGAATTCGCCGCGGCTCGTGCCGAGGTTCAGCCAATAGCTGCGCACGGTATCGCGAAATTTGTCATTCCACTCCAAAAACCGTGCCGGGAATCGCCCTACTTGATAGCCATTGTGGCCCGCATCCCACGGCTCGGCAATCATGTGAACCCTCGCCAATACTGGGTCTTGGCGAAGTGCGGTAAAAAATGCAGCATCCGACTTGAAGCCAAAATCGGCGCGCCCCAAGATCGGCGCCAGATCAAATCGGAAGCCATCCACGCCCATGATATCCACCCAATAGCGCAGCGAATCCAATACGAATTGCGTCACGCGCGGATGAGCCGCGTGGAGCGTATTGCCGCAGCCGGTGAGGTTTTCAGAGCGTGAATGATCATCGCGCTGCAAGCGGTAATAGCTACGGTTATCAAGGCCGCGAAAGCTCAAGGTCGGGCCAAATTCATTGCCCTCCGGCGTGTGGTTGTAGACCACATCGAGCACAACTTCCAAGCCGTGCTCATGCAGCGTACTCACCATCTCGCGAAATTCGTGGATGACTGCAGTCGGATCATCTGGCTGGCCACTCAGGCGCGGATCGGGGCAAAAAAATCCGAGCGTGTTGTAGCCCCAATAGTTGGTTTGGCCGCGATCCACCAATGCCGGTTCATCAACTGCGTATTGCACCGGGAGTAATGACAGTGTCGTCACCCCTAGCGATTTGAAATGGGCAATCGCCGCCGGATGCGCGAGTGCTGCATAGGTCCCGCGCAAATCGGGCGGAATATCGGGGTGCAGCTTGCTGAAGCCTTTGACATGGACTTCGTAAAGCACGATATCTTTGGCGCTGACACGAGGGATTGCTGCGCGGGTTGAAACCACCGTATCAACCTTCGGCGCTGCGGACTCCGGCACCCCGGGCACCCGCGCTTTCAACGCATAAAGCGCATTGTCCCGCTGATCAAATGACCGAGGCCCATCCGGATGGCCAAGCTGATAACCGTGGTGCTCCGCGCGCCCGCTAAATTTGCCGACGATTTCTTTGGCGTAAGGATCGAGCAACAATTTATTCGCGTTGAAGCGATCGCCCTGCTCTGGCGCATAAGCGCCATGTGCACGCAAGCCATAAACAAGTCCCACGCCCACATTCGGCAGGAAACCATGAAACACGCTGTCAACCGGGCCATGCAGCGCGTAACGCCGCAACTCGCGCACGCCGCTGCCGTCAAAAATACAAACCTCAATTTTGCTGGCGTGCTCAGAAAAGACCGCAAAATTAACGCCGCCGTCTTTAACGCCGCCGTCTTTAACGTCGCCATCCCGCACAGTCGAGCCAAGCGGATCGGGATGGCCCGCTAATATTTTTTCAGGTAGATGGAAATTCATTTCTGTCTATGGAACCGGCGATAAAGGCAATCGTTAAAGTTTGACGGGCACTAGAAATAAGGTTGCCAATGGCGGCAGATTTACGATGATGGAGCGCGAACGCCCATTTACGGCGGCGGCTTCGGCCTGCAATATACGTGCACTATTGCCTAAATTGCTGCCGCCATAATGTTCGGAATCGGTATTCAATGCTTCTATCCAGCCGTCCACACCATCCGGTACGCCCAGCCGATAGTTCACGCGCGGCACCGGCGTGAAATTGCTGATAACGATCACTTGATTGCCATGCTCGTCCTTGCGCAGCGACGCAAACACCGATGTTGTGGCGTCGTCTGACATCAACCATTCAAAACCCGCCGCGTCACAATCAAGCCGATGCAGTGCCGGTTTTTCACGATAGAGTTTATTCAAATCGCGTACCAAATTTTGGATGCCACGATGGCGCGAGTCATTGAGCACGCCCCAAGGCAACTCGGCCTCATGATTCCATTCGAACGGCTGCGCAAACTCTTGCCCCATGAACAATAATTTTTTACCGGGGTGTCCCCACATAAAGCCATAGTAGGCGCGGAGGTTGGCGAATTTTTGCCAATCATCGCCCGGCATTTTTTGCAGCATCGAGCCTTTGCCATGCACTACTTCATCATGCGAAATCGGCAGCACAAAATTTTCGCTGAATGCATAAACCAACCCGAAGCTCATTTTGTCGTGATGGAACTTCCGATGAATCGGGTCCTCACTCATATAGCGCAAGGTATCGTTCATCCAACCCATATTCCACTTGTAGTGAAAGCCCAAGCCACCGGCAAATGTGGGCGCTGAAACGCCGGGAAACGCAGTCGATTCTTCGGCAACCGTGATCGCGCCAGCCGCATGCTCTCCGACTATTTCATTGATGCTTTTAAAAAGCGAAATCGCCTCCAAATTCTCGCGCCCGCCGTTTGCGTTGGGAATCCATTCTCCCGCGTTGCGCGAATAGTCGCGGTACAACATAGACGCCACTGCATCGACGCGTAATCCATCCACGCCATAACGCTCCATCCAAAACAATGCATTGCCCGCGAGAAAGTTGCGCACCTCGGTACGGCCAAAATTGTAGATCAGCGTGTTCCAATCGCGGTGAAAGCCTTCGCGCGGATCGGCATATTCGTAGAGCGCAGTACCGTCAAATTCCGCAAGCCCATGCGCATCGGACGGAAAATGCGCGGGCACCCAATCAATGAGCACACCGAGGCCGCACTGATGGCATGCATCAACAAACCGTGCAAACCCTTCCGGTGGCCCGAAGCGTGCGGTGAGCGCGAATAATCCCAGCGTTTGATAGCCCCAAGAGCCATCAAACGGATGCTCACTCACGGGCATGAGCTCAATATGGGTAAAACCCAAATCAGCAGCATAGGCTGGTAGCGATGCGGCGAGTTCATCCCAAGTGGGATATTTGCCGGCAATCGGTTCATGCGTGCCGTATTTCCATGAGCCGAGATGCACCTCGTAAATCGACACCGGCGATTGCCGCGAATTGGCTTGGGCGCGAAAGCTGGATAATGATTTCGCATCCGGAAGTGCGGTCACGCGGCTCGCCGTTTCAGGGCGCAGCTGTGCAGCAAACGCGTACGGATCGGCTTTGAGTGGCAGCACATCGCCGTTGGCTGCAACAATTTCAAATTTATAAAAATCCCCCTCCGCCACATGCGGAATAAAGACTTCCCAGATTCCTGCTTGGTGACGCAACCGCATCGGGTGGCGGCGACCGTCCCAACTATTGAAGTTGCCCACCACGCTAACGCGCCTCGCGTTCGGTGCCCAGACAGCAAAACAAACACCGCGCACATCATCAAATTGTTTAGCATGCGCACCGAGAACTAGGTATGGACGCAGATGGGTGCCCTGGTTCAACTCGCGCAAATCATCATCACCTAACTGCGGGCCATAGTTGTAAGCATCCGCGTAAACACCGCTGGATCCATCCGCCCAAACCACGCGAAGGCGATAATCAAAACGCACCCGCCGACGCGGAATATGCATCTCAAATAATCCATCAACATGCCTCAACAACAAGGCTACAAGCGGCTTTCCAGTGGATGCATCAAGCACCGTAACTGATATTGCGCCGGGAAGGAAGACACGTACCCACAACTTTTCATCCGCATCCGCGTGCAGGCCAAGCACCGAAAATGGGTCGGTATGGCGTGCTTCGATGAGGGCTTTTACGTCGGGTTCGTTAAGCATGGCTGGATGGTTTTTTTATATAGCTGCAGTTTCGAGCGATGTTGAGTGGGTGAACATTTCCTAAGCTGAGCGCTAGTGCTGGCAAGCGTTTCAAGGTATTTTTGCTTCAGGCGGCGCATCGATATTGGAGTTTAGTTTTAATATTTCATTTTGCGACGGTCACCCCGGCGGCGCTTGCCTTCACCCACACCGCAATCCTGTTATGCCATTTTTAAATTCCTGAATTGCCTCTGTCGCGGAAGTTGGTGAGTAGTACACAACCCATCCAATCGTATTCAATATTGAACAACCAAACAGTAAAGATAACGTAAAAATAACTGTTCCAAAACTGCGACGGTTGCGCTTTAACGGCTGCCGATTTTTTTCTTTAAAACCCACCCAAAAAAAGGTAGCTGCAACAAATATGGCTGCCAAAACGCCAAGCGCCGTAAACAAACTGACATTGTGAGCACTACCGCATTGCGAAAATCCCAAAAAAACTCACCTGTCAATGCCAGAAATATCGCAACACTGAAAATAGTTTTAAACACACAACTCCCTCATCCAACTAATTTTCATCAACGTCAATGTCTAACCTACGCACTCGTAGTCCGGACAAGCAAAGCGCCCCTGGGTATCTTTCATTGTTTACCAAGCTCTCTTTCGGTCGGCGTAATGGATTTTTGGTACACACCGCTGCAGAAAAATATGAAATCCCAGCACCGTCAGGCATTTCCAGCCACTTTTGGCTCAAAATGCCCGCAGATACTAGCGTTTACTTCAACGTAGCAGGCGACCAAACCTTCTCAACATATTCGCGTATCGTCCGATCCGCCGAGAAGCTTCCCATGCTGGCCACATTCAACAATGCACGTTCCGCCCATTGTGTCGGATTCGCAAAGAGCGCGTCAACCTTCGTTTGCGTGGCGACGTAATCGGCAAAATCGGCCATCAGCATATATTGATCGCGATGCAGTAGATTATCGGTCAACTGACGGTAGCGCTGGTTATCGCCGGGTGAAAAATCACCTTGAGCGATGGCGTCGATGACGCGTTTTAATTGCCGGTTTTGCTCGACAAACAGCTTGGGATCGTAGCCCAGCTCTTTCATGTTTTTCACATCTTCGGTGCGCAGGCCGAAGACGAACATATTTTCTTCACCCATGGCTTCTGCCATTTCGATATTCGCGCCATCCCATGTGCCGATGGTGAGCGCGCCGTTGAGGCCGAATTTCATATTGCCGGTGCCCGACGCTTCAGTACCAGCAGTCGAAATTTGCTCGCTTAAATCCGCTGCCGGAATGATGGTTTCGGCCAAGCTCACGCCGTAGTTCGGTAAGAAAACCAGCTTTAACTTATCGCCAACGCGGGCGTCACTGTTGATGACGCGGGCCACATCGTGGGTGAGCTGAATAATCAGTTTCGCGGTTTGATACGCCGATGCCGCCTTGCCCGCGATGATAACGGTACGCGGCGTCCAGTTCGCGCTCGGGTTGTCAACAATGGCTTGGTAGCGCGCGATAACATGCAGCACATTTAGCAGCTGGCGCTTGTATTCATGGATACGCTTGATCTGCACATCAAACAAGCTATTGCAATTGATCACAATGCCGAGATCGCGGCGAATCACGGCAGCGAGGCGTTCTTTGTTTTGGCGTTTGGTGGCCAAAAACTCACGGCCTAATTCTGCATCTTTAGCCATTGGTTTTAAAGATTCAAGTTGCATCAAATCTTGCCGCCAGCCAGCGCCAATGCGGCTGTCGAGCAAATTGGAGAGTCCCACATTGGCCTGCACGAGCCAGCGGCGCGGGGTTACGCCGTTGGTCACGTTGTGGAAGCGATCCGGATAGAGCTTGGCGTAATCAGCAAAAATAGTCTGCACCATGAGCTCAGAGTGCAGCGCTGATACGCCATTCACTTTATGCGAAGCGACAATCGCCAGTGCAGCCATGCGCACGCGGCGGCCATTGCTTTCGTCAATCAGTGAAACCCGGCCAACCATCGCTTCGTCGCCGGGGAAACGGGCGCGGACGGCATCTAAAAAATAATCGTTAATTTGATAAATGATATCAAGGTGGCGCGGCAGCAGCGCCTCGAACATGCTCACCGGCCACGTCTCCAGCGCTTCGGGCATCAGGGTGTGGTTGGTATACGAAACCGCTTGGCGGGTGATTTTCCACGCCTGATCCCAGCCCATGCCGTGCTCATCAAGCAGCAGGCGCATCAATTCGGCCGGTGCCAAAGCGGGGTGCGTATCGTTTAAATGGATCGCGTTGGACTTCCCCAAATTGTCTAAATTATCGTGCTCCCGCAGATGGCGGGCGATGACATCTTGCAGCGATGCGCTGACTAAAAATGCTTCTTGTTTTAAGCGCAGCTCGCGGCCAGCCGCCGTGCTGTCGTCCGGATAAAGCACCCAATTAAGCGCGTCCGCGGCTACCCGATGACTCGCTGCCCCCATCAAATCACCTCGACAAAACGCGGTGAAATCAATGGTGCGTTCGGCGCTGGCGTGCCACTGGCGCAGCGTCGACACACGCTCGCTGTGATGCGCGGGCACAATAAAATCGTAAGCTTGGGCAATCAGGCGTTCCGCCGGCACCCAACGATGCATGCCGCCATCGACTTCAACACGGCCGCCAAAGCCAACCAGGTAGCGCATCTCGGGGCGCAGAACTTCCCACGGGTTACCGGCACGCATCCAGTCATCAGGTTCTTCTACCTGACGACCGTCTTGAATGCGTTGCGCGAACATGCCGTATTGGTAGCGAAGGCCATAGCCAAACGAGGGCAAGCCGACTTCCGCGAATGAATCCAGGAAGCACGCGGCCAAGCGACCCAAGCCGCCATTGCCAAGCGCAGCATCGGCTTCTCGTTCCAAAATATCGGGGAGCGATTCACCATTGGCTTCGATCGCTTTCCGAACCTCGCCCTCCAAACCCAGCGCGGCCAAGGCGTTGCCGAGTGCGCGGCCCATCAGAAATTCCATCGACAAATAATGCACACGGCGCTGCGTCGAGCCCGAACCGGCTTGCGAGCGTGCGTCTGCTGCCTGGGTATTGACCCAGCGCGCAGCCAACACCTCGCGGCAGGCAACCGCGGCGGCACGGAGGCAGGCATCGCGGGTCGGTGCTACGTCTGCTGACGCAGCCGATGCGATCTCACGTCCGAACGCCGCTTGAAACGCCTCGCGCACGGCATCGGGCGTTTTAGTTGAGGCGGACACCGACGCGGCCGTCGCTGGGACAGATTGGGCAGAAAGTGCAGTCTGGGCAGACTTTGTGCGGCTGAAGGTGATCGGCAATGTGATTTTCATCATGGTCCGTTTGAAAGTTAATATGGGCAACGTTAAACTTCAATCAAGTTTGGGCAGAAATCGATACAGGAAAAGCAAATAAAACAAAAGCAGCACAAGCGTGGAGTGCCAAGTTAGCGCAAGTTACTGTTAACGGAATTTAGCGCTAAGGTGCTAAGGCACCAGCTTTAAAGGGCATTCATTGCTACATTTCTGGCAATCCGATTAAAAGTTTAACGCAGTTTCGGTACTTTTGGCAGTTTTATGTAGTTTCGCTACATTTTTTATTTGCGGGAAGGGTAAAAATTCGCATAACTTATTGAAGATTATTCATATTTTTCGTTTATTCTAATTTTACCGCGTTGAAAAATAAGTGAAAACAGGTTACTCTTTCTACATATTCAGCTGTTTTCAGAGATTCCAAAGAGCGTCCAAATCAGCATGGGTAAAAGAATTACCGCATCAGGAATAACTCAAAAATAACGACATCACCGCTAACATCGGTGGTCACGAGGAGAAAGTATGGCGGACGTTCGGCTTACGAATGTTGAAAAGGCATTCGCCCAAACGCAGGTGCTGCGCGACATCAATTTGGAGGTGCGCGATGGCGAATTTATGGTCTTTGTCGGCCCTTCCGGCTGCGGTAAGTCCACGCTATTGCGCGTGATTGCAGGCCTGGAAGATATTACCGGTGGCACGCTGACCATCGCCGGCCGGACCGTCAACAATGTGCCGCCCGCCGAGCGCGGCATTGCAATGGTGTTCCAATCGTATGCGCTCTACCCGCACATGAACCTGTTCGACAATATGGCGTTTGGACTGAAGCTCGCCAATATGTCCGATGCCGAAATCAAAACCGCGGTGCACAGCGCTGCCAAGATTTTAAACATCGATCATTTGCTCGATCGCAAACCCAAGGATTTATCCGGCGGCCAGCGCCAACGCGTGGCAATCGGCCGCGCTATTGTACGGAAACCGGCGGTATTTTTATTCGACGAGCCGCTCTCGAATCTTGATGCGGCGCTGCGCGTCCGAATGCGCTATGAATTCGCCAAGCTGCATGAAGAACTCAAAACCACGATGATTTATGTGACCCACGATCAGGTTGAGGCGATGACCTTGGCCGATCGCATCGTCGTGTTATCGGCAGGCAAGATTGAGCAGGTTGGCACGCCCCTCGAGTTGTATGAACACCCGATCAATCAATTCGTTGCCGGTTTCATTGGTTCGCCGCGTATGAATTTTATTGATGCCGAATTTGTGTCAGGCGATGCGGCGCACGCGCAGATCAAACTAGCCAGCGGCGCGCAGATTCGTTGCAATGTTGATGCAGCAGCGACCAATGCCAAAGCGGGTGACAAGGTCGTGCTCGGCATCCGGCCGGAGCATTTTCATCAAGGCCCACTGGCAGCGGGCGACACCAACCAGGTGGAGGCCACCGTCACGTTTGTGGAGTCGCTGGGCAGTTCAACCCAAGCATATTTTGCCTTTCCAGGCGTCGAAGATGCGCTCACCTGTTCGCTCGACGGACGTTCGCGGGTGCAACAGGGTGATGTGTTGAAGCTGGGATTACCAACTGAATTTTGCTATTTGTTTGACGCAGCAGGTCACGCGTTCAAGCGCACATTGCGGCAAACAAAATAGCCGGATGACGATCATGAAGAGCGCCCGTCTCCCACGTAGTCCTACAGGTATTCCGCCAAGTAGTCCTTCACGTCATCTGCCACTTCCCATCATTGCCGCAGCAGTTGCATGCCTAGTTAGCGTGGCGAATGCGGAAGTCAAACCAGCCGCGACTGATTCAGCCGCACCACTCAAACTCCTCATCTGGATCAACGGTGACAAAGGCTATACCGGCTTACAAAAAGTCGGCGATGCGTTTACCAAAGTATCCGGTGTTGAAGTGAAAGTGCAACACCCGGAAGCCGCGCCTGAAAAATTCCAGCAAGCCGCAGGTGCAGGTAAAGGCCCCGATATTTTTTGCTGGGCACATGACCGGGCAGGCGAGTGGGCGAAGGCGGGGCTTCTTACACCACTGAGTCCGCGCCAGAAAATTCGCGATGAAATCGAGCCATCATCCTGGAAAGCCTTTACCTACCAAGGCAAGGTCTGGGGCTATCCGATTGCGATTGAAGCGATTGGTTTGATTTATAACAAGGCGTTGGTGAAAACGCCGCCCACTAACTTTGACGAAATCGCCGCTATTGATAACCGACTCAAAGCGGATGGCAAAAAAGCAATTTTGTGGGATTACAACAAATCGTTCTTCACCTGGCCGATCCTGGCTGGCGCGGGTGGCTATGTCTTTGGCCGCGATGCGAAAGGCGAACTTGACTCGCAATTAATTGGCGTCAATACACCCGGCGCGGTTCGGGCAAGCGAGGTCTTGCGCGGGCTGATTGATAACGGCCAAATGCCACGTGGCGCTCGTTACGCCAATATGGACGCGGGCTTTAACCGTGGCGAGATTGCCATGATGATTTCCGGGCCTTGGGCTTGGGACAACGCGGCAAAAAGCAAAATTGATTTTGGTGTCGCACCGATTCCGGGTATTGATGGCAAACCCGCCAAACCCTTCGTCGGGGTGGTCGGCTGCATGATTGCCGCTCCGAGCAAGGTCAAGGATATTGCGCGCGAATTTATTGAAAACTATTTGCTGCGCCCTGAAAATTTAAAAACAATCAACGCCGATGTCCCGCTCGGTGTCCCCGCCAACAAAGCGTTCTATGCCGAACTCGCCGCCGACCCAAACATCCGCGCGACAATGGAGAATGCACGACGCGGCGAGCCGGTTCCCAACATTCCCGAAACCAGCCGGTTCTGGACAGCCATGGATGCAGCCCTTGAAGCGATCACCAACGGATTGCAAAGCCCGCAGGATGCGCTCAACGGTGCAGCAGCAAGGATGAATGCAAAATGAGCTCACTCGTCATCCATCATGGCCTGAACAAATTTTTAGCCAAGCTGCGTTGGCCGATCACGATTGCGCTAGCGATGGCGTGCTTGTATTTGGTTTTCAATATTTACGCGACAGGACAAGTCGCATGGGCGATGGGCGTGCTGCTTTTGTTTGCGGTTGGCTTTTATGTGTACCTGTCAAAAGCCGCATTGTCGTATCGTTATCTGTTCCCAGGCTTGGCCGGCATGGCCGTGTTTGTGGCTTTTCCAATGCTCTACACAGCGCAGATCGGCTTTACGAATTATTCTTCCGCGCATTTGTTAAGCGAAGATCGGGTTCGCTCTTATTTGTTAGAGCAAACCACGCCCGATGAAGCCCGCACCATGGATTACACGCTGCACGCGGATGGCAATGAATTCCGGATCGTGGTGACGTCAAGATCAGCGACAGCAACGCCCACACCAACGCCTGCACCAACATCAGCTGCCAGCAGTCCAGCGATACAATATGCATCGCCACCGCTAGCCTTGCTCTCTGCAAAGCCACCGAATAAAACGACGATGCTGCCGCTAGACCAGGCGAGCTTCGCGCTTAACCCGCCGCTGCCATTGATTGAAGTGCTAAAGCACCGCAATATTTTGATGCAGCTACAGCTACAGCTTCCAGATCAGACGCTGCTGAACTATACGGGCGTGAGTGAATTTGGTCCGTTAAATCCCGCCTGGAAAACCAGCAATAATGACTCACTGGTCTTCATTGAATCCGGCGAAACTTATAAGCCCAACCGTGACACTGGCAATTTTGAAAATGACAAAGGTGCTGTAATCCAGCCGGGCTTCAAAGTGGGTGTCGGCTTTGCGAACTATTCCCGAATGATCACCGATCCGGATTTCCGTGGGCCGTTTCTGTCGATTTTTATTTGGACTGTCATGTTTTCGGGGCTGACTGTGTTGTTCACATTGGCGCTCGGGATGCCGCTGGCGGTGTTGCTAAATTGGGAAGCGCTGCCTTACCGCACGTTATATCGGACGCTCTTGTTTTTGCCGTACGCGGTCCCGGCCTTCATTTCGATATTGGTGTTTAAAGGATTGTTCAACCAAAATTTTGGCGAAATCAATACGATTCTCAATTCGCTGTTTGGCATCAAGCCTGCATGGTTCGCTGATCCCACACTCGCCAAAATTGCGATTCTGATTGTGAACGTATGGCTGGGTTATCCGTACATCATGATTCTTTGTAGCGGCCTGATTAAGGCGATTCCGGCGGATCTATATGAGGCATCGTCGATTGCGGGTGCGTCACCGCTCACGAATTTTTTCAAGATCACCGCACCACTCATTATCAAACCGCTTGCGCCGCTGTTGATTACCGTGTTCGCGTTCAATTTTAATAATTTTGTCGTGATCGCATTGCTCACCGATGGTCGCCCGGATTATCTGAACACCAAACTGCCGGCAGGTACGACCGATATTTTGGTGTCCTACACCTATCGCATCGCGTTCCAGGATTCCGGACAAAACTTTGGTTTGGCGGCCGCAATTTCAACCGTCATATTCTTTATGGTTGCGGCATTGTCGTTGGCAAATTTAAAGTTCGCCAAGATCAACGCCGAAAGTAAATAGACACATAAGCGAAAAGGAGCAACACATGGCGATTGTCACCGGGAACAGCCAACGCTGGCGCGTCTTTGCGGCCCATGCATTTTTATGGGTTTTGATTGCGGTTACTTTGTTTCCGCTGCTGGCGGTCGTCTCAATCTCGCTGCGTCCGGGCAATTTCTCAACCGGTACCTTAATCCCGACTGAAATCAGTTTGGAACATTGGAAATTGGCACTGGGCATTTCGTATCAAGCAGCCGACGGGAGCTTGGTGGAACCGCCGTTTCCGGTACTTAAATGGCTTTGGAACTCGATCAAGATTGCAACCATTTCATCGATCCTCATTGTCGCCATTTCAACTACGGCGGCGTACGCGTTTGCCCGCTTAAAATTCCAATTCAAATCAACCATTTTGAACAGCATGTTGCTGCTGCAAATGTTCCCGGCAGTGTTGGCGCTTGTTGCCATTTACGCCATCTTCGACACCATCGGCAGTTACGCGCCGTGGCTTGGAATCGAAACACACGCGGGTGTAATCCTCGCTTATTTGGGCGGCGTCGCAATGCATATCTGGACGATTCGCGGCTACTTTGAAACCATTCCGGTTGAGATTGAGGAATGCGCAAAAGTTGATGGCGCGACGCAATGGCAGACGTTCCGTTATGTGTTGCTGCCGATGGCGGTGCCGATTTTGATGGTGGTTTTTGTGTTGGCATTCATTGGCACCATTGTCGAATATCCGGTGGCATCGGTGCTGCTGCGTGAAGAGCCAAACCTGACCTTAGCGGTCGGCTCAAAATATTATTTATTGGAGCAGCGCTATTTGTGGGGTGATTTTGCCGCTGCCGCGGTCCTCTCGGGCTTGCCGATCACGCTAGTATTTTTAATTGCGCAAAAATGGATTGTGTCGGGGCTGACGGCGGGTGGTGTGAAAGGTTAAGGCTGTACGTTGAGAGAATTTATGCCCACCAATCGGGTTCAGCCAGTAAGTGTAAAGACTGCGATTGGCTTAACACTGGCCGCCATGTTGCTGGGGTCGTGCGCAAACACGCCCACGAGCGAAGCCGGATCCACAACGACAAGCGGTGCCCAATCCACAGCCACAGCTGTCGCGCAATCCATCACCTCGCGAAACGAAAATTGCGTCAATAACCCATTCGACAAGCGATCGTTGTACTTACGCGGCAGCTTCAATACCTGGAGCGCTGATGAGAACCTGCGGTTTACGTATCGCTGCAATCGCTTCGAGCTGGTAACAAAACTCAATGGCGCGCAGCAATTTAAAGTGGCGGATGATAACTGGGCAAGCGATGCCGATTTTGGCTTGCCGCCCAACTCGACCACCGATAAAAGCGCGCGCTCGGCAGAGGGTAATTCCTCTAACGCCCCCGCCCCTACTGGGTCTTCAGGCATCGGACTATCCGGCATTGGGCTATCATCGATTGCACTCGCTGCCAGGGGAAGCGGAATCCCTTTCACGTTCTACGGCGTTCATCGCCTTATTTTTACTATGCCAGATCAAGCTACCGAACCCTCCCAGACTCCCCGGTTAACCATCGAATCCTGCCCGCCACCACCGCTTGGCGAAACGCAATTATTCTTGCGTGGCACCATGAACAACTGGACGGCGCTCGACGATTACGCATTTCAATATAGCTGCGATGCGTATTATCTAAACATCAAACTTAACACCAAACAAGAATTCAAAATCGCCGATGCAGCATGGGCGAATCCAACCACGTTCGGCGGGGCTGGTAGTGGGTCCGAGGTCGTGAATGGGCAACCGTTATCAATCGGCAAGGCGAGCGATACCAACGGCGTAAGCAATTTGCAATTCGCATTCGATGGAGAGCACACCGTCCGCCTGGCGTTCGCTGAAGGGAAGCCCACGATCACCATTGGTGCAAAAACATTCGCCGATCCCGCCGCAAAGTCGGTGACGGACCCTGTCGCGCTAAGTGTGCAACATGATTCGCGCAACCTTGCCGACAAAGCGCCCTTCGGCGCCATGCCAGCGGGCACTCGTGTGCAGTTTGGCTTGTCTGCCCTCAAGGGTGTGGATGGCGTTACCTTGGTGATTGAAAAACGTCGGCTGGAAGGCAATCAAGAACTGTTGGAATATCGCGAGGTGGCGCGCGTTCCCATGATAAAAGCCGTCGCCAAGCCATCCCCGAGCCAATTAGATCATTGGCAAGCTGAATATGCGTTCAATGATGTCAGCGTTTACGGCTATTACCTTGAAGTCGTCACTGGCGGCAAAACCTATGTCTACCAAAACAATCGCGACGCGATCCATTGGACGCGCGAAAAAGGGTCGAACGGTGTCGGCCAGATTGAAGAAAAATCCGGCAATACCAAATCGATCCGCCGCTTCCGCCACACCGTTTATGCGACTGATTTTGTCGTGCCCACTTGGGCGAAGGATGCGGTTTATTACGCAATTTTTCCAGAGCGATTTCGTAACGGCGATAAGAAAAACGACCCCAAACCGGGCGTAAACACTTATCAAGACAAAGATGTTGAGTTCCACAAAAACTGGCTCGATAAACCCTACAAACCCAACACCGGGGATGGCTCGGATGCGGTTTACAACAACGATTTTTTCGGCGGCGATATTGCGGGCATCATCGAAAAACTCGATTACATCGCCGATCTGGGTGCCAACGCGATTTACACCATGCCGATGTTTACCGCGTCGAGTAATCATAAATACGATACGGCTGATTTCAAAAACATTGATCCGATGTTTGGCACCAATGATGACTTCACACGGCTAACCGTCGAGGCCGCCAAGCGCGGTATTCGCGTCATTCCGGATACCTCACTCAACCATGTCGGCAGTGATTCTATTTACTTTGATCGATACAGCAAATACGACAAATACAAAACCAGTGGTGCGTTCGCCGGCGGCAACATCAATACCAACTCTCCCTGCGCCGGATGGTTTAGCTTTGATCAATCGCAAACCGATCCCAACAAACAATTCAAAGGCTGGGTCGGTGTGATCGATTTACCGGAACTCAATAAGGCATCGCCCGCATTCCGCAAATTTGCTTATGAAGACAAGGATTCCGTCATGAAACTATGGCTGGATCGAGGCGCCTCAGGCTGGCGTATGGATGTCGCACCATGGGTGCCGGATGACTTTTGGAAACCCTGGCGGGCGGCGATAAAACAGCATAAACCCGACGCCATCACGATCGCCGAGACTTGGTTTGATGCCTCGAAATTTTTCTTGGGTGATGCGTTTGATTCAACCATGAATTATATTTTCCGCAACACCGTGTTGGACTTCGCGGCGGGCGGCAACGCAAAAATGCAATATCAAAACCTGGAATTCATCCGCGAAGTTTATCCGCCGCAAGCGTTGTACGCACTCATGAATTTATTGTCTTCGCACGACGTGGCGCGGAGTTTGCACGTGCTTGGCTTTATCGATGGCAACATGGACGAGAACAAAATTCAAGACGCAAAAAATCGCCTGCGGTTAGCGACGTTTTTCCAAATGGTGTATCCCGGCGCACCGGCAATTTTCTACGGTGATGAAGTCGGCGTAACTGGCGGTGAAGACCCATACAATCGCGCGACGTATCCATGGGCAGACTTGGGCGGCAAGCCCGACACCGCGCTGCTGGCTGATTTCAAACGGCTGATCAAGATGCGTAAAGACCACGCGGTGCTGCGACATGGCTCCATCACCGCACCATTGCTGGCGGATGAGCATGTGATTGTTTTGGCGCGGCAGTTGGTCGAGGGTGGCAACGAAAAATCGAAAGCGACTTGGGCGATTACCGCGATGAACAACGCAACAACCGAGAAAACAGTCACCATTCAATTGCCCAACAGGGCAGCCCAACGGTATGTCGATGCGTTGACAGGCGAGGCTGTGAATGCAGCGAATGGCAACTTGACGTTGCGAATTCCGGCCTTATTTGGGACAGTGCTTGTTAGCAGGTGAGGCAACACGCAATAGTAATTTTCGAAGCCGGACGTGCGAGACAGTGCATCAGGCAAGCGATGTCGACAAAACAGATTTGTCTTGAGAGGTTTCGATTGAACATACGCGGTAAAAATGGCTGAAACACAAGCACTGGCGCGGCGTTTGGGGCGGAAGTGCGAGATAGTGGAAAGGTTTTAAGAACGCTCAAAGAAGCCCGGACAGGGGGAACCAATTCCGGGCTGCCTTCGCTGCTAGTTTTCGCCTACTTCGCCGCCTCACAAGTATCGGCAATCTTCTTCCCCATCATTTCCATCTTCATGGTGCCGCGCGGTGAGTTGATGTTATTGACCATGGTGTAGGCATCTTTGCCGTTGTGCGTCACAGTGCCGTCGCCGGTGGTGCCGTTATCGCATTTCATCTTCCACGAAATCTTATTGCCATCGGTTTTTTTGTCAGTAGTTTCACATTTTTGTGGGCCACGATCTGCCTGATTTTTTTGCTCTGACCATTTACGTGCTTCGCCCGGTTTGACGCAATACGTCATCACGCGATTGCCCATTTTCGCGGCCATTTCAGGCGGCATGCCGGGCATCTCCATCTTCATCGTGATCTGCCACATACCGGCGGGCATTTGATCGGCTTCCGCATGTACGACGACGGATGCGCCGAGCGAGGCAGCGGCGAGCAACGTGGTGACGGCAATATTTTTAATCGTGTTCATGGTGACTCCTTGGGTTGTTTGGCTTAACAATGTTGAACAGGCTGTTGAGGTTAATGGTGAATGGATACATCAACGGGTTAAGTTTAACAACTAACCAGCACATCGTAGCGCATGGCGAACTTTGCGTAAATGCCGTCGTTGGGGGAAGCAGCAAAGCAATCGTGTCCATCCAGCCGGCCGTTTGAGGCATTTTGGCTTGGAAAGCCTCGTCAATACTGGAGTTTCAATCCTTCGCCTGATCCATCGCTATCACCGCTGCATAAACGCCAGTTACCACTTGCCCCATACGCTGGTAGTCGAGACGATCGAAGGTATCGCCTGCGGTGTGATATGCCTTGTTTCGCAAGAACGCGGTGTCCGTCACCATGACGGCTGGAATACCGCGTGCCCAATAGTTAAGCTGATCGGAAAAATCAATGCCCTGCACAAACTCCGGTGCGTTGATGCTGCGCACTGGAAGCGGTGATGCTGATCGCATGGCCCGCTTCACTTTTCTCGCACTGGCGCGATCGTCAATGCGCCCAACAATCGCGATAAAATTTCCGGTACTTGGATACAGAAAATTCAAGCCGGGCAAGGGGAAATCCTGCGTATTCGCTGCGTCTGAAAAATAGCCGATGCATTCCAGCGAAATCATCAGCCTCACCTTCGCGCTGGCGTTTTTTGAACGCTGTGCGTGGATATAGCTGCCCATTCGTTCGGAGCGGAAATGCGGCGGCTCTTCGAGAGTATAGGCAACCAACTCAATACGATGTTTAAGTGCTTCACTACTTGCGCTGCCGAGCAACTTTGCCAATTCAATCAAACCGGCGATACCGCTGGCATTGTCATCCGCGGCTGGTAGGGTGCTGAAGGCATCATAGTGCGCACCAACGACAATCGCTTCTCCTTCCGCAGGACCAAAGGACGCAATCACATTTTGGTAGATAAAACCGTCCACTTTGTAGGGTTGAATCGAAACATTGGCATTCGTCTTCGTAAACTCGGCGCGAATGTAATCTGCCGCAGCATCTAAGTTTTTGAGGGAGCGATGATCGCGCGGCATCAGCTCAACTGATAGTTTTTTGACATGAGCTTGCAGTTCATTCGGGAGGGAATTGACCGTCGCCAGCGGCAGCGCTGGCGCCAAATCAAGTCCTACAAAAATGGGTTGGGTGATCCAATACAAAGCTGTGAGCGACACCAACATAGCACCCACAACAAAGATGAAAAATGTCCGCTTCATCAGTAATTGCCTCGCACAGAAGCGAACAACGGTTGATCAGTCATCATGCAACATCACCCGCGCCTTAAACCCTATCCCCTGTAGTCGCTCCACGATCTCCCGCACATGCGCGGCATCCCTAGTCTTTAGCACAAACTCCACCTCGGCCGTTTGCACTGGCAGGTTGGTAAACGCGCGTTGGTGATGCACTTCTTCAATGTTTGCGTTGGCTTCCGCAATTGCGCCGGTAATTTTAGACAGCGCGCCGGGTAAATCGCGCAGTTCGACTTTGATCCTCGCCAATCGGCTGGTTCGTACCATGCCGCGTTGGATGATTTCGGCGAGCATCAGCGGATCGATATTGCCACCGCACAACACCAAGCCGACGTGCTTGCCTGCGAAGCGCTCGCGATGTCTAACCATCGCAGCCAATGATACGGCCCCGGCACCTTCAACAACAGTCTTTTCGATTTCGAGCAACATGACAATCGCCTCTTCAATATCGCCTTCATCGACCAAGACAATATCGGAAACCAGTTTTTCGACAATCGACTGCGTTAACGCGCCCGGCTCGCGCACCGCGATACCTTCGGCAATGGTGGACGCGCCAAAGCTTGCGGGAACATTTTTTATCGTCGAATACATCGACGGGAAGCGGCTCGCTTGCACGCCAATTATGTCAATTTCGGGCTTGATGGCTTTGGCGGCTGTCGCCATGCCGCTAATAAGCCCGCCGCCGCCGATGGCGATGCAGAGCATTTCTAGCTGCGGATGAGCGGCCAACATTTCGAGTGCGATGGTGCCTTGCCCGGCGATGACTTTTTCATCATCATAGGGATGCACAAAAGTAAGACCGCGTTCGGCAGCCAGTTGGAAAGCATGCGCTTTGGCTTCGTCAAAATTCTCGCCGTGCAACACCACTTCTGCGCCATTACGCCTTGTCATCTCGACTTTAACGTTCGGCGTATGGCGCGGCATCACGATCACACTCGGGATCCCGAGCCGCGTCGCGTGATGGGCAACACCCTGCGCATGATTGCCCGCGCTGGCGGCGATCACACCTGCCTTGGCCTGCGCAGCGGTTAACGAAGCGAGCTTGTTGAGTGCGCCGCGCTCTTTAAAGCTGGCCGTGAATTGATGATTTTCAAATTTAAGGTAAACCTCGGCACCGGTGATTTCCGACAGCGTTCGCGAATGCAAAAAGGGTGTGTTGACAATATGACCGGCGAGCGTTTTTTGTGCCGCGCGAATATCGCTGACGGTCAGCGTTGGCGTATGGGAAGCAGCGAATGGTGTGGTCATTTTAAATTTCTACTGCCTTGGTTGACGCGGAAGAAGACGATGATAGCAATTGCAAATAGATTCTACCCTGCAAGGCTGAACGAGTCCCCACAGAATTCCGCCTCTGTAAGGTCCCCGGTCTTACGGAGCCGCCAATAGGGAACAACCAACACGGAACAGCCAACCTAAATTGCGATAACATGATTAAATCAACGCATTGACGTATCCGTATTTTTAAAACGCCATTTCCAATTGACCAAGAGCAGCCAGAGCAACGCTGCCGAAATACAACCGGAAATAACATGCTCACTTCAAATTTTTCATCGAATCTGCTGTCCTTTGCGCAAGGCGCTTCGTTATTTGATCCCGCCGATTCGCTGATCCCGTTTACGGTGGAGGGCGTGCTTGTTGGCTGGATTAAGCGCTCGTTCGCTGAGCACTTGGAAAACTGGCCGGAACACTTCACCGTGCGCCCGCGTGGTGTCGGGATGTTGGGGCATTTTGAAACCGCCGAGCATCGCAGCGCGGCACTAAACGAAGTGGTTGAAGCGCTCGCGAGTGGCGGCATGATTCGCGGCTGGCGCAATGAGACGGTGACCATTGCCGAAACTTTTTATTCAAAGCCGCTGTTTCACATTGAGCGATCTGCCTCGCGTTATTTTGGGCTGACAGTGTATGCATCGCACCTCAACGGCTTAACGATGCGAGATGGCACGATGCATATGTGGATTGCCAAACGTGCTGAGAGTAAGGCGATTGATCCAAGTCGCTTGGACAACATGACGGCAGGCCGCATTGCCCGTGGCTATTCGGCACATCAAACGCTGATTAAGGAGGCCGGTGAAGAAGCGGGTTTGACTAGCGAAATGGCCGGGACTGCGCGTGCAGTGGGTGCGGTGCGCTGCAAATATTTAGTCGAGGAAGGGCTGCACCAAGAGATCATGTTTGTACACGACATCATGCTGCCCGCCGATTTCACGCCCAACAATAGCGATGGTGAGGTGGCTGGATTTAGCTGCCATAAAATAGAAGAAATTTTATCCATGCTCGAAGCGCCGGCGCAGTTCACCGTCGATGCAGCGCTGGTGATGATCGACTGCCTGATTCGGCACGGCTACATCGGCTCAGAACGCGACGATTATTTAGAGTTGATTCATGCCATGCGTCCGTGATGCCGGCCTTGAACGGTGGCGCTGAAAGGTGGCCTCGAACTTTAGCGCCAATGCCACCTTGAATTAACTGTTAATTTCATTTTAAACTCAAGTGCTGGCATGGCTTTCGGGCCAATTTCGCTTCAAGACGCCCGCCAATAGGCGACTTTTATTATTTTCCCCTCGCTGAATATCGTTTGAATAATCTCGCGCTATCACTTGTCGTCGTCGCTGCCCTGCTCCACGCCAGCTGGAATTTTCTGCTTAAAAAAAGCGGCGGCGGGATTGGTGTCTTGGCACTTTCGGCGGTAACGGCCACCACATTGCTCACGCCGTTTGCGATCTATTTAATCGCGCAGGGCTTTTCGTTTACGCCGGCCATCATCGGCATGCTGGTTGGCAGTGGTTTGATTCACCTGGCGTATTTTTTATTGCTCGACCGCGCTTATCGTGGCAGTACCGGCGGTGGGAACACCCAAGGCGGCGGTGATTTATCGGTGGTTTATCCTTTGGCGCGTGCGACCGGGCCACTGCTGGCCATCATCGCTGCGACGCTATTTTTTGGCGAGCGAATGACACCGATTGCGGTCTGCGGCGCGCTGCTAATTGGTGCGTCAGCCATTTTGCTCACGGGCAATGTGGCGAAGCTATTGAGCCGTGACGCAAAGTCTGGCGCGGGTTTTGCGCTGCTGTGCGGCAGCATGATCGCCTGCTACACCGTCTGGGATAAACAAGCCGTCGCAGTGTTTTTGATCCCGCCAATTATTTTTGACTGGGGTGCCAATGTCGTGCGGATCATGATAATGGTGCCATTGGCGCATCAGCGCGAACCGGGTGCGATGAGCCTTGCATGGCAGAACCATCGTAAGGCCGTGATTGCGATTGGCATCTTGAGCCCGCTCTCCTATATTTTGGTGCTGACAGCGATGGTGTTCACACCCGTGAGCTACGTTGCGCCCGCCCGTGAGCTTTCGATCTTATTCGCGGCACTTATCGGCACGCAGATTTTGAAAGAAGGCGATACTGCGCGCCGCACGATTGCAGCCATTGGCATGGTGTTAGGAATTTCGGCGTTAGCGCTTGGCTGATCAGTTCAATTGCCGTTCCGCGACCTCTGGCCCGCAACTCAGGTCTGCAATTCCGCCCGATTTTCAAACAGGGTTAGCGCTTCAGGATTTGCCAGCGCCTCTCGGTTTTTCACTGCTTCACCGTGAATGATATTGCGCACGGCCAGCTCGACAATCTTGCCGTTACGGGTGCGCGGAATATCGGCGACTTGCAAAATTTTGGCGGGAACATGGTGGGGCGTCGTGTTTAAGCGGATGTGCTTTTTGATTTTTTTGATCAGCGCATCGGTCAGTACCTCACCATCTCGCAAGCGCACGAACAGCACAATCCGCACTGTGCCAGCCCGATCCGGCGGCCAGTCTTGTCCGACGACTATGCTTTCCTCAATCTCGGGCATCGCTTCAACCTGCCGATAAATTTCTGCTGTGCCAATCCGCACGCCACCGGGATTTAGCACCGCATCGGAGCGGCCATAAATAATCAAGCCATCGTGTGCGGTGATTTCGCAATAATCGCCGTGATGCCACACATTCGGAAAGCGCTCGAAGTAGGCGTTGCGATAGCGCTTGTTGTCGGGATCGTTCCAAAAATAAAGCGGCATGGTCGGGAATGGCTTGGTACACACAAGCTCGCCTTTTTCTTGCAGCACCGATTTTCCAGCCTCGTTAAAAACCGCAACCGCCATACCCAGCTGCCGACACTGTAATTCTCCGCGATACACCGGCAGTGTCGCCGCACCACCGGCGAACAACGCAATGATATCGGTACCGCCGCTGATCGACGCCAAACATAAATCACGCTTGATGTGCGCGTAAACATAGTCAAAGCCTTCCGGTGCCAAAGGCGAGCCGGTTGAAAGCATCATCCGCAGATTGACGAGCGGATTCGCTTTGATCGGCGATTGGCTGAGCTTGGCTAGTGCATCCAAAAATTTTGCCGATACCCCAAAGTGTGTCATGCGTTCTGCATCAGCGAAATCAAACAATATCGAGCCGCGGTTGATAAACGGCGAGCCATCATAGAGCAACAATGTGGCGTTCGACGCGAGTGCGGTAAGGAGCCAATTCCACATCATCCAGCCGCATGTTGTGTAATAAAAAACACGGTCGCCGGGCTTCACATCGCATTGCAATTGATGCTCTTTTAGATGCATGAGCAGCGTGCCGCCCGCGCCATGAACAATGCATTTTGGCACGCCGGTGGTGCCAGACGAGTACAGGATATACAGCGGATGGTTGAAAGGTAACTGCGCGAACTCGATCGCCTTGGCCGCAAAGGGTGCGAGCCAATCATTAAATAAAATCGCGTTTGGAATGTGTTCGACTTCCGGCTTGTCGACAACATAGGGCACGACCACCACGCGTTTTACGCTCGGCAATTGCGCCGCCATTTCGCGCACCACATCGATTGTTGGCATCAACTTGCCCGCGCCGTAGTAGCCATCCCCCGCGAACAAAATCGTCGGCTCGACCTGGCCAAAGCGATCCAATACGCCCTGCAAACCAAAATCGGACGAACATGACGTCCACACTGCGCCAATGCTGGCGGCTGCCAACGCTGCAATCACGGCCTCGGGTACGTTCGGTAAGAAACCGGCAATGCGATCGCCTGGCGCAACACCGTGCGCCCGCATGGCTTGTGCGGCTCGCGAGACCTGGTCGCAGAGCTCGCGCTGGCTCAGGCGACGTTTAACTTTATTCTCACCCCAAAAAACGATCGCTTCCGCATCATCATCTGCATCGCCCCGGCGGCGCAATAAATTTTCTGCAAAATTAAGCGTCGCATCGGGGAAAAATTGCGCGCCGGGCATTTTGTCAGAATCGATCAACGCGCGCTCGCCCTTGCTGCCGATGACGTGGCAATAATCCCAAACCGCGTTCCAAAAATCATCTAGGTGCGTGATCGACCATTCATGAAGCGACGTGTAGCTTTCCACGTTTACGTTGTAACGCGAATGCACCGCACGGGCGAACGCCGTTATATGGCTTGCTGCAACCACCTGCTCGGCGGGTCGCCACAGCGGGTGGTTGGCTATGTGGGCGGAATCTGGCATGCGCGAATGCGTATAAATTAAAAAAACATCAAACCCCAGTACCGGCGTGCCGCTCAAGCCATTTATGTCCTGAACGCCACGCCTACACTAAGGTTTATTATAAAATATCTATGCTGATTACGTTAGAGCGCAACCCTAAACGCGGCTGCTGTTTTCGCATTAACATCCTCCAATGTCACACCGGGATGCAGCTCAATCAGCACCAACCCATTGCTAGGGTCGACCTCAAAAACACATAGATCGGTGATGATTAAATTGGCAACGCCCTTGCCAGTCAACGGCAATGAACATTCTTTTAAAATTTTTGATGCACCATCTTTCGACGTATGCTCCATCAATACCACCACACGCCTAACGCCCGACACCAAATCCATCGCGCCGCCGGGCCCTTTGACCATCTTGCCGGGCACCATCCAATTGGCGAGATCGCCGTTTTCGGCTACTTCCAAACCACCCAAAATCGAGAGATCAATATGCCCGCCGCGAATCATGCCGAATGAATCCGCGCTGGAGAAGAAGCTGGAGCCGGGAATGGTGGTGATGGTTTGTTTACCCGCGTTTATCAAATCGGCATCGATATTTTCTTCAGCGGGAAATGGTCCAATTCCCAGTAGACCGTTCTCTGATTGAAGCGTCACACTCATGCCTTCGGGAATATGGTTTGCCACCAGCGTCGGAATACCGATACCCAAATTCACATAGTAGCCATCGCGCAATTCTTGTGCAGCGCGCTTGGCCATGAGATCCCGGATCGGTGAATCTTTTTTCGAGGCGCTACCACCTTGCACGGTGCGGAACTCAATACGCTTTTCATACTTTTCGCCTTGAATGATGCGATCCACAAAAATGCCCGGCGTATGGATTTGATCGGGATCGAGTTCGCCGATTTCGACTAACTCTTCAACTTCTGCAACAGTGATTTTGCCGCAGCTTGCAATCATCGGATTGAAGTTGCGGGTGGTTTTGCGATAAACAAGATTACCGGCTTTATCACCCTTCCACGCTTTCACAATCGACACATCAGCTTGAATCGCTTCTTCCAAAATAAATTCTTTTCCATCAAACGTGTGCGTATGCTTCCCTTCGGCCAATTTCGTTCCGTAAGCCGTGCGGGTGTAAAAGCCGGGAATCCCAGCGCCGCCAGCACGGAATTTTTCGGCTAGCGTCCCTTGCGGCACCAGCTGCAACTCCAATTCATTTGCCAATACCTGCCGCTCAAATTCTTTGTTTTCACCGACATAGGATGCAATGACCTTTTTAACTTGTCGCGTCTTGAGTAACAACCCCATGCCGAAATCATCCACGCCCGCGTTGTTGCCCGCGATCGTCAAGCCCTTTACACCAGAATCGACGAGCGCTTGAATCAAGTTTTCCGGAATGCCGCACAAGCCGAACCCACCCGCAGCGATGGTAATGTTGTCTCTTAAAACGTCCGCCAAAGCCGATTTCGCGTCGGCATAGACTTTTCCTTTTCCGTTATTGCTGGCTTTACTCATGGTGTGGCTCCTAAATTATTCTGGAAAATTAATGAAGCTTGCCACCGGGCGCAATGATGTCGGCGCGGTGTTTGATGGCTGCCATTATCGCCGCTTTTGTCGCGATGGCCATTTCAGCTAACGGCAGGGAAAAACATTGTTCACGACCATTCATTTGCGAATCCGCATAAGGGACATGCATGAAACCCGCGCGGGTTGAATATTCCGGTGTGGAAGCTTGCTTCGGCTGCTGCATCCCCAGTTTGGCAAGGTGATGCAACACGCCGTAGATCAAATGGTTACAAACAAACGTACCCGCCGTGTTGGAGACTTCCGCGGGCACACCTTTTTTTTGCATTGCGTCGACCATTGCTTTGATCGGCAGGGTGCAAAAATAAGCTGCAGGTGCGTCGTTGATAATCGGCCGATCAATTGGCCGTGCTCCGGCGTTGTCGGCGATGACGGCATCATCCAAATTGATCGCCACCCGCTCAATGCTCATGTGTTTGCGGCCGCCCGCTTGGCCTATACACAGCACGATTTGCGGATGATATTTGTCGATGGCGTTGGTGACCGCTTTAATGGACTTGCCGAACTCGGTAGCGACGCGGAGCTTCTGGATACGATAGCCAGAAATAACATCTGGTAGCGCTTTAACGATTTGCCACGACGGATTTATTTTCTCGCCGGCAAAGGGGGTAAAGCCAGTCACCACGACAATCTTACTTGGCTTTTGCAGCATTAGCTTACCGTTGGCAATTGAGTCATTGCGTCCGCGCCGCGCACCATCTCCACATGTGGAATGCCATCTTCGATATACATTTCAGACGATGTCACAAAACCAAACCCGTTATAAAACTTTTCAAGCCGCTGCTGCGCGCCAATTTTGTTTATATGGCCTTGATACAAAGCGTCATGCCGTAGTAGCGCTTCACGCAACAACACTTTGCCGTAACCGTGCCGGCGAAATGTTTGTGCGGTAACGACGCGACCAATGGATGGCTCGGGATATTTAATGCCGGGATCAACCAATCTGCAATAGGCTGCAAGTGCTGTCGTGTCGCCCTCAACATGCCATCCCAGCAAATGCCAAGAGAAAAAATCCGCTCCGTCATTATCCTGAAACGGACAGTTTTGCTCCATCACAAACACATCGATTCGAAGCTTTGAAACAGCGTACCAATCGCGAATAGGCAAATCATCAAACCGTGCAAATTGCCACCGCAAGTTACGTTCCGGCATTACTGTACCTTTGCCAAATGGAGCCACGTCTCCACGACCGTATCGGGATTCAGCGACATCGACTCAATCCCTTCTTTCATCAGCCATTCAGCTAAATCCGGATAGTCCGACGGACCTTGCCCGCAGATACCGACATATTTATTCGCGCGCCGACAAGCTTGAATCGCCAAGTGCAGCATTTGCTTCACAGCCGGATCGCGCTCATCAAACGCATCCATCACCAAGCCGGAATCGCGATCTAGGGCGAGGGTCATTTGTGTCATATCGTTGGAGCCAATCGAGAAGCCGTCGAAGCGCTCTAGGAATTGATCGGCCAAAATTGCATTCGACGGGATCTCGCACATCATGACAATTTTCAAACCATTCTTCCCCGCGCCTTTTCCTCGTTCTAATCCAAACTCTTTCATGATCGCCAACACCTGATCAGCCTCTTTAAGGGTGCGAACGAACGGTACCATCAGCTCTACATTCGTCAAACCCATCGTATCGCGGACGTACTTCATCGCCTCACATTCAAGCTCGAAACAATCGCGGAAACTCTGCGCGATGTAGCGCGATGCACCACGGAATCCGAGCATCGGGTTTTCTTCGGTTGGCTCATAACGGGGGCCACCGATTAAGTTGCGGTATTCGTTGGATTTGAAATCTGATAAACGCACAATGACTTTTTTCGGGTAAAAAGCGGCCGCAATCGTTGCCACGCCTTCGACCATTTTTTTTACGTAAAAATCGACCGGATTCGCATAGCCACGCGCTTGTTTCTCAATTTGCGCTTTTAAATCTTTCGGCAGCTCATTCGGCAATTTTGCATATTCCAAACACGCTTTGGGATGGATGCCAATCGTGTTGGAAATAATAAATTCCAGTCGGGCCAAACCAACACCGTCATTCGGCAATTGCGCGAAGTCGAATGCGAGTTCCGGATTGCCGACGTTCATCGCGATTTTGACCGGAATTTGCGGCATTTTATCAAGCGAGACTTCGATGACTTCAAATGGCACGGCGCCACGATAAATATGGCCGGTATCGCCTTCGCAGCAGCTGGCGGTAACCATTTCACCGTCTTTAATCACATGGGTCGCATCTTCACAACCAACGATGGCCGGCACACCTAGTTCGCGAGCGATTATCGCTGCGTGGCAGGTGCGGCCACCGCGGTTGGTGATAATTGCCCCTGCCTTTTTCATGACCGGCTCCCAGTTTGGGTCGGTCATGTCGGTGACAATCACATCGCCTTCGCGGAACAAATGAATTTCGGAAACATCCTTAATTACGCGTGCCGGGCCAACGCCGACTTTGCCACCAATGGCCCGGCCTTCGGCAATCTTTTCACCACCGGCTTTGATGCGATATCGCGTGAGAACATCGGTCCGCGTTTCTTGCGATTTCACCGTTTCAGGGCGTGCCTGCAGGATGTAGAGCTTGCCGTCGTTGCCGTCCCGGCCCCACTCGATATCCATCGGACGGCCATAGTGCTTCTCAATCGCCACCGCGTATTTGGCCAGCTCTTCAACCTCAGCGTCGCTCAGCGAAAACTTGTCGCGTTCAATTTGATCAACGGGTTTGACGATGACGGATTTGCCCGCCGATTGTGCGTCGGAGAAAATCATCTTTTCTGCTTTGGTGCCGAGGCTGCGACGCAGCACGGCGGGCTTACCCTCACTTAAACAGCGTTTGCCGACATAAAATTCATCGGGGTTCACTGCGCCCTGCACAACCATTTCGCCCAAGCCGTAGCTGGAGGTAATAAACACCACATCACGGAAACCGGATTCGGTATCCAATGAAAACAACACACCCGCCGCGCCTGAATCCGAGCGCACCATGCGTTGCACACCGGCACTCAGGGCAACATCCGCATGCGCGAAATCTTTGTGGACGCGGTACGAAATAGCGCGGTCATTATAGAGCGAGGCGAAGACGTGTTTGATGGCTTCCAAGACGTTATCAATACCGCGGATATTTAAAAAAGTTTCTTGCTGCCCGGCGAACGAGGCATCCGGCAAATCCTCTGCTGTAGCCGATGAGCGCACCGCCCAACTGGCTTCGGTATTGTCTTTGGTTAATTCTGCATAAGCAGCGCGGATCTCGGCGTCGAGCGCCGGTTGCAGCGGTGCCTTTACCACCCATTCGCGCACCATCGCACCGGTTTTATTGAGCGCCTCAATATCGTCCACGTTCAAATGAATGAGTGCGGCGTTGATTTTTTCGGTGAGATTATTGTGCGTTAAGAAATTGCGAAATGCTTCAGCCGTCGTCGCAAAACCGCCGGGCACACGGACACCCGCGCTTGACAACTGGCTAATCAATTCGCCAAGTGACGAATTTTTGCCGCCAACGGTTGCGACGTCGTCCATACGAAGTTTAGAAAGCGGAAGAACGAGGGGAAGTGTGGACGGGGAGGCAGGAACTGAAACAGGGGCTGACGATGACATGGCGTATCCGGTAAGTTTTTAGAAGTTAACCGTAGCGAGCGCGGCAGAACAAGATGCGAATTAGTGAAATAGTCGGGTGAATCGCAGGCGTCGAGGCTGACGACCGCAACAAACCAGGAGAAAAGCGGTATTTCAGCCATAATTATAGCCTCGCTTCAATCCGCACTGGTGATTTTGCTGCGGCGCAATAATAGAAGCCAAAGCGAAACCCGCCCGAATGCCCCCAAGAAACCCCTAGAAACCACAACAAGCTACAAAGAACCCCAAAGGGAAGCCGCATGCCAAACCGTCGAACCGCCTTTTTTATATCTGACCGCACCGGAATTACGGTTGAAATGCTGGGCAACTCGCTGCTGACCCAGTTTGATGATATTGAATTTCACCGCGTTACGTTGCCGTTCGTAGACAATATCGAAAAAGTGCGTGAAGTGTTGCTGGACATTGAACGTGCCAATGTGGAATCGGGCATGCGTCCCCTCGTGTTCACGTCGCTCATGAAACCGGATTTGCGTGAGGAGATCAACAAAGCGAATTGCATGGTGTTAGATGTGGTGGATCGTTTCATTGTGCCGTTGGAAGAAGAGCTCGGCACCAAATCTGCCCATGCGATTGGTCGCAGCCATTCGGCGGGCAATTTTAAGGATTACAACCATCGTATCGAAGCGGTGAATTACACCTTGGCGCATGATGACGGTATGACCAACCGCAATTTGGAGCAGGCCGATATTATTTTGGTCGGCGTATCACGCTCGGGCAAAACGCCGACTTGTCTTTATTTGGCGTTGCAATTTGGTGTAAAAGCGGCAAACTACCCGCTGATTCCCGAAGATTTGGAGCGGATGAAATTGCCGCCCGCGCTGTTGCCTTTACGCAACAAAGTGTATGGCCTAACGATTGTGCCGGATCGCCTTGCGCAGATCCGCCAAGAACGAAAGCCCGATAGTAAATATGCTTCAATTGAGAACTGCAAATGGGAGGTGCAAGCCGCCGAGACCTTGATGCAGCAGGCGGGGATTGCGCACCTAAACTCGACAACAAAAAGCATCGAAGAACTGGCAACAACCCTGCTGCATGAGGCGCAGCTGGTGCGACGGGTTTATTAGCAAATTAAAGCAATAAAAATTGAAAGTCTAGTATTGGCGGGCGTTTCCGGGTACTTCTGTGTTGAAATGGTCGTATCTACTAGAGTTTTGTCGTTTTATAAGTTTTAATTGCCAAAATATCTTTTCGTTGTTTTTATGCACATGGGTGACTATAAAAATGGTCGATTCATTGAGTCAGCGCAACATTTGTGACATGATAATTTGGTTAATAAGCAATTGCACTGTGTTTGCAGGTTAGTTTGCGGTTTTTACGCTCTGTTTGCAGCTTTTTGAATACCCGTTTCAATCCAACTCGTTACACCGATCCCCCAAAAAAGAATTTCTGAAAATTCTTAAAATCAACGTTACATCAATGTTTTATCTCGCGAGGAGAATGTCATGTCGGTCAAAAAACGTCTTATTCCAACCCTAGTTGCTTCCACACTTGCAATCGGCGCGTCACTCTCCGTGACAACTGCCAACGCGGTGCAGTTTAGCGGTGTATATGTGTTCGGCGATAGCTTGTCGGATGCGGGTTATTTCCGTCCATTTTTGGCCGGTCTTGGCGTACCAGCGGCATTGGTGCCGACCGTGGGCCGCTTCACTACAAACCCTGGTCCAGTTTGGGCGGAAATCATCGCCACTACTTACGGTGGCAACCCCAATCCTTCCAATGCAGGCGGTCAAAACTATGCGCAAGGCGGTGCACGCGTTGCCGTTCCTTCGCCAAGCACGCCTCCCGGTGGCAATCCAAACCGCTCGGTACAAACACAAATTACCGAGTATTTAGCGGCCAGTGGTGGATCAGCGGATCCGCGCGCGCTCTACGCAGTGTGGGCGGGTGCGAATGATATTTTCCAAACCTTGCCGGCAATCGGTGGGGGCACGGTAAACCCCTCGACTTTTTTGGCGGGTTTAGCGCTTTCAGAAGTGCAACAAATCGGACGCCTGCAAGCTGCAGGTGCCAAGTACGTTCTGGTATTTGGATTGCCTGATATCGGCGCAACACCTGGTTTCTCAGCCGCGCTGGGCGCGCCAGCAGCGCAAACTGCCGCCGGAACGCAGCTATCTGCCGGCTTTAATATTAATTTGTTTAACACCATCGCCGCCAGCGGTTTGCGCGTGATTCCTGTAGATACATTCACGTTGTTTGCCGAGGTAAAGGCCAACGCAGCCGCATTTGGCTTCACAAACACCACACTGACCGCGTGTTTGCCAACCGGCTCAGCTTCATCTCTAACTTGTTTTGCGGGCAATTCCGTGCCGGGCAGTGCATCTACTTATATGTTCGCTGATGCAGTGCATCCAACCTCGGCCTCGCACGCTATTCAGGCTGATTTTGTAAAAGCATTGATCGACGGACCAAACGCTTATTCAACCATGGCTGAAGTGCCGCTCGCCTCTCGCGCCGCGCATATCCGCACATTGGACGAAGGCGTCATTGCCGGCCAACGCGCAGCAATTGGTAGAGTGGCTGCATTTGCAGCTGGTGATGGTGGAAAATTCAACATCGCCACCAATTCGCTAAGCCCACAAACGGACTCCAAAAACCGCACTGCAACAGTCGGTTTGACATTCCGCGCCTCAGATTCCTTCACGGTTGGCGTTGCGGTCGGCAAATCGACAGCTGATGCGACGATGAACGGCTTCGGCAAGTTCAGCACAAGTGAGACTGCCGGTTCGGTGTTTGGCTCGATTCGCAGCGGTGAAACTGGCTTTTACGGCAATTTCTCGGCAACAATTGCCAACATCCAGTTCAACGATGTGCAGCGCAATATCAAGCTCGGGATTACCACCCGCACTAACACCGCCAGCACCAAGGGCGACAATGCATCGGCGAACGTGACCCTCGGCTATGACTTCGCGCTGGGCGGCTTAGCAGTTGGGCCGTTCTTTGGCATCACGAACCAAAACGTAACGGTAAACGAGTTCGTCGAGAACAACGGCAACCCGCTTGAGCAATCGACACGCCTTAAAATTAGCGGCCAGGATCGTAATTCCAATGTCACCAGCTTCGGCGCACGCGCCAGCTTCAAACTGGGCAGCTGGACACCGTTTGCCCGTATTTCCTACGATCAGGAAAACAAGCGCGATCCACGTTCCGTCACGGCATCGCCGGTCACTGTCACGCAAAACATCAGCTACGACATTCCCGGCTATGTGCCAACGAAAACATGGAGCACCGGTACGATTGGTATTCGTGGCAACATCACCGACCAAATCGGCTTGGCCGTTGTGTATTCCAGCGTATTTGGCCGCGATAACGTCAAGCAAGATGGCGTGACCGCAAATGTCTCATTTGCGTTTTAAGTAACCAGCAACCAACCTGTTGGTGCACCGAAAGGGCTGCGATTACTTCGCAGCCCTTTTGTTTTTTGCCACCACAAACTTTTTTAATTTTGCAACGCCCAACCCCGCCACCGCCACCGCCTTTCCGAACAATCGCCAATGAAATGCGTTTACACCGCGTCTAATCTGCCCGATGCCCATCTCGTCCGCGATTTGCTCGCGCAGGCGGGTATTCCGGCACATATCTTTAATGCCAACGGCATGAGCGCCTTGGGCGAATTGCCAATGTCTGCCGCCTATCCGCAGGTCTGGATTGTGCAGCTCCATCAGGAGCAACATGCTCGTTCGGTCGTCGCGGACTACCAGCGTCCGGCGAGCGAGACCGCCGAACAGCATTGTCAGCAGTGCAAGGAGGGCAATCCTGGCAGCTTTGAACTATGCTGGTGTTGCGGGGCAGCGCTGCCTCAGCAGTAGTGAATCCGTTCACGCCGTCGGGTTGCAAAGCGTCATCGGATGGGAGACATAGCCCTGAATGAACAGGCGCAACGTTTTTTGTTACATCTTGATTTATGGCCGATACCTCTTGCAGGGCGCGTTTCTGCTAAAGTGTTGGCTCTAAAGAATCGTTGCAACTAGAATTGCCAGCTAATCGTTGGATGCGAACTTCACGTCCCGATCATACTCAAAGTTTTCTAAACAACTAAAGCAGATGGAGCAACAAATGGATGTTTTAAATCAAGGCCGCAGCTTGGCAACTATATTCACCAAACTGGCGACCGTTGCCACCGTCGCCACTATCGCGGCGGTCGGTTTGGTAGGCTGCGGTAAAAACTCTTCGCAAAGCACCATCTCCAGCGTGCGGGTGCTCAATATCGCACCGGAAGCGGGGCCGATCAGCATCAGCGCATTCATCAACGGCGCGACCACAGCAACTAACTTCCAGTCCGGCATCGCCTACAAAGCAACGAGCGGTTACTCGGACGTCACTAGCGGGACGCAGAGCTTTCAGATTTCTAATGCTGGCGGTGTTATCACGACAACGCCAACCGCATTTTCGTTGCCAGTTGTGTCGCAACAGAAGCAATTGCTGGTGGTTTTTGGAGGTTCGACAACGACCTCAGCAGCGTTTCTTAATAACGATCAATCTAATGTTGCCAGTACCAATGCACGCGTACGCGTTGCGAATTACATGGTTGGCTTGGGTACGTTCGATGTGTATGTCGTCGGCTCCACGGTTGACTACAACACGGTTTCACCAACGATTGCCACGGGCGGCGGCATTTACGATGTGGCGGTCGGCTCCTACCAAGTTATATTGACTTCGCCAGGTACAAAAGACATTGTGCTGCGCGTACCAGCGCGTCAACTCGACGCTCAGCAGGTTTATAACTTAGGATTGTTCAACGCCGGCTCCGGTGAATTACCCAGCGCGTTCTGGCTCAAACAAAATGACGACACAGGAACACCGGAGTTTATCAACAGCACGGTATCGCGTATTCGCTCGGCCAACTCCCAAGCAACTGTCGCGTCAACAAACGTCAATGTTAACGGCGCGTTGTTGTTTACGAACGTGACTTACGGTACGGCGTCAAACTTCGAGAAAACACCGAGTGGCGCAAAAACAATCGTTTATAGCGATGCAGGGAATCCACCGTCCACCAACACGTACACGCTCAACGCAACTTTTGATGGTGCAACGGATTACTCCACCTTCCTCTCAATCAATCCTGTTGACAACAGTATCAGCGCATTTTCGATCGCAGACAAGATTTTCCCGCCAAAAGGCACCAATATCCGCGTGCGCCTCGTGAATGCAACAACGATTCCAAACCTTGCTTTGTCAATTGGCAACAAGCCGCTTACCGGACTCACGGCAACACGCACGGCGTCTGCCTATTTCGAAACCACGGGCGGGCTTGGTACGACCGTCAGCGTCAGTCGCGACACCGCTGCAACAGCCGTAATTAGCGAGACCAAGGATCTAACCGCAGGCGGCTCTTACTCGATTATCGTATCGGGAACATTAGCTAACCCGGCGATCCTGACCAAACTGGATAAGTAAAGCTGGCTTCAATTTCTATTTTCTTGCAGTTCCACTTAGCAAGAAGTGGAAAGTCGATAGCAGATTGGCTCACAAAAATAAAAAAGGCGCACAGCACGTGCGCCTTTTTTCTAAATCAATCAAATTTTAACTTCATCACAATTACTGAAACCGACAGTACCAGCGTGACAATGTTGCAGCCAATAATCGGCCATGAGACCAACATTAAACCGTAAGCCAACCATAACAGCACGCCAACCGTGAAGATCACATACATTGGCATCGACACACTGCTGGCCGAGCGGGTACGCCAAATCTGGACCACTTGCGGGACAAACGCGAGCGTGGTGAGGAGCGCCGCGACGGTTCCGACTACATCAACGAGTGCCATTTATCTCTGCCTTTATGTTTTAAATTTCGGATTCTATGTTTTAAGCGAGAACGGCGTGAACACCGTATCGCGGTCAAAGTAATCTTCCGATTCGGCTTTTTTAAGGGCACGAACGAGCGGGATCGTCACTGGCAGTAACACGACCTCAACAAACACTTTAAGTCCCCATTGCGCGGCCATGACTTGGACGAGTAGATCATTGCTCCACGTGCCATAGAAGGCAATAGGGTAGAACAGAAATGAATCTACGCCCTCACCGAAAATGGTCGAGACCACGAACCGCAATCCCATGCGCCGACCATCGGATGCCACTTTCATTTTGGCGAGCACATAAGAATTCACAAATTCACCGCAAAAATAAGCGATCATCGACGCGCCAACAATACGCCATGTTTGGCCAAAAACAGTTTCATACGCAGCTTGATTCGGCCAACTTGGCGCAGGTGGCAACGACACTACAACCGTTGACATTACGGCCGCAAAAATCATCGCCCCAAAACCTGCCCAAATGACGCGACGCGCCCTTGCATAGCCGTAAACCTCGGTCAAAATATCGCCAAACAAATACGAAAGCGGAAAAAACAATACCCCTGCGCCAAAGGTGAATGCACCAATAATCGGCAGCTCAATTTGCGCTGCCTTGGCCGGACCAATCAGGTTAGAACATAGATATACGGCCACGAATGCTGCCATCACCAATTCGTAATATCGATAACTTCGCTGCATAGTCGCTTGGCTCGGGGAAGTGGTTAGGGATGGAGTTTTATTCACGAGAGGTTCTCCGACTCATTTGAACGCATCGATCTACGTTCGGTTTAGGCAAAATAGCCTGTGCTGCAGTTTTGAAATGTTTTAAAGTCCTACGATTATTTTTACACCGAATTTTTACACCAAATTCCGCTGCCTAACCATCTCAAACAGCACAATTGCCGCACACGCCGCCGCGTTGAGCGATTCCATTTGACCGGGCATGGGGATGGCTATTGTTGTTGACGTGGCATCGATCAGCTCTGGCGATAAGCCACTGCCCTCATTGCCAATTAGCAAAGCCGTAGGTTGTTTTAAATCGCATTCGAATAAAATCATCGACGCCTTGGGAACCAGCGCCAGAGCTTGGCCTTGGAAGGCTCTCACCCAAGAAACGACGTCGACACCCTCGTTAATATTCAACACAAAATGTGCGCCCTGCCCCGCTCGCAAAACCTTGGGTGACCATGCAAAGGCGCAGGTTTTGGACAATACGACTTCGCGCACGCCGGCTGCCGCTGCGCTACGCAGCATCGAACCGACATTGCCCGGGTCTTGTACGTCTTCTAACACCAAAACCGCAGACGCGTTTGATGGCGTCGGCGAGGCGTTCGGCGTGGCAACGAGTGCGAGCACGTTGGCAGGTGAATCCAAGCTCGATGCTTGCGCCATGAGCGGTTCGGCCAACACATTGATATGACGATCATCATGACGCGCCATTAATGCTTTGACTTCCGGTTCATCCAGTGCGGATTCTGCTACCGCAAGCGCATGCACCGCGCCCAACGCGTCGGTGTATGCCCGCACAAGGTGGATGCCATCCAAGACCGTCAGCTTCGCCCTCTTGCGCTCGCGCGACGAATGCGCCAAGGCGATGAGTTGTTTGACGAACGGGTTTTCTCGGGAGGTGATGGCTTTCATGTGGATTTCACAGATTTTGTATTTCTACCGCACAGCTAAATCGAGTTGCGCTTGCGCGAGCATCAACCGAAGCGGCGCAAAGCTGCGACGGTGCTGCGGGCAGGGGCCGTGTTCTTTGAGCGCCGCGACATGCTGGGCGGTGCCATAGCCTTTATGTTTGGCAAAACCATATTGGGGATAGTGCTCATGAAGTTTTTTCATCTCGGCATCACGTGCCGTTTTCGCCAAGATCGATGCGGCTGAAATCTCCTGAATCAGCCGATCACCTTCGACAACGGCTCGGCTTTGGTAAGCAATTTTCGGGACATGTAGGCCATCAACAATGACTTCTATGGTGCGGTGCTGCGTTGCGTACTTATTTGCGTGCCTATTTACGAAGGTAAGCCCTTCCACGGCACGTTTCATCGCGAGCAACGTGGCTTGCAAAATATTGATCGTGTCGATTTCGGCCACATCCGCCGAGGCAATGCAGTAAGCCAATGCATGCTCTCGAATTTCAATCGCCAAATGATCGCGACGTTTCTCAGTCAGCACTTTGGAGTCCGCTAATCCGATGACGGGCCGCGCCGCATTTAAAATGACCGCTGCTGCAAACACCGCACCGGCCAAGGGTCCCCGGCCGGCTTCATCGACGCCGCAGATCAAGATTGCAGGTTCTTTATGCGGCACGTTTGCCAACCGCAGTATTGCTAGCAACGATTCGCGATAAAAATGGCCGCAACGCATCCCGCACGCGCGCCATATTATCCACCGCCAGCGAGGCATGAATATCTGCAAAACGATCCCGCAAGCGCTGCGCAGCATCTTTGTGTGTGAGCCAGTTACCGAGCGCGCGCGCCAAGTTATCCGGTGTCGCATCGTCTTGCAATAGCTCGGGTACCAGCCATTCGCCGGCCAAAATATTAGGCAAGCCGACGTAGGGCAGATACGCTTTTTTCTTCATCAGGCGATAGGTGGTCGGCGACATGCGATACGCAACCACATGCGGGCAACGCAGCAGCGCTGCTTCCAGCGTGGCGGTTCCACTCGCTACCAGCGCAACATCCGCAGCAGCCAAGGCAAAATTCGCGTGCCCAAAAAGAATTTGCAACGGTAAGTCTTGCGCGTCTAATTTCCATCGCGCAGCCTCAAATTGTTCGCGGGTTTCGCGGGTGGCGAGCGGTACCAGGAAGCGAGCTTGCGGAAAGGCTTTGAGCAATTCTTTCGCGGTCTCAATAAATAATTCTGCGTGGTAATCAAGCTCCGTCTGGCGGCTGCCAGGCAAAAGCGCAACGATGGTTTCGTCGGGCTTAATCCGCAACTGTGCCCGCGCGGCATCGCGTTGGGAGGCTTGCGGTACATTGTCTGCCGTTGGATGGCCAACGAATGTAGCGGGGATGCCCTCCTTGGCATAAATCGCGGGCTCGAATGGAAACACGGTGAGCATATGATCAACCGCGCCTTTGATTTTGTGAATGCGCTCGCCACGCCACGCCCAGATGGACGGGCTTACATAATGAATCGCGGGTATGCCCACAGCCTTCAAAGCACGTTCCAAACCGAGATTGAAATCAGGCGCATCAACACCAATAAACGCGGCCGGACGATCTTTTAAAAAGCGATCTCTGAGGCCATTACGAATCGATAAAATTTCGCGGTAATGTTTGAGGACCTCGATGTAGCCCCGCACCGCGAGCTTCTCCATCGAGTACCAAGAGACAGCTCCGGCGGACTGCATCTTCGGCCCGGCAATGCCCACAAATTCGAGCGACGGATATTCTTCTTTAAGCGCTTTGATCAACAATGCGCCCAATAAATCGCCGGATGTTTCGCCGGCAACAATGCCAATTTTCATATTTAATAGTTCTTAATAAACGATGCCGCGTGCTTGGGTCAACGAACAATTCCGCGTTGACTGGCGGCAAGAAAATCTGAGAGCAGTTTTATCTCCGGCAGTCTTTCGCCCTCGGTCGCCAACGCGTCCTTTGCTTCGGCAAAGGTCAAGCCAGAACGATAGACTGTTTTGTAGGCACGCTTGATATTAGCGATCTGCTCTGGCGTGTAACCACGCCGCTTCAGGCCCTCAGCATTAATCCCAGCCGCCACGATGGGCTGGCCTCCAACCGTCACATAAGGCGGAATATCCATCAACACCACGCTCGACACCCCGCACATCGCGTGCGCGCCGATTTTGACAAACTGATGCACGCCCGTAAACCCGCCCAGCGTCGCCCAATCGCCAACGGTCACATGGCCGGCAAGCTGAGTGCAATTGGCAATGGTTACGTTGCTGCTGACTTGGCAATCATGCGCGATATGAACATAGGCCATGAGCCAGTTATCGTTGCCGATCCTTGTCACACCTTGGTCTTGCACCGTGCCGCGATTAAAGCTGCAATATTCGCGGATGGTATTGCGGTCACCGATGTGAAGTTCCGTCGCCTCACCTTGGTATTTTTTATCCTGATTCGCTTCGCCGAGCGAGACGAAGTGAAAAATGCGGTTGTCCCGACCGATTTTTGTTCGCCCCGTGATCACACCGTGATGGCCGATTGTTGTGCCCTCATCGATTTCAACAGCGCCGTCGATAATCGTGTAAGCCCCTACACTTACCGTGGCGCCCAGCTTGGCGCTGGGATCGATAATGGCGGTGGGATGGATCAAGCTCGCTTTTTCCATGGGCATTAATCCAGCGTCCTCATCGTGCACAATAACTCGGCTTCGCAAGTGAGCTTGCCATCGACATGCGCCTGCACGGCGAATTTCACAATGCCGCGTTTATTGAGCAAAATTTTGGCAGTCATTACCAATGTGTCGCCGGGCACAACGGGGCGCTTGAAGCGGGCGCCATCAATACCCGCGAGATACACCACGGTTTTGGCGTCTGATTTTTGATCGGTACTTTTTAGCGATAACAATGCCGCCGTTTGCGCGAGCGCTTCCACAATCAACACACCGGGCATCACTGCATAATGTGGGAAATGCCCTTGGAAAAAGGGCTCATTACTACTGACGTTTTTGATCGCCTTGATGTGCAAGCCTGGCGTAAATTCAATCACACGGTCAACCAGCAGAAACGGGTAGCGGTGTGGCAAGTATTGCTTGATCTCATCGCTTTGCATGATGAACGCCGTCGCCAGGCACGCCGATGGAGACGGCGCACTACTCGTGGACAAAATGGCTTCAGCGTCGTTCATTGTGAATCTCCAGATTTTTTACGTGTGTTTGTTGCGGCATTTATTGTAGTTTTCGAGACCGCTTTTGACATTGTATCGAGGTTCCGAACATGCACAATATTCTTGAGCCAATCGCGATGTGCCATATGCGGAATGCCCGATGTGTAGGTGCCGGGCTCGGTGATTGATTTGGTCACAAACGTCGTCGCCGAGATGATGGCGTGATCGCAGATCGATAAGTGTCCCACTATCGATACTGCACCCCCGATCATCACGTGGCGGCCAATGTGCGTGCTACCCGCGATGCCCGTGCACCCTGATATCACGGTATGGTCACCGATGGTGCTGTTGTGCCCAACCTGCACTTGATTATCGATTTTCACGCCGCAGCCGATGGTCGTATTGTCAATCGCGCCGCGATCCACCGTGGTATTGGCCCCCAATTCGCAATCGTCGCCAATAATGACGCATCCGGTTTGCGGAATTTTAATCCACTCGCCTGCGTTACCTGCAACATCAGAAGCAAAATCTGGCGCAAAACCGAAACCGTCGGCACCGATAACGACCCCCGCATGCAACACGGTTCGCGCACCAATCTGGCAGCCCTCGCAGACCACTACCCGCGGCGCCAACACGGCACCGGCGCCAATCAACACATTTTCGCCAATCACGCAACCCGCACCAATACTGGCACCCTCGCCGACGATTGCGCCTTGTCCGATGGAAACAAACTCAGCCACCTCGGCGGTCGCCGCGATGATCGCGCCCGAATGAATAACAGCACTGGGGTGAATGCCCGAAGATGCCCGCCTGGCGGGGCTAAACAGCTGGGCAACCCTTGCAAAATAGGCATAGGGATTCGCGGTGACAATACGCGGCTTATCGACTACGTCGCGGTCTTTGAGCGCCACAATGACGGCGCCGGCCGATGACGAAGCCAATGCCGCGCGATAACGTGGATTCGCCAAAAACGTAATGTGCCGAACCGAAGCGTTCTCGATGGTGCCAACCCCGATCAGCGGTAGACCGGTTTCACCAACGGCCTCGCCGCCTAGTTTCAAGATGAGATCGCGAAGGTGCATATTCTATTTTCTGTACTTTACGGCGCGATCGGAACGTAGAAAAACCACCACGAACAGACAGGTAACGATATCTTCTAATGTTTCTGAATATCGCTAAGCATCGCTAATTATAGACAAAGCGGCGCGCCTTTATTTATCGGCCAGTGCCTTGATGACCTTATCGGTAATGTCAACACGCGGACTAAAGAAAACAACATCCTGCAAGATAAGATCGAACTTCTCTTTTTCGGCGATTTCGATAATCACTTTTTGCGCACGCTCTTGCAAGGATACAAATTCCTCCTGCTGGCGGAGTGTGAAGTCCTCGCGATATTCGCGCTGGATACGCTGAAAATCACGCGTGATTTGCGACAGCTGGCGTTCTTTTACCATCCGATCCGCTTCTGGCAATGTTACCGCCTCTTTTTGCAGCGTAATTTCTAAATCGCGTCCTTGCTTCTGCAATTTATCAAGATCAGCCTTGCGGACTGAAAACTCTTTTTCGAGTTTCGCCTGCGAGCGCTTGGCAGGAGCTGATTCACGCACGATCCGTTCGCGATCGACGAAGCCAATTTTGGCATCGGTTGCATTTGCAATTGCAGACGATGACATGGTGATTCCCGAGGCAAACGCAAACACCGATACCAACAAACCAGCGAAAGCTTGTTTCGATTTTTTCAATTGCGTCATTTTCGCTTGTGTCGTTTTCGTTTGTTTAATTTTCGACTGCGTGATTTTTGTCAGCATCGCTTCTGCACACACTGCTTTTGTCCACATACCGGCCACCTATTTTCTAAACCTTGCGTTGTTGTTGCACTCTGCGACTGTAAATTCTAATCATCCTGACCAACAGTATAGCGGCCCGCTAGAACGCGCGCCCCAACAAGAACTGGAAGCGCTCAACACGATCGCCAGCCACGGTGCGCAGCGGTTTTGCCAAACTAAATTTTAACGGCCCCACCGGCGAATACCAGCTTACCGCAACACCATAAGACGAGCGTAAATCGGCAATAGTGATGCGCTCGTTCGCGCCAAACACGTTGCCGGCATCAATAAACGCGGACAGGCGCACCGATTTATCGGTTTTCACGCCAGGCATCGGAAATAGCAACTCCAAATTGCTGACGAAGCGCTTGGTGCCGCCCAAGAATTCGCCCGTTGGGTTAAAACCTAGGGTATCGCGTGGGCCGAGCGAACTCGCCAAATAACCGCGCACCGAATCGACACCGCCCGCGTAGAAATTCTTGAAGAATGGCAATGGTTTACCGCCATAACCACCGGCGTAACCCACCTCGAGGTTAGCCGACAACACAATCGGCCCCCAAACTGGACGCAGGTAATTGACCTTGCTTTGCACACGGTAGTATTTGATATCGCCACCCGGCAGGCCCGCTTCACCACCGATTTCGATCAAATAGCCGCGTGAGGGGAAATAAATACTGTCGCGCGTATCGCGTGCATAACCGAGCGAGCCGCGAACGGTTTGGCTCTTGGTGCCAAATTGAATTGCGTAATCACGATAACGCTGTGGGCTAAATTGGTCAATCCCCAAGCTAGTCTGCTCCCAGCCGACACCAAAATTGATCGAATCATATTCCGTCACCGGCACGCCGAAACGCACGCCCGCCCCGGATGTTGTCGAGCTGAAATTGCCGGTTGAGAGGGTCGCTGTATCCAAAGTGCGATGGAATAAATCAATGCCACGTGAGACCCCATCTGCTGTCCAATAAGGGTCTAAAAACGACACCGAATAGACTTTGCTGACGCGGCTATTATTGACCTGAAATTGCAGCTGATTACCGGTACCGAAAATATTAGCCTGTGAGACGGAAGCGTTCACACTTAACTTTTCAGATTGTGAAAAGCCAACACCAAACTGCAATGTGCCGGTGTTGCGCTCTTTCACGGTGATGTTAATATCGCGTTGGTCTGCCGTCCCGCCGACGGGCGGCGTATCGACCGTGACTTCTTCAAAATAGCCAGTCCGCTCCAGACGCTCTTTGGAGCGATTAATTTTATCAATCGAATACCAGCCAGCCTCAAGCTGACGGATCTCGCGGCGCACCACCTCGTCGCGCGTGCGCGAGTTGCCTTGCACGTTGATTCGACGGACATAAATACGCTTGCCCGGATCGACAAACATGGTGAAGGTCGCAGTGCGTTTTTCTTTATCTAGCTCGGGGACCGGGTTGATGTTTGAATCAGAATAGCCGTCGTTACCCAAGCGATCCGTAATCTGCTTGACGGAATCGACAATTCTTTGCCTTGAGAAGGTATCGCCTGCCTTGAACAACAAGAGCGAACGCATTTCTTCCTCAGGGATTTTTAATTCCCCTTGAAATTTCACGCCGGCGATTTTATAAATTGGGCCCTCGGTGATGTTGAGCGTAATAAAGATTTTTTCTTTATCAGGTGTGATCGACACCTGCGTCGAATCAATCGTAAATTCTAAATAGCCGCGGTTCAAATAATAGGAACGGAGCTTTTCCAAATCGCCCGACAGCTTTTGTTTCGAATACTGATCGTCTTTGGTGAAAAACGAAAACCAGCCGCCAGTGGAAAGCTCGAACTCTTTGAGGATCGTGCTCTCAGAAATAGCCGAGGCGCCGATGATGTTGATGTCGACAATTTTGGAGACATCGCCCTCGTCAATGGTGAATGTAAGTGATATACGGTTACGTTCCAACGGCGTGACCGTTGTGGTGACTTTGGCCGAGTAAAAACCACGGCTAGTGTATTGGCGTTTGATTTCTTTCTCGGCGCGATCCAGCAACGAGCGGTCAAAAATTTTAGCTTCGGAAATGCCCGCTTGTTTTAAGCCGTCTTTCAAATTGTCTTTAGTGAATTCCTTGGCGCCGTTCAAATCAATCTGGGCAATCGCCGGACGCTCGACCACAAACACGACGAGCACATCGTTTTCAACTTCTAACCGTACATCTGTATAGAAACCAGTGGCATAAAGCGCTTTAATCGCAGCGGCCGCTTTATCGTCGTCAATTCGCTCGCCGACTTTGATCGGCAAATAGCTGAACACCGTACCGGCCTCGGTGCGTTGAATACCTTCGACACGGATATCCTTGATGACAAAAGGCTGAATCGCGAATGCGGCGATCGAAAACGCTGCGCTAAAAGCAGCAACAGTGGTGGCAAAAAGTCCACTCAGCAGCGAGACGAGTAATTTGGATGGTGGGCGGGGATGTTTTGACAACAATCGTGCTGTTGGTGTGGGCAATAAAAAACGCATTAAATTTTAACCTGTGCATCTGCCTTTAATCGCCGATAACTAGCCGGCAACCAAGCGATGTATATCGTTATAAAAAGCGAAGGCAGTCATGCCCAGCAGTAGTGTCAGGCCAATTTGCTGGCCTATTTCCATGGTGCGCTCAGACACGGGGCTACCTTTGAAAACCTCAGCCATATAATACATCAACTGGCCCCCATCCAAGACAGGGATGGGCAGCAAATTCAGGACACCCAAACTGACGCTAATTAGAGCCAAAAAGCCCACGTACCAGGCTAAGCCACGCTCTGCGGCTTTACCGGCAAATTCGGCAATAGCGAGCGGGCCAGACAGGTTTTTCCATGAAATATCACCCGCAATCATGTGCCCCATCATCTTTAGGCTAAAAATCGATTTATCCCACACTTCAATCCATGCATAGCCGATGGCGGCAAACGGGGCGTAGCGTACTGTTGTTTTGAGTTTTTCTTCGAGGGTTTTATCGAAACTGGGGCGTACGCCAATGCGGCCAAGTGTTTTGCCATTCTCGGTCACACTGTCGGGTGTTACCGTTTTCTCCATTTGGTGACCGTCGCGCTCAATGATAAAAATGAGCGGCCTGCCAGCGCTTTGGGTGACGATCGCAACCATCTCTTGCCAATTGTTAAGCACCGTAAACTGCGCTTCCGGTATCCCCAACGATTGACCGCCAATCGCCAATATTCGGTCGCCAACTTTAAAGCCGGCTTTCGATGCCGCGCCGCTAGGGGTTAATTCCTCGGCCACTAGCAACGGTTTTAAACGAAAATCGCGCAAACCGAGCTTTGCTAAGAAATCCTTATCCAAATCTTCTTTAACCAAACTACTCAGCGGTAATCGCTTGGTGATTCGTTGACCCGTATTATTGTCAACCTCGATTTCAACGGACGCACCTGGTTCGCCAGATTCAGTTGACCCACGCGCAACAGCCGCTTCCAACAGCGCCATCCGCGCATCGCCCCAAGTGTGGACTTCACGATTTCCAACTTTGGTGATGAGGTCAAAGTCGGCGAAACCTGCTCGCTCGGCGACGCTGTCGGCAATAGGCGGTGCCAGATAGGGCTTGACGCCCGGCGTACCCGCCACGAACAATGCCCAATAAAAAAAAGCCGCCAAGATGAAATTTGCCACCGGCCCGGCCAACACAATCGCGATACGCTGCCACACTGGTTTATTGTTGAAGGCACGTTTTTTGATAGCCAACGGCGCGTCAACTTCGGCACTTCCGTCGCGCTCGTCGGCCATCTTGACGTAGCCGCCCAACGGAATTGCTGCGATCACCCATTCTGTCTGGTCCGCCCCGAAACGCCGCATCCAGAGCGGCTTTCCAAAGCCTACCGAGAATCGAAGTATCTTCACATTGCACCAACGGGCAACCCAATAATGTCCCAGCTCGTGAATAGTCACCAACACGCCAATGGCGACAATGAATGCGGGGAATGTGTACCAAGTAAACATGTCGGTTAGAGCCTTGAAAGCGCTTTACGTTCACTTACTCGGATCTTGGCTGCAGTTCGGGCATAAACATCGGCCACCATAATTTCGTCCAATGATCCGGCCTCTGACACCAGCATGTTCGCCATCACGCCTTCCAAAATATCGGCAATTTCGGTGAACTGGATTTGACGATCTAAAAATGCTTCTACCGCGACCTCGTTGGCCGCATTGAGCTGCGCCGCCGCTGTGCCGCCACGGTTGAGCGCGTCGTACGCGAGCTGCACGCAGGGGAACCTAGCCCTATCGAGCGCTTCAAATTCCAGCTTGCCGGCAGACACCAAATCGAGCGAACCTACCCCGGCATCAATACGCTCCGGGAATCCCAAGCCGTACGCAATCGGCGTGCGCATGTCAGGGTTGCCAAGCTGTGCCACCACCGAACCGTCCAAATACTCCACCATCGAATGAATAATCGATTGCGGGTGAATCACCACCTCAATCTGCGCGGGCAGCGCGTCAAAAAGCCAACGCGCTTCAATCACTTCCAAGCCTTTGTTCATCATGGTGGCAGAATCGACCGAGATTTTGCGACCCATCACCCAGTTCGGGTGGGCGCAGGCTTCGTCAGGCGTAACAGCGGCCAAGGCCGAAATCGGACGGGTGCGGAACGGTCCACCAGAGGCGGTAAGAATGATTTTTTTCACGCCGACTTGCTTAAAACCGTCTGCAAAATTGCGTGGTAGTGATTGAAAAATCGCGTTGTGTTCGCTATCAATGGGAAGCAAGACCGCGCCGCCATCTTTCACGGCATCCATAAACAATTGCCCGGCCATCACCAGCGCTTCTTTGTTGGCAAGCAACACGCGCTTGCCCGATCGGGCAGCGGCCAGCGTAGGGCGCAAACCAGCGGCGCCTACGATCGCGGCCATGACGGCATCGCAATCGGGATGCGCGGCAATGAACTCTAATTGTTCCGGACCCGCTAACACCGTTGTTGCACAACCCAGTTCGCGCAGGCGAATCTGCAACTGGCTTGCTACTGCCATCGGCATCACCGCAAAACGGGGGCTAAAGGTTTTGCATTGCTGTGCCAACTCTTCAACACGCGAATGTGCCGATAAGGCAAACACAGAAAAGCGATCAGGATGCCGCGCGATCACATCGAGCGTATTGACGCCGATGGACCCGGTGGAGCCGAGGATGGTAATGTTTTGCATAGTCGGCATCAAATTAAACGAGTGGATAGGAACAGCGCATAAAGCCCAGCGATAGGCAATGTTGACGTGAGCGCATCAATCCGATCCAGAATGCCGCCGTGGCCCGGTAGCAGATTGCTGGAATCTTTTAAGTTTGCCCCGCGCTTCATCCACGATTCAAACAAATCACCCAGCACGGAGAGCGCACCGAGCAGCACAAAAACCGCGAGCAGCCAATAGCCTTGCGCTTTCATCTGTAGTACCCAGGTTTCAGTGCGAAATGTTGCGGTTTCGGCTAGCAATTGCCACAAGAAAAAATACACCACTACCCCGACCATGCCGCCCAACGCACCTTCAATCGTTTTGCCCGGGCTAATCGCGGGCGCTAGTTTATTTTTGCCGATCGCTTTGCCAACGAAGTATGCAAACACATCCGCCACCCAAACAATAACTGCAAAGGTCAGCAACAGCCATGGGCTGATATCGTGCAACACCAAGAGCGCAGTCCATGTCGGGAAAATGACTACAGAGCCGGTGATGGTTTTCACCGTGGACGACTGCGGGCGCGCAGTACGTATCAACCAAATCGGTGCAATCACAAACCAAAAAAGCGCCGCAATAACAAAGTTCGTCAGCGCGAAGGGGATGATGTTTTCCCCGCGTAGAGAGCTAACAAAAATCACCGTACAGAGCGAGGCACAAAATGCCGCATAGCGCATGAGCTCCGCCCGCTTAAACCCGCAAAATCGGCTCCATTCCCAGCACGCTGCGATTACGATTCCAAGCGTAAAAACAAGCCACGCCCAGCTCGGAAACGCGAATAGCGCCACCATCACGATGGGCAAGACGATGAGTGCGGTGATGATGCGGGTTTTTAGCATGGCGCGCGCACTGTTGAAAAATCTATTTGCATAAGCTAGCTAAACGAACACGATCGACGATGTGGTGCGCGATGGTGCGATGGTTCGATAGTGCGATGTGGCGTGATGCAGCAGATGCTGTAAGCTGCATCGAGAGCACCTCAAGCGGCAGTCGCATTGACGGGATTGGTTAGATCAACTACATCGTCAGATTTGAGCTGCTCGCTGGTGCGACCAAAGCGGCGCTCGCGCATCCGATAGGATTCAATGGCTTTCGCCAAACTATCTCGATTAAAATCAGGCCAAAGCTCTTGCGTGAAATAAAATTCGGTGTAGGCCAGTTGCCAAAGCAAGAAATTACTAATGCGCTCTTCGCCGCCAGTGCGAATGAATAAATCGGGCTCCGGCGCGAACTGCATGGCGAGATTGGCACTAAGGTCCGACTCAGTAATAGGCTCAAATTTTTCAGCAAACTCTAGTTCTGGCGGATGTTTTGAACCGTTTTTCGCCTGCAATGTCCGTGACTGCTGGTGTTTCATTTCAGCCGCTTTGTTGGCCGCCTGCAAAATATCCCAGCGACCACCGTAATTGACGGCCACCGTTAGTGTGAGCTTTTGATTGTCCTTGGTGAGATCGACGGCGTTGTGGATGAGTTCCACTATTCGCTTATCAAAGGGTGCGAGATCGCCAACCACTTTAAAGCGGATTTCTGCGTTATGCAGCTTGGTGACCTCTTGTTCGAGGGCGCGTAAAAAAAGCTGCATCAGCACCGTGACTTCGTCGGTGGGGCGACGCCAGTTTTCGGATGAAAACGCGAATAATGTCAAATATTGCACGCCCAGCTCGCCACATGCTTTAACCGTATCCCGAACCGCCGTAACGCCGCGCTTGTGCCCCGCCACGCGCGGCATGAAGCGGCTGCGTGCCCAGCGGCCATTGCCGTCCATGATGATGGCGACGTGACGCGGCACATCTCCGACTTCAGGAATCGTTTGGGTTGAGCTGATCGTATTGGTGGACTGAACCATTTTTCAGTGTGACGCGCAAAAGGTGACGGAATTGGCGCAATAAGCAAACGTATCCAACATAGCGGACTTGGTAAACTGGACTTGGCAAATGTTACGCATCACCGGGCAATCACTAAACCGACATCAATTCGCGTTCTTTTTCGCCGATTACTTTATCGATTTCAGCGATAAATTTATCGGTCATTTTTTGCATATCGTCTTGCGCCCGCTTTTCGTCATCTTCTGAAATCGTCTTGGCTTTTAGTGCGTCTTTGAACGCACTGTTGGCATCGCGGCGAATATTGCGCACTGCCACTTTTGCATCTTCGCCTTCGCTCTTGACGACTTTTGCCAATTCTTTGCGGCGCTCTTCTGTAAGGGCGGGCATTGGAATACGGATGATGTCGCCGACCGTTGATGGATTCAAACCCAAGTTTGCATCGCGAATGGCTTTCTCAATCGCCAAGCTCATTTTCTTCTCGAACGGTTGGACGTTGATGGTGCGCGAATCGGCCAAGATCATGTTGCCAACTTGTGAAATCGGCACCATTGAGCCGTAGTACTCGACTTGCACATGCTCTAGCAACCCGGTGTGAGCGCGACCGGTGCGGACTTTGTTGAGGCCGTTTTTGAGCGACTCAACTGATTTCATCATTTTTTGTTCAGCTTGTTTTTTTTGGTCTGGGATATTCATGTTGCGCTCCTGCCTTGTTCTGCTGGTTTTTTCTGCCGAGTTCGGTCACGTAATTGAATCATTGTACCGAAGCCAGATTAAATTGCCGCGCCCGCCTTGTAGGTGACGCGAGCATTGCTGCACCGTTATGCATGCACCAACGTACCCTCATCTTCGCCCATCACCACGCGTTTCAATGCGCCTTCTTTGAAAATCGAGAAAACATTGATCGGCAGTTTTTGGTCGCGGCATAATGCGAGCGCAGTGGCATCCATGACTTTCAGATTCTTAATGATGGCCTCGTCAAAGGTCAACGATTGATAACGCGTTGCGGTCTTATCTAATTTGGGGTCAGCCGTATATACACCGTCAACCTTCGTCGCCTTCAAGACAATTTCCGCTTCAATTTCACGGCCACGCAACGCGGCAGCGGTGTCCGTCGTGAAGAATGGATTACCGGTACCGGCGGCGAAGACAACGACTTTACCTTCTTCCAAATAACGCATGGTTTTGCCGCGAATATACGGCTCAACAACGGGCTCGATATTGATTGCCGATTGCACGCGCGGTACCAAGCCTGCTTTGGCCAAGGCGTCTTGCAGCGCAAGTGAATTGATCACTGTAGCCAACATACCCATATAGTCGGCCGTTGCGCGATCCATGCCCGCCGCGCTCGACGAGACGCCGCGAAAAATATTGCCACCACCAATCACAATCCCAATTGCCACGCCCAGCTGCGAAACCTCTTTAATCTCGTTAACAATCCGCTCAATGGTCGGGCGATTAATGCCAAATGCATCATCACCCATCAGCGCTTCGCCAGAAAGTTTGAGCAAAATCCGTTGATACTTGGGGCGCATGTGGTGATCTCCTGTGCGTTGCACGCGTTACGCCGGTTATGTTTTGGCGCTGCAACTTCTGGTTGACGGATGTGGAAGCGGTGGAACGGCTGGAACGGTACTTTTGTTGCTGTAATTTTGCTCACGTAATTTTAAAGCACAGCAATACTAAGTTCAAATTTGGTTGCATCTACTTACGACAAACCCTAGTATCAGAGCGGGTTTTGAAGCATTTTTGCCTCAAACCCCTCGCCGAAACTAGGGCTTCATGTTGCACTATGCTACTGCAGCCTGCCAGAAACAAGTTCGGAAGTCTCATCCGTACTAAACGACCTTAGCCGCCGCAGCCGCCTCCGCCACTTCTGCGGCAAAATCAGTTACTTTTTTCTCAATATCTTTTCCGACAACCACTAAGTTAAACGAGTTGATCGTCGCCCCTTTTGATTTCAGCAATTGCTCGATAGTCATTTTGTCGTCTTTAACAAATGGTTGGCTAACCAGCGCTACTTCTTTCAGGAATTTCGCAACAGAACCTTCAACCATTTTGGCTGCAATTTCAGCTGGCTTGCCAGACTCAATTGCCTTCAAGCGTGCCACTTCACGCTCTGCTTCGATTAGCTTCGCTGGCACTTCGGAGGCAAGCATCGCCGCAGGCTTCGACGCCGCAACGTGCATAGCGATATCTTTGGCCAACGTCACATCACCACCGGTGATATCGACCACTACGCCAACTTTTGCACCGCCGTGCAGATATTGCGTGAGCAAACCGATTGCAGGGATGCGCTTAAAGCCGCGAATCGACATGTTTTCACCGATCTTGCCTATCAGCGCTTTGCGAGATTCTTCAACGGTGGTGCCGCCGTGCGGCATAGCCGATAATGCGGCCACATCGGCTGGATTTTGCGTGGCAACCAATTCAGCAAGCTTGGCCGAAAGGGCTAAAAAATCATCGTTTTTCGCCACAAAGTCGGTTTCGCAATTGACTTCGACCATCGCGCCCAATTTTTGGTCTGGCGAAATATAGATTGCCACGACACCCTCAGCAGCCACGCGGGATGCGGCTTTCGAGGCTTTGCTACCGAGCTTTACGCGCAAAATTTCCTCGGCTTTTTCCATGAGCTCGCCAGCATTGGTGGCTATCGCGGCCGCTTCGGTAAGCGCTTTTTTACATTCCATCATCGGCGCGTCGGTTTTCTCGCGCAATTCTTTAACCATTGTTGCGGTAATGTCAGCCATTTCCAAATCCTTAACTTAATTGCTTGATTGCTTGATTGATTGATATTGCTTCACTAAATTTCATGTTCAAAAAAAAGGGGCCGGAGCCCCTTTTTCAGGTTTTCAGCTTACTGCGTCGTATGGGCTTCTTCGCCAGTGACTTCAACCATTTCTTCGCCTTCCGGCGCGACCATTTCTGCGATCACGGCGCTCTTACCCTCAAGGATCGCATCGGCGATTCCACGAGCGTACAAGCGGATCGCGCGGGTTGAATCATCATTTCCCGGGATGACGTAATCGACACCGTCAAGCGAGTTGTTGGTATCGACAATACCGATGATCGGCACGCCCAATTTCTTGGCTTCGGTAACGGCAATTTTATGGTAGCCCACGTCCACGACAAAAATCGCGTCTGGCACACCGCCCATGTCCTTGATGCCACCCATTGAGCGCTGGAGTTTTTCCAATTCGCGGGTGACCATCAAGCCTTCTTTTTTGCTCAATTTTTCGATCGATCCGTCTTCAACCATTTGCTCAAGATCTTTCAAACGCTTGATCGAGCCTTTTACGGTTTTGTAGTTGGTCATCATGCCACCGAGCCAACGGAAATCAACATACGGCATACCGGCGCGTTGCGCTTCTTCCATAATGATTTCACGGGCTTGGCGCTTGGTACCGACGAACAACACGGTGCCTTTGTTAGCCGCCAACTGGCGAACAAACTTGAGCGCGTCCTGGTACATCGGGAGCGATTTCTCAAGATTGATAATGTGGATTTTGTTACGCGCACCGAAGATATACGGTGCCATTTTTGGGTTCCAGAAGCGGGTTTGGTGGCCGAAGTGGACACCAGCTTCCAGCATTTGACGCATGGTTACTGACATTTTTAATACTCCAAAAGTTAAGGTTAGCTAACACTCGGGAGACCAAAACCGCCTAAACTGCAACAATAGCGATTGAGGACCTTAACGGGCCAAGTGTGAGGATTTACGTGAATTTGAACATTGACTACAATCGCGATACGGTAATTGCGATACAGCAATTGCGATACAAACTGAGCGTAGCCTTCGATTATAAGCCGAAAACCCTAGATAAATCAACATCCTGATGAAATTCCGACCCAAAGCGCCTGATATGGAAGTCACCGCCCAACGCTTCTTTTGGATGGTGCTCTGGCGGCTCGCGGTGGCGGCGCTCATTATCAGCGGACTTGTCCGGTTTCAACTCACTAACACTATGATTTTCTTTGTATTGGCGATCCCGGCGATTGGTGTACTTGCGGCTGGTCCGATCATGATTGTCATCGGCACATGGTTTCAATGGCAGCGCGGGCAGCCTTATGCCAAATGGCAGGGCAATTATTATGAATTTGCGAACACTCAAATTCGCGTTCTTGAAATTCCCAATGACCACCCGGACGAGACCGGACAAATCATTCCAAGCAAGCTTTGGTTTGTCGATCAGGACATCCTCAAGGTGCTCGGCAGAAAGCCGACGCTTCAGCTAAAGGCCATGTACAGAACCACCGACTATCGCGACTTCCCTGACGAGAACGTGTGGGCTTTTTCTGAAGTTGGCGCTAAAAAGCTGTTAATGGTATCGACCCATCCCGAATCCAAAAAAATGATGCTCTGGATTGAGCGCGAGGTAATAAAAGTACATCGGCGACGACTTGAAATGACTGCAAACCGTCATTATGCAGGCCAATAACAGCTGCGGCTATCTTGCTATCCGCTCGCTTGGTATAATCATCGTGTAATTCTTAAGAATAATTTCTCTAAGGTATCTGCGTGAGCTTCACATTAAAAAGTAGCACCGACATCGTCGGCATGCGGGTCGCGGGTCGCCTCGGCTCTGAGGTGCTCGACTACATCACGCCATTCATCAAAGCGGGCGTGACGACTGGGCAACTCGATAAGCTTTGTCACGATTACATGGTTGATGTACAAGGCACAATCCCGGCCACGTTAAATTACGCGCCGCCGGGCCACAAACCTTATCCAGCCTCAAGCTGCACCTCGGTCAACCATCAGGTATGCCATGGCATTCCCGGTGACAAGATGCTCAAAAATGGCGATATTTTAAACATCGACATCACCGTGATCAAAGATGGCTATCACGGCGACAATAGCCGCATGTTTTATATCGGCGAACCTTCTATCCAAGCGAAGCGGCTTTGCGAAATCACTTTTCAAGCGATGTGGCGCGGCATTGACCAGGTGCGCCCAGGCGGCACGTTAGGCGATATCGGTCACGCTATTCAATCATTTGCCGAAAAAGCAGGCTACAGCGTGGTGCGCGAGTTTTGCGGCCATGGAATTGGTAAAAAATTCCACGAAGAGCCACAGATTTTGCATTACGGTAAACGCGGCTCAGGCATGGTGATGAAGCCCGGCATGATGTTCACGGTTGAGCCGATGATTAACGCAGGGCGCCGCGAGATTCGTATGTTGGGGGATGGCTGGGGCGTAGTAACTGCCGACCATTCGCTGAGCGCACAGTGGGAACACACCGTACTGGTGACCGATGACGGCTTTGAGGTAATGACACTTTCGGCAGGCTCGCCTGAGCGGCCGCCGCTGACAGTGCCGCCCAGCACGGCCACCGCCTAGTTTTCCGCCAGCACAGGATGGCTAAGGCTTCTCGCTCACGACCAGCAGCCCAAAAGAACACCGCTCTGCTTTCAATGCTTTCTTCTCCTTCGGCACCACCGTTGCCGTTGCCGCTGCCGCTGCCGCAACCAGTGTCCAGCACCAAAAGCGCCGAATACGCGAGCGCCTGGCGGCTTTGTATGGCTGATGCGAGGGCTGATTTAAAGCAGCGCTATCTTGAACGCCCCGAACCGTCGCGCCATCTGCGCGCGTTGGCGTCACTCACCGATAACTTATTGCAGCGGCTGGCTACCGATATGGCGGTGCCCACCCACTTCGCGTTGGTAGCTGTTGGTGGTTATGGGCGCGGGGATTTGTATCCGTCATCAGATGTCGATATTTTAATCCTCCTGCCTGATAGTGAGGCCGCAGGTGCAGCCGCAGGCGAGGTGGTTGAACGATTTGTCACATTACTATGGGATGTTGGCCTGGAGCCGGGCATTGCTGTTCGCACGATTTCTGAATGCTTAGATGAGGCCGCAAAGGATGTGACGGTTGACACCAGCATGCTCGAAGCCCGCGCCATTTGGGGCGATCGCGAGTTGGTGAGCGAGCTCTCAGCACAACTTTGCAAACAACGAAACCTTCAAACTTTTTTCGCCGCCAAAATCGACGAGCAAAAAAAACGCCATGCCCGGCATCTCGATGTCGCTCTCAACCTTGAGCCAAACATCAAAGAAAGCCCAGGCGGCCTGCGCGATCTGCAAATGATGCTTTGGCTTTCCAAAGCAGCTGGTTTGGGTAACGACTGGAAGGCGCTCGCCAGCCAAAATATCATCACCACGGCTGAAGCCAAACATATCGCGCGGCATGAACGTATTCTCATGGATTTGCGGATTCGCCTGCATTATTTGTCGGGCCGCCGCGAGGATCGGCTAGTGTTCGACCATCAATCCGCGTTGGCAGCGGAGTTAAAACTTGATGCCGGAAAACACAAGCTCGCCTCCGAAGCGCTGATGCGCCGCTACTACCTCACTGCCAAAGCCATTTGGCAAATGAACTCGATTTTGCTCATCAACTTGATTGAGCGCATCTCGAACCGTAAAAAAGACGTTGTGCGTAAAATTGATGATGACTTTGACCTCATTAACGGCAACATTGAGTCGCGTGATGAGACAATTTTCCAACGCGATCCGCATGCGATTTTTCGCGCATTCTTGGCACTACAACGCGTCAACGAAGCTGAATTTTTTGCGCCTGAAACCTTGCGCTCGCTATGGCGCGCAGTGCCCAAGATTGATCGGGCGTTTCGCGAAGATGCGGAAACAAATCGCTTATTTTTAGCAATTTTGAAAAGCGAAAAAGTGAGTTTTACACTGCGCCGCATGAGCCGTTATGGTGTGCTGGGCCGCTATATTCCCGCCTTTGGCCGCATTGTCGGGCAAATGCAGCACGATCTGTTTCACGTCTACTCGGTGGACGAACATATCCTGATGGTGGTGCGCAATTTGCGGCGCCTAGTGTTGCCGCGGTTCGCGCATGAATTCCCGTTTTGCCACGAACTTGCCCGCGATTTTGAGCGACCGGAAATATTGTATCTCGCCGCCCTCTTCCACGATATCGCCAAAGGACGCGGCGGCGATCATTCGGAGCTCGGCAAAAATGATGCGCGATTATTTTGCAAAAAACTCATCCCGATCGGATTAAGCCGCGCTGATGCCGATCTCGTTTCATGGCTTGTTGAAATGCATTTACAAATGTCGGCTATTGCGCAAAAGCAGGATTTATCAGACATCGATGTGATTGCAGAGTTTGCCACGAAGGTACGTACAGAGCGGCGCTTGGTGGCGCTGTATTTGTTTACCGTCGCTGATATTCGCGGCACCAGCCCGCATGTGTGGAACAGTTGGAAAGCAAAATTACTCGAGCAATTATTCCGCGCCGCGTTAAAACTGTTGCGCGGTGAAGCGGTGCCCAATGAGCGCTGGATTGAGAACAAAAAGTCCGAAGCGTTGGTGTTGTTTCGAGAACATAGCAATAATAATGAAGCCACACCGACGCTCTGGCCGCAGATGGATATCAGTTATTTCCAACGATTCGAACCGGCAGAAATGATGCGACACGCGGCGATGTTGGGTGATGCCAATGTGCATACGCTCGCCGCACTTTCTAGCGCATTAGTTAGCGTGCAAGTTCCGGAAGCCTCGGATGGCACGATGGACGGCAAGATTGGCAACATCACCGACGACGGCTTCACCGTCATCGTCATAACCCGCGACCAGCCCGGCTTGTTCGCTCGCATCACCGGCTATTTTGAACGCCTCACCTTCGATATCGCCTCTGCGAAAATTTTCACTGCGCCCACTGAAAGCAGTAAAACCGGCATCGCCTTCGACACATTCCAAGTACTCCCCAAACGAGGCAAAGCATCGAGCTACCGTAACTTAGCCCGCACCATTGAACTCGATCTAGCCAAGCTGCTCGACGCTCAAACGCCGATCACCGATACCGCCGCAGGCCGACTATCCCGCCAAGTCAAACACTTCCCGATCCAACCAAAAATCACCCTCACACCGTCACGCCGCAAACCGTTTTACGAACTCTCCATCAGCTGCGCCGACCGTCCGGGATTGCTGTCCGCCATCGCGAGGCTGCTTATTAAATTCGACATCAACCTGCACGATGCACGAGTCAGCACGTTAGGCCAGCGGGCGGAGGATGCGTTTGTGATTGAAAATGTTGCGTTGGGTGATGCGGAATTTAGAGCGCGGTTTCAGGGGAAGTTAGAGGCTATGGTGTTGGGTGAGGTGGGGAAGTAGATTTGGAAACGCTGTGTGCTCAAGAGATGTTTAAGCGCCAAACTCTAGTGTTGGCGCGGCGTTTGGGGCAGATACTTTTTTTCGTTGCGGCAAACAAGCTACTTTTAGTCGTTTTTTAGGAGCAGTTAGCATGAGGAAATTCGTTCTCTCCACACTTGCGATTATGTTGTTGTCTGCCACAACTTCGTTACTATCTGCCGGGTGGGATTCAATTGGATCTAAAGCAAATAACGGACATTGCAATAGTTCTGACTCTAAGTGTTCTGTAAATATCAAAACTCATTCTGCAGAAATTGCTCTCATTACAACTGCTACCGGAGAATTTCAGCTTTCGGTCAACAAAAAAGTCGTTAAGATGTTTGAGGGTTATTCAATAACCGTTGAGGATATTTATAAGCTTAATACAAACGACAGCATTCTCGTTGCTTTGCACAGTGGCGGAATGTCCTGTCCCACGGAGTTTTATTTTCTCCAAATCAATCTAAATTCGACGTATTCAATCTCAGACTCGTTCGGCACTTGCGCAGAGCAATATAAAGCGAACATAGATAAGGACAGCGTTGTAATACGAATGCCTTCATACTTCAATCCGCTACACTGGAATGACCTAACGCCAAAACAAAAAAAAGAAGTACAGCAACGGAAAAATTCAGTTTATAAATGGTCTAACTCCGTTCTGACGGAAACAGTCGATTTAAAGCGGCGCTAAAACATTGGCTCTAAAGCCAGCGTAGCTCGGAAGTAGCGAAGCGTGTTCCAAGATGCCGTTTCATCATTCACTAAACTCCGGCATCACTGGCATTGGGCAACTGGTGAAACATTGCACCCATGATCGGCGAAGCATTTGACAGATTGTAATTGTTCAATTACATTTTCTAATGCTTTCAATCAAGCCGCTCCCCGAATTCACAACTTGGCTAAATGACCTCACCGATAAGACCGTCCGCAGCGTCGTGATTGCTAGAATCAAACGGCTGGAGTTAGGCTTGACTGGGGATGTTGAACCCGTTGGCGAAGGAGTATCGGAACTACGCATTCATTTGGGAGCAGGTTGGCGGGTGTACTTTACCCAACGTGGTCGCACTGCAATCGTGTTGCTTGCGGTGGCTCGAAGCGAACGCAAAAGCAAGACATTAAACGCGCTAAAACATTTGCTGCATTGCTGGATTAACTGGAGTAACTGGAGTAAATAAACATGACCAAACGCATTAAGGTATCTGATCTTCCCAACTTCGACGCGGCCCCCTATGTAGATAGCGAAGAGGCCACTGCCGCCTATCTTACCGATATCTTGGAAGCGAACGACCCCGCATTATTAGCGGCAGCATTGGGCGATATCGCGCGCGCTCGAGGCATGAGCGAGATTGCGAAAGCATCCGGCATTACCCGCGAGGCGCTCTACAAAGCGCTGCGCCCCGATGCACAACCGCGCTTTGATACAGTAAGCCGTGTGTGTACTGCGCTTGGGGTTAAGTTGGTCGTACAGGCGGCTAATGTTTAGCATTCACGATGGTTGGCGTAGCATCCACTAAAAATATGAAACTCCGCCATTGGAGCGGACTTCCAAGCATAAATGCTCGAAAAACCCCGCCGATAAACGAGTTTTGTGATTCTTAGCCTGGCTATTTGCCCAACCATTCCCAAACCACACCTTCGCATCGATCAATGCAGCGCGCCAACGCCCAGTGCTATCTTCCGTGAATGTCCTCAGCTCCCGCAGCCACGTCGAACTCCCTAGCCACACAACCCAAAGTCGCCCCCATCGCCTTTATTGCGTTGTCGTTAGCCGCATTCGGTAGCGGTGTTTCACAGCGCGTAACGGATCCGCTCTTGCCACGCATGGCCAGCGAATTTTCGGTGACGTTGGCGGCGGCTTCTTGGGTGGTGACGTTGTTTACGATAGGTTATGGATGTAACCAATTGTTCTTCGGCCCTTTGGGGGATCGATTTGGCAAGTATCGCGTGATCGCTTGGGCGACGGTGGCCTGTTCAGTGGCGACCCTGCTGTGCGCGGCCGCACCGAATTTTAATTTGCTGCTTGCAGCTCGGCTTATTGCGGGCTCAATGGCGGCGGCCATTATCCCGCTGGCAATGGCGTGGATCGGCGATGTAGTGCCCTATGAGGAACGTCAGCCCGTATTAGCGCGGTTTTTGATCGGGCAAATTTTGGGCGTGGCGGCGGGGCAATTGCTCGGCGGGATTGCGGCAGACTATCTCAATTGGCAGGTGCCGTTTTTATTGATTGCGGCGGGCTTTGCGGGGGTGAGCTTTTTACTATTTGCGACACAACGCCAGCTGCCGCCGCATGCATTAGCCGCGCGTGCATCCACAATCAATGATGGCCATGCAATCGAGCGCATGTTCCGCGAATTCGCCGAGGTACTGAAAAAACCTTGGGCACGAGTGGTTGTTATGACGGTTTTCCTCGAGGGCGCTTGTGTATTCGGTGGCTTCGCGTTTTTTGCCACGCATTTGCACACCGTACACGGGCTAGCGCTGTCCACCTCGGGCATGGTGGTGATGCTGTTTGGCTTCGGCGGATTTTTGTTTGCATCAGCCTCGGCAACATTCGTGAGACAGCTTGGCGAAACGGGTTTGGCACGCGTTGGCGGCATGCTCCTGTTTGTGTCTATGCTCGTGTTGGCAGTAGCGCCGCGCTGGCAATGGGCGATTCCTGCGTGCTTCATGACCGGCTTGGGTTTTTATATGCTGCACAACACACTCCAAACCAATGCCACACAAATGGCACCCGAACGGCGCGGCGCAGCCGTTTCCGCCTTCGCGGCAGCGTACTTCATCGGCCAGTCGTGCGGCGTGGCGCTGGCGGGGCTTGGCACGGCTTATATAGGCACGGACGGGGTGATTATGGCGGGCGGGATTGGCGTGATGCTGGTGGCGATTAACTTTGCGCGGTTGAAGGCACGGACATTAGGCAGTAAAAATTCACGACCCGGCGTTTGATGCGGCGTTCGACACAAAATGGCCTGAACGCCGCGCCAGGGCTTGACTTCAGCCATTTGCCAGCACATGCAGCAGCACATCCCGGGCCGCAAATGGCCGTCCAATCGCTTTGGCCTTTGAGCGCATATCGGCGAGCTTGGCGGGATTGTCCAGCAAAAAACGAATGCGATATTCCAGCGCTTCTTCATCGCAAGCTTTCAGCGCCACACCCTGCTCCAACAAAAAATCAGCATTGCGTTCTTCTTGGCCGGGGATCGGCGCACTCACAATCACGGGCAAGCCCATCGCCAAACATTCCGATGTCGTTAAGCCACCGGGCTTGGTGATGATGAGGTCGGCGCACGCCATCAGGCGTTCAACTTGATTGGTGAAGCCCTGCGCAACCAAGCGACCAGGATGTGATGATGCCAAGGTTTGCAATTTGGCGAGCGCGTCGGCGTTTTTACCAGCCAACACAATCAACTGAAAATCGCCTTGTAGCTTGAGTAAACGCGCGGCAACGCTGTCCAAACTTCCCAGCCCCGCGCCGCCACCCATCAATAAAAATGTCGTCTTGGCGGGATCAAGCCCAAACTCGTTTGCGCATATGTTGCGATCCAATTTTTGAGCAAACGCAGGCATGATCGGGATTCCCGTCACGTGAATCGCATCGGCCGCAACACCCAGCGCCCGCATCCGAAAAGCGACTTCATCATTCGCCGCAAAATAGCCCCGGATATGCTCGTGTACCCACATTCGATGCAAATCAAAATCAGTCACCTGCACCCAGACGGGGCAATCGAGATCGCCTTTGCGAATCATGCGCGAGAGAATTTCAGCGGGTAAAAAATGCGTGCAAACTATCGCATCTGGCTTGAACGCAGTAATCGCTTTACGCAACGCTTTGGTGTTGAGGCGCTCCAACCCACGACGCAGTTTTTCCATCGTGCTGTCAGCTTCGGCTTCGTTACTGATGCGATAGAGATAGCCCCACAACGCTGGCGCTTTGTTGACCAGCTTGATATAAAAATCGGTATAAAGCTTACGAAAACCAGAGGGCACAAAATCCATGACATCGACATGGGTGGCATCAACACGGACAGCGGCCGCATTAAATTCTGGCATTTCAGAATAGGCTCGAATTGCCTCCGCCGCCCGCATGTGACCGGCGCCGGCAGAAACGCTTAGAAGAAGAATTTTTTTGGGGGTCATTCCCGTCATTGGGTCGGCGTAGTTTTAATTTTTATGGCGCATTGCGATGACAGGATATTTTTGTAGAGAATTGTTTTCTAACGCGGCGGTCTCAAATTGAGCTTCGCCTGAACTACCGCATCCGCCACAACGCCCACATGCGCTGCCGCACGAGCTCCCCGACGGCGATTCAAATGTCCACGTCTTCGCGATGCGTTTTGAAAATTGAACGAAACCAATTGCCCCAACGCCAATCGAAACCCAAGCGCCTAATTTACGCACTAGCTTTTTCGGCGCGTAATGGTTGATTGCATAGACTGCCGCAATCGTGACGATAATAGCGACGATGAAAATTTGAATCATGTCGGGCCCCCTTATGCGCCTGCCATCGCTAACGCGACGCGGTAGGTAATGAACGAGGCCAAATACGCCAAACCAAACAAATATGCGGCCATGAGAACCGGGTATTTCCAACCATTGGTTTCACGTTTAACGGCGCTCAACGTGGCCACGCATTGCGGTGCGAACACATACCACGCGAGCAGCGATAGTGCGGTGGGCAAGCTCCAGGTGTTGGCGATGATGGGCATGAGCTCAGTTGCGAGTGCATCACCTGTTTGTGCGCCGGTATGTGAAATCGCGTAGACCGTGCCCAGTGCGCCGACGGCAACTTCGCGCGCGGCCAAGCCGGGCACCAATGCGATGCAAATTTGCCAATTGAAGCCGATTGGCGCAAAGACCACCTCAAGCCCGCGCCCCATAATGCCCGCAAGACTATAGTAGATTGCGGGGTGGGTTGCGCCTTCGGGTGCGCCTGGAAAGCTCGATAGGAACCAAAGCAAAATCATCAGTGACAAAATAATCGTACCAACCCGCATCAGAAAAATCTTGATGCGTTCCCATAACCCCAGCATCAGATTTTGCAAATGTGGCCAATGATAATCTGGCAGTTCCAACATCAAGGCTTGATGCACTTTACGCCCTGCAAAAAACTTAAATGCATACGCCACTGCCATTGCCGACACGATGCCTGCCACGTAGAGAACGAACAGCACCACACCCTGTAAATTAAAAATATGCCCCACCGTTTTATCGGGAATAAACGCCGCAATGATGAGCGCATAGACCGGTAGCCGCGCCGAGCAAGTCATGAGGGGCGCGATCATAATCGTTGTCAAGCGGTCGCGCGGGTTCTGAATCGTGCGCGTGGCCATGATCCCGGGGATCGCGCAGGCGAAGCTGGATAGCAGTGGAATAAATGCGCGGCCAGACAACCCAACCCGGCCCATCAGGTGATCTAATAAAAACGCAGCGCGCGGCAAATAGCCAGAATCTTCCAGCGCCAAAATAAAGAAAAATAAAATCAAAATCTGCGGCAAAAATACCAGTACCGCGCCCACGCCGCCCATAATGCCATCAACCAGCAAATTGTTTAACATGCCTGGCGGCAACGTGGTGCCAATCAGCGCGGCCACCCACTCAACACTATATTTGATGGTGTCCATCGGCCATTTTGCCCAGCTGAACACGGCTTGAAACACGCAGAACATCAACACCGCCAAGATGATAAGCCCCCACACCGGGTGCAGCACAATGGCATCAATTTTTTCTGTCGCGCGATGAATTTTTACGGTGTCGGCTGATTCCGCCACGCAAAGAGCCAAAAGCCTGCGCACCTCTTGCTGCGTGTCGTACAACGTGGACAACTTTGACAACTCAGCAGCCGATGCGTTGGTTGGTTCGGGAGTCGCGCTCGGGGTATGGTCAGCGGTCAGTGCCGCCACATCAATTTGATCAAGCGCCGCGACGAGGTTTGCCTCGCCGCCGGCGCGCACCGCTACCGTTGCGATCACCGGCACGCCAATTTCGCGGCTTAGTTTTTCGCGGTCAATGTTAATCCCACGTTTGGCCGCTAGGTCACTCATGTTAAGCGCAATCACCATCGGTTTGCCGAGGCGTTTTAATTCAAGAGCCATGCGCAAATTAAGCCGTAAATTGGTGGCGTCCACTACGCAGACAATGCCCGCTGGCGTGGCTTCATCGGGACGCAAACCATACACCACGTCGCGGGTAATGGCTTCGTCGGGTGTAGTGGCAACGAGGCTATAAGCTCCGGGCAGGTCGAGAACTTGCCAAGTGCGGCCTGCGGGGGACGTAAAGCTACCTTCTTTGCGCTCGACGGTAACACCAGCGTAATTGGCGACTTTCTGGCGGGCGCCAGTTAGGCGATTGAAGAGTGCGGTCTTGCCGCAGTTGGGGTTACCGACCAAAGCGATTAAGGCTGTTAGAGGTGGTGCGGTAGCATTCATGAAAAACTTGGTTTGCGCTTTTGCGTTATTTACAGCGTTATTTATGGGGTTATTTATGAGTTAATTATTGGGCTATGAAGCGCGAACGAGCCTTACGCTGGTCGCAACGTGACAGCAATTTGCGCCGCTTCAAACCGGCGTAGCGCAAAGGTGCTGCTGCCGTGACCATGCTGCGCATCGCCGACCCGCACCGCAATCGGCTCGCCTGACCAAAACCCTTTTGCCATGATAGTCACGGATTCGCCATTGACGAAGCCGAGCTCCATCAAGCGGCGCGAAAAATCGGTGCCGCCCTCTTCTACATGCCCAGTCACACCAGCGACGATAGCCGATTGACCTTTACGCAATTGGTCGAGGGTCAGTTTGGGGGCAGCATGATGAGAGGCAGATTTCACGGTTGGGCCAGGTTGTTGAAAACAGTTGGGGCTGCGTGCTGCTGCAGCTAGGGCAGATTCAGGACAACGCTAGCGCACTGTTCATTGCCGGCTTAAGTAAGAATCATTCTTATTCGCGATAGTAACCTTAATGACAATTATTCGCAACGGCAGCTCGTTTTTCCCAGGCCCTCGGCTCTTTGTGTCGACCGTCCGCGTTTGCCACCGATCATCGCTGCTAGATAAGCGCCTAATATCTAAAACCGCGGTCCCAGAACCGATAGCCAAATAAAAAACGCCAAGGAAAGTCTCCTTGGCGTTGCTGTTAAGTTCTACAAATTCGTAGATTGCGCCAGCAGACTTATTCGATCGGTCTTCTTTCATTTAGCGTCAACCAGCCGCGAATAACACGATACAAATACCAAATGAACACGGCTACCGGAAGAATCCATAAGACGGCCATGCCAATCCCCAAGGTCAGCAAGCCCAGCACCCAAAACACCCCCCAAGAAACCAGCCACTATAAAAGCCCCCACCAAAATGTGCGCGAAAGGTAACCAAAATGCGAATCGAGGAAACTGCCCCGCACATCATCGCGTTTCACCGCGCCAATAATCATCGCCACAATGGCTAACGTCCAGAGCGTGAACGGGGCGATGGCATGCATACCGTAGAGAACGTGTGTGAGCGTCATTGACGAAGAAACATCGGGTTCACCGCTATTTGTGCTGCCACCGTTACTACTCATGCTTGGCGTTACATCAATCGTTTCAGCCATAGTGATTCCCTTTTTTTAGTGATTTAATGAACAGGCTAATCGTCGTCTTGCCCGACCAACTCTGGAAACAACACTTCTGTAAAACCAAATTGTGACATATGGGTCATCCGCATGGGATACAACACGCCATCGAGATGATCGCACTCATGCTGCACGACGCGCGCGTGCCAGCCTGAAACGGTCCGGTCTATTTTTTGCCCCGCTGCATCAAAGCCGGTATAACGAAGCGCTTTCACACGTGGCACCAAACCGCGCATGCCGGGAACCGACAAACAGCCTTCCCAACCGTCGTCTTCCTCATCAGAAATTGGCAGCAATTCAGGATTGATCAAGACCGTGAACGGCACGGGTTCGGCATCTGGGTAGCGCGGATTATTTTTGATTTCGAAAATCACCACGCGAATATTTTCACCGATCTGCGGCGCAGCCAAGCCGGCGCCTTTGGCCGCGATCATCGTCTCTTGCATATCCGCGATCAGGGCGTGCAATTCTGGCGAATTGAAGGCCGAGGTTGGAAGCGGGACAGAGATTTGCATCAAGCTGGGCGTGCCCATTTTTAGAATTGGACGGATCATTGTGTTCTCGCTAATGTTTAAGGAAGTAATTTCTCAGATGAAATCGCCTGCGGCGTCGCCGGGATGCCTTACTTAAATCCCCGCACCTCAGCTGGCATCGCCGAGTGCAGCTCCACCGCTTTCGCCAGCAGCATGCGAATTTTTTTCATGCCTACTTTCAACACGGCGTCAGCGTCTTCTAGCTTAATACCATCGCTTGAGGTGCCGCGACCGGCGGCGTGGTTCATCGATAGCGCGAGTGTTGCATACGACAAATCCAGCTCGCGGGCAAGCGCTGCCTCGGGCGCGGTGGTCATGCCAACCATGGTGCAGCCATCCCGCTCGATGCGGTTTACCTCGGCACGGGTTTCAAGGCGCGGACCTTGCGTTACACCGAGCACGCCGGAATCTTCAATCGGAATGCCGGTCGCTTTCGCAGCCGCCAAATACAACAGACGTGCGCGATTGCAATACGGGAACGTGAAATCGATGTGGGTGACCGGCTTATCGCCTTCAAAAAAAGTATGCTTGCGCCCGGAGGTGTAATCAATGATTTGATCGGGCACCGCGATCACGCCTGGCCCCATATTGGCCGCCACACCGCCCACCGAATTCACTGCCAATACCCGCGTCACACCGAGCGAATGCAGTGCCCAAATATTAGCGCGATAATTGACCTCATGCGGTGGAATTGTGTGGCCATAGCCGTGTCGCGCCAAAAAAATCACTTCCGCTTTTTGTGCGCCCGTTTTCAGTTCGCCAAACGTCAGATGGCCTGACGGCTCGCCATACGGCGTGCGCACAACCTCGCGGCGCGTGATGTCGAGATTGGCAAGATTGGTTAAGCCGGTTCCACCGATAATTGCGAGCATGTTTTAATCACTTTTATAAAAAATCGTTGCGCCTAGAGCCTAAGGGCCGAGTGCAGAGGTTGAGTGCGGGGGTTGGTTGAAATTCGCGTCGTTTAAGCCAGACGATAAAGTCCAGTTGGCTTTTTACGGCGTTGCTATGATCTTAGCAACTTTTCATTAAGGAATTACGCGGCGCTGTTCTTCAGCTCGGCGGTTTGCCTGCTTTGCTAGACTATTTCATCGTTCACCGCTTTTGTTTTGCCCTATTGGTTTGCCTTATTGGGTTGCCCTATTGGGTTGCTCTATTTTTCTGCCCTCTTGTTCTGCCCTAGATCCATGCTCAAATTCAGCAGTCATTGAAGACTCAACAAGAAAATTACGGCGTCAGTCACGGCGCAATATTCAGCGACTCTCCAATCACAAAAAACTGCCCGCCCGCCACGTAATGAAGCGTACGCAAATGGTCGGGCGCGTGATCGAATTGCCAGTGTCCGTTTTGGTAGACGCGGGTATCGGCGAAGGCGTGGGTAACTTCGCCAATGAACAAATCGTAGACTTCGTGGTTACGAGGCTCTGGCAGTACTTTGCAGACCAGCCAGCCGATACAACCCTCCACCAAGGGCACTGCGCAGCCAGCGGGTGTGAAGGTTTGAATGTTGTGCTCTTGCAGTTTCTCAGGATTAGTTTTGGCGCTGACGCTACCCACGTCTAGCGTTAGCTGGGCTAGCGCTCTTGAGGGAATGTTGAGAGCGAAAAAGCCGCTCGCTTCCACCAACTCGCGCGTTCGGGTTGACTTGTCGATAACAACCGAAACCTTTGGCGGGTTACAATCGAGGCCCATCGACCACGCTGCTGCCATAACATTTTCAACACCATCATGCGCAGATGACACCAAAGCGGTCGGGCCGTGATTGATTAAACGGTAGCATTTATCGAGCGGGGTGGCACTGACGAATTCGGGCAACGTTGTTTTCATAATTGAGATTAATGTTGACCAATTTGACATCATGCTGTCGCCAAACTCTAGGATCAGCGGGCGTTTCCAGCCGTTTTTATTTTTCAGCTATCAACGAACTTTAGCCGCAATTAGCCCAACATCCGTTCAATATATCGCGCCACCAAATCGATTTCCAAATTTACTTTCGAGCCAGTTTGCAAACCACGAATGGTCGTGACTTGATGCGTGTGGGGGATGATGTTAATTTCAAATAGCGCTTCGCCTTGCTGCAAATCTTTCACGCTATTGACCGTCAACGAAATGCCATTGACCGTGATCGAGCCTTTGCGCGCGACATATTTGGCGAGCTCGCTCGGCGCTCTGATTTCGAGCCGCCACGATGCGCCCAAGTCCTCCATCGCGGTGACGGTGCCCAAGCCGTCCACATGGCCGCTTACTAAATGGCCACCCAACCGATCGCCGAACCGTAATGACTTTTCCAAATTCACTTCACTGCCAAGCTTTAAGCCGGTTGTAAGCGACAGGGTCTCGTTGGAAACATCGACCGAGAACGTTTCGCCTGTTTTCTCGACGACAGTTAAGCAAACGCCGCTCACGGCAATCGAATCGCCAATGGCGACATTGTGCAGCCCCAGGCGCTGCGCCTCGATGACGAGGCGTGTATTGGCGGGATTCACGCCTGCTTTTTGGATGGTCCCCGTGGTTTCAATAATGCCGGTAAACACGTAAATGTTTCCTATCTATTCTGTTTGTTTAGGCTGTTTGTTTGAGCTGTTGGTTGAAGCCGTTTATAAATGCTGTTTGTTTTGGACCCGTGCGGTGATGCGCAAATCGTGTCCCACCATGCGTTGATCCGTGATTGTTAACGCTATTTTATCGCGCAACAGTCCAAGTTCCTGCATCGCAAATAAGCCGCGCGCAGAGTCGCCCAGAATGCTCGGTGCCATATAAAAAATAATTTCATCAACCACGCCGGATTCGAGCAGTGAGCCATTCAGCTTCGCACCCGTTTCAACCATGATTTGATTCAGCGCTCGGCCAGGTCGTTTCGCCAGCATCTGCATCATCGCAACCAAATCCACTTTACCTTTTACCGGCTCCGTCGGAACTCGCATCACCTCAACACCCATCGCGATCAGCTGCGCCACACGCGCTTTATTGTCCGATGCCGTCATGATGACGGTGTTACCGCCTTGCAATAACTTCATCCCATCACGCACATCAAGTCGGCTGTCGAGCAAAATTCTGTACGGCTGGCGTTCAATTTTTGGACCGTCGTTTCCACGACAATCGCCCGGTAGATTGCGCACCGTCAGTTCAGGATCGTCCGCCAATGCGGTACCAATGCCCGTCATGACCGCACACACTTTGGATCGCAACAGATGCACATCGCGCCTAGCGTCGTCGCCGGTAATCCATTTCGATTCACCGTTTGCCAATGCGGTTTTACCATCCATGCTTGCCGCAACTTTCAATGTCACCCACGGTTTGTGTTCGGTCACACGTTTTAAAAATGCCTTCAGTTGTTCTGCTGCCTGTGCCTCCATCAGACCAATTTCAACTTGAATGCCCGCCTCGCGCAGATTGTCGTGGCCTGCCCCATCGACACCATGAAACGGATCATGCAGCGCGGAAACAACTCGCGCCACTTTTGCGGCAATCAATAAATCAGAACAGGCTGGCCCACGTGAATTGGCGTGCAGGCTGCATGGCTCAAGCGTCGAGTAAACGGTTGCACCAATGGTTGATTCGCCATTCTCGGCACACATTGCCAGTGCCGCGGCTTCTGCGTGCGGGCGACCACCGGCTTGGGTGTAGCCTCGACCGATGAGGCGGCCAGCGTTCACGATCACGCAGCCCACGTGCGGGTTCGGTGACGCGATGCCGCGGCCCCGCTCTGCGAGACGCAAAGCTTCCGCCATCATGGCGTGGTCTGTGGCGCTGAACGCGGTGTTGGCGCTAAACCCGGCAGTTGCGCTAATTGGCGTTAGGACTGACATTGATTCTGCACTTTACTGCTGCGCTTCACTTCTGGACTTCATTTCTGTACTTCACGAATAGCTGTTTTGAATTCTTCCACATCGGAAAAACTGCGGTAGACAGACGCAAAACGCACATAACCGACTTCGTCCATTTGCTTTAATTCGGCCATCACCATTTCACCCACTTTGCGAGAGCCCAGCTCTCGCTTGGCTTCGTTCAATAATGTTTGCTCGATGCGATCAATTGCGGCAGCGACGTGCTCCTCCCCCACCGGACGCTTGTGCAAGGCACGGTGAAAACTCGTCTCTAATTTTTTACGCGAAAAATCTTCACGTTGGCCGTTGGATTTGACAATCGTCGGCATCCGGAGCTCAGCCGTCTCATAGGTGGTAAATCGCTTGTGGCACACCGTACAACGGCGGCGGCGACGGACAACATCCCCTTCCTCGGACACGCGAGAATCAATTACTTGGGTCTCTTGGGCGCTACAGAAGGGGCATTTCATGTGTCGTTGATACTAGGCGTAGACGGGAAACTGCTTGGTCAACGCATGTACTTGTGCTTTGACCGCAGCTAGTTTGGTCGGATCACTTGCGCCTTCAAGTGCATCGGCAACAAGGTTTGCGGTGAGTTCAGCTTCGGCTTCTTTGAAACCACGCGTAGTCATCGCAGGTGAGCCTAAGCGAATGCCGGAGGTAACGAAAGGCTTTTCAGGATCGTTTGGAATCGCGTTTTTATTGACCGTGATGTGCGCCTCGCCCAGCGCCGCTTCCGCCGCCTTGCCAGTGATCGATTTAGCGCGGAGATCAACCAACATGACATGCGATTCGGTGCGGTCCGAAACAATCCGCAAGCCGCGTCTCTTCAACGTCTCGGCCATCACATGCGCGTTCTTCAATACCTGGTGTTGATACGCTTTAAATTCTGGCTGTAGCGCCTCGTGGAATGCGACAGCCTTACCGGCGATCACATGCATCAGCGGGCCGCCTTGAATGCCTGGGAAAATGGCGGAATTGATTTTTTTCTCGTGCTCAGCTTTCATCAAAATAATGCCGCCTCTGGGGCCGCGTAGGCCCTTGTGTGTCGTCGTCGTGACCACATCGGCGTGCGGCACAGGGGTCGGGTAAGCTCCGCCAGCAATAAGGCCGGAGTAGTGCGCCATATCGACCATGAAAATTGCGCCGACATCTTTGGCGATTTTTGCGAAGCGCTCAAAATCAATTTTCAGCGAATAAGCCGATGCGCCTGCCAAAACAAGTTTGGGTTTGGTCTCATGCGCGAGGCGCTCAACTTGGTCGTAATCGATTTCTTCTTTCGCGTTTAAGCCGTACGAAACCGGCTTAAACCATTTGCCCGACATATTGAGCGGCATCCCGTGCGTTAAATGCCCACCCTCCGCCAAGCTCATGCCGAGGAACGTATCGCCCGGATTCAACAGCGCAAAAAACACCGCCTGATTAGCTTGGGAGCCGCTATTGGGCTGGACATTTGCCGCCTCGGCACCAAACAATTTTTTAACGCGATCAATCGCCAAGGTTTCGACAATATCAACAAACTCACAACCGCCGTAGTAGCGCTTGCCCGGATAACCTTCGGCGTATTTATTGGTGAGCTGGCTACCCTGCGCTTCCATTACAGCGGGGCTGGTGTAATTCTCGGAAGCGATCAGCTCGATATGATCTTGCTGACGCTGGTTTTCTTGCGTAATTGCCGCGTAAATTTCGGGATCAGTTTTTTGAATCGTGTCTTGACGTGAAAACATGGTGTGGATGCTCGCTGGGTTGCGCGTGATAGCGGTTAAGGAAGAAATGCTGGGTTCAATTTGCGTTACGATAATTTTAACATGCCGCTCACAAGCATAGGCCGGCGACTTCGTTTAACCACTATAGGTTGTGGAATAGCGGTTCAATTCTGCTGCCATCAGCATCAACCGCCAAATAGCGGGCCCCGCATTGGGCGAGCCATTTCGCACCTTTATTTCCTTCATGAAGCATCGCAATCGTCGAAATACTCCCCGCCACCAGGCAGCTCGGTGCGAACACGGTTACGCATTGCAAGCCTTGTACCGATTCGCCCGTCTTGGGATTCAAGATGTGGGAATGTCGCCGACCCGCAAAATCAATGAACCGTTCGTAATCACCGCTGGTGGCGACAGCGCCAGAGGCAATTGGAAACGTGGCGAGTAATGCGTTTTCATCCCGCGGATGGCGAATGCCAAGCTGCCAAGGCTCGCCGTTGGCGTGTGGGCCTGTCACCACGACATCGCCACCCAAATTCACGAAACCATGACGAATGCCGTAAGACAGCAACACCGCCGCCGCTCTATCCGCTGCGTATTCTTTACCAAAGCCGCCAAAGTCGATTTCCATGCCTACTTGTGGGAGGAAAATGGCGTTTGTATTCTCTGTGCCGGCGTTGGCCGTGTTAAGGCTTGCGGATGTTGTGTTTGCAATCCTAGGGCGCAATGACCGCACAACGCGATCCCAACCAATCAACGGCAGCACCGAGGCGATCTCAAGAGCCGACGGTGGGCGATCCAATTTAAAATTCCAAACACGTCGCAAAACCCCGGACGTAATATCAAATAAGCCGCCTGATTGCTGATAGCAACTATCGGCAAAGTCCAGCAACTGCGCGGTTTCTGGGTCGATTTCGACTTTCTCCAAACCGGCTGTGCGATTGATTTTTGTGATGATGCTGTCAGCTTGATAGCGGGAATATTTGGCTTCTATGCGTTGCACTTCCGTTATAACTGCATTGGCAACGCGAATTGCCTCGGCGTGTGAGCCGGCGTAGAGTTCGCAGATGTTGTCGCACGCCATCGCGCGGAAGGTAAATGGGTAGCGCTGCATGATTTTGGTTTACCGTGCTATTTCCGCAGATTGTACGGCACGCGTATCCCCGGTAATCGCTGATCAAAATCTTTAGTATTTCGCGTTACGAATAGCAGGCCATTCTCCACGGCGCTGGCCAAAATAATGGCATCCGGCAGCTTCATGCGCCGCGCCCGCCTAAGCTGGACCGCACGCTCCGCAATGCTTTCGCTAACTGGGATGATGTCAAACGAAGCCAAGAAGCCGCGTGTCACTTCATCGTTCTCGATCTCGCCGCCAACCATCACTTCCATCCAAGTCACAACGCTGATGGAGCGCGCCTCATAAAGTTGAAATTCTTTTTTTGCCGCGGCAATCCCATTCAAATAATCAATCAAAATATTGCTGTCAAACAGCGCTTTCATCGATTAACGATCCCATTCCAAGCGCAATTTTCTTTGCACTGTAACCGCATCAACTGTTTTTGCTTTATTTGCATTCCAAGCGCCAAAAGCTTCGGGCGCTTCCACATTTCGCACCACATATTGCGCGACAGCTTGGCGGATCAACTCCGCCCGCGAGACATTTTTGCGCTCTTCCAGATAGCGCAACGCGGCGATTTGGGCTTCGGGTAGGTCAATAATGGTTCGCATAATGTACGTGATGTTTGATGACGTTGTTCGTCATCATACGCTCAAATTGTATTCGTGCAAATCGCTGACTGTTTTTTCGGGCGGTAGTCGGTAAAACTTCGTGGAACGCCTCGCTAATGCTAGTGTTTGCAGGATTGCCCTATAAAAAAACCGCATGAAATTCATGCGGTTTTTTTAAAACGCAACAGCTTTAAAACTAAGCCGCTTCGCGCGATGCCTTCTTGCGCTCATGCTCCAGCAAGAAGCGCTTACGGATACGAATGTTTTTCGGTGTGATTTCGACCAATTCATCATCATCAATAAACTCAATAGCTGACTCTAACGTCATCTGAATTGGCGGCACCAGTGCAACGGCCTCATCCGTACCGGAAGAACGCACGTTGGTGAGCTGTTTACCTTTGATTGGATTCACAACAAGATCGTTATCGCGGCTATGGATACCGATCACCATACCGTTATACAAACGCTCGCCCGGCGTAACAAACATACGGCCACGGTCTTGCAATTTCCATAGCGCGTAAGCAACAGCGTCGCCTTGCTCGCCGGAGATCAAAACACCGTTACGGCGTGATGCAATTTCGCCGCGCATCGGTGCGTATTCGTCGAACACATGGCTCTTTAGGCCAGTGCCGCGCGTTAAGTTCATAAATTCAGTTTGGAAGCCGATCAAACCACGGGCGGGAATACGGTAATCAAGGCGGGTACGGCCACGGCCATCGGACACCATATCGACCATATCGCCACGGCGTGCGCCAATGGCTTCCATGACCGGGCCTTGATGAACTTCTTCAACGTCAAGCGTGAGCATTTCAAACGGTTCACATTTTTCGCCATTGATTTCTTTAATCATGACGCGCGGTTTACCGACGGCCAATTCATAACCTTCGCGGCGCATGTTTTCCAGCAAAATCGTCAAGTGCAATTCACCACGGCCGGAGACCATGAATGAATCGGTGTCTTCTGTCTCAGCCACCTTCAACGCCACGTTTACGAGCAACTCTTTGTCCAAGCGCTCACGCAATTGACGCGAGGTCACAAACTTACCTTCCTGGCCGGCAAAAGGTGATTTGTTGACCTGGAAATTCATCGTTAAGGTCGGCTCATCCACGCCCAAAATCGGCAACGCTTCCGGTTTTTCCATATCGGCCAAGGTACAGCCAATCGCCAAATCCTCAATACCGGAAATCAGCACGATCTCGCCTGCTTCAGCGATATCAAGCGGCACTTTGTTCAAGCCTTGGAAGCCTTGCACGGCATTCACACGGGCTTTTTTAGGTGGCTTATCGCCAATCATCACCATCACATCTTGCGCCGGCTTAATTGAGCCGCGACGAACGCGGCCAATGCCAATCCGACCCACGTATGTCGAATAATCGAGTGCTGAAATTTGTAATTGTAGCGGCGCATCGGCATCGCAATCCGGCGCTGGCACGTACTTCAAAACCGTTTCAAACAAGGCACGCATATCGGTTGCGGGCTCTTTCAAATCAAGCATCGCGTAGCCGTTCAATGCCGAGGCATAGACCACCGGAAAATCAAGCTGTTCTTCCGTTGCACCCAGCTTATCCATCAATTCAAACGTCGCGTTAATGACCCAATCCGGACGTGCACCGTCACGGTCAACTTTGTTAATCACAACGATAGGCTTCAACCCAAGGGCTAGGGCTTTTTTAGTCACAAAACGCGTCTGCGGCATCGGGCCTTCAACCGCATCCACCAGCAACAACACACCATCGACCATCGACAATACACGCTCAACTTCTCCGCCGAAATCAGCGTGGCCGGGGGTATCGACGATGTTGATATGCACACCTTCAAAATCAATCGCGGTGTTCTTGGCAAGAATAGTAATGCCGCGCTCTTTCTCTAGATCGTTAGAATCCATCACCCGCTCGGCAATATGCTGATGCGCCGCAAACGATCCGGCTTGGTGGAGGAGCTTATCGACAAGGGTGGTTTTACCGTGGTCAACGTGGGCAATAATGGCGATATTTCTAAGGGCGCGTGGCATGATAATGGGCTTCAGGATTTATAAAGTTTACGAGGAGCAATTGGATTGCTATAAATTGTTGAATCAACTCGACATTTTAGCACGCCATTGTGACAAGTTCGAGGTTTTTGTGCGGTGCGTCAAATGAGGATGGCCGATTTTGGCGGTGGCAACCAACCAAAGGTAACTCATTAGAATCCAGTATAGACGTGGCGTTCGGCCGATAAATGCTTCAAACGGCACGCCAGTCGGCGTTCTCGCTAAATTTACGCTACCAACGACTGCAGGCTTACGGCTCCTTATTGCGCATCCAATCCGCCGTGTTCGCAAACGATCCCACCAGCCTCTCGCGCATTGATGTTTCAATTTCAGCATCGCGCAGAGCTTCGGTCATACAAGCCATCCATTGATCGCGCTCACTCACGCCAATGGCAAACGGCAAATGCCTAGCCCGCAATCGAGGGTGGCCAAATGCCTCCGTGTAGAGCTGCGGGCCGCCGAGCCAGCCAGTTAGAAACATGAATAATTTTTCGCGCGAGCCGTCAAGCGATTCAGGGTGCAGCTTTCGGATGCCAAAATAATCGGGCGATTCGTCCATCAGATCGTAAAAACGATCAACGAGTGCGCGGACTTTGGATTCGCCGCCGACGAGCTTGTAGGGGGCGAGTTCTGGATTGGGTGCGACTTCTTCGATTTTCATGCGCGTATTTTACTTGAAACATCCTCGCTCAAGCCCTCCTCCTTGAGTAGCGGGTGTTGGAGAAAGTCATCTGGCCCGCCATGTTTAGTAAGTCGCAAATTGGCGACAACCTTGTGCGGCTGGCATAATTGCAGCTATGAATTCAAATAAAAAAACCCTCGCGCTCAAAATTGATGTGGATACACTGAAAGGCACCAAAATCGGTGTGCCGAACTTGATCGCGCTGCTTAAAAAGCACCAAGCTGGTGCCACGTTTTTGTTTAGCTTGGGGCCCGACCACACCGGGCGCGCGATTAAGCGTGTGTTCCGAAAAGGCTTCTTGGGGAAAGTGAAGCGCACATCGGTTGTGCAGCATTACGGCTTCCCCACACTGCTCTATGGCACTGTGTTACCCGGGCCGGACATTGGCAAACGTTGCGCAGACATCATGCGGCAAACCCGCGACGAAGGCTTCGAATGTGGCATTCACACTTGGGATCACGTCAAATGGCAGGACGGCGTGGCCAACGCGAGCGCGGAATGGACTAAGCAGGAAATGATGGCAGCGCAAAATCGGTTTTGCGATATTTTTAAAAATCCCGCTAAAACTCACGGCGCTGCCGGCTGGCAAATGTCGAAACATGCCTTGCGGCTGACCCAAGAAATGGGCTTTGATTATTGCTCGGATGGTCGCGCGGAATCAAGTGTTGCCGCACCCCATTTTCCAGTGGTCAATGGTGAGATTATTAACTGCCCGCAACTGCCTTCCACGTTGCCGACCTTGGATGAGCTCATTGGTGTGGACGGCATCACCGAGGCGAATGTTGCCGACAAATTATTGACGCTCACCGAAACGTGCCCAAGCTATGGCAGTCTGAACGCACATGTTTTTACGCTGCACGCGGAGCTGGAAGGTATGCGCTTACAGCATGCGTTTGAACAATTGCTGATCGGCTGGAAGGCGCAAGGCTATGAGCTTGCGCCAACACAAACGCTTTTCGAATCGTTGCCACGGGATACAAACTCCCAACTGGTGTTGCCCTATTTTGCAGCCGAACAAGGGGAGATCGCAGGCCGCAGCGGGTCTTTGCTGTTACAAGGAAAAGCATTTTTGCCCGTCGTCAAACGCGCAGCGGAGGCCGCAGTGCTAGGCGACGCTCAGGGTGCAGCTTTGGAAGTTCGCTCGGGAGCCAGCTTGGGAGCTGCCGTTGGACCTGCCGTGGGACGTGCTTAAGGCTTACCCTCGGAGCCAACGTAGAGCGCGGCGATTTAAGATGCTAAAAATCTCAGAAACCTTGGCACTTTATTGTCGCGTGCTTGTCATAGTTTTCGATAACACTTGATTAAACCTAATTACCTGATTAAAAAACTTAAATAGAAGGCTGTAAAACATGACTTTTCCTGTCATCCCCGATTTTGAAGTGGCCGCCACCGGTGGCCAACGCTTTGCCAGCGCAGCGTTTCGTGGCCATCCCTACATCATTTATTTTTATCCGAAAGACGACACACCCGGCTGCACCATCGAAGGTGCGGCTTTCCGGGATTTAAACGAACAATTTAAATCTGCCGGGTATTTAGTGTTTGGCGTTTCGCGCGACACCGTCGCGAGCCACGAAAAATTTAAAGCCAAAATGAGCTTTACATTCGATTTACTGTCCGACTCAGATGAGACGATGTGCAAGCTCTTTGATGTGATCAAAGAAAAAAACATGTACGGCAAAAAGGTATTTGGTATCCAACGCTCGACCTTTATTATGGGGCCAAAAAACGAAGTCCTCAAAGAATGGCGCAACGTGAAAGTTGACGGCCATGCTGAAGAAGTTTTGACAGCGGCATTACAAATAAAAACGAGCTGAAAACCGTGTCATAATCATTTCACTTTTTTCGTTTCCATAAAATTATATTTTTAAACGTATCCGAATTGAACCACTGCTTTTTCTCTAAGAACCCTCTTACGGCGACCGCCGCGAGAGGGTTTTTCGCTTCTACGAACGTAAATTTATTGTTCCATCCCCTCATTTCTTGCTTCATCGCTTCTTGTTTCATCGTTTCTTGCTTTATCGTTTCCTGCTTCATTGCTCCTTCCGTCAACCGTGCGTTTTACCCGAGAGGATTTCACTTTGGCTCCCAAACCTAAAAAAGCCCTATCAGCCCCATCGGCATCATCCTCCAATGCTGTTAAGCACACCGGCACGAAAATTTTCGTGCTCGACACCAATGTTTTAATGCACGATCCCACATCGCTATTCCGCTTTGAAGAACACGATGTGTATCTGCCGATGATCACATTGGAAGAGCTCGACAACAATAAAAAAGGCATGACCGAAGTAGCACGCAACGCGCGCCAAGCAACGCGGTTTTTGGACGATATCGTCTCAAGTCTTGACGGTGAAATTGAAACGGGAATTCCGCTCAAAGAATTCGGCACCCGGGACGCAAGCGGTCGCTTAATGTTGCAAACCCGCCCGATCAGCGTCGAGTTTCCGTCGGCTCTGCCCGATAGCGGCAAAGCGGATAACCAAATCTTAGCGGCAGCACTTGACGTGCAGCACCACAATCCAAAACGCAGTGTCGTGCTGGTGTCCAAAGACATTAACATGCGCATCAAAGCGCGGGCGATTGGCGTGGCAGCAGAAGATTATTTCAACGATAAAGTGTTGGAAGACACGGATCTGCTCTACACCGGCGTGCGCGAATTGCCCAAGGATTTTTGGGATAAACACGGCAAGGATATGGAGTCATGGCAGGAACATGGCCGCACGATGTATCGCATAAAAGGGCCGCTCGTCCCCAGCATGAACATCAATGAATTTGTTTTTCAAGACGACGACAAACCGTTTTATGCCATTGTTGGTGCGTGCGAGGGTAAGACCGCCGTACTGAAAACACTGAAGGATTACACGCACCAGAAAAATAATATCTGGGGCATCGTCGCACGTAACCGCGAACAAAATTTCGCGCTCAATGTGCTGATGGATCCCGATATTGATTTTGTCACGCTGCTGGGCCAAGCGGGCACGGGTAAGACACTGCTCACGTTGGCGTCAGCGCTAATGCAGACACTGGAATTCAAAGTGTATTCCGAGATCATCATCACCCGCGTCACGGTGCCGGTCGGTGAAGACATCGGCTTCCTGCCTGGCACGGAAGAAGAAAAAATGAATCCTTGGATGGGGGCCTTGGAAGATAACTTGGATGTGCTCAATTCTACCGACGATGAGGCTGGCGATTGGGGGCGTGCCGCGACGCGCGATTTGATTCGATCACGCATCAAAGTGAAATCCCTCAACTTCATGCGCGGACGTACGTTCCTCAACAAATTTTTGATTATTGACGAAGCACAAAACTTAACACCCAAGCAAATGAAAACACTCATCACCCGCGCCGGGCCGGGCACGAAGGTAGTGTGTTTGGGGAACATCGCACAGATCGATACGCCGTATTTGACCGAAGGCTCGTCGGGCTTGACGTATGTGGTGGATCGCTTCAAAGGCTGGCCGCACTCAGGGCATATCACGCTGCAACGCGGCGAGCGCTCACGCTTGGCCGATCACGCTGCTGAAGTGTTGTAACGATTATACCAATGAGAGTAATGCCGCTATCGATTTATGCTTCCTGTTTATCGATGGCGGTTTTAAGTTTTACCCTCCCGGCGCAGGGATCGATTGCACCAGCACCTGCCGAACAAGAAAAAATAGATCAGTCGTCCGACAAACCTGCGCAAGGAGTAAGGCCTGCGATGTCGGTACATGCACTGGATACCACAGCCCAAGCCTACGTCCGCAGCTTGCCAAAAACAGCCACGGGCAGCGCACAAAAGAAAGCAGAACTCGAAAAGCGCAAAGCCAGCGAAGGGCCTGGCGAAATTCAACAACTGGAAGAAATAAAGGTGCGGGATCGCCTTGACCCGGAAGACTACGTCGCCCCAAAACCCGCGCCTATGCTAGTGTTTCGGGCAAGGCTTGATGCGCAGCGACCAATGACACCTTGGGAAATTGTCAAGGCCATCTGCATCATTTGCCCGAATAGTGCTGGCTTTACCGAAGCGAGCAATATCGCGGATAGAACCCAAGAAATTGCAAAAAATCCACGCAGCTTTGCTTTCATAAGATGAGCAGATGACGGTTGGTATAGACGTGATGAAGGCCATGTTGTTCAAGAAAAGAAAACACGAACGCATACGCACCCTTCGCGAAATCGGCTTTGCGCTAATTGCCAGCGTCTCTATGCAGTCTTGGAATCTGGCTTACGCCGCGGAGCAAAGCGCTGAACCGCAAGCAACCAGAAATACCTCTGCCGACGCGAATACAATCAAGAGCGACGATGAATCAGGCAAGATTGCCGATACGAAGGGGACGATTCCACCAACCTCAATGGATTCCAAAGCCCAGGCCTACGTCCGCAGCTTGCCGAAAACAGCTGCGGTCAGCGCACAAAAGAAAGAAGAAATAGCGAAGCGCAGAGCCAACAAAGGGCCCGCAGAAATTCAAACGCTGGAAGAAATTAAAGTGCGGGATCGGCTTGATCCGGAAGACTATGTTGCCCCAAAGACCGCGCCAATGCTGGCGTTTAGGGCAAAGCTCGATCGGCAACGGCCGATGACGCCGCAAGAGATCACCAAGCTTGCGCTCTGTTTTATTGCTTTGTGCGCGGTCGACACGAGCAAGGAATTGAAACTAGACGACCGCAATGAAGCGCGGGCCAAAGACCCGCCAAGCTTTATTTTCCGATAACAATACTTGCGTCAATTTGTGTTACAAATAGTTACGTATGATTCGCAATACTATGGGCATGCAGCCTTTTCGGAGGATCAACTCCATTGCCCGCGTCAATCGCAGATGCGGACGAAAAAGTACTGATAAGAATAGGCCAACACATCAATGAAACGCGGTTTTTACAACATCATGGCAGCGCAGTTTTTTTCATCGCTCGCCGACAATGCGCTGCTGATCGCTGCTATTGCATTGCTCATGCATTTGGAAGGACCGGTCTGGATGGTGCCTCTCCTCAAATTTTTCTTCACCATTTCCTATGTTGCCTTAGCGCCTTTCGTTGGCCCGTTTGCGGATGCGTGGCCGAAAGGCAGGGTCATGTTTGTGACCAATACGATCAAGGTTGTCGGCTGCCTGATCATGTTGTTTTATGAATTTTTTGCCGGTGCAGGTATTCCGCCATATTTGGTTGCGCTCATCGCATACGGTGTTGTTGGCTTTGGTGCAGCGGCGTATGCGCCGGCCAAATACGGCATCGTTACAGAGCTGCTGCCCCCAGAAAAACTGGTCATGGCCAATGCGTGGCTTGAGGGTCTAACCGTCTGTTCAGCTATTGTTGGTTTTGTAGTGGGTGGATATTTGATCAAACCGGCAACGTCTAAAATATTGCTCTCGGTTGATATGCCGTTTGCACAAACCAGTATCGACACACCAGCCGAAGCAGCGATTGCGGTGATTGTTTCTTTCTATGTCATTGCCGCTATTTTCAATTTATTCATACCGGACACCGGTGCGCGATATGAAAAACAAAAGGTAAACCCAATCGAACTGATTGTTAATTTTGGCCATTGTTTCTCAACGCTGTGGAAGGATAAATTGGGGCAAATTTCGCTCGCCGTTACCACCTTGTTTTGGGGTGCGGGTGCGACGCTGCAATTTATTGTGCTGCGCTGGTCCGAACAGCATTTGGGGATGCCGCTCGATAAAGCATCAACGCTGCAAGGCGTGTTCGCTTTCGGCATTGCACTTGGCGCGGTACTGGCTGGACGCTATATTCCGCTGAAAAAATCGTTGCGCGTGTTGCCCGCCGGAATCGCAATGGGCGTGCTGGTGATGGCGATGACGGTCGTGCACTACATGCCGATGGTATTTGTGATCATGATTTTAATCGGCGCGATTGCTGGCTTCTTTGTGGTGCCGATGAACGCGCTCTTACAGCACCGCGGACATGTGTTGCTATCTGCAGGCAATTCGATTGCGGTGCAAAATTTTAATGAGAACTTTTGTATTTTGGTGATGCTTGCGTTCTATGCCATGTTGCTGTCGTTTGATGTGCATATTAATACCGCCATTATTATTTTCGGTACCTTCGTATCAGTTTCCATGATCGGTGTGATCCTGTGGCATCGCCGTAATCAACGCGTATATGGCAACGCCGAGGCGTGGATCGGTATTGAAAAAGGTGAGACTGTGACGCACTTTGATCAGCGTCCGTACTAGCAATTAGCTACTTGTCGCGTCGCCGCTTTTTTAGCAAGCAGGCTCAATACAGCGAGCTAGATCACCACCGGCTTATCGGACTGTTCGTTTTTATGCGCGCCATGTTCCGGAAAATAATGCGCCAATTCAGCACTAATTTTTTCGATGCCGCCGACACTGCCTTTTAAGAAATCCGCTTTGCGGTAATGATGCTCAATCTCGCGGCAAATGGCCTGCCAACGCTGATCCCCCGCATGCCGATGGATGCCGCGATCGGCAACAATTTCCACCTTGCGATCAGCGAGCAACACATAAATCATCACCCCGTTATTTTCCTCAGTGTCCCAGACACGTAGTTGTGAAAACACATCAATAGCACGTTGCCGTGCACTGAGGCCATGCCAAAGTTGTCCGGTAGTCAATTCTGCTTCGACCACAAATCGAACTTGGCCACGATGCGTTTTCTCACCCTCGGTCACGGCAGATTCAATAACGGCGAGCGTCTGACGCGAAAACTGTCGATCACGGATGATCGGCGACATCCAAACATGGCGACAAAATCGTTTAATAAATGACATCACCAATCCCCCGACGCGCCACCGCCATCAAAGCCACCACCGCCACCGCTAAAGCCGCCACCGCCACTACTTCCGCCGCCTCCAAAGCCACCGCCCCCGAAGCTACCGAACCCACCACCGCGGCCGCCGGCAGAATTCATCCCGCCCATCAACAGCACCACCAAAAAGATGATGACGCCTGCCACCATGGGGAACAGCAAGCCCCCGGCGATAAACCATGCAGCTGCGCCCACCACACCACCCGTGACTGACGCACCCAAAAATCGGCCGAGCATGGACCGTAACAGCGGTCCTACAAACATCGCTGCTAAAAATCCCAGCCAAATGTAATGCTCATAGCTCGCATTTTGTGTGGCAACGCGCGTCTTGGGCGACGCAGGCAAAGCCTCGCCGCCGATCACGTTAATGATTTTTGCCACGCCATCATCAATACCCCCTGCAAAATCACCGGCCCGAAATTTCGGCGCGACAACTTCAACCAGAATGCGCTTGGACATCGCGTCCGTCAGCGATCCGGTGAGCCCCAGCCCCGGCAAAATCTGCGTTTTGCGATCATTCTTGGCGATGACAAATAGCACGCCGTCATCGATGCCTTTGCGTCCCAATTTCCAGTCAGTCATCACACGATAGCTATAGTCGAATATCGTTTCCGGCTGTGTAGTGGCGACAATCAACACGGCAATCTGCGCACCCTTGGCCGCTTGATAGGCTGCAAGCCGCGCGTCGATTCGCGCTTCATCGGCGGCGGATAATGTGGCGGTTGTATCGGTTACACGCTTGACGAGCTTCGGAACGGGTTGAAAATCCCCTTCGGATGCCGGCGCGCCACCGGCAGCATGGGCCAAACTCGCCAGCAACACCGCACACGTTCCGATGAACGAAAACGCGATCGCACCCACACACCGCTCGAATCTGCGGCGTCCGTTCAAGGCCATATTGTCAGAAACAAACTGGAAACCCACGGTGGGCTTTTAAGAGTCGAATAGAATCGAATCGAAACGGCAGGCGGCTTATTTATCCGGCGCGGCTTTGGGCGCAAAATCGACTTTCGGCGCGGCCGAAATTGCCTTTTCGTTTTCTACCGTGAACTGTGCTTTTTCTTTGTAGCCAAACATCATCGCGGTTAAGTTTGACGGGAACTGGCGAGCCAAAATATTGTAGGCCTCGACCGTATCGGTAAAGCGTTTCCGCGCCACGGTGATGCGGTTTTCAGTCCCTTCGAGCTGCGATTGCAGCTCGCGGAAATTGGCATCTGATTTCAGTTGCGGATAGTTTTCTGTGACCACCAACAGCCGCGACAAAGCTGACGAAAGATCGCCCTGTGCTTTTTGAAAATTTTTCATCGCTTCAGGATTGTTGAGCGCATCTGCTGTCAGGTTCATCGAACCAACTTTAGAGCGCGCTTGAGTCACGCCGAGCAGAACGTCCTTTTCTTGCTGCGCATAGCCTTGCACGGTCGCGACTAGATTCGGGATCAAATCCGCGCGGCGCTGGTATTGATTGAGCACTTCGGCCCAGCCTTTTTTCACGGCTTCATCTTTGGTTTGAAAATCGTTATAACCACAGCCAGACAGCAATGTCGCTGCGATTAAACCAAACGCTACTGAAAAATTACGCACTGATGTATTCACAAATTTCTCCCAAAGAAATTAGAGCGACAATAGCTCACTTAGCTACGACCATTAAATAGTGCCATGTTTGTAAATTTCAAGCCCGTCAGGACTATTCGCTGCCAGCCACCGTCTTCATCGTTTTCTTCGCCAACGCCAAATCTTCCCACGCTTTGAGCTTATCTGGCGGGTTTCGCAACAAATAGGCAGGGTGGTAGGTCGCCACCATCGGAATATCGCGTCCATTGAGGCTATAGCGGTGTTGCTGGCCACGCAAACTTGCCATGCTGGCATCGGATTGGGTCAAGCGCATGACGGCGGTTTTGCCTAGCGCCAACAATAGCTTTGGCTTAATGAGTTCAATCTGTCGATCCAAAAACGGGGCGCAGGCATTAACCTCTTCGACTGACGGCGTGCGATTGCCCGGCGGGCGGCATTTCACCACATTGCCAATATAAACCTCGCGGCCACGCTGCAAGCCAGCGGCAGCCAGCATCGCATCCAACAGCTTGCCCGCTTGACCGACAAACGGCTCGCCTTGCCGATCCTCTTCCTCGCCAGGGCCTTCGCCAATGAGCAGCCAGGGCGCATTTTTAGCGCCGACACCAAAGACGGCTTGTTTTCGCTGCTTGCACAGACCACAGGCTTGGCAACTAGCGGTTTCGGCTTCCAACGCTGCCCAATCTAGCGCGGCGATTCGAGCGGCGCGTTCACGATCAGGCGGCATGACAACAGGGGAGGCAACCGATTTTGCAAATGCATCGCGCTGCGTCAGGTCGGGACGCGGCGTCGATGCCGATGAGGCTGGCGCACCTGCAGGAATAGGCTGAAGCTCGGCTCTGGGAGCCGCTCTTGGGGCGTTCCCCTCGACAGAATTTAGTAATCGCGATGTTGTATCTGCGTGTGCTGATTGTGCTGATTGTTCGGTTGAATCGGCATCCGCATGTTCGTGCCGCGCCGGTTCAAACGACCGCTTGAGCGCAAACATTGGCCACAGCTCCAACTCGCGCAAATAGTCTTCGTCGATCCTCATATCGTCTTCATCGCGCTGTCGTCATATTTTTTCATGAATTTTTTTCATGTATTTTTTGTCAGTGCAATGTTTAGGCCGGGAACAATATTGAGGCCCAGAAACAACGCATCCTCGCGTCCCGTAAGCGCAGGATAGTAGTCGGGGCGCATCCCGAGTTGCTTGAAGCCAAAGCGCTCGTAAAGCCTTCGGCCTGCCAAGTTAGATGGCCGCACTTCCAGATAAATCATCTCCAGCGGAATTGCTTTTAGTTCTTCGATAATGTGCGTCAACATCAAAGCACCCACGCCGCGCTGCTGCCACCCTCTGGCAACGGCCAAATTAAGCAAATGCGCCTCATCGAGTGCTGTCATCACCACTGCGTAGCTCACCAACTCTTTATCAACCCACGCGCCGATACAACGATAACCGCTGAACAATGAATCGCGGAAATTTCCCGCCGACCAAGGGAACACATAAACATCGGCTTCAATTGCCGTCACTTTCAACACATCCGCCTCCGAAAATGCTCGGAACGCCAGCACCGGCGAGGCGTTCCACGGTTCGGGCGGGGCAGAAAAGACGGCACTCATGCGACGGCTTTCGCTTGTTCCGTTGGTTTTTGCAGCGCTTTTAGAGCTTGGCGTTCCACAATTGTCATCGCGACATGGTTACGCAAATACAGAGGTGCGGCAAGCTCAGGCGTGATGGTCGCCGCCGTACCCAGCTTCGCCCACTGGCGCGAGGCAATTCGCGCCACATCAGTTGCCGATGGCAAGCAGTTATCGATCACGTGCAAAATTTGTTCTGGATAGCGCGCTGTCAATTGCGCACGCAAAGCAGGCACATCAAACGCGCTACCGATGCCAATCCAACCATCGCCAGCGATTGCTGGCAAGTGATCCGCCTTGGCCAACATGGGTGCCTCCACTGGCCGCCAGCCGCTTTGGTCTCCGTGGATCGTTTGTTCCGCACGATCGACTTCATACGCAGCAACATAAAATTCACCCATGCGGGCATCGACTGCCACCAGCACACGTTCTGAGTACGGGCGTGCTTGTAGCGCTTGTAGCGCTTGTTCCGCTAATGCCAACTGCGTGGGGACCGCAATCAACCTCTTTCCCGACCCGAGCGCCAAGCCCTGCGCTAGTCCGCACGCAATCCGTACCCCCACAAACGACCCCGGCCCCTGCCCAAACGCGATGGCATCCATGTCGGCAAGCTTAAGATCCGCCGCTGCAAACAGGCCAGTCAATTCGGCAAGTGCCAGCTCCGAATGCCGCTGCCCCGCGTCAACCTCACGCTGCCACACGCGCTCGCCTTGCATGATCGCAAGCGAGAGGCGTTCGGTGGAGGTTTCTAGGGCTAGGATGGTTGGGGTGTGAAGAGGCATAAATGAGTGAAGTGTTCTAACAATCACCCATTATAACGAAGCACGCCCGCGCAATAGCTCGTTTTTAATTCGCCAATAAATCTGATGCCATATTTGAGGCCATGTGTAGTGCCTCTACCCCACCTGGCTTCGGTAGCGCTAACAACGGGGATATTATCCGTATTGCGCGCTGGCTTGCCTTTATGAAACTGTTCCAAAAACCCCGTCAGTGCCAGAGGTTTGGCAACCGCGCGATCGGTTATTTAAACCCGCAGCAAATCCAACGCCTCAAACTTCCCGCCTAAAATTTTGCTCGAATCCCCACTCCACCATTTATCAATCACCGTCGCATAAACGCTGCGGAAATCGACTGCAAACGGCAGGTTGCCGTTGCCGTCAAGCCGCGCCAGTGCTGGAGCTTGGCCATATAGTCCGCCCTTAACCTTGCCGCCCATCATGAAGTGTGCGTTGGCGGTGCCGTGATCGGTGCCGCCGCTTTGGTTTTCTTTCGGGCGGCGTCCGAATTCGGAATAGGTCATGACCATGGTTGAATCCCAGCGGTTGAGTTCAACCATGGAATCTTTTAATGCCGCCAAGCCATCGGCTAATTGCTTGAGTAATCCAGCTTGCGTGCCCAATTGGCCGGCATGGGTATCGAAACCGCCAAGCGTTAGGCGAATGGTGGCCATACCGGCGTTACTGGCGACGAGCTGGGCGGCAGTGCGGACTTGGTTGCCGAATGCTGTTTTGGGGAATTCAGTTTTAAAGGCGACATTGGTATTGAGCTTCGATGCGGCGTGAACGATTTCGCTCTCGACCGCGAGGATGTGTTTGAGTGCGGCGTTGCGTTGGTCGCCGTCGGGCTTGGCGAGCTTGGCTTGTTGCAAAAATTGGCGCGTATCGGCGAGCGCGATAGTGCGAACTTGCGTGCCGGATAACGGCCCCATATCGTTTGATCCCACCACCACGCCGTCAGCCGCGAATTGCGCGGGCGCGGGCACGGCGGCGAAGGTGCGGGCGAGCCAACCGGCGCCCAAATATTCATCACTTTTTGAGGCGGTATCCCAAATTTCAATTGAGCGGAAATGCGAGAGGTTTGGGTTGGGATAACCGATGCCCTGCACCACCGCCAACTCTTTATTTTGCCAGAGCGGCATCAGCGCGTTGAGCGACGGATGCAACCCTTCGCGCTCGGAGATTGTGAGCACTTGGTCACGTGGAATGGCGATCTTGGGGCGTAGTTGGGCGTAGAGCGGATCGGCGTACGGGATCACGGTATTGAGGCCGTCATTCGCGCCTTTTAGCTCGACTAAGATAAGCAGATTTCGATATGGTGTATTGATAGCTGATGCCGCAGACCCCAGCACTGGCGCGGCGTTCCGAAGGACACTACCTTCGACCGGTGCAGCGGCTGTCCAGCTTACGCCGTTCACGGTACCCGCCAAGGGAATGCCAGCGCCAAGCAAACCCATTCTTAAGAAATTTCTGCGATCCATGATGTTGCCTTTCAGTTGATACAAGATTTGTTTTCGGCTCTAATTGTCAAATTTGGTTTTTTTGCTTCATTTTTAGCTTCATCTACTAAAGTTATTCATTTAAGTTGGTAGGCCGGATCGGCCACCAACTGTCGTGCCCAATCAGCAGGATTAGCCGACACCCCGACTGCGGTCTGGGGTGCAATTGCCAACACTACGCGCGTCATATCCTGCAACGCGGTTTCGCCCTGAGCGGCTTGGTAATTACTCGCCCATTTATCCAAATTCCAATGCAGTGTGCCCATTTGCTTTTGCAGTTGGCGCTGCATCCGCGCTTCACGTCCGGCGGGAGCTGGGTCGCCGTTTCCACCGTAGCGCATCGCCATGTCGTCGATATTGCGCATCGCGACCTCCATGCGGTCTTCATTGGTAAACAGCCGGTCCAATAGTTGTTTACGCCCCAGCAAACTTGCGGAGTTAATCCAGACTTCACCGCCGGGCCAGCCTTTCACATTGGGTGGCGAAAACACGTTTTGCCCCAACAGTGCTGAAGCAATGACGAAGGTCCGCATGTTGGATGTTTGGATTCCAAATGTTTTGAGTGTGCCAACCACAAACTCAACCGGCGATTTAATGAGTGCCGCACGATTGTTCATGGCGTAAAACGCATCCGATATAAGCATCATGCGCATCAACTTCGCGATGTTGTAGCCGCTACTTTTAAAGTCCGATGCCATGCGTTTAATGACCGCTTCATCCGCCCCGTTCGGTGACGGCGAGACAAATTCTTTCCATAATTTGCGGGTGATAAATTCGGCTGTTTCGGGTTTGGCTAAGAGCAAATCAATAATTTCATCACCTTCAAAATTACCGGTTTTGTTGAACACTGTTTTCACGCCATAGTCGTGTATGCCACGCCTGAACATAAACTTACCGGTCTCACGATCCACGCTCCAGCCGGTAAAGGCACGGGCAGCTTCTTTGATGTCGCGCTCGGTGTAATGGCCTTCGCCAAGCGTGAAGAGTTCCATCACCTCACGGGCAAAATTTTCGTTTGGCTGTTCTTTGCGGTTATTCGCACCGTCGAGATAAATCAACATGGCGGGATCACGCGCGACCTCGCGCAGCATGGTGCCGAAATTGCCTAACGCGTTGCGGCGCAGCATGGTGTTTTGCTGATAAAGAAATTGGGTGAGTTTTACTTTTTGCTGGCTGGTGGCAAAGTGGTTATGCCAAAAGAGCGTCATTTTTTCGGCGAATGGTGACGGCGTGGAAATCATTTCCTGAAACCACCACTCCCGCAGCTCAAGGGCATGATCGTTGTTCAATTTTTGTATAGCCTGCTGCTCTTCACGGGTGCGTTCTTGCAGTTTTTTTGGCGATGGCAGCGGCTCATTGACCCAATCTGGCGGCGGCGTGACGGCAACCGTGTTCACCGCTTTCAGTAAACGATCAGCCGCATCGGCACGTGTGAGTGTAGAAAACGTTTTGATCTCATCGGCGGTTGCCGAAAAGCCGGTGCGATTAAGCAAATGCCGCGCACCGTCAGCACCAATCGCCGCTTCGGCTTTCGCACCCGCCGAGGCGCAGATACTGATGATGCAGGCGATCGTGACCGCCCCTAAATTTAACATTTGCTTTTTCCAGTTCATGATGCGCTCCGATTATCCGCCTGACTACTTATGTTCAAAAATATCACCTGCCATTAGGGTTGCTGAAAAGCCGTCTTGACTGCGGCTGGTCAGCCATTTTTTGGCGGCCACATCCTGCTTCAAGGTGCTATCCCAAAAAGCCAATGTCGCTGCTTTCACCTCAAGCTGAATCTCACGATCACGCGCCGTTTCCGCACGACGACCTGACAGCATATGCCCGCCAAACACCATATGATCACCGTCCTTAAAAACGGCCAGATACTTTTCACCGGCGGGCATGTTCTGATACGGGAGCAGGCGGGTTTCCGGTGTTGTGCCGTCATTCAACAATACCGAGCCATCCTTGGTGCCGGTAATTGAAAAGAACGGCAAGGTGATGCCGGCGAACTGCTTATCCAAACCCTGCTTGGACCGCGCATTTGGGCTAAACGCGATGGCGGCTTTGATGTGGGCATTAAGCATCAAGGGGATGCCCGGTACCGACGCCTGCTGGCCTGAAACCGCGAGCGTGGTTTGCGCACCAAAGGAATGACCCGACATGCCAATTTTATTGACATCGGCATTGACCCACATTGCTGTTTTTTCTTTGTTTTGTCGGATGATTTCATCAATCACAAATGCAACATCGCCGATGCGTAATTTGGTGTTTTCCAAGTTCGCGGCAGCCTTTAGTTTATTCAAACGCTCCATCGGCTTGCTGCTTTTCCATACCGCCTCGTCGCTGCCCTCATGTTGCATATGCAGCACAATGTAGCCATGGCTCGCCCAATGTTTGCCCCACGTCTCCCCGCCCTCGCGCGAGCCGCCGAGGCCATGCGAAAATAAAATGACCGGGTAGCTTTCGGACAATCGCGGCGTTATTGAAGTTAGCGTGGGAAAAGCTACCTTGGTGGAAGCTACCTTGTGGGAGAGAGGTAAGAGAATGCGCACCGGGACATCGCGGTTACGCGCGGCGTCACGCCACGTGGCGTCTGTTGTAACAACTTCAAATGTGCCGAGCGCCTCATAAATGCTGGCAACCGCTTTTTGTGTCGTTGAAACTGGTGATGGCGCTGCCGCTGCCGCCGCTGCCACCGTTGCCAACGCTGCCGGTGACGGCTGGGCGGGCAACTCTGCCGTGATCGTGCTGGCTTCCACCTTGCTTTGCGAAATCACAAACGTCAATAAACACGACACCGCGACTACCGCCAAATAACGCCACAAAACCGGCAACGCTTTTCTCATGATGGCTTCCCTGTCGATTGCTGAAAATGAATAATGTTTGTTGTTTGCTTATTTGCCTACATGGCGCTGATGCGCGGCTTTCAACTCGTCTTTGCTGAGAAAGCCGTCCTTGTTGGTATCAATGGCATCGAAGTTTTTAGCCAATTTTGGTGCCGCGCTGGCTTCATTGCGGCTGATACGACCATCGTTGTCGGTATCTAGTTTTGCGAATTTTGCAGCGGCCCTTTGCTGGTGTTTTTGTCTGGCGGCGGCAATTTCATCAAAGCTTAGCTGGCCATCTTTGTTGGTATCAATCTGATCAAAATGTGCTGCCAGCTTGGGTTTGGCAGCAGCCTCGCCGCGGCTGATCATTCCATCGCCATTGGTGTCGAGTTTGGCAAAGACTTTGTTTGCGTGCTGACCGACCGCTGTTTGTGCTGATGCGCTTCGTGACATCGTTGACATGGCAAAGCTTGCGGTGAGGATTGCGGTGAATAAAAAACCGGTGGGAAATAATTTGACCGTGTTCATTTGGACTCTCCAATATTTCGTTGAAAATGCCGACAATCGGCGGTAGTGGCATTCTGTTCAATGTCTGCTACCTTATGCAAAACAACGCCCAAAGTCTTTTCCCGTTACAGCGCGTTCGTAACGCGGTGTAACGGAAAGGCGAAATTGCCGGTTTTACTAACATTTGCTTACAAATGGCGCTCCAGGTTGTGACTGAGGTCACATTGCACCGCCTTAATTTCCAACATACTTCCGACAACAAAATGAATCGAACAAAACGATGACAACAACCGCCCCAACAACGACAGTTACGTCCAACGCACCCCGACACCGTATTTTGGTGATCGACGATGATCTGCGCCTGCGCGACCTACTCAAGCGCTATTTAACGGATCAAGGCTTTGCGGTAGACACTGTGCCGGACGGCGCGGCGCTAGACCGGGTATTTGCCCGCAATCGCTATGATCTTTTGGTGCTCGATGTGATGCTGCCCAATGAAGATGGCTTTGCGATTTGCCGCCGCATTCGGGCTGGCGGTGTAACTTCAAGTGTTGGTGGCGCAAACAATGCGGGCGAAGCCAATATTCCGATCATCATGCTGACCGCCAAGGGCGACGATGTTGATCGCATTGTGGGCTTAGAAATGGGCGCGGATGACTATTTACCGAAGCCGTTTAACCCGCGTGAATTGGTTGCACGAATCAACGCGGTGCTGCGTCGCCAAGCGCCAATGGCGGTGCCGGGGGCGCCAACAGAATCAGATGAGATTGTCGAATTTGGCCCGTTCGTGTTGAATTTGGGCACACGCGAATTGCTCAAAGACCAACAGGCACTCCCCATGACGTCGGGCGAATTTGGGCTGCTCAAAGTGTTGGTGCAACACGCCCGCTCTCCACTGTCGCGTGATAAGTTAACCGAGCTCGCGCGTGGCCGCGAACACGACAGCTTTGACCGCGCAATTGATGTGCAAGTCTCAAGGCTGCGAAAGCTGCTTGGTGAAGACCCCGCCAATCCGCGCTACATCCAAACTGTCTGGGGAATGGGCTATGTGTTTGTGCCGGACGGCAAAAAGCATGCGTGATTTGCACAGACAGCTGAACCCAAAGCCGCACCCACAGCTGAGCCCAAAGCCACTCCCACGGCCGCGCTCAATGCAGCGTCGGTAGCCGCCCGCTTATTTAGTTTATTGCCAAGCGATGCCGATCCTTCCCAAGCAAAACCTCAAACAATGGCCAAACCCGATTCCGCGGTCACTGCTCGCCCGCACGATATTGGTTTTTGTCATTGCGCTGGCTTCGAGCCAAGTCGTGTCGGTGCTGCTGTTTCGTCACTACTCGCGTGAGCCGCGTATCCAATTAGTGGCGATTGGTTTTATGACGCAGCTCAAAACGATTCGGGCCGTGTTGGAATCGGTACCTGTTGCGCAGCACCAAGAATTTTTAAAGAAACTCCGCGAAGAAGGCGGCGTGCGTGTCACCCCGCCACGCGGCGAGGACACGCTGGAGCCCGCACCTAACGTTCCCGCCTTGAGTGTATTGCGCGACCGCCTTCGCGATGAGTTCGGGCCGCAAGCCGATATTTATCAACGCCCGCGCCCCAACCCAGCGCTGCCACCGGTGCTGATCGTTAAAATTTTTGTTGGTGAGCGGGAGTTTTGGGTAGTGTTCCCGCGCAATCGGATTATCGAGCCCGATTTTTCGGGCGCGTGGCTTGGCTGGGGCGTGTTCGGCGCGTTGCTAGCGCTTGCGGGCGCGGTGTTTTTGGTGAGCCGCGTGACCAAGCCCTTACGCGAGTTAGCCAAGGCCGCTCGGGAACTAGGCCAAGGCCTAAACCCCGCGCCAGTGGCCGAGATTGGGCCGATTGAAGTGAAATCAGTGGCAGCTGCATTCAACCAAATGCGTGATGATTTGGCGCGTGTTGAGCAAGAACGTGCGACCTTTCTGGCCGGTGTTTCACATGATTTGCGCACCCCGCTCTCGCGGCTGCGGCTGGGCATCGAAATGCTGCCCGCTGACCCTGAAACGCGACAAGATTTGGAACAAGATATTGAAGACATCAACAGTGTGATCAGCCAATTCATGGATTTCGCTCGCGATGAAAACCATGAAAAGCCGGAACTAACCGATCTCAATTTAATTGCGCAGCACGCTGCTGATCGGGCGCGGCGGGCGGGGGCTGAAATTACGCTGGAGCTCGGTGATATTCCACCGACCACCATGCGCCCACTCGCGATGCAGCGGGTTATCGTCAACCTCATCGATAACGCTCTCAAGCACGCCGGCACACCGATGATTTTGCGTACCCAGCTTCGCGGATCGCAGATTGCCTTAAGCGTGTTGGATAGCGGCCCCGGCATTCCAGCCAATGAAGTCGAGCGGCTTAAGCAACCGTTTACAAGACTCAACGATGCCCGGAGCGGCGCGTCTGGCGCTGGCCTTGGCTTGGCGATCATTGATCGAATCGCCAAACTGCACGGCGGAACGTTTCAATTACTGCCCCGCGAAGGCGGCGGGCTGGAGGCGCGGGTTGAGTTTTTAGCAGCTGGGCGGTCTTGACACTGTGCGGCGTTAAGTACAATTGAATATCAAAGTTGAGCTATCTCTGCGGCTCCGTAAAACGCATTTGAAATGGCTAGAGATGCGCTACGTTTTGTTGCGTAGCGCAGCGTCGCGTCGCATCAACTTCATTCTTTTTTATTTTTTGCAACAGTAGTAAAGAAATCGACGATTCCCGCATCACCCATTTTACGTGCATCCGCTAATTCACCTGCTTGGGTTGCGTAATAGACTTTCCCCTTGTCGGAGAGCACCGCAACGGCCGGAATCCCTTTTTTCAGCGGGACACCATACGATTCGGCAATGTCCACATTGCGATCCATGCGGCCAACATTCACCTTCACCACTCTAAAATTTTTAGCGATCAGCGGCGCAGCGGCACCTTCTTTAAACGACAAATCCAAAACCTTGCAATCACCGCACCAGTTGGCACCAAACACCACGAGTACCGGCACTTTGGCACGCTGCGCCGCCACCAGTGCTGCTGCAATGTCAGCTTTGGCATCGGCGGCTTCATCGTAGGGGATGTGTGGAGCATGGAGTGTTTTAGGGACGGCAGATGTGACTGCATCGGTTGCAGCGACAGCAAGTCCCATGCAAGCGGCCGTCGTAACCAATGCAAACATCGACATGGTGATTTTAGTTTTAAGAAGCAATGAGCGCATAAATGTTCCTTTTGAACGTTGTTGGCAATGTTGATAATCGCCCACTTTCGCACGAATTGACGACAAATGCGAATTCCAAGATTCTGAATTGCTAACTAACAACGCTTTACCCCTGTCGGCAAAGTTCAGCCGTGCTGGAGTTGGGAAAAATGGATAGCTTGGGGAGGCTTGGGGAGGCTTGCGGGAACCTCTGCGCGAGGCGTGCGCCAGTGCTAAATTGGCCGGGAGCCACACCATAAAGGGTGTAGCTCCCGGCCATCCGGTTTGTTGGACTGATCCTAGGACCCGCCCGCGTGACGTCGCCGAAAACGCGTTACTGGCGGGATGGGCCAAAGGCCAGATTGGACAGACTACGGTTTGTCCACCGCGCGCCGGTTAAAGGCGGCGCTCAATGGTAATTTGCTCAACCTCAACGCGGCGGTTCGGCTCCAGACACTTAATCAGCGCAGGACGTTTTTTATCCGTACATACAACCACTGGATTGGATTCGCCTTTGCCCACTGCCTGCATCCGATTGGCATCGACGCCTTTGGAGACTAGGTAGTCTTTTACTGATATGGCGCGACGTTCTGATAACCGCTGATTGTATTGGTTAGAGCCGATTCGATCCGCATAGCCGGTGATCACAACATTGCTGATTTCGCGATTGCGATTTAGCGCAGTCGCGATCTCATCTAACTTCGGATGTGGCAGTCGCAGCTCAGCGCTGTTAAACCCAAATAGCTCAGTTGCCGACAATGTAAATTTTTCAAAGCGCGGTTGAACGGGTGGCGTTGCTTGTGCTGCGGGTGCAGTCGGCGCAACTGGTGCGACGCGCTCCGGTGCCACGGCAACCGGTTCAGGTGTGCGCGCGACATAAGCCACTGGGGCCGGCTTAGCACCGCCGAATCGGTATACCAATCCTGCCGAGTAGAGATCAACATCACCTTTGTTGCCAACCGCGTCATTGACGCGATAGCGTTCTGCTTCGAGGCGCATCGACCAAGCATCGTTGAATGCGTACTGAAGTCCGCCACCGTATTTGACATTAGTTTGTTTTGTGCTCGGATTAGGGTTTCGGACGATCACTAAACCGGATCCTCTAAAGGTGTCTTTGGCTTCGGCGTAGGCGGCGCCGACCCGGCCAAACGCGGATAAATTATCCGTAAGCGGTAGCGTGCCCACTAGGTCAAGGTTAAGGCCTCTGAGCTTGATCTCACCGCGCAGGCTTCCTGCCGGGTTGGTGTTGGCTGTAAAACCAAATTTACCCAAATCGAAATAGCCGCCTTCGAGGGCAAAGTACTTGTTGAACTGATAGCCGGTGAACAGCTTGTAACCGGTATCGCGTTCGTCATTAGCAATCGAAGTGGTCGTAAAACCGCCGGCTAGCAGACCGCTAGTGATCCGCGCGTCGTCTATTTTCGCGCGTGACTGGCCGGCATTCGCACCGATATACCAGCCTGCATCCTGCGCCATCGCGATTGGGCTAGTAATGGCAGCTAGCACCATTAAACTCAGCGTCCCTGATTTTCTTGTAAATTTCATGATTTTCTCCATAAGAATTTAATACGCTTTGAACCTGTTGTGCTTGTCGCATACGCAACATGAGCAATATTGATTTATGCATGCCGGGTGATCGACAGCGCTAGGTTGTCGATCACCCATTATGAACGTTTAGGGTGCCGGCACGTTAACTGTGGTGCTTTGCAACGCAACAGTCGCAGCCCCAATTGCTCCAGCAAGTATCCGACCATTGATGACTGCACCAGTGTTACTGGTGACGTCCCGACCCGATATGATGCTTCCGTTGAAAATCGTGCCCGAGCCAATGGTGGCATCGGCGGTTGGTACCCAGAATACGTTCTTGGCTTGGGCGCCACCGGACAACACCACGCTACCGGTTACCGTCGTCAGCGAAGAACCGATCTGGAAGACCCAGATTGCATTCGGGTTGCCACCCGCATCAAGCGTTACCGGTGCCGGACCATTAATCAGAACCGTGGTAGCGGATGTGTAGGTGCCCGGTGGCAGCGTTCTGCCACTGAGATCTGCACCGCCGCCCAACGAGTTGGGGCCAACGCCAGGTGCTAGGCCTTTAAAGTAGTTATAGGCAGTCAGCAAATCAGCCTGAGCTTGTACTGCTTGTGGGGTACCAGCAAGATAGATCGTGCCATTAACCTGTGGGGGAGGAATTCCCTGCGACGAGCCGGGGTTCAGTGCTACATTGCCATTGATCAAGGTCGGGCCGGTGCTGGTAATCGCAGAGGTCGACATAATGCCGAAGGTGCTGGCTGTTCCAAGCAGGTTTGGCGAAGGATTTGGACCTGGGGGCGGAGGTGGGGGAGGGGTAAGGCAGAGCGGTACGGAACTGGCCGTTACAAAGCTCCAAATGTAGTCACCGACCATGGTATTGGCAGGAATTGCCGTATCTTTAACGCCGGCAGCGCCACCTTTAATGGTCCCCGTGTAAGTACTCGAAAGAGCGAGCGCACTTTGCGGCGTAAAGGTTGCAATGCGACCAGTTGCAGCATCAAGCACTACCGATGACGCGACGACAGGCGTTAGAGCTGGCGACGGCCCAACGAGGGTGAACGTGGCAGTAGTAACTGTGAGCGGATCCATCCGCAAACCGGAAGGTACGCTAAACGTTGCGCTAATTGTCGTGCTTGGGCATACAAGGATCGCGCCAGCAGCCAGGCTGGTCGTCAGCACTGATACGTTGGTCGGCGGCAGGGGTCCGGCTGTGGTGAACGTCCATACGTAGTTGCTTGCAGCCGGTAGCGCCGCTTGGTTTCCTGCCAGTGCATTGCCAGCAAGATCAGTCGCGGCGGTTGTTATGGTGGCCGTGTATGTTGTCCCTCCGGCGAGTGGTGCCGTTGGTGTAAACGCGGCAGTTCTGGTACCAACTGCGTAACTAACACTGCCGGCAGGCGAAACGCAGGGTGCCAAACACGTTAACGTGAAACTGCTCCCATTTATCGTTGCAGGCGCCATATCTTCGCTAAATACCGCGGTAATTGCGGTATTGGTCGGCGCGCCTGTGGTTGGACCAGGGGTGGTCGTCGCTGGAACGGTGAGGGTCACTCTTGGACGCGTCGTGTCCGGCGTGAGTCCCGTTGTAAATTGCCATACATAGGGGTTTGTCATTGAGACGCCGGTAGCAATACTTCGGGCGCCAGTCACAGTTGCCGTATATAGAGTAAGAGGCGAGAGCATGGTTGCTGGTGCCAACGTAAAGGTAGCGATTCGGTTAGCGGCATCAAGCGTTACCGTTCCAACTGGACTAACGCAAGGTGCTGCACAGGTCACGGTGAAGCTTGCGCCAGCCGAAATCGGTGCCACGGGCTCACTGAAGAGCGCGTTAATAATAGTGTTATTGACCGGCACATTAGTTGCGTTAGGTACAGGCGCGACTGCCGTAACGGTTGGCGCGAGTACCGAATTGGCACCGGTGCCCAAAATGGGATTTTGCCCGCCGCCGCCGCTACCGCCGCCGCATCCGGCCACTAGGGCTGTCAGCATAACGGGTATCGACCAAAGTAGTCGTTTGGAATAACGTTCAAATCTATTCATTTTGTTCTCCTTCGTGTTTCAGGTTTAGTTTTGATTATTGCCGCTGACACCAGCGAAGGCTGCCAGATGAATGAGTAATGACATCTATCTGTACAAGATCAGTGCGGTTAAGAATTGCCTCAATTAAAACCGAAGCCTTGCGTGGTGGGTAAGTGGAGGTTCCCAATTATTTTTGAATTAACGCGTTCGCAAAATTGGGCATTGAGCTTTAGCCTGAACGTAATTTTTAACGAAATCGGCTCATATCGTATTGTTTAGTAAGACCGCACGAAACGAGACCGGCGCCTGCCCTGACTTTATGCAGGCAAACGCCTACAAGACATTGATTGAGGAAATTGGTTTGTATCAAACAGGCTATTGCAAAATATAGTGACAGCATATATGCTATCACTATGATTTCCCTCGTCATCGACACCAATGTATTCGTCGCCGGCCTGCGCTCTGCCGGTGGGGCGTCACGTGCCGTATTGCGGCGGGTGCTGGAAGGCAAGGTCCAGCCTCTCTTTGGAAATGCACTGTGGATGGAATACCAAGATTTACTAGGGCGCCCAGTGTGGAGGGATGCCACCACACCAGATGAGCGCCTTGCGGTGCTGGCGGCTCTGGCAAAGCAAGGGCGCTGGGTCACGGTGTACTACGGCTGGCGGCCCAATTTGCCGGACGAGGCCGACAACCACCTGATAGAACTGGCGCTAGCAGGCGGGGCCGCAGCCATCGTTACGCACAATTTACGTGACATCAAAGGGGGCGAATTGCGCCTCGGTAACCTGCGGGTGCTGACGCCCGCGCAATGTTTGGAGGAATGGAAATGAGTACCCTAACGATTCGTTTACCCGATGACACCGCAGAGCGGCTCAAGGCACTAGCGCAGAGCCGTGGCCTGAGCATGAACAAACTGGTAGAACAACTCAGCGCCCATGCCCTGTCTGCGTGGGACACCGAGAACCACTTCCGCGCCGTGGCCGCCACCGGTGACGTGCGTAAGGCATTGAGCATTCTGGATCGGCTGGATGCAGCTGACAAATGAGTGGCATCGGTAAACCCGAACGCGTGACCCAAAACCGGGTGGTCGCCCTGTTCCGCAGTGAACTGGGTTACGACTATTTGGGCGACAGGACCGACCGCGCTGGCAATAGCAATATTGAAGACGGCTTGCTCACGGCATTCTAAAAAGAGAGCGGCAACACCACGGCGCAGATCAGCCGCACCTTGGATGCCCTGCACCGGGAGGCCGACAACCACAACCGCAACCTGTATGGCAACAACCAGGCCGTCTACAAGCTACTGCGCTATGACGTAGCGGTCAAGGTGGACGTCGGTGAGGTCACGCTGTTGACACGCATCCAATATTGGCCACCTGGGGGTGCGGCGTAAAACTTGGACTACTTGGAGGTAGTTCATGTATTCATACGAAGACCGCAGTCGAGCAGTTAGGCTCTACATCAAGCTCGGGAAGCGCATTGCAGCGACTATTCGACAGTTAGGCTACCCAACAAAGAACTCGCTCAAGGGCTGGCACAAAGAACACGAACAGTGTCGTGATTTGCAGTTGGGCTATGTGCGCTCATGGCAGAAGTATTCTGTTCAACAGATACAGGCGGCAGTTCAGCATTACCTAGATCACGATCGCTGCATTGCTTCAACGATGAAGGCACTGGGATACCCATGCCGTGGAACGCTCACAGCTTGGATTGAAGAGCTGCACCCCGAATTTCGCCATCGCGTTATCGCCAGAAAGGCGAACGTGCAGCACTCCCCGGAGCTCAAGAATGCGGCAGTCATTGAGCTTTGCTGTTGATTATGGAGGTGGATTGACCCATTTTTTCGCCGGAAACTAACCCTACGTGACACAAATATAATTATTGAAAATCAATGCCCTGCAGTTACTCTGCCGGGTCAACGCAAAATGAAAAGATGGGTCAAGTTGACGCGATAATCAACAGTAGGTAGCCGGGGCTTTTCATTTTGTGTTTTAGCTAACGCTTATTTACGGTTAAACCTAATCTGATGGCACGCTTTGAAAAATGACGACCACTTCGCATTGCGTTTTGAATCGGTCGTTGTGCTGCTTCTCACATAAAATTTTTCGCATTGAATATTAACGAACGATCAGAATAAGGCGTGCGATTTTTTTGAGGCTGAAAAGGCTCTGCACAACATATGATTGCAGTATTTTCTGGCCTTGATATTTTAATGTGGTCACGCCAATATAGCCACTTGAAGAAAGCTTTTCATTCGTTTCGTGAGAGCGCAGTAACCAACTGGGAACATTTCAGATGAAGCGCATATTCGTTCCGACAACGTCAGGTTCCGACTGGCAACCACTTCTTGCGAAACCATCATTGCATTGGAAAGACGGCGCGTCGGCGATGACGGCTGCGGCAGCTTGGGAAGCAGCAGATGGAATACTTCCGCCCGAAATATCGCATCTTCTAGATTCCTCGCTCGAACCGGCTCTTCAGCATCAGCAGCTTATTCTCGCGCTGCCTGAATGGCAGGTGCCATTACCTGGCGGCTCAACGAATTCGAGCACTGATGTTCTTGCTGTTTGCCGCAACGGTGGCGGGCTTTGCGTTATTGGCGTCGAAGCAAAAGTGCTGGAAGATTTTGGACCGCTATTGTCGGTAAAGGGAGCGCAAACGTCAGAAGGTCAAGCTGACCGGCAGGCTTACCTGCACAAGCTTCTCGGCGTTAGTCATTTTGACGATTCGATTCGTTATCAACTAGTTCATCGAACCGCATCGGCACTTCTTACTGCACGTGAATTCCACGCGGCTGCAGCGGTTATGCTAGTTCACGCATTCGATACGCCGGTCTGTCAATGAATAAGGCTAGATCGCCTTGGACATAAAAAAAGCCGCTTCCCTATGAAGGAACGGCTTTTATGGATGTTGCTGGACGCCTTTAACTACCTTATTGGCTCCCCGACCTGGATTCGAACCAGGGACCTGCGGATTAACAGTCCGTCGCTCTACCGGCTGAGCTATCAGGGAATTGGTTGGAATGCACAACCACGCATTCTCAACAGTCGCAAATTATAGCGTTTTTGCGGGTGTTTGGTCAATTCCAATGTAACTTTTTAGCATTCCGAAGGGAACATAAAGCAATTTCTGCATTGCGACTCAGGCGATTCCGGCATTTTTCGCGACACCTACAAGCTTGGGCAAATTCAATTTTGCGGGTTTTACGGTCTTTTTATCGCGCAAATAATCGGCAACTAAATCCCAGGCGGGTTCTGCACCTGAATTGGCTGCTGCCTCCGCTACTGGCGCCCAACCGGCGACTTTGTAGGTCTTGTTGGGGTCAATCGGTTTACCTTTCAACACCATATTACTGATCCGACTGCCCATTTTGGCAACGGGTTGGCAGGTGTATTGCATGCCCCCCACACGCACCATATCGCCACCTTGTTGGTAATATGGGTCTGGGTTGAAGAGATTATCGGCGACATCCTCCAGCACAGTTTTTATCATCTCACCGCTCATCTCGGTGACGGTCGTGTAGGGATAAGTGATGGCAGTTTGATCCATCACATGCTCCATCGTAATCGCCTGCCCAGGCAGGATTGACGTGCCCCAACGGAAGCCGGGCGAGAAGGCGATCTCGGCGTTTTTACGTTCCATCAACGCATCGAGAATCAGTTGATCAAACGTGCCGTTAAAATTGCCGCGGCGGTACAACAGACCATCAGTGACAGCGAGTTTTTCAGTAAGCTTGGCTAAATGCGGTGCGCGGATTTTATCGATCAGCGCTTGCATGTCTTTGTCGGCCGGCAGAAGGTTCGAGAAAATTGCCATCAGCTTGTAGCGAAAATCGGCAACCTTGCCAGCCTTCACGTCGAAATCGAGCACCCCCAAAAATTTTCCATTCGAACCTGCGTTCGTGACGAGCGTTTTACCGCCTGCGTTGTTGACAACGACGGGCTGCGGCACGCCATCATGCGTATGCCCGCCCATGATCGCGTCTATGCCGGTAATGCGCGAGGCCATTTTGAGGTCCACATCCATGCCGTTGTGTGAAAGCAACACCACCACCGCAGCGCCCTTTGCACGCGCGGCGTTCACGGTTTGCTGCATTTCCGTTTCTTTGATGCCAAATGTCCAGTCCGGCGTGAAATAACGGGGGTTGGCAATTGGCGTATACGGGAATGCTTGTCCGACGATTGCGACTGCGACACCGTTCATTTCTTTCATGACAAACGGTTGAAAAACAGGATCGTTAAAATCAGCGGTATGAATATTTTGCGCAACGAAATCGATGCGACCTTTAAAATCGCCATTAATAATTTCTTGTACGCGAGCAGCACCCAACGTCATTTCCCAATGCGCCGTCATCACATTCACACCGAGTTGCAAACATGCGTCGACCATATCCTGGCCTTTGCTCCACAACGCCGTTGCGGAGCCCTGCCAAGTATCGCCACCGTCCAGCAGCAGCGCGTTGGGACGAGATGCTTTGAGTTGTTTGACCAACGAAGCGATATGCGCGAAGCCGCCGACCTTGCCGTAAGTACGTGCGGCGCTTTCGAAATCGAGATAGGTGAAGGCGTGTGCCTCACGCGAATGCGGGACGATATTGAACTGTTTGAGCAGCGCTTCGCCGACTAAATGCGGCGCGCGGCCGCTGGCTCCGAACAAGCCGAGATTGACACTTGGCTCGCGGAAGTAGGTCGGGGTGAGCTGCGCATGGCAATCGGTCATGTGCAACAAATGCACATTGCCGAAGCGCGGCAGATCGTAAAAATGAGCGGCGGGCTGCCCCGCTGAGTGCCCCGCTGACTGCCCCAAGATGCCCGATCCGCGCGGGTTTCCAGCCATTTCTGCCGCTGTATCCAACGCAAAACCACCCGCGCTAGCGACTGCAAGGACCTGCAAAAATTCACGACGTGAAATATTCGACATTCATTGAGCCCGCAATCGTTGCTGGTTGACTCGTTAATTATTCACCGGTGACGCGGGATCCATCAACAATGCCGTCAAGTGTTTGATCTGGTGCTCTGTCAAAATAACGCCGTGCGCTCCAGCATTTCCAAAACGTGGCATGTTCGAACAGGCCGAGAACGCTTGCGAGTTAGCGATCTTGCCGTAAGCGTATTTTGTAATTGCATCTGAATAACCACGAACTTTGCCAAAGTTATAGAGGCTCGGTCCGAGGTTGCCGTACGAGAGCTCAGTTTTAGTGAGTTGATGGCAGGCGTAACAGTTGCCACCGGAAGGGTTATCGGGGTTGTCGGTAAACTGTTTTCCAATACCCGACTGCGCAATTTTTTCGCCCTCTTTCCAATCGCCGAGCAGCATTCCGTCGGCTGGATATTTCAATAATTTTTGATTAATGAACTCAATTTTAGCGCGGACGGATTTGGGCGGATTGTCTTGATATTTTGAGCAGAGTGCCTGGGTTTCGTCTTGATTCAGACGATCAACCGAAGCTTGTCCGCGGGTTTTAAAGGAATTGCGCATCATCTCTTGTGCGGCTTTGCTGGTGACATCTTTGGCTGCGACATCTTTCTTGGGATCCATTTTCTCAGGCGCCGAAAATGCGGCACCGGCAAATGAAAATACGATGATGACACCCAATGCTTTTATCAAATTCATTTCATTCTCCACCAATCTAGTGTTCGCTTCATTGTCGCCGAGGTTAACGCTAAAGCTACCGCTTAATTGCCGGCGCGTTCATCACGCCGCCATTCGCGTTTTTAGCTAAAAACATCGTTAACGCAATTGACGCTTCCGATGTAAATTCCAACTCGGGGAAACGTTGTTGACGGAAACAATCGTAAAGCCGCCATTGGAACGAGCGCGTCTCACCTTGCGAAACGCGATACGCGGGCCAGGTGGTATAGGCACGTTGTGCCTGATCTTGTTTTAAGAGATTGGGCAAATCCTGCAAACGAATCCGCTGCCCGCTCGCGCCGTGGCAAGTTGAGCATGAGAAATCATGTGTGCCGCCGCGATGGAAAAACATTCTTTTGCCCAGCTCGTAGTAACGTTTCTCGTCTGGCTGTTTGCCCGACACATTCATTTTTAGGCCGCGTGATGCGCCGGTGATATATGCAACCAACGCTTCCATACTCGATTTATTATCGGGGCCGCCGAATGGATTTTTCTTCGCTTCGCTGTAGCTAAACCCTTGCAACATGACCATACAAGTGACTAACCTGCTTTCCAAATCCTCGACTTTGCCGGAATCCTCAAAATGCTTTGGCAATACGGTGTATGCGCCCTTCACCACGCCGGCACCCAAGCCCAAATCGCATTGTTCTAACGAGACATTTTTTGGACCACGCTTTTGCTTCCATAAGTCTTCGCCGCGCGCTTCCCATAGCTCGGCTGGGTTACCGTCGCCCAATGCTTGGCGATAGCGTTCAATTTCCTTCGCTGTTTGATCGCCACCTTGGTTGGTAAGCGAGCTTTGCGCCATTGCAGCAACCGACGCAGTTGTGATGGCAACGACAGCAATTACACCTGCCAGCAATCGCTGACTTAACATCGCGTTCTGCATACTTCCTCCGATATTGTTTGTACGGCTGTTTTGGCTATTTTGCGTCGTTACTTTGTGCATTTTTTGTATCACTATTTTGTATGACTATTTCATATGACCATTTTGAATGACTATTTTGCGTCCCTATTTTGTATTGATGCACGCTATCGCCGCCAATAAGGCTATGGCTTTAGATACACATAACCCTCTTTGGCCTGCAGCCGCGCGACTTCAGCGACACCACTCGGTACGAGTTTCGCCTCTTCAATCACACGTTTTGGGTCGATCATGCGGCGCTCGAGTGTGATTTTGCAAACCCGAAAATCCACACCTTTTTTGACCAGCTCTTGCACATTGGCTTCGAATAGATTGCCATTTTTATCCTTGGCGCCGTCGAGCAAAAAATCAACGCCGTTGGCATGCGTCACGACCGTAATTTTGACAGTTGGGTCCGCCGACAAATGATTGCGTACATTACGCAGCGCGGCGGTGGCCTGCTCAATACCTTCGCTGACATGGTAGACGACCTTAACCGGTTCATCTTTTGCGGCGATAGCAGCAACGGGCGTCGCCGCCTGAGCAACCAAACTTACAAAAAGCGCAGCTGTCGTACTCACCACTGCACAAGCTGAAATGCTTACAAGAACGTATAAACCCCGAGCCCAGCCGGCCCCAGCGCAAATATTGGTGCGCATGTTAGGACGGTGCCGTAATTGGCGCTTCATCGGTGCGCTTGTCGCCTTTGTTATCTGTCCAAGAAACGACAACTTTATCGCCCACCTTTGCGCCGCTAAATTTAAACGACAACGTGGGGTTTTTTGAAACAGCGGGGCCCCATTGCGCGGAGAGCACCGTTTTGCCTTTGCAGGTGACGGTCACACTTTGAATAAAGTGCGCTGGCACCACCTTGCCCGCCGCGTCTTTGCGTTGGCCGGTTTCCATTTCATGCGCCATCAGCACCCGGACATCAACTTTATCGCCGTTCAAAATTGCGCGTATGCGCATCGGATCTGACATTATTTTCTCCTTGCTGCAAATGCTGCTGAGCGCGGCACTTGCAAAAATAGTTCGTAAAAATTATTTCAAAACGGACCCACCGGAACCGGCGTGGCACTTCAGGAATTAATCGTGCTGCTTCTTCAACCGCCGCAGCCGCCGAGTGTTACCTTCACTTCTTTAACCGCGTAAAAATACTTGCCGTCGGCCTTCACCAGCGCGTAGATATTTGAGGTTTGTCCCATTTTGACGCGCGTGGTGATAGTAGGATCGGTCCCGTCCGGGATCGTAAAGTTTGCCGACAATGCATTCGGGTTTTTCTCAACCAAAATAGCGATCGATTCTGTCTTCGGGATTTTACTCGTTGCACCCACGGGCACAACAGCGCCGTTTTCAGCAATATCGGGGGCGTTGACGAATGAAATGTCTTTCGATTCGGTCGCTGTTGTGCCACCCAATGCTTTAACAACATCGTTCAGATTTTTGACTTCAAATGCCGTCTTGTTCCACTCTTGTGCAAAAGCGGCATTTGTCTTAACGAGCCCAGCGGACGCGGCAAGCGCCATTACCATCGTGCCTCCGGATGTTTTTAAAACTTCACGTCTGTCCATGCTTTTCTCCTGAAAATTCTCATCTAATAAATTGACTAATTTTGTTGATGCATTACACGTAATAATACTCTCAAATACGCGACCTCTAGTTGCCGCCGGCCAAGCTCCAATGTACTAAGGCCTGTAACTCGGCATCACTCAACGTCGCATGGGGAGGCATCGGTATTGGGCCCCACGCGCCCGCGCCACCCGCGCGAATTTTCGCGGTCAGCTTATCACTGGCGGCGGCATCACCCTTATATTTTGCGGCTATATCGTTATAGCTCGGTCCGACCAGTTTGGCATTGACGGCGTGACACGAAACACAGGCATATTGTTTGGCGAGCGCAGCGGGTTGCAGATGCTCCGTCTTTTTTGTGAGCGTAACTCCTTGGCCAGCTCCACCAAAACTTGCGCTGCGACGTGAACTGCCGCTCAGTGGCGCCACATCATTGGCACTTGTGCCAGAATCGGTTCGTACACCGCGTGTGGCGCCTACTAAGCGGTTTTGATCAGCCAGATTGTCGTGTGCGTTCTTGGCAAAATCGGGCAACGATGATGTTATCTTAGCGGCCACTTTGCAATTCTTCATGCAAGCAACATTAACGACGTCGCCTCGCCCGTTGATATCCCACATGGGCGTAAACGGTTTCATGCCATTTCGGTTGGGTAATTTGGCCTGTACCTCGGCGATATTGCGGTCAGATAGTACGAAATCGGCGGGGAGAATATCACCCAGATTCAAGATGTAGGCGGTCACTGCATAGACCTCATCGGCAGTCAACGATTTCGGCGCATTCCATGGCATGGCGCGGTTGATATAGTCCCACAGCGTCGATAGCTGGGATAGCTTCATCAGCGTTGTTCGCTGCGGCGCTAGATCCGGCGCGTCGCGTCGTAACGATGCAACCCGACCGGACACGGCATCCAGCTTGGTTGTTCCACCGGTGATAGGATTAAATATCTCGTTGGATTCCCCAAAAGTTCCATGGCACGATTCGCATTTGGCCTCCCATATTTTTTGTCCGTTGGATACCGAGCCGGCGCCTTTTGGCAAGCCTTTGAAATCCGCGCGTACATCTATATCCCAGGACTTGATCTCGGCAGCCGTTGCCGCGCGGCCGATGCCTTTAAATTTTTCGGCTGCGTCTGTTGCGCCGATGGTTGAGATCAAAAACGCAAGGGCGAACAACAGATTGCCCAAATGGTGGCGCAGCGTTTGGAATGACGAGCCGTTGCGCATCCCCTGCCGATTTAACAAGACCCCTTCGTTACAAACCCCGATTTTTCGGTCGTAGAACCTGCTTTTGATGCTCGAAAATTTAATCGACATGAACATTGCTGACCTCACCATCGTCAGCCACCTGCCAGGTTTGAATCGCATTGTTGTGATAAATCGAGCGAGAGCCGCGTACCTCGCGAAGCTGGTTTAGCCGCGGCTGCACATAGCCAGTTGCATCGATGGCCCGGCTTTGCAGCAGGCTCAACCTGCCGTCAAAATTCCAGCCAATATTAAAGCGCGTAAAACACTTGCTCAAAATCGGCGTTTCTAACTTTGCCGTGCGCCAATTTTTACCCCCATCGGTGCTTACATCCACGCGTTCGACCTTCCCGCGCCCAGACCACGCCAAGCCGGTGATGTTGTAGTAGCCACGATCCAACAACGTCTGCCCGCCCGAGGGAGAAGTGATAACGCTCTTGCACTCTTGGATTGAGGTGTATTGCCGCTGAATACCATCAGGCATGAGATCAACGTAATGCAACGTTTCATCTTTAGTGGCGTACGGCATATCGCCCACCTTAATACGGCGAAGCCATTTCACCCACGACACACCTTGAATGCCGGGCGCAACTAGCCGCAACGGGTAACCGTTCTCAGGCCGGAGCATTTCACCGTTCATTGCGTAAGCCACAAAGCAATCATCCAACGCACGATCCATCGAAATGGTTCGCGTCATGCCGGAGCCGTCCGCGCCCTCAGCCAGCAAATATTTACCGTTCACTTTGTCGACACCGCAATCGTCTAACAATGTCGATAGCAACACACCGGTAAATTCGCAACAACTCAACATACCGTGTGTGTACTGCACCGTCGGCACGGCGACATTGCCCCACTCCATTCCCGTATTTGCACCACATTCAATAAAGTGAATTCGTGAGACCGACGGCAAACGCATCAAATCATCCATCGTATAGACCTTCGGATTTTTGACAAGGCCGTTAATCATGAACCGATGTTTGCTGGGGTCAATATCCCACCAGCCCTGATGGTGACGTTCAAAATGCAAACCGCTGGGCGTGATGATGCCAAACAAGCCTTGAAGCGGGCAAAAGGATACGCCCGCCGCACCCACGCGCGTTAGGCCGGGGCTTTCGCGGCGTTGCAAGTTTTTTTCCCAAATAGAGGGAACACCGTATCCACGCGACGCGACAGGCTGACCCAGACCTTTGGTGTGTTCGGGCATGTCTAGAATATTGGGATCTCCTTTGGGGGCTCCTGTGAGGTCTTCTGTGAGTTCTCCTGTGGGCTCTGCTTTTGCGCCGTTGCTTGATTGCGCGAAGGACGGATTTAGAGATGCAGAAGCGGCAGCCCCCGCAGCACTAAGCAGCGCATATCGCAAAAACCCACGACGGCCGGCTTGAACATCGGCGATCTGCGAAGCATTCAAGAATCCTTCTGGCGCACGCCGCACGCGACCCAAACGACGCAGGTTTTGCGCATCATTGAGCGCGTGGCTGGAACCATAATCGTTAACTTCATTTGTCAAGCTGCACTCCTCGAGCGGAACTACAATACGCATTCTTGTTTGATGCGCCTATTCATTAGCAATCGCTAATATAAGAAAAGTCTAATGGACAACGAAAGCGCCCGTCAAGTAATCTGTCGGCATCTGCCAACCTATTTGTTTGCTAGAAAGATTTATGTCTACGTTCGCCGCTGCCATCAAACGAAAAAATACCGGATCCCCCGCTCAAAAACTACCCGCAATTACTGCGGGGGAAAAAGTATTGGCAATCGAAACTATGCCGACCGATATTTTTGCGCTGATTGGCAAGTCCGAAAACATCGAACAAGCGGCCGTTGCAATGCAGGCGATGGCGCATCCGATGCGCATCAAAATACTTTGCCTACTATCGTCGGGCGAATTGATCGTGCAAGAGATTGTCGATGCCCTCGGCACCACGCAGAGCAATATATCTCAGCACTTGGGCATCCTCAAAGCCTGCGGCATGATCAACGGCCGCAAAGACGGAACGAAGATGTATTACAACATTGGCGACGCGCGAATTTTGAAGATGATTACGCTTACGCGGGAAATTTTCTGCGCAGTTTAGAGAACGGCTGCCCTTCGTCAAACTCTAGCACTGGCGCGGATTTTCAGCAAATGGCGCGACGAACATTTGCCTTCTACAGAGCCGCGTGATAACCTTTTTTTCCGGTCAACTGCGCCAGCGGACTACGGAAATCCGCATTCACTCGCACGCTTTCGAGCAGAGTTACAAAATCGTGTTCCGGCTTCCAGCCCAGAGTTTGTAACGCGCGGCTGTTGACGTAGACACGATCAATGGCCGGAAACATTTGCCACTGATGTTTTGCATAAATATCGAGGTATTGCGGGAAATACCGAGCAAGAACCTGTGGCGCATTCTTACTCAGCTCAGCCAAATCATGCTGCTGAAAGGGTGTCGTTGCGCTGATAATCAGGCGATCAAAGCCTATGCTGGGTGCTTTTTCGATTGCAAGCAAATGAGCGCTGACGACGTCTTCAATATCGACACGCCGGTATAAATATTCATTGAGCTTGATGTTGCTATCTGTATAGCGCTCAGCCATCGCCGGATTATCGTCAATCTCTGGAAAAAACCGAGACGTGCGCAATATGATGCAATTTAGTTTTTGGTTGCGATGAAAGAGCTCGCACAAATTCTCCGCCGCCGTTTTGGTAACGCCATAAATATTTTTGGGGATCGGTTTGACATCCTCTGTGATCCACACCGTTGGTTCGCCTGGCGCAGGTACGAGCGCATCACCAAAAACGCTGGTGGTGCTTGTATAGACGAACGAGCGAACACCCTGCGCTACCGATTCCTCGAGCAGATTCAGGGTGCCGCTGATATTCGTGTCAACAAAATCTTGGCGTGAATGCGTTTCGACATGCGGTTTGTGCAGCGTTGCCGAATGAATGACAGCATCAACCCGGAACATACAAGCTTTCACAAGCTCACGGTTAGCGAGCGAACCAACCACTGTTGTGAATGGTGAAGGCAAAATATCGATGCCAACGGCTTCTATATTTTTTGCCCGCAACGTACGCATCAGGGCCTCGCCTAAATGTCCGGCACTACCAGTAACCAATACCTTCATGGCTTGGGCTTTAGAGGGTTCCGCGCCATTTTCGCGCCATGTTCGCCCTGTCCTCGCCCTATTCCACAGTGACCGATTTTGCCAAATTGCGCGGCTTGTCAACATCTGTGCCACGCAACAATGCTGTGTGATACGCCAGTAGCTGAACGGGTATCGCATGAATAATCGGCGACAAAACGCCGGCATGGCGTGGCGTCCGGATGACATGCACGCGGTCAGATTCGGTGAAATGGCTATCCAAATCGGCGAGTACAAACAATTCGCCACCACGTGCGCTGACCTCTTGCATATTCGATTTTACTTTTTCGAGCAGCGAATCGTTTGGCGCGATAACCACCACGGGCATATTGGCATCGACCAAGGCCAGCGGGCCATGCTTCAACTCACCCGCCGGATAGGCTTCAGCGTGGATGTAGGAAATTTCTTTGAGCTTCAACGCGCCTTCTAGGGCGATGGGATAGTGAATACCGCGCCCCAAAAATAGTGCGTGATTTTTTTGCGTGAATTTTTTCGCCCATTCGATAATTTGCGGCTCTAAATTCAACGCGTGCTGCACGCTCCCTGGAACAAAACGAAGTTGCTCCAAATAATCAGCTTCATCTTTTGCGCTTAATTTTCCGCGCTCCTTGGCAATTGCCAACGTCAACGTAAATAAGGCCGCCAGTTGCGTTGTAAATGCTTTAGTCGAGGCAACACCAATTTCTGCTCCAGCACGGGTATAGCAAACCAGCCGAGAAGCGCGCGGAATGGCGCTCTCGCGGACATTGCAGATAGATAGCGTGTATTCATGCCCCAGTTGTTTGGCGCGTTTTAGCGCTTCCATTGTGTCTAGCGTTTCGCCAGATTGCGAGATCGTTACGACAAGCTGGCGCGGATTGGGAATCGAATCGCGATACCGGTACTCGTGCCCCAACTCGATATTGCACGGAATTTTGGCAATGGATTCGATCCATTGTTTGGCGACCATCGAGGAATACGAACTGGTACCGGAAGCCAAAATCAAAACCGCGTTGATATCTTTAAAAATCATTCCTGCATCTTCGCCAAAATGCGAACTCGTGATGCCGTCAGTCAACACCGCGTCAAGCGTATCAGCGACCGCACGGGGCTGCTCGTGGATTTCCTTTTGCATAAAATGCTGATAGGGGCCGAGGTCGTTTGCATCATCGGTAACCGTCGAAAGATGAATCGCACGCTCAACCGATTTTCCGTCCTTATCGACGACGGCGATGCTATTGAGTCGTAATGCCGCGACATCGCCCTCCTCCAAATACATCACGCGCCGCGTAACGGGCAAAATGGCCGAAACGTCCGACGCAATAAAGTTTTCGCCGTCACCAACGCCAATCAACAGTGGGCAACCAATTCGGGCGCAAGCCATCATGGTCGGATCCCGCAACGACACCACACCGATTGCATATGCGCCGTGCAAATCTTGAACGGCGCGCTGGGTAGCGACAAATAAATCATCCGATTCCTTGAAATAATGATGCACCAAATGCGCGATCACTTCGGTATCGGTTTGCGATTCAAACTGGTAGCCCAAGCCCTTTAGCCGCTCACGTTGAGATTCATGGTTTTCAATAATACCGTTATGCACCACGGCGATTTCTTCGCGCGACACATGCGGATGGGCATTAAATTCGGTCACTCCACCGTGAGTTGCCCAACGCGTATGGCCAATCCCCAACACACCAACCAGCCCTTCAGCAACGATGCCTGCTTCCATTTCGGAAACACGTCCCACCCGACGCACGCGCTTGATGCCGTCATTTATCACCGCTATGCCGGCCGAGTCATAACCGCGATATTCGAGCCGACGCAGGCCTTCCGTCAGAATCGGAACGATGTTTCTTTTGGCGATGCCGCCGACAATGCCGCACATATTAAGCCTCTAGTTGTTTGGTTATATATTGGATTAAAAATAGGTATTGATAACAAGGACCGAAAAAACGGCGCTTCGTGCGCAATTTTTGCAGTCAAAAAACAAGCCCCTAACAACCGGGGCTTGTCTTGGCAGTCGACGGCTTCATGGTCACGGCTGGATATTAAACCCATCCGCCACCGTTCCCGCATTCATCAAAATAATCGGATTCGACGGGGCGCTGCTACTCATCAACCACAAAACGAGTGTGCCGTCGGGCTTGCGGAAAACAATATCCATGACGCCATCGCCGTTGAAATCGCCTGAGGCAAAAAATTGCCACGTTGGATCGGTATCTGGGAGTGCGATAAAGGTATTGCCAACCACAAGCGAACTGGGCGTACAAGATGCGTTGGGATCGTCAGGATTGGCGATTGGTGCTGGCAACGTCAAGCCGCGCGCATCCAACGATATCAAGCCCGCTTGCCCATTTGTCGCGTTACGGACTAGGATGTCAGCACGGCCTTTGCCGGTAAAATCTGCTGCCTTCAATGCTACAAAACCTGCCGGTATCGAACCCGCATTTAAGTTTGCGCAGGTGCGCGACGGCGTCGCCATCAGCACGCGAATTTGATTAACGGGATTGATATAAAGCATATCAGCTGCGCCGTCGTTGTTAATATCGGCTGCACCGAGCAGTTTCCAATCCAACGGTGCACCGCCACGTTTGCGAACTTGCTTCACACCTTTACCGTCGGTAAACCAAATGTAGGAGACGCCTGTATCCGGCGTATCGGGCGTAATGTAGCGCCAGACCAAATCACCGAAACCATCTCCATCGAGATCGCCGACAGCCTGAACATCCCACGTACGCTTAACGCTGCGCAGGAGATGCTCCGTGCCCGGAACGAAGTTGTCCCAAATGAAGACATCACCGAAGCCGTCTGTTTGCACGATATTTTGGAACACCAAATCTGATTTTCCAGACCCCCGGAAATCCAGTGCACCCAGCGTGCGGAATGAAGAACCCGGATCGGACTGCGCCGTGAACTGGAACACAAAATTCACCAAGCGCCCCATTTGCAACGCGCCAGTTGTAGAGCGCAGCACCAGCGCGCTGAGCCCGCTGCCGTCGACATCAACTCCACCCCGCTGCGAGAGCGGTTGGAGCACTGAAGCAGTTACCAGGAAATTTTGCGTGACGGGCGTGGCAGGCAAAAAGCTTGCACTACCGGCCTGGCTGGCAACAATGCTGCATGCACCGAGTTCACCGGTTAAGGTCACAAAGTTGTTGCTAGCAATCGTACACACAGCCGGGGTGGTTGAGAAAAATGCGACCGGGTTTCCGGACGCACCGCCACTGGCTGCCACCACCAATGTTCCGCCCGCTGCTGTCCGGTTCGGGAGGGGGTTAAACACGATGGTTTGTGGCTGCTGCGCAGCCGCGCTCGCCACGGTAAATGTTTGCGTAACTGGAAGAGCTGCGTTATAGCTGTTGTTGGCATCCAATGAAGCCTGGATCGTACAGCTGCCCACCGCGAGCAAGTTGATCGAACCGCCCGTCACGCTACACACCGAATCGGTGAGCGAATTCAATGTCGGCATCGAGCCCGATGATGAGACCGCTGTTAATGCTAGGACGGGCGACGATTGCAAACTACGAGTACCCGGATTTGTAAACGAAATCACTTGATTGCCTTTGGCAACCGTTAACGTAAACGACTGCGCAGCACTTGCAACGCCGGCCTCAATTGCACTAATCGATAGTATGTAGTCACCAACCGTGCCCGCCGCCGGAACACCGCCAAGCACACCGGTTGCAGCAGCGAATTTGACGCCTGATGGCAATGCACCAACTAGGGCGAACTGCGGCGCTGCCCCGCCGCTAGTCGTCACCGTAAATTTACCACTTGCACCGATATTAAACGTCGTAGCGGACGCACTCGATATTGCGACTGGCAGCGCTGGCGTAACGGCGTTTGAAGGTGCCGACGCCACGCTAATTCCTGCCACATTTGTTGCGGTGACAGTAAAGATATAGCTTGTGCCATTCGTGAGATTTGATACAACCAATGGACTGCCAGAACCAGTCGCGGTAGCTGCACCCGGGCTGGCGGTGACGGTGTAGCTTGAAACAGGCGAGCCACCATTTGCAACCGGCGGCACAAACGAAATGATTGCCAACGTGTTTCCTGCTGTTGCCGAAACAGATCGTGGCGCATTCGGGGCAAGATCAAGCGGGGTTACGGCATTCGAGGCCGCGGATGGTGGGCTGTTGGCTACGCCATTGTTTGCAAGAACAGTGAAGGTGTAGGAAACGCCCGCGGTCAGCCCTGAAACAGTGAGCGGACTTGCTGCCCCAGACGCGGCTATTCCACCCGGATTTGCCACCACCGTGTAGCTGGTGATAGGCCGCCCACCGTTGCTGGCCGGTGCCGCAAACGATACGGTTGCGCTCGCGAATCCCGGCGTTGCCGTACCAATTGTTGGTGCGCCCGGTGCTGTGGCCGGGATAACGCCATTAGAAGGACCAGACGACACACTGGACCCAATTATATTTCTGGCCACAACTGTAAACGTGTAACTCGTCCCGTTGGTCAAGCTCAAGACACGCAATGGGCTGGTCGTGCCGGTAACGCTTTGGCCTCCTGGCGATGCGGTAACGGTGTAGTCGAGGATTACACTTCCGCCATTGTTGTTCGGTGCGGTAAATGTGACATCGGCGAATTGATTGCCCGCGGTTGCCGTGCCAATCGACGGTGCGTTTGGCGCAACAGCTTGGGGGGTGACGCTGTTTGATGCGGCCGATAATGCACCAGCACCTAATACGTTGTTCGCGAGTACCGTAAATGTGTACGCTGTTCCGTTCGTCAAGCCAGTAAGCACCAGCGGACTTGTGGTTCCGGTTGCAGTTATCCCCGACGGTGTTGAGGTTGCTGTATAGGTAAGTATGGCGCTGCCACCGTTGCTCGCAGGCGCGGTGAAGGTGACAGATGCCATGCCGTTGCCTGCGGTGGCCGCGCCAATAGTCGGCGCGCTGGGTACCGTGGCGGGTGTGACGCTATTAGAAGTGGCTGAAGCGACGCCGGTTCCGGCAATATTGGTTGCCGTCACGGCAAAGGTATAAGCAACACCGTAGGTCAAGCCAGCGACGGTAATGGGTGATGATGCCCCGAAATTAGTCAAACCGCCCGGGCTTGATGTCACGTCGTAACGCGTGATCGGACTACCGCCATTGCTTGCCGGCGCAGAGAAAGTCACATTGGCGGTTTGGGTTTGGCCAACAACGGCTGCTGTACCGATGGTTGGGGCCCCCGGGAGAGTGGCTTGCGGCGTGGCGCTTACCGACGCTGCCGATGGCAGACCCACACCGAGGCTGTTAGTCGCGGTGACGGTGAAAGTATAGGCTTGGCCATTGGTGAGGCCTGACACGGTTATGGGGCTTGTGATACCAGCACCGACCAGATTACCGGGGTTGGAAGTGACCGTATAGCCACTGATTGGCCGACCGCCGTTGAATGCGGGCGGTGTGAAGCTGACTGAGACACTGGCGTTGCCGGCGATAACCGCGCCAACGGCCGGTGCATTCGGCACCGTAGCTGGCGTGACTGAACTCGTTGGCGTCGAGGCTGCACCCGTGCCGACAGCGTTGGTTGCCGTTACCGTAAACGTGTAGGCGACACCATTAGTCAAGCCTGTTACCGTTAACGGGCTTGCTGGCCCGCTGATCGTCCCGCCGGCTGGATTGGAGGTGACGGTATAGCTTGTTACCGGACTGCCACCGTTTACGGCAGGGGCGTTGAAGTTTACAGTCGCAGTTTGATCACCAGCTGAGGCTGAGATGATGGTGGGGGCATTTGGAACAGTTGCCGGTGTCACAGGGTTGCTAGCTGGCGAAGAAGCTGGGCCTGTCCCAATCGCATTGATTGCAACGACAGTGAAGGTATAGGCAGTGCCGTTGGTCAAGCCCAAAACCGTCAACATGGTTGAATTGCCAGTGATATTCGCGCCGCCCGGCGAAGCGGTTACTTTGTAGTTGATAATTGGGCTGCCCCCATTGCTAGCTGGCGCCGCAAACGAAACCGTCGCACTGGCATTTCCTCCAACTGCGCTTACCGCTGTCGGCGCGCCCGGCAATGAGGCTGGGGTTACGGTATTCGACGGAGCAGAGGCCGAGCCTGTACCAACAACGTTCCTTGCTCTGACCGTCAATGTGTACGCAGTTCCGTTCGTCAGCCCGTTAACAGTGATCGGAGCGGCCGTAGGTCCCGGCAATACCTGCGTAAAGGTCGATACGCCGTCTGTTGCAGTGGCGGTGTAATCAAGGATTGCGCTGCCGCCGTTGCTGGCCGGCGCAGTGAAAGTGACAGTAGCACTGCTATTGCCGGGCGTTGCCGTTCCAATCGTTGGGGCTCCTGGTGCCACAGGCGGCGCTGCGGCAGGGGTAACACTGTTGGAAGCGGCTGACGCAACACTAGAGCCGATTGCGTTTCTGGCAGTGACGGCGAAGGTGTAGGCAGTTCCGTTGGTAAGACCGCTGACGGTTATTGGACCTGAGGCAAGGGTGGCGGTTATGCCGCTCGGCGTCGAAGTTACGGTGTAATCGAGGATTGCGCTTCCACCATCGCTCGCTGGCGTTGTAAAGCTGACGGACGCAGTGGTGTTTCCCCCGGTTGCAGTGACAGTGGTTGGAGCGCCAGGAGCAGTCGGAGCACCAGTCGGCATAACGGAATTCGAAGGTGTTGAGACTGCGCTTGTCCCAGATCCGTTCGTTGCTGTTACCGTAAAAGTGTACGACACACCGTTCGTTAAGCAGGTCAAAATTAGCGGTGAGGATAGGCCGCTAACCGTCGCACCGCCGGGGCTTGCCGTCACCGTAAAGCTGGTTGCCGTACCACCGGACGCAGATGGCGTAAAACTAACTGTCGCGATTTGATTCGAAGCCGCGGCGGTTATGCCCGTTGGCACCCCAGGCGTCTGTGCCTGCGTAAGCCCGCAAAAAAGTAACGCAGACAAACCAATGACGGCTAGGACGTTTTTAAACACGGACGAATTCTGAGGGCCCTTTGCGGAATTACGTTTTAAACTATGGTCAGGACCACATTTTGGTCTAACGTCGCGTTTGCAAAAAAAACGTTCGAATCTACCGATAGGCTGGCAGGAGATGGCTGCGCCCTCTATGAAACGACTAAACATGGATTGGAGGATGTTCAATTCAGTACTCCTTGGGCCGCAACATTGAGCTAGACGGGCGCGGACCTTTTCAGTGATTTCGGTGTTTAGTTTGATGCCTGTTTGTATTTTCAATCACGCACCGTTAAGTATGAAGTGGCCGGATCATTTCCACCCAAGCTATTCAATGAATCAGCGGAGAGTGAACGGTGCGACCTTCAATACTTTCGAATGCCGAGTCAACAAAACCATCGCTTTAGATTTTCTAGTGGATCCTGTTTATCAATGAACGACATTGTCAAACTTTTTCAACTTTACAGCTCAACAAGCTATACCAACTATATTACAGCCTGCGGACGTTCACCGACCGTCGATATTCAAATTCAATGCAGCAAGCCCAAAAAACCAGCGCTCGTCAATTACTCTCCCAGATAGTTCATTAAAACCGGCTGCTAGCTTACGCCACATACGCTGCAATGCGCTGTTTCGGTCGTTCGAAATATCGGCCCAGTGGGACGGGACAACGCCTACTCCCGAAGGGCGGTGACGCTATATTGAGTCACACCCCATTTTAAGCGTCAAAAATTGAATTGTTTAACAATTTTTATCCCTATCCCCTAATCAGGTTATCGGTTGGCCTCCAATCGCACCCAAATACAACTAAACGGACTCTATGGAACGAAAATATGTCGTCAAGAACCGCCGAGTCACAATTTATAGCGACTTAAGCAAAAGCTCTGCTTCTGCTTTCAACGCAGGATCAGCAATTTTGATTAGCTCTTGAAACTGCTTTATCGCACCCTGCCTGTCACCGGTTTTGAGCATAGCTTTTGCTAGATGCATTTTGATGTCGGCATCTAGTGGTGCCAACTCCGCTGCCCGAACCAACAACGTCATTCCACGCTGTTTGCTATCTGGGGATTCATTCCTGTTAAATAGTAACCAACCATATGTATTCTGTACGTTAGGGTTGTCTGGTGCTTTTGCGTAGGCCTTTTCAGCGTAAGTAAGACCCGAAGGTTCGTTCATCTCACTTAGCACCCAAGCCAAATTATTCAAAATCGCAACGTTATCAGGCTGCTGAACTAGAATTTCCCGATAGCGTTGCGCGGCTTCTTTGTAGTCTTTCTTTTGCATAACAACATTTGCCAGATAAAACCTAACGATAGGCTCAGCAGGGTTTTCCCTGACCCATTGGGTGGTAAGCGCATTCGCCTCTGCGGCTCGCCCTGCCATCAGCAACAATTGATGCTGCTTAACGATTAGTTCTGGCGAAGGCTGGCGTTTGATAGCCTCGGCATACGCACGGGTTGCCTCGGTAAATTTTTTCTGGCTTGCGAGGACATCGCCTTCTAGCGCAAAACCTACGCCCTCTTTTGGTCTTAATTTTTGGATGGCTCTCGTTTCTTTGAGCGCTTCGTCTGGTTTTCCAGCGGCAAGTTGTACCGTCACAATATCGCGTTGTGCCTCCAGCAAATCTGGCCTCATCGCAAGCGCTTTGCGCAAGGCCATTAACGGCGCGTCAACTTGTTTGGAAGCGTATTGCGCGGACGCCAATCGCAATAGCGGCAACGGCGAATCGGGCTGCAATGCCGCGAGCTTTTTAAATGTTTCAATCGCAGCATTGATTTCGCCGGAAGCAAGTTGCGCCGAACCTAGCCCATCCAATAATCTGACATCGTTTGGTATTGTGTTCAACGCCGCTTGAGCGGCGGCCAACGCAGACCTATGATCGCGCATTTTTGAAAGATAATTGATCAGGGCCAGCCGCGCGGGCACTGAATTCGCATCTGCCGAAATCGCCTTATTAACGGTTATCAATACCTCCTTTGAAGGGGTATCTGTCATGATTTGAGTCTCTGCCAATGCCAACAAGGCGCCTTCACTAGTGGGCTCTTTCGCCAGGATCGCGTTGAAACGAGCGATGGCAGCAGCAGAGTTTTTATCCGCTGCATCTAGCCTGGCCAAATTTCGCGCGGCCGGTAAGTAATTGAACTGTAGTGCCAGCGCCTTCTCAAAACTGACGCGCGCGCTTTTAAAGTCCTTTTTGCCAATAAACGCGGCTCCTTTTAAATTAAACGTGAGCGGATTATCTGGTTGTTTCTTTTCTAATACCGCTACCGCCACCAACGCTTTATCAAACTGGTTGCGTACCAGTTGGGCACTAATCAGCGAGAAATCCGCCTGGTATTGATTTTTATCTTGGCTGGAAGTGGTTTCCAACTCAGCCAATGCGCGGTCTGTTTCTCCATTGGCCAGCCTTATTTGAGCAAGACGCGTTTTCACCGAAATGTTATCTTTTTCAACCTCTAACGCACGCGAATAAAAATTTGCCGCTGCACTAAGTTGGTTATTGGCAAGCGCGACCTCCCCGGCCGCGCGCAAGATCATTGGATCGCTCGGCGCAAGCTTGAGCGCTGGCAACAACACCTCTTCTGCCTTGCCCGACTGACCTTGGCGCAAATAACAGGCAACTAAAATATTACGCGCGTAGAGACTGTTAGGATTTTTTGCAATTACCTTTCGCAAGTAATCAATGGCGGTAGACAGTGCACCAAGCTGATATTCTGCGGCGCCAGCCAGCAGCAGAGACGGGACATGCTCGGGTGCTGCGTTCAGCACTTGAATGACAGCATCACGCGCTTTTAGTGGGTCATTTTTTCGAAACGCCAATACCGCAGCCAGATAGCGTCCGCGAATATCGTTCGGCAATACCCTTTGCATATCGGCAACGCCTGCAGCAGCCAAATCATATTGATCCAGCCCAATGTATAGCGACAACAACACAAATCTTGCTTGCCCGTCAAATGGCGCAACTCCAACCAGCCGAGTCAAAATTTGAATCGCCTCTGCGGGCTTGGCCTGAGAAATAAGTACATCGGCCTTCAGCGAAAGCGCCTGTTTGCTGCTTGGAAATCGAACCAAAATATCGTCGGCAACTTTTCCCGCGCTGACAAGATCGCCCTCAGACGCAACAACGCGGGCATCACCAACCAAGGCACGGGGATCATCGGGCGTGCTGACTAGCGCTGCTGAAAAAGCCTCGTGTGCTAACGCACGTTGACCAAGCAGCAGTTGTGCCTCCCCTATTGCTGACTTGATCGCAGACTGTGCCGCTCGGTCAGGCAGGCTAACGGCGCTCAAATCAGCCACAACCTTTTTAGGGTCACCTAACCCAAGTAGGACTTTTGCCAACTGTGGATAAACCAAGGCTGGCGCATACTGCGCCTCAACCGCTTTACGCAATTGGATTTCAGCGGCCGCATAGTCGCCTAACTCAGTGAGGGAACTTGCCAATAAAAAGCGAACCTCTCCACTGTCACCTTTTTGGACGGCATTCTTTAACTGAATCGACGCCGCAGCATAATCACCTTTCGCCATGTACTCTTTAGCTGACTCTACCAGTTTCTCCGGACGCTGCTGGCAACCGACGATCACAAACATCGCTTGAACAGCAATGCAAAATAAAATGGTAGACGCCAATTTTTGATAGCCGCTCGATAATTGCATAAACAATCCGTTAATATAAAAATAGTAGATACGCTGAACGACCATTCAACGAAGCCCAAAACGATCTAAAAGTTCATACAAAGTAGGCCGACTCACGCCTAGTAACTCTGCGGCCTTTGATAAATTACCGTCGACACGCCCCATCACGGTCACAACCGCTTGCCTCTCGGCATCTTCCCGTACTTGCCGCAAATTAATGCGGCTGAGGGAGCTGGTCTTTGTAACCAAATCAGGCAAACCTAGATCGTCACGGGTAATCACGCTGCCATCAGCCATGATGACAGCCCGCTTGATACAATTTTCAAGTTCGCGCACGTTTCCCGGCCATGTGTGCAATTCAATCATGCTGATAGCATCCCCTTGAAGCGTCATCGTGCCGCGACGTTGCTCCTCAGCAAAGCGGCGCACAAAAGCAGAAGCAATTAGCGTCGCGTCACCGACACGTTTTCGCAAAGGCGGAATCTCTATCACGATTTCTGCAAGGCGAAAATACAAGTCTTCACGGAACTTGCTGTGGCCAATCATATCCTTGAGATTTTGATGCGTGGCACAGACGATACGAACATCAACGGCAATTTCTTCTCTTCCGCCCACGCGTTCGATCACGCGTTCTTGCAAAAACCGCAACAGTTTTGCCTGTAGCGCCATCGGCAAGTCACCGATTTCATCGAGAAATAGCGTTCCCTTATGAGCCGTCTCGACCTTGCCAACGGTCTGTTTGTTAGCGCCCGTAAAGGCGCCCTTTTCGTAGCCAAAAAGCTCGCTTTCCAGCAGCGCCTCCGGAATGGCAGCACAATTGATTGCGACGAAACGTTCATTACTACGTGGTGAAAGTGTATGCAGAGCGCGGGCAATCACTTCTTTGCCGGTACCAGATTCACCCAATAGCAGAACTGTTGCGTTCGTGGGGGCGATTTTTTCGGCGGTTCGACATATACGCATCAGCGCTGCGTCTTGCGTAATCAGGCCCGAAAAATTTGGGGTTTGAAGACTGGTTTGCAAGCGATGATTCTCTTCTTGCAATTCGTGAAGTCGATATGCACGTTCGATGATGTATCCCAAAAGTACCGGATCAAAAGGCTTGGCAAAAAAATCGCATGCGCCGAGACGAATCGCACGCAGTGCATTTGCATGGTCATTTTGCCCTGTAAGAACAATTATTTTTGTATGCGGCGCAATGTCCAAAATTTCAGTCAGTAAATTAAAGCCCACAGCATTATCATCAGGATTTGGTGGTAGACCCAAGTCCATCGTGATAACGGCGGGCTGATAACGTCTGAGCTGAGCGATCGCGGTGGCGGCATCATTTGCGACAACACTTTCATTTTGATCAAACGCCCAGCGCATTTGCTTTTGGAGCGCCAAATCATCTTCAATGATGAGCAGTGGTTTGCGCTTATTTGAAGTTGTTGTGGGCATGTTGTAAATGATTTCTGGTGTCCGGCAGCGGTGCCGTAATTATTTCATCAGTTGCCTTGCCTTGCTGTTGCTTATTTTGCTCATAAGCCAATGGAAATGTAAGGCAAAATTTTGTCCCCTCGGAGGGAACGCTAACTACGGCGATGCTGCCACCGATACTGTTCATGTATTGAAAACTTTCGTACATTCCAATTCCCATACCATGCATCTTTGTGGTTTGAAAAGGGTGGAACAATCGGTCACGGACAAATTCCTCTGTCATGCCAATCCCGCGATCAACAATTTCGATCACTGCATGTCCCTGCTGATGCATTGTACGCAGCAAAACCAGCCGATTGGCATACTGAACTTCGTCGTTGGACAGTGTTGCCTCAATCGCATTTTGTAAAATATGGCCAATGACACGCTCAATGCGATCAGCATGCGCCAGGACACGAATTTCCGATTCGAGCTCAACTTCAATCCGCACATCGCCTGCCGCCTTATTTTTTGCGACCCGGTTGATGACCGTATGTAATTCGACACCACGCGGCTTTTCGATGGGCGTTGTGCCGGTACGAAGTTGAAGCATTAAATTGTTCATGCGTGTAACCACGTGATCTATTGTTTCCAACATATCGCGCTGAAATTCCGGATTGTCTCGATGTCGTTCAGCATTTTTTAACAGTAATGCCAACTGTGCGATCAAATTTTTAAGGTCGTGCACGACAAACGCCGACATTCGATTGAATGAATCAAATTTTTCCAGCTCTACTAGCGCCTCTTGGGCTCGAAATTGTGCCAGGTAACTAGCCGCTTGGCGGCTTGCTGTTTTGAGCAAATCAAGCACCTCCCAATTGACATCAATCGGTGCCCGTGAACGAGCAAGCACAACAAAACCCACTAACTCGGGCCCGTTGGGATTCGGCAGCGGCACAATCACCCAAGCGTCTTTTTGCTCAACGACCCATTGTGGCAAAACAAGGTCTTTGTAGCGCGACGGAAATTTGAGCGCCTCATCAATCTGTATGACCCATCCCGTACGACTCAAAAATGACACCAGTGATGTTGTGTTGGACGGCCTGATTGGCTCCTCGACGTTCACTTCGGGCATATTCAGACGGGCCACCTCGCGCATGACTCCGCCCCGTTCCAGCCAAATTGCGCCACCAACGCTCTCAATGAGATCAGCATGTGCACGAACAATTTGGTGATACAAGTTTTCCCCCTGCTCGGCGGTGCCGAGCAACGCAGTAAATCTAAGCCATTCTTTTCGATATTCGTAACGATAAGAGAATAAATTTTTACTGATATATACCTTTAGTCGGGAGCGTAGCGCTCCCGATAAAAGCAAGGTTGCCAGACCCAAAGTCGCGGCGAACAACATTGCAACTTGCAACGTTTTACCCCAGTGCCCGCCAAAGAAATTTACCCAATAGGTTGCTCCAGCAACAATCATTAAATAGCAACCAGTCGCTAATATTGCCGTCGATTGAAACACGACATCGCGTGACACGAATAAATCAAGGGTCCACGCGGTATTTCGGCGGGTGGCTACCGCAATAAAAAATATGACGAGGGCATGCGCTATGCCTCGCGCCGCCCAGATAGCAGGGTCAACCTGTCTAAACAGTGCTGCCCCAGAAAAAATAATGAGGTCAAACGCAAACATACCACCGAGCCCGATAATAAGCGGCTTAATCGCCCATTTGCGATTTGCCGGCGTGCGCTGGTACAGTTGCTCGGTTAATGCAAGCCCGAAGATGGGTATCACCAACCAAGGATAGAAAGCCGTAACCGCCAGGCTAGCCGCTTCAAGGTCGGGAGAAGTCGCCCACGGCATGGGCTGCGGCAAAATCGCTGCGGCAACCGCACAGACGATGACCATTACGGTGAGCAGCCAACCTTTTGAACTCAACTTAAAGACACGCTTACTGTGCTTGCTCCAGCCCGTCAAGAGCAAGGCTACGAAACCAAGCCAAGCGGATACTCGAATTGCGTCGAGAACCCCGGCAAGCTGCCAAAAAAATTCGCGTTTAAGCAAACATTCTTTGCCTGCCTCGGCGCAAACGATGGTTGCTACGATTGACCCAGCCCAACCAACGCTTACAACAACTGCACCCACTAGGACTGCAGTGTACAAGCCAAACGTGAAACCGGCTCGTCGTCCGCCGGCAATTAGTCGAATTGCAAAGAAAAGGAAAATTATAGTGGCGACACTATAACCCCACACTGCCGGTACAAATGGAAAGGCGCTGGTCAAGGTATTATCGATCGTCTAGAGAATGTTAGGCCGTCACCCGGCACGATTTAAAACTCTTCGCTCGCACAATGCTCCGCATAGGCTAAGGACAAATTAACATGACTCAAGCGAATTGCAAATAGCGTAAACGGCCGCAGCGCTATTTTCGCGATTTTTAACCGCATACCTGTTTTCTAAATGAACAGCCCCGCACTTGCGGGGCTGTTCATTTGCATTCATAAATGAAAACTTATGCTCGTTTTCGTTTCGCAAATCCTAAGCCTAGCAGACCTAGGCCCAACAGAATGAGTGACGACGGTTCTGGCACTTGGGTGAAGGTAGCCAAGTTTTGCCGAGTGGGGCTTAAAAATACATTCACAGTATAGTTGCTTGTACTCGGCAAATTGCTGAGCCACGTATTTGCTAAAGTGATGGAACCATCAGAAGCACCAAACGCCGTAAAATTCCCAGTGCCTAAGTTGTATGTGTTGTTGGGGTTCTCGTACACAATTTCCCAAGCGGCCAGTTGGAAAGCGCCAGATGTAAGGCTATTATTTACCAGCCCCAGAGACTCCGTTGCCAACCTTGCTAGCGCAGCCGCTCTTTGTTGACCAATATAACTGATGGTGGCAGCGTCGACGAGTTGAGCATCGTTGTATGAATTGTTGAAATAGGTATTTTTAAGGATGTCCACACACCAAGTCAAAAATGAACTGGCGCCAACGGTAGTAGAAAAGCCGCCTGCATAAACATATTCGGCGGCCGGTGGTGTTACCGAGTTGATGTGCACTGTTGTTGGGCTCGGAAACCCCATGCCAGTGACGTTTATAGGGGTTGCGGTTGCCGGCTGAACCAGCAATAAGCTGCAACCTGCTAAACCCATGAGTATTCTGTGCGCGATTTTCATTTTAACTCTTTTAGTTAGATTTTTTAATGTAAAAATAAAAGCAATTACTGTGCCCAATAATAAAACCTATACAAATCAATTAATTAAACAAAAAAAAGACGGCTGTAAATTGCCATGTAAAGTTAATCGACACTTTTAGTAGTTGAAAACTACTACGCCAATTAAGCATATTTACTCATTCCGTTTGTCCTGCAGAGTTTTTTTCTGCGTTTCGAGAGCAGCTAACGAATGCGCCAGCGCACTATCCATGCTGCGTACAAAGTCAGACAGAGCTGTCGCCGCGTCTGTGATTGCACCATCATTGACAGGGGTATAGATGGAAATCCACGCAGATACGTCATCGCGCCTACCAAGGCGTGCGCGTAGCTGAAGAAGCTTGGCGTAGGCGACACTCGCGGTCGGCTCGCCATCTATCCAGTACCAGCGCCATGCCAATATCCGTTGACCAGCCCCCTGAACAGTTGCTGTATCTACATCGAGCGCTTGCCCTAAAAATTGAGTTTTCGCCATGCCGCGCTCAACCAAACTCCAGCTTGAGGTTTCTGCGCTCACCCATTGATTCGCGGAACCGATTAGCTTCGATTTCCATGTTTGGTTTTTGAAAATACCGATATAGATCTCAACGCGCTGCCCATTTCTTTCGAAAGTTTTCCGATAGTCCTGCCGGGGATTAGCCAACGCAGGCGACCATTTCAACGATGAGTTCTCAACGGCACGCCAGCTTTTTTCCGCAGCAAGATTAAACATTAGAGCCGATTTTTCCTGCTCTGAAGGACGCATTGTGAAGCGGTCATTTATTATCGGCCAAATCCCAATCATCAATAGCGCAGCACCGACCACGCCGTAGCTTTGCTCCCAAGAAACGTCATTTTGACCCAACTGGGCAGGAGCGGGCGGCTGCAAATCGTTACGGGTGACGCCACGCTTTCGATCCTCAAGGTCACGATGGCGCCACCCAAGCCAGAAATAGCAAGCGAGAAGTATGGCGAACAGCCACCAGCCAAATGCACCATGGTCCTCCCTGAGCAGTCTGTTATCGGAAAGGTGCGCAATTAATATCGTTAAATAAGCCCGCAGCCAATTGCCGGTGATACCCAGAACAACTGCTCCAAGAATGAACGCGGCTCGTTTAAACAATGACCTGTACATTGACCATCCATACAGCGCACCAAGTGTCACGCACGCGCTTAGATAGCGAACCCCGCTACATGAATCCGCGATTGACCATGCGCCACTCGGAACAACCAAAAACGCGCCTTCACGGTGAATTGGAATTCCAGTGAAATCTAAACCCAAAAAGGCGAAGTTTGCGGTCCATCCAACGAGAGCCGGCACGACAGAGCCGTCGATTGGTATAGCTAACAATAAGAAACTGAGCGGGAAACTGACGGCGCAAAACCAGCGATACCCCATAACGGTCAACACAGCCATTGGTATCAAGGCTATGGCCGCGACGTATGTGACGACACGCACCAACATAAGCTCGCCCAGCAACCAAATCAGGCCTAGCCCAAACAAACCGACCAAGCCCCACCAAAATGGGCGAATTGGACAGCCCTCTGTATCCTCTCTCAATCGCCATAAAATTATAACGAATGCCACAAGCACAAAAATTGCCTGCGTAGAACTGTCGGAGCCGCTGTCAAGGTCGGCCAAACTGCGGAAAGTGGGCCAAAAAACCAACAGCACTGCCGTCAACATGAAACTGATAAATATAAAGCCTATATCAACTGTGCGAAGTCTCATTGCATTACTTTCAAAGACAAAAATTGACCTTGACGACAAATAGTTTGATCCTTCTCATCGTAACGTTGGACAACAGTATCTGACAAAACAAAATCCAGCATAGCACCAGAATCACCTCATAGAAGCGGTGGATCTAGTGTCTAGGAATTATATTTTACAAAATACTTGCACCCCAAATAAAAAGCCCCTACTTTGAAATAGGGGCTTTTTCACTTCGCGACTGGACTATACGCAATTGACTACATTCTCCCAGTAAAACGACTAGCGCTAATCGCGCCGGCGACGACGAACGAATGCCATACCAACCAATCCGAGACCAAGTAATCCAAGTGTAGCTGGCTCGGGGACGGCAGAGATAATATTAAAACTTGTATTTCCAGCGCCGTTATGGCGAATTACAGCGACTTCAGTCAAGCTAAAGGAACCAGACGTATTAACCGTTGTGCTATTTGATCCGGAAAACGCTCCCCCGCTAAATGACCCAAATGTAAGCACAGGCGCGCCGTTGAATAACGTCGTGAATGAGACAGTGCCCTGCGTTGCGCCACCTACATCGGTGGTCAGCCCATTCAATGGACCACCCGGTACTATCAAATTATTATCCGTCAACGTAATCGTTAAATTCCCGCCACCGGATGAAGTTGCGTTCAACGAAACCAAGTCGAGTGTGGATGGTTGCCCAATACCAAATTGCGATAGCCCACCGGTAAAGTTAAAAAACCATGAGCCGATCGCACCGCCCCAACTGATAGCTCCCGTTGTGGGATCACCGTCTCCTACGCCACCGTCCACGATCGTCTTTGTAGTGGTTCCGTCGTTCAATGTCAGAATCAAAGTGGCATGCGCCGGCATCGTTGATACGCAAGCCACACCGGCAACCAACAGGATTGGAAATATATTTTTAAGTTTCATGGTTTTCTCCCAGTTTAAAATTGCTATTTCATTTGAATGTTTTTCGAGACTAGAAAAGCAATTCATATGCCAACAATAAATATTCATTTAAAAACATGCAGTTGAAAATTTATATCCGATTATTGAATCCTAAAAACATATAGACTGTAAAAATTTCCGACAGCGGAAAACAGGACATGCGCAAGGTGCGCTCAAACATGGCTCCCGAAAGAAACGTCTGACTGGGCCCAATATTTTTCCTTGCCTTCAATTGCTTAAAACCCGTAAATGCCACTAAAAAGCTATTGAACGTAGCCAGTCGGATTGGTGCTCTGCCAGCGCCAGGCGTCAGTACACATTTGCTCGAGTCCGCGTACAGCCTGCCAGCCACATAACCGCTTAGCCAACGAAGTATCGGCAAAACACTCAGCTACATCGCCTGCCCGACGCGGCACAAATTTGTATGGGATTTTCTTCCCGCAAACCGCCTCAAACGCCCGCACAATTTCAAGAACTGAGTAGCCGGTTCCCGTGCCTAAATTCACAGCTGACACCCCTGGTCTGTCACGTAGCATGTTTAACGCGCTGACATGACCAACGGCGAGATCGACCACGTGAATATAATCTCGAACGCCAGTGCCGTCGCGGGTCGGGTAGTCGTTACCATAAATTGACAACACCTCTCGCTTGCCAACTGCTACTTGCGCCACAATAGGCATCAAATTATTCGGGGCGCCGTTGGGGTCTTCGCCAATCATGCCGCTTTCGTGTGCACCGACTGGATTGAAGTAGCGCAGTAACGCGATTTTCCAAGACGGATCAGCGCGATGCACATCCCGTAGCGCGTCTTCGACCATCAGCTTGCTTCTTCCGTAGGGGTTGGTTGCTGACAGCGCGAAATCCTCTGTTATAGGCACTGTTATGGGGTTACCGTAAACCGTAGATGACGAACTAAACACGAGGTTTTTTACCCCTGCTGCTGCCATCGCCTCCAAAAGCACCAACGTACCGTTGAAATTAACATCGTAGTATTCGAGCGGCTTTTCAACAGATTCGCCGACCGCCTTTAGCCCTGCAAAATGAATGACAGCGTCGAATGAATGATCACGGAAAATACCATGCATTTTTTCGCGATCTCGAATATCTGCTCGATAAAAAATGATACTTTTGCTGGTTATTTTCTCTACCCGCCGTAATGATTCCTCCTTACTGTTGCAAAGGCTGTCCATAACCACGATGTCGCAGCCTTCTTTCAACAACTCAATACAAGTGTGGGAGCCAATAAACCCGGCACCGCCGGTGATCAATATTTTAGGTTTCATAACAGCCTTCGTTTCTGTACAGTTGAGAAAATTCGCGCTATCTTGTTTGGTAATCGTAACAATAGCTAACAAAAATGAGCGGTATCAGCTATGATTCGCGATTTTAGACGCAACTAGCAAACATATTTTTACTGCGCCTTAGAAGCTACTTGTTTTTTGAGGTGGGGTTGCGCGCAGTTTATGACCTTAGTTTTTAGAGCCCTTCAACTTCTTCAGATCAAAGAGATAAAAAAGTTGTGGCACAAGATTTTTCGATTAAAACCGGCGCGGCAATCGATTGTATGCGCTTATTCAATTAGAAAAAACGTCATCATTTCGCACGAGCTTCAACAAGGAGGATTTATGTCAACCGGTTTGTCGTTTTATTCCAAGGAAGCATTCGGTATTATTGGTGGAATTATTTCCGCATCACTTATCAATGGCTGCGCTACGATGCCGCCGGCGCCGGCAAATGCAGCTTCTCCAGACTATCGATATGTGATTGGTCCGGGCGATACAGTCAATATTGTTGTCTGGCGAAACCCAGACTTATCCATGGTGGTTCCGGTACGCCCTGATGGGAAAATTGCTGCCCCACTCGTTGAGGACTTGCCTGCTATTGGCAAAGATTCGACGACGCTTGCTCGCGATATTGAGAAAGCGCTATCCAAAGTTATTCGTGACCCTGTTGTAACTGTAGTTGTCACCGGTTTTGTTGGGCCTTACAGCGAACAAATTAGAGTGCTCGGAGAAGTTACTAAGCCTCAAGTATTGTCTTACAAACAGAAAATGACACTACTTGATGTCATGATTGCCGTGGGTGGCGTTACGGATTTTGCAGACGGTAATGGTGCAAAGCTGTTGCGGACTTCGGAAGGTGGCAAACAGTACAGTGTTCGCATTAAGGATTTGATCAAGCGAGGCGACATATCTGCCAACGTCGAAATGAAGCCGGGTGATGTCATTATTATTCCGCAAAGCTGGTTTTAATTGAATTGATTGATCGGCTTTTATCTGCCCAATATGCGCTGACGAAAAATGCATTGATCAACAGGCATTGCTTAACATTTACACGGTAAGCTTTCTAAAGTTAAGCTGAAACAATGATGTAAACCTGTACTACTTCAAATGGATCAGAAATGGATGAACTACTTCGTCAAGTGACGATTACGCTTCGGAGCATGTGGCGCTACCGCTGGTTGGGGCTGGCAGTCGCATGGCTTGTTGCCGCCATCGGCTTTGGCATAACCGTACTCATCCCCGAGCGCTACGAAGCCTCGGCTCGCATTTACGTAAACACTGCCTCGATCCTGAAACCTCTCATGACCGGATTAACCGTTCAACCCAACGATGATCAGCGAATTGCCATGTTGAGCCGCGTTTTAATTAGTAGGCCAAATGTTGAGAAATTGGTTCAAACCGTGGGACTGGATGCGACAACCAAAAATAAAGATGATTATGAACGGCTGATTGATCGAATTACTAAAGCGCTTGAAATCAAAAGCGCAGGAAAGGACAATTTATACACGCTAGTTTTTAGGGATCCGGAGCCTGAGCGCGCAAAACAAACTGTGCAACTTCTTGCAACGATGTTTATAGAATCGGGCAAAGGTGGCAAGGCGGATGAAACCGATGCGGCGAAGAAATTCATTGACGAGCAAATTTCGGTATACGAACGAAAGCTCCAAGAAGCTGAGAACCGTCTGAAAGATTTTAAGCTTCGATACCTTGGGCTTGCACCGGGTGAAGGTGCAGGCTATTTTGCGCGCCTATCCGAAACCAGCGCACTACTTAACCGTGCTCAGCTTGAGTTGCGCGAGGCTGAGAACTCACGTGATGCATTTAAGCGCGGCCTTTTGACAAGCGAAGAGCCCTTAAGTGCCAATTCATCCACGCCAATCGTGTCAAGCGCAGAAATTTCGGATATTGAGGCGCGAATCGATGCCACGCGACGCAATCTCGATGTGCTTTTGCAACGATATACAGACAATCATCCGGACGTGGTCGGCGCAAAGCGAGTCCTCAAAGATCTAGAAGAGCAACGCAGACAGCTGATGGTGAATCGCCCCAAGGCTAGCGCTCAGCAAAGCTCATTTACCACCGGCGGCATCCGTGCATCAGAACAATTAAAGGTGTCGTTGGCAGGAGCGGAAGCGGCAGTAGCGTCGCTCAGAATAAGAGTTGCTGAATATTCGACTCGTTACAACCAGCTCAAATCAGCCGCGTCGCAAATGCCCCAACTCGAATCGGAATTCGCGCAACTCAATCGCGATTATGATGTAAATAAAAAAAATTATGAAAGCTTGGTATCTCGCCGAGAGTCAGCTAGCATCTCCGGTGATATGCAATTGGTGTCAGGAGTGGCCGATTTTCGTTTAATCGATCCACCTAGGGTGTCGCCCCAGCCGGTGGCACCTAATCGCAAGCTACTGCTTCCAATAGTTTTGCTGCTGGCGTTGGGTGCTGGCGCGGGCGCAGCCTTCGTCGCCAAGGAATTACGTCCAACCTTTTATGACCGCCGCGCTTTGAGCGAAATTACCGGGCTACCGGTCCTTGGTACGGTATCGCTGGTCATGACGGCGCCAAAATTTAAAGAAGAAAGGAAAAGCACTCTTCGTTTCTTAGCTGGACTTGGCGCACTCATTGGGGTTTATTTTTCTGGCTTTATCGCTATTACCGTTTTATCCGCTCGCACTGTGTAGCTTACTTTAGGTAAACCAGCAATGATTAAACGCCACGCTAAAGGAATGTGATGAGTCTCATCGAGCAAGCTGCAAAACGCCTCGAAGAGCTACGTCGCGCGGGCATCGACATCCCAGATCAGACTGCTCCGGGGACACGCATTCCTCGACCAACTTTTGGAGATCGTTCGGGGCATATTGCGCCGGCCGCTTCACAGTTGTCCGCCAAGCAGCCTAGCCTGCCTGACGGCAACGCCGCTCCTCTTACCCCCTCAGATAAATGTTTTGAACTTGACTTAGCGATGCTGGCCGCAAACGGCTTCGCAACGCCCGATATGCCCCGATCGCAAATTGCCGATGAATTTCGAATAATCAAGCGGACGCTGATTGGCAACGCAATAGGAAAAAGAATATCGCCGATTAAAAATAGTAATCTCATTATGGTGACGAGCGCACTACCGAATGAAGGTAAAACCTTCTCGGCCGTCAATTTGGCCATGAGCATTGCCATGGAACTTGATCGCACTGTTTTGCTCGTCGATGCCGATGTGGCGAGGCCCGCATTGCCAAAATTGCTTGGCCTGCCGCCTAGTAAAGGGCTGCTTGACATCTTAGATGGCAGCGTAAGCGATTTGAGTCAAGTGCTCATTAGAACTAGTGTCGAGAAGCTTTCTATTTTACCCAGCGGCACACATCACCAGCAGGCTACAGAATTACTGGCCAGTGCGCAAATGTCCCACTTGCTCAATGAGATTGCAATTCGCTACCCTGATCGCATTATTGTTTTTGATTCGCCGCCACTTCTTGTCACGACTGAAGCGAGGGTTCTAGCGACGCATATGGGGCAAATTGCGTTTGTCGTTAATGCTGAGACGACACTTCAGCGTGATGTAGTACTCGCCCTAAGCACAATTGAGACTTGTCCAGTCAAAATGATGATTTTAAATAAGGCAAAAAGCGCTTCTATAGGCTCTTACGGTTATGGATACCAAGCTTATGGGTCATAACCCGTTGCTTCTCACTATCGGCGACGGCAAAAGAGCGGCGAATGCAGATACACAGTTTGCAGTTCGGCCGACTCGAGAAATGTGTAGCCGCTGGTTTTATATTTCTCACCGAGATCTGGTGGGTTCATCAACGTATGTGTGCAATAACTATTTTTTGGCATTCTTAGCCGTAGCCGTAGTTGCCCTATCGTTTTCGCAGGCCGCAAATGCCGAAAAATGGACCATCATTCCACAAATTTCTGTGACCGAAACATACACGGACAATGCAGAACTTAAACCCGACGCGCTAGCGCGAAGGAGTTGGATTTCAGATTTAGCGCCCGGCATTCGTGTTGAACATCGGTCTCCAAAATCAAATATTTTTTTAGATTATCGATTGCACAACATCTATTTTTCCGAAGCATCGCGCCTCAACAATACGCAAAATAGTCTGAACTCGCATGCCAACTTAGAAGCGCTTGAAAATTGGCTTTTTTTTGATGCACAGGCCACAGTTTCCCAACAAAACCGCTCGGCTTTTAGTAGCGCAACTACCGCCGCCGCCATCACCCGCGATAGCAAGAACTCGAATGCGGTAGAGACAACCTCTTATCAAGCGGCCCCCTATATTCGCGGGAAATGGTCAGATGTGGCCATCTATCAGCTTCGGTATAACCATACCAACAGCCGTACCAACGATGCTGCGCTACCCAATACGAACATCGCAGAATGGATAGCGAAGCTAAAAAGTAATCCCTCCAGTGCTGCCTTGGGTTGGTCCTTTGACGCAAATGTATCGAATATACACAATCAAGTTGTTGGCAGGCTAGAGGACGATCGCGCCGTGGCAACACTGATCTACTCCGTTAATCCGCAATTTCACTTTTCAGCGTTGGCGGGGCGCGGAAGTACAAATTATGTCAGCGCCAATAAACAACAAAGCACTATTCGCGGCGTGGGCATCGAATGGGCACCAAGCCCACGCACCCAACTTGCTGCCGTCATGCAGAAGCGGTTTTTTGGCGACGCCTATTCCGTTATACTCAGTCACCGCACACCACTAACCGCGTGGCGCTTGGGGAGCAATAAAGACGTTGTGCTGATGCCGAACGTATTGGCGTCAAGTTCAGCCGGAGCGGTATCAAACGTCATGTTCGATTTACTCGCTTCTGCGATACCTGACCCAGCGCTTCGCAAAGAAGAAGTCACCAAACGGCTTGCCCAAACCGGCATCCCGCCAAATCCCTCGATTAGCGGTGGCTTTTTAACGGCTAGGCCGTCGCTGAACCGATCACGCGAAGCGTCGGTCGCGATATTGGGCACAGCCAATACTTTAACCGTAACGTACAGTAAAAAGGATCAACGCTCACTTGCTGCGGCAAGTTCGATTATCAACACAAGCTTTTCAGACGATGTCCAGCAACGCAATTGGAATGCAGCGCTGTCGCATAAAATCACGCCGTTAACCAACCTCGTTTTCATCGCTTCCCAACTCAACACCGATGGCTTGTCGATAACACGGCCACGGTCAAAACAAACTTTTTTTAGTCTGTTTTTGACCACGCCATTTGGACCAAAAACTACACTTTCCCTCGGCTCACGACGCGTTAGATTTGAGAGCAGCGTTGCGACCGACTATCATGAGAATGCGCTCGTTGCGCTTCTGACGGCACGTTTTTAATCGAGTCATTTTTTATGTATGAAGCTTATTATGGCTTTTCTACGAAGCCGTTCCAACTGAACCCCGACCCCTCGTTCTATTTCGATAGCCGCCAACATCGGCGTGCGATGTCATTTTTAGAGTACGGACTTCATCAAAATGAAGGGTTCATCGTTGTTACAGGCGAAATAGGTGCCGGTAAAACCACGCTGGTGCGGAGTCTGCTTGCCAAATTGGATCCCGATAAAGTCGTCGCCATCAATTTGGTGAGCACGCAACTAGATGCAGAAGACACATTGCGTATGGTTGCAGCCGCATTTGGCATCCGCACCAAAGACATCGACAAATCCCAGCTGCTTTTATCGCTTGAGGCGTTCCTGACGGCCAATGCGCGCGATGGCAAACGTTGCCTTCTAATTGTCGACGAAGCTCAAAATCTCACTGCCCGGGCGGTAGAAGAATTACGCATGCTATCAAATTTTCAACTTGATACGCATGCGCTATTGCAAAGTTTCTTGGTTGGGCAACCAGAATTTCGAGAGATGCTGGAAAGTGCCGATATGCAACAATTGCGACAACGCGTCATTGCAGCGTGCCACATCGGCTCGATGGATCTGGCCGAAACACAGGGCTACATTGAGCATCGGCTTAAGTGTGTAGGCTGGAGCAATTCTCCCGAATTTCTGCCAGGTGCATTTATGGCCATATTTGAAGCGAGCGGTGGCGTGCCAAGACGCATCAATTCGATTTGTGATCGACTGTTGCTCTCGGGGCTCTTGGAAGACAAACGCGTATTTTCCCGCGAAAACGTCGAAGAAATCGCCCACGAGTTCAGGAATGAAACAATCTCGCCAAAAGTACCTGCCAAACGAAAACGCAAATTAGACGACAATCTTTCACTACGCCGTCACGAAAAATCACTTTCCTACACGGAAAATCAGAGCCTCGGCGACGAAGAGTCTGGCGCATCGAATAGTCTGCAAGAAGACGGCTTGGCGCACCGACTTCAACACATTGAGCAAGGCCTAATTCGCTGCGAAACAACGCTACTTCGGCTTGAACGGAGCAATACCGCCACGCTAGCGCAATTTCGCAGCCTGCTCGAATGGGCGCGGTCACGCGAAGCTGAAAGAGATGAGAACGCGTAGCTAAATTTTTAACGCTACGGTTCACTCAACTGATCCTCTTAGGCGATGGAGTGGCGGCAGACCATGACCGCTCGCCGAGGTGAGCATTGATCAGACAGTTTATGAAGTACTACACAAGATAACAAAAATAGATGGGATCACTTCACGATGTTAGCGCGATTTATTAAACACTCATCTCACTATGCGCTAGGTAGTCTGTTCGTGACGCTTGCAAGTCTGATTTCATTCCCCATATTTACTAGGACATTTTCTGTCGCCGAGTATGGGGCGTTAAACCTTATTTCCTCGATACTATTACTTTGCACCGGCATCGGCAAACTGGGAATTCAACAATCCATTGTGCGATTTCATGCTGAAGTAATTGCCGGAAACCGCGGCATTTCAGAATCTCAATACATTTCAACTGTTTTACTCGGCATGGCATGCACTGGTATTTTTGCCACCGGCGGCATGGCCCTGGCAGTTTATGTCGTTCCGGCAGCTTGGTGGCATAACGAAGAAGTGGCACGGCTCATTTTGCCGCTATCCGTTTTGATTCTGCTAAGGGTACTAGACAGTGGAATAAGCAACATCTTGCGCGCTCAGCAGCGTAGCGTCGCCTATAACGTTTATCTCGTTACCAGAAAATATTTCATATTATTTACTATTCTTGGTGTCATGTTTTACGCGATGCCGCAACTCAACGGCTTTTACTTGGGTACGGTCGGGGCTGAGGCGATAACCATCGGGTTCATGGTCGTTTATCTGTTCAAAAAGCACCATGTCGCGATAGGCGCGTTTTCCCCAGAGACATTTAAAGCTATGGTGGCATTCGGCGTTCCAATGATTGTGTATGAAATTTCAGGCATTATTTTGAATCTCGGCGACAGATATGTCATCCAAGCAATCATGGGTGCGGAGCCGCTCGGGCAATATTCAGCCGCCTACAATCTTTGCGAATATTTGCAAACACTCGTAATGGCATCACTTGCGCAAGCCGTTACACCGATCTATCTGCGTTTATGGGAACAAAGCGGCGAAACTGATACAAGACGCTTTGTAGAGCGTGCGCTTCGATTCTACGTAATTATTGGCGCTGCAATGCTGGCGGGTGTGGCTGCCGTTGGCCAGGATGTTTTGGTGATACTTGCTTCTGCCAAGTATGTTGGTGGCGCGGCGGTAATCCCATACATCGTCGCCGGCATGTTAGTCTCGGGCGCCATACCAATCTTTGGCGCAGGAATATATATCCACAAGCAAAATCACATTATGATCCCCTGCGTTGCATTCGCTGCGATATTAAATATTATTTTAAATATTATCCTGATGCCCTATTGGGGTTTAATCGGCGCCGGGATGGCGACATTGATTTGTTATATCGTTGTAGCTGGATTTGCGTGGCATTATGGCGGTCGACAGTTTAAAGTGAGTTTTCCGCTTTTGGACATTTGTAAATTTGTCACATTGGCTTCGCTGATGTACTTTGCGGTGGTGCAAATTCCAGCTATTCATTCGCCGGTTGGTTTGGTGCTTAAAGTTTTGACTGGTGTTGTGGTTTACGGTTTGCTGGCGTTTTTGTTGGATAAAGAAATACGCAGAATGTCAGTGTCATTCATGCAACATTTTTTAAATCGGTCGACTTAAGCTCCGTTTTTTACGTATTTTTAAGGCAATTTTCTTTTCAGTTGGAAATTACTAATGACGATTTCACTGATTAAAAAAGTTATAAAAAAAGGGCTGGCCTCTGACTACGGATGGAAGCTAACGGCCCCTTTGCGCAAACATGGCGTGGTTGTATTGACGTATCACCGGATCAATGCGGGCGTTGATCACTTTCCCGGCATGCCGCTACCAGAATTTCGCGAACAGATGCTCTGGCTCAAGAAAAATTGCACGCCAATCTGGCCAGAAGAAATTTTTGATCTAGGGCAGCGTTCATCGCGCGTGCGTCCGCCAGTAGTGATTACCTTTGACGACGGCTATCGGGACTACGTTGATGCCGCATACCCGATTTTACGGGAACTAGAAATTCCAGCGGTGATGTTTTTAGCTACCGACTTTATGGATCGAGGCGGACTAATTTGGACAGATAGGCTCCATTGGGCCGGAATGAAGAGTAAAAAAACGACCGTCAAACTCCCATGGCTAGCTGATACTCAATTCCCACTAAGCTCAAAAGAGGAGCGGTTAACATTTATATCAAAAGCAAAATTTTCTCTGAAAGCAAGCAATGATATTGATCGCCAACGTTTACTGGCCGAGCTTCTGTCGCAACTTGATGCACCCTTTTCCGAAACTGATATCGGACGTCAGATGCTTTCTTGGGACGATGTTAGGGCATCGCTGGAGGGCACTCGATTTGGCGGGCATAGCCATACTCATCCGATAATGTCTCAATTGCAACCGGCGGATGTTAATTGTGAGATCAAAACCTGTCGAGATCGGATTATCGCGGAGACTGGGCAAACGCCCGTTTATTTTGCATACCCCAACGGCCGATCAATCGATTTTAACGACTATACCAAGAGCGCACTTAAGCAACACGGTTTTAAGATGGCATTCTCAACGCAAGAAGGCATCATTGACTCAGACGCTGACCCATTTGCGCTTCGACGCCAACCTTCAGGCGCAACAACCATCGGCAATTTTGCAACCTTAGTCGCGCAAGCAGGCATGTAAATTGACGACAAGAAACTGAGCATGAATAACAATCTTACAGTCTTGATGTATCACGCCATAACGAATAGTTCAGGTGCTTTGGTAGGTGCAGACCCCCACTATGCAGTATCACGCTCCACGTTCAGACGGCATCTCGAGTTGGTGGGTGGAATGGGATTTCGGGCAACGAGTGTCGCAAGATTGGTTGCAGCTAAAATCGGCGCTCCTGAAGGTAATCTGGCCGATGCTGACACCGGTAAAATTGCCTTCACTTTTGATGATGGCCATGAGAGCAATGCCGATGCTGCCTCAGACTTGCTAGCCGTCTCAGGTAGCGCCGACCTATTTATTAATTCCAGTATGGTGGGCAAGCGCAACTATCTTGATTGGAATGCCTTATCTGACTTAGCCGAAGCGGGAATTTCAATTCAGTCCCACGGTCATTCGCATCGATACTTCGATGAACTTTCGGAGAGTGAGATCAATATCGAACTGGCGACCTCAAAATCCGAGATCGAGGATCATCTTGGGTTTGCGGTAACGTTGTTTGCGCCACCAGGCGGGCGAATTACGAGAAAAGTGCATGGGATTGCACAAAAATTAGGCTATTGTGGTATCTGTAACTCGCGTGTCGGCGTTTGGAAAAATGGCGCATCCGCTTGGGAAATACCGCGGCTTGCGGTGCTCTCAACAACGCCTGATGCACAATTTTCTCGCTGGCTACGGCAGGATAATGCCGAGTTGGCAAAGCTTAAAATTAGGCACCACCTGCTGGCAGGCGCCAAGTCAATGCTCGGTAACAAAGGCTATGAAAGCCTGCGCACTCGACTACTTGGGCGCTCTGCCGCAAGCGCAGAAAGTGACAATCATGTCACCTGACTTTTTTGGCAACGCAAACGTTTTTGGCTACTCTCTCATTTTCCTGTACGCACTTTCTATTTTAGCGCTAACGTACACCTTTGTTGGTTACCCTTTGCTGCTGATTCTGCTGGGGAAACTACGCTCACGTCCCATACAACGTAGACATATTAGCCCAAGGGTTGTTGTCATTATCGTAGTCCACAACGGTGAGCGCTTAATTGAGCAAAAATTAATAACTTGTTTTGCGCAGGAATACCCAGCTGCGCAACTTCGCGTACTCGTTGTGTCCGATGGGTCCACCGATCGTACGTGCGACATCGTTGAAGAATTTAAGAAAAAGTGTCTTTCGACAATGCAGTTGACGCTGCTGGCGTTGCCGGAACGTCGCGGAAAAGCGGCTTGCCTCAATGATGCGGCCATCGCCTGTGATGAAGAAATATTTGTCTTCACCGATGCTCGACAAGCACTGCACAAGCTTGCGGTGCGCTCCCTAGTTGACAATTTTTCGGATTCGGAAGTCGGTGCAGCCAGCGGACAGCTAGTGTTTGAGAAAGAGGGAATGACTGATTTTGGTGCTGGTATGGATGCGTATTGGCGTTATGAAAAATTTCTGCGGAAATCTCAAAGTCGCACAGGCTCAATGGTCGGCGTGACCGGCGCACTCTATGCACTGCGTCGTCAATATTTCCGGCCGATTCCGCAGGAGACTATTTTGGATGATGTTTTGATTCCGATGAATGTCGTGATGCAGGGGAAGCGCGTTATTTTTGAAAACGATGCTTTAGCCTACGACAAACCGTCTCGCAATATTGCGCACGAGAAAACGCGCAAAGTACGAACGTTAGCTGGCAACTTTCAGCTCATTTTAAAACACCCTAAACTGCTTAACCCTTGGCGGAATTCCATTGCAATTCATTTTTTTTCACACAAACTGATGCGCCTCACCACACCACTCGCGCTATTGACTGCATTCGTTACCAATATTTTCTTGGTTGCACGCCATGATGAATTACTGTTCAAAGTTACCTTAACATTACAAGGGCTCGGATATGGCGCCGCCGTGGTCGGATTCATTTTGCCGCAGATGAAAAAATCGATTGTTTTTAGGCTTCCAATGGCGTTTTTATCGTTGAATTGGTTCGTCGTGCTGGGGTTCGTCGATTATTTCTCGAACCGCGAAGTACATTTGTGGAAGAGCAACGCAGGCAACGACAGCACCGTTGGCAAGCTTTAATTTTCATTGGCCCTTTGTCTGAGCAAGCGACTGCGCCCAACTTGTTGGCCCCAACTTTTACTCTACAATTTTAAAAATTCTATCGTGCGCATACTTTATCTTGTTTCTCTTTTTCCATGCTGGTCGGAGACCTTCATTGTCAGGGAAATGACTGAACTCATTCGCCTCGGCAACGATATTCAAATTGTCTCGCTTAAGCGCCACTCCGAATCAATGGTGCAATCCGATGCCGCCACGCTGCTGGAGCGCACCCACTATCCGGCCCCTTGGCTACAAACTTTGGTTTCCGTCCTTACCGAGATCTCAACACATCCTTTGCGCGAGCTGCATGATTTATTTTTGATATTTCTTAGTCTCGGCAGATATCCAACCTCATTGGGGAAGACACTGGTCGTATGGTGGCGCACACTAGGATTACTGCCTCAAATTCGAAAGATGAAGCCTACCCATATTCATGCGCATTGGGCAACTTATCCATCTACCGCTGCAATGCTGCTCTCAAAGCGGCTGGGCGTTCCTTATAGTTTTACCGCGCACGCGCATGATATTTTCTTGGAAAACCATTTGTTGTACACCAAATTAAAAACCGCAAAATTTACCGTCGCGATTTCAAATTTCAACAAACAATTTCTGAGAGAACACGTCGCGGGTGCGAACAAAGCCGATATTAGAATTGTGCATTGCGGCGTTTCGCCAACAAATTTCCCGATGATTACTGAGGGGCGCACTGGCAATCTTATTCTTGCAATCGGCAGGCTAGATGATATTAAAGGTTTTTCCTATCTTATCGAGGCATGCGGCATTTTGCATTCAAAAGGAATTGACTTTCAGTGCGATATTGTTGGCAGCGGCCCACTTCACGCCGCCTTGGCAGCACGCATCGACGCGCTAAATTTGACACGACGCGTCAGATTGCTAGGTGCTCAAAAGCAAGAAAAAGTGCGTGAGCTTTTACATCAAGCTGGAATTTTCGCCCTGCCTTGCGTGGTAACGTCGCGGGGCGACCGCGATGGGATTCCGGTGGCGCTGATGGAAGCAATGGCAAGCGGATTGCCGGTCATTTCAACACGCGTGTCAGGGGTGCCTGAGTTAGTTGAAGATGGGATCACAGGGTTGTTAGCTGAATCAGAAAATGCAGGGGACTTGGCGCGCTGTTTGATGCAATTGCTCAACGATAAAGCGCTAGGCGAAAAATTAATCGCCCGCGCAAGGCAACGCGTAGAGCAAGAATTTGATATTCAGAAAGAGGCGTTAAAGCTCCATGACGCCCTCACCGGTTAACAAAATGAGCACAGCTAAGAATCGGCAAGGCGAGCGCATTCGCATTCTGGTGCTAACAGACGAGATGGAGGTTGGCGGCACGCAGCGTCAAATCGTCCATATGGCCTCTGGCTTGGATCGCGCGTGCTATGAGGTTCAAGTTGCCTATTTTTGTACTCGTTCGTTCTTGGTGGATGAATTACGTGCTGCCGGAATCCCGGTAATTGAGATTGCAAAAAGACGACGCGTTGATGTGTCCTTCGTTCGCTCGCTCGTAAAGTATTTACGTGAAAATAAATTCGATATCATTCATTGTTTTGCGTTTTCTGCCGAGCTTTGGGGTGCGATTGCGCGGCGTTTTCTACCCCCTTCACTCCGCCCTGCACTCATCACTTCTGTACGTGGCAAATACGATTGGTATTCTTCGTTGCAATGGCGTGTCAAACGATGGACAGCATTGGAATCGACCAAAGTGATTGCAAATTCACAAGCTGGAGGAGAATATGCGCGCGAAAAAATGCGGCTTCCGCATGGCGCAATTGATACCGTGTACAACGGCGTTGCGGAACTCAACGCAACGCCGCAAATAGAGGAAATTGTCTATGCGAAAGCGCATCGGGAATCCCAACCTACGCAATCTACGACTGCAATCTACGTTGGCCGTCTGGTCAGCGTAAAGAATATTCCTGTGTTGCTTCGTGCTGTGAAAATTTTGCGCAATTCTGGCGCATCGATTCGATTGTTGATTGTAGGTGACGGCCCGTTGCGCCGATCGTTGGTTGATGAAATTGTGCAACTCAATCTTGGCGACTGTGTCGAATTATTAGGGCAACGGGCTGATACGCAGGCTTTAATGGCTGCCGCAGATTTTCTTGTATTGCCATCTTTTTGGGAAGGACTATCTAACGTTATTCTTGAATCTATGATGGCGGGCACACCTGTCATTGCTTCGGCTGTTGGCGGCAGTGTTGAGTTAATCGAAAACAGACATACCGGACTGCTGTTTGCCAGCGATAATGATGCTGAGCTCGCTACAGCCATGGCAAGCCTCATCGCGGATCATGCTCTCAGAAGGCGCCTAGGTTTCGCTGGTCAGAAGCGGGCGATTGAACAGTTTTCAATCGCCACGATGATTCACAAGATGCAAGATTTTTATACGCAAACTGCCGTACAACATCGGTTGCCAAAATCCTTTGAAAACCATTTAGAAAAGGTCAGTGAAGTATGAGCACCCAGCTTGGTGATTTTTTGATCAGTATCGCTGCTTCAGCTGATAATAAGCTGCCTCCAAAAGTGCTCAACCCTGCATATTGGCCGCAAGCTGGCGTGGTCATGCCGAAGCTAACCGCCATTGAACCAAGTCCCGGTATTAGCGTGGTTTATAGTGGCGATGTTAAATGTGTATTGCCCGCAAAATCCGGCGTTACAGGAAAGCGGGGCGGCATTGGTCTGGCACGGGAGCCGTTGCCGCACGAAAAAGAGTCCTCTGCGCCTTCCGAAGGCGCAAGCGTCGCCGAAACCGCGTTGGCAGCATGGATAAGCGACCCAACATGGCAGCCTCGCGCATATCGTGGCCGCTATGTCTTGATTGGCTGGGATTGCGATAGGCGAGAATTAAACGCATTTACAGATTTATTCCGAACATATCCCGTTTATTTTTTGTCGACGCCAACGCACGTCATTTGTGCCAGCGATCTGCGACTCATCTTAGCGGCTTGTCCAGAAAATTTTGCACCTCGTGTTAGTCGCGCAGCGATCTATCATTACCTTAATTTTTCCTATATCCCCGCGCCACATTCTGCGATTGAGGGTATTGCCAAACTTGAACCTGGCAGTCGCCTCGTTGTCGGCGTTAATCAAGTGAAGATTGAGCGGGTTGCTGACGCGCACTATCCCGCAGACCTGAGTGGAAATGATGCAAATGAGACCTTAGGACTCCGCGATCATATCGTTCAAACAGTTTCTGACCACTTGCCCTCTCCCAATACAAAGTGGGGTACGTTTTTAAGCGGAGGCACCGATAGCTCCAGCATCTCAGGAATCTTGGCAAAGGCCAGTAAAACCAACAGCGACGCGGAGGTTGATGGTTTTTCTATTGGCTTCGCCGAGAGTGGTTTTGATGAAATGGCTTTCTCACGCATTGCCTCCAAGCAATATGGCATGAAGCCGCACGAAAAAGTGGTCGATGAAAACGATACGGTCAATTTCATCCACCACATGGTAAAAGGCTTTGACGAACCTTTCGGAAACTCTTCCGCTGTCCCGACGTTTTATTGCGCAAAGCTTGCTAAAGACGACGGCAAGGATTTATTGATTGCGGGTGATGGCGGTGACGAAATTTACGGAGGCAATGAACGCTATGCCAAGGATCAGGTTTTTAACTGGTACCACCAGCTGCCCAAACCAGCTAAGGCGCTGGGTTCATTGATCGCTAACGTACTCGGGAAGATAGACTCACATATCACCAACCGGCTGGCCAACATGATTCGGCGTGGCACGATGCCGAACCCCGATCGCTTTTATAGTGACGATTCGTTTGCATCGGACCACTTCGACGAATTGCTCAGTGCTGATTTTCGTGCAGTAGTTGGACGTGACGATTCACTACAAATTCAACGAGATATTTTTGCGCGCGCAGCCACAAAAAGCGAGCTACATCGGTTGATGTATCTCGATTTAAAAATGACCATCGCCGAAGGGGATGTGGTGAAGGTTGTGCGCTCGGCAAAAATGGCAGGGGTTGATGTTGCTTTCCCCTATCTGGATCATAGCTTGGTAAATTATACGGGGAGGCTTCCCGATCACTTTAAAGTACGCCGTTTGAAGAAACGCTATTTATTTAAACGCGCGATGGTTGGCATTTTGCCTGACGAAATTTTGACCAAGAAAAAACAGGGCTTTGGTTTACCCATCAGCGTCTGGCTTAGGCAAGGGGGCCGCATGCATGCATTGGTCACAGAGGTTGTTTTATCGCAGCGTGCTCTTGACCGGGGCTATTTCAAACCAGCGTTTATCAAACAATTGATCGAGCGCCATGAGCGCGGCTCTTGGGACTATTCATCTGAAATTTTTCGATTGCTGATGTTGGAATTATGGCATCGCGAGTATATCGATACGCTTTCAACGCCTCAACCTTAGCCGTCATGAAAACCCCATCTCAATCCATTTTAATGGTGCTCGAAGCCAAGTTCCCTGTACAAGGCGGTGGCGGTGCCGAAAGCCAAGTGCTGTCGATTGGGAAGTGCTTGCTAGCGCGTGGGGTGCAAATTGAGGTCGTTGTGCCGATGGCGGCTGGTGGTCCGCAACTGGCTTATGAAGTTGTTGAGGGACTTAGCGTTACCCGGATTACCTACCCCAAGATAAAGCTGCTTGGCGGTGCGGTGATGTTGACCAAGCTTGCGTGGCTGCTACTCGCACGTCGTCATCATTATTCGTTCATCCATGCGCATATTGCAAACAATATGGCGGCGGTTTGCGCGGTTGTCGGGGTGTTGCTTGGTAAGCGAGTTCTTATCAAGCTGACCGGTATGCAGGAAATGATGGGCGGCATTCTGGATCCAGCGCCAAATATTGCCACTCGACTTAAAAAAATTGCGATCCGCCGCGCGACACTGTTGCAGGCAACCAGTGTCAGAATTCGCCAGATGCTCATCGATTCCAGCTTTGATCCTCAGCGTGTACTGCTACTGCCAAACGGCGTTGATGTGGCGCGTTTCACCACAACAGCACGTGATCAACTATTGCGCGAACGACTATGCGGCAACGCTCAGTTTGTCGGTGTTTTTGTTGGGCGGCTTTCGCCGGAGAAAGGCCACGAATCTTTGTTTCAAGCTTGGGCAAGTGCGTTTCAAGGGCGAGATGATGTAAGACTGTTGCTGGTTGGTGACGGCCTACTTAAAGAATCATTAATGGCCTCAGCAGAGCAACTTGGCATTGGTCAACAAGTTGTGTTTGCTGGCCATGCACCTGATGTTGCGCTATTTTTAGCCATCGCCGACTTTGGCTTACTCACTTCGCTCAGTGAGGGGTTGTCAAACGCGTTGCTAGAGTACATGGCGACTGGCCTTCCAGTCGTTGGCTCTCGCGTGAGTGGTACGGAAGATTTTGTTATTGCGGGGAGTACCGGATGGTTGTTTGAACCCGGCAGCACCAATGAACTCGCAAGTTGTCTGGCCGAAGCTGTATCAGTCGGCGTATCGTCACTCCGACTGATGGGGCGCCAAGCGCAGCAACGGATTATGGATACTGCGTCGCTCGATGCCGTAACGTCTACACTGATGTTGCATTATCAATTTCAAAGCGAAGACAACGCACTGACGGCTCAAAATAACGCTAGAAAATCGACAACAATCGCCTGATTCTACCGACATGCAATGGCAGAATTATAAGCAGCACCAGATGTAGCGCCAGAATCGTTGCAACAAAAAATAAGGGAAATAACTGTGTGTGGAATCGCTGGAATTGTCTCTATGAATGGCCGTCCGCTACCGGATACAGCCATTGCCAATGCAATGTGTCAGTTGATCGTGCATCGTGGCCCCGATGACCAAGGCGTATATCAAGACCCTGCCAGAAGCCCTAGCGCGCAGATCGGAATGCGCAGACTTAGCATCATCGATTTGGCGGGCGGCCACCAGCCAATTCATAACGAAGATAAATCGATTTGGATTGTCTTTAATGGTGAAATTTATAACTTCAAAGAGCTACGGCGTGACCTAGAACAACGCGGCCATCGTTTTTATACCAACACCGACACTGAATGTATTGTTCACGCCTACGAAGAATATGGCGATGAATGCTTTTCCAAGCTACGTGGTATGTTTGCCATTGCCATCGTTGACCATAATCGAAACCGTTTTGTATTGGCGCGGGATCGCTTGGGCAAGAAGCCGCTGTACTACACCCAAACGAAAGATGGCTACCTAGGTTTTTCTTCTGAACTGAAATCACTGTTTGCCATTCCGGGCTTTGACCCGGCCATATCGCAGGCCGCCATCCGCGAATACTTTTCGATGGGCTACGTACCTGGGCCGGCATCGATTTATCAAGACGTACTCAAGCTGCCTCCAGCACATTATCTTGTAATGGAAGGTGGCAAGATCAACATTCAACGCTACTGGCAGCTTCATTTTCTACCCAAATTTGAGGCTAGCGAACAAGAACTCGGTGACCAGTTATTGGCGCATCTCGACGAAGCAGTACGTATACGCTTAGTTAGCGACGTGCCATTCGGCGCTTTTCTAAGTGGCGGACTCGATTCAAGTATCGTTGCGGCGCTGATGGCGCGCCACATGACCAGTCCTGTCAAGGCGTTCACCATTGGCTTTAACGAAGATGCATTCAACGAACTACCTGATGCCCGCCGCGTGGCGCAACACATTGGTGCAGAGCACCATGAACTGGTTGTCACACCAGATGCTGTTGGCATGCTGCAAGAACTGGCGTGGTACTTTGATGAGCCGTTTGGGGACTCATCATCGATCCCTACATTCTTGGTTTCCAAGTTAGCAGCAGGGCATGTGAAAATGGTTCTTTCGGGAGACGGGGGTGATGAGGCTTTTGCAGGCTATTCACGCTACCAAAAATACATGCAGCTCAATAGCATGGCAAGGCTCTCTCTTGGCACGGCTCGATATGGTTTAGCAGCAGCAGGCGCACTCACTGGGAAAAAATTGGGCACGCGCCTTAGTAGAATCGCCAACCGCATGGCGCTACCCTACCCGGAACGGTATTTGTCGGGCGTCGCCGTCACTAACACAGCCGATATCAGCCCTGTTTTGTCGGCTGACATCGCCAATCTAGCGCCCTACGCACAAGTGCGCGGTCACTTCATGCGCAATGACATTGACGAGCAAATGGAACAAATTTTATCGGGTGATATTGACACCTATTTAGTTGACGATATCTTGGTCAAGGTGGATCGCATGACCATGGCGAATTCGCTTGAAGCGCGCGCGCCGTTGCTAGATCATGTGCTGCTAGAATTTTGCGCGCGATTACCCTTCAAACTTAAAAACAACGGCAAGGTGGGCAAATATTTATTACGACAAGTTGCTGGCAAATTATTGCCTGAGGCCTGCTTACAAAAGCGCAAGCAAGGCTTCGCAATACCGCTAGCCGCGTGGTTTCGTGCCGATTTCAAACCACTCATGCAAGATATTTTATCTAGCCAGTCGTTCCGTGAACGCGGCATTTTCAATGTCGCCGGCGTGCGTACCTGCTTTGACAAACATCTATCGGGCCAACAAGATTTTAGCGAGCTGCTTTGGCTAGTGCTGACTTACGAAATGTGGGCACGTGCTTTTATCGATAGTCGTGCCAACGGTATGGCACTGGCAAGGCCGCGCAGATAATGGCGTTAGGACGTTCATTACCCACAACATTATTGATCCATAGCGTCAATTTTAGTGTGCGTCTTAACTTGCGAACGCTGGCGATATGAGCGCCGCTAATATTCTTAATGCAATTCTCGCATTAATGATTATTTACATTCCCTATCAACGACACTTTCCAGTCGTCATTGAAGTCAAAGGGCTCAATCTCATCAATTTGATGTTTTTGGTTGCACTGATATTTGTTTGGCGCACAAAGCCCATTACACAGACGCAAGTTACAGCGCCCATGCCGACGCCCTTAAAATGGCAATTCACACTCTTCATTGCTTGCCTGATTTTTTCATTCACTATTGGGCAATTCTACGATAGCTCAACATTTGCCGACGACTTAACGGCTCTCAAAACAACCGTTTTTTATCTGTTGCTCTATTTCTTGTTTTACCACGCCGTGCGCGATCTCAAAACAATTCGCTTTTTGTTTGGTGTTGTGTTGTTCGTGACTTTCCTTGTGTCACTACAAGCCTGTAAGCAAGCGCTGGATTATGGCGTGCTGACCTACGTGGAGTCTCGCCGGGCCTCCGGGCCGTTTGCGACTGATTATCGGGGCGCAAATTATGCCGCTGCCTTTTTGGTGATTTTTGTGCCACTTTTTTTGGCATTGTTAATGACGCTAAAATCACGCCCGATGTTTCGAATCATTGCACTCGTTTGCGCCGTTTTGGGAGTTGCCGCTGCATTTTTCACCTACTCGCGGCAATCGTATTTTATTTTGGCTGCGCAATTTTTGGTTCAAACGGTTCGGCGTAGCGTGGTGTTCGGCCTCGTTGTCTTGATGGCAGTAATGAGCTATGAAGTATGGGTTCCAGCCAGTGTTGCCGAGCGCATTGGGATGACAGAACAAGTTGATGCCAGTGGAGAGGAGACACTGGATACCAGTACCGCCAGCCGATTCATTATTTGGGAGGGCGCAGGCAAGCTCATCGCCGAACGACCATGGGGACTTGGGCTGAATCACTTTAAACGTGAAATTGGCCGCTATGCGCCAGACTATAGCGGCTATGACGCACACAATGCCTATGTGCTAGTTACGACTGAAATGGGAATAGTCGGTATAACCTCCCTTTTGTTGCTTATTTTCGGTCTCGTTGGTTTGGCACGTAAGGTGGAGCGCCTAGACAAAACTGAAAATTCACGCTTGTTTGGAGAAGCTTTTTTGCTGTCGGTGATGGGGCTTATCCTGTGCAATATTTTTGGAAGCAGAATTTTTGACGGACTGATAACCGGCAACTTCTGGGTTCTCGCCGCATTGATAGCACGTTATTACACACTTGAACTTGATCGTCGCGCCAGCGAATCAAAAAAGATCAAGGAAAGCGCCAATTAGCAGATCATCCCTATTCCAATCCCCCAAAATCATTAGCGTTGCTGCTATTGCAGCGTTCGTAGGTAGAGACTTTTCCGCCGACTGCTAAAATGCACCGGCGTTCCACCCTGATCTGGATGTGCCTAAAAAATTGATGGCCGGCAAAAATGATTGCGCTGTCCCAGCGCCAATAACTGGTGAACCCGCTTTCAAGTTTGCGTTACGGGGATCGTACGCGCCTATGCCAATTGCCCGAAATGCCGTAACATCGATTAGTTTAGGGTCAATAAATTGGCTATTGGTGTCAGAACCAGCAATGGCAGTTTTCCAACCAGCAAAGTTAGAATAAGTAACGGTGTTGAAACCCCGTCTGAACGCGGCATTAGAAGCGCTAAAGTAGGTGTTGAAATCTAAATTTATGCCGCCAAGAGCCCCGGCGATTTCCGTTGAAATCAACGAATCATTATTGAAACCGTACACAATATTATTTTGAATAAAACTGTTGGTGTTTCGATTTGTCCCGCTCGGCGTGGTGTTATCGAGCAGATAGATACCAATTGTTTCAAACATCCCAAACGATACGAACGGCATGATGATTGTATTATTGACGATCTTGGTGTTCTTAATCCCGTGACTCTTAACTGCGTTTGCGTTACCTTCCGAATAATCTCGAATACCCACCCGACAACCTGCAAAAATATTGTTATAAACTTGCGAATTTGCTAGGTTAGCGTAGTTGTTTGTTGAATCGCTCGAGTTTTGTTCGTCCGCCAACATCAAGCAAACACTGTACTTAACATATTCATCGTAAGGTGAAGCGCCGACATATAAAAAGTTGTTACTGTCGGGCGGATGATTAAAAAGTAAGTTATTACGTGCAATATTATTGGGCTGGTTGTCAAAATACATATTGACACTCCAATTATCGTAGCCAACATTCTGCTCAAATATTGCAGTGCCGCTTGGATAGCCTGCGTTCGTTCCATAAGTAATAATGCCCTCACCCCCGTTCATGTGAACAATATTTCCACGCGCCAGAGGCCGTAAATTGCCCGTCCAAGCAATACCTCCTGCCCAGCCGCCGCCCGATTCAATAAATCCATTGTTACCGCGCGGCCAATTGAGCAAAACATTGTGATATGCGTGTGTCGTCAGAATAGCGTTATCTGAATTGGTCTCACCCGGCTGAGTAAGTGGCTGAAAAGAAATCGCTGATTTACCGTTGAATTTAACATTGCAACTTTCAACAGTAATATTGCTGCCATAGCCCCAAAGACCATTGGAGCCAGATCCACGAATTGTTAGACCTTTAAATGTCAGGTAATTTTTTTGGTAAAAATACACATGGTTTTGCGCTCCATCATCACTCGGCACAACAATATCAGCCAAGTTCGGGTCGCCGACTGCACCGATATCGGCGGTAATAAAGCCGCCCGCGCCGCCACTATGCCATTTGCCGCTACCGCTAGTGACGCCAGCGAGACCGTCCTGCGGCGCGGACGAGCCTCCCTGGCCTTGTCTGACTTGCTTCAACGGGACATCATTGACGACGATTCCGATCGGGTTGAACGTCAGCGGTGCTTTCCATACTGTACCGCTGACATTTGTCCAGCCAGAGACTTTAGTGGATCCATCTAGAATAACTTCGCCGTCACCATACGAACCAAAGGTAATCGGTTTAATGGCCGTGCCGGATGGGGGACTAATCATCAAAATCCCCTCCCGATAAAGCCCCTTGCGAATCAAGACGGTATCGCCAGCCGCGATCAGCGACACCGCTTTAGCAACCGTTTTAAACGCGGCGCCCAGAGATTTACCGTTATTTATATTGTTGCCATTTGTCGCGTCTACATAATAGGTAATTCCAGTTGAAGAAGGCGGCACCGCAGGAATTGCGGGCGTCCATGTTGGCCATGGAAATTGATCGAAGTTTGCGGTGCAGCTCGAATTAGTTGAGAGCGCGACCGTCGCGTTAGCTGCTCCGGCACAGTTACCAGTCCAGCCGGTAAAAATCGAGCCCGGATCCGGGGTGGCGGAAAGCGTTAGCATGGTGTTGGTTGCGAAAGTGGCTGCACATTGCGCACCGCAAGAAACGCCGGCGGGCGATGTGCTAACAAGGCCGGTTCCAGCGCCTGTTTTGCCCGTTGCAAAATTGCTGCTGGCACCAGGTATTGGGCAAGTCTGCGCAAATACCGATGAGACCCCAAAGCCAATTGCAAAATAAATTTGGCGTCTCACAAATTTAGTCCAATACTTTTTCAATTTAACCTCCACCAGGTTGAGATGCAAGAGGGACTGGAGCCGTAAATCCACCTTCAATTGCATCTTGCATTGCATCTTCCATTGAAAATTCTTCGTCTCAACTGCCTCTCACAAAAAGAGGACATTGAAATTCCGAGCGGAACACTGGCAATTTTGACCCACAAATGTAACAACCCAGAATTAAGCGAACGAACGGGTGCTGCCAATGGTCTCAGCAGTACGCTCAATAGCGCCCATAAATAATTAAATAAGAGCGCGAAATAACGACGTTACTCATACTTCAATATACACTTTTTTAACTTTTCTGACCATCACGGGACTACCGCGTTCAGGGTATTTTTGCTCCGAAGTGGCTACGCTCAAACGCGATCAACGAAGAAAATTTGCTATTTCCCAACCTGCAGCTCAACACTTGGCGCGCTATTGCTGCTCAACTAAAGCGACCGACTCTTCCGCTCTCCGGTTTTTAATGCCGCGAATGTAATGCCAGATTCTACGCACAGCCAACAACAGCCGAATACGAGGCTTGTCTCGGTACACCGTCGTCCAAATTAAGGTGCGCTTTTCATTTGCTAGCGATCGCTTATATTGAGAATCACCGGCAAGAAAGTCATATTCCAACTGCCCATCGGCGATATATTGCTGTATGGCAAAGCTATGCGTAAGCAAGCCGGGTTTCATTTTCGGATCGCTTTCATACCGAAAGCCAGATTGAAAAAAATAAACCTTGCCGCGCATTACAAAATTATAAAGGTAGCCGATGGTCGTGTCTCCCGCATTGAGCCGGAGCAGGTCAACCTCCTTGGTAGCAAATAAGGTTGCAACGAGGTTTTTATGAAACGCCAAAACCAATCGGCTTGAAAACGAACCAAGTTCACCCTTCGCTTCTCTCCGCTTGTTGTGCAAAATGGCCAGCTGCGCCAGATAATCCAGAGCCTCGTCAGTATTTGTCGCTCGGGTTAGTTTCAGCAAGCCCTGTTTTTCCTCGTAACGTTTTTGGCTGCGTCGAATTTGACTACGTGTATTGGCGCTAAGCGATGACTCAAAAGTGGGGGGTTTTAAACCCGCAATATCGACGTAAGGTGCAATTTGCAAATCATGCGTAATCTCAGCTCCGCGAATAACTCTTGCCAAGTCATGGAGCACGCCGCTACTTTCATATCCAGAAATAAATAGCCTGTCCCACGACAATGATTCCAGAATTTGGCAAAGATCAGCAGCAATTTCTTGCCGATGCTGTTCAACAAACAGGAGATCGTTAAATTCTGAAAAGGGCGTTCTTTCACGCGTCTGTCCTGTGGCGTTAAAATATCCAGAGCGTAACGGAATAATTCCTTTGCGCACCACATTGAATAATATGAGACAGCCTCCGACAACTTCACCGTCATTTTCCCATCGTATCCAGTTGCCGTCGAATTCAGCACTATAAATATTTAACCAATGTTGCATCCAAGGCTCTGAAACAAAGATGGATGACCGAGCGGCAACGGCAAACAATGGCATCCACCAGTGGGGCACAATATCGCCTTTTGCTAGCGGGGTTATTGTTGTCTGCAACATAGTTTCGGGGAAATCAGCTCAACATTGATACGGTTCGTGGGATTATTTTTGCTCATCGTGAGGTTTTTATTGAAATTTCTATCGCATTTTTTCCAGCTGCGGCTCAGAGTGTTACACGCTTATTTTTAACGTACGGGCGAGTACTTTTTTCACCCATGCCGCTAACGCCAAACACCAACATTAAGCACAAGCAATTCAACTTCGACTTCGACTTCGACTAAAATGCGGTGAATGTACTTTCATACGCTGTGCAAAAAATATGGGCACGAATAATAATGTGCCCTCGCAAGCACTCGCATCCACCACGGGAGTATCACGATTATGAGTGACAGCACTGAGACACCGCTTGTAAGCGTTGTTATACCAGTATATAACGCCGCATCCACCATATGCGAGACGGTCGATAGCGTATTACGACAGACGTATCAGCACACGGAGATTGTCATTGTCAACGACGGGTCCACCGACGAGACTGCCGCGGTTCTCGCCCAGTACGGGGATCGCATCACCGTCATCCACCAAAGCAATGCGGGTTTAGCGTCCGCGCGCAACACTGGCTGCGGCGCGGCAAGGGGTGAATTTATCGCACTGTTGGACGCGGATGACCGTTGTGTTCCAGAACGTATTGCGGTGCAAGTTGCGGTAATGCAGAATTTCGACAATCTGGTTCTTTGCTCGACAGAGTTTTCGTCTTTCGACGCCAGCGGTCCGATCTCGCCACGCTATGCACGTCAATATTATTCGACATTAACACGCGCTTCCGAGGGCGCGAATTCGCTTTACGCAGGCCATCAGGAAATTACCGTGGCTGGAACCGTATTTCCCGTGCATATTGGTAATGTCTATAAACACTTGGTGTTCGGAAATTTCATCCATCCGCCAACGCTGCTTTTTTCGAGCCAAACCCCCAAACTGGTTGGCCCGTTTGATGAATCCTTGGGCGGGCAGACTGACTGGGAGTGGATCATTCGCGCCTCCCGAACAGGGTTATGTGCTTATATCGACTCTCCCATGCTGGAGTACCGCATCTCACCAGCGCAAATGTCATCTCCAAGCCGACGCGGATTGAGGGCGCTTGAATTACTGGGAGTTATCACAAAAATTGGACAGGCAGATCCGGATTTGGCTCAGTCCTATGGGGCGAAACGCAGAACCCAATTGGGCAGATTATGGCTTGAAGCGGCGGACAGCGTCTCTGAAACCGAGAAGATAAAAGCGCTGAACCGTCTCACAAAAAGTGTTTTCAGCTACGCCCATATCAATTTGCACACACTGAGGGTGCTGTTAAAAATACTCATGCCACATTTTTTGATGCGCTTAGTCCGTCAAGCACGCGGGCGAGACACAAAAGGCAATCTTATACGCCGATGAGCAATGCTGCGGATACCCATTTGCCAACCTCACACCGCGAATTTACCAATTGGCATGGCTCTGCTGATACAGGCCCATATCGGTGCCGGTTGGCGTTAGCGAGGCGGCCTATCCGCGTAGCGGCTGAGCAGTAAATCGCAAATACCTTGAACCAAGGCGGTACGTGGCCCCAGCCGCGAAAAAGTATGATCGCCCCCGGCAATGCATCGGACAACCAAATCGCCCTTTACCTCGGATTGGGTTACGGTATTTCTTGCATCAGCTAACATAATTTCTTTACCGGGGTCGCCCGCAGAAACAATGAGATTCAAGCGCCGTTTCATCGACAATAATTTTCGTATATCTCTGGAAAGCTGTTTCCCACCGTTGGCCAGAAATCTTTCGCCAATGGCGTGATAACGTGAAACCGCATTGTTCAAAACATGCTTTGCCAACGTTTTACACACCGTTAACAAATCGACTCGGCCAGTAAATAATTTTCGCCAGCTATGAGCACTGTTCACCGACTTTTTGTAGCGTGTGACTGACCAGAAATGCTGTGCCGTCTCTAAGCTCATCCCTTCGACCCAATAGAAAGTCAGCGGATTAATGAGTATCACATCAACGAACTGCCCCGCCTCGGATCGCAGTGCCGTATGAAAAGCGGTATGGGCACCCGAGCATAAGCCTGCCACCACGAACTTGGTTGCGCCAAACCTTTGCCGAAGGTCATTTAAAGCCGCCAAACTGTCCGAGACAGCGTGATCGGGATAAGGATGGTTCTCGCGCCCCGCACCGCGCAATACGCTATCGCCCAGTGATTCAAGGTCAAATCGAAAAGCTGGAAACCCCTGCGATGCCAAATGTCTGCACAACGTGACATAAAGCCTATTAGGGCCAATATGGTGAACACAGCCTGCGTTAAAAAAAACGATAAACGGCTTTTCAGTCGCTTTGTTCGGTTTTGTGAGAATGCCGAAGAGATGCTGATCCGCGCCAAAGTGGCAGAGTTGTTCGGTGAGCGGCTCTGCTTCGCGGCTTGGTGAAGTCATCGTCAACGTATCCTCGGTAGCAACCGGATTTGCGCCTTGGTCAACGCCAAGGATCGCACAATGACTCGACAACCAGCCCGTTATCGTTTCGATTGCTTGCTGCGGCACAACCGTAAATTGCGGTTCCGCAACCATTCCCGCGTAGCCAGGCACTTTGCGATATTCAGCCTCAACACCTGACTCTACAAGCTGATCATGCAGGATCGTATCGGCTGACAAATCATCGCGATCAAGCAACAGCACTTTTCCTGCACAATTAAATTTTAGATCAAGTAAATTGATCGCTTGAAGTTGCGAGATCGTATCATTGGAAAACACAAATCCGGCGCTTTCAAGCATGGGTTGCTCGATGGCAGTTGAAAGCTCGTTCGCGGCGGTCGACATCGACGAAATGGCCTGAAGCTCCCGGACAAAGCGACGCCCACTTACGCACGGATTCCACATCACGAGGAAATCGGCGGGATGACTTTCGCTGGCGAGCGCAGCCAGACTCGCACCGAGCCGAATGCCGATCAGACAAACCTTAGTTCGGCCACTAGCATTTCCATCCCTTAGTTCGCGAGCAAATTTAATCGCGCCGACAATTTCTAGTTGCCAATTTCCGACCCGGTTGGCATCAATATCAAACCCGGGCGAGTCGCCTGTCCCGCTGTAATCAAAGCGAAGCGCAGGTATCCCGCTTGCGGCAAGTTGATCCGCCAAGTGACGAATGCTTCGATGACAGTGCGCGTATTCGTGGCCGATCGGGTTGCAAATAACAGCAACGCAGTCCAGTTGCGGTACGGTCAGCACATGGTGATACCAACCAAATAGGCGATTGGAACCTGCGGCGAAATAGCTTGCTTGTCGGGAAATGCTCATTGATTGGGATAAATTAATCTGGGTAGTACTAATTATTTTATTTATTTTCCAGCGTACAGACTCGTCAAAATTTCAGGTTCTTCTCGACTAGAGCATTAAGTCGGCAGCGCGAATAATAATTGGCTCAAGCAAATTGACGGCTTCGAAAATTGCTTTAAATTGTACAGCGCTCACATCATTTTTCTGGCCGGCCAGTTGCCTAAACACTAGCATTTTTTCGTGGCCAGGCGCGAGATGAAAATAATTGTCGTCAGGCAGAAATCCCTTGCAGGAAACATTTACAGCTTGCAGAAATACATCTGCTTTCACGCTGACCTGAACTACGCCAGTTTCGACGAACATGGCATGCGCGGTAACGTTCGCCTGCGCATGCATGGGAAGTGAGTGTCCGGTTGGAAAATAATAATCATCACTAATGACTGCCGCGGAATCTTGCTGCAGCAAACGTACACCGACTACATCATGTTTGGGCGGTCCAAAACGATAGGCGACGGTTGCGTCCGAAAAATAGCCCAATATCGCATCTACCTGCAAACTCAAGCTCTGGCGCGGCTTTCCGGCCACCTTTATTCTGGAAACCTGATGCGCTGACCTACGAATAGATTGCAGCAACGTGATTTCAACGGTTGCGTTAAGGGGCGCTGAAGATTCATTGACGATGTGCACTTTCAAGCCATCCAAGCCTTCATCGGTAAAGAATACGGCGCGCGTTGCCCAGGCCCGTTTCAAATACCAATACGAGGCCTTTGGCGTGCCGAGGCTATCGGTAATGCCCCATCCCGCACCCGGCCAGAGATCACGATAAAACCACACAAGTGCGCCACCACAATCGATCACGCCAGCACGATCGGGCCGACGCCATTCGGCATAAACATACTTCATCACCTCACCCGTCACCACCCGTGAGAGAGCGTAGTAACGATCAACATCTTCACTTCGTAGCTTGATTGGGTCTAGATGAAACAGTTGCTCCAAATAGTAATCACGAATATCTTCGAAATCCCACCCTGCCCCGTTGTCGCGCGGTACACGCGCTTTCCAGCGCGGGCTATGTGGCACGAGTGTAGCACCGGCATGTATCGCGTCAATCGTTGCGGGTTCTGGCACATTTGAAAAACCCAAGCATTCAGCGGCGAATCGAACATTTGCTGATTTAACGTCGGCGAGCGGCCGGCGATATGCCCCCACGCCGTAGAAGTGCGAAATGCCCGTTGCAACGTGAATCGGCAATGCGCCGCCCCAAGGCGACGATGGGAAATATGGAATGCCGTGATGTCGGCTTGCGCAGAGTTTGGGCAATTGATCGGCAAAAAAATCATTAGTCCAATCCGCTTCCGGCAACCCCAACATCGCCGCCTGTTGCGCAATTTCACTGCCTCCGCAGTAAACAGCCACGCACGGGTGTCGTTGCAAGCGATTGATTTGTTGCTCAACCTCGCTTGCAATCAGTGCCCGGAAGCCCGCATCGGCAACCGGATAATCCATATTGGCAAACATAAAATCTTGCCAAACCATAATGCCAAGCTCATCGCACAGCGCATAAAATGAATCCGTCTCATAGACCATCGTACCAATCACCCGTAGCATGTTGATACCAGCACTTTGGGCTACACGCAATGCCGCAAGAAGCTCGTCAGTACTAGCTTTTAGGGCAACGACATCCATGATTGTCCAGCAAGCGCCCCGGCAAAAAACGGGCACCCCATTCACTGAAATTCGTACGCCACCGTTACTTTGGTCAATATCCATTTGCTTGAAACCAATATTGCCCAAACTGATTTCACAACATACATTGCCGACATGACACTCAAGTGCGCACCGCAACAGCGTCGGCGTGCCATGTGTATGTGGCCACCATAGTGGCGCATCTGCGATTGAAAAGCTGCCTTGGGCAATGTGACTTTTTCCATATTCCCGCCCCGATAGCTCATCGTGACGATCATCGCTAATGCTCAGATCAAACAATTGTTCGCCAACACGTAAGCGGACTGTCACGGGCGCGTTTTCATCGTAGATCGCTATATCGGCATGCACGTCGATGCGTCCCGTCCCACCTTCTACCCATGTTTGCAGGTCGATGGATCGCAACACGACCTTGTGCGTACAGACCAGTAAAATCGGCCCGTAAGGCCCCACCGATGAGACAGGCGGTGTCCAGCCGGGCATGCGACCGAGCAGTGTTGTTCTGACCCACCGTAAATTTTGCTGCTCCACCAACGCTGTTTTCCAGCGAGGACGCAAGCGTTTTTCCGCTAGCAACTTGTCCAGAGAATAAAAAACAATCACCAATGCGTTCTGCTCACAAATGGCGCTGGTTACATCAACGTGATGCGTCTGGAACATGTTCTTCGATCGCAAAATTTCAGCACCGTTTAACCATACCCGTGCGATAGTGGCAAGCCCCTCAAACCGTAAACAAATACGATTGGCCGCGCCCGGCTCCGTGACGGCAAAATTGATGCGATACCACCAGTCGCTGGCATCAAAGTTAGCTTGGATATTGATGTCTTTTTGTCGAACAGTCGCCACCGTGCCGAGTACCGGCATTGCCTCCCAAACAAGATTATCCATTTCAGGATCGCTCGGATCAATGCACTTGCCCCGTGCGGCTTGGGCCAGTTGCCATCCCTCCCTGAGTGAGATAACGACAGTGTCAGCGCAGATGTCAGCGGGAGGATGGTTTGCCACAATGAGCTTAACCAAAGCGGGCGTGTAGTGCGCTCATGCCGGCTTGCCATTGCACGGCCATTTCATCCAATGGGGATAAATCGAGCGGCTTTTTACGCGCCATGCAGCGGGCGAGTTGGAATTGTAAAGTCTTGGTGTCGCGCGAGATCGCACGAAAGGACGTAGCTGCACCGTCAACACCATTAACACCTTGCTCCACGAGCCAGCCCAAATAGGTATCCGCTAATTCAAAGCAAGCGCCGTACTGCCGGAGCGTTGCAAATGAGTAGCTGTGAAATGTTTCAAAACTGGCTTCCATCAGCCATTCTAAATCATGCTCAAATTTTGTCTTGAATAACGCAAACGGGTTGTGCTTGGGAACGCGGGCGAGATGCGCCTTGAGAATAGCCAGTGAACGCTCAAGCTGGTCATTGGGATTAGGCGCAGATTTCGCTTGCCTTTTAATGTACTCAAAGTACGGTGGCAGCATGCGATCGTGAACCAAACCGTTGATCTGAAAAACATCGTCAAAGTCTTTCCCATTCAGATGGTAGTAACCCTGATTGTGAAAATAGCCAAGATGCTTTTTTTGCACGTTGATCTCATTTATCGCCACAGTCGATTTTACGTGCGCTAACTGGTACGCGCTTCCGGCTGTATCGGGTAAAAAATAAGAGTCCAGCTCAACTAGAACCGGCCGATCAGCCGATATCAGATCCGCAATATGGTCAACCAAAGGTCTCCAAACAGCCAGTTCCTGAATATCTAATCCGTATAATTGCAATAAATCAGCGTCTGGAAACTTAAAAAAAGTCCATTGATCGCCTTCAAAATCAATCGCCAGCGAGAAGGGCAGGCAAGCAACAGGGTCATGTCCCAAGGCATGTACAAGTTCTATGACCACATCAGTGTAGCAATTGGTTTCGCCCCAAATACGATTTTCGCCATGAATAGGATGGCGTTGATACATAGCGGGGTCGAGCGGAATAATTGGCTTCATGTAAGCGCTCTAAACAGGTCTGTTACCGATGCCACAAGCATGCAGTCGCATTGGTTTAGGCAAGTGCTAGTGTGTTCCGCACATCATGCGGCCAGGCCTTTAAATCGAAGCCATGTGTCTTGAGAAGCGCCAAGGTGATGCGTTCAAGGCCGAAACCGATACAAGCGGTGTGAGCAACGTTGCCATCTGCGGTTTTAATATTGAACGATGTCCCGAAGTGGTCAAGGTGATAATTGCAGGAGGTAACAGCCGTCGGTTTTTCGGTTGAACAAATCGGTACTACTAATTCGTATTTCAACACTTGCTCGATTTGGGTTGCTTTCATGACTTTGCCGCCGCGACCAAAAAATGGGTCATTGGCAACCACGGCGGTCACATGAAGCCCAACAGATTTAAGAATTTTCTCACCTTCTTTCAACCAGTAATTTCGATGATCTAACGCTTCTTCGGGCGAACCGAGACGGACAAATTCGCGCTGCCGAAAAATTTGCATGCGCGCGGGGTCTTCTGATGGTTCGTGCCTAAAGACAAAAGTCTTAAGGTCAACCGTGCGCCCGTTCGCTGGCAACGTGCCAGTTGCGGTGGGGTAAAGGGGATAACAAGCGGCAGGAACCATCATCAGTCGCGACGGGCTAAGCTCACTGCTCCAGTTTTCTTTGCGTTCGAAAATACTCAGCATTTTTCGATGCTCGACGTCTTTACCCATAAAAGTATGGATAGATCCCATCAAATCCGGGAAATTGTTGATGTGATCGATTTGCTCGTAGTGAGAACGGCTAAAGATCGGCGGGAAACGCATCACCTCGGCATTTTGGTGCGCACCCATACGTGTTACATATTCTTCAAACTTGTCGATGATGTGCTCGAATGTACCGCTTCTTCCGAATACGCCGGGCTCTCCTAAGGGAATTAATAAGCCCGCTGCAACCAATTCATCTTTATAAGTTTTATAAGCCTCATCAATAGTTGCTAAACACATAATAATTAATCCCGTTGGCCGATTTGCATTGTCGCGTTTTGCCCCAAAATACGGTCATTATTGACCATCAAACTTGCGCCGAAGGCGTCGCGCAAATGGCGCCCCAAGCTTAACTTTGAATCATTTTTATAACCGGCAATACCGCAAATCAACATCGCGCGACTGACAATATCAACAATTAAATTTGAACTACTGATTTTTAAATTGTTAACGCGAATGCCAAAGTTAAAACTCGAAAATGCATCCTGATCGTTCGCGTCCAGTAGGCGATGATAATCGGCCAGCACCGATTGCAAACCGCTGCGCATCGTAAATAAAACGATGTCGGCTTCAGCCAATCGGGTACCGGATATCGGCACGACGCCCGGGTTTTTGCGTGCTTCCGCACGTACCGCGATTCTGGCGCGGCTTAACGCATCGCTCGCAATGCCCAGCCACAGCGAAGCCCAAACAATGTGTGCAAACGGGTGCATGGTTTTGCTATGAATCGCGGCATAGGGGCCGGGCAGAATTTGCTCAACATGTCCTTTGGAAACCAATGAGAATCCACAGCTACAGGTACCGCGAAATCCGAGCGTATCCCAACCCGCAAGTTGCGTAAGCGTAAAATCTTCGCGCCGCACCAGAACTTGTACTTGATCGCTTTTGGCAGCTGCTTCTGACTGGCGGCAGGTCACTAAAATCGCGTCGGCCATTGCGCCATATGAAATGACCGGCGCTTGCTTGTCAAGCGTAAATAGGACGCCATCAACTTTCACTGCGCAGATACTGGAACGCACATCGCCACCAATGCCCAGCTCAGTCGTTGCCGACGCGAGTAAATATTGGTGTTTGACCATATCGCGGACATAGTTTGCGAAGAAATCAGCGCCTAACGCGTGGTGGACAATGCAACCGACCTGAATCTGATGCATCGCAAAGATCATCGCAGTCGATGCGCAGTATTGCCCTAAAATTTCGCAGATTTTGGAAAGCTGCGTGATATCCAAGCCCATGCCGCCAAACTCGGTGGGCACATAAGCGGTCAGTAATTTTTCGGACTTTAGCGCCTCTATCGCCTCAGTCGGAAACCGGGCATCGCGATCAACTTCAGTTGCATATAGCGCAATGACTTCTCGTCCAATCCCGTGCACGCGATCTGCTAAAGACGAAAGATCGACGATTGGGGAGATATTGGCAACACGTAAAGGACTAAGCATGTGATTCTCACAGAAGTGGCATCAATTAAATTAGTATAGCGCCGAATTTTTGTACGATGCGGTGCTTTTCGCATCGGCGCAATGGCTCGATGGCGCGATATTAGGTATTGGGAAAACACCACGTTAAGCGGTGACGAGCTCTTGTATCGCCTCTGACAACAGCCGAACCGAACCAAAGGTCTTGCGACCCAGCATTTTATCGGTGAACTCCACGTTGAAGTGATCCTCAAGCGCGAGCATCAGGTTCACCGTCGTTAGCGAGGTTAAACCTGCGCCGTAAAGATCAGCGTCGTCACTCAGCTCATTGACATTCGTTGATAATCGGGCGTGCTGAGCGATCAGCTCACGAATTTGCTGTACGGACATATAAAAAACCTTATCAATAAGTGATGATGCGAGATGGGGTTCTCAGCCTAGCGGTCGAACCGCATGCCAAGGCCCAGCACGGTTAGATTTAGCGCGAGCCCTGTGCCAACAAAACTACTCTAACCGAGTAAAACAACACCATAATATCAAACAGCAATGTGTGGTTTTTTACGTAGTAGAGGTCGTACTGTAGTTTATCCGAAGCATCATCCACCGATGCGCCGTAGTGATGCCGAACTTGCGCCCAGCCCGTGACCCCTGGTTTAACGCTGTGGCGTGCACAATAAAATGGTACCTTTTCCGCAATCTGGTTGACGAAGAAAGGGCGTTCCGGGCGCGGACCTACCAAGCTCATCTCGCCGCGCAGCACAGTAATGAGCTGCGGCAATTCGTCGATTCTAGTGAGTCGCATAAAGCGGCCAACGCGCGTGACGCGTGAATCCTTTGCGGTTGCCCACTGTGGCTTACCATCAATTTCCGCATCAACACGCATGCTGCGAAACTTCATCACATCAAATGATTGACCACCTAGACCGACGCGCTCTTGACGATAAATAATTGGGCCACGGCTCTCTAATTTAACGGCAATCGCCGCGATGATCATAACGGGCAGGCTAATCAGGAGTAACGAGCCACTGGCCGCAATATCAAAAACGCGTTTTACGAAAATGCGCGATTTGTGTTGACGGAAACCATCGCCAAAAATAAACCAGCTTTCACGCAGCAAGTCGATTCTGACTTTACTATTGTATTTTTCGAAAAATGCCGACAAATCCGTAATTTTTACGCCGTTCAATTTGCAGTTTAACAAATCAGCCAATGGCAGTGTCCCTCCGCGACGTTCACGCATCGCAATCACGATTTCGTTCACCTTCAAATTACGTGCCGTTTCGCAAATCGAGGTAGTTGGCAGAATAATTTTATTCGATGGAAGATTGCCTGACAGTGTGGGGCTCGCCTCTGGCGAATAAAAGCCAACGACATACAAACCGGGGACTGCGGATTTATCGAGCGCCTCTTTAACCAGCGCGGCATCGGGGCCAACACCAAGAATCATAACGCGACGGTTGATAAACGCAGAAGTAGCATTGCTATAGGTGAATAGAGCCAAGCGCGCTGAAAATGCCATCAACAGGGCTGCCGACAACGCCGCGACTGAAACACCACCATCCGGTAGCCTGTAAAACATCCAATGAACGAGCGGAATCCCGATCAGGAGAGGCATGGCGAGCTTTGCATTGAATGCCCAAAAATCGTCGGCACTGTGATCACCGTACAAGCCCAAGCTACCGCTAAAAGTAATCATCACCACAACGAAGGCCAGCAGCCCCGGCAGAAAATTGATAAGTCCTGCATTTGTTCCATTTTGAAACACCAAGACCCCCAGCATGTCCGCGATAAACAGGCAAAGTGCGTCCATTAATATTAACAACAACGTCCCCAACGGCAAGTACTGATTGAACATTCGTACCATGTGAATCTCCCTATTGTGATCTCAACTTCACCACATTGTGTGCGGCAAGTCAGCTATAACTGGTTATCGCTAAGTCATAATTATTTAGCACTTGAGGTCGTAAATAATTAAATCGTGTCGATTTTTTGGTTCGGTTCTTAAAAATAATGTTCGACACTTAAACATTTTTTGATTGCACGCCGATGACGCAAATTTTTTTATTACATTTTTAGAACTGCATTGATAACGCTTTAATTTTTGCTTTTTTCTACAGAAACGTTGTGGCTAAGACCGCGCTTCAAATTTTGAATCGATTATTTTTGCTGCTATCCCGACACGCTTGCGCATTTCGATTCCCGAAGCTCCGGATGACTGTGGCTCTACTCGCAGCACTTGCGCCTGACAGTTCAGGGTCATTCCGCCGCCGGGACTATCAAAGGTCAGCGTGAAATGAATTATGCTTCCGGGCTCATTGATAACATCCGTCTCAAAAAAGATACCCGAAGCACTCACATCCCGCGTCAATCCAGTTGCACCATCTCCCAAGTTGAGTGGAAATACCGCATTCAGCCGCTTTTCGCCCCGGTTAATTCTTTCCGCCAATGCATTATCGGCCCGCGTATTTTCTACTATCACTGTTGCGATCTCCCCTGTTTGCAACTTTTTTCGCCTGATTCTGTGGTTCTATTTTTATATGCTCTGCGAGACTGTTTATATCCGCACACAATTGCTTCAGGTCAGGAATATACGCACTCATCAGCTTTTATCCATGGGCGAAATCGACTTTTGTTCTAGTAGTTTTTTGCATCGATTTTCAGGAAACAGTAGTACAAAAGTACTAGATGCAGGTAAGCTACGGTGTTGAAGTAGTTGTAACTAGTTCTCACACTCAGAGCTAACCCCAAAAATAAGTCGAACTGGCTTCGGTATGTAGCCACTTGATGCCTCGGGGCAGCGAAATTGTTACGACTTGTGTAGCACGTGATGGGCATCGCATCCTAAGTCCAGATCAAATTGAGGCGGAGGCGAATACAAAGCTATTCGAGGTAGTACAAGCACGGCGGCGCATGCATTTAGAACAAAACAGCTGGGTCTGCTCGACGAGACGCATAAAAATAGGGAGAAGTAACACATGATCGGAATAGGCAATGGTCCCGTCACGAGCGAAGCGCCCCTTTCTGATGCGCCCATAGGCGCCGTTGACGCCCGCATGATTGGCGTGATGCGCTGCATCCTAGCGTTCGCGGGGCTTGTGATCTACAACTTCTATCATCTTGAGTCCGCCAAATTTGTAACACTGACGTTTGTTTCGCTAGGCCTTTATTACGTCTGGAGCGCGATTACGTTACTGTCGGCCATGCGACACCGTGTCAGTGCGCCCCCTAAATACGAGCACTGGGTTGATATTTTCTTGTGCGCTTATCTCTTCGCGCTCACGCAAGGAAACGCGCGTATTTTTTTCTTTTTCTTTTTATTTGCGATTCTCGTTGCCTCTTTGTCCCGAGGTTACCGTGAGGGTCTGATTGCCACAGCGGCTTCTGTCGTTTTATTCGTGTTGGTTAGCCTGTTAGCAGCGACGTACGGACGCAGCATCGAAATTGAAAGCGCTTTGGTACTGCCTCTGTATTTGCTGACAATTGGTTATTTACTGGCGCGTTGGGGCGGCCAGGAAATTTCGCAAAGGCATCGGCTCAAGTTATTGCAAGAAACCGATACGCAATGGAATCCACGATTTGGTGTGGACAACGCAATCAGCAAAAACATCGAACGTATCATGCACTTTTTTGCCGCCAATTCATGCGTGTTGGTTGTGAGGCGTCCGACGAGCCCACCGACGTATTTGACGTACAGCGAATCCCACCATGCGCGGGGCCACCTGCATTTGCCAAACAACATTAGTGAAGATATTGCAGCCCTTTTGCTCAATTTACCCGACACATTCTCCGTTTGCTGGGACCCCAACCCAAAATCTTGGCGGCGTTTTTTTTCCGGTATGAATGTGCACAGTGTTGTCGAAGCATCCGTCGCCGAAAAATGCCGACTACTCGCCAATTTGCTTGACACAGAGGCATTTCTCAGTGTGCCCTACGCGCAGCGTGATGGCACCGAGGGCCGAGTTTTTTTGACTCCCAAAAATACGCCATTTACTAACCATGATGTTGAATTCATGGAAGAGCTGGTCACGGCCATTGCCCGTGTTGTCGAGAGTATTCAACTCATTGATGAACTAATGTTCAAGGCGGCCGAGCACGAGCGCTATCGCATCTCGCTCGACATTCACGACACGACAATTCAGCCCTACATCGGCCTCAAGCTAGGATTGGATGCCTTGAAACGACAAGCTGGCGACCAAAATCCGGTCTCAAAAGGCATAAATGAGCTTATCGAAATGACCGAAAGCACCATAAAGGATTTGCGCCGTTATGCCAAAAATTTACGCGATGATAGTGCGCCCACAGGCGATTCGCTGGTCGTCGCTATTCGGGAACAAGCGGATCGCTTTCGACGGTTTTACGGCATTGAAGTCGCGGTAGAATGCGCGTCCGAAGTGCCGGTCAATTCTCGCATTGCGGGTGCTGTTCTTCAAATTTTATCGGAAGGACTGAGCAATGTCCTCAGGCATACCCAAGCCAAGCGCGCGGTGATCGGCATGCGCTGCGAAAATCAACAGTTACGGCTTGATATTACCAATGAGCTGCCCATTAACTCGGATGCCGCCCCCGAATTTACGCCGCGTTCAATCAATGCCCGTGTGCAGTCGCTGGGGGGCGCCATTTTTGTCGACCGCAATACGAAGGGTTTTACCGTTCTTCAAGTTAGTATTCCGCTCTAATTTCAATTGGATTTAAGATGATGGCAATGCAGAACCTCGACTACCCGGCCGCCACGATCAAGGTCATGCTGATTGATGACCACCGAAGTGTGTTGTGGGGATTGGAAAAACTGATCGAGGGTGAGCGTCCCCGAATGGAAGTGGTTGGCACAGCAACGACCCTAACCGAAGCCATGCGCCTGCTAGAGAAAACCTCGCCCGATGTCATTGTCATGGACATTGATCTCAACGGCGAGAGCGGTATCAGCGCAATCCCAAAAATTATTGCGCAATCGAATGCAAAGGTACTAACCCTCACTGGTTCGCGCGATCATTCTCTGCATGATGCCGCAGTGATTAACGGTGCCAAAGGGGTAGTCGAAAAAGGCGAAGATGCAACGACTATTTTGAAAGCCATTGAAAAAGTCGCGGCGGGCGAGATATGGCTGGATCGCGCGGCAACGAGCCGTATTTTTCTTGAGCTGTCCCAAAAACGAGCCGCCGTAGCGCTCGATCCCGAACAGAACAAAATTGCCAGCCTCACGCCCAGAGAGCGCCAGATCGTGTCCGCCATTGGCAGCGATGCTGCGGCGAACAGCCGAATCATTTCAGAACGGCTGCACATCAGCGAGCACACCTTGCGGAATCACTTGACGTCGATATACGAAAAGCTGGATTTATCCAGCCGACTGGAATTGTTTGCTTACGCGAGCAAACACAATCTCATAAAAGCTGAGCCGTCATCTGCGCGAAATGCAGCAGGCGCTTGAGTAGGAGGCACTCAGCAATGTCTGGGGCATGTCTGAGCACGTCTAACCATTTCTGCGCTTGGCCGACCGCTTGGCTGCGTAGGGCCTAATTGGCATTCAGCCAGGGTCAGGATATAAAACGCCCGTGGAATGCCGCTGAAATTGCCAAATCTGTTCGCTAAAAGAACAAAATATGCCGATCGTCAAGTCAAATTCCTTTCAATCATGATGACAACAGACCAGATTTATCGTTCATAATCCGCCTCGTTGCGTCGTATATAGGAACAAATAGCGAAACAAGCAGCAATGCAAACACAGAAACATATCTTTGCAGCTTTATGACTTTTGCCGTTGCGACTGATTAAACCGCACCAATTTGCTGAGACTTGTACCGATGTCCGTACGAACAGCTTTTATCAACGCAACATTTTAAATCCCATTCAGAAAACATTGCCATGCACATACTTATTACCGGAGTCGCGGGTTTTATCGGCCATCATCTTGCTCTCAAACTGCTCGGACGAGGCGATAGCGTGGTGGGCATTGATAATCTGAACGATTATTACGATGTCAATTTAAAAGAGAATCGTCTTAAGCGATTTCCGGCCGACGCAAAATTTACCTTTAAAAAACTGGACATGACAGATCGTCCTGCCGTTGAAGCGCTGTTTGCCAGCGAGCGTTTCGATGCTGTCGTGAATCTTGCCGCGCAAGCTGGCGTACGTTATTCAATAACTCATCCGCACGCCTACATTGATGCAAACTTGGTTGGGTTTACCAATATCTTAGAGGGCGCACGGCACGCGAAAGTTGGGCATTTTGTATTCGCCTCATCAAGCTCAGTTTACGGCGCCAACACGCGCATGCCACTATCAGAAAGCGATAACGTAGATCACCCGCTATCGCTCTATGCCGCGACCAAAAAAGCCAACGAGTTAATGGCGCATAGCTATGCCAATTTGTTTAATTTGCCCTGCACCGGACTGCGTTTTTTCACGGTCTATGGCCCGTGGGGGCGGCCAGATATGGCATTGTTTAAATTCACCAAAGCCATTTTGGCCGACGAACCAATTCAGGTGTTTAACCACGGCAATATGATCCGAGATTTCACCTACATCGACGACATTGTTGAGGGCATTGTGCGAGTGGTGGATCGTCCCGCTGTGCCCGATAGCACTTGGGTTGGCGACAAGCCAAACCCAGCCACCAGCTATGCACCGTACCGTGTGTTTAATATCGGTAACAATAACCCGATACAGTTGATGCGCTACATTAATGCTCTGGAAGATTGTTTGGGCAAAAAAGCGAAAATGGATTTATTGCCGATGCAAGAAGGTGATGTTCCAGCCACGTCGGCTGACGTATCGCGCTTACACGCCGTAACAGGATTCAAACCGCAAATCGAAGTTGAGACGGGCATCGCGAAATTTGTTGAATGGTATTTGGCGTACTACAAACATACGAAATAATTCATTGCACTGCAGGGAGAAAAAAGTGAAAAAAACAGTTGGCGTTGTTGGCTTGGGTTATGTTGGCTTACCACTTGCCGTTGAATTCGGCAAAATAATGCCGACGGTGGGTTACGATTTATCGGTCGAGAAAATAAATCATTATTTAAAATTTTTTGATCCAACTGGCGAAGTTTCAAGCGAAAATTTGAAATCGTCCACGCATTTGCTGGTCACCAACGATGTGTCAAAACTCAAAGATGCCGACCTAATCGTCGTCGCTGTGCCCACACCGGTTAACGACGCGCGCCTGCCCGACTTTGGCCCGCTTATTGGCGCTAGCCGCGCCATTGGCCCGCATCTCAAACGCGGCGCGATTGTGATTTATGAATCCACCGTTTACCCTGGCGCGACTGAAGAAGTCTGTATTCCGGAGCTCGAAAAAGCATCCGGCATGCGCTGGAAAGAAGGCTTCTTTATCGGCTATTCTCCCGAGCGGATTAACCCGGGCGATAAAGAACACACCATCACCAAAATCACCAAAGTGGTTTCGGGTGATACGCCAGAAACCTTGGATGCCGTTGCAGAACTATACGGCTCTGTTGTCACCGCGGGTGTTTACCGCGCCTCCAGTATTCGCGTGGCTGAAGCAGCGAAGGTCATTGAAAACACACAGCGTGACTTGAATATCGCGCTGATGAATGAGCTGGCCGTGATCTTTAATCGCATGGGGCTTGATACCAAAGAAGTGCTCGATGCGGCAGGCACTAAGTGGAATTTCTTGAAATTCAAACCCGGCTTGGTCGGCGGACATTGCATCGGCGTTGATCCTTACTACCTCACCTACCAAGCGGAAAAATTTGGCCATCATCCGGAAGTGATTTTATCTGGCCGTCGCATCAATGACAGCATGGGTGCTTATGTTGCCGAGCAGACGATCAAAACCATGGTGCGGGCATTTGGAAAATTGAATCACGGCACGGTCAATATCCTCGGCATGACCTTCAAAGAAGATTGCCCCGATCTGCGCAATAGCAAGGTGATCGACATCATCAACGAATTAAAATCCTACGGCCAAACAGTCGTTGTCCACGATCCGCACGCCGATTCGCATGAGGCAATTGAGCATTATCAAACACCGTTGACCGCGTGGGATGATTTGCCGATTGCTGATGCTGTAGTGCTTGCGGTTTCGCACAAAGATTATTTGAAACAGCCATTGGAACAGTTGCTTTCAAAAGTGAAAAAAGGCGGCGTCGTGATTGATGTGAAATCCGCGCTAGACCGTGATGCGGTAGCGAAGATGGGGCTGACGCTTTGGCGGTTGTAACATCGCATTTTTAACTAAGTGTTTTGCATTTAGAAACAAATTAGCAAACAAACGAAACGGCCTCACAATTGTGATGAGGCCGTTTTTTATGGGCATTAGCGATAAAACAGTCTGAATTGAGGCATCATATTTACCTAAAATCGCACAATCAAACTCGCCTATTGGCGGGCGTTTCGGGATGAAATAGCTTGGAAAACCGCTCCAGCACTAGGTTTTTGTTGTTTTATCAACGATATTGAATGCAAAAATAAATACCCACCGTGTTGACGGGTTTGCGCATAATCAGCGTAACGGTAGGTTATGTGTTGATTTTCACTTAAAATTGACCCACCGGGGGTGCGGCGTAAAACTTGGACTGGTTTAAGTCGTTAATGTGAGGCTCTCTCGGTATTCGAGTGGACTGAGTGAGCCAAGGGATATCTTAATGCGCTTTTCGTTATACCAGTGGATATAGGTATCAACGATCTGAATGAATTGCTCAACCGTTGTATTCTGCCAGCTACGAGGGTAAAACAGTTCTGTTTTTAACCTTCCGAAG
>JBBRAM010000001.1:0-296671 GCA_038206765.1 Burkholderiales bacterium | reverse complement strand
AAGTCCTTGTTCGATGACCAGCTTAACCGCCTCCGCTCTGAATTCGGCGGTCACTGCGCGTTTCGGAATTGCCTGCATTGTGTTTCTCCATGGTTATGAAAATACTAATCCATGGTGTCCTTTTTGGCGAGCCACTTCCAGCCTCAGATTCTGAGAAGTCGCGTCGCATTACTGCAATTCGAAAGGAGGGGCTCGAACCTGTGGTGCGTGTTGTTGCAAGAAATTTGACAGAACATGATGCACTCTTAGTAGAAAAAACGCTTTTATGGAGGCTTGGACGTCAGCTAACCAATATCTCTTCAGGTCACTATGCGGATAATTTCCGCCCTCATAACAGTATGCACAAATTACTCACCGGATTCGATTATCGTTGCGGACTTTATAATTACAACACTGGCGAAGGACCACACCGAAGTTGGGATGATTATCAAAAATTTGGTTTTATTTCTGCTGGACAGGGAATTCGTTGGCGTGATGCAATGCTCGGCTTCAACGAAGGTGATGTCATCGCAGCGTACCTTAAAGGCCATGGCTTCGTAGGCGTTGGTTTGCTTACTTCTCAAGCTAAGCCTATTCGCGATGTTGTATTAAACGGTAAGGCACTGTTAAGCCATGGATTGAGTTGTAAAGGTATGGCCGACAATATTGATTCGAACGAACTTTGCGAATATATAGCATTAGTAAAATGGATTAAAGTAGTTGATCGAAGCGAAGCAAAATGGAAATCGCGATCTGGCATTTTTACGACTCAACATGTCCGTGCCTCATTGGATGGGCAGCCGAATACTGTTGCGTTTATCGACGACGCATTTAGCGTTGATTTGAAAAAGCTTATTGTCTAGAACTCGTAGGGTGCAATAACCAACGGGCATTGCTCCGAATGTTTTACGCTGCATGGTGCAATGCCCGTTGGCTATTGCACCCTACAAATGCCACAAACCCGCCGCAAGCCCTAGCGTTTGAGCCAATTGCTGTCTAAAAATCTCAAGGCTTAGGATATTGTCCCTTCTCCATAAACTGCGCCAGCGCAGCCTTCGCTTTTTCAGTGCTTCAGCCTTTCTCGGCAACGGCCAACCAAGCAATAATTCTACTGGACCGAGCGTCTCAGCCGACCAGTTCGTAGGTGCAATGGCCTTAGGCCGTTGCACCCTAAATCTGCCCCGGTCTGGGGGGCATCGAAATCGTGCGCTAATTCAGATGCACAAATGGAAAAACAGAACCGTTTTGACAAAGCAATTTTTGTGAGGCGGCGCTGTTATCGAACTGCTGACAAGCTTGTTTAAGTCCTTGTTCAAGCCGCAAAAAAGTTTCTTGTTGACAAATTAATATTATCGTCGCAACATTAACGCTTAAATTGGGTACGTTCCCAATTTAAATCCAAAACAGATAAGCGGCATCACACTAACCGCACAACATAACGTCAAAATCAAATAACTCTGGAGGAGTAGAAATGAATAAGTTCACCAAGAACGGCTGGCCAAAAAACAGCAAACGGCATCCAATATTGAGACTTACACCCATTGCGGCTGCTTGTTCTGCGCTGCTCTTCACAGCGAGCAATGTCTATTCGCAGCAAACCGTTAGTGATGTCAAGCCCGGTACAAATGCAGACGCCAGCAAAGATAGTGCAAAGGATGAAGCTGCTAAACGAGAGGCCGATAAAAAGGAAGCAGAAAAAAAAGAAGCCGCTAAAAAAGAGGCCGCAAAAGCTGCCCCTCAGACGTTAGACGCCGTTGTAGTTACCGGCCTCCGGCGATCTATTGAGACATCGGTCGCCGCTAAACGTAATTCAGACTCTATTATTGAAGCAGTTTCCGCCGAGGACATTGGCAAATTGCCCGACACCAGTATCGCCGAGTCGTTGGCACGGTTGCCCGGCCTAACCGGACAGCGCGGCCCAGACGGCCGCGTCAATGTGATTTCAATCCGTGGACTTTCACCGGCTTTTGCGGGCGCGTTGCTGAACGGGCGCGAAGTCGTTAGTTCCAACGATAGCCGCGCTGTCGAGTACGACCAATTTCCCTCTGAACTTGTCGGCTCTGCAGTCGTCTATAAAACGCCGGATGCTGCGCTGATCGGCCAAGGGTTGTCTGGTACCGTTGATATCCGTACATTGAATCCACTAGATGTTCGCGGCCGCACCTTCGTGGTGAATATACGAGGCGAACGCAATTCAAACGGCAATCTCGTCCCAGGCGTGGCGAACCCGACCGGCTCGCGCATTAGCTTTTCGTACGTCGATCAATTTGCCAACAACACGATCGGTGTTGCGGCGGGATTTGCAAGGCTAGATGTATCGAGCCAAGTGAAATTGACCGAGCTTGTTCAGTACGGCGACTTCACACCATATGGCCTGCCAATCAGTGGCAACGTGCCCTCCAAATTTCCGATCACGCCCGGCGGTGCAACTGGCCAATCGCTGCTGCCGATGTTTTGGACTGCAACATCGTCGTCAAAAAAGAACACCCGCGACGGTTTGGTGTTAGCGCTCGAGTACAAGCCCAATGCGGACCTACATAGTCAGCTAGACTTGTATTATTCCAAATTTGATACGCATGAGGTGGGCGGAAAGTTCCTCACCAGCATGTTTGGCAACTGGGGCAACTTGACACCCAATCTGTCAAATGTGGTTACGACTCAAGGTGGTTTGAATACATACACAACAAGCGCCACCGCAGATCAGCTCGCAGTCACCACGGGTAACTTTGATACCAAGCGCAAAGATAACATTGCCGCCCTCGGATGGAATACATCGGTAAAACTTGACGATAAATGGCGCGCGGTTGCCGACTTGAGTTTCTCCCGCGATACGCGCGATGAAACCTATAGCGAAGTCTATGGCGCACCGTTTAACAATGCGAATCAGCAGTGGCTCTATGGCGCGTTCAAGTGGAACGTGCCAATCGATGGCGGTCGTCAGACTTACACGCCATTGCAAAGCAACTTCCTCTCGAATCCGTCGATTGTCAAACTCGGTGATCAACCTGCATTTAATTTTGTGGGTGATCAGGACGCCTATACCGGTGCCGTTCGCACGCCACACATAAAGGATGAAATAAAATCTATTCGTCTTTCGGCAAAACGCACCATTGATGACGCATATTTAAGCAAGGTTTTTGCCAGCGCAACGTTTGGTGTGAATTACACAGCGCGTGATAAAGACGTCGCCAAAAACGAATCACGGCTACTACTGCGGAAGGATAGCAACGGCAATTACATTCGCGATGTTCCTGCGGGGGCGATCGGCAACCCATTTGATTTTTCATGGGCAGGCATCCCCGGAATTATCCGTATTGATGTCCCGGCGCTCGTGAGTAGTGGCGCGCTGACTCAGCAAACACTGTTTGCGCAGCAGGTCGATAACAATTCAAGTGTGCATGAGAAGGTCACAACGTACTACACCAAGCTTGATATTGATACCGATCTCGCCGGAATTCCGCTCCGCGGAAATTTAGGTTTGCAAGCTGTGAAGACGAAGCAAAATGCGGATGGCTTTGAGTATCGGGGCAACAATGCCAACCCAGACATTACCCAATTGTTCAAGCGTACTGGTGGGGCTAGCTATACCGACTATTTGCCAAGCTTGAATCTGGTGGCGGATCTAAGCAATAACTGGATTGCGCGTCTCGGTTGGGCAAAGACAATTGCACGCCCCAATATTGTTGATTTGCGCGCCGGTACGAGCACGCCCACCGTGGTTGGGGATCTAGCCGGACCAAACGTTGGCAAGTGGACAACCGCGTATTCGGGTAATCCGGAGCTCGAACCATGGCGCGCAACATCTGGTGATCTCTCAATTGAAAAATATTTTGGTAAACGTAGTTACATTTCGGTTGCGGCATTCCGCAAAAACTTATTGAACTACATCTTTAACGGCGAAAGCTCACGAGATAATTCGGGCTTCCCCGCCATTGCCCCGCCAGGTGTTACGCCATTGCGTTTTGGCCCAGTCGTTCAGCCGCTCAATGGCTCCGGTGGCAAGGTCGAAGGATACGAGCTATCGGCAGCATTGGAGGCAAACTTGATCCATCCAATATTGGACGGCTTTGGTATTGTCGCAAGCGTTTCCAAACTGAGCAGCTCTATCAAAGAAAAAGATAACGGCAATGTCTCGCTCAACGGTTTGTCTGGTCGCGCAAACAGCGTTACGGCTTACTATGAAGCAAACGGGATCTCTGCTCGGGTAAGCCAGCGCTATCGTTCGCCGTTTACAGCAACCACGCGCGACATTTTCTTCAATAGCACAACGCGTCAACAGGATGCCGACAAGGTGATGGATTTACAGTTGGGCTATGCGTTTGAAGAGGGTATGTTTAAAGGCCTTTCAATTTTATTCCAAGTCAATAATGTACTGGATAAAACGACAACAAACCGTGTCACGCCGGGCGACAACGCACCTGATAAAACAGTATTGCTGCCGAACTACACTTATTATTTTGGCCGTCAATCGCTGCTTGGATTAAATTATAAATTCTAAGCGTAGTATTGCACTGAACAAGGCACTGCCGATCCCCAATTGTTGGTAGTGGCCTTGTATCACTGACGATTGCTAACCGGCGAGATATGGCTAAATGATGGTTCAAACTCTTGTGCGCAATATCGTCGTGGTCGGCGGCGGTACTGCTGGTTGGATGACAGCGGCAGCACTTTCAAAACTGCTTGGCGGCGCGTTCAGTATCCGTGTGATTGAATCCGACGAGATCGGCACCATTGGCGTGGGCGAAGCAACTATTCCACACATCTCCGAATTTAACCGCGCGTTGGGAATTGACGAAGATGAGTTTCTACAGGCAACTCAAGGCACGTTCAAGCTGGGCATCGAATTCGTTAATTGGGGCGCGCTAGGTGATCGATACATCCACGGCTTTGGCAGCGTTGGGCAACCCACCGATGCATTACCACTGCACCATTTCTGGCTGCGCATGGCCAAGCTTGGCCGATCGAGCCCGTTGGAAGCCTACTCGATTAACACCGCCGCGCCTCGCCATGCAAAGTTCATGCGTGCGCACAAAGGTATGGCAGGCTCGCCATTAGGCGATATCGTCCACGCATTTCATTTTGATGCGAGTCTGTACGCACGCTTTTTGCGAACCTTCGCCGAAAAGCTAGGTGTAAAACGAACTGAAGGCAAAATAAAGCAGGTAATTCAATCTGAACCTGACGGATTCATTGATGCTGTCATCATGGAAAACGGTGAACGGGTTAGTGGCGATTTTTTCATTGATTGCTCCGGAATGCGTGGGTTGCTGATTGAGGAAACACTAAAGTCAGGTTACGAAGATTGGTCACATTGGTTGCCATGCGATCGTGCCGTTGCCGTGCCTTGTGAATCATCGGGCCCGCTTCTGCCGATGACCCGCTCGACAGCGCACACCTCAGGCTGGCAGTGGCGAATTCCTCTGCAACACCGAACAGGCAACGGTCATATTTATTGCAGCAACTTTATGAGCCAAGATGAGGCTACGACCATTTTGTTAAAGAATTTGGATGGTATGCCGCTCGCTGATCCGCGTCCTCTCAAATTTGTTACTGGCAGGCGCAAACAATTCTGGAATCGAAATTGTGTTGCGGTGGGGCTATCGAGTGGTTTCCTCGAGCCGCTAGAATCAACCAGCATTCATCTAATCCACACCGCAATTTCGCGCATCATTAATTTTTTCCCGCGGGCCGGCTTTGATGCTGCGGATATTGCTGAATACAACGCGATGACCAATTGGGAGTATGAACGTATTCGCGATTTTCTCGTGCTTCACTACAAAGTCACCGCGCGTGAGGATTCTGATTTTTGGCGATACTGTCGCAACATGAGCATCCCCGAATCGCTAAAGCGCAAAATCGAGCTTTTTAGCAGCAATGGGCGCATCTACCGCGATGGCGAGGAGTTGTTCGCGGTCCCTAGCTGGTTGCAGGTCATGATTGGGCAGGGCATTTCGCCGCGCGGTTACCACCCGCTTGCAGATTTGCGGCCAGAGGAAGAAGTCGCTGCTTTCCTAGGTAATGTTGAACAAGTCATTGCCAAATGCGTCAACGCGATGCCGACGCAGGCAGAATTTATTGCCAAGCAATGTCAGGCTAGTTTGTCGCGATGATCATCGTTTCATTGATCCTGCAGCGGTTGGCACGCTAATGCTGACACGTCGCGCACTGCTGGCAATGGGGCTGATGTCAACCATGCCCGTTTTAGCTAGTTCGTCCATTAAACCTCGCAAGCTGACTGTGGCGGCATTTCCAAATGTTGACGCCATCATCAAGGCCGCTATTCAGCAATGGCAACAGCTACATCCCAATGTTTATATCGAAGTTGTTAGCCGCCAGTATGCGGATCACCACACTGCGATGACGACTGCACTTTCAACGTCAGTCTATCTACCTGATGTGATGGCGCTCGAGAGCAGTTATCTTGGCCGCTTTGCGCAAGGTGGCGGGCTAGAAGACTTGTTGCGAGAGCCATATCGTATTGACCAATACCGCAGCCGCTGTGTCGCCTACGCATATGAACAGGCCACCAACCGTCGGGGCGCGGTCGTGGCGATGCCAACCGATATCGGGCCCGGCACCATGCTCTACCGAGCTGACCTGCTGGCTAAAGCAGGCCTCACTGCAAGCGATTTGGCCGGCTCATGGGATGCCTATGTTGATGTAGGCGTTAAGATTAAAGCTGCCACCGGCGCATATTTGGTTTCAAATATCCGTGCAATTAAAGATGTTGTCATTCGAAGCGGTATTGGGCCGGGTGAAGGCCTCTACTTTGATCAAGAGTCACGTGTATTGGTAACTGCACCGCGCTTCCAACGCGCATTTAAATTGTCGCAGAAAGTGCGGCGCAATAAGCTCGATGCAAAAGTTAACGCGTGGTCAAACGAGTGGGCCGAGGCTTTTAAACGCGGCAAATTATTCACCGAGCTGTCCGGTGCATGGATGGCCGGGCAACTTTCTACGTGGGTGGCGCCCGATACGAAAGGGCTTTGGCGTGCCGCTCAACTCCCGGAGAGCAACTTTGTCAGTTTTGGGGGTACCTTTTACGCCATTCCAAGACAGGCCGCCGCTGCAAACAAAGCACTAGCTTGGGATTTCATCCAACTGCTCACGCTGAATAGAGAGCGGCAGTTCGCCGCGTTCAAATCTCAGGATGCTTTCCCGGCATTACTTGAGACGCATAACGACCCGTTTCTCGAAGAGCCATTGCCCTTTTTAGGGGGACAACGCGCCCGGTTGCTGTGGCGCGAGGCAGCGCATCAAATCACGGCTACACAAGTACATAAGCAAGATAGCTTTGCCGAGGAAGTAATTAATAACGAACTCGATAATGTTCTTGATAACGACAAAGATATCGGTCGTGCGCTCGCCGATGCGCACCGCTTGCTTGAACGCCGTTCACACCGCTGATCCAAGCCGATAAAACTGAATTTGAGAATGAAACATTTATAAACATGCGATTACCAGCCATATTCCGAATCTCGCCTCGCTGGGCCCCGTACGTTCTCATTAGTCCGTTCCTTGGGTTGTTCGCGGTGTTCGGCGTGTTTCCATTGTTGTTCTCGCTCTATCTTGCATTCCAGTCATGGGAGCCAACAGGTGGATTACAAGCTATGGAGTATGTTGGCCTCGCGAACTTTACCTTCGCGCTCCAAGATGAGTGGTTTTGGAAAGCCTTGGGCAACACAGCGTGGCTGGCGCTGGCCTCAGGCTTGCCGCAGCATTTAGTGGGGATACCGCTTGCCGTGTTTATTCACCTATCGTTCAAACGGCTTCGGGTACGTGACAGCATTGCAGGCATTTATTTTTTACCATTTATTACCTCAACGGTAGCCATCACAATTCTGTTCAGTTCACTTTTTTCTACGGACTATGGCCTGATTAATGCCGTATTGCATGCGCTCACCGGTACCGAAAATATAGACTGGCTGGGCAAGCCTTTGTACGTGAAACCCACCATTGCATTTATTGTGTTCTGGCGCTACCTCGGTTTCAATGTGGTGCTCTACTTGGCCGCATTGCAGACCATTCCAAAAGACATCTACGAAGCCGCTGAAATGGATGGGGCAGGGCGTTGGCAACAATTTTGGTGCATCACCCTCCCCAGCCTTAGGCCTATGATTTTCTTTGGCGTTACGCTCAGTGTGATTGGCGGGCTACAGCTTTTCGAAGAGCCCTTCATCCTTACAGACAAGGGGCGCGGCGGCCCCGACCAGGCAGGCATGACGTCGGCCATTTATCTCTATCGTATGGCGTTTGATTTTAATGACTTCGGTGGTGCCAGTGCCATGTCATGGCTGCTGTTTATTATTGTGGCACTCATGACGTGGCTCACCAATCGCGCATTCCGCCCGCGCAAGGGATCAGTATGAAAGGCGATTTGCGCAGTGCTGTGCTCGTAACGTCGTGGCCCGCCTACCTCATCGTTGCCGTTGGCGCGCTGATAATGCTTACGCCGTTTTACTTCATGTTTGTGTTTGCCACGCATTCACGCACAGAAATATTCAACCTGCCGCCACCGCTTTGGTTCGGTGATCATCTCGTTGACAATTTAACCAAGCTTACTGAGCGTCTGCCGTTATGGCATAACTTGGGCTGGAGCATTTACGTCGCCCTTGCCTCTACATTGCTTACTTTGCTGTTTTGCTCAATGGCTGGTTACGCCTTTGCACTATTCGAGTTTCGCTTCAAGCGTTCTCTGTTTGCACTGGTGATGGCGACGATGCTGCTACCTTCGTTTATGAACATGATCCCGACTTTCATGATTATGGACGTGCTGGGCTGGATTGATCAGCACCGTGCACTTTATATTCCCGGTGCAGCGAGCGCATTCGGCATTTTCTTGATGCGGCAGTTTGCGTTAACAGCAGTGCCCAGGGACCTGATCGAGGCCGCTCGTATGGACGGCTGCGGGGAGTTCGCAATCTATTGGCTCATTGTCTTGCCATTACTAAGGCCTGCGCTCGGCACGCTAGGATTGATCACCTTTATTGCCTCTTGGAATAATTTCATCGGGCCATTGATTGTCATGCGGAGCGTTGAAAACTATACCTTGCCGTTAGCCTTGCGCAGCATGCAAAGCACCACCAATACAGAGTGGGGTGCGCTAATGGCAGGCGCCGCAATTGCCACCATTCCATTGATGATTTTATTTGTTGTCTCCTCCCGCCAGCTCATTGCAGGTCTCACTACAGGCGCGGTGAAATGACCGCTGGCCTTGAAAAACTATGACAGACTATAAAAACCTACACCGCCATTTCCCTGCTGATTTTGTTTGGGGGGTGGCAACGAGTTCTTTCCAAATTGAGGGTGCTGCATTTGAGGATGGCAAAGGCGAATCTATCTGGGATCGATTCTGTCGGGTGCCTGGTGCGATTGCTGATAAAAGCAATGGCGATGTGGCTTGCGGCCACATTCATCGTTTGGAAAGTGATCTCGACTTAATCGCCTCATTGGGTGTCAATGCTTACCGATTTTCAGTCTCTTGGCCACGCGTACAGGCACGCGGTTTCGGCGCGTGGAACGAGAAGGGACTGGGATTTTATGATCGTCTGGTTGATGGCTTGCTTACGCGCGGCGTACAACCTTATCTCACACTGAACCACTGGGATTTGCCGCAAGCTTTGCAGGATGTTGGCGGTTGGGCGGCGCGTGATACGGTGCATCATTTTGTTGATTATGCAATAGTTATACAGCAGCGCTTGGGTGATCGGCTCGCTGCCATTACAACCCATAACGAGCCTTGGGTTATCGCCGAACTCGGGCATGAAACCGGTACATTTGCGCCGGGGCTAAAAAATCGCAAAACGGCAATACAGGTCGCCCATCATCTTTTGCTCAGTCATGGCCTCGCGCTGGAGGCTTTACGCGCTGATGGCTGTCACGCCAAGCTCGGTATAGTGCTTAATCTCGCTTCTACAATGCCCGCAACTGAATCGCCGGCGGATGTCGCCAAGGCGCACATTGATGACGCAAAAACGAGGCGTTGGTATACCGATCCGTTATTCAGAGGCACCTATCCTCAAGAAGTGCTTAATGAGCTTGGATCGGACGCACCAATCATTGAGGCGGGCGATATGGCGCACATTCAAACGCCGATGGATTATCTTGGTGTCAATTATTACACCCGTCATGTATCTAGTGCCAGTGAACCGTTTGATGCCAAAGCGCTTGGCTTACCGGTTAACGATATGGGTTGGGAAATCTATCCCCAAGGTTTGACTGATTTGCTTGTACGTCTTCATCATGAATACGAATTGCCGCCGGTATTGATTACCGAAAATGGCGGCGCGTTCAAAGACCTGCTGGTCGATGGCAAAGTCCACGATGCCGAACGCACCGATTACATACGTACGCACATCGCCGCTGCGGGTGCAGCCTTGGCGCAAGGGGTGCCGCTGGCTGGTTATATGGCCTGGAGTTTGATGGATAATTTTGAATGGTCCAGCGGCTATACAAAGCGCTTCGGTATTGTGCATGTCGATTACGCCACCTTGGGCAGAACATTGAAGGACAGCGCAATCTGGTATCGCTGTTTTCTGGCAGATTGTCGAGCGGCTCAATTAGGCATGGCGGGAGATTGAAATGAGTTTGGCCGAACCAACAACTTCGTCGCGTTCAAAAACGCCAGCAATCCAATTGAGCCTGCGGGGTATCCGAAAGCGCTATGGTTCTATCGAGGTGATCGCCGGGGTTGATCTGGATGTCCATGACGGTGAATTCCTCGTCTTTGTTGGACCATCCGGCTGCGGCAAGTCGACGATGCTGCGCATGATCGCGGGACTTGAGAATATTACCGAAGGCGAGTTGTGCATTGCGGGTAAACGTGCCAATGACGTACCTCCGGCAGATCGCGGTGCGGCCATGGTCTTCCAAAGCTATGCGCTTTATCCCCATATGACGGTGGCCGAGAACATGGGTTTTTCGCTACGCATGGCAGGGTTGCCCCGTCTTCAGCGTAACGAGCAAGTGCGACGTGCGGCAGAGGTGCTGCGCATCACCGAGCTGCTGGGCCGTTACCCCAAAGAATTGTCGGGTGGTCAACGGCAACGTGTAGCGATTGGTCGAGCGATCGTGCGCGAGCCAAAATTGTTTTTGTTCGACGAACCGCTGTCAAATCTCGACGCATCACTTCGAGTAAGTATGCGTGTCGAGCTTTCACGTCTTCACAAAGAGCTGCGCACTACGATGATTTACGTTACCCATGACCATATTGAGGCGATGACAATGGGTACGCGAATCGCGGTATTTAATGAGGGCCGTATTGAGCAGATAGGCACGCCGCTTGATCTTTATAATTTTCCCGCAAATATATTCGTCGCGTGTTTTCTTGGTGCACCACGCATCAACCTGATCAACCAACCCGCAGATGGCGCAAGCGAGCGGCACCAAGCATTGTGGAATGCGTTGACGCGGGACATACAGCCGAATGTGCGACCAGCTGCAGCGTGCATAGCAATACGCCCTGATCACCTAGGGGTTGGCGCTATAGGGCAGGGTATTGCGGCATCTGTAGTGATGGCCGAGCATCTGGGCGATTCATCAATTCTGTATTTGTCCGTGGATGGTTTAGCCGAGTTGCTACATGCCAAGGTGGGCGCGGGGCACGATCACCTAGTGGCGGGAAAATCAGTCGGACTAATGCCTGATGTAGCTAAGGTATTAACGTTCGATGCAGCAGGTTGTCGAATAATTTGATAGGAGGACATATGCTCTTTGGCAATATAAAAACTCAGTATTTTTTTAGTGATGTCGAGACCCGCCGAATATGGTCAGCGGCAGCTTTGGTTAGCTTGGTTGGTTTGTGCGGAGCCTCCATCGGCGTGCATGCCGAGCCGTTTGCCGTGCCCGTCAACTACAAGTTGGTTTGGGCAGATGAGTTTGAGGCCAACGGTGTGCCGGATGTCCGCAAATGGAGTTACAACACGGATCGGAACAAAGTTGGCTGGCATAACCATGAGCTGCAGTATTACTCTGCCCAACGTGCCGAAAACGCTGTTGTCAAAGACGGTTTCCTGCTGATTACTGCCCGCAAGGAGAAAATGTCTGGGGAGGGCGACTGGGGCGGCCAACGCTACACCTCGGCGCGACTTACTACGCAAGGTAGGGCTGAATGGACATACGGTTTTTTTGAGGTGCGTGCCAAGATGCCTTGCGGCAAAGGTACTTGGCCAGCGATATGGACTTTGGGTAATAAAGATAAATGGCCCGACAATGGCGAGCTCGATATCATGGAGCATGTAGGTAGCGATCCTGCCCGAATCTCTAGCGCCATTCACACCCTGGCCGGACATGGAAGCCAAGTTGTATTTGGAGCCACCCGCATTACTGATGCCTGCAGTGAGTTTCATCGCTATCAAATGCATTGGACTGCGGATGCAGTGACCTTCGGGGTGGATGGATTTGCGCATTTAAATTATCCGCGCCTCAACGTGGATTCACGCGCGTGGCCTTTCAATCGACCGCAGTATCTGTTGCTCAATGTTGCGATCGGTGGTGATCTTGGCGGTGAAGTCGACGATGGTATTTTCCCAGTCGCAATGCAGATTGATTATGTGCGCGTTTACCAGGCGATAAAGCCCTGAGTGGCGTGGACATTATAAATATCGGGTGCCCGAGCGACCTCACTGCATGCGGGATCTTCATGTTGTAGATAAGCATCCCGCCACAACTTGTAGCAATTTCTTAAGCGATTAAAAATTGTTTTCGATTGACAAAATAATAACTTCGACTCATTATTTGTAAAAGTGGGTACGTCCCCAATTTTACAATTCCGGATTAAAAAATTTCGACATGTCTAAAAAATACCAACGGGCTCAATGGCTAATCGCCTTAATAGTTTTGTATGTACTGCCCGCGAGCGCCGCACAGGTACCGCTTAAAGATTGGCCGCATATTGTCAGCGCAATTGGCAAAGCCCCAGCGCTTGAAGCTCGGGTTGCCAGTATTGTTTCTGGTATGTCATTGGCGCAAAAAATCGGCCAGATGACGCAGCCTGAAATCAAGACTGCGAAGCCTGCCGATGTCACTCAGTACTACATTGGTTCCGTGCTCAATGGCGGCGGTAGTTGGCCGGCGGGTAACAAATACGCAACACCTAGTGAATGGCTTGCGTTGGCGGAGCAATATTACGAGGCATCAATGGCAACCGATATGGCCATCAGAGTGCCCGTTATCTGGGGGATTGATGCGATTCACGGTAATAGCAATGTCTATGGGGCAACACTATTTCCACACAATATTGGTCTGGGTGCAGCGCATAACCCTAAACTCGTTGGGCAGGTTGGCGTGGCAGTTGGCAAGGCTGTGCGGGCGACCGGGATTAGCTGGGTTTTCGCGCCAACGCTGGCCGTGGTGCGAGATGATCGCTGGGGGCGCAGCTACGAAAGTTTTTCTGAAGATAGCGCGCTGGTGAAGGCCTATGCAAGCGCCTATGTAAACGGTCTACAAGGGAAATTTGATCGGGATAACAACGTCGTGGCGACAGCCAAACATTTCATTGGTGATGGCGGTACGGACCAAGGGAAAGACCAAGGCGAAACCAGAGCCAGCATGGCGGAAATGATTAATCTGCATGGACAGGGCTATTACGGCGCACTCTCCGCAGGTGCGCAAACTGTTATGGCTTCTTATAATAGCTGGAGTGACGTAGACAGCGGCGTTAACCACGGCAAAATGCACGGCAACAGAACATTGCTGACCGATGCACTCAAAACAAAAATGGGCTTTGACGGCTTCGTCGTCTCAGACTGGAATGGCATTGATCAGGTGCCCGGTTGTAGCAAAGACAGCTGTCCACAAGCGATCAATGCGGGTATTGATCTCATTATGGTGCCCGACGACTGGAAAGCGTTCATTGCCAACACCATCAGGCAAGTTGAACGCGGCGAGATTCCGATGTCGCGGATTGACGATGCTGTCACACGTATTATTCGCGTCAAATTACGTGCGGGCTTGTTCGGCAAACGTCCCTCGCAAAACGCCTTTGCTGGCAAAGCAGAAGCGTTGCAAGCGCGCGCGTTGGCGCGTCAGGCGGTTCGGGAATCAATGGTGCTGTTGAAAAATGATGGTAACGTGCTGCCCCTTTTGCCAGGAAGCAGAAAAAAAATCCTCGTTGTCGGCAAGAGCGCAGCAAGCCTTCCAAACCAGACTGGCGGCTGGACATTGACATGGCAAGGTACCGACAATAAAAACAGTGACTTCCCCAACGGCGATACGATCCTGGCCGGTATTGTCGAGGCCGCTGGCGCTGCGAACGTCACCTATAGTGAGACGGCGACGGGTGTTGAGGTCGCCAAATATGATGCAGTGATTGCCGTTATCGGCGAGACCCCGTATGCCGAAGGCGCCGGCGATATTGGCCCGTCGGGCACGCTGCGGCACAGTACGCGCTACCCAGAAGACTTGGCAGTCTTGCAGGCTGTAGCTGGGCGAGGCAAGCCCGTTGTTACGGTGCTGGTTGCTGGACGTGCTCTATACACGACCGATCTTATGAATCTCTCCGAAAGCTTTGTTGCGGCTTGGCTGCCGGGCACGGAGGGTAAAGGCATAGCTGATGTACTGTTTAAAAAAGCAACTGGACGTGTCAACTATCCGTTCTCAGGTTCGCTTTCATTCTCATGGCCTAAGACACCTTGCCAAACTTCGGTCAATGCGGGTGATAAGCCCTATGCGCCGCTATTTGCGCTGGGGTACGGCTTAAAATATGGCGCAAAAACGAAAATGCCCAAGCTCCGTCAACTTAATACGACCGATGCGACGGGCGGATGCGGCGTAACAAAATCGTACCCCGTATTTAATCAAGCAGACCGAAGCACTTGGCCGCTCTATATTAGCAGCGGAGCTACGCGGGTAGCGCTAGGCACAGATGTTAACAGGGTCATCGATTTGCCAACCGCAAAAATCGAAACAGTACAAATCAATACCCAGCAGGACGCAAAACAGATCACCTGGTCTGGTCCCGCACGGATTGAAGCGCGTGCCGCTGCCGCGGGTGCGTTGCCCGCCTTCGCAAGCGCTGATGGCGTTTTGCAATTTGATACGATCGTGTCATTGGAACCCAAGGCAATCGTAACAATGTCGATGGGATGTCAACAAGGAGGAACTTGCGCCGGCACTATTGATGTCACCGCGCTATTTAAGCGCTTGGCAGGCAAGGCTAAGCAGACGGTAAAAATTCCGCTTTCCTGTTTTGTAGCAGCGGGGGCAAATTTATCCAAAATCGAAACACTGTTCAGTATCGCAACCTATGATGTGTTCACGGCCGCGTTTACCAATATTCAGGTTGTCGGCGGCGCTGCCAAAGATGCTGATGCACAAAACTGCGGGGAAACCTAATGACATTATTTGACTCGGGGCCGCGGCTGTTAGCAGATATTGGCGGCACGAATGCTCGTTTTGCACTTCAGACCTCGCCGCAACAATTTGAAGCGGTAACGGTTTACTCAACTGCCAACTTTACCAACGCTCGCGCGGCAATCCAAACCTATTTAGATAGCGCAGCAGTGCAATTGGTCAGTACTGAGCAAGTCAGGCACATGGGCATCGCGATTGCGAATCCTGTTGATGGCGATACAGTTAACATGACTAATCACCATTGGAGCTTTTCGATTAACCAATTGCGTAATGAACTAAATCTCGAGACCTTGTTGGTTGTGAATGATTTTGCAGCGCTGGCAATGGCGCTTCCGCACTTACTGCCATCGCAACGTGTGCAGATTGGCGGTGGCGTTGCATTGCCTAACCGTACCGTAGGGTTAATTGGACCCGGTACTGGATTAGGGGTTTCAGGCATCATCCCTATTGGCGACCGCTGGGCGGCATTGGCGAGTGAAGGCGGGCACACGACATTCGCACCCAACAACTCAACTGAACTCGGCATATTACAGTTGCTGTGGCGAGAGCGAGGGGATGACCATATTTCTGCCGAGCGCATTCTATCTGGGAGCGGCCTAGAGACTATTTACCGCGCGCTATCCAATCAATCGCTGAGCGCGGCAGACATTACGCGTCACGCAATTGATGCAAGTTGTGATATTTGCGCCAAAACAGTCAGTTGTTTTTGCGATGTGCTCGGTGCTGTGGCGGGCAATGTCGCCCTTACGTTAGGCGCTACCGGCGGCATGTACATCGGCGGCGGCATCGTCCCGCGGTTGGGTCGTTTGTTCGACCAGTCATCATTTCGCAAGCGATTTGAGGCGAAGGGAAGATTGAGCCCGTATATGGCTCGTATCCCAACCTATCTTATTACCGAAGAACATCCCGCATTCACTGGTGTAGCCGCAATGTTGGCCAACCAAATGACCACATCACGTTAATTATTGAGGAGTAAACGAAATGGAATCAACTTCGGCAGCGACGCCAGCGCCAGGATCGCCGAGTAGCGTGAACCACAAGCGCTCTCTTATTATTGTCACGATACTTTTTTTTATGTGGGGGCTGCTCACATCGTTAAATGATGTCCTGATTCCGCATCTAAAATCAATTTATACCCTCAACTACCAGCAATCTCAGCTAGTGCAGTTTTGTTTTTTTGGCGCTTACTTTTTGGTTTCGTTGCCAGCCGGCATGTTGATTAAGCGCATCGGTTATCAAAGCAGCGCTGTCGCAGGACTGGTTATTGCCGCGATGGGCTGCGCGTTGTTTTATCCAGCCTCACAGAGCGGTTACGGGCTATTCTTGTTTGCCTTATTTGTGCTGGCTGCTGGCATTACTATTTTGCAGGTCGCGGCCAATCCATATGTAACTGTATTGGGTGATCCGCAAACAGCATCTAGCCGCCTTACGCTTACTCAAGCGTTTAACTCATTGGGCACAACGATTGGTCCCTTTTTCGGCGGTTTAATGATTCTCACAACTGCTGTTCTAACGGCCGATCAAATCAGCGCGTTGCCCGAAGCGGCGCAAGTGCTACATCGTGCAAAAGAGGCCGCAACAGTACAGGGACCTTATCTAGCGCTTGGTGCTGCGCTCTTCGCATTGGCAATTTTTTTTGCTTTTGCTCGACTGCCAAAAATCACTCATGACACTGATCCCCCTGCCAACGGTAGTAGTACCGAGAAAAGGTCTGCGATGTCTTATCCGCATTTAGTATTGGGAATCGTCGGCATTTTCCTCTATGTTGGTGGGGAAGTTAGTATTGGTGGTTTCCTTGTAAATTTCTTGGGTGAAAAGGATGTTGGCGGGTTACCTGCCGCAACCGCCGCAGGGTATGTCAGTCTCTATTGGGGCGGCGCGATGGTGGGCCGTTTCGTGGGCTTTGCGGTAATGCGTCATGTGAGTCCGGGCAGGGTGTTGGCTTTCAATGCGATATGCGTGATGGTATTGATCTTGACTGCGATCTACACGCAGGGGGCAGTTGCGATGTGGGCGATTCTCGCGGTGGGTTTGTTTAACTCGATCATGTTCCCAACAATTTTTAGTATGGCGCTACATCAGCTTGGAAAATACACCGGGCAGGGATCAGGCTTTTTGTGTATGGGCATCGTCGGCGGCGCGATTGTTCCTAGCGTGCAGGGCTTGGTAGCGGATCGTATTGGTTTACACATGTCATTTTTTGTCCCTGCAGCTTGCTATGCCTTTATACTATTTTACGGTCTCAAATATGCCAGCTTGTACAAGCATCAGGGCAAAAAATAGTGAGATAGTGGTTAGCCATCATCTTGGCAAACTTGCGGACGTTTGATTCCGGTTGCCACTGGCTCAGCCAGGCGCTGGCGACAATGTAAGTTGATGACCTGACATAAAAAAGGCAAATCGTGGCAACTATTAAAGATGTGGCGCGTCTCGCTGGCGTTGGACATGGAACCGTATCGAGGGTGGTAATCGGCACAGGTTCGGTGTCGCCAAAAACATTTGCGCGGGTGAAAAAGGCGATTGGGGAATTAAATTACCGTCCTTCCCATGCGGCACGCTCCTTGCTATCCGGTTCCTCGCAAATGATTGGCGTATATATCCCCGTTCTTAGCGGCACGTTTTACACTCCGATACTGCAAGCGATTACAAATGAACTGCGTGCCGCAGGGCTACACATGGTGGTTGAATTCGGTGCTGGTTCAGGCGACGAGAGGCGGCAAGCTATCGATGGAATTGAGTTTCTCATCGAGCGCGGCTGTGATGGCCTTATTGTAATGAGCAACGCGATTTCAGACGAAGACATTGCCGCGCTTGGCCCCAAAAAAAATAAATTAGTGTTGTTAAACCACACCCTGAAGACCATCAGGGATCAATGCTTTACCGCAGATCACAAGCAAGGCGGCATATTGGCTGCCCGAACACTTCTTGATTTGCAACACCGCAAAATCGCGGCGATTGCAGGCCCCGCTAGCTACCCTGACAACGTCGACCGTATGACAGGTTTTTTGGGTGAACTGACCAAGTCAGGTATCAATTCATCAAAAATGTGGATTAGTGAAGGTGGGTTTTCACCTCAAGGCGGATGGGCGGCGGCAGAGGCCCTGGTTGAATCTGGCTTTAAGTTCACGGCATTGTTCTGCGCAAATGATGAAATGGCTGTTGGTGTGCTCTCGTACTTTCAGCAGCAAGGTATCTCAGTGCCAAATCGAGTTTCTGTCATGGGTTACGACGATACGCCGAGCGGTGAGTTTACGGGGCCGCGTCTAACCTCGGTCCATATTCCTTGGCGCGATATCGCCGTCAATGCGATTAATGCACTGCTGAATCGGTGCTATGGATTTGATCGTCCGGTCGAACGGAAATTTATGATTAACGTGACGCATCGAGCGTCCCTGGCTAAAGCGCCAACAACAACGCAAAAAAAGTCGTGAATTCATGGCACTGACGAGGCAGGTACCGCATGAATTTTCAGCGCGTGGCGTCAAGGTACATTGCATATGTCAGAAACATAAACGCGATACCCGGCTAGCCGTTCAAGCCATTTATGCCTCAGCCTGTGCGCCAGTTGCAGGCTTTGCTATTTGGCGCTCTGAAAATCTGAAGGCTTAGGATATTGACTTTTCTCCATAAACTGCGCCAATGCAGCCTTTGCTTTTTTCCGCACTAACGCCTTAATTGGCAGCGACCAACCGAGCAATGAGCCGACTGGGCCAAGCGCCTGAGCTGACCAGCGCCAAAACGGGAATCGATCAACGTGCCTGACAATTTTGCCGTCGCGGAACGCAAACACAGCAGAAATTTTGTTGTGAACTTTTCGGCCAGTTTGGGTGAAGGTATATTTGGCTTCCCATTTGGCCATGCCGCCCTCGGCATTGGCGGTATCGTTGTAACTGGCTTCGACCAAAATGATTTCAAAATCATCTTTTGCCCGTGAGGTCAGCATTGCCCACATCGCGCTGGCTTCTTCGCCGCGCAGCATGGGGAATGCCGGGTCGGTGAATGCGATTTCAGAGTGATAACACTGGGCCATGCCTTCAGCATCGCGTTTGGCGAAGGCGGCGTAAAAATTGCGGATGCATTGTTCGTTGGTGTGCATGTTCTTTCCCGGGTGTTTATTTTTGATCGTCGATTATTTTATAAGTGCAACATCAGCAACCTGCGCGTTGGAAATCTCAATTAACTTTACAGGCGAAATTTTAAACATCGTATTCGGATGCCCCGCTGCTGGATAGACGTAGGCAAATGCCTGAAGATCCGCATCTAGCAAGGTGATTGAGGGGGTAAGGTGCGCAATCGGCGCAACCCCGCCAATGACAAAACCAGTTTTTTCTTTCACAAAATCTGCATCCGCTTTGCCGATTGTTTGGCCGATGATGGACGCGACTTTTTTATCAGCTACGCGATTTTTTCCGCTGGTAATGACCAGCACGGCCTGGCCGTTCTCAGCGCGGAAGATGATGGATTTGGCAATCGCCGCCACATCGCAGCCGAGCGCACCGGCGGCCGCTTGTGCGGTGTGGGTGGCATCATCCATAACAATGATGGCAGATGGCATGCCTGCGTTCGTCAATGCTGCTTCCACACGCAAAACACTGGGGTGTTGGCGAATCGAATCAGTGATGTCATTCGTCATGTTGTTGATGGGCATCAAACTATGGAGTAAGTCACTATTCTACTTGACGGTTATCAAGGTGACGCGGTGGCGCTGGGTTCCATACTTTCGCACGTAAAAATGAAATGTATTTTCACATTCACAAGCCATTAATTTTTTGAGCAATATTACCTATAACCAAATCGGAGAAAAAACATGTTGAGTGATATCGAAATCGCACAAAAAGCGGTGATGCACAAAATCCAAGACGTTGCAGCCAAGCTGGGCATTCCCGACGAGGCGCTGGAGCCCTACGGCCGCTACAAGGCCAAGGTGTCACTCAATTACATCGACGGCTTGAAAGCCAAGAAAAACGGCAAGCTTATTTTAGTCACCGCCATTTCGCCGACGCCTGCCGGCGAGGGCAAAACAACCACGACCGTCGGTTTGGGCGATGCGTTGAATCATATCGGCAAAAAAGCAATTGTCTGTCTGCGCGAACCATCGCTTGGCCCCGTCTTTGGCATGAAGGGCGGTGCTGCTGGAGGCGGTTATGCACAAGTGGTGCCGATGGAAGATATCAACTTGCATTTCACCGGCGATTTTTCAGCGATTGCGTTGGCGAACAATTTGCTCGCCGCGCTGATTGATAACCACATCAACCACGGTAACGATCTCGGTTTCGATGTACGCCGTATCGCTTGGAAACGCGTGGTTGACATGAACGACCGTGCGCTGCGCCAAATCACGGTAGCACTCGGCGGCCCGGCAAATGGCTTTCCGCGCGAAGATGGTTTTGATATTGTCGTCGCATCTGAAATCATGGCTATTTTTTGCTTGGCGACCTCGATCAAAGATTTGAAAGAGCGTATTTCAAAAATCGTAGTCGGCTATACCCGAGATTTGAAGCCGATCCTCGCCAAAGATTTGCAGGCGCAGGGCGCGATGACCGCGTTGTTAAAAGATGCGTTGGCACCAAATCTCGTACAGACGTTGGAGAACACGCCCGCCTTTATCCATGGCGGGCCGTTCGCGAACATCGCCCACGGTTGCAATTCGGTAATTGCCACGCAAACCGCCTTGAAGCTGGGCGACTATGTGGTGACCGAAGCAGGCTTTGGCGCCGATTTGGGGGCCGAAAAATTCATTGATATCAAATGTCGTAAATCGGGCCTGCGCCCCGACGCGGTGGTGATTGTAGCGACGATTCGAGCATTGAAATTCCACGGCGGTATGGATGTGAAAGAAGTGTCGAAAGAAAATGTTGCTGCGCTCGAAAAAGGCATCGTTAATTTAGAGCGTCATGTCCATAACGTGATGCAGAACTACGGTTTGCCGTGCGTGGTGAGCGTGAATCATCGCACGCATGACACCGACGCCGAGGTCAAATGTTTGATGGATCGATTGGCGCAGCTAGGGTGCAAAGTCGTCGTCGCCAAACATTGGGCGGACGGCGGCAAGGGTGCCGCAGAGGTCGCGCAGATTGTGGTTGATTTGTGTGAGCAGCCGAGTAACTTCAAGTTTGTCTATGAAGATGCGATGCCGCTATGGGACAAAATGAAAACGATCGCCACCAAAATTTATGGTGCGTCGGATGTCACGGCGGACGCCAAAATTCGCGGGCAAATCAAAAAGCTGCAAGATGATGGCTACGGTCACTATCCGGTTTGCGTGGCGAAGACGCAATATTCGTTCTCCACCGACCCCGCCCTGCGCGGCGCGCCGAGCGGGCACATCCTGACCATCCGTGAAGTGCGGTTGGCGGCAGGAGCGGAGTTTATCGTGATGGTTTGCGGTGACATCATGACCATGCCGGGCTTGCCCAAAGTGCCGAGTGCGGCAGCGATTGATGTGGATGACAACGGCAAAATTATTGGCTTGTTTTAGCTTGCCACGTCAAGTCACCTAGGCGGGAAACCTGTTGGGCGTTGCGCTGGTGGCGGTGGTGGGTATAGCAAGTGTTGATTTTTGACGGTCACGATTGTTGCGCTTAAACCACAAAAAAGTGGGGTCTGATAATATTCGGGGGTGCTTCCGATCAAAATCAATTAAAGAACAACATGGCGCAAGTGATCCAACAACCCGAAACCATCGGTAAATACCGCGTGATCCGCGAACTTGGGCGCGGCGCCACGGGTGCTGTCTATCTCGCTGAAGATAGTTTTAACCATCGCAATGTCGCCATCAAGCTGATGTTTCATGACATGCTTCACGACAAAGAGGACGGCGCTCTTTATAAAAGCATGTTCTTAGCTGAGGCATCGCTCGCGGGCAAAATCATCCACCCACATATCGTAACGATTTTTGATGCGGTCGTTGAAGATGCGATGAGCTACATCGTGATGGAATATGTTGATGGCGGCACCCTTGAAAAATATTGCAAACCTGAGCACCGGCTCGACAACCACACGATCGTTGAAATCATTTTCAAATGTGTTCGTGCGCTGGCTTTTGCCAACATGGAAGGTCTAACCCACCGCGATCTAAAGCCCGGCAATATTTTGTATAAAAGCGGCTCAGATATTAAGGTGGCTGATTTCGGCGCGGCGTTGAGTAAGGTATCGGATCGTACGCAAATCGCCGCTGTCGGCTCGCCGCTCTTTATGGCACCGGAAATTATTACCGGCGCAAAAGCGACGGTGCAATCCGACATCTACGCGTTGGGCATGGTGATGTACATGCTACTCGCCGGACGTCCACCGTTTGAGGCGACCAATGCCGCAAGTCTCGCGTATCAGATTGTCAACCATGAGCCGGAACCGCCTTCATGTTATAGCACCGATGTAACGGCCCCGATCGAAGATATCGTTAAGACCGCGATGGCAAAAGATATTGCGCACCGCTATACCTCGTGGGAGGCATTTGGCAAAGACCTGGCCGAGCTGTGGCAGGGCGAGGGTACGCCGCAAAAAACCAAAGGTGAAATGTCTGACACCGAGCAGTTTAGCTTTCTCAAAACCCTCTCGTTTTTTCGCGGCTTCCCTGAAAACGAGTTATGGGAGGTGCTTAAAATCAGCAAGTGGCGCTCTTTTAAAGCTGGAACGATTCTGATTAAAGAAGGCGATATGGGTGATTCATTTTTCATCCTCGCGAGCGGTAGCGTGAAAGTGATGCGCGGCAAACGCTTGCTCAATGTGCTCGGCACCGGTGATTGCCTTGGTGAGATGTCGTATCTGGCAAGGCGCGATTTACCGCGTTCCGCTACCATTTCTACCGCGACCGATTGTGTGGTGATGAAGGTGCGTTCGCAAGATCTAAGCGAAGCCTCGTTTAACTGTCGCCAGCTATTTGACCGCAAGTTTTTAGAGACGCTCGTCGAGCGGCTGGAGACTGCGAATCAGCAGTTGGCAGTGACTTGATTTTGTTTAGCCCAACATAGGAACCACCATGCCACTCACCATTACCGCAATATACGGCTCATTTTTGGCGCTGTTTTTAATCGTGCTGGCGTTGCCAGTCATAAAGCTGCGCCGCAGTATGAAGGTGGGGCTGGGCGATGGCGGCCATCAATCATTGCGTCAGGCGATACGTGCGCACGGCAACGCTGCCGAATTCATTCCTATTTTTGTAATCTTGCTCGCGATATTTGAATTGAACCATGCGTCGGCGCTGGCGTTGCATATTTTCGGGGCGGTATTTTTAGCGGCGCGATTGGCGCATGCATGGGGGCTCTATGCCAGCATCGGTGTTTCGATCGGTCGAATGATCGGCGTGCTGGGCAGTTTTGGCTGCATCATCGGACTGGCGATTGCCAATTTGATCAAATCATTGATGTAGGCAGTAGAAAGCTCGCAGGCTGGCCTAGGGATGCGCTTTGAGGGAAGCCTGGAGGGAGGCTTAGATGGAAGCCAAGACGGAATCCAAGAGGGAAGCCGCCAAGGCAACTAACGGAGGCGTTCAAAGAAAATAAGCAATCACAAACACGCCAATCATTGTCAGCGCCAACGCCAGTTTGGCCAATGCACCCAATAGCAATCCCAGCCATGTTGCAAATCCCACTTTGCCCGCTTGGCTCATTTTGCCGCGAGCGATCAATTCGCCGATCACTGCGCCAATAAACGGAAAGATAAATATTCCCACTAAACCAAAAAATAGCCCGACGATGCTGCCAATCGCCGCACCCAGCATCGCTAATTTAGATGCGCCAGCCCGCTTTGCGCCGAGGACAGTCGCCAATATATCTGCCGCGATTGCGAGTGCGGTCAGGATGGCCAAAATCGTTAAAGTCTTCCAACCGATATGCTGAAAATTATCGACCCACGCGGCGATCAGCAGACCACCAAACACGAACGGCACACCGGGCAACGCGGGGAGAATGGTGCCGATAAGCCCGACCAGCACGAGGATCGCTGCAAGTGCCCACAATAAGTAAACTTCGCTGCCGTGCATCGTGCGTCCTCGAGAGTGGATAAAGTAAACAATGTAGCGTAAGTGATGCAGTGCAAATGGTGTGGATGGTGTAAGTGGCTTAGGTGGTGTGAGTGCTGTAAGGCGCCATCGTTTCAACAACGCGAATAGCACATCGGTCAATCCTTTGGCCACTCCATCAGCCACTCCATCAGCCTCCACACCGGTGCAATGCACGCACAAAAGTATCAGTGTATTTCAATTTTTCGGCGATGGAGAATCTGAAAAATCGCCCGCCAAACGGCCAAGTTAGCCTATTATTGAACGCGAACGTTCGATGAACAACATACCACGGTGAACCAATGGCTGCCCCAGCAAAAAATCCGGAATCAATATCAGCTGCTTCACGAAATGCAATCACTGCCAAGCTGCGAGCATTCCTGCCCGCAGAGGCAGTTTTGACTACTAACGAGGCGCTGCGCCCTTATGAGTGCGATGGCTTGTCGGCTTATCGTCAATTGCCGCTGCTAGCGGTGTTGCCATCCACGGTTGAGCAGGTGCAATCGATCATGCGGCTGGCTCGTGAGACAAACACGAAAGTCGTTGCGCGTGGCGCAGGCACTGGGCTTTCGGGTGGTGCCACACCGCTAGGCGATGGAATTTTGATGTCGCTCGCTAAGTTTAACCGCATCGTAAATGTCGATCCGCTTGCCCGAACGGCGGTTGTGCAGCCGGGCGTGCGTAACTTGAAAATTTCGGAAGATGTAGCCGCATTGAATTTATATTACGCGCCCGATCCTTCATCACAAATTGCCTGCTCTATCGGCGGTAACGTCGCCGAGAATTCTGGCGGGGTGCATTGTTTGAAATATGGTTTGACGGTTCACAATATTTTGAAAATTGAAATCGTCACCATTGAGGGCGAGAAGGCCATCATTGGCTCCGATGCGCTTGATGCGCCGGGCTATGATTTGCTTGCACTCATGACTGGCTCGGAAGGCATGCTGGGCGTTACCACTGAGGTAACAGTGAAGCTCACACCGAAGCCGCAGCTCGCACGGGTGGTGATGGCCAGTTTTGATGATGTCGAAAAAGCCGGAAACGCTGTGGCAAACGTGATCGGTGCGGGCATTATTCCGGCGGGTTTGGAAATGATGGATAAGCTCGCTACGGAGGCTGTCGAAGGATTTGTAAACGCCGGTTACGATTTGCAAGCACAGGCCATTTTACTGTGTGAGTCCGATGGCACGCCCGAGGAGGTTTCCGAAGAAATCGCCAAGATGGAAGCCGTGATGGTCGCATCGGGTGCCACCGGCATTCGCGTTTCCAACACGGAGGCCGAGCGCCTTAAATTTTGGTCCGGTCGTAAAGCGGCTTTCCCGGCGGTCGGGCGCATTTCGCCCGATTATTATTGTATTGACGGCTCGATTCCGCGCCGCGCCTTGGCGGCGGTGTTGCGGCGTACCGAGGAATTGTCGATCAAATATAACCTGCGATGCGCCAACGTGTTCCACGCCGGCGATGGCAATTTGCACCCGCTGATTTTGTACGATGCGAACAATCCCGGCGAGCTCGAAAAAACAGAGGAATTTGCCGCTGATATTTTAGAGCTATGTATCGAGTACGGCGGCACCATTACCGGCGAACATGGGGTTGGGATTGAGAAAATAAATCAAATGTGCAGCCAGTTTTCAGATGCCGAACGCGAAACATTTTTTGCGGTTAAGCGTGCGTTCGATCCTGAAATGTTGCTCAACCCAGGCAAAGCGATTCCCAGTTTGGCGCGCTGCGCGGAATATGGACGGATGCGGATCCACAGTGCAACAGCAAGCCAAATGCCGCACGCGGATATCCCACGATTTTAATTTCGCCGCGTTTAAAATCGTGCCCAATAAAAAATACTATACATAATTTCATGCAAGCATTCATCAACGATCTTAGCGAACGCATCAAGGACAACGCCCGGAAGTCCGCGCCAGTAGCCATTCTTGGCGGTGGCACCAAATCGTTTTACGGCGGAAACATCGTCGGCGAGGCGGTCGATATGCGCCCCTACGCAGGCATCATCGAATACGAAGCCAAAGAGCTGGTGCTCACCGTTCGTGCCGGTACAACCCTCGTTGAAATTGAAGCGGCAATGGATGCAGAAAACCAAATGCTGCCCTTTGAGCCACCGCATTTTGGCGGCACCGACAATTATGGAAAGGCAACGATTGGCGGCACCGTGGCCGCCGGGCTTTCCGGTCCGCGCCGCGCCTACGCCGGTTCGGTGCGTGATTTTGTGCTGGGCACGCGGATTATGAATGGCCGTGGTGAAGATTTAAATTTCGGCGGGCGTGTTATTAAAAACGTCGCGGGATACGATGTCTCGCGCCTCATGACTGGCGCGATGGGCACGCTCGGTGTGTTGCTCGATTTGTCGTTCAAGGTGCTGCCAAAACCAGCGGCGGAAGTGACGCTGCGTTTTGAGATAGATGAGGCCGTGGCGATTCAACGCATGAACGAATGGGCGGGCAAACCGCTGCCGTTGTCGGCAACCTGTTGGTTCGATAACACGCTCTGGGTCAGGCTTTCCGGTGCGGTAGCTGGCGTGAAAGCGGCGCGGGAAAAAATGGGTGGCGAATGCCTCGAAAGCCAGTCAGGAAGCGGCGTTTCGGCGGAGACACCCGAACGGGTGTGGGTTAGTTGCCGAAACCAGCAGCACAGTTTTTTTCAGCGCCATGGTGATAATGAGCCGCTTTGGCGATTGTCTGTTCCGGCAACAACGCCACCGTTAAAACTCGATTCGCCGCAGCTCATTGAATGGGGCGGCGCGCTACGGTGGGTGCGCGGCAATCTTGACGCGAAAGCCCTGCGAGCCAAAGTGGAATCCGTCGGCGGCCATGCAACCTTGTTTCGCGACGGCGATAAATCTGCCGGCGTTTTTCATCCGTTGCAAGCCACGCTTGTGCCGATCCATCGCCATTTAAAGGCGGCGTTTGATCCCGCCAATATTCTTAATCGCGGCCGTTTGGATAACTTCTAAAAATCATGCAAACCAATCTCGCCCCCGAAATCGCCGCCACGCCAGAAGGTATTGAAGCTGAACGCATTCTGCGCAAGTGTGTGCACTGCGGCTTCTGCCTCGCCACCTGCCCGACTTACAACTTGCTCGGCGATGAGCTTGATAGCCCGCGCGGTCGAATTTATTTGATGAAAGAAATGCTCGAAGGCGCTGCGGTGACGGTCGAGACGCAGCTGCATTTGGATCGTTGTCTCAGTTGCCGCGCTTGTGAATCAACTTGCCCGTCCGGTGTGCAGTATGGGCGGCTGATTGATATTGGCCGCGAGATGGCCGAGCAACGTGTCGAACGAACCGTAATCGATAAGCTCAAGCGCAGCGTGCTCAAAAAGGTGCTGCCCCAAACCGCCTTATTCGGCGCGGGTCTCGCGGTTGGTCGATTGGTCAAGCCATTGCTGCCGGCGTCACTAGCCAAAAAAATTACCTCGAAGCGCGATGCGGGTGTTTGGCCAATCACAACGCACACTAGGCAGATGTTGGTGCTGGAAGGTTGTGTGCAGCCCGCGATGGCACCTAGTATCAATGCCGCTGCTGCTCGTGTTCTCAATAGGCTCGGCATCTCGCTCATCAAAGCATCAAGCGCGGGCTGCTGTGGCGCGATTCCGCATCACCTCAACGATCCGCATGAATCGCATGTGATGATCAAACGTAACATCGACGCTTGGTGGCCGCATATAGAGCGCGGGATTGAGGCGATTGTGGTCACGGCTTCGGGTTGCGGCACGATGGTTGCGGAATATGGCTACACGCTACGCAACGATGCCGTCTATGCGGAAAAGGCCGCGCGTGTTTCGGCGCTGTTTCGCGATGTCAGCCAAGTGATTGCGGCTGAAAAAGAAGCGCTTTCCGAGCAGCTCGGCAAGCAGTTCGCCAAGCCGCTAATTGCCGATCAAAAGCCCAAACAAAAACTTGCCTTTCATTCCCCGTGCAGCCTGCAGCACGGCCTAAAAATTAAAGGTGTAGTCGAGGATTTACTACGCGATGCAGGCTATGAATTAACCGCTGTGCCTGATGGCCATTTATGCTGCGGCTCGGCAGGAACTTACTCGATATTGCAGCCCGAACTCTCGCAACAACTACTCGCCAACAAAGTCAGCGCGCTCGAATCCGGCGCACCAGAAATAGTCGCAACCGCCAATATTGGCTGCTTGGCGCATATTGAATCGGGGTTGAACGGAAGTTCGAAAACGCCGATTTTGCATTGGATTGAGTTGTTGGATCAGCGCTTGTCTAGCTGATTGTCTGCAAAGGCGACGGTTTACTTATGTGCGCTTGTTATCTTTTGATTTAAGGGCATGGCTACTAATCGTCTCACCGCAACTAGCGACGTAACGCCAGACGATCAACAAGCGTCTTGTGGCACCGTCATATGCGACGCAAATTTCGATGTTGCTATTGCCAAAAACTCTAGCGCTGGCGCGGCGTTTGAGGCGGTTTTGTTATGTTGAAAAACTCGATCCTCTGCTTGTGTGCGAACGCGTTTCCGGTATTGAGAAAAAGGCAAGACTTGATCTAAGAGGTTTGGCGGTGGAGCAACAGGCAAGACTTTACCCCATAGGCCGATTGCTTCGCTTGGCCGGTCTACGGTCTACGGTCTACGCCTGCTTCGTGCTTCAGTCCGGTGTTTTGCCAAAATCGTTTAAAACGCTGGTCGACGCTCCGTGTTTTAGCAAAAAGTTCGCAACCTCTTCTCTTCCCTTCATTCGCGCGTAGTGCAGTGCTGTGCATCCCATGTCGCCTGTTTGATTGACGTCGAGCCCGCCTCCAAGCAGAGTTTCAATTGTTTTTAAATCCCCGAGCTGAGCGGCAATATGCAATAAATTATCACCGTTCGAGTCAACATAATTTGCGGGATCAATTGGTGCATTTGGATCTTCGGAAGTGTAGTTAACTAAGTAGTAATATTTGGTGCGTATTTCACTAATTTCTGATTCAGTCAATTTTAGGGACATGAGCATCCACCTGCTTTCATTTTTGCTTTTATATTGTTGATAGCGCTTTTGGATTGCCCGAAATATCGTCGCTATATTTTCTGCCAACACGGTTTGATGCCGTGTTTCTAATCGGAGCAAAAGGCCTTTTCAAAATTACAAATCCCTTAAACTCCACGCCAATACTAGCGTTAAGCGCAGACACTCAGTGACGCTCAATGATAATGCGCCGGTGCCAAATTGGAATCATCGGGCATATGCGGATGTACTGCTTCGGCATCGGCATCGTAGAACAGCGGCGCGCCGCAGTCTTCGCAAAACTCCGGTGGCAGCACGCCGGGTAGCTTGGTGATTTTGCCGACATTGGACGCTTTGAGAATCGCCTCGATTTGTTCGCGCGGGCCCGGGTTGGCATCGTCGTCTTCTTCGGCAACCAGTGGCCAGATCATGCCGTTCACAACTTCGCCGGAATTTTTGAGCGCAAACGCGACGCGGTATTCATCAACCTGAGCCTCACCCACACCGGCGATGATGGCGTGTAGCTGGCTGGCGGTCGTACTGAGTGCGGTTTCGAGATGTTCAACGGCGCTGCTGACCATATAGGGGCGCACACGGCGATCACATTCGCGGCAGTTGCGGAAGAATGCATCGGGCAGGCCTAGTTCCAAGGATGCGCCGGGAATGAGTTTGGCGAGGTCGGGCTTGGCGTGTTTTGCCCAGAGCGTTAAACATTCGCTGCGGTTAAGAATGATGTTGCTGTCGGCAACCGTTTTAGGCAATGTTGATGATGAAAGCGATGCTTTAGATTTTGCGGCCGCTTTTGGCGTGGCTTTTTGAGGGGCTTTTTCAGGGGTTTTCAAAGCGGCTTTTGATGCAGCTTTCGACACCGCCTTCCCCGCAATTTGTGCAGACGCGCTCGATTCTTGCCACCGGAAAAGTGGCTTGCCGAATGGTGCCACCACCACGGATAGCAACATGCGGGTATCGGCGGGCATGTCAATGGTTTCGATCTTGCTTTCTTTAGTTGTGATCGTGATTTCGCCGACGATGGCATTGGCCATGCGTTGCAGCAATTTTCGCGTTTCGGAAAATGATTGCGGGAGGTGGTCAATCGAATACAAAAATGGATTCACGACTGAGCGGGAATCGCCGGCAAAAATAAAGTCGCGTAAATGTTGGTGAATCGCCGCCACATCGGCGGGCTTTAAATGGCCGGCCGCCATCGGATATTTCGACCATGCGATCATCGGCACAGAGACGAGCAGCGCTTGGTGTGGCTGGTCGAGGACATTAAAATAATATGTTTCCGATACGGCCTCAACCGATTCAGCCAGAAGGTCATGGGCTTCCGGTGCTTTTTCGTAGCTAACATCGAGCGCCGTCTCGACCGCGCCATCGTTTCCGGCGTTGAGCAGCTCGGTCGCCAAGGTTTCAAGTTTCTGATCCCAATACCGGTCTTCAACACGGCAGCCGGAATCAAAAGCGTCGCTTGCAATTTGGAGAAGTTGCTCGGCATCTTTGGAGATGCGAGCCGAAGGATTTTTGCGGACACGTTTCATGGCGGGTGGTTGCTCGACGCAACTTCGATAAATAAGGACACAATTATAGTCCCCTCTTTGCCGCTTGCCCGCATGGGAGCGCTCGCGACGCGCATTCGGATGCAAGCTGGGTTGTCTTGCTTTGCGTTGGCTTTATTTTAGCTTTACGTTAGCTTTGCGTTATTTTGTTCAAATTCGTCTTTATTTGTCTTGCCGACGGCATCGCACTGGATCACCCCAAGCCGCAACCTATCGCGGTCGCCTTACTAGCGCTAGAGCCAGAGAAAATGCGGCTCATTCACTAAGCGGGAGTGCCGATCATGGCGGAAACGCGCAAAACATGTTGTTTGCGGAGCGTGGCTTCGTGGTGCCGCCGCATCGACTCGCTGATCGCGTGGATCGCGGATTTTGTCAAACGCGCAAATTCGAGACGACGCAAAGTGCGGGCTTTGGTTTCGAGTTCTATTCTGGTTTGGGTGTTCATGCTGCTTTCCTTTGCGGTTTGTCACTTTTACAACAGGCTGATGTTGAAATGACATGTGTGGCTATAAGTGTGGCGGTCGCGTTTGACGCAATTTAATTTTTTACTCAATTGTTATGTTATTCCCTTCGATAGAACAACAATCAGCCAAAATGGCATAATATTGCGGAAATAAATTCATCAATAGAATTGAACTTTTCTAATTTGTTAAAGTTTGCGTCGACTTGCCTTCGCTTGGTCTGGCCTGTCTCAGCAAACATCGCAATAATTCATAGAACCCAGAGGAAAAATGGACAAACCCGGAGAAATGCGTGCCTTTGTGCGCTCGGTCGAATTGGGTGGCTTTTCTGCCGCCGCGCGGGATCTCGATCTCACGCCATCGGCATTGTCAAAATTGGTCACGCGGATGGAAGATCGGCTTGGCGTCAGGCTAATGAACCGCACTACGCGCAAGCTTGCACTCACTTCTGAAGGCGAGGCTTATTTTGCGAGCGCCAAACGAATCCTCGTTGAAATCGAAGAAGCCGAGGCCGAGGTCACCCGTTTTAGTGATCACCCGAAAGGCATGCTGCGCATCAACGTCGGCGTCGCGTTTGGTATGCATCAATTGGCACCCGCGCTGCCGCGATTTTTAGAAAAATATCCGGAGATTGAGTTGGATATTACCGTCACCGATCGGCTGGTCGATCTGGTGGACGAGGGTGCGGATGTCGCGATTCGCACTGGTGTGCTGCGCGATTCAAGTTTGATTGCCAAAAAAATCTGCGATATGCATCGCGTTATTTGTGCCTCTCCGCTTTACCTTAAAAAACACGGCATCCCCCAAACCGCGAAAGAGTTGCTAAACCACAATTGCATCTCCATCAGCGGAGCGTCGCAGTTGCGAAAATGGCCTTTTACCACTGCCGATGGAATGGAAATAGTCGATGTTGTCGGCACGGTAAACGCGAATAATGCTGAAACGCTGTTGCAAATGGCGGCGATGGGCGTGGGCATTATTCGGCTGGCGGATGTCATTGTGGCCGACGGCATTCGCGCCGGTTGGCTGGTGCCAATACTCACCGATATTCATCACGCCGAGCCGTTGCCCCTGTCGGCAGTGTATCCGCAGGGAAAACACAAAAGCCCGCGCGTGGCAGCGTTTGTAAATTTTTTGGTGGAAACATTTTCTTCCGCGCCGTGGCGACGGGCGGCTTCGACCGCCGACGCGTCCAGTTCATACAAAAAGGGGTTAAATAGCGTCGGACCATCCGCGTCGAAACCGCTGGCCGTAAGGTCCAAAGCGCCAGCGCAAGACAAAAGGATTAAACGCAAAAACGTTTAATTGCAGCGGTATCCGTTGCGATATTGATGGCGTATAGTTTTGCTTCGTAACCATTTTCAGGAGCCGACGATGGGCATTTTGATCAAAATAGTGTTGGGTTTGTTAGTGTTCGTAGTGGCGATTGCGATTGTCGGATTTTTATTGCCCAAGCAATTTAGAGTTGAACGTACGGCGGTGATTGCCGCGCCAGCCGAGAAGATCTATCCGCTGATCGCCGAGCCAAAAAACTGGCCGAAATGGGGCGTTTGGAACCAGCGCGATCCGCAGATGAAGGTTACGTTTTCGGGCGCAACAAGTGGCGCCGGCGCAAAGTGGTCCTGGGAGTCCAAGTCGGAGGGCAACGGCGTAATGGAGTTCAGCACAGCCGAGCCGAACAAACATATTGGCTACATCCTTGCCTTTCCCGATATGGGCATGGAATCCAAAGGCGTACTAAGCCTTACGATCGAGGGCACCAGCACGCGTATTCGCTGGACGAACGAGGGCGAATTTGGTGGCAATCCTTTTTTGCGTTATTTTGGTCTAATCATGGATCGCATGGTGGGCAAGGATTTTGAGAGTGGTCTGAATAATTTAAAAGCCTTGGCTGAGAAAGCATAGGCGACGTCGCCCGCTTTTTTGATTGCTGCACAAATAGTAATGAAAACATCAAGGAATAGTTCGGGTGGTGAGCCGTATAATTTCTTTTCGATCATTTTTAATTTAATGGCTTAAAAAATGAAAACCAAATCCTATCTCACACTCGACGACTGTAAAACAATCGCGGCCGGCGCCGAGGCGGAAGCGCTAAAAAATAATTGGGCTGTTTGCATCGCCATTGTTGATGATGGCGGGCATTTGCTGTGGTTCCAGCGATTGGACAGATGTGCACAGGCAAGCGCTGCGATTGCGATGGGCAAAGCCAGCAGCTCGGCCTTACGCCGCCGCCCTACTAAGCTCGATGAAGACCTGGTTGCGAATGGCCGTATCGCGGCGCTTTCGATGCCAGGAGTCCTATTTTTAGAGGGCGGTGTGCCGATTATTGTCGATGGCGAAATTATTGGTGCGGTCGGTGTGTCCGGGGTGAAATCGAGCGATGATGCGGCCATTGCGCAGGCAGGTATTGATACGTTGCTAAATGCGTTGATAAAATAATATGCATTGTCCGAGCTGCAAGACCGGCATGGAAGCCGTGTCTTTGGCATCAAACATCGGGACAGGCATCGTCATCGATGTGTGTTGGCCTTGTAATATGATTTGGTTTGATCATATGGAGAGCACGTCGTTGTCGGCTGCATCCGTTATCGTTCTGTTCAAACGAATCCACGAAGCCCGCGATGGTGATCGGAACCTAGTCAGCCTCAATATGCGCTGCCCGACTTGTAGTAGCGGCCTAAAACTTACCAATGATCTTGGCAAAAACGGACGATTCTCGTACTATCGTTGCGAAATGGGTGACGGGCGCGTGATTAGTTTTACGCAATTTTTGCGTGAGAAAAACTTTATACGCAGCTTGAGCCAGATAGAAATAAAATCACTCTCGGCGCAGGTCAAACAAATTCGCTGCTCAAGTTGCGGCGGCTCAATTGATTTAGTAAAAGATACGGCGTGCAGCCATTGTGGCTCAGCGATTTCGGTTCTTGACCGCGAGGCGGTTGAAAAAGCCTTAACCGCCTTCGCCGCCAAAGATGCCGCACAATTAAAGGCGTCAGCTGATGGCCAAATCCCGCGGCAAGAAATGGATGCCATCGCCGACGTATTAACGCAACGCGCAGGCAAGCTACAGCAGAAGCTGCCAGCCCCGATCTTTCCATCGTATTCCGATAGCAGCTGGCTGGTCGATATCGCCAGCCATGGGATTTCGACCGATTTGATTCAAGAGGGGATCGGCGCGTTGGTGTCGAGCTTGTTCGATTGATTTTCTGTTGTTCGCAATCGTTCTCAATTGGGCTTAACTGTTTTTTTGAAATGGATCAAGATGAATTTAGTCATCGTCACCGGCACGACCAAAGGGCTAGGCGCGGCACTGCATGCGGCACTGGTCAGTGATCAGAGCAATGTGGTGATCGCTGTTTCGCGCGGTATTGTTAATAGCGTTGATACCGGCGCTAATAAAGGTGTGAATGCCTCAAACGCCAGTATTGGCGCGGACTTTAGCGATATTGCTTCGGTTGAGGCGGCATTTGATCGTATTACATCGCATTTGTCGAATATGGCCAAACATCATTTTGAACGCGCCGTGTTGATTAACAATGCAGGCGTGGTGTTGCCGGTGGGTGCGTTTGATCAGATTGAGGCCGAAGCGCTTAAGAACAACATTCACGTGAACCTCATTTCGCCCATGGTTGCCATGCGCCGCTTCGCCGAATTGACGCGCTCAATGGCCCGGCATCGGCTTATTATCAATATTTCTTCCGGAGCGGCCAAGCGAGCGATTGCCGGATGGTCGGCCTATTGCGTGGCAAAGGCTGGTTTGGAAATGGCCACGCAAGTGGCGGCGATGGAAGCGGCAACCAACGATCCGACACTCGCGATTTGCACCTTGGCACCTGGCGTGGTTGATACACCCATGCAGAGCCAAGTGCGTTTGGCATCGGCAGCGGCGTTCCCTGATGTAGAGAGATTCCGCGCCATGAAATCTGATGGCACGCTGCGCCCGGCCAGCGATGTGGCGCAAGATATTATTCGGTTGATGGCATCGAACAAGCTCACTAATGGCGGCAGTTTTGATATTCGTACATTGGCCTGATTTTTCCGCTTCTTTTTTCTACCGTTCTTGCGCTAGCCTCCTGCCAAATTCAACGAACACCGCCAAAGCGCAACTCAGGCGTAACGCCACATCAAAAACCATATCCAACGTCATAGACAACGTCATAGCCAAAGCCCAGCTCAAATAATGAACACCACGACCAAGCTCTCCCCCAAATCCGCCGCCAAGAAAAAATCACACACCAAATTACACTATTGCGATTTAAAAGATTGCGAAGGTATTTGCTGTAGCGACGGCGCATTTTTGCTGCCTAAAGAAGAAGCGACGATCCATGATGTAGTGGCCAAATATCCTGCGCACTTCAAAGACCTGCCCAAAAATTATATTTTCGATGGTGAATGGGAAGGCAACATTGGCCGTAAAACGGCCGTGTATAAATTTCGATATAAAAACAAACCGGCGCATTTCGCCAATACCCGCTGCGCGTTTTCAGAAATTGACGGCAAATGCTCACTGCAAACATTGGCCGTGAAACTGGACAAACACAAATGGCACTTCAAGCCGATGGGGTGCTGGCTGTTTCCGCTATCGGCCGATGACAAAGGCCTCATTGCGCCGCCTCGCTCGCGCCGTGAAGACCCGAATAACTTGGGTAAAGACTATCCCGGCTTTGCATCGTTTGCGCCTTGCGGCAAGCATGAGGCAAAGGGGAAAGTTTGGTGGATTCAGCTCAAAGAGGAAGTAGCAGAATATCGCCGATTAGAAGCTGAATAGCATTCGGTTCCGTTTTTAGGCCGCCAATCTAGGCGCAATCCGCGAGATCGCTTAAACTAAACAAATATGCCCTTGTCAACTACCGATTTTGCCAAGTTTGTTCAGCAGCTGGAGCTAGCGCAGCAAACCGCTGACCGCGATTTAAAGAAAATTGTGGAAGCGTTCGATCATTTAGAGTCGGGGGTAATCCTCTACGGTCCCGATGATCGTGTGGTGTTCTGTAATCGGCGCTTTCGCGAAATTTACGCCGAAGTCAGTGATTTGCTAGTGCCGGGAACCGAGTTCGAAGCGATTTTGCGAGCATTTTATCGGCGCGGATTTGAGAAGCGCGTGCAACTTGATGAAAACGACTATGTCCGCTCCCGATTGGCGAAACACCTCAACCCTGATGAAGTTGATTACGAGTTTCAATTGGGCGAGGATAAATATATTTTGGTTTCTGATCGTAAAACAGCGGACGGCGGTGTGATCGGTTTTCGCCTCGATATCACGGAGCGGAAAAAAGCCGATGCCGCGTTGGTCGAAAGTGAGGCACGTTTTAAGGCACTCTTGGGAATGTCTTCTGACTGGTATTGGGAGCAAGACGATCAATATCGATTCACCATTCTTTCCGGCGGCATGCGTAAATCAATGGGTATAGATCCGAACGCCCGCTTTGGTGTGACACGCTGGGATATTCCGTATTTGGGAATCACGCGGGAGCAAATGGATGAGCACCGCCGTCAATGCGAGGCGCATGAAACCTTCCGCGATTTTCAATACGCTTCCGCCATGACGGATGGGCAAATTCGCTGGGTGAGTATTTGCGGCGAGCCGATGTTCAACGAAGCCGGGAAATTTATAGGCTATCGCGGTGTCGCCGCCAATATCACTGAAAAGCGGCGTACGGAAATGCTCGTTAGGGAATTGGCCGAATACGATTTCTTAACCGGATTGCCAAACCGGATGTTGCTTGGCGCCCGATTTGAATTCGCGATGCGGCAGGCGAAACGTCGCGGTGCCGGCAGCGACTCGGGTATGTCATTGATGTTTATTGATCTCGATCGGTTCAAGAATATTAATGATTCGTTGGGCCATCATGTGGGCGATCAAATTTTGGCAGCGACCGCCCGCCGGCTCACCGATGCCACCCGAGCGACGGATACCGTCGCGCGTCACGGCGGTGATGAATTCATTGTGTTGTTGCCCGATGTCACCAATGCGTCCGATCTGGCGTTAGTGGCTGAAAAGCTGGTTGCGACACTGGGGCAGCCCCACCAAATTAACGGTGTTGAACTGACGGTCACACCATCGATTGGCGTCACCATTTGGCCCGCCGATGGCGAAGATCTCAATACGCTCATCAAGAACGCAGACCTCGCCATGTATCACTCCAAAGCAGAGGGACGCAATCAATTCAGCTTCTTCCGCGCTGAGATGAATGCGCGGGTGAATGAACGGCTGATGATCGAAAATGCCTTGCGCCGCGCCTTGGCGCGCAATGAATTTTCGCTGGTGTATCAACCGATTTTTCACCTGCCTGATCGTCACATCATCGGCGCCGAGGCACTGCTACGCTGGGACAGTGCCGAGTTGGGATCCATTGAGCCCTCCCGTTTTATTCCGGTGGCCGAAGATAGCGGCTTGATTGTGCCGATTGGCGATTGGGTCGCAAAGGAAGCGATTGCGCAGCTACGCCGCTGGCGCGACGCGGGGCTTGATGATTTTCCGGTCACCATCAATGTGTCGGGCATTCAGTTTAAGACGCGCCGCTTGGTGGACGTGTTGTTGTCAAGTTTGGCCGAACATCAGCTGGATGTGCGTGATATTGAAATTGAACTTACCGAGACCGCCCTCGTGAGCGAGGGCGATGCCGCCAACAGTACGCTGGGCGCGTTATCCGCTGCGGGCTTTCGCTTGGTGGTGGATGATTTTGGGACGGGCTATTCCAACTTGGGTTACCTAAAGCGGTTCGATATCGCCAAGCTCAAAATAGACCAATCTTTTGTCCGAGATATTACGACTGATTCTAACGATGCCGCGATTACGCGCGGCATAATTGGCTTGGCCAAGAGTTTGGGCTTGCGGGTGGTGGCGGAGGGCATCGAGCACACCTCCCAGCTTGACTATTTATTGGCCAGCGGTTGCGAAGAAGCGCAAGGGTACTTGCTTTCAAGGCCGTTGGCGCCCGCTGTTTTTCAAACGCAATTTTAAGAGTTGTAAAGTTGTTAAGGACTGTTAAGGACTGTTAAGAACCATTAAGGATAATGATGACTACCTACAAACTGCAAGTACAAGATGACGATTCGCAACCCTCGCAATGGCGCGATGTCAAAAGCGATGACGGCAACCCGCTCGTTTTTGACCAAGAGCCCGCCGCACGTGACAAGCTGGAACAATTGTTCCCGGTGTTGGTGAAACTTGAAAAATTTGCCGCAGGACCAAAGCGCACCCGCGTGGTGGTGGTGAATGCATATTCAGACATTGATAAAGAAAAGGAATCGTAATCATGGAATACCGTCGTTTAGGAAAATCAGGTCTCAAAGTGTCCGCACTCTCGCTCGGTTCGTGGGTGACCTACGGCAACCAAGTCGACCAAAACTCTGCAATCGAATTAATGAGTGCCGCCCGTGACCACGGCATCAATTTTTTTGATAACGCCGAAGTATATGCGTCGGGTAAATCTGAATTGCTGATGGGTGCTGCGCTCAAAAAGCTCGGCTGGGATCGGCTAACCTACGTTGTTTCGACCAAATTTTTCTGGGGCTTGCCGACCAAATTTGGCGACGGTATCAATGAGCGCAACACTCTCAACCGAAAATATCTCATGCAGGCGATTGATGCATCGCTCAAGCGCCTTGATCTCGATTTCGTCGATCTTGTTTACTGCCATCGCCCGGATGCGAATACGCCGCTGGAAGAAACGGTCTATGCAATGCACGATATGGTGAGCAGCGGCAAGGCGCTGTACTGGGGCACCTCGGAATGGAGTGCGGCTGAGATCGCTGCGGCGTGGCATATCGCCGACAAACATCATTTGCATAAGCCCGTGGTGGAACAGCCCGAATACAATCTTTTCCACCGTCATCGCGTTGAAACCGAATACGCGCGGCTATACGACGATATCGGCCTGGGTCTGACCACTTGGAGCCCGCTTGCTTCTGGCTTGCTTACCGGCAAATACGCGAATGGCATTCCCGCCGACAGCCGTGGCGCACTTAAAAATTTATCTTGGATGCAGGAACAATTGTTGGATGCTTATAAAAATACCAAGGTCGCCAAGCTGGCGGTCGTTGCGCAAGAGCTGGGCTGCACCACGGCGCAGTTGGCGATTGCCTGGTGCCTAAAAAACCCGAATGTCAGCACGGTTATCACCGGCGCGTCTCGCATCTCGCAGTTTTCGGAAAACATGAAAGCGCTGGAGATTGCTGCGAAGCTTGATGAAACCGTGATGGCGCAGATGAGTGGCATTATCGGCAGCGCAGGTAGCGAGGGTGCCTGATCGCGCGACAGCGAGCGCGGTAAACGCTTTGGGTACTCAAAACTCCGGCGTCCTGCAACCTGACGTGCCCCGCTATGACGCGTCTACGCTGACGATTCGGCTCGACCAAGCTTGGCGTATTTTAAATTTGAACCAAGATCTGATTCGCTCTGCCGATCAAAAAATCTATTTGTTGATTGTCATGTCGACGTTGCTGGTGACGTATGTTTCGGCAAACTTGGACAAAATTATGCATCTTGGGGTGCGTGAGAAGGTTTGCTTGATCTTGTTTCTCATTGCGGGCGCGGGATTTTTCTACTTTGCCTTAACGACGGTGCTGGCCCGCGCCCGCAACATCAAAAACGAGGCGCTTAAAAATACGCAGAGTGATCAGAACGATCAGCGCGATCAGAACGTTAAGCCCGGCAACTTGCATAACGAGGCACCCACCGCCCACATCCCCAGCCTTATTTTTTTCGGCGATATTGCGCAGCATCTAAGCGCAGCCGACTATGCAGCCGCATTTCACCATGCTGGTTTGCCCGAGGTCTTGGACGATGTCTGCCATCAAATCCATCAAGTTGCTGAAATTGCTACCACGAAATACGCCGCCTACCGCCGCGCGTGGTTGGCTTTGGTGATCGAAGTCAGCATGTTTCTGGTGCTGGAGTTTTCGATTATTCTTTGATCTATTTTTGCTGCCGACGGAATCGACAATGGAAATGAAAAAAGTAAACGGCGGAACCATCCGCGCCATCGGCTACGACGATAAACGGCGCGTGCTCGTGGTGGAGTTGTCGGCGGGCACGTTCGAATACGCGAGTGTTTCATCCGAAATCTGGCGCCGATTTTCAACGTCCGCTGCGATGCAAAGTTTTTATCGCGACAATATCGAGGATGTATTTAGCAAGCGGCGGATTAAATAATTTCTGCCAAAGGTTAGGCCCGTAGCCATTCTTCGGCTAGAGACGAGGTCGGCATACTAGCCGTTGCTAGGGTTTTAAAAATGATGACATCATTGGCCGTTGAGCCAAGTGAGTCTAATTCGAAAAAAAACGGCGTCATCGCGACGCCGTTTTTTGTGGAGGCACGCTAAGGCAAAGGTCACGCCATGGCGCGATAGGCGGGCAAGGTCAAAAATTCTTCGTAGTGATCGTTCATCACCAGCTTTTCAAACATCGCAGCGCCTTCCACATATTTGCCTGCCGCGTACGCCGCTTCGCCCGCAATCCCGGGTGTTTTGGTGAGTTCATCTGCGATCAAGGCCTTCACCATTTCCTTGCTTACTTTGCGACCATCGTCCAACACACCTTTGGGAGAACGAATCCATTGCCAGATCTGGCTGCGCGAAATCTCAGCTGTCGCGGCATCTTCCATGAGATTAAAAATCGGCACACAGCCGTTGCCGCCGAGCCATGAGCCGACGTATTGAATGCCGACTTGGATATTGTTTCGGACACCTGCTTCGGTGATCGGCGCTTCTGGGCGGAAATCGAGTAAATCGCTTGCGGTGTAATGTACATCATCGCGCTGTTTGTGGATTTGGTTTGGGGTGGGCATGTGTTCATCAAAAACCGCTTTGGCCACTGCAACCAAACCCGGATGCGCAACCCAGGTGCCGTCGCAGCCGTCGGTCACTTCGCGCAGTTTGTCGAGGCGTACTTTTTCAAATGCGGCATCATTGGCGACGGGGTCATTTTTAATCGGGATTTGCGCGGCCATACCGCCCATCGCGAACGCTTGGCGCTTGTGACAAGTTTTCACCAGCGTAAGCGCATAAGCGCGCAGGAAGGGCGCGAGCATATTGACTTGTGCGCGGTCAGCCAAACAAAAATCCTTGTTTAGGCGGAATTTTTTGATGGCGGAAAAAATGTAATCCCAACGGCCAATGTTCAGCCCCGCACTGTGCTCACGCAGTTCATACAAAATTTCATCCATCTCGAACGCGGCGGTGATGGTTTCGATCAAAACGGTACCTTTGATGGAACCTTGCGGTACGTTAAGCTCGTTCTGCGCCATGACAAAAATATCATTCCATAAACGCGCTTCCAGATGCGATTCCATCTTCGGCAAATAAAGATAAACGCCGCTGCCGCGTGCGAGCAGTGTTTTGACGTTATGGAAAAAATACAGCGCAAAATCAAAGATACCGCCCGATACTGGCTTGCCATCCAATGTCACATGCTTCTCGTCCAGATGCCAACCGCGAGGACGGGGGAAGAGCACGGCGGGCTTGTCGTTCAACTTATAGGATTTGCCGTTTTGCTCCAGCGCGATCGTGCGCAAATTCGCGTCGCGCATATTGATCTGGCCGTCGATCATATTGTGCCAAGTTGGGCAATTGGCATCTTCAAAATCAGCCATGAAGGTGTTCGCGCCGCAGTTGAGCGCGTTGATGACCATTTTGCGGTCAGTTGGGCCAGTGATTTCCACGCGGCGGTCTTGTATATCGGCTGGAACGGGTGATACTACCCATGCGCCATCACGAATGTGTTTGGTTTCCGCCAGAAAATCGGGCAGCACGCCCTGATCAAATTCGGCTTGGCGCACATCGCGGGCAGCTAGCAGTGTTTGGCGCGTGGGCTCAAACCGGCGTGCGAGCTTAACGAAAAACGATAGTGCGTCTGGTGTCAAAATCTCGGCGAATTGCGCTGTGATGTTTCCGGTAATCGCAAGGCCTGTTGGTGCGAGGCCTATTGGCAGATTGGGCGTGGGTTCCATAAAGAAATTCTTTCCAAAGATAGGCGAATCAATAACAATATTAAAAATAGTAAACTCCAGTGTATTCGCTTACTCTTTGTAAGATAATAATTAAAAAAGCGAAAAGGTTTAATACTTTTCCCCTTTTGAAGGCGGATTTCCTTAGGTTGAAGGTTAGGTTGAGCGAATTTAAAACATGAAGCTCGGCGAGGTGTGGGTGCACAATTCCCAATGCCGACACTATTTGGCACGCGATCGACAAATTCGGCTAATTTTTTGCGAAATTTGGCAATGCAGCAACAACCTGTGGTCATGAAATCGGCTCAACCAGAGCATGCTTAGATAAACGCAACCGGTGGTGCCAAAAACCTTTTGGCGAGTTTTGGCAAAATGTGCGGAGGAGAAATCATGGATAGATTCAAAGCGTTACAGACATTTCTAGATGTTGCCAAGTCCGAAAGCCTATCCGTCGTGGCGCGAGGCGAGGGAGTGACGCCTGCGATGGTTGGACGACGCATCGATCAGTTGGAAGAGCAGCTTGGGGTAAAACTGTTCAAACGCTCGACGCGGAAAATTACGCTGACACCCGAAGGCACAGTTTTTTTTGAGGATGTCCGAAATATCTTGAATGAATTACGCGCGGCCGAGGAATCGCTTTCAGTCGGCGCCAAGAACGCGACCGGGCGGCTGATCGTATCGGCACCGACATCGTTTGGCAGAAAACATATCGCGCCGTATCTGCCTGCGTTTGTGGAGGCGCACCCGAATTTGACGGTAACGCTGAATCTCTCGGAACGCATCGTTGATTTGAAGAACGAGCGGGTAGATTTGGCGGTCCGCATTGCGGATTTAAAAAACGCCGATCTTATCGCCAGCAAATTGGCGCGGAATCACCGCGTGGTGGTTGGCTCGCCCGACTATTTTAAGCGACATGGCAAACCGGTCAGTCTGGAGGATCTGGCGAGGCACAACTGCCTGATGACCGCCACCGAGAGCGGATTGGCCGATAGCTGGACGTTTCTTTCCCCCGATCATCTTGGGCAGGCAGCGAAAAGTGCCAAACCCTTTACCCCGGCAACGGTAACTGTAAAAATCGCCGGCAAGATGCACTGCAATGACGGCGAAGTGCTCACCCGCTGGGCACTGGCAGGGCATGGCTTGGCATGGCGCAGCGCTTGGGAAGTTGCGGAAGAAATTGACCGTGGCCGCTTGGTGGAAGTACTGCCGAGTTTTGCTGCGCCGGGCAATGATATTTTCGCGGTGTATCCGGACCGAAAATTTTTACCGGCCAAGGTGCGGCTATTTATTGATTTTCTGAAAAACACGTTTGGCGATCCACCGTATTGGGAACAAACCGGTGACGTAAAAACAAAAGCGATAACAACGACCAAAACGCAACAAACACAGCCAGAGGCGCAGGTCCGAAAGACAAAAGCGAAGCAGGTAGCGGCCGCAGATTAATCAGTAACTTGGATTGTTCTATGCACAGTCTTCGCGTTGCCTGCCCGCATGGCCGAATTGCTGGTTAGGGGATAGCGTTAATTTTTAGCGATTTTCCAGTTTGCCCCGCACTTCCGGTTCACGCTTTTCTGGCTTTTCAGGCCGGTCGATTTTCTCGATTTTTTCATGAAGGGGTTTGGCGGGCTTTTCTGCTCGCTCAACCCGTTCCCCGCGCTCAACGCGCGCTGGTCGTGGTGACTGCGCAGGATTGTGGCCTTCTATTGCGCCCTCGGTGGCAGGTTGGGCAATACGACCTTCACGTTGTGCATGCTGCCGATTGTGGTAAGTCGGTGTAGGGGCGTTGCTCGTGTTGGCAGCATTGCCCGCATTTCCCCCATTGGGTAAGCGCTCAATGGGCTCCGGTGAGGCGTTCGACGGTTTGGTATACGCAGGCTGTGGCGCGGGACGTGGCGTCGCGGGTGATGCGCGCGATGTCATTTCCGTTGGCATAGTCGGTAATGGCGGAATGCTATTGTTATGCTGTGGGCCGCCGGAGATTGGCTCTGGTACTGGCTTCGCGGGATGCTTACTGTTGCCGGGAAGGTTATTTTGCGTCGTAATTGGCGTATTCGTTGGCCCGTTGGGGTTTCGCGCAATGGGTAGGTTGGGCGTCGCCGTCTGCGCATCGTTCGCTGGTTTATTTTGCGAAGGTTGTGTTCGTCCCTGAAGTGGTTGCGGCGGCGCATTGTTTGGTGCGCCCAGCGTGCGCGAACCCATTTCCTTCGCGAATGGTGTCGCGCTAGGTGCTGCCATAATCGGATGTTCCGCGAGTTCTTTTGCCGTCACTTTGATAGTGTTGTTTTGTACGGGACGCGCGTTCACAAAGGTTTGACCATTGACGAAGGTCGTACCAGGCGATTGATTCGCATACCTTGTCGGCGGGTTAATGATGGTGATGTTGTTGGTAATGTGATTGATGTTGCGGATGTAGGTCACGTTGTTGGTATAGCCGGGAATAAAGTGTTCGCGGGGCGCGAGTGGAAACCAGCCAACCGAAGGCCCCCAATCTCGCCCAGAGCCGCCATACCAGCCGACCAGCGCTGGCGCGTAAATTGGGCGGCGGGCATAGGCTCCCGGCCACCATGCCCAACGTGCTCCAGCGTAAACCCAGCGGCCGTAATGGAACGGTGCAAAGCCCCAAGCCGCATCATCAACCCACGTCCAGCCCCACGGCCGTACATATGCCCATGAGCCATAGCGGTAAGGTGCCCAGTCGGCAACCACCACACGCGGCGTCCAAATGCGGCCATATTCGCGATCCTCGATCCAATCGCCATTGGCATCCAAATCTTCGTAACCGGTCATATACGGTGAAATCGTTTGCTCGCGCACATAGCGGGTATGGGTTTCGTCCCAGCGCTGGTCGCGTGCACTCGCCCAACGGTCGAGTTCTGATTCGCTAGCGCGCTCGAATCGGAAGTCCATCGCTCCACCGGAGTCCCCGCCCGTACTAGGGTTTCGGATGATAAGCGTTTTGCCAGATTCAATTGTTAGGCGATTGTCGATGCCGTTGGTGCCCTCGTAGCGGGCCCGGCCGCTAAAGACCGATATGCGGCTTTCCGCGCCGTCTGGTGCGGCATCGATACGAAAACGCCCGTTGCCCGTGAGTACAAAACGTCCCTCGTTGGTTTCAACACGCAGGCTATCGCGGCTCTGGTTATCGGCGCGTGTGCGGATGTTTAGGACGCCACGCTGCAAAAAAGCGTCGGTGCGGTCATCATTGACGTTCAAAAAATCAAGAATTGAATTTTCGCCCAGCCGAACAGAAGATCCGCCAATCCGCACCTCGGCACGCGATCGGTTTTCAGTCCAGACGGAGTTTTCGCTGGTGACGGGAAAATTGATCCGCGCTTTTTGCCAGCCCTCGGTACGATCCGCATAAAACGACACATCACCTTCAATATAGCCGACGCGACCTACCCGTGCAGGGGGATCTGCGAATACAACGGTTGAGAGCATTGCGAAGGCCGCAAAGCCGACGGCCAACAAGCCGGCTCGCCAAGAAAAGCCAATGCGCGGGTGTTGAAACGAATGCGGGGCGGGGAATAGCGGTTCGGCGGTGATTTGCATAATGGTGTTTTGCACAGGATGCTCCCGATTTGCGGCAAGGCTTTGATGGCAAGAAAAGCCAGCAAGATTGAGAAAACGCGAAATAACGTATTTGATAAACGTCAATTTTGAAAATGCGTTGACTAGACCCGCAGTCAGCCAGCGCGTGAACAACGTGAGAAGCAAAACGACAGACGAAGTCGAATAAGTCAAGTATGTATGAGCGGTTGCGCGAAAAAACCCGTTATATGAGAATATATCAGTCACGGGGTAAGCGGCCTGCCGAGATAACACTTTTGTTTGGCATCGCGTTCGTTTTAAAATAAGCAAAAAAGTGAATGATTTTCCTATGGTGCGTTACATGCTTTTTGTTGCCGACAATAAAAATTCAAGCGCCTCACTTTTGAACTTATCGAAAGCCGTGCGATGGATTTAAAAACCGTTTTCACCAAAACCGCTAAAGGGCTGACCCAGCTCAATCAAAAGACGCAATCGCTTTCACGCGATTTGACCAAGGCGCTAAAATTAATCGACGGTAAGTCGACCGTCGAGCAGCTTTCAGATAAAACCGGCATGGCAATGCCGGCATTGCAAAAGGCGCTGAACGAACTCAAGCGCGAGGGCTTTGTCAAAATTTTTGAGGTCAAAGTGGAAGAACCGCTGACCGATTTTGGCGGCGATGATGATTTTGATTTCACTGCGCCAACGAAAATGGCAGCCGCGCAATCGTCACCTGGCGCTTCCGCGACACCTAGCGCACCAGTCATGCCGGCCTTCGGTCCATCGCCATACCGAACACCGGCCGCCAACGCTCAAGTTGCGCGAGTGGAGGTGCCGAAGACGGCTGCACCACCGGTTGCCGCAGCGCAAACTCCTGCCCCAATTCCCGCGCCAATTCCTGCGCCGAAGCCGGCTGTGGTGCCTGAAGTCGATGATGCCGCTTTAATCGCGGCGCGAATTAAATCCCAGGCCGAGGCCCGTGCGAGGGCTGAGCGTGAGGCGCAAGTCAGAGCGCGATTGGAAGTCGAGGCGCGGGCTCGCAAGGAGGCTGAATTAAGGGCGCTGGAAGAAGCTAAGCGCGCCCAACAAGCCGCTGAACACGCCCGCGCCGAGCTAGAGTTGCGATTGGCAGAAGAAAACAAACAACGTGAAATTGCCATTGCCACGCGCGAAAAAATGACGCGTGATCAGCTTGCCGAGCAAGCCGAGCAGCAAAAAGCGCTGGCCGCCGCGCGTGCTAAGGCAGAAGCAGAAGCGCAGGCACTAGCGCGTGCACGTGTGGCTGCCGAGTCTGAAGCTAAGTTATTGGCTGAGGCGCGTTTGCAGGCCGATGCCGCCGCCAAAAAACAGGCTGTTGAATTTGAGTCCGCACAGCGCGATTTACGGCAACAGTTGAAGGCAGAAATCGAGGCGCAGGTCCGCGCCGAGATGGAAGTCATGCTGAAGAGCGACATCGAAGACAGCGCGCGGGTTGAGGTCGAAGCAGCGGTTCGACAGGGCGCACAGGAAGATGCGCGTCGAATGTTGGAGGCGCGGCTGGTTGAGGAACGTGGCTTGTTAGAGCGCGCCGGTGCCGCCGCTACACAACGCGCTGAAGCTGACGCGAAGAACATGTTGGCCGAGCAAGAGACTAAAATACGCGCCGAAATGGAGGAGCGGATTGCGGCACTCAATGCAGAAAAGAAAGTCGCCGAAGCTGCCGCCCGTGAGATGGCGGTCGCGCAAGCCGATGCGGCCGCCAAAACAGCGGCTGAATTCTCGGCGCGCTTAAAGATTGAAGAGCAGGCGCGCCAAAAGGCTCAAGCTGAAACTGAGGCGCAACGGTTGCGTTTGGAAGAGCTTGCGCGCAGCGAAGCAAAAAAACGCGCGCAGGTTGAAGCCGAAATGGCAGCCAAACTGGCGGCGGAAAAAGAGGCTAAAATTCAGGCCGAAGCGCGTGCGCTAATCGAGCAGGAACTACGCGAAAAAGCGCAGCAGGCAAGCCTTGCCGCACTGGCGATTGAAAAAGAAGCGAAGGCTGAAGCCGAAGCCCGTGCCCGGGCAGAGCAAGCACTGCGTGAAACGGCATTGCAAGCCAGCCAAGCTGAATTAGCCGCCGAAAAGGAAGCTAAAGCGCAAGCCGAGGCGCGTGCGCTGGCTGAGCAAGAGATGCGTGAGCAGGCGTTGGAGGCCAACCAAGCCAGTCAGGCCCAACTAGAACGTGAGCGCAAAGCACGCGATGAATCAGATCGCAACGCCGCGGCGCAGCGACTCAGACTGGAAGCACGCGCGCGCGAAGAAGCCTTAGAGCGCGAGCGGGTTGAGGCGGAAATGATTGCCAAGCTTGCAGCTGAAAAAGGCGCTACTGCGGATGCGGAGGCGCGCGCAAAGTCAGAGGCTGCAAAACGCAAGCAAGCTGAGAGGGCAAGCCAGACTGAACTGGAAAGCGAGCGTCGCGCCCGTGAAGAAGCGGAACGCAAGGCAGAATCCGAAATGGCCGCGCGGGAGGCCACTTCGCTTGCCGCATCTCAGCAGGCGGTGGAACTGGAGCGCTTCGAGCAAGAAGCCGAAGCACGGGTGCAGCATGAACGCGCACTACGTGAAAAAGCCGAAGAAAAGTCTCGGTTGGAAGAAGAAGCTGAAGCCGCTTCCCGGGCCGGTCAGGTCGCCCGGTTGCGAGAATTGCAAGAGCAAGCCGAGCGCACTCAGGCTGAGCAGTTGGAAATCGCCTCTGGCAAACGTCGGCGCCCCGTCAAGCGCGAACGCCATTTGCTGCGATGGACAATGGTAGGTCTGCTGAGTTTATTTGTACTCGCGGTGATCTTAATTCAAGTTGTGCCGCTGGGCGCGGTGAATACTCGTTTGGAAAAAGCGTTGGCTGGCTGGGTACACGACGATGTCTCATCGAGCGGCCTTAGGATTGGCCTATTCCCTCGCCCTCACGTTAAGCTCGATCAGGTGGCCTTGGGTAAATTATTTGATGCCAAAGCGACCAGCGGCAAAATGTATATGGATATGGCGGCCCTATTTGGTGACCGATTCGCTATTGATTCATTTGAACTAGAGAACGTCACCATCACCGCTGAGGCGCTTGGTCGTGCGGCGCGATGGGGCGATCCGGAAGGTCGTTCAAAAGCCATTGAGATCAGCAAAATCGTGCTCAAAAACGTTAAGCTAGATCTTAAAAATATCAACCTCGATGCGTTTGATGCGGAACTTAAATTCAACACGAAAGGTGCCATCACCCACGCGTCCATGCGGGCTAAAGGCAATAAATGGATGGTGGATATTGCGCCAGCCGCTTCCGCTTCGCCTACCCCCGCCCCTTCCCCTTCCAAGGCCACGCCCGCTGACGCAGCCAGCTTGCCGACGGAAACCGGTGAATTCACGATCGACGTCAGCGCACGGGAACTTGTTTCGCCGATCGGCGCGGCCATCCTGCTGGATTCGTTTTCGGCCAAAGGCACGTTCGGCAATCAGCAAATGATTTTGCCCGAGGTAAAAGCTAAGTTTTTTGATGGTAGTGCGACGGGCGCGCTCAAAATTGATTGGAAGCAAGGCATTAGTGTTTCCGGCAACATCAGTGCCCAAAAAATTAAGCTCGACCAGCTCACAGAAGTATTTACCCGGGCTGTCAGCCTGGGTGGGCGACTGGAAGGCGAGTTCAGCGTGGCGGCGTTTGCGGGTTCAGTTGGCACGATTTTGGACCAACCAAAAATTCAGGGGAATTTTGCCGTTAAAGAAGGGTCGATTGGCAATGCAGACTTGGTGCAGGTGATGCGATCAACGGACGGCAACGCAGTCGGCGGGCAATCCAAATTTAGCGATTTAACCGGGCAATTGAAGGTAGGTGATGGCATGATTCGCTACGAGCGCCTTAAACTGGCTGGGGGTGTGCTGCTCGCGAATGGCAATGTTAGCGTGGTTTATTCGACCGGCGCGTTATCCGGTTCAGTTGGCTCGGAAATTCGCTCCAATGTGGCGCAGGATCGGGCAATCTTTTCAGTGTCGGGAAATGTGGCGCGTCCTGTTCTGAAGCGCGGCGGGTTGTAGCTGTTTGACGCTGGTTCCAATTGAGCGGCTGGGCAGGTCGACCGCAGCTCCTGCTCCTGCTCCTACTCCTACTTAGGAGAGCGGTGCTGGGGCGCATTCAAGCGGTACAATGTGGCTGAGCCATTTTCAGGTTATCCCGTGTCCCGAACCCCATCCCAATCCCCGTCGTCGCTTTCATCGCCTCCGTCTGCCGCATTACCTCCCGTAATCCCTCCCGTAGTCCCCCTCGCAGATGCCGTCCCCCCGCTCGCAAAATCAAGCGCTCGTGACCTCAAAAAATTAGCGGTTTTGGTGCGCTATGTCGCGCCGTACAAAATCCGCTTTGCAGTGGCAATGCTCGCGATGTGCGTGTCTTCGGCTTCGGTGTTGATGATTGGCCCTGGCCTCAAGCATGTGATTGACCAAGGTTTTGCGTCGGGCGATGCCACAACACTAGACGGCACATTGCTGATCTTAGTCGGCATGCTTACGTTGCTGGGCGTCTCCACTTTTTTTCGCTCGTACAACATCACGTGGATCGGGCAGCGCGTTGTGGCCGATATTCGCCATGCGGTTTATTCGCATTTGCTCACATTGTCACCGAGCTTTTTTGAGAACGCCCGTACCGGCGAAGTGATCTCGCGTTTGACCAACGATACAACCCTGATCGAATCGGTGGTCGGCACAATGGTCACGATGTCGCTACGCAATATCGCGTTTTTTATTGGCGGCATGACGCTGCTGTTTTTTACTAGCGTTAAATTAACCCTCTTCGTTTTGGCCGTGATCCCTCTGGTGATGGTGCCGATATTGGTGCTCGGTCGCCGTGTGCGCAAGCTCGCCAAGCAAATCACCGATAACACCGCCGAAGCAAGCGCCTACATTGATGAATCGATACACGAAATCCGTACCGTCCAAGCCTATGCGCATGAGACAGTTGATCGGCGTCGTTTTGGGGATCGGGTTGAAGCGATTTTTAAGGCGGGCGAAACCAAGGCGTTTTACACTGCCGGCCTGATTGCTGCCGTAATTACACTCGCATTCGGTGCCATTGCCGTGATTCTATGGGTCGGCGGGCGCGATGTTATTGCCGGACGCATCACTGCGGGCGAATTATCTGCCTTTGTGTTTTATGCGGTTATGGTAGCGAGTGCAGTAGCGGCAGTTTCAGAAGTCTATGGAGAGCTAATGCGAGCATCTGGCGCGTCGGAGCGGATCATGGAATTGCTCGCCACAAAATCTGATATTGATGTGCCAAAAAATCCGGTTTCGATGCCGCAATCAGATCGAGCCGCTAAATCCGGGCGCGTTCAATTTCAAGACGTGACGTTCCACTACCCATCTCGACCCGAAACGCCAGCACTCAAAAATTTATCCCTCAGTGTTGAGCCCAGCGAAGTCGTCGCATTGGTGGGGCCGAGCGGCGCCGGCAAGACCACTGTTTTTCAGCTATTGCTGCGCTTCTACGATCCCGCGTCGGGCTCTGTTCTGCTCGACGGCGTGAATGTCAAAACAGCCGACCCGCGCGAAGTGCGCTCGCGTATCGCCTTGGTGTCGCAAGATGCCGTGATATTCGCAGCCAATGTGTGGGAAAACGTGCGCTATGGCCGACCAGAGGCCCCGGATGCCGAAGTGCGGGCTGCCTGTGAAGCTGCATTCGCGCTTGAGTTTATTGAATCCATGCCGCAAGGCTTTGACACCCAATTGGGCGAACGCGGTGTGAAGCTTTCCGGTGGGCAGCGTCAACGCATCTCAATTGCTCGCGCATTTTTAGCGGATCGTTCGGTTTTGTTACTGGATGAGGCAACTTCCGCGCTGGACGCGGAGTCTGAGCGGATGGTGCAGCTGGCCATGGAAAAATTAATGCAGGGCCGCACCACGCTCATCATTGCCCACCGCTTGGCCACCGTGAAATCAGCCAACCGCATCATCGTGCTCGAAGATGGGGTCATGGTGGCGGAGGGCACGCATGATGCGCTCGTCGCTGAAGGCGGGCTTTACGCGAGGCTGGCGGCGCTTCAGTTCAACACCCATTAATTTAATAAGAAAAACTAAACCACCAATCGACTTGCTCCATTCTTAATATGCCTTCCTCCACCGAATCACAAAAAGTTACCGCGCCGAAATACACCGACGAACCCGTCGTGTGGATACATCACTGGAACCCCGGCTTGATGTCGTTTCGCATTCGCCGTGATCCCGCATACCGCTTCACGCCCGGACTGTTTGCGCGGATTGGTTTGACCAAAGAGGATGGCGAAACTATTTGGCGAGCCTATTCGATTGTCTCCGCACCTAACCAGCCCTTTTTGGAATTTTTTTTAGTCGTTGTACCAACTGGCGAATTTTCAAGCCGAGTCGCCAAATTGCAAATTGGCGACCTAATACACGTTGAAAAAATGTCGCAGGGGTTCTTAACCACGAATCGTTTTAAAGATGGCCGCGATCTATGGCTCATCGCCACCGGAACCGGCATGGCACCCTATATTTCGATGGTGCGCGATAGTGCTGTTTGGAAGCAATTTAAGAACATCATCGTCGTACAATCCGTACGCCAGTTGCAAGACTTGGCCTATACCGACGAGCTTGACCAATTCGCTCGCCAGCATCAACAAGGCCCGAATTCAGAACATGCCAAACTTACTTTCGTCCGCACACTCACCCGCGAACCAATAGCCACCAACGCGAACCACTCGGCGGTGACATTTCATGGACGCGTCACCACGCTAACCGAATCCGGTGAGCTGGAGCGCGGGGCAGCTTTACCAATGGCGGACGAACACTCGCGCTTCATGCTTTGCGGCAACCCGGAAATGGTGGAAGGGATGCGCGCGATTCTCAAAGCCCGTGGCTTCCGCATGAATCGCCGCTTGGAGCCGGGGCACATTATTGTTGAGAATTATTGGTGATGTGGAGCTTTGCAAGAATGATGGAGACTCGATTTTTGCGCTGCCATTAATTTTGTCCAATTCAATTGCCACATTGAAAGACTCCATGGGGCTGCAAGGGGAGTGCTATGAAAAACGAAATGCAGCAACTTCGGACTGAAATTGATAAGCATTGCCGACGCCTTGGTGGTGACCCAGTCCCATTGCGCCTGAATGAAACATTAAATGCCAGCGTTGTTCATGAAGTTGAAGGGTACTTTCAACTACTTCTTCCAAAGGAAATCGTAGATAGTTATGGTGTTTACGTCCGCCCGAATGACTTTTATGGGGGGGAATGTATTTACGCTGCTTGTCCGATCATGGGTGGACTACTCGGCAGTGGCCTCGAGCTTTTACCACTAGAGATGTGGATTGAAACGTGGGAAAACGGGCAATATGCAGCAAGAAATGAAAACGAATTTCCGGCAAACTGCAAGCTCATTGTTGGTTCTTATATCCCGCGCAAGTGGGATAAGACGATTATTGAGATAGGCCTTTTTGGAGGAGGAGGTAACTTGTATCTAGATTTCGCACCACCTAAAGGCGGAACAGTTGGGCAGGTTCTCTTGCACGATATTGTTGAAGGCGAAATTGAAGTTATAGCGCCAAGCTTCAAAGCGTTCCTTGAGCGCATCGTACAAACAATGTCTAAATTAAAGCCTGGCGATATCTGAGATCTGCGGGGTTAAGAGCTACTGGGTCAGACGGTAGTGCAAATGAGGTCTAGCGCAATTATTCCATTTTTAAAGGCCGCCAAGCTCAAATATCCTTAGGGAATTCAAGCTAGAAAAGTCTTGCAAACACCCGCAATACGCTACCAATTTAGCGGAATTAAAAAACACAAGCCTCAACACTCGAGGGTGGATGCAAGCCTGACGTGAAGCGATATTCTGGAGTGGATGAAGCGTTTGAATAAAACGCCAAGCTAGAGGTTTGCCGAACCGATGGGCTGCAACGAGCCCACTGCCGCTGTGAAGCGCATAGAGTCACCGCGAACAATCGAACTTGCTTGAGAGCGTATGTGTGGAGATGCTCTGCCCTGCAACTGGCGTTTCACAGGCGGCTCAGTCTCTAGAGGGTTCAGGCATTACGTCGGTTGGCGAGACGCATGCACTTGCTTCAGTCTAAGCGTTCTAAAGGTTCCCGAGTGCAGCGGCTAGGGAAATATCGTATCCCACCCGAATAGTGCCAAAGCCAGTGATGCGATCGATGAGGATCGCATCACTGGCTTTGTCAAAAACCACACGTCAAATCTTGCCCATCACCAGCAAAATAATGAGGATGAGCAAGACCAGACCGAGACCGCCGCTGGGTGCGTAACCCCAGCTGCGGCTATGTCCCCAAGTCGGCAGCGCACCGACCAGCATCAGGATGAGTACGACTAGCAAAATGGTTCCTAAACCCATGGGGGTCTCCTTAGTGTTGGAAGAAGCGATTTAATTGCGCGGTGCGGGTGGCGGTGTGACGATCACAGTCGTGCTGTCGCCAGTTTTGCCGGGCTCGCCTTTAGCGCCGTCGGTGCCTGGGGCCCCTGGAGCGCCAGGTGCTCCAGCAGGTCCGGGTACGACGATGGTGGTAGTCGGTGTTGGTGTGGGCGCTGGTACGTTAACGACGGTTGGTTTATCACATGCGGATAGCATGATGGCTGCAAAAAGCGCAGAAGCCAGTACAGTATGTTTCATTTTGAATCCTCTAAAAGTAGAAAGTCAGGGGTAGAAAAACGGGTGCAATCTGCAAACAAACGGACAGCGCATAACAGTAGCACATCAATCCCGTGGCACATCAGTCGCGTCGTCCGCGCAGATTAGCTGCTTCTCCCGGCCAGTTCTGTGCGCTGCCGTACACAAAGCGAGAACTCTTTCGCATAACGCAGTGGGTCGATAACTTAGTACGAACCGAGGAAAATAGAAGCTCAAGGCTGAAAGCTTAGCGAGGGCGCGGATTTCCGCGGCATTTCCCGGACACAAGTGCTAGGCGCGACAGTTCGAACGCCAAACTGTCAATTGGGCGTTTGATAAAGGGGTGAGGGCACGAAAAGCTGCAGCCAGCAACGTTAGGGACGGTTCTGACGTCCCAGCATTTAGCCAAAAACAGCGTTTTGTTTGGGTATTCACATCTAAAACCCGCGCCAGTACAAGACTCTTCGATAAGATAACTGAGCGGGTGGGTCTAGCAGCCACACGCAATTTGCACCCCCGCGCCTTAACAAAATACCGCCCGAACTCAGCAAGCATCGTAGGCCACCAGCGCCAACACCTGCTCTAAGCCATCGAAGGGGTGGGACGCGATTAAATTGTCTAACCCAGCCACCAGAGCCACTCTACGGGCTGTTTAGCCCCCCACCTACACCGCCTTGGCATTGACGACAGGTGTGGCGATTGATGACGCCAACTTTCTTTCCCTGATCAATTCTTACGTTTTGGTGTTCGGTTTGCGCTGGGTTGGCGTTGGGTTGGTGTTGAATTTGTATGGCTTGCCGCAGGCAGCAGCTTTTATTTCTGCCGGTGGTAAAGCGAAAACCGTTCAGTCCGATCCGCCGGCCGGGAGCCCTGCCAACGAAGCTCCCAAGTCGCGTCGACCACCGGTGATCGCTCTCTCGTGCCTTGCGTGAGTAGCCAATCACAGCTATCGGACTTCGCGTCGTTTTGCTGCACAACACGAAGCCCTACAAAATAATCCAACGAGGCGCGCTGCGCATCGCCCAAGCCGTAAGCTACGATACATTTTCGGTCTGCGGGCAGTTGGTTTTGAATCGCCGCCGCGACCCCTCGATAGCTCAACACATAATCAAACGCTGGCAACGCCAGCATATTAGGGATTACCCAAATGAGCGTAATGCCCGCTGCCCAGTTCACAATCGCGCGTCGGTTGCTGCGGTGCGCTCGTACCACTGCATAGAGCCAGATGAGCGTTATGAGCAGCGCGATCGAAAAAGTGATGACGCCAAACGTGACGGTGAATCCTGGCGCAAGCCTGGCGGCATCGCGTGCCACGCCGCTAGGAGTGCCCGTCAATGCCGCCGCCCAGTACAGCCACAGCACGGCTATCAGAAAGCCGAAAAACAGAACGCTAAACCAATCCATAAAACTTGCCATCGCGCGCGGGAGGCGATCCAGAGAGCTGGCAGCGGCAAATGCCAGCGGGATCAGCAATGCGATCGCGAAGGCATCGCGCGATTCGCGCAGCATCGAAAATCCAATCAGCAACACCACAAAAGCCACCAGTGGTATCGCCAACTCGACCCGATCGCGCAGCTTGGCACGGCCGCGCCACCATAGCCAAATCGCAAACGGCAAAGCTGGCATGCCGTACCAAGGCATGATTTGTATAAAATAAGTTGGGATGAACGCGTGCCGCGATTCTTCCGATAAAAAAGGTATGCCCAGAACCGCAACGTACGCCCCATGGGTCATCGAGCCCGTCAACCATAGCGCAACTGGATAAATCAGCATCAACGGCAACATGACAATCAGCGAAATCGCAATTCCACGCCGGAAATCGCGGTTACGCCAATCGTGCAAAAACGTAATGAGTACCAACGATATGAGCGGAATAAGCAGGGCGGGTCCGATGCCGATGGAGAGTGCTACGACGGCCGCACCAACGCCATTATTGACGCCCCCTTTACGGGGCTCCGAGCGCAGTCTTGTCATGCCGTAAAACGCGATGGAATAGCCAGCAAGGCCGGCCACCTCGGGGTTGATGAGATGTGCGCGCCAAATCAAACCCAAGCAGCTAATCAATAGCAACACCGCGATTCGACCAGCGCGTTCGTCAAACAAGCGGGTGGCGGTTTTATGCACATACAACATGGTGATTGCCATGAGCAGCCCAGTGGCGAGCCGTGCGCCGTCGTGCAACGCGAGCACCGGCGAAAGAGTCCATGCGGTCGCACTGGCAACCCAATGATAGAGCGGTGGGTAATCAAAATCGGCAACGCCTGCAATCATTGGCGTGAGCCACTGCCCGTCGCGCAGCATCGACAAAATGACACCAAACGGGATTGCTTCGTCGGCCGATTTCCACGGATCGTGGCCGACCAAACCCGGCAAAATCCATGCCGCGCAAATGATGATGAAGAGCGCGGTCTTGACCGGTGACTGCGTGCCATCAAATACAATCGGCCGTGCGATGGTGCTGGCGAAGCCCGAAGTGGGTTTTTCGATTTTGTTTTGCGTGGTCGACAAAATGTGCGGCTACAAAATTATTTATTGAATGGTTTTAACTAGCGTGCCCGCAGCGATTTCACCCTGCGGATAGGCTTGATTCAACAGTCGCAACTGGCCCTCCCCGTTTAAGACGTCAGTCGTACGGGCCGCTTCTTGCGCCAGCGTGTGGAAGGCGCTTCCCGATGTGGCACGCGGCATGGCGACCGAGCGTAACGTGTAGGGCCGGGCGGCGGCAGCGTCGTTGGCGTTAATCGCTCGAAAGCTATCAACAACACCGCGCATTTCACGGCGATAGCGCTCGCGACCCTGGGCCGATTTGGCGAGCGGACGTAATATAAAGTCGCTGCCTTTAAGCGTGATCGCAAATGCTTCAATGGTGTTGCCCTGCGATGTTCCGGTAAAACCAGTGGCGGGCAGGCCGTTGATATTAAGGCGTTCGGTACGGATGTTTTCGACTTTTAATTGACTCGCCAATTGATTTAGCGCCGCGCTTTGATCGCCGCGCGTATTGGTTACCTGCATCGTAACCGCGACTTCTTCGTCGGCGCTCACAATTAAAAGTTGCTGGGTTTCGTTGTGGAACTGCCAGCCCTGTGGCGCTTGCAAGGTCAAGCCCAGCGGCTCGTGATAAAAATTGCGGCCGCGCACAATGCCTTGTGCTCGGCTATCACCGAAGGTCATGCCGTTCACCTTTTGCAGGTAACGGGTGCGACCTGCGTCGCCGTATTTGCCGGTATATTGCGCGGCAATTCGCGCGATTTCTTGCAGGCGCTGATCGTTCGACGGATGCGTCGACAAATAAGTCGGCATACGTTGCGGCCGCTTGCCACTGGTGCGCGCTTCATCGTCTTGGAAAGTTTCGTGTGCCTTAAGCACGCGCAGCACATTGGTCATGCTGTTCGGGTCTTGATTGGTACGCGCCAAATAGTCGGCACCGAGCCGGTCTGCTTGCAGTTCTTGATCGCGACCGTAAGAAAGAATATGGGTATTGGCGACCGTCTGCGCGGTCTGCGCGGCCGCGTCTGCGGCGCCGGAGACCCCATAGCGGCTTTCCACTACTGCACCTAAAATGCTGATGAGTGTTGCGCCTGCGCCTGCATAAGCTTCACGCGTTGCGCGTTGTGAGGCGTGACGCGCCGTGACGTGACCAATCTCGTGTCCAAGCACGCCGGCTAATTCTGATTCGCTATTTAAATAAGCCATTAAGCCGCGCGTGATGTACACATAGCCACCGGGTAGCGCAAACGCGTTCATTTCGGGGCTGTCGACCACCGTGAAGGTCCATTTCAAATTGGCGCGTTGTGAGCTGGCGGCAAGCTTTTGGCCAACTTCGTTCACGTAGGTTTGCAGTGCGGCGTTTTCATAAACGCCGTATTCTGTGCGCACTTGTTGGTCCGCTTGTTGTCCGGCGGCAATTTCGGATTGCTCGTCCATCACGGTGCGTTCCCTCTCTCCCGACACGGGATTCACAACCGTTGAACAACCGGCGGCAAGCAAAACAATCAAAATTGCGAGAAATTTGGGTGACGGTCTGGCGAATATGTAGCGCATGTCAAGCTCCAATGGTGGATGGCGAATGTGACTGTTTCAGGTCGTAAGATGTGACTGTTTTAGGTCGTAAGCGAGGGGGCAACATGGGTGGCGATACAAAATACAAACCATATTTTACGCCGAGCTGCATCCATTATGCTCAACCGGCTGTTTGCTTACTTGTGCCTGCCCAACTAACGCAACGGCGCAACAAAAAAGGCAGCCTAAGCTGCCTTTTTTGGATATCAGTGCTGAGCGCGCAATAAATTTTTTCGCGATTATTTCGCGGCTTTCGTTGCCTTAGCAGGAGCTTTTTCAGCCACTTTTTCTGCTTCGGGTTTGGCTGTCGAGCGCGTGAAACGCTGCTTGAATTTATCAATACGGCCCGCCGTGTCCATAATTTTGTGCTTCCCGGTGTAGAACGGGTGCGATTCGCTCGAAACCTCGATCCGGATAACGGGATATTCTTTACCGTCAGTCCACATCATCTTATCTTTATTTTTGGTTTCAACAGTCGAGCGCGTCAAAAATTTGAAATCACATGAAGAGTCAAAAAAGATCACTTCGTTATAGACGGGATGGGTATCAGCTTTCATGGTATTGCCTTTCTTTCCGTAAAGGGTATCCGTCTGTGCTTGAACACAAGACACCTCTATGCAGACAAGTTGTGGTTGAAAATAATACAAGAATTTGGTTAAGCCCTAAATTATGCCGAAAAAATCGAGAAAAAGCAACGTGAATTCAAGGTTGTAGCGAGTTTCCGAGGCTATTTTCCGAGCCTATTGACAGTGAGCTAACTTTTTTTCATTGAATCAAAAAACTCGCTGTTGTTTTTAGTGGCTTTAAGCTTGTCGACTAAAAATTCGGTCGCTTCTAATTCATCCATCGAATACATCATCTTGCGCAGCACCCAGACTTTTTGCAGCAAGTCCGGTGCAATTAGCAGTTCTTCACGGCGCGTGCCAGAGCGGTTCACGTTGATGGCAGGATAGACTCGCTTCTCGGCCGCGCGACGATCCAAATGCACTTCCATATTGCCTGTACCTTTGAATTCTTCGTAGATCACATCGTCCATACGTGAGCCAGTATCAATTAGCGCAGTAGCGATAATGGTGAGTGAGCCACCTTCTTCGATGTTTCGTGCCGCACCGAAGAAACGTTTCGGGCGCTGCAATGCGTTGGCATCCACGCCGCCGGTGAGCACCTTGCCAGATGCGGGGACGACAGTGTTGTAGGCACGTGCGAGGCGGGTAATCGAATCCAACAAAATGACCACATCTTTTTTATGCTCGACCAAGCGTTTTGCTTTTTCGATCACCATTTCGGCTACTTGCACGTGGCGAGTCGCTGGTTCGTCGAAGGTCGAGGCAATGACCTCGCCGCGCACGGTACGCTGCATTTCCGTGACCTCTTCAGGACGTTCATCGATCAACAGCACAATCATGATGACCTCAGGATGGTTGATCGCAATCGCCTGCGCGATGTGCTGCAACATCACCGTTTTACCGGACTTCGGGTTGGCCACAAGCAGGCCGCGTTGGCCTTTGCCGATTGGGGCGATGATATCAATCACGCGTCCGGTTAAATTTTCATCAGACTTGATATCACGCTCTAAATTGAACGGCTTATTGGGGAATAACGGTGTTAAGTTCTCAAACAGAATTTTGTTTTTAGAATTTTCTGGGGGCTCACCGTTAACTTTATCGACCTTCACCAGAGCGAAATAACGCTCGCCTTCTTTGGGGGTCCGAATCTCACCTTCAATTGTGTCGCCGGTATGCAAATTAAAACGGCGAATCTGCGAAGGGCTCACATAAATATCGTCGGGTCCAGCCAAATAGGAAGTGTCTGGGGAGCGTAAAAAACCGAAGCCGTCTTGCAACACCTCGAGCGTGCCATCACCGAAAATTGCATCGCCTTTTTTCGCTTGCTGTTTGAGCAACGCAAAAATTAGCTCTTGTTTGCGCAAGCGATTGGCGCCTTCAAGTTCAAGGACGTTTGCCATCTCGACCAGTTCAGAGACGTGCTTTAGTTTCATTTCGGATAAATGCATAGTATTTTCGGCGGGTCGGTTAGAGAAAAGGTTGGTTGTGAGAACGGCTTGGTTTTGGGTAGGTTTCGGGAGCGATGTGTCGAGGTATGTGTTGAACAGATGCCAAGGCTAGCGTTTATCCAGCGTTAGGCGGATCAGATCCAGTCGGACGCCACAAAGGTGTCTAATTCGCTTTAGAGTTAGTGCGAATAGGGCAAAAACGGCCAGATAGTTTGTTGATGCAGGCTAAAAATTATTCACGCAACTAACCCTCCACAACGCGGTTCTGGATTGTTAGTCCTTGGAACCTATCACCATCGAATTGATGGGTAACAATTTGAGTTGGGGGTCGTTGCGGAGGTATTGCCGGATATTCAGCGCACTAATAAATGCGGAACAATACAAGAATAGGACGAATATCGCTTGGTGTCAAATAATGGTTTAGAGCGTGCACGCCAACCAGTTGACCGTTTAGAACGCACAAAAGAAGGTGTCCACATCCAAGCGATTGGTCCGAAGATGTACAACGAAGTTCGCATGAAAACACCTTAATTATTGACTCTGCCCCGCTTTACCGCTAATTTAGTAAACTAATTGAAGTAAGCAACCTAACCCATTGATGATTTGTGAAAATTTGCAATATTTTGCAAGCGTTATTGAAGAATAATATTGTATGACTATCCCAAAAAACAAGTTAAGGCATATCGTCGCAATGGTGCCGATATTTATTGGTATCGGCGTAACGGCTTTACCTGGTTGCGTTATTGTCCCAACGCCGGTTGCGGTCGCGCCGGTCGCGGTGCCTATAATGGCACCCGCCAAGCCAACTGCGTTAACCGCCGAGGCCGATAATGCGTTAAAGGCGGCAGAGCAGACTATTATTGAGACCCGAGTGCGCCGCGCAGTCTGGACGGCCGCTACTGAACAGCTTGACCATGCACGAGTAGCGGCAAAAACATTTAATAGTGAGCTTACGTTAAAGCATGCGCGTGAGGCCATCGCGTTATGTCAATTGAGTTTGCAACAAAAGCAATCGTTGCCTGTTACCTGGTAGCTAAATCTATCTGGTCGGCGATGTTTACAAATGAAGTTATTTCTGTGGTTTATTGATTTAGTTTGTTTTTTGGTATTGATTAGTATTGAGGAGTGAGCCATGAAATCCCCCGTTCAAATATTCTTTGCAATTGCAGTGCTGCTCGCAACCGCGACTGTTGCCGCACAGGTTTACAAATGGGTCGATAAAGACGGCCAGGTGCAATATACCGACACCCCGCCGCCGCCCGGCGCTGCCAAAGTTGAGGCGAAAAAAATCAACAGCGCAGTGGCATCGACCACCACCGTGCCAGCAGGAACCACGTTCAGCGCCAAGCCAGGGGACGCTGCCAAATCGTCCAAAGACAAGGCAAAGGATGCCGCGAAAGAAGGTGAGAAACGCAAAGCTGATGCAAGCAATGCCGCCAAAAAAGATGAAGAAACGCAACGAAATGCCAAAGCCAATGAAGAGCGTTGCAAAGCGGCGACCGGAAATCTACGCGAATATGAAAGCGGCCGTCCAATCGCCCGCACCAACGATAACGGCGATCGGGTAATTTTAGGCGACGAAGAGCGTTTAGCAGAAGCGGCAAAAATGCGAGTCGCAATGACAGAGGCCTGTAAATAGTCAGGTCGTTCAGCAGTACTTAAAGAGGGTATTTAGAGCTCGTGCCCCAGGCTAGTATCCAAGGCTCGTTTAACGCTGGTATCTAAATCCCGCAGCCATCATGCCTGCTTCATGCGCACGTAGTTCACAAACATTTAAGAAAATCACCTATAAGCTACAACAATAAATAGTGATGTACATATCGCGCAACCTGACTTTGAATCGCTTGTATCGATGCCATACCAAATTATTCTTGTAAAACATGCCGGCGCATGGGCGGACGGGGGCGCTGACGGGCGAGCTGACGCCGCGGGCGCTGTGCTGACAAATCGCCGGAAATTCTTTAGCGCACTTATTTTGGCGAAGATTTTCGTCTTTGCGATTGCCCACGCCCCGGCGACGTTCGCAATTGGTCTAGGCGCACTAGAAACCCGCTCTTATCTTGGCGAACCGCTTAGTTTGCGCGTTGTCATCAACGCTGCCCCGGATGAAACGATCGATGCTTCGTGTTTTAGTATTGCCAGCTCAGGACGTGATGTCGCGAATGCAGCGGATTCAGATATCGCGACATTGGCTATACCTACCATCACCCGACGCGATGTGCGAATCTCTGTCGTCGAAACTGGCAGCGGGCGATTCCTGCAACTACGCGGCCAAATTGGTCAGGCCGGGCAGGGGTTTAACGAGCCCCTGGCCAAGCTTTGGTTGCGCGTCGGTTGCCAAGGTCAAGCTGGTATTACCCGCGAATATGCGGTATTGCTTGATCCGCCGCCACTCAATGCGCCGCCGGTTTGGGCCAATGCAGCGAACGATTTAGACGAGGCCAAACCCGCGCAATCCGGTACGGACCCATCGGCCAGCTCAACCAGAGCAATCACCGCCGTCCGCGCGGGTGTGCCCGGTGTTTGGAAGGTCTACCCGGGCGACACGCTGGCCGCCATTGCCAGCGGAATTTACCCAAACCAGCGCGACAAACGTTTTCGCCGCCAGTATATGGCAGCAATGCGTGCATTGAATCCCTCGCTCGCCGATCAGGCTGGCGGCGCGCCGTTACCAACCGGCGTTGAGCTTAAAATGCCTGACTTAAAAGCGTTGAATGTGCTTAGGAGCAGCGAAATACCCTCGACGGAAGGAAGCGCTAAACGTGCGGCGGCTGATCCAACAATTGATCGAAAGCGCCAACCGAAAATTGCGAAGGGCCGCAACAGCAATATCGATGGAACTGGAATCGACCGCAACACTAGCATCGCGGCAGTTGCGATCGGCGAGCCAATTTTGCAAGGCGTCAAAAAATCGGACGACCCATCGGCTGCTCAAAACGCAAAACAAACGAAGCGCCAAATCGACGAGCGGGTTCGTGCAAAGGCGCCGGGCGGAAGTTTCCAGTTGCGTTTGTCCGGTGCTGAAATCGATCTCACCCGCAGCCAAGGCGTGACCGAAGATGCGCGCGTGCAGCTGCGCGAAAAACAATTGCTGTTGGACTCGGACGATCAGGTTGCACAATTGCTATCGCTTAAAAACACGGTTCGGCAGCTAGAGGTTCGGTTAAACGCGATGCAATCCCAGCAGGCCTCGACAATGGGAGCGGGATCGCCTGCGCCAATACTATCGGCCTCACCGGCCATTAGTACTGTATCGGGTGTGTCACCGGGGGCGGCGCAGTCGATGTCAACGGCAACCTCACCTTCACCGGACGCATCGGGTGCACCCGCTGGTACCGTCTCGCCGCCAGCACCAACGCCGCTACCGCCAACATTGACACTACCATCGTCCAACCCTAACGTTGCCAATCCCGCCGCAAAGCCCAGCGGCAACAAGGCAACAAATGCTGTGCCGAGCTGGCTCGATTCCGCATGGTTTGGTGTGCCCATGCGTTGGTTTTCCGGTGGTTTATTGGCGCTCGCCGCGTTGGTTATTTTATTTTTTGCGGGACGCTTACTGCTCGTTAACAATCGCGAACGGCGGTTGATGAGTGATGACGATGTGCGGGTACTGGCAAGAGAGGCCGCGATGCGTTTAGAAGAGCGCGAAGCTGAACACGATGCCACGCAAAACGGTGCGGCCCGTGATGATGAGCCCAACTATGCCGCTCCTGATTTAAAGGCGCTGTCCGAGGCGCATGCGGCCGAACAAGACGATGCGATGTTACGCGCGATCAAACAGCAACGCACAGGGCAGTTCCAAGCGTCAGACTTTGTACTGCCAAATGCAGAATCCGGTTTTGTTGCCCTGCCGGAAGCGTCAGGCTCTATATCAACCACGCAAAACAGCCCGACTGGCGCGGTGATTGGGTCAGTTCAGGCAGCAGCACAATATGCGCCCGCAGCCGTGCCAGATTTATTGTTGTTTGATGCCGAAAAATTCGATGCGCCGCTTCCGGCTGCGAACCCCAGCGCGACCGCAGCAGAAAATTCATTCACCGATTTTTCCACGGATTTCCCGATCGATTTACCAACTGGTTCAGCTGCAAGTATTCAACTTGGCGAGCCGTTTGATGAAGATAGCAACACTTTGGCCGCACGGTTTGATTTGGATACCTCGCCCACCACCATGGTTGATTTTTTAGTCGGTGGCGATGAGGGCACAGACGAGGAACGTGTTCGGCGCCTGAAGTATATGTACGAGCGTTATCCTGAACTACAGTCTAAAACGGTTTCTATTGATGACGCCGATTCGGTTATCAATGCAGCGCGTTTATATTATGAGGAATCAAAAACCGATTCGGCACGCGACAAAGCCTGTGAATTATTAACCTTCGCCGTTGAGGAGCGCCCGCAAGAAAATAGTTTTTGGCTTGCGCTCTTTGAAATTTATCGTTTAGATCGGTTGGCTAAAGATTTCGCTGAACTAGCATCAAAATTCCATGTGTTTTTTGGCAGCACAGAGGCGTGGCCAAAGGTTCGCCATATTGGCCACGAGTTAGATCCCGCGAACCCGCTATTTGCGGCGGGTGGCACATCTTCTGGCATCGATCGCTTTGATCCGCTTGCGGAAAACTGGCTCCATGCGCCAATTGATAGCGCATCCGATTCGCTGGCGACAGAGATGCGTCAATCCCTGCTGGCTGCGCATGGCGTGGCCGCGACCGAATTTGCGCAAATTATGTCGAGGCTGGCGTTGCTCGATCAATCGTCACGTGGCGCTGCCGCACGCTCCGGTGTAACCGTCGGCACCGAAAATAGCACTAAGCGTTGATGAAGAGTGAATGATGAATAACCAAACTGGCGGCTCTGAACTCTCACTTGAAGCCGCCGACAACCGCAATTTGCTTGACGCACCGTCCATCGCAGCGTCCAGCGAAATATCGATCAGCTCGCTTAAAAATCGTGATCAGCGCACCAGCCTTATTGCCTTGGTGAAATCGCTGGCAAATGCACCCGCGCCGATTGCGGCAGAAAATTTGCGAGAAATTATTGCGTTTGAAAATAAGCTGTACCCAATTATTCAGGCCGACAAACGATGGTTTTTTTCACGCGCCAGCAAGATTGAGGCGATTCAATTTTCAAGGGATATGTTTGTGTTGCACAGCGTCGCAGCGCAAACCTTGGCGACGTTGATTGAGCGTCGTGCCGAATGGTCCTACACCAACAGTGACCAGCTTCTCCAGCAAATGGTGGCGTTCGCGCTCTACCATCATTGCGCCGCGATTAAATGGTCTTTTTTTCGGCACGAACCGATCAAGCCCGCGGTGTGGCCGGAACTGCATAAGCTGTTTCAATTTGCCGAGAGAAATGGTTTCGCCACGGCGGCAGTGATCTTGTTTGACGATGCGCCGACAATATCGGCCTGTGCTCGTCCAAACTACATTTCTGCACAATCGTTGTACATCCGTGCACTGCTATTGGATGTTCTCAACACGGGCAGCTTGACGACAGAGCAAGTCGAAATTGCCGACGGCTGGCTGGCCGAATGGACGCCAAAGTACTCATTCGAAAATGCCTATCTTCCGCACGCGCACAGCCTATTTGTGGATTTGCAAATGCCAGCAGGCTTACAACTCATCACTGGCAGTTCTGCGGGCAATCATCACCGCTATTTACGTCAGGATGCGCTTAAAAATCAGGTTGAGGCTGTGCGCAATGAGCTCCGCGCCGGGAGAACCTATCAAGGGCGCGGCGCGCCCTATGCGTTCACGATGGAACAACATGTGGCACTTTTATCAACCATTGAGCGCCTGTATCAAACGCTGCTCAACGCCAGTGTTTCTCACATTGAAGAGCGTACCGAAGTGGCCAATTTATCGGCAGAAATCTGCCTAGATTTTGAGCCGGTTCGCCGTGCTGTTGCCGGGGATCCGCCTCCGCTGCTGGCCGAGATTAGTGATGCAATGAAATTTGGTGAGTTTGAATTGTCGCTGGAGCCGGTATTAAATTCTGGGACGCCTACCGAATTGCCGAAAGCGACGACAGTGCAAACACAAGCGGATCAACGTGCATATCAACGTTGGAAAATTTACGACATCAGCTCAAAAGGGGTTGGGTTGTTGGTTGATCGCGCGACGGGTGAAGAGGTTAGCGTTAGCCAAATTATCGCGCTTAAGCCGGATAGTTTTACAGATTGGATGGTGGGCGTGGTGGTGCGCAAAATCATGCAGCCAACAACTGGCGAAACGCTGCTGGGTGTGCAGATACTTTGTTATCGGCCGTTGCCCGTATCGCTAACTCGAGCGGTAGCGGCGATGGACTCAAAGGCAGAAACGGAATCCGCAACATCTTCTACAACTGTCACGATTGCGGCACTCTATTTGCCAGACGTAAACCAAGATGGAAAATCGGATATTTTGATTTTGCCCGCATCCGATTTTCAATTGAAAAACGTTTTCAGTTTGGTCGCCGAAACCAGCCAATTCAGCGTTCGGATCAACCGGGTCTTAAGGCAAGGCCGTGATTGGGTGGGCTTGCGCTTTGAGGTGATTGGTAAGGATTGATTCCTGCGTCTGTTGCGTTACGCGGTGTCTGGTTACGAACTGCTTGGATTCCGTCTGCCTCAGCGTTATGTGTCGCACCCGATTGGCTATCTCCATCCGAAATCCCAGTAGGGACGGGCCTCTTCAGGTATTTCCTCTGTTATGTGTGAGGACTTTTACGATAGCTTTTAGTCGGTACTTTTGCACGGCGAGCGTCTTTTGGATCGGCTTGAAGTGGACGATAAATTTCAACGCGATCACCCTCGCGCAGAATAAAATCAATCGGCCGTGCTTTCCCCCAAACGCCACAAGCGATGTCCGACATTGAAAAATTTTGGATATGTTGTGCGATGGCCGACGCCATAATCGCATCACTAATCGTCGCGCCTATCGCCACCTGAACAAGTAGTTCGCCTGACCACTCAGGGCCTGAATACGCCACAGCAATATTTAACAGGCTCATTATTTTTGCCCTGCCGTCGCCGAAGATAAGTTCTCGGCCCGCGCCACAAAACGATCCATCATTGTCTCTGCAATCATGCCAAATACGGGGCCGATGGCGTGTTCCAACACGATATTGGAAAATGCGTATTCAAGCTGCAATTCAACTTTACAAGCTTCAGCCGAGAGCGCTAAAAAATGCCAATGCCCTTGCAATTTCTTGAACGGTCCATCGCGCAGCGTCAGGCGCATCCACTCGCGATTTTCCTTGCTGTTTACGGTGGTGAAGGATTGCGAAACACCCGCATAGCGGATCGCAATTGTCGCAATCGTCTCGCGGTCATCCCGTTTTAAAACCTCAGTTCCGCCGCACCATGGCAAAAACTCCGGGTAGCGTTCAACTGCATCGACCAGCTGAAACATCACCTCGGCGGCGTGGGGAACGAGTACAGATTTGGATACGGTTGGCATATGGGATGGTCTGAAATTTCGTTTCATTTTAGCCGAGCATGCGGCTAATTCGCGAACCGATGATGAATGGATGGCGGCTGCCAGCCCGCATCGGGTAAAATCATTATCCACATGAAAAAGTACCAAAATCAACAATGACGATTGCCGACAATAAAAAAGCGTTTTTCGATTATTTTATAGAGGACCGTTACGAGGCCGGATTGGTCCTGCAAGGATGGGAAGTCAAAGCCATCCGCGAAGGCCGTGCGCAAATTAAAGAGGGCTATGTGGTCCTGCAAAACGGTGCATTTTATTTGATCGGCGCACACATCTCGCCGCTCAATTCTGCCTCCACACACGTCACGCCGGATACGGTGCGAACCCGCAAGCTGCTACTCAACGAAGCTGAAATCGACAAGCTTATCGGCAAGGTTGAGCAGCGCGGTTACACCGTCGTCCCGCTCAATTTGCATTATTCAAAAGGGTTTGTGAAACTCGAAATCGGTGTCGCTAAAGGCAAAAGACAATACGATAAACGTGCCACCGAAAAGGAAAAAGATGGCAAGCGCGAACAGCAGCAGGCGATGAAGAAGTTTGCCGAGTAACGCTGTTTTTGATGCAAAGTCGTTGTTTGGCGGGGGTTTCGAGAAAAAAATGGCTGGAGAGGGCCGCTAATGCTAGCGTTTCATTTCTCTATCCTGAAGCTTTTAATGTGATCAACTCTACCGACACCATCTCAGCATCGCTCGAAAACAAAATCGCGCCATCCTGGATGCTCACGCTAAACGACATATTGCGCTCAGCTAATTTTGCGAGTGCTTTAGTGGCTTCTTGAGGGATATTCATCACCGTTAAATTACCGAGTCTTGCCACCAGCGATTCATTGGCCTTCCACCACATCTCAGCTGCACTGCCACCGTAGGTGTAAAGCGTGACTGCTGTGGAGCGCCCACAGGCCTTGCGCAGCCATTTCTCATCAGGTAGACCGACATCGATCCAATCCTGGATTGCTCCGGTAAAATCCTTGCGCCAAATCGTTGGCTCATGATCGGTCGAAATGCCTTTCGCAAACTCCAAATAATCTTCCGCATGCAGCGCAAATGTAAGAACTCGCACCATCATCCGCTCGTCAGTTTCGGAGGGATGCCGGGCAATCGTGAGCTCATGCGTCGCGTAATAGCCGCGATCCATGTCGGAGACCGAAACCTCAGCTTTGAAGATAGTGGATTTGATCGCCATTGCGCTTGAACTTAACTGCCCTTCGGTGCCAACACAAAAATCCGTGCGCCGCCGTACCGCACCACTTGTCCGGCGCGGATTTTGTTGCGTTTGCGTGATTCAGGTTTGCCGTCTACAGTAACCAAGCCTTGGACGATGAGCGCAGAGCCGCCGCCACCGCTGGAGGCAAACCCAGCTAGTTTGAGCAGATGGTTTAGCTCGATATATTCTTCGGTTAAAAAATATTCAATGTCGTTCATGATGAGTCCTTTTAGGCTTTCTATTTATTCACTATTGCATAAACTTAGCTGGCGCCACGAACTCAGGCGGAGATTCACATCGGGGGCGATCCGGCGCGACCCCAGAACATTTCGCACGGTTTAATATTCGTTTTTACTTCAGCTCGCCATCGACATAAAACCAGCGTCCATCTTCGCGCAAAAAATTGCTGGATTCGTGCAATCGTTGCGCTCGGCTTCCGCCGATTTTATAGCGGGCGATGAATTCAACGACGGTGTGGCGGTCTGCTTCCGCTGTTTTGCCAGCGTGCTTTATATCGAGTCCAAGCCATTTGGTTGATACTTCTTTTGTCAAATCAAGTGAAGCCGGCCGGGTGCTGTGATGCCATGTTGCCAACAAATAATCTTCGCGTTGCAAGGTGTGGGCGGTGTAACGTGATCGCATCAGCGCTTCTGCAGTCAATGGCATCTCCCGTCCTTCGATAATCGGCTCACAGCATTTGAAAAAACTTTTTCCGCCACCGCAAACGCAGGGCTTATGTGCTACTCCACTCATGCGTTCACGTGCGTATTGCCGCAGATATCAAATTACTTGCCCAACGCAATCGCATGTTCCCTCGTGGTGTGAAACTTCAGCTTCGGCCACCGCTCTTCCGTCAATTGCAGGTTTACGTTGTTTGGTGCCAGATACGCCAAATTGTTGGCGGCATCGTAGGAAACATTATGTGCCAACGCATCCTCAAAATCGGCCAACATCCGTTTATCGTCGCCCGTTACCCAACGGGCGCATTGCGTGCTGGTGCCTTCAAACACAGCATCCACGCCATATTCGTTTTGGAGGCGGCTCGCCACAACCTCAAACTGCAACACACCGACTGCGCCCAAAATTAGATCACCACCACTCACCGGTTTGAATACTTGCACTGCGCCTTCTTCGCCCAACTGTTGCAAGCCTTTGTGCAATTGCTTCACCTTCAATGGATTGCGAATCCGGACCGCGCGGAAGAAATCCGGCGCGAAATAGGGAATGCCCGTAAATTGCAGTGGTTCCCCTTCCGAAAACGAATCGCCGATTTGCATATTGCCGTGGTTGGGTAAACCGATGATGTCACCGGCGTACGCGACCTCAACCTGCTCGCGGCTCGCGGCCATGAAGGTCACCACGTTGCTCAGGCGAATATCGCGGTTGATGCGCAAATGATTAATTTTCATGCCACGTTCAAATTTCCCCGAACACACCCTTAAAAATGCAATTCGGTCGCGGTGCGAAGGATCCATATTCGCTTGAATTTTGAAGACGAAACCGGAGAAGGGCAACTCGCGCGCATCGACCGTTCGAATCGTCGCGTCACGCGGGCGCGGTGGTGGCGCCCAATCGAGCAGTGCGTCTAAAATTTCGCGTACGCCAAAATTATTGATCGCAGAGCCAAAGAAAACGGGCGTTTGCGTGCCCGCCAAAAAAGCCTCCAAGTCGTAAGGGTGCGAAGCGCCCTTCACCAACTCAACCTGCATTTTCAGCTCTTCAATTTCCATCGGAAACATCTCTGCTAAGCGCGGGTTGTTGATGCCTTTGATGATTTCAAAATCGCCGGTATTGCGATCTTCACCGGCTTCAAACAACATGATTTCATCGCGCAGCAAATGGTAAACACCGCGGAATGTTTTGCCCATGCCAATCGGCCATGTCACCGGTGCACATTGAATCTTCAGTACCGACTCGACTTCATCGAGCAGATCAAGCGGATCTCGCGTTTCACGATCCATCTTGTTCATAAAAGTGATGATCGGTGTGGCGCGCATGCGGCACACATTCAGCAGCTTAATTGTTTGTGTCTCGACACCCTTGGCCGCATCAATCACCATCAGTGCTGAATCCACGGCGGTCAATACGCGGTAGGTGTCTTCCGAGAAATCTTGGTGGCCAGGCGTGTCGAGCAGATTGACTACGTGGTCACGATACTCAAACTGCATCACCGAGCTGGCAACCGATATGCCGCGCTGCTTTTCGATCTCCATCCAGTCTGATGTCGCGTGGCGCGAACTTTTACGGGCTTTGACCGTACCGGCTTGCTGAATCGCGCCCGAGAATAGCAACAACTTTTCAGTCAGCGTGGTTTTGCCTGCGTCCGGGTGCGAGATGATGCCGAAGGTGCGGCGGCGCGCGACTTCAAGGGTGATGTTGGCGACGCTGCGCGAGGCTTCTGATGAAGCGCTTAACGAAACTTCGGTGTCGGCTTCATCAATGATTGGTTTGACAGAAATAGGAGAATCGGTGGACATCGTAGGCAATCAGGTAGCATTTAGGCGTAAATCAGCTGGTTAACCGGCGATTTTACTGCCTATGACAGACTAAGTCGAATCTGATTGAGTTTTAAATCTTCAGGCAGGATTGCCCCCTTTGCGATTGCCAATGCGTTTTTCACATTCTTTTCTGATTTTTATCTAAACCGATATGCCAATTTCCCGCGCCGACGAAAATATCATTGCCATAACCAATAAATGGCTAGAGCGCGCCGTTATTGGCCTAAACCTTTGCCCATTCGCAAAAGCAGTACACGTTAAAAAGCAAATCCGCTATCTTGTGAGCGGTGCCGCCACACCGGATGCGCTATGCGAAACGTTGGTCGAAGAATTAAAATTTCTCATTGCTGCCGAAGCAGAAACCATCGACACCACTCTCATCATCCACCCCCACACGCTGACCGATTTTTTGGACTACAACGATTTCTTGGACGTCGCCAATCGTATTTTGGTCGAGTTGAGATTGGATGGCGAAATCCAGATCGCGAGCTTCCACCCGCAATATCAGTTTGCCGGTGTAGCGCCCGACGACATAACCAATTTCACGAACCGTTCTCCCTACCCGATGCTGCATTTGCTGCGCGAATTGAGCATCGATAAGGCGGTTGCAGCATTCCCCGACGCGGCGATGATTTACGAAAAAAACATCGCTATGATGCAAAATTTGGGTTTGGCCGGCTGGGAAGCGCTGCTTGTATCGGACTCATAGCAATCAATCCCTTACCAAAGCAATGCATGGATCCGTTTAGCGGAAGTAGCGAGCGCTCGATGCTGGCAACAAGCTGACAACAACTTGGAAATTGAGCGCTTTATAATTTCGGGAGCCACATGTTCCTTGCACCAGGTTGTGCTGTGCGGCAAACAACGAAACTGAAAAATTTGGTCGCGAGGTCGGTTCGTACTAAGTTTATAAATGTCCCGAAAAAATGGGGTGGTCTTTCGACCACCCCTCAAGGCGCACTCTCGAATACCAGTGGAGGAGAACCTCTGACTGTTTAGTAAACAAACCGTCAAAGCGCCCAGGGAGGGAGGGCGTTCCACAAGTATTCAACGACATTATATGCAACCGCCGTGCCAGAAAACGTAAGATCATTAAAAACAAAGACTTATTTGTTCTGACCCGTGCCTGTTGTTGGTTTGAAACGATGATGATTGTCGTGAATTGGCGACCTTTTCTGCGAGCGCCTATAAGTGACTGATTTTATTGGGTTTAAAATGTCGTCATTTGGCGACAGCGTGCGCCCCAAAAGCGACAACAATTTTTTTATCGGGCGGTGCCCGATCGAACATAGCGCCAAAACCTTAACGGGACTAATCGACCGTCGATTTAAAATGCGCTGGCTCGAGCCCATGACGTTGCAACAATTTATAAAACTCGGTGCGATTGCGCTTGGCAATTTTTGCGGCTTGCGAGACGCTGCCCTCGGTGAGTTTGAGCAATCGCGATAAATAATCGTATTCAAAACGACGGCGTGATTCTTCAAACGAATCGACGTTATACATGCCAACTTGCATCGCCTGCTCGACAATTTTGGGCGCAACAATTTCACTGCTGGATAGCGCTACCGCTTGCTCGGCCACGTTGTAGAGCTGACGCACATTGCCTGGCCAAGGGGCGGCCACCATGATTTCCAGCGCGTCGGGTGAAAAAGTATTGACGTTTTTCTCATAGCGCACAGCGAGTTTCTTCAGGAAATGATTGAGCAGCAGCGGAATATCCTCCCGCCGATCCCGCAGCGCCGGCATATTGAGCGTGACGACGTTTAATCGATAGTACAGATCCTCCCGAAAGCCGCCGTCCGCCTTGGCTTGCAGCAGATCGTGATGGCTGGCCGAAATGATCCGCACATCGACTGGTACTGTCTTGGTGGAGCCGACGGCGCGCACTTCGCGGGCTTCCAACACGCGCAGCAGCTTCACTTGCAGTGGCAATGGCATATCGCCGATTTCGTCAAGAAATAAGGTTCCGGTATGGGCTTCCATAAAGAGGCCGTTGTGGTCCGCCGTGGCGCCGGTGAAGGCACCCTTTTTATGACCAAAGAGTTCGCTTTCCAGCAACGCTTCTGGGATCGCCCCGCAGTTAATGGCTACGAATGGCTTTCCTGCACGGCGGCTAGCACGGTGCAGGGCGCGGGCGAGCAGCTCTTTACCGGTTCCGCTTTCGCCCTGAATCAACACGCTGGCGTCGCCCAGCGCGACCCGCTCTGCACGCAATAGCAAATCTTCCATCAATGGGCTTTGGCTGATGATTTCAGCACGCCAAGAGTCTGCTTCTAGGCTTGCTTTACGCGATACCGATGCCTTTCCGTGTAGCGCTAGCGCTCGTTCAATTTGCGCGATTAATTCATTGCCGTCATAGGGCTTAGTGATGTACCCAAACACGCCTTGGCGGGTGGCAGCAACGGCATCTGGAATCGTGCCGTGCGCCGTCAAGATAATCACCGGTAGCCCGGTGTGGCGGCGATCAATTTCGTGAAACAGCGCCATGCCGTCCAAGCCGGCCATGCGCAAGTCGGTCACCACCAGGTCAGGCCGCTCCGCTGCGACCATTGAAAGCGCCTGATTGCCGCTGTTTGCCATTGACACCACATAGCCGCTGGCTTTTAACCGAATGGACAGCAATTTAAGCAAGTCAGGATCATCGTCGACCAGCAATAAATTGCCTTTTTTGGCATGCATCGCTTGGGTGACCTGTGCAGGATAGTTTGGACGCATCGGCTGTAATGGGTATGACGCTTGAGAGGAGAAAGTATCCACAATTGATGGGTGGTTCATGTCGCAGCTCCATTTAATGTTTAAATTGAGAGCGGGAGAAAAAAACCGCTAACGGACGATAAAAGCAAAGGGCCATCAAAGCACCGTTATTTGATCCGCGCATCGCCCTTGGTACTGACGCTGCGCTCAATCGATTTCAACGCATCCAACTTTTTCTCAAGCTCTTCCACTTTTGCCCGCAAGATTCGTGCCTCCGTTTGCGAGCTGGCCTCGTCGCGACGGGTTATTTGGGTTCGGGATTGCGCTTCTTTAAGCTGGTCGCGCAGTTTTTTTCGATCATGCACCAGCGCCTGAATCAGCGTTGCCAAAGCGCGGAGGTCGGGCGCGGGTGAATTGCCGGTGGCCGTCGCGCCATAGGTGATCGGTTCCAACAAACTACTCAATTCAACATCTTCAGAAATTCCGATGGCCGTATTGGGCGCTGAGGATGGCGAACTGGTTGGCGAAAGTGCCAGCAGGATCGCCAATTTCATCCGGTTAAATTCACTTTTGTTTCGGCCGAATTCAGCGCGGGCACGCTCTTTTTCTACCGTCGAATCAGCGGCCGACATGGCGCGCGCCTCTAGTGAATAATTGAGCAACAGCTCGCTCGCGAGCTTCGGCGCGGGCTCAACAATGACCCGGGTTTCCACTTGGGGTGTGACCGCAGCCGGCGGGATCGCACAGCCTGAAAATATGATTAGCGTTACGATAAAAGTTGGAAGAACGATTATTTTTTTGTTCATCACAAGCGCCTTGTTGAGTAGTTTGCACATGAAATTCGATCAATAAGAAATATATTTATAGCCTTAAATTATCATTCTTCCCGCTAATTCGTTGCCGATGCTTGCGCAATTTGTTTCGGCAAAATGACCCGGAAACGCGCGCCAGCCGCCGCAATCGCCGATACCGTGCCGCGATGCATTTCCACATAGTCGCGAACGATCGCCAAGCCCAGCCCCGTGCCTTTGGTGCCGCTACTAACGGCGGTTTTACTGCGGTAGAAAGGATCAAAAATTTTCTCACGATCCTCCGCCGCGATGCCGGGGCCGTTATCGATGACTTCGATCACGGCGTTGTCGTTATGCTTGCCAAGGCGAATTGCTACCGTGCCGCCAACTGGCGAATATTTGATCGCGTTCGAAAGTAAATTATCAATCACTACCCGAAGCTTCGCCGCATCACCCTGCACAGTTGTTTTATCACAATCTAGTTTTAGCGTGATGACCTTGGCGACCATCGCAATTTTTTGCGTCGCGACCACCTCGTCAATTAGATGTTTCAATTGTAAAGGTTGGATATCCAACGCTGTTTTTTGGGCGAGGCGGTCCGCTGATTGTGCTTGTGAATACGTGAGCAAATCTTGAATTAATTTTTCCAGCGTCAGTGAATTTTGGCGCAGAATTTCGGCCACTTCGCGCTGGTCGCTCGTCAGCGGGCCGACCACGCCATCAGTTAGCAATTCAGAGCCCTCCCGCAGCGCAGTTAGTGGCGTTTTGAGTTCATGCGAGACATGTTGAAAAAAGCGCGTCTTTTGATCCTCCAACGTGATCAAACGCTGCCGAAGCCAATCCAATTGCTCTCCCAGCTGTTCAATATCGTGCGGCCCCGAAACGCGAATCCGCCTTGCCAATTTGCCCTCGCCAAGGCGATGGATTGCCGCCCCCAATTCCCGCACTGGACGCGCTAACAAATAGGTGAAACCGGCAATCATCAACAATGCAGAAGGGATAATTGCCAGCAATTGCCAGAGCACTTGATTTTTCGATTTGGTCGCTGCCGCCCGGAGTGTGCCGACCTCTTGTTCAACCAACTGGCTCGATAAGCCCGTGAGCGATTCCATGCGCGTCGATAGCTCGGTAAAATCACGCTCCAATTGCTTCGCGAGCTGTGGCGATGCACCTTTAGTTGTGAGTGATTTAAAGACCGCGTTCTCGGTCGACTGCGCGGCCTCTGCGCTTGCCCGCATATCGGGCGCGAGTGGTAACGCCAAAAATTGCGCCAACAAGGTTTGGAAGGTCACACGCGATTTTTTATAGCTTTCCACCATTTCGCGCTCGCCTGCGACGGCATAAAAACGCGCCGAGCGCTCCATCGCTAAGCTCAACGCGGCCAGCTGCCGCGCGTTTTGTGTGGCAAGTGTGGCGTTATAAACCGCCTGCTGACTTTGCACTGATAAACGCTCAATCGATAGCGCGTTGCTCACCAAGCCCGCGATCAACGGGAGCGCGACAATAAAAAATCCAATCAGGAGTAAAGCCAAAAACGAGCGCGGGTAGCGTAGTTGCATAGATGACTTATTGATTTTATCGGGTTGATTTGCGTGATTCAGAGCGGCAGTGCAGCAGTGCAGCAGTGCAGCAGTGCAATTGTTCGTGCGGCAAAACAGTTCTGGGCGGACGGCTACATCGTTCACCACCTTCAACGAGACTAATTAGCAAAGTAGCAAAAGCAAGGTAGCAAAGGTTGTGCCAATATTATTTATTATTATGAGCGCTTTGCACAAAGGCCGTAAAATCAGGGTATTGCTTTAGGTGTGCCTAGCTTAATCCAACCATAATCCAACCATAATCCAACCATAATCCAATGATTGCTTACGCGCAGAAAGAATAAACATGGCCGATTACGAGTCCGATGTGACCCAATTCATCCGCAATCTGTTGGACAAAAATCCGGCGCTGATCGAAGAGCAAAAGCAAAACCGCGCAACTTGGTGGGACAAAAAGCAGGATTTGGTCCAGCAAAAGCTAAACGAACAATCGGAAGCGCCGAAAGCGCCTTATGCGTATTTTCCATTGCCGAAGGTTGGGGGTGGTTCGTAAATACTGTTAAAAAATTCGCGCGGGTGATCGGCGAAAAATTATAAAAATGCGGCTGGAAGCCAAATTCCACGGCATTTTGCTTCGAGATGCCCGCCGATGCTAGCGTTTGAAGTGCGAATGGCGCCTCGTGGCGCACGATATGAATGCTAGACCATCTGCATCACAGCTGCTATCGCCCAAGCTTTGGCAAATCCAGCAGCACCGAGTACTTCTGAACCAATCTTCCATTCCCCGTCGTGAATTCAACCAGCAAATTGATCGATGGCTCGTTGATGGCGGTGTTGCTCGTAAGTTTTAATTTGGCTTTGCTGCTCTTTACATCACCGCTGCCATCGCGCTCGGTAGTGACGCGAATCAAGCGAGCAACGGTGGGATATTCCAGCTTGGCGGCCTCATAGGTTTCGGGGCCAGCGATACGGGTTTGGATTTGTGCGAATTCATCACCTTCTAGGGCGCTAATGTCGATTTCGGCGGAAAACGGTTGGCCTAGTGCCGAGGTTACTTTGATGTTGCCGAGGATGGCCGCATCAGAATTGGCGGGGTGCACAATCGATAGCGCAACAGTGATAAAAAATAAGCGCGTGAACAAGCGGGAGAATGAGGGCGCCGGTAAAGCAAACGAGCCGCGTATTTTTTTTGTGGGTTGCAAGGCAGCGCTAAAAAATAATTTTGCGATCATTGATTCGAACAGGTTCATCATATTTTCTTTCAATTGATTTAAAAATCGTTTGAAAAACCGGCCACAAAAAATGTCTGGTGTTTACCCAAAATCAACTGCGGCAATCGCCTCAAGCGCCTTATTCCGCGCGGCCTCTGGCAAGAACGACACTGCTGCTGCTTGTTGCATCATGCGCTTAATTTGCGGCTTCGACACGCCGTTTTGTTCGTGCACCGCTTGCAATTCAGCGCTCATCGTCACGCCCGACATGAGCCGGTTATCGGTTGAACACGAGACCGAGAGCCCTTCTTCGATCATGTCACGCAGCGGATGCGCTGCGAGTGATGTGACCGCGCCCGTGTGCACATTGCTGGTCGGGCAGACCTCAAAATGAATGGCTGAAGCGCGTGCTTGGTCCAGCCATTCCTTCTGTTGCGCCGCACTGTGTGCATACATGATATTGATGCCGTGGCCGATTCGCGTTGCGCCCAGCGCCACCGCCTCCAGCACGCGCGAACCATCATCGGCTTCACCCGCATGGAAAGTAACGCCGAGCCCGGCACTCCGAGCAAGTGTCAGGGCATCCGCGAACAGCGCAGGCGGGAAACCACGTTCGGGACCGGCCAAATCGAAGCCGATCACACCTTGGCCTTGAAAGCGGGCGGCGAGTTTGGCGGCACGCAATATTTTTTCTGGTGGATCAAGCTTGATTCCGCAAACAATCAGCCCGCAAGGTAGGCCGCTGCGTTTGAGACCAGCAACGAGCGCCTCGACAACGGCTTCGCCAGGGAGGTTATATTCTTCCAGCAACAAGGGTGCCATGCGAAATTCAGCCAGTACACAGCCATCGAGCTTGGCATCCTCGGCGGCCTCAAAGGCAACACGCTCGCAGGCATCAAGTGACGCCATGGCGGCCACGGTCAGCGCAAAGCCATCTAAATATCGGACCAAGCTGCCGGAGTTGGCATTGGCCAGCATCCAATCGGCTAATCCAGAAGCGTCAGTAGCGGGAATGACAAGCTGATTGTGCTCGCAAAGTTCAAGCAATGTTTGTGGACGAAGGCCACCGTCCAAATGTTCGTGCAACAGCACCTTTGGGAGTTGTTGCCATTGAGTTGTGTGCAAAGTTGCGGTCGACGCTGAAATTGGCATATCTCTTCTTTGATGGTTTATCGGTTGGCTTAGTGGAAAACTTGTCGGTGCTTTGGTGGTTGTCCCGACGGAAATTATGTTGCAGTGGTCAAAACAGGTTTCGTACTTTTCAATTCAACTGTTTGCAATTCCAGCACTCTTCGTTGCTGCTGTCTCTGTTGTTGGGCGCGACCCAAATAGATGCCGGCACCAATTGCAACTAAGCAAAGCGGAATGGCAGAAAATGCCATTTGCGCTGTGGTAATACCAAGGCCGCGTAGCCCGGCATGGCCCCAAGTTGAGACCACATCGCTTCCGCGCGAGATCACCGTATCGACCACGTTTTTGGCTTTGTAGCGCTCTTCGCGTGAGACGACTGTAAACAAAATTTCGCGCGTCGGTTTGCCGACAGCAAATTCGCTAGCGCGGCGGATCACGGTAGAAACACAAATTACCGCCAAGGTCGGCATAAGCCCCGTAAAGCCGAGCGTTAAGACACCAAGTATGGGCAAGAAAATCAAACATAAGACTAAGCCTGCGCGGCGCACCAAGGCGCTGGTAATTAATACTTGGCTTAACAAGGTGATCGTATTCACAGCCAAATCCAGCTGCGCAAAAAGTTGCGTGCGCTCGGCTGAATTCGGCACATTCTCAGCAATCACGCGAAGTTGCTCCAAATAAAAATAATTGCCCAGTAGCTGCAATAGCGCCACATAGCCACAAATGGCCAGTAAGTAAGGTGAGGCAAAGGCAAGCTTGAGGCCATCCAGAACGCCGCCACCCAATGCGTCCTCATCATGCTCATGGCCCGGACGGATGGCAGTCTGCGCGGCTGCCCAGCGGCCTAAACCGATCATGCACAAAATCGCAGCACCCATAAGGGTTGCTGAGATCAGCAGCAAATTGGGTACGCCAACTGTTTTCACCAGCAGCGCTGTGATGGCTGGCCCCGTCATCGCGCCAATGCTGCCGCCCGCGGCAATCGCGCCGAATAGCCGCTTGGCCGAATCGCTATCAAAAATATCGGTCATGAAGCTCCAAAATATGCTCACGACAAAATAATTGAACACGGATAGCCAAATAAAAAATGCGGCGGCGATGGCGGTTTTATCGAATGCATCAGATAGCATCGCCGCATAAAAAACGAGCAGGTTGGCGATAAAAAATAAATATACCAATGGCAAAAACGTCCGGCGCGGCCATCGCGACGAGACCCAGCCGAACAGCGGCGTGACAACCAGCATGCCGACAAACGTTCCGGTGAAGAGCCACGGCAAATTTTTGATCCCGCCCTGAATGCCCATTTCATCGCGGACGGGTCGCAGCACGTAATACGCGCAAAGAAGAAAGAAAAAATAAAAAAATGACCACGCGAAAGCAGGCCATTCTTCACGTTTGATATCGATGAGTTTCAACAGTGGATTCCACGCTAAAAGAAGAAATTGAAGTCTACTATAGATGCAGCAAAAGCTTGATCGGCTGTCGATCAAAATATGGGCTTATTCCAAGTCTGCATGTCTGCATGTCCGCATGTCCGCATGCCTGCCCACACTGGGCCGCCTTGCCAGTCCCCAGCTTGCGGAGCAAGTTGCCTAGGTCCTGAGCGTGGGATGTGGCCCGCCAACGCCGGCATCTCGGCGCGAGCAACGCCACCGTGCATCGTAGATCGTACATTGTGTATTGTTCATCGCTCATCGCTCATCGTGAATCGTGCATAGTGCAAATAGCGTCAGCAAATGAATATGCTGACCGTTGTTTAGGCGGACAGCATGCCGCTCGACCTCTCCAACAAAACGCCCCCGCTTTCCCTTGCCCTCTGCACGGGGAGTCGCTACGGCTACTATGGCTACTATGGCTACTACGGCTGCTATGGCTGGGTCAGTTGCCCGCCGAGAACAGCCCCAAAACCCCGTCCAATCCAACATGGCTTAACGAATAGGTCGCTTGTGCGCGAACCACCGGTTTGGCATGGAAAGCGATAGAAATGCCAGCCTCGCGCATCATCAATAAATCATTCGCGCCATCGCCCATAGCGATTATCTGTGATGGCTCTAGCCCCAGTATTGACGCGGTGTTTCGGACATGTGTCGCCTTTGCATGGGCATCGCACAGATCGCCCAACACACGGCCAGTGAGCACGCCGTTTTCGATTTCTAGCGTGTTTGAGAAAGCATAGTCCAGCCCCAAACGTGCTTTAAGTTTTTCGGTAAAAAACGTGAAGCCGCCGGATACCAAGAGTAATTTGATATGGCTACGTTTTGCCGCCGCGATGAGTTGCTCTGCGCCTTCGGATAGATGCAGGCGTTGCTGATAAACCTGATCCAGCACGTTCTCGGGCAAGCCTCTGAGCATGGCCACGCGTTGCAGCAAGCTAGTTGGCCAATCGATCTCGCCGCGCATGGCGGCTTCAGTGACAGCAGCAACCTCGGCCTTTTTGCTCGTGAAATCGGCGATTTCGTCAATGCATTCGATGGTAATAAGTGTGGAGTCCATATCCATCGCAATGAGCCCAAGGCTCGACAGCTTAGCCTGATCGGCAACGAACCCGAAGTCCAGCCTGTGTGCCTCACAGTAGCGTTGCACATCCTCGATGGTCGCCGCATCGACGTTCAAAATGCGAAAAGCCTGATGTCGAAAATAGCCGTCGCCGTCAATTTTTTCAATGCTACGCCCACCAACGCCCTTGGCTTGCGCGATGCCGTGTAGATTTTTTAAATCCTGCGTTTCAATATCGCTAGCTTGGATAACAAGATTGGTGGTCATGATGTTTTTATGGCTTCGGCGGGCGCGGGGGTCAGTTCGCGCAAAATCGTTTTGATTTCCGCCACCCGCAATTTAATATCGGCAATTGGCCTTTCGATCCGCAGTTTATCGGGCCCGGCGAGTTTGTAGTGTCTTCGTTGCTGCACTAAGTGAATCACCCGATGCGGATGAATCGGTGTATCGCGGCCAAATTGCACCGAGATTGATTGCGCGCTTGCATCGATTTTCAACAAATCCAATGGCTTGCCCATAATCCGCAAACGATGCGAATCGACCAATGTCTGCGCGGGCACCGGGATGATGCCGAAGCGGTCCACCAGCTCTTCTTGCAGCTGGTCCAGCGCATCTTCACTCTCGCAGTTGGCGAGACGTTTATAAATCACCAGGCGCTCATGCACATCGCCACAATAGGTGTCAGGCAGAAGCGCAGGTTGATGTAAATTGATCTCCGTTGCTACATTCAATGGCCGCATCAAGTCCGGTTCTTTACCCGCTTTCAACGATTTCACGGCTGCGTTCAACATGTCGTTGTAGAGCGTGAATCCAATATCCTGAATGCCGCCAGATTGTGAATCGCCCAGCACCTCGCCCGCGCCGCGAATTTCCAAATCATGCATCGCCAAATAAAAGCCGGCGCCTAAATCCTCCATCGCCTGAATCGCCTCAAGCCGCTTTTTCGCGTTGCTCGACAATGCCTCGGAAGGTGGCGTGAGTAAATATGCATACGCCTGATGATGCGAGCGCCCAACGCGGCCGCGCAGCTGATGCAATTGCGCCAAGCCAAATTTATCAGCGCGGTGAATCAAAATCGTATTCGCCGTCGGCACATCAATGCCGGTCTCAATAATGGTCGAGCAAAGTAAGACATTCGATTTTTGATGATAAAAATCACGCATCACCCGCTCCAATTCGCGCTCTGGGAGCTGGCCGTGGGCGATAGCGATGCGGGCTTCGGGCAATAATTTTTCGAGTTTTTCAAGTTGGTTTTGAATCGTCTCGACCTCGTTATACAAATAATAAGCTTGTCCGCCGCGTTTTAGTTCCCGCAGCACAGCTTCACGCACGATGCCTTCACTTTGAGTATTAACGAAGGTTTTAATCGACAAACGGCGCTGTGGCGCGGTGGCGATTACTGAGAAATCGCGCAGCCCTTCGAGCGACATCGCCAAGGTGCGCGGGATTGGCGTAGCGGTGAGTGTGAGCACATCGACCTCAGCCCGCATGGCTTTCAGCGATTCTTTCTGCCGAACACCAAAGCGATGTTCCTCATCGATAATGACTAGCCCCAAATTTTTAAAAACCATGTCTTTTTGAATCAGCTTGTGGGTGCCAATCGCAATATCAACCGTGCCATCTGTCAAGCCTTTCATGGCAGCGGTGGTCTCTTTTGCTGAACGGAAGCGCGAAAACTCGGCCAGTTTCACTGGCCATTCGGCGAATCGATCTGAGAAATTTTGGAAATGTTGTTCCGCCAGCAAAGTGGTGGGCACCAAGATGGCGACTTGCTTGCCGGCACTCACGGCAATGAACGCGGCACGCAACGCGACCTCGGTCTTGCCAAAGCCGACATCGCCGCACACCAAGCGATCCATCGGACGCCCGGAGGTCATGTCAGACATGACAGCTTTAATCGCGGTAGCCTGATCGGGTGTTTCCTCGAACGGGAAGGTGGCCGAGAAGGCATCGAATTCATTGAGCTGTAACGGAAACGCGAAGCCTTTACGTGCAGCGCGGCGGGCGTAGAGATTTAACAATTCAGCGGCAGTATCGCGGACTTGTTCGGCAGCTTTTTTCTTGGCTTTTTCCCACTGACCAGAGCCTAACCGGTGCAACGGCGCGTTCTCCGGGTTGGCGCCGGTGTAACGTGAGATAACGCTGAGTTGTGAAACGGGGACAAATAATTTTGCTGCGTCCGCGTAATGTAGCTCCATGAATTCCATCACGCCGTCACCGAAATCCATGTTGATCAAGCCCATGTAGCGGCCTATCCCGTGGTCGTTATGAACCACCGGATCGCCGATATTGACTTCGGCCAAATCACGCAACATGCCCTCAGCATTGCTGTTGCTGCGTTTGTCTGCGCCCTGGCCACGGCGGCGCGTCTGTTTTACTTCGGATGCATATAGTTCGTTTTCCGTGACGAAGGCTTCGTTTGATTCCAGCAAAATAAAGCCCGACTGTAACGGCGCGGCGACGATATTGAGTGGTTCGACACTTTGGATAAATGCCCCAAACTCTAGTGCTGGCGCGGCGTTTAGACCATGTTCTGAGAGGAATTGCGAGATCGTTTCGCGGCGACCTAGGCTTTCGGCGGCGATTAGAATCCTAGCCGGACCATCGCCCGTGAAGCTGTCAATGAACCGCTTAAATCGCGCTAATGGATCGGCTGCTTTACGATCAACCTCAATAGCGGGTAACGCTTTTGTGGGTGCAAAAATATCTGCCGCGTTTATTTTTTTGAACGCGTTAATGCCGGAAAATAATTCATCGGTCGGCAGAAAAATATCTTTCGGCGGCAACAATGGGCGGTCTTTATCGCCACGCAATAAATCATAGCGAGATTTTGCATCCAACCAAAATGCATCAGCACTGGTGGCGATGCCAGCGGCATCATTTCTCATAATGCCAGTAGCATTATTGCTGGTGCCAGTGTGCAAATATATTTCGGTTTGGCGTGGCAAATAGTCAAACACGGTAGACGTTTTTTCAAAGAACAGTGGCAAATAATATTCCACGCCATTGGGCGCCAAACCGACTGAAACGTCTTTATACAAGCGGCTCTTCGAAGGGTCGCCCTCGAAGCGGTCACGAAAATTTTCACGAAATGTGTGCTGCCCCAATTTATCCAGCGGAAATTCATGGGCGGGCAACATGCGGATTTCGTTCACCGGATAAATGCTTCGCTGGGTGTCCACATCGAAAGTACGGATCTGGTCAATTTCATCGCCAAATAAATCGACGCGATACGGGACGGTTGATCCCATCGGGAACAAATCGATCAGCCCTCCGCGTACGGCATACTCGCCCGGCGCCATCACTTGCGCGGTGTGGGTGTAACCCGCAAAGGTCAAACTTTCACGCATGGTGTCGATATTGAGCTTGGTCTTGGTACGCAAGAAAAATGCGCGACCGGCCAAATATTCGAGCGGTGCAAGGCGCGTCATCGCGGTCGTCACCGGCACGATGCCGACATCAAATTTTGCGTGCGAAAATTGATACAGCGTTGCCAATCTTTCCGACACCAAATCCGGATGCGGCGAGAATTGGTCGTAAGGCAATGTTTCCCAATCGGGCAGGCGATGGATGCCTAAAGTCGGTGCGAAAAACGCGATTTCACGTTGCAGCCGTTCGGCATCCTGCGCACTCGCTGTAAGAATGAATAGCGGTTTTTGGTTTGCGCCGTGCTGCGCGGCGTATTGGGCAGCAAGTTTGGCAAGAAAGTAAGCGTCGGCGGAGCCGTGGGGAAGCATGGAAGTGACCAAATTTAAAAAAATATTTTGTTGGGTAGGCGAGACAGCTTGCTGCCAGATTAAGCATCCGCGATAAATGGTGCAAGCGCTTCGGACAATTCTGCCGCTGTTGCGTAGCGCTCCTCTGGAAACTTTGCCAAGAGACGATCCACAATTGGCTGAAATTGCCGGGCGCGTTTTGGCAGAAGTGGAATTTCATCATGGATATGTCGATACAGCAATTCGGCATCATTTTTAGCCGAATAGGGTTTTTTACCGGCGAGCATTTCAAAAAATATTGCGCCCAGGCTATACAAATCACTGCGGCCATCGATCGGCAAACCTTGGCCCTGCTCGGGGCTCATATAGGCGGGCGTGCCCAACACGGGGGCGCCTGCCCCGTCGCCCCCACCCAACAGATTCGCGGCTAAAGTGCTTTTAGCAGTGCGACCAAACGGGGCGGAAATATTAAAATCGATCAACACGAGTTCACCGCGGCTCTGAGTGCGGCTCTGGGAAATTCCATTGTTTCCACTATCCCCTGCCCGAAAAAAAACATTTTCGGGTTTTAAATCAAGATGGGCGATATTTCCTGAGTGCAGTGTGGACAGCGCCTCGGCAAGGTCGTTCAAAATTCGCACCGTGGCCAGGTCGTCGGCGGTTGTGGGATTGGCGCTCATAATCTGCCGCAAATCGCCCTCGATAAAGTATTCAAGGACGGCGTAAGGCCAAGCCCCGGCGATGCCCATGTCGAGGTAGCGGACGACGTGGCGACCCTGAAGGCTGTGAATAAATTGATAGCGTTTACAAAAACGGGTGACACCGTCGAAGTTGTTGGTAGGCGCCGCCGTCAAAACCTTAATGACGGCGCGTTGCTGTGTGCGCTGGAGTGTAGGGCCCTTCTCAATGTCCTGCTTATTTAGGCCATTGCCGATCTGCTCCGCAAGGAATACTTGGGCCATCGGGCTTGATGCGAGCGTTGCAATGTACCGATAGCCTTGGATATTGACGCTGGTAGTCTCGCCACGAATGCCTGCTTTGACAAAATTAAAGGTGCCAAAGGATTTTGGTTTGCTCGGTTTGTGGAGTGCCGGCTTGTTCGATTGCGCATCATCCGCAGACACGGTATCGGTCGGTAGCGGCGGTGAAAACAGCGGAAGATCATGCAGCAAAAGGCGACCCACCAGATTGCAAAGTGCCGCCTGCGAAAGTGCATCCTTAAACAAAACACCGGCAGCCCCTGCGACGATAAATTGATCGACATCATCGGCCAGTTGTTGTGCAACGAGCAGCACGACGGGCGGGCATTGCGGACGATTGCGCAGCCGATGCAGGATGGAAATACCTTCTTTGACGGTGCCAATACCGCCCATCACCACGACATCGCCCGAGGTGCCAAATACGATTTCAGGGCCGAGCAGGGTTTGCGAAAAAGGGTCTACTTCCTCGACGGTCGCATTGGGCCATTTTGCGAGGAGATACGTCGCGATCAGGCGACGAAAGCCGTTGGCACCATCAACAACTACAATGCGGGGGGCGGTCTCGGTATTGGACGACATTGACATCAATTTGGGGTGGGGCTGATCTGGCGGCGGCAACATCTTGAGCAACGGGGTCAACAATGGCCGCGCCCCTGATCATAAAGCAGATTCATACTTGTCTTCAGACCACCACGACAGGAATGCTGCTGACGCTATTTTTACCGGCAGCAATTTTACCGCGCCATTCTGCGGGGCCCGATTTATGTACGGCGTTGCCAATCGAATCCACTGCCACAATTACCGGCATATCAACGACATCAAATTCATAAATCGCTTCCATGCCCAGATCGCCGAAGGCCACTAAGCGTGACGCCTTGATCGCCTTGGAAACCAAATAGGCAGCGCCGCCGACCGCAATAAAATAAGTCGCGCCGACTCGTTTGATTTCTTCGACGGTCGCAGCACCGCGTTCGGATTTGCCGATCATGCCGATCAGTCCGGTTTTCTCCAGTAGCGGTGCGGTGAACTTATCCATGCGTGATGCGGTGGTCGGGCCGGCTGGACCAACCACTTCGTCGCGAACGGCTTTGACCGGGCCGACGTAGTAAATCAACCGGTTGGTCAAATCTACTGGCAATGACTCGCCGCGATTCATCATATCGATTAAGCGGCGATGGGCGGCATCGCGGCCTGTGAGAATTTTTCCGGTTAGCAGAACACGATCCCCAGCGCGGAGTTTGCCCAATTTCTCCCGGCTTATGCCATCAATATTGACGCGCTTAGAGCTTGAGACATCCATCGTCAGCGTTGGCCAATCGTCCAGCGACGGCGCGACTAATATCGCGGGACCTGAACCATCAAGGGTAAAGTGAATGTGACGTGTGGCCGCGCAATTGGGCAACAATGCAACCGGTTTGGAGGCGGCGTGGGTGGGGTAGTCGGTAACTTTAACGTCGAGCACCGTCGTTAAGCCGCCCAAGCCCTGTGCGCCGATACCCAGTGCGTTTACTTTTTCAAATAATTCTAAGCGCAGCTCTTCTGCGCGGGTAAGTGCAGCGCCGGTTTTGGCGTGGGCTTGAAGCTCATGGATATTCATCGGTTCCATCATCGCCCATTTCGCCATCAGCATCGCTTTCTCGGGCGAGCCGCCAATGCCAATCGACAACATGCCCGGGGGGCACCAATCAGCGCCCATGATCGGCAATTGACTCAGCACCCAGTCCACCACGCTGTCCGAGGGCAGCAACATCGCGAATTTTGATTTGTTTTCCGACCCGCCGCCCTTGGCTGCAACGGTCACTTCCACCTTATTGCCAGGAACCAACTCCACATGCGTCACGCCTGGCGTGTTGTCGCCGGTGTTTTTGCGCACGCCATCGGGATCAATCAACATTGAGCCGCGTAGCGGATTGTCGATGTCCGTGTAAGCGCGGCGAACGCCTTCGTTGACCATTTCCTCAAGGCTCATCAAGGTTGCATCGGCCGCATCAAAGCGTACATCCATTCCCACTTTCACAAACGCGATGCAAATGCCGGTGTCCTGGCAAATCGGGCGGTGGCCCTCAGCCGCCATGCGCGAGTTGATGAGGATTTGCGCCATTGCATCTTTCGCAGCAGGCGAGGCTTCACTGTCGTAAGCCTCGTGCAATGCCTTGATGTAATCGGGCGGATGGTAATAGCTAATGTATTGAAAACCGTCGGCGACGGATTTGATGAAGTCTTCTTGTTTGATGATTGTTGGGGTGTTCATAGTGGCTCCTAGAGGTGGTCACGGTCGGCTTTGCCCGCTCCGCTAGCGGAACGTGATCCATCCAGAATCCGGTCGATGCATGCGATGGAGAGTGCGGAAAGGATGAAAGCGAGGTGTGTGATGGTTTGCCGCATTAACGTGTAGTGCTAAATTCGATAGCTTCAATAAATGACCTCAACAGCGAAGCCCGAAAAAAACGATTTTGCCGGGCATTAAAGAATGCTTGATGACTACAACACTAAAATCGAACTGCTTATCTTCTTAGCGCTGCCGATTCCACCAACTTTACGAAACCGATGTTGAGATCGCCATTGCGGGTGAAATATCTCTACGAAGAATTTTACCATTCTTGGTACGCGGAAAATCCTTGGCCAGGTAGATTCGCTTGGGGGCTTTGTAGGCGGCAAGGTGTTGTTGGCCGAATTTGAGAAGTTCATCGGCGGAAACTCGTTGATCAGGCTGAAGGCCCAGATTGAGAATCACGTACGCTGCGACGATCAATTTATCTTTTTCTATTTCTTCACCGACACAGGCGCAATCGGCCACAGCGGGGTGCGATTTGAGCACGCGCTCCACTTCGTAAGGTGAGACGCGATAACCGAAACTTTTGATGATGTCGTCGCGACGCCCCAAAAACCACAGATAGCCCTCAATATCAATTTTGGCGTAGTCGCCGGTGAAAAAATAGCCGTCATGTTTGTATTTGGCCGTTTCTGCATCAAGGTTCCAGTAGCGCAAAAATAATCCAGGATCGGCCTCAGGTATGGCGATCATGCCTTCCTCGCCGGGCGAAACCGGCTGCATCGTATCGGGATTGAGTAATTGGATGTCGTGCCCCGGTTGCGCAAAACCGGCCGAACCCGCGCGAATCGGGCGATGGATCGATTGCGATAAATAATATGAAAATTCGCTCATGCCGACGGCTTCAAAAATATCCATGCCAAAGCGCGTGCGCCATGCCGTGAGCATATCGTCGGACAAATGTTCGCCCGCACTCATGCAAAATCGAAGCGTGGGCACATCGGCTTTAGTGGTCGTGGTTTTTTGCACAATTTGGCGATAGATGGTGGGCACGCCGATGAAGATGGTGGCACCATGCTTGGCGATGAGGCGCGTCCAACAATTCGCGTCATTTTTCCCCTCATGCACGATGACGGTTTTACCCAAATAAAGCGGATCCATTAAGCCGGAGCCGAGCACATAGGTCCAATTAAATTTGCCTGAATGGAGGATGCGATCGACTTGTTTATCGTCGAAATTAAACCAATATTTTGACGCTGGTTCGCGGCCAATCAACGCCCGGTGCGCATGCAAAACGCCTTTGGGATAGCCAGTTGTTCCCGAGGTGTAAACAAGATACGCAGGATCATTGGCATGCGTGGCATATGGCGCTGACCATGCGGTAATTTCTCTCAGTGCCGGCGCTAAATCAACTACGTCGAGGACGTTGAGCTTGCCGGCCGGCGCTAGCGCTGGAGCTGGAGCCGATGTCAGTGGCGATGCCAGCGTTTGCTGTCCTTCGCCCGAGAGCAGTACGAGGTTCAAATTTTCTGCATTGCAGACCCGCTCTGCCATCTGCGGCCACATTGCTTTATCCATTACCAACACCTTCGCACCGGAGTCTTTCGCCAGGTACAAAACTTCGTCCGGGGTGAGTAGCGTGGAGGTAGGCACGGCAATGCAGCCCGCTTTCATCGCACCTAAAAATGCGGTTGGATAGTCGATGCTATTTGGCAGACGAATTAACACACGGTCGCCCGCCAACACACCCCGCTTCCGCAGCAATTGCGCAAATTGGCTGGTTCGCTCAGCAAGCGTTGCGTAGGTGATCGAAACCGTACCGAGGTGGTCGTCCTCGACAATCATGGCAATGCGGTTCTCAATATCCGTGCCGAGATGCGCATCGGTGCAGGCAACACCAATGTTAAAAAATTCGGGAACATGCCATGTCCAAGTGGGGTAGGGTTGGAAAGGCGGAGGGCTGGCGTTTGCGTTCATGATGAGCTAAAAAGTAAATTAAAACACTAGGTAGGGCGGGCGTTTCAAGGAAGTTTTGCTTGAAAACGCCCGCCGAATGGCGATTTTGGTTTTATAAAATGACACCGTAAGGCCAGTTCTCGCGCACCACCTGTGCTGGCAGCTTGCGTAATACCTCAACCGCAAACGCGGAATCGTCAACCGACAACGCGTGCAGTGCATTGGCGCGCAGCAGTGTTTGCAGTGCTTTGCCAAACATCGGTGGATCGAGCATTTCACCGTTAAATTTAATGGCGCCCCCGAGCAACGCATCGGCTTCAATCGCCGCTTTGAGGATGGCGATTTTGGTTTTCGTGTCCGTGGGCGAGGGCGTATAGGCGACCTTGCAAGGGTGAATGTGATACGGATGAATCACCTGTTTTCCGGTCATGCCCATGGCGGATTCTTCACAGGCGTGTTTGTATACAACACGAGATTCTTCGTCGCCATGCAAATCGAGCCAGCGGCGGACATCGTCGGGCTCGACAAAATTTTCAGGCATCATTGAATTGCCGATCAGTGTTTCCACCCCACCAATCACGCCCTTACCGGCGATACGCGCCTCGAACAAAATCTGATTCATAAAATAGGCGAGTTCATTGGTCCAATTTCGCGGCGTGATTTGAATGCCCATCGCTTTCGAGAAATCATGGATGCCGAACACAACATGCTTCACCGTTGCGTATTGCATTAAATCGGGTGCGATTTTGAGCGATTTGGGGTGCTCAATTATCGGCTGAATCGTCATTTTGTGATTTAAGCCAACCAGCACCGCAGAAAGATCACGGATCTCCGGTGAGCCATAGGCTTCGCCTGCTTTGGCAAGCATGACGACATCAATGTGATCCGATAAATCGCGAATCAGTTGCAGGTCTTTTTCATACTCATCCGTGCGAAACGGGTTGATCCGAATCGCCACTTGAACTTCGCGCCGCTTGGGCATGTGCGGGAGCTCCATTCGCAGCAGTTCGCGGGACATTTCTTTTTGGCGGCAACCGTCTTCCAGATCAAAAATCAAGGTGTGCGAGTTGGTGCCCCAAGCGTGCTTTTTAAACCGCAGCGAGGCTTGCTCCAAATCTTCATACAGGCCCAAAGCCGGTGCGTATTTCACCGGCGGGTAATAAATTTGAATACCTGGCCAATAATCGCCCAAGACGGTCGCCGTGGGTGTGTGGATGTCGAATAAATTGCTCATAAAATGGGCTTTAACTAGTGTTAATGAGGATGACGCGTACTTTTAAAACGGAATAAAACGAGTCGTCATGATGTGAAATTACTCTTTTTGTTGCGGTGCGTCAATAGGTCTTATATAAGATATAAGATATTGTTGTTTTAATGCATTTTGGCTCGATTCTATGTTGATTTTGGTTCAATAGCGCCTGTAAAAACCGCAACATCAACGCAGTTTTTTGCGTTTCATGCTATACATCACGCAAATAAGAAGTTTGTAAATTCAAAAAGCAAGTAACGAGGAGAGCAGCATGTCGAACATCGAATCGATGTCGCACGAGAGCCGGGTATTCCCGCCCGCCGAGGCGATGGTGCGTCAAGCCAATATTTCCGGCATGGCCGCCTACAGCGAAATGTGTGCCGAAGCGGGCGCCGACTATCGTGGGTTCTGGGCAAAGCATGCCCGCGAGACGCTGTCGTGGCATAAACCGTTTACTGAGGTGCTCGATGAATCCACCGCGCCATTTTATAAATGGTTTTCGGACGGTGAATTAAACGCGTCCTACAATTGTTTGGATCGAAACCTAGCCAACGGCAATGCCGATAAAACCGCAATTGTGTTTGAGGCCGACGACGGCGCTGTCACGCGAATCACGTATCGGGCGCTCACTTTGCGTGTCTGCAAATTCGCCAACGCACTTAAATCGATGGGGATCAAAAAAGGCGATCGCGTCATCATCTATCTGCCAATGACTATTGAGGGCGTGATTGCCATGCAAGCCTGTGCGCGCATCGGTGCGATTCATTCAGTTGTGTTTGGTGGCTTCTCGGCCAAGAGTGTGCATGAGCGCATTGTCGATGCCGGTGCATCAGCTATCATCACAGCGGATGAACAAATGCGCGGTGGCAAAGCGCTACCGATCAAAGCAATTGTTGATGAAGCACTCGCCATGGGCAGTGCGAAGCATATCAAAGCCGCTATCGTCTATCGTCGTACCGGCAATCCCGTCAACATGATCGATGGACGCGATCATTGGTGGCATGAGCTAGAAGCCACGCAAAGTGAAATTTGTGAGCCGGAGTGGGTGAATGCTGAGCATCCGTTGTTTATCCTCTACACCTCAGGCTCAACGGGGCAACCGAAAGGGATTCAACACTCTACTGGCGGTTATCTATTGTGGGCAGCGCTCACCATGAAATGGACATTTGATAGTAAGCCAAATGATTTATTTTGGTGTACCGCCGATATTGGCTGGGTGACTGGGCACAGTTACGTTTGCTACGGCCCGCTAGCGGTGGGGGGTACCGAATTGATTTTTGAAGGTGTGCCGACGTATCCAAACGCGGGTCGCTTTTGGGACATGATTCAAAAACATAAAGTCACTGTTTTCTATACCGCGCCGACCGCGATTCGCTCGCTAATTAAAGCCGGTGAAGTTGATCCGAAAGTGCATCCTCGGCATTACGATTTAACCTCACTGCGGATTTTGGGTTCTGTCGGGGAGCCGATCAATCCCGAAGCATGGATCTGGTATCACGAGAATATTGGCGGTGGGCGTTGCCCGATTGTAGATACTTTCTGGCAGACTGAAACCGGTGGCCATATGATCACGCCGCTGCCGGGCGTTACAACGCTGATCCCGGGCTCTTGCACGTTACCACTGCCGGGCATTATGGCGGCGATTGTTGATGAAACCGGCCATGATGTTGAGAATGGCAACGGCGGTATTCTGGTGGTGAAACGTCCCTGGCCATCTATGGTCCGTACGATTTGGGGCGATCCTGAGCGCTTCAAAAAAACCTATTTCCCTGAAGAGCTGGGCGGCAAGTTATACCTCGCTGGTGACGGCGCGGTGCGCGATAAAACGACTGGTTATTTCACCATCATGGGACGTATTGATGATGTGTTGAATGTGTCGGGGCATCGGCTTGGTACGATGGAGATTGAATCAGCATTGGTCTCAAACTCTAAGCTAGTGGCCGAGGCCGCAGTCGTTGGCCGCCCTGACGATTTGACTGGTGAGGCGATTGTTGCCTTCGTGGTACTTAAAGGTACACGGCCAATAGGTGAAGATGCAAAAGCGCTTGCCAAAGAATTACGCGATTGGGTCGGCCGTGAAATCGGCCCGATTGCCAAGCCAAAAGATATACGCTTTGGCGACAATCTACCGAAGACCCGCTCAGGGAAAATCATGCGGCGTCTATTGCGCTCCATTGCCAGAGGCGAGGAAATTACCCAGGATATTTCGACGCTAGAGAATCCAGCCATTCTTGAGCAGCTTAAACATAGCACTTAGCGTTGAGCTGGCCGTGAGCGGAGGTAGGTGGAGTGACCTATTTTATGGTGCATTGCACCATAAACAAACGTCGATTTAAGTGTGAAATTTTGTAGAAAGTCAGGTAACTTTGTTGAATAAAAGTGCAGTACACTTTGAGCGGGAAAACCAATAATAAACCGCGTTCGAAAATTAAAACTTTAACAGGAGGTCGCATGGCTACAGCAGCGAATGGTTTAGAAGTATCCCCGCAGGAAGAGCGAAAGGTTATTTTTGCTTCATCGTTGGGTACGGTGTTTGAATGGTACGATTTTTATTTATTTGCGGTATTGGCCGTTTTCTTTGTCGATAAATTTTATCCTCCAGGGAACCCGACGGTTGGCTTGCTGGCATCACTTGCCACATTGGCAGCCGGTTTCTTAGTCCGGCCTTTTGGAGCCTTGTTTTTTGGCCGTTTAGGCGATTTGATCGGACGCAAATACACTTTCCTGATCACCATTGTTTTGATGGGCGGCGCAACGGCCGCATTAGGTTTCTTGCCTACCTATGGGCAGATCGGTGATGCAGCTTGGATTATCTTGTTGCTGTTGCGCTTGCTGCAAGGTCTGGCGCTCGGCGGCGAGTACGGTGGCGCTGCGACCTACGTCGCTGAGCATGCACCTGCGGGTAGGCGTGGTTTGTCGACAGCATGGATTCAGACCACAGCGACGCTTGGCTTATTTTTGGCGCTGATTGTGATTTACCTTTGCCGTACTTCTATTGGCCTGACTGCCGACGAATTTAAGCAATGGGGCTGGAGAATTCCGTTCTGGCTGTCGATAGTATTGTTGATTTTCTCAATCTACATACGTTTGAAATTGAACGAATCACCGCTGTTCCAACGCATGAAGGCCGAAGGCAAGAGTTCCAAAGCCCCCATCACTGAAAGTTTTTTCAAGTATCCAAACAACAAGTTCGTTTTGTTGGCCCTGTTAGGCGCAACAGCTGGTCAAGGTGTGGTTTGGTACACCGGGCAATTCCAAGTGCTGTTCTTCTTGCAAAATGCGGTTAAAGTTGATTTCAAAGATACCTATATTTTGCTAGCGATGGGATTGTTATTGGCTACGCCGTTCTTTATTTTCTTCGGCTGGTTATCCGACAAAATTGGTCGCAAGTGGATTATTTTGGCCGGTTGCCTGCTTGGCGCGGTTACTTATTTCCCACTGTTCAATATGTTGGCTGATGCGGCAAACCCGGCATTGGGCAGAGCCACCAAATCTTCACCAGTCGTTGTGATGGCCGATCAGGGCGAGCGCAAATGCGATTTCAGTTTCATTGCTTCGCTCATTCCGCAGCATGATGACCACAAAAAAGATTGCGTGAAAATTAAGAAGCTGTTGACGAGCGCCGGCATTAACTTTAGTTATGAGGCGCCGTTGGCTGACGCACCGATTGCCGTCAAAATAAAAGACACGGTCATTAAGGGCGCTGACGAACCTGCGATTAAGGCTGCTCTGAAGGAGGCAGGTTATCCGACGGCTGCCAATCCTGCCGAGATGAACAAGCCCATGATCGTGTTTGTCATCTTCGTGCTGATGCTTTATGTAACGATGGTTTACGGCCCGATTGCGGCGATGCTGGTGGAGTTATTTCCAACCAAGATTCGCTACACATCGATGTCGTTGCCATATCACATTGGTAATGGTTGGTTCGGTGGCTTCCTACCGTTTACGGCGACGTTCTTGTCGATTTCCTACGGCAATATTTTCCAAGGTCTGTGGTATCCAATTATTATTGCCAGCATGACTTTCGTGATCGGCGCACTGTTTTTGCCGGAAACCAAAGATTACGCGATGGTGCGGGACGAGTAACCTAGATTGGTAAATGACTGTAAGATCTAAAAACGCCGGGTTCGCCCGGCGTTTTTTATCGTCGAATCGGTTCGGCATAAAAGCGCCCAAAATGTCGGTTAAACTTACCCCAATATGACAACGTTCTTCCGATACCTTGCCAAAGAAATTTTTGTGGCAACCGGTTTGCTGCTGCTAGCACTCTTAGCGTTGTTTGCGCTTTTCGATCTCATCCGGGAGCTGGGTGATCTTGGCAAAGGCGCCTACAACCTCACTTCACTGTTGCTTTTTGTCACGCTCTCGCAGCCTTCGCATGTCGTGGTTATTTTTCCCATTGCGGCACTGCTGGGCACACTGCTGGCCGTTTCGCGCCTGTCGGCTAATTCTGAATTAACCGTGATGCGGGCATCGGGGTTGTCGCTCAACAAACTGGCTATTTTTGCAAGTATTATTGGCCTATTTTTTTCTGTCCTTACATTTGCGTTCGGTGAGTATGTTGCGCCCGCTGCGGAGGATGCGGCAAAACGGTTGCGACTGGCGGCGACTAGCTCAGTGGTTGCGCGTGAATTTCGCTCCGGGTTTTGGGTGAAAGACGATCTCTCGTTTGTTAATATTCAAACCCTTACGCCCGAAACTGAGTTGCTAAATATGCGGATTTACGAATTTGATCGCGCCTACAGGCTGCTGTCGATCAGTATTGTAAAAAGCGCAAAATATGACGCCCAAAATCGTTGGGCGCTCAAGGATGTGGAAAAAACCACCTTAGAGGGCGACCGTGTCCGCATCAATAACTTGCCAACGGCCACGTGGAATTCCGTCATGACACCCGATTTATTATCGGCTTTGCAGGTTAAGCCCGACGAAATGTCGATCAGTAATTTGAACGCTTATATTGATCATCTGCGCGATAACAAACAAAGTACTGTGCGTTATGAATTGGCGCTGTGGACCAAGATCCTACAGCCCGCCGCCGTGGTGGTGTTGATGTTGCTGGCGATCCCCTTTGCAATCCAATCGGCACGGTCTGGCGGAGTTGGCGCACGGCTAGTGCTGGGAATTATGGTGGGATTGGTATCCTACATTTTCAACCAAGTGGCGTCGATTTTAACGACGCTCAATGACTGGCCGCCGCTGCTGGCCGCGGCAGCGCCGCTGGTGGTATTTTTGCTCGTCGCCGTCGCGATGATTGCTTGGAAAGAATACGGCTACCGCAAGACACGGTTTAACGCGCCCGGCTAATTTATATTTTGTGCTCCGCAATTACGCGCCGGTTGTTTGGCGCCTAATGCGTGGATTTTTGCCTTGCAGTTGCTTCCGTAAATGCGTTGACCAGCATCGTGCCGGATAAACGATCATGCAAAAACTGCCGTTCATGATCAAATTTTGCCCACCATATTGTCGCAATCATTGGCAAAAACATCCACATGGTGATCGCCAAATTCACCCGCGCGGGAAAAAACAGTAAGACTAAGCCCGCCGCCGCCGGCGCAAAAAACACGACCGTGATGGCAAACCGCTTTAGGGCTTCGACAATGATGAGTGGTGCACCATTTCGGTTTACGACTTTGAAGCGCCATGTTTTCATTGGCAGGGTTTGCCCGCCATGAGTCCACAGCCAACCAAAATAGCCGGCTGTAATCAGCAATAGGTACAGTTGATAAATCAAATGTGGGATACCGTTTAAGGTGTAGCCTTTGAGCCCGGCAATGGGGAACGACGCGATGAGCAACAGGGCTAACAGCAGCAATCCTTCGTACGGGATCGTGGCGACGCGCCTGAGAATACTCGGCACAGACGCGGCAGCATTAGTTTCTGAAGCGGTTGTAGCAAGGCTCTCGACCATACCGGAATCAGGTGAGCCCACTGATTATTTCGCGGGGCTATCGGCGTTCGTGGGTGCAGGAGTCGGTGATACTTGCTGCGTTTTCTCCTCTTTCTCGTTCCAACGCTCTCGCAATTCGTACTGTTTTCGCGGTGGCAGGTTCGATAGACGTTGGAATTTATCCCGTGCTGCAAGACGCTGCTCTAGAGTCAGCCCTGCCCACTCTTTAATACGCTCCTGAAAACGCTCCTGCTGAATTGGCACGAGCTTCGGGTACGCTTTCGCAGCGCCAATCAGTTTGCGCTGCTGCATGCCTGGCAATTGTGCCCAATCTTTTTCCAGAGGTGCCAACACTTTGCGTTCTGTCTCGGGGATTTTTTTCCAATCCACCGGCGGCACAGGTTTTTTGGTATCGCTCGCCGACTGCTGCTTTTGCGGGGTTTTGGATGTTGCCGATGCCTGCGCTAAGCTAGGCGCAACAATCGACAAAGCCGCACACAACAAAACCGCCAGTGTCATGCAGCTGGCGGCTGTTGTGTTTTTTGCTGCTGACCTTTTACCAGAAAATTCAGCGGTAGGTTCAGCAGCAGCTATCGCTACGGATTCTACGGGCTGGCAGGCCGATAACAAACTGAGCAAGTTTAGCGAGAAGAATCTTTCACCCACGATTGGAAATCCTTGTCCAAGAATGCATTAATCGGCAACTCGCCCGTCAAAAGCTGTGCATCAAGCGCACCTGAATCATCAACGATATCATCATCCATCGCGTTATAAGCGATAGTGGCAGCGGCGATTGCTAAAATAGGTAGCCAGAATAACGGCTTAGTCATCCAGCTCGACAGGTTCAAGGTTTGACCAGAAACGGTCACCAGTCCCATGAGGTTGATCGGTTCGCGATAGTTGGCCATCGCTTTTTGCCGCGCGGCACGTAGTTTGGCGATGTTTGGCTCTTCCATACGGGAGACACCGTAATCGAGGGTTTGGATGATTTTTTTTGCGATCTCGTTTTCGTTCATGATCTTGTGCCTATATGTATATGGTGTTTACGGCCGAGAGTTTTGTGTTTTATTTGATTCAGTGGGGCTTAGGCATGGTGTCAAGCGTGATGCCTTTAGCTTTCAGTAACAACGACAATGCGTGAACAGCGCGGGAGCAGTGAGTCTTAACACTTCCTTCCGAGCAACCCATCGCATCCGCCGTTTCAGAAACATCGAATTCCTCCCAATAACGCAACATAAACGCTTCGCGTTGACGCGCCGGTAATTTCTCAACGGCTTCTTCAATAATTTTCAGGGTTTGTGATTGTTCGAGCTGGTCGATCGGTGTCACGGGAATGCTGGACGTGTTTTCGGCCTCTAGGGTCTCCAAAAAATCGCGCTCATCGTCATCATCGTTGTTGCTGCCAAACGACGAGAACAGCGTCGTCCAAGTTGTCCGAACCTTGCTGCGGCGATACCAGTCGCGAATCGTATTTTGTAAAATACGTTGAAACAGCATCGGCAGCTCTTCGGCGGGCTTGGTAGCATATTTTTCCGCGAGCTTCATCATCGAGTCTTGGACAATATCCAAGGCGGATTCGTCCTGCTTGACCGCAAAGACGGCCTGTTTGAACGCTTTTCGTTCAGCGGACGCTAAAAAATCCGCCATTTCTTTTGCAGTAGCCAGAGCATTCCTCGCGAATCAAATTCTTGTTTTAAGACAAAATGGTGCACAACTGCGTCAGAGTCTAGCAAGTTTTGGCACAACCAGCATACCGTTATGCATCGTTCTGCTTGACCAGTTGGCGTTCAGTCGGTAAGGTAGCAGATACTGCACTGCACAATTCACCGGGCGACCCCCGAAAAACGTTAATTCATGTGAACTGCGCAGCGCTAATAGGCTAGGGACTTTCGGCTGCCTCACAATGGTGCCAACCCCTGCATAGCCAAACCTTTAGGGGAAACGATTGCCTAAATTGCCAAAATTGCCCGGATTCCAAACGGGGCAATGTGGTGTGCGGGAGCGTTCCAAGTTTGCATTATATTTGTTACTTTCCTTGCCATCCTAGGCTCTCGGCGACTCCATATGAAACTCTCAGAACTCCCTCATTCCCAAACCAAATCCGCCAATTCCACGACGGATAAGCCTGTCGTATCCGGTGAAATCCTATCTGGCGCAGAGATCCTATGCCGTGCTTTAAAAACCGAGGGCACTGAATTTGTCTTCGGCTATCCTGGCGGCGCGGTGCTGGCGATTTACGATGAAATTTACAAGCAGGATGGTTTTAAGCACATTCTAGTGCGCCATGAACAAGCTGCAGTGCATGCAGCCGATGCCTACGCCAGGGCCACCGGTCGCGCTGGTGTGGCGCTGGTCACGTCGGGACCGGGTGTCACCAATGCGGTAACGGGTATCGCTACTGCCTACATGGATTCGATCCCGATGGTCATTATCACGGGGCAAGTGCCCACTTACGCCATTGGTCAGGACGCGTTTCAAGAGTGTGATACGGTTGGCATCACGCGCCCGTGTGTGAAACACAATTTTTTGGTTAAAGATGTGGCTGATTTAGCGATCACATTGAAAAAGGCTTTTTACATCGCCACCACCGGCCGCCCCGGACCGGTGGTTGTGGACATTCCCAAAGATGTGTCGATGGCGAAAACGCCGTATCACTATCCTGAATCAGTCGAAATGCGTTCCTACCGACCGCTTACGAAAGGCCATAGCGGGCAAATTCGCAAAGCAATGCAAATGTTGCATGATGCCGAGCGTCCGATGCTCTACATCGGTGGTGGCGCGATTTTGGGCGACGCCTCGCCCCAAGTCACTGAGCTGGTCCGGCTCTTAGGCTATCCGTGTACCAACACATTGATGGGTTTGGGGGCATATCCGTCGTCGGACAAACAATTCCTCGGCATGCTTGGGATGCACGGCACGGTCGAAGCAAACATGGCGATGCAAAACTGCGATGTCCTGTTCGCTATTGGTGCGCGGTTTGATGATCGAGTGATCGGCAATCCTGAACACTTCAATGCGGGAAACCCGACCCGAAAAATTATCCATATCGATATTGATCCCTCGTCAATCTCCAAGCGCGTCAAGGTTGATGTGCCGATTGTGGGTGGCATTAAAGACGTCATGATCGATTTGTTGGCGCAGTTAAAAGCCGCCGAGCAAAAGCCAAATAAAATCGCTGCATGGTGGAAACAAATTGAAGAGTGGCGCGGCAAAAATTGTATGCGTTATAAAATGTCCGACACCATCATCAAGCCACAATATGTCGTGCAAAAATTGCATGAAGTCACCAAAGGCGATGCAATTGTCACCTCTGACGTCGGCCAGCACCAAATGTGGGCGGCACAATACTACGGCTTCGAAAAGCCGCGCCGCTGGATCAATTCTGGCGGCTTGGGAACGATGGGCGTGGGCTTGCCTTATGCCATGGGTTGCAAATTGGCATTCCCTGAACTGGACGTCGCCTGCATTACTGGCGAGGGCTCCATTCAGATGAACATTCAAGAGCTTTCCACTTGCAAACAATACGACATCCCGCTGAAGGTAATTTTGCTCAATAATCGTTACCTCGGTATGGTGCGGCAATGGCAGGAGTTTTTTCATGGCAACCGGCATTCCGAGTCCTATATGGATGCGCTACCCGATTTCACGAAATTGGCGGAAGCGTATGGCCACGTCGGCATGAAGATTGAAAAACCTGGCGATGTGGAAGGGGCATTGAAAGACGCATTTGCGATGAAAGACCGTTTGGTGTTTTTGAATTTCATCACTGACCAAACCGAAAATGTGTTCCCGATGGTGCCTGGCGGCAAAGGCATTTCGGAAATGATTTTGGCCGAAGATTTGTAAATAGAAATTAAATAAAAAATATGCGTCATATCCTTTCACTATTGATTGAAAACGAAGCCGGCGCACTGTCCCGCGTCGCAGGGCTGTTCTCGGCCCGTGGCTATAACATTGAATCACTCACGGTCGCACCGACTGAGGATGCCACGCTATCGCGCATGACGATTGTGACGAGTGGTTCTGAAGACGTAATCGAGCAAATTACCAAACAGGTTAATAAGCTGATTGATATTGTCAAAATCGTCGACCTGAATGAGGGTAAACACGTCGAGCGCGAACTGATGTTGGTAAAATGTCGCGCTGTCGGCAAAGACCGCGAAGAGATCAAACGTACGGCCGATATTTTCCGCGCCCGTATCATTGATCTCACTGAAAAAACCTACGTCATCGAGCTGACCGGCACCGGCGACAAGCTCGACGCGTTTTTAGAAGCGCTTGATCGGGCGCTGATTTTAGAAACCGTTCGCACCGGCGCTTGCGGCCTAGGGCGTGGCGAGTGGGTGATTAAAGTATAGAACGTTAACAACAACTCACAACAGCAACAATCCAATTAAAACAATTTTTTACACCCGCTATCAAGGAAACGAAATGAAAGTTTATTACGACAAAGATTGTGACCTCTCGCTCATCAAAGGCAAAAAAGTCACGATCGTGGGCTATGGCTCGCAAGGCCATGCGCACGCGCAAAACCTTAGTGAATCCGGCGTGAAAGTTACCGTCGGCTTACGCAAAGGCGGCGCATCGTGGGACAAAGTGAAGAAAGCCGGTCTTAAAGTCGCTGAAGTCGCCGATGCTGTGAAATCAGCCGATTTTGTCATGATGTTGTTGCCCGATGAAAACATTGGCGATGTGTACAAAGCCGAAGTTGAACCGAATATCAAGAAGGGCGCGGTGCTCGCGTTTGCGCACGGCTTCAATGTTCACTACGGAATCGTCGCACCCCGAGCAGATTTAGACGTGGTCATGATCGCCCCCAAGGGCCCCGGCCATTTGGTGCGCTCCACCTATGTAGCGGGTGGTGGTGTTCCCGCACTGATCGCAATCCACGCCGATAAATCTGGTAAAGCGCGTGATCTCGCGTTGTCCTATGCCAAAGCCATCGGTGGTTCGCGTGGTGGCGTTATTCAAACCAACTTCCGCGAAGAAACCGAAACTGATTTATTCGGCGAACAGGCGGTGTTGTGTGGCGGCATTGTCGAGCTCATTAAGGCCGGCTTTGAAACCTTGGTAGAAGCTGGGTACGCCCCCGAAATGGCGTATTTTGAATGCCTGCACGAGACCAAGTTGATCGTCGATTTGATCTATGAAGGCGGTATCGCCAACATGAATTATTCGATTTCCAACAACGCCGAATACGGCGAATATGTGAGCGGCCCGCGAGTGATTACCCCGGCCACTAAAAAGGTCATGAAAGACATCTTGCATGATATTCAAACCGGCGAATACGCCAAGAGCTTCATCTTGGAAAACAAAGCCGGTGCACCTACCATGGTAGCGCGTCGCCGCTTGTTGGCCGAGCATCAGATTGAGGATGTGGGTGCCAAATTACGTTCTATGATGCCGTGGATCAAAAACAATAAGCTCGTTGACAAGGCGAAGAATTAATCACCGCTTTCTACGCGGCATCGTTCTGCTTCGTTGGGATGTTTAAAAATTGGGCCGCATTGCGGCCTTATTTTTTGAACGAAAATTGTTCCATATTGCCTTGCACACCCGCCGTGTGTAACTGCCTGAAGATCCGCGCCAGTAAAGGAGTTTGCCGTTTATAGGTGGCCGACAGCTATAATGTCTTATGTTAATTTTTAGAGTGAAGTCGTGTCCGACCGCCTAGCTGTACTCCCGCAATACCTTCTGCCCAAACAAGCCCTAACCATGCTTGCCGGTAAAATCGCCGGCGCAAAAGCGGGCGGCTTCACAACGCGCTTGATTCGCTGGTTTGTCGCCAAATATCAAGTCAACATGGCCGAGGCCGCCAACCCCGACATCGCAAGCTACGCCAGCTTTAACGAATTTTTTACGCGTCCCCTGCGTGAAGGCGCGCGGCCATTGGCGCAAGGTGCCGGGGCCGATTTCGTTTGCCCCGTCGATGGCGCAATCAGCCAATTTGGCGCCATCGAAAAAGATCAAATTTTCCAGGCAAAAGGCCATCACTATTCCACCATCGCATTGGTCGGTGGTGATGCCGCGCTGGCGGCTCAGTTTCAGGACGGTCAGTTCGCCACGCTTTACCTAAGCCCCAAGGATTATCATCGCATCCACATGCCCCATGATGGCCGCCTGACCCGTATGATCTATGTGCCTGGCGCGTTGTTTTCCGTCAACCCAACCACGGCTCGTGGCGTGCCAGGCCTGTTTGCGCGGAACGAACGGGTGGTGTGCGTTTTCGAATCGGATCGCGGCCCCTTTGTGCTGACGCTAGTCGGCGCAACGATTGTCGGCTCCATGGCAACCGTCTGGCACGGTATCGTTAACCCGCCCCGCAGTGGAGCAGTGCGGGAATGGAAGTATGAAGATCAAAACATTACCCTTAAAAAAGGCGATGAAATGGGACGGTTTTTATTGGGTTCAACCGTGGTGATGTTGTGGCCGAAAGATACGATGCGATTTGATGCCAATTGGCAACCGGCTGGGACGATTCGCATGGGTGAGGCGATGGCGGCTGCCCGTTGAGAGGTCGAGCTAACGCTTTTCCAAGTTACTTAAATGAATCTAGAAATTTATACCCAGCACGTCGTTGATGATATTTATGCAATAGGTGAATTTGACGTAATGACCTTCAGCGCAATACTTGGGCTCGTTACGTACGGTCAATTCGGCGAAACGCTTGGGAAAAGCTTAGATCAACGCATCGAAGACAGTTGCCAGCTGATCAGTTTCCTTATTAATGATGGTGATTTCGTGCTCTGCCGTTATGTAGAAGTGTCGGCGGGAGAGCTCGGCTTTAAATCAATCAATTGCAATCTGCTGGCGTTGCAACAGGAAATTCTCAAGGTATTCGCCGATAGCGCGGAGGGCAATCGTGCTTTGTTGCTCGATTTTGGCCTGTCAAAGGTAAAGAAAGGCAATCTGGCGCCAAAAGTTGGCGTTGAACTCATCTCACTGTTTGCGCCATGCAACAAGTTTCATTGACCGTCTCTTTCTTTTTAGCAATTGAGACTGGCTTTCAACCCCCGCGCCAGTACTAGTGTTTCAGGCAGTTTCCTTCCTGCCATCGCCCAGTGATCCGCCCCCAAGCTTAGGCGCGAATTTTGGTGCAAACACCGTCACCAACCCCGCCCCCACAATCATCGCGCCGCCCACCCAATCTTGTACCCGCGAAACTTCGTTTGCCAAATAATGCGCGGCGACCGCGGCAACCACTAGCTCGAATAATAGAATCACCGCTGCATGATTTGCGGTGAGCTTGCTTAAGCCAAATTGCAGCGCAACACTGGTGGAAATGAGGATCACGCCAACGACAATGATGAGCAGCGTATGTGGCGCCGCGAGCGAGGCCCATTCGTTTAGGTTTGGCCCCAAAAACAATGCCACGGGCAGCGAAACGATGAAAACGCCCATCGCGCCAGCCAACGATTTCGCCTCCGGCGAAATGTGATCGGCACCTTTCACCAACACATTGCATAGCGCAAACGTGAACCCTGCCGAAAGTCCCAGCCATTCGTAGCCGTTCCGCGGTGCGGGGAGCCCCAACTCGGGCCGCCATAGCATCACGCCTGCACCGGCCATCGCCAGCACCATGGTTGCGTAGCCTGCGACGGTTAATTTCTCTCGCAAAATCCATCGAGCCAGCGGTACGGTCCACAGCGGTGCCAAATAAAAAAGCAGCACAATTCGTAGCACTTCAGCCTCCATGATGGCGACCAAATAAGACACATTCGAAACCCCGATGGAAAGCCCAATCCCTAGCATCCATGCGGTGTTCCGGCTGTTTTCTGTGTCGGAAAACGCCGGAAATTCGCGCCAAGCGCGTCTGAAAACAACGCCGCCCACTGCAATCGATACGATATAGGTCAGCACCGTGGCAACCGGCGCTACCAAGCCATTGGCCTGCATGATGCGGTACGGATACCAGAGAATGCCCCACGACGTCGCGCCAATCAACAGCGCAAGAATTGGTTGGTACGTAGAGGTTGAATTTGATGCGGAATGTGAAGAGGGAAGCGCAGACACGAGTGAGCCTTTATAATGAGCCATCATTCTAACCATTCGGGTCCGCAGCAACAAACTCCATCAACGGATCGCGTCAACAATAACCATGAAATAGCCAGCACATGACCAACAATGAATTAAAAATGGTGATCGACAGCGCTTGGGAAGACCGCGCCAATTTAAACCCCAACACCGACAACAATCATCTGCGCCAAGCGGTTGAGAACACCATCCAACAACTCGATTCCGGCCTTCTGCGCGTTGCTGAAAAAATCGACGGCGAATGGGTCACCCATCAGTGGGCCAAAAAGGCCGTGCTGCTTTCGTTTCGTCTCAACGACAACCAAGTGATGGCCGACTCTGCGCAACCTACTGCTGCGTATTTCGACAAAGTGCCGACCAAATTTGCCAGCTACAGTAGCGCCGATTTTAAAGCGGGCGGCTTCCGCGTAGTGCCCCCGGCTGTCGCGCGGCGCGGCGCGTTCATCGCTAAAAATGTCGTGCTGATGCCGTCGTATGTGAACATTGGCGCGTATGTTGATGAAGGCACAATGGTTGATACTTGGGCGACAGTCGGTTCTTGTGCGCAGATCGGTAAGAACGTCCATCTGAGTGGCGGCGTCGGCATCGGCGGTGTGCTGGAGCCGTTGCAAGCGAACCCGACCATCATCGAAGATAATTGCTTTGTCGGCGCACGTTCTGAAGTGGTGGAGGGCGTGATCGTCGGTGAAGGCTCGGTCATTTCGATGGGCGTGTTTATCGGCCAATCAACCAAAATTTATAATCGTGCGACCGGCGAAATAAGCTACGGTAAAGTGCCGCCATATTCAGTGGTAGTGGCGGGCTGCTTGCCGTCTGCGGACGGAAAATACAGTTTGAATTGCGCGGTAATTGTGAAGCAGGTGGACGCGCAGACGCGATCGAAAACCAGCATCAACGATTTGTTAAGAGCATAATTCTTAACGCCGTTTCAATACCGATACCGCAGCTTGCAAAGCCGACAGGGAGAAAAATAGCATGGTGATTCTCGAAAAATTATTCCGCTTAATGGCAGAGAAAAAGGCATCAGATATTTTTGTCTCAGCAGGAGCTGCAATTCATATCAAAATCAACGGCAATTCGATGCCAATTAATCCGCAACTGATGACGCCGGAGGATTGCAAACGGGTTTGCTATGAAATTTTAAAGCCAGAGCAAATTGAAAAATTTGAAAAAGAGTTGGAGCTAAATTTTTCTTATCCGATTGCAGGGGTTGGCAATTTTCGCGTCAACATGATGATGCAAAAAGCCAGTGTTGCTGCGGTGGTGCGCTTCATCAGTAACCAAGTGCCGCCATTTGAATCGCTTGAGTTACCCAATGTGCTGCGCCAAGTGATTATGGAAAAGCGCGGGCTGGTGCTGGTGGTGGGCGCGACGGGTTCCGGTAAATCGACTTCGCTCGCGGCGATGATTGATTTCCGCAATCAAATGAAAACCGGCCATATCTTGACGTTTGAAGATCCGGTTGAATTCATGTTTACCTCGAAAAAATCAGTCATCAATCAGCGCGAAATTGGAACTGACTCCCATTCATTTCACGACGCGATGCGCAACGCATTGCGTCAAGCGCCGGATTGCATTCTGGTTGGCGAGATCCGCGATATTGAAACCATGAAAATGGCGATGATGTATTCGCTTTCCGGCCATCTGTGTTTGGCTACACTGCACGCCAACAATAGCTATCACGCGCTGAACCGGATTATCAATTTTTTCCCACTCGAACAGCGCGCCGTGCTGCTCGGCGATTTGGCCGTCGCGCTGCGTTGCATCATGTCGCAACGATTGGTGAAAAACGTCGAGGGCACCCGCACGCCCACGGTCGAGATTTTGATGAATACGCAAAACATTGCCGATCTGGTTGAGGAAGGGCGCGTATCGGAGATCAAAGAGGCGATGGAAAAATCGCTCACACCCGGCTCACAAACTTTTGAGCAGGATCTATTCCGTCTAATTAAGGCCGGAAAAATTTCGGTTGAAGAGGGCATGCTCAACGCCGATTCAGCCACCAACCTATCACTGCTGGTCGGCAATAGCGGCATGATGGAATCGTTCAAAGCCAGCGATTTGCCAGCCCGGCCAGGCTTGGGCGGACCTAATTTCAGCGAATTTAAAATTAGCTAAGCATTTTTGTCGAATCGCTTGTTGTTGCAATTGGTGTTTTAAAACATTGGTACTGGCGGGGCTTCCAAGATTTTTCCAAAATTGTTCGCCCTATTTTTCTATTCCGTCTCAAGCGTCATATGCCACACGCGCCGTCCGTGCCGTTGCGCCGCGTCAGCTAGATTGGTGTCGAAGCGTTAATCTAATTGATCGCGACAACGGACGACAAATTGTGTCCATCCCGGTTAGGTTGTTTCTATCATCGTTTTTTATTTTTCTGCTTTCGCTAGGTCGTCGCTTGACGACCACTTATTGTTTGTCATGGAGGTTCAACATGCAACGACGCATTCCCCACATCATCACTACGATCACCTTGGTGTGTGCAGCCGTCGCGCTGACATCCGCCAATTTGGCCTACGCTGACAAGCCTGAGTGGGCTGGGCAGAAGGAAGGAAAGGAAGGAAAGGAAGATAAGCATGAAGGCAAGCATGAGAAAAAGGAGAAAAAAGAAAAAGGGGGAAATGACGAAGGGCGTTCAGAGCGCGGCGACGACGGTCGGGAAGACAGAGACGGTAGAGAAGGGCACCGCGATAGAGATGACGCTCGCTATGCCGGCCATTATTTCACCGAACAACATCGCGGCGTGATTCGTGAATACTACGCTGAGCAATATCGCGAGAAGCGTTGCCCGCCTGGCTTGGCAAAAAAGAACAATGGCTGCTTGCCTCCCGGACAAGCCAAGAAATGGTTTGTGGGTCGGCCAATTCCGCGTGATGTCGTTTACTACGAAGTGCCGCAACCCGTGGTGATCCGCCTAGGGCCACCTCCCGCAGGTCAGCGCTATGTTCGCGTGGCATCCGATATTTTGCTGATCGCAATTGGTAGCGGTATCGTGCTTGATGCAATTAGTGATTTAAATCGGTAGCGCCGTTTTGGGCATCCGTCCTCGCGACGGGTGGATGCTTCGAAAGGCAGGCTGGACGGGGTGTTCGATGGCGGGCAGCTTTCGGCGGTGGCGTCCTGTCGCAATCCGTTTGTTACGCACGCAGCGCAACGACGAGCGGAATCTTGCCGGGCGTCTTTAGCGTTGAACAAAATTCCCCTCAGCCGAGGTACAAACGGCTTTGCATTTACACTCCGCGCTTAGTAAATCGGCCACCGGCAGTCAAGCTTCGACAGAATCGCGCTCTTAATACGAAGGACTCGCAGGAGCCGCTTTGCTCGTCAAGACTACGCTCACTGGAACCAAGGCGCTTTGTTGTAGTATAAAAAATGAAGCTTACAACTGGTTCCCCGACAATTTAAATGAATTAATTATTTCATTTAAATAAAACTTGACTCGCCCCCTAAATTGGTTACGATGATTTGCAGCAATATATTTTATTAGTTTGCAAAAATTAACCAAAGGGATGTTCAATGAACACCGTCACGCGAACGCTTACGGCTGTATTTTTCTTAATTTTTACCCAATTGGCTTTTGCGCAGACGCCGCCACCGACACCGACGCCGCCGCCGACACCGCAAAGATTGGATGAAATCGTAGTCACCGCTTCAACGTTGGGGGATGTCCTGGATACGTCAAGCGGAGCCCAAACAATTGGATTTTGGCAATCACTGTGGAATTCAATCGTTAACTTTTTTTTCGGTCCCGATAAGATGAATGTTGATAAGGCTTGCGGGGCAGGCGACAATTTAGGAGAAACTACATCATTTGATGATGATGCCAAACGTACTGATGCAGCAAATTACGTTATTCAAAACAAGTATCAAGGCTTGGGCGGGCAGGGGCGCCCTTTCCAAGCGCAAGTTTTAATTACGTTTGCTGACGGCGGCATTGAACTGTATCAATTTGTAGGAACATCCGCGCAGGTAACTCCGATACCGGGCACTCTTGTCAAAGGTACGGGAATCGCGAAATCTTGCGTTCGCTAATCCGGCAAGTTGCAATCTTTGAAACGGCAGTGCGGACTAATTTACGTCCCACTGCCGAAAAGTTGGTTATAAAACCCGAGAAAAAATGAGTCCCTTAAAAAAATATGCAATAGTTTTGGCGGTTCCAGTGTTGGCTATCGTCGGCTACTACTGGATGGCAAATCCGGCCGTTGATAAAAAACCGGTGACATCGATAACAAACGAAAAATTAACGCCCACAGCAATCAGCGAATCGCAGATACCAAGTAACGCCACTAAATTTGTAGCGCTGCCGAAATCCGCCGCTGAAACACCATCGCAAAAATTAGCTCGGTTTTACGTCATCACAAAAGATAAACGCCAATTTTTTGATGAGGCCCGACTCCAGCCGGAAGCTGGCGGAGCGTATCTTGCCGAATTAGTGCGTAGCGAATGCATGCTGAATGTATCAAAAAATAGTACAAACGCGGCTACTATTCAAAAGAAAATTGCACTCATTTCTATGGATGCACCAAATCGTGATGAGCGAATAGCGGCGATCCGAAAAATCCATGAACCGTGTTTGGGTTTCGATACTTCGCCCATCAGCTATGGTGATTTAGCGAGCTTGATTCCTGAATCGACAAAGGCTTTTGATCCTGTCTTTAAAGCTAAACGAGAATTAAGAGCCAGCTATGAGGCTAACGGCGACCTTTCAAAGGTGCCCGATATCGTTGGCGATGCAGTCAAATCTGGGAACTCGTACGCATTACAAAATGCCCTTCAACAAGTTGCGGCGGCGACGCTAAACTACCCAGCCTACAGCAATTTTATCGATGGCGTCGAGCTTATGCCGCAAGATGCTCGGGCATTTATGGCCGCTGCTGGGTTGGTCGCTTGCCAATTTGGAATGGACTGTAGTGCCAGTTCCAAAGCAATGTTGGAATTTTGTACCGAAGGGAAATGCAACCTTGACGCGTATCAGCTTACGCAGCAAATTGGGCTGCCACCGGAAGAATACGCACGCATGGTGCTATTTCACAACCAAATTGTAAACGGCCTTCAAAATGGCAACTACAAAATAATCACGGTTCAAAAACGCGTTTTTAAATAAGCTGATAACTCGATTCATTGCGTTCCCATTTCCCTAGCTCGAGTCAACGCGTTGTCATATCGGGATATGTGTGAACAAGTTTTGGAGTGTTAGTATCTGCTTCGCGGCGGTTGGGATAAGGGCGGCGGTTAATAAGTGCGCTGATAAGAACCTGTGCCTGAGGAGACGAGTGAAGTGCAGTATAAAAAACAATCTATATATTCGTAGGCCTAGCCCTTACTTGCGGCGGCGCTTGGTATTTTCAAAGCATCCATAACGCCGCGCCAGCTCCGGCTGTATCTGCCAAGCTAAAACCGACAATGTCCGCTGCCAATACGGAAAACGGCAGCGTAGTCGCCACCACAGGCACACATTCCGGTGCTGGATCAAATGCGCGAGCGGCAAGCAATCGTAGCCTCGGGCTGTTTAATGAGCCGGTAAGATCGCTGATGCACTCGGATAAAATGGCGAAGGTTGATTACGCACGCCTACGCGTAAATACACAATGTCTTGCATTTACGAGCGGGGCGATGGCGGCTAATCTTGTCGAAAACAGCATCGAAGCAGAAGCCAAGGTAAGCGACACAGACAAGCTATTGTTTGGTCGTGCCTCGACGGCAACGCGGCGAGCCGCGCTTTCACGGTCGATAGATGCTTGCTCGAAGTTATTTGAAGGTTCTCAGATCACTGCTGATGAAATGACAGCATTTAATGCCCAGCCCAACACCGCTAAATGGCGAAGATTATTGAAAGCGGGGCAAAAAGAAAATTTTGGAACTGATTTTGCGGCCACCAATGAGTTTTTCGAGAAAATGGTTTCAGAACCCATGCTGGGTGCAATTGAGGCGTTATTATGCTGTCCTCATCAATAATGGAGAACTTGCAAAGAATTATCCAATCGAGCAAGCTGCGGCTCTCAGGCTGCTTGCCGTTCCATTTTTGTTGTGCCAAATGGGTGACGACTGTAGAAGTGGTGGGATCGTTAGTGAGCAACTTTGTTGGCAATCTGGAATCTGCGGTGAAAATGTTCAGGACGCAATCCTGGAACATTTAAGGAGTCAGCAAATAAATACTGCTGCGTTTGAGCAATATGTAACGGCACTTCGTCAAAAACTGGAAAAGGCCCCCCAATATTTGAAACAATTAACCGCTACTTTTGGGAAGTGAAAGGGGCAGCCGATAATGCGAGGTAAAAGCCGAGCCTGTTTTCGCCAGACGGCAAATGATTTTGAGTATCCGTAGTGCGACGGCCCTGATGAACAGTCTAGGTCGTCAGGCGATAGCTTTACTTAATCCGCCATCTCAATAAACTTCGCACTCATCAACACCGCCTCCGACCTTCCTGCCGGCTCTTTGTGCTTCATCAAATCCTGCACCATTTGCAGCGCAGTTTTATCTGCGGGCGGCAGCTCGATGTCGCTCGTCGCAATCGGCGTGACGCGATCGCCCCAGCGGATCAGATGCGTGCTCAGCGTCAGCCCCGCACCAAAGGCGGGGATGAGTACCAAGCCGTTCGGCTTGACGCGGCCTGCTTCAATAGCCTCACACAGTGCGACCGGCGCAGTGGCGGCGCTCATGTTGCCGTATTTATGAACGGTTAAAAATACTTTATCCATCGGCGCACCAGCGCGTTTGGCCACCGCTTCAATAATGCGTAAATTGGCTTGGTGTGGCACAACGACATCGATATCGCCAATCGTCACGCCTGCTTTAGCCATCACCGCGATGCTTGCGTCACCCATGCCGGTAACGGCTTTCTTGAAAATTTCTTGCCCGTCAAAATCCCACATTGTGTCGCCGTATTGCATACCTTTGTTGACGTAAGCAGCGCCTTTGCCGCGCACGCGAAGTGTCTGTCGGGCATCTGCGAAGCATTGAAGTTTCTCGGCAATTACGCCGATGCCGGTTTCACTTTCCGTCGCTTTCAACACAAACGCCGCTGCGCCATCGCCAAAGAGCACTGACACATTGCGGTTATGCCAATCCATGAACTGCGAAATGACTTCCACGCCAATCACCAGCACGTTTTTGGCCGCGCCCGATTTAATCATCGCGTTTGCAGTGGAGAGGCCGTAGAGAAAGCTGGTGCAGGCGGTGTTGACGTCCATCGCCGCCGCATTTTTGGCACCGAGCTTGACTTGAATGCCCGACGCGCAATTCGGCACATGTTCGTCAAATGAACAGCTGCCGTACAAAATCATGTCAAGCTCTTCAGCCTCCATGCCTGCGCAGGCGAGGGCGCGCACAGCTGCGGTGTAAGCAAGCGTGATGCCCGGCACATGCGAGATGCGGCGCTCTTTCATGCCAGTGCGCGAGGTGATCCAATCATCATCGGTGGGCAAAAAAGTGGCGAGATCGGTATTGGTTAATACGGCTGGCGGAAGGCATTTCCCCCAGCCTACAATTTCGGCATGGGTTGACATCGGCTTACCCTGATTGGCGGTTTGTTGTGTCATGATATTTTTATGTGATTATTTTAGGTTGACGAATGAGAACGAGCGGAATACTGAGTTTCCAAGTGTGTCGCGCAAAGTTATATTAAGCGCATTTCTAAGTGAGCGGAACAAATGACAAACTCTAGCACTGGCGCGGATTTACAGCCGTTTTTGCCCCGAAACGCCCGCAGAATGGCGTACTTCTTGTTTTTATGCTTTGCGTTATTCGGTTGCAGCAAACCGCCATCATTGCCTGCGCTTGATGCAAATGCGGCGGTGTTGGCATTCGGCGATAGTCTCACTTTTGGCACTGGTGCTGCGGTGAATGAATCTTATCCCGCACAGCTCAAAGCGCTTATCTCGCGCAACGTGATTGCCGCCGGGGTACCAGGAGAGACCTCTGCCGATGGCTTGGCGCGGCTGCCGGGCGCATTGGATGAGTACCAACCGAAGCTGTTGATTTTATGTCATGGCGGCAATGATTTTTTGCAGAAGCTGGGTGACGACAAAGCGGCAGCCAATGTGCGGGCGATGGTGAAGCTGGCGAAAGATCGCGGCATCGCTGTTGTGTTAATCGCCACGCCCAAGCCCGGCCTTTCGCCGACGCCGCCGGACTTTTATGTGGCTATTGCAAAAGAATTTTCGATCCCGCTTGATGATGCGGTTCTCAAAAAAGTACTGACGGATAACGATTTGAAATCCGATCTTGTCCATCCGAATGCGCGCGGCTACGGCGTGATTGCAGAAGCGATGGCGAAGCTATTGAAAAAAGCGGGGGCAGTTTGATTTGCGGGCGGGCCTTTTTTTTAAGATCGTGCGTGTATTCAACGGTACTTTGTGTTTTGCCGTGGCTGGTGTTACCGCCGATTGCGATGATTGCCGAAAGAGGCAACAACATATCCTCCTCCGACCGTTCGTCATCCCCGCACTAGCGCGGAGTTATGCTGCTTTTTTCCACTCAACGCGCGGGAAATCAATATCGGTTGCCGCAATGTGGTTGGTGTAGTTGGTCAAAATATTGAGCACCACGTTCGTCAGCACTTCGAGAATGTCTGCATCGCTCAAACCTTGTGCTTTATAGCCACTGACTTCTGCCGGGCTCAGATGTCCGCGTTGTTCTGCAATGCGGGCAGCGAGTGACAAGATGGCGGTTTCGCGGTCATTGCCAGACTGGGCGTTACGGGCGGCAGCAATCTCGTTTGCTTTCAATCCGACCATGTCGCCGATTACACTGTGCGCGGTGACGCAATACTCACAGGAATTTTTTTCGCCGACGGCAAGTGCAATTTGTTCACGCAGTTTTGCATTAAACGTCCCTTTCGAGGTGACGCCAGAAAGTTGCATATAGCTATTCAACGCAACCGGCGAATGCGCCAGCGTGAGGAACATGTTGGGGATCACGCCGAGGCTGGCTTTGACGGCATTGAGTGTAGCTGCAGTGGGGGTGTCGGCTTGGGCGAGATTGATGGGATTGATGTTTGGCATGTTGGTTTCCTTTGGTTTCGTTGAGTTGGTTTGATCAATTCGTGCAGATTGCACAACCCGAACTTTACGCAAGATAGAAAGACGATTGATGATATAAAATACGATAAATAATACTATTCGTATAAATTATCACTCGGAGACCAGAATGAGCCTTGACCGATTAGAAGCATTACTGCAGCGCTTTTCCATGAACACCCGGCTGTTCCACTCGGGCGTGCTATGCGGCAGCATCGATTTTGGTGAAAGCGACCAATGCGGTTATTTGCATTTGGTGCGGCGAGGTCCGCTGGAAGTGCGCCATCGTCAAGAAAGTACCATCCAGATCGATCAGCCCACGCTGCTGATGTATCCGCGTCCGATGGGACACCAATTTATCTGTGACGAACTGGTCGGCGCAGATCTGGTTTGCGCCTCGGTGGAATTTGCTGGCGGCGCGATCAACCCAATTGCTAATGCACTACCCTCGATTGTCGTAACGCCGCTCAACGAGTTGACGATGCTCTCGACAACCCTAGAACTACTGTTTTCCGAGGCGTCCGCCCAGCAATGCGGACGGCAGAGTGTGATAAATCGTCTTTTTGAAGTGGTGCTAATCCAGCTACTACGCTTGGCTATGCAACAAGGTGCGGTTGATAACGGCATGCTGGCCGGACTTTCGCATCCGCAGCTACAAAAAGCGTTGGTGGCGATGCATGAAGACCCCGCCCGCGAGTGGACGCTCGAAGCGTTGGGCGACACCGCAGGCATGTCGCGGTCCAGCTTTGCCAATACTTTCCGCGACAACGTGGGGCAAACACCGGGCGATTACCTAATGGCGTTTCGGGTTAGTGTGGCGCAAGATTTATTGAAGCGCGGACGACCGCTGAAGCATGTCGCCACCGACGTCGGCTACGGGAGTCCGGTTGCGCTATCGCGGGCATTCAAGGCGCGTACTGGCATGAGTCCGCGCGATTGGCTTCAGAGCCAAGCCTAAACGCAACGTGTAGGCCGAACTAATATCCCGTCGCCTTTTTCGGCGGTTTGTAGTCGGCAATGGCTTTTGCCAAATCTAAATACTCTTCGCACTTTTTACCGCAGATTATTTCAAGTTTTGCTAAATGTTCTTTCGCCCGGGCAGGCTTATCGATTTTCAAAAACGCAACACCAATGTACTCGTGCGCGCCCTTGTGGTTCGGTTCCAGCTTAAGCGCCGAGTTGTAGTGCGAAAATGATTCGTCCATTTTGCCTGTCCAACGATAGGCATAACCCAAAAAATTATGCGCGTCGGCATTGGTGGGATTGCGCGTCACAACCTTGCTGAACGCAGCGATGGCAGCGTTCCAATCTTTGGCATCAATTGCTTTTTTACCCGCCGCGAAGTCAGCGTCCACCGCGTTTTCGGTTGGCGTGACTTCGATGCCTGCTGCGTGAGATAAACCGGCAGTGACAGCAATTGAGAAGAAGAGCGCTGTGGCGATCAATAGATTTTTAAGCATGGAATGCTCCGTTAAAAGCCTATTGTGCAATAAAATGGCGGCGCTCAGCAGAAGACTCAGTGCCCAGGGTTGACGCGCTGTATGTGGGGATCGCCAATATCATTCACAAACGCAATTTGTAAACACAAACTTCGCTGCAGCCTATCGTTGCAGTTGCAACGCTTCGATCTCGCCAATTTCGAGCATTTTAAGCTTCGACAAGTAGTGGCGATCAATGCGCCAATCTTTGAGCATACCAATCGCCAATTCAAACTCATCATGGCTCAATTCATACAACTCGCCGAGGGCATAAGGTTTGTTGGTTTCGATGGCCACCGCCAAATCAGCCAGTACTTTCGCGCCGGGCTTGCCCGGGTTTTTGTAAATGTACCTGGCGGCTTTTTTGATTGCGTTCACGATGGCTCCTAACGATTCTTTAGTGGCGAAATTTATTGTTGATATTGTTTTGTGACAGCAGATAAGAATCGCATGCCACGTGACAAAACACAATTGTCATATTTGTGAAACATTAAACGTGCTGCGATGCGAAAAATCACAACGCTGCCGCATGGTTTTTATAAAACCAATGGATAAAACCGCCAGGCGAAATTCTCGAATTTTACGAGTTGCACCACGCCCCTGTTGGAAAAAGGATGGTGAGGCATCCCTAAATTTAATTAATATCTTAAATTATTGTTCCACTATCGCCATTGAAACGTCAATTTGCGATACTCACCGTTATGCTGAAACTATTGAAACTATCTAGTGATTTGAATCCCGTGCGCTTGCCAGCATTTTCGCTGGGCGCATTCATCGCGACGGCGACGGCGGCTGCGGCTGCGGCAACAACAATCGCTATCGCTTGGCATAAACCCGCAAATGCGGAAACACCAACCGTTTCATCACCAAGCACCTTTACCGTCGACTTAACAGTCGATCTACCCAGCAGCACAACGCTTGCCAATGAAATCATCGAAAACTTTCGACGTGTAATTGTGCTCCACGAAGCCGCGCCCGCAAAGCTCAGCAGGGAATCGAGCATCGCGGGACATCAGTTATTTTTTAAAAATCGTTTGCTCGCCACCCAGCTGATTAACCTTGCCGCCGCGCAGCCAAACGAATGCAATGCCTTAGCCGACCAATGGGAATCTAATCCGGACTGGCGGGAAGTGGATCGTATTGCGCTTGGCGGGGTATTGAGCGAGCTGGCGTTGAAGTTATACGCGAGCAATATAGCGGCAACACCTGCCCTAACAACCTCATCAGCAGCCCAACCAACAACGTGCTTAAGCCGCATTCGTGCTGCGCGTGATGCCGCAACGAATCTGCGCCATCACTATAGCCAAGAGATTACAGCGGTGCTCGATGACCGCGCTGCCACCAAACCCGCGCCGCGCGAAGACTGGGCGTCTTATCGACGATTTATTCAAAGCCGCTATTCGGTAAATAATATTTTGGCAGCGCTTAACGCCGGTAACGCGGCGAATACAAGGAAAACAGCACAGATTGCAGAGCCGATCAGTCAGTCCGCCAGTGGGGCTATCACTACGTCCAACAGTACGTCCAACAGTAAATCCACCGCTAAGCCCGTTCAACCTATTCAGCTTACTCAGCCTACTCAGCTCACTCAGCTCCATGGCAATCCAACCTATCTGTCTGCCGTGCGTGACGAATGGAACGACGGGGGCTTGCCCACAAAGACGGTGTTACTGACTTTTGACGATGGGCCACATCCGATTCACACACCGCTCATCTTGGATGTGTTGGACCGCTACAACATCAAAGCAGTATTTTTTATGGTGGGCAACAACATCGGGAGCATCGATGCGAACAACGAGGTGACGCTGCGCGATCCTGAGCTGATTGCGCGGATACTAAAATCCGGCCATTACATTGCCAACCATACGTTGACGCATCCGCTGCTGTTAAAGCTCGATGAATTGCAATTAACCGAAGAGATTGATCGCACCGAACGGCTGCTTACCGCCGCAACACCCGATGGCGTTGGTCGAGCGAGGCTGTTTCGCCCGCCCTATGGTGCACGCAACGATTTGGTGTTGACCGAAGTGGCGGCACGTGGCCTGCGCTCAGTGATTTGGAATATCGATTCACGTGACTGGGCAGACCCTATTCCGCAATCGGTCGCCAAGCGAGTCCTGCAAGAAGTGGCGCATGAGGGGCGTGGCATTATTTTATTCCACGATATTCATGCGCCTGCGGTTGAGGCGTTGCCAATTGTGATTGATACATTGCTAAAACACGGGTTTCAGTTTGCGCGTTTTGCGGACGACAAATTGGCGGTAGATGCGCCAGTTCCTAGAGCAACCCCGTGACTGAGGCTATCCGCCAATCGCAATCACGAAGCGGTATCGTGCGTTTGTCGTGTGGGGTCATCTTGCGGGGCCAATCAGATAGAGGTCTCGTCAAACCCTAACACTGGCGCGGCTTCCCGAGCCTTTCCGCAACTGGCGACAGAAAAACTATTGCCGTTTCTCACGCACCGCAATCGGCACATTGCAAAGCTCAATGTATCCCGCCGGCACTTTGTACCAATCGCTTTTGCCGCCGCCACGATTTCGTAGCGCTTCAACAATCGCTTTAAAGTGCGGGGTGTCGGTGCGAATGATTTCTAGTTGGCTGCGCTCGGCCTCGGGCAAATCGGCGGCAACCCGCATCGACTTAATCGGCACACGCTGTTCAGGTTTTTCATAAAATCCCATCTCTTTGGTGCCTCGCGGCAGCACCGTCAACAGCGACATTCCTTGCACCACACGGCCAACCAGCGCGATATTGCGATCGAGTTGGCGCGGCGCATGCCCCGTCACCACATAGAGCTCGGACCCGCTACCAGAATCAAGTTCGTTGTCGCGCCCCACGCCCAGCGCACCAGTGCAATGGGTGAGCCAGGTTTGCTTTAATTTTGGGTCGCGCCCCGCATGAAAACCATTGGCAAAACCAACCTGCCTTGCATAGCCATCCGCATCGGGAAGCTGGGTGAACGACATACTCGGGTGCAGTGGCACGGTGAATTCTGGCGGCAGCTTCGCCTTACCATCTTTCATGGGTTTGTTGCCATCGGCATCGCCGAACTGGACCACATAATTTTCCTGCACCCGCATCACCGAAGAGCCATCAAAAAAACCCTCACGCACCAAGGTTTTAATATTCGCCACATGCAGCGGCGAAAAATCGGGTGCTAATTCAAAGACAACGCGACCTGACGCCAGCTCCATATAAAGCGTATTACTGTTGTCAATGGGCCGCCAATCCGTCGGCGCGGCGGATTTTAACAAATCGCCATAGGAGGGCTTTGCGGTTGCGGCGGCTATAGTGGTTGTTGCCGCAACCGGTTTAGCGGGTTGGGCAGGTTTCGCGAACGAGGCCGGAGCCGAGCCGGCGACTAAAGCAACAAGTGCCAACGCCCGAGCGAACGTTCCTACCTGTTGACCAGTATAAAAATGCATGTGCGACCTCCAAAAATGATTCGTCCAACAAAACAGTATCAGAGATAAAACATTAATACTGTTGCGAATATGCAACGTCATAATTCGTTTAATGACACGTTTATCATAACGTCATAAAATGAATCATTGGGTTCTCGGGCTTTCCCGCGTGTTTTTCCGCCACAGTATCGCTCTGGCAATTGCCATTTTGCGTTTTTTATAACATCGTTTTATAGCTTCACCCTCTCGGTTTTCATGTACGTCGTCAAACCACCATCACTTCATCAGGGAGCTTTTTATATGCGCCAAAATACCCACCAAAAATCATTAGTGAGGGCTGTTGTTCAAACGCTGCAGCAGCGCACATTCGTACATCGCTCATTATTCGCGGGCTTAACGGGCCTCATCGTCGCGGCGGGTTTGCCTATTACCGGTGCGGTTGCACAAACCGCTGCGCCAGCGAAGGATGCTAAACCCGGCCAGCTTGAAACTATTACCGTGACAGCGGAGCGCCGCTCGGAAAATATTAAGGATGTGCCGAATTCAGTCACCGCGCTACGCGGCGAAACGCTCGATGTCGTCAACTCCAGCGGCCAAGACATTCGCATGTTGGCTGGTCGCGTGCCAAGCTTGAATATTGAATCGTCTTTTGGTCGTGCGTTCCCGCGCTTTTATATTCGCGGCCTCGGCAATACCGATTTTGATTTGAACGCCTCGCAACCTGTTTCGCTGGTCTACGATGATGTGGTGCAAGAGAACCCAATTTTGAAGGGTTTCCCGGTTTTTGATATTGAGCAGATCGAGGTCTTGCGCGGTCCCCAAGGCACTTTGTTTGGTCGAAATTCACCAGCGGGCGTGGTGAAATTTGATTCTGTGAAGCCGCGTCAGGCTGGTGAGGGCTACCTGAACGTGGGTTACGGCAAATATGGCTCGATCAATTTGGAAGGTGCGGCAAATGCCGCGATCAACAAAGACTGGGCGCTACGTATTTCCGCGCAAGGCCAGCACCGTGATGATTGGGTCACCAACACGTTTAAAGGTCCCAACGGGAAGCTCGAAGGCTATAGCGATAATGCCGCCCGAGTGCAGCTCATGTATCAGCCCAATAGCGACTACAGTGCTTTGTTCAACGTCCACGCGCGCGACCTCAAAGGCAGCGCGCGCTTGTTTCGCGCGAACATCATCAAACCGGGCACCAGTGAATTGGTCGATGGCTTTAAGCCGGAGCTCATTTCAATCGATGGTCGTAATCAACAAGCCGCCCGCAACACGGGCGGTAGTGCTCGCATCAAGTGGAACGTCGGCGATATGACTTTTAACTCAATCACGGGCTTCGAGACAATGACCTCGTTTAGTCGTGGCGATATTGACGGCGGCTTTGGCGCTGCCTTCTTGCCATCGAGCGGCCCGGGCTTTATTCCGTTCACGGCTGAATCGGCTGATGGCTTGCCAAACCACAAGCAATTCACGCAAGAATTTCGCTTAGAATCTCGCGCTAAGGGTCCATTGAGATGGCTCGCAGGTTTGTACTATTTCAACGAGAAAATCGACATTGATAGCTTTAACTATGACACCTTGGCTGCTGGCGCAATCAATGGCTTGGCAAAGCAGCATCAAGAAAATAAAGCGTATGCGGTATTCGGCTCGGTGAACTATGCCGTGACTGAGGCCTTTAACCTGCGTGGTGGTTTGCGCTATACGAGCGATAAAAAAGACTTTGTCGCTGATCGTTTATTAGCGCCACCATTTAGCCCGACCTTTATCGGCCGCATTCTCACCAAGACCAGCGCTTCCGACGTCAGCTGGGATTTCAGTGGCACCTACGCGGTGACCAGCGATACGAACGTTTATGCGCGTGTCGCGAAGGGCTTCCGTGCGCCGTCAATCCAAGGGCGTTTGTTGTTTGGTGACACCGTATCGGTCGCAAATTCAGAAAAGAACATCTCGACTGAAGTCGGCGTGAAGTCTGATCTGTGGGAAAAACGTGCGCGCTTAAGCGCCAGTGTATTTCACTACGATTTGAAAGACGCACAGCTTACGGCAGTGGGCGGTGGTGCAAACTTTAACCGCTTAATCAACGCCGCAAAAGTAACCGGCCAAGGCGCGGAGATTGATTTTCAAGCCTTCATCACCGAGAATTTGCTCTTCTCTGTCGGCGGTAGCATTAACGATACGCAGATTAAAGACGGCGGGTTACTGACCGATGCCTGCGGTAGCGGTTGTACGGTGCTTGACCCGATTATCCGCCCGGTCAATTTTGCGATTGGTAAATTTGCCCCGACGGTTTCGATCAACGGCAATTCGCTCCCGCAAGCACCAAAATACATTGCTAACACGACACTTAAATACTCCTTCCCGATGGCTGGTGGTGAATTTTTTGTGTTCACCGATTGGACCTATCGCAGCAAGATCAATTTTTTCTTGTACGAAGCTAAGGAATACACCGGAAAATCGCTAATCGAGGGTGGCTTGCGGGTTGGTTATAAATGGGCGGATGGTAAATACGAAGCCGCTGTTTATAGCCGCAATATTACCAATCAAATCCGTGTCGTCGGTGGTATCGACTTCAATAATTTGACGGGTTTTATTAATGAGCCACGCTTTATCGGTGCTCAGTTTAAGGCGAATTTCTAAGCGAGGTCGTATTTAGTTTAATAAGCCTAAAACGAAAACGCCGCTGCCCGGAAAGGGGGCGGCGTTTTTTGTTGTGCAATCGCAAACAATCGCGCGCAGGAGGCGTTTCGCCAGAATCACCCGGTCGAGCTGTGGCATACTCTTTTTGAGCCATTTGCCAACTAATATCGGCATTGTCCATCAAGGATGAGGGAACCTCGCATCCAAAGCTGAAAGTAGTATCATGCGCCTGCCGATTGATCACCCCCAACGCTACACGCTCAACAACGAAATCCATGCCCGCGCCTCGCGAGAAGTTGAAGCGCCCGAGCAAATTTCTTTTTTAGCCTTCACGTACCCGTCCGTGCATGCGAATGATGGTGCCTGCGCAGAAACGGGTGCCCCAGCGGCCTCGGCGAGCACGCACGCAACCGATATAGTGTTCGATGATCTGTGCCACCTATGCGAACTAGCCGGTGTCGCGTCTCCGCCACCTGGTGCGATGCATTTTCGCACGCAGCTCGGCCAGCTCGAATTGAATTGGGAGCGACATACAGAATTGGTGACTTACGCCTTTGCACGGCGTACGGCGTTCGACCATCCGTTCAAATCGCCCGCCATACAACAGGTTCCTGAGCTTTGGCTTGATAGCGTTCGTGGTGAGTTGTTAGTAGGCATTCATTTGGCGGTACGCGATCATCGTTTGTTCATGCCTGATCTTCGCGATGTCGCTGCAGATTTTTCCGACAACTATTTGGTAGGCGCAAAAGTGGGCAGCGATACCGCGATTGTGCTGACCGATTTTCGCATTCATCAAGACGGCTTCAGCCGCATGCTGCTCATGGATACCAAAATGGGCAAACGCCAAGGCGGGCGTATCGTGCAGAGGCTGCTAGAAATCGAAACCTATCGCATGGCGTGCCTGCTAGCGTTGCCTATCGCTCGTGAAGTTGTCCAAGTCGTGGCAAAAGCAGAGGTTGAATTAGCGGCACATACGAACGCACTAACGACCTCAGTAACGACTTCGCCTAACCACAACGAAGCAGACGATGAGGCGGCACTACTGAGGCAGCTCATTACATTAGCCGCCACCGTTGAAAACCAGTTAGCAACCACGAACTTCCGCTTTGGTGCAGCACGCGCCTACTACGCGCTTGTGAAGCGACGTATTGCCGAGTTGCGCGAGGAACGATTGCCAGGTGTGCAAACCATTGAAGAATTTATGGAGCGCCGCTTGGCACCTGCTATGAACACCTGCGAATCGGCGGCGCAACGATTGTTTGATTTATCCGAACGTATCTCGCGTGCCAGTGCCTTGCTCAGAACCCGGGTCGATATTGAGCGTGAGCAACAAAACCAAGCGCTACTCGCCTCAATGAACCGTCGCGCGAAAACCCAGCTGCGTTTGCAAGAGACCGTTGAGGGCTTATCTGTTGCTGCAATTACCTATTATGTAATTGGCTTGATTGGCTACATTGCCAAGGGGTTGAAGGCGGCCGAGATACCAGTGAACCCTGATATGGCAATGGCTATATCAATCCCGCTGGTGGCGGGACTGATATGGTTTGCGTTACGCCATTGGCGCAAACAAACGGACTCGCATAGCGACGGTCAATAAGTTTTGCAGCCAAAACTGCGACGTGCTCAAGCGGCTTTTCGTTGACGTTCAATCATCAAATTGGCTGGCATTGCCAGCGATCTCCTGCCGGTCAGCGCGACAAAAGTAGGTTTGTACTTTTGTCGGCGTATTTAATCACCCTGCGGATTAACCCGATCATGGCGCGCGGCCATTTTATTTAGCGCGTTCAGATAGGCCTTGGCAGACGCAATCACGATGTCCGTATCCGAACCCACGCCGTTCACGATACGGCCATCCTTAGCGAGTCTGACTGTCACTTCTCCTTGCGAATCGGTGCCTTCAGTAACGTTATTCACCGAGTAGAGTTGCAGTTCGGCATGGGAATGCAGAACCGACTCCAGCGCCTTGAAGGTGGCATCAACCGGCCCAGCCCCTTTGGCTTCGCATTTGACTTCCTTGCCGTGGTCGGCGATGACTAATTTCGCGTAAGGCTCTTCGCCGGTTTCCACATGCGCTACCAACGAAACCAAACTGTATTGTTCGACTTCCGGTGTAACGGCTTCGTCGGACACCAGCGCGTGCAAATCTTCATCAAAAATATCGTGCTTTTTATCGGCCAATTCCTTGAATTTTTTGAACGCGATGTTTAGTGATGATTCGCTCTCCAACACAATGCCAAGCTCGCCCAAACGCGATTTGAAGGCGCTACGGCCGGAGAGTTTGCCGAGCGTCAGGCGGTTCGCATTCCAGCCCACATCTTGCGCACGCATAATCTCGTAAGTCTCACGATGCTTCAGCACACCGTCTTGGTGAATGCCAGATTCGTGCGCAAATGCATTGGCACCCACCACCGCTTTATTGGGCTGAACCGGGTAGCCGGTGATGGTGGAGACCATGCGGGAGGCCGCCAGAATTTGCGTGGCATCAATTCGCGTTTCGACATTAAATAGATCTTTGCGCACCCGCACCGCCATCACGATCTCTTCAAGTGAAGCGTTGCCCGCACGTTCGCCCAAACCGTTAATCGTGCACTCCACCTGTCGCGCTCCGGCCTGCACCGCAGCCAGTGAATTGGCAACGGCCATGCCAAGATCATTGTGGCAATGGGTTGACCATACGGCTTTATCCGAATTTGGTACGCGGGACATAAGCTGCCGGAAACGTTCAGCCCACGCTTCGGGAATTGAGTAGCCCACCGTATCCGGCACATTGATCGTTTTGGCACCGGCATTAATAACAGCCTCAAACACGCGGCATAAAAAATCCATGTCGGAACGCACCGCGTCTTCAGCTGAAAACTCAACATCATCAGTCAGCGTTCGCGCGAACTTCACCGCATCAACCGCTGCCACCAACACTTGGTCGGGTGTCATGCGTAGCTTGTGCTGCATGTGGATTGGCGAGGTGGCAATAAAGGTATGAATACGACCTTGTGCGGCGGGTTTGATCGCATCACCTGCTTTTTGAATATCACCTACTTGCGCACGCGCAAGCGAGCAAACAGTAGAATCGCGCACTGCCGTTGCCACTGCCCGAATCGCTTCAAAATCACCTTGGCTCGCGGCCGCGAAGCCAGCTTCGATCACATCCACTTTCATTTTTTCCAGATGCTTACCGATACGAACTTTTTCTTCTTTTGTCATCGACGCGCCGGGGCTCTGCTCACCGTCACGCATGGTGGTATCAAAAATGATTAACTTATCCATAAATTTTTCCTAAATTTTTCAACATCGAACGAAATCGAACAAACTTCATGGCCGCTCTGCAAGAGGTGCGGCAACGATACAACAAAATGGTGGTGTGGGGGGGTTATGTGCGCAGCGTGCGCAGCAGCGTGCGCAGCAGCAGGCCTAGAGCTAGGCTTGCGAAGGGAATGCTAATAATTTGTGCGGAGGAAAATAACATAACCAGAATATAACGTGAAGTGTTTATTTTGACAAGCGCTCGGCTGAATTAGATTCTTTTAGAGCGGCCTTTTCTTGCGCTATTTTTTCATTTAGCTTTTGCATATGAACTTCTGGCGTGTCGGAAAGTGAGCAAGAATAGCTAGGGCGAAGGTGACAGCCAATGTCAACGGCAATTTCAGAACCACATGTTCCCAAGTACCAGAGTCTATTGACGAAATCGCCTTCAGTACGGACGCCGACGGGTTCAATTTTGCATTTCGCAATAAACCCCAACCGATCATCAATATCAAGTTGCAACGTAGGGGTTTTACCTTCTAATGTTGCCCCGAGCGCAATGCGAATATTTTCAGTCCTCTGCCTGTCATATAAGTAAATGCCAAGAAAAAGAATGAGTGTGATGACAATAATCATCCAAGCAATAATGTCACGCTTCGTCAATGTTTTCATTTATTTCTTAACCGAGCTTGTTTCCTAGGTTGACTCAAGCATCATTTTCTTACGTTCTACTCGTTCGTGAAATTTTGCATTTGAACGTCGGCTGTTTCTGATCTAAGGCACTGACCGTATTGCGCTTCAGCCGTCCGGATGGAGTAGGAAGCTAAGTGCAAGTCGTGTTATTTTGCTTAACGGCGGCTGACGTTGTCAATGCGCACTGATTGATTCAATATTCTTCCGGGGCGGGGGTTTTAATATCAGCCGAGGCTTGACGATCAGGCAACTTGGTGGCCACGGTTGGCCCTGTAGCCACAATCGGTGCATTTGGCGCATTTGTAGTATTTTGCTTTTTACCACGTACCAACTCAACCGCCGCAATAAAATAACCCGATAGGGCATAGCAAATAAACAACCCAAACAGCACCTTGGCCGGATCAATTGTCACCACCAAATACGCCACCAAGATAGCTGGCACCACCCAGAAAGGCACACTCTTGCGGAGGTTAAACTCTTTGCCGCTGTAGAACTTGATGTTGGTGACCATTGTCACACCGGCAAAAACAGTCATGCCCCACGCGAGCCAATTGACATCGTTGCCGACTACCCCGTGATCGTTGAGGACCCAGATCATGCCAGTCACCAACGCTGCGGCGGCGGGGCTGGGGATGCCCTGAAAATATTTTTTATCGATGATGCCGATGTTGGTATTGAATCTAGCGAGCCGCATCGCCGCGCAGGCCACATAAATAAACGCCGCCACCCAGCCCCATTTGCCCATCGGCTTCAGCGCCCACTCGTACATAATGAGGGCTGGCGCGGCACCGAATGAAACCATGTCGGACAGCGAATCAAACTGCGCGCCAAAATCGCTCTGCGTACGCGTCAAACGGGCAACACGGCCATCCAAGCCGTCCAACACCATTGCCACAAAAATAAACATGCAGGCGCGTTCAAATTGGCCGTTCATGCCCTGCACGATGGCGTAGAAGCCCGCAAACAGCGCCGCCGCCGTAAATAGATTTGGCAAAATATAAATGCCCTTGCGACGGCGTTCCGGGTCAAGCAACCCTTTTCGTTTGGGATTCATGGCTGACATTTGGGGGCGAACAAACCTTCAAAATATGGTGAATCGATTTTGCTGCTATCGTATGCTTTACTAGTGCCAATAATGCATTCTAGCGCAACGACTCGTGTCGGGGGTTAGTTCAACACTTCTGCGAACAAGCTGTCGTAACCGTGTAGCGGTGCATCCGTTTTTCAAAGTTGGCCTTTTTGATGCCCCTTCCATCCTTTTTCATCTTTTTTGTGATGACCACCATAAAGCGACTGCCATTTTATTTTTCCAACATGGCAGCCAGCCGGTTCGCGGCTGGCTTGCTGGTTGGGTCGATTGCGTGTTGTGCTCACGCCGCGTCCCCCGAAGCGCCAGCGCCACTGCCAGCGCTTGCGACAACACAGTCAACCACCCATTGCAGAAACAACCTTCAATCACCAATCGCCAATTTTTGTGAGGTCGCGCCGAACATCCTTTGGCGCGGCGCGAAGCCTGATGAACAGGGTACCGGGTGGTTAATAGCGCACGGCGTTCGCACGGTCGTCAACCTCGAGCTATTGCATGACGATCTCGCTGATTTCGGCAGCGTAAAAATTGATGCCGCCTTAAAAACAGACGTTCAATATTTCCGCATACGTGATTGGGAGCCGCTCGCCACTTTCGCACCCGCGATCACTGACCAAAACGTCGCGCAATTCTTGGCAATCATGAAGCAGAGCCCGAAGCCTGTTTACGTTCACTGCCGATCAGGACAAAACAGAACCGGGGTGATGGTCGCTGCCTATCGGCTGTTGATTGAAAACGCCGAACTCGAAAAAACGATTGCCGAGATGAAGCAGTATCACGGCTTTTGGTCGTTTGCCGATTCGCGCTACCTGCGCGGCTTGGCGAAACGGCGCGATGCAATTTTACTGCAAGCCAACGGCAACATGCCGAAGCGAAATGCGCAGATTGCCTGTGCCAATGGCGTTTGCATAATCGAGTTACTCGATCCTTAGCATCGGCTCCGCGTTGGTCATTTAAACGTCCGTGCTATAAACGCTATAAACGCGATGACACCTGATAAAGCCGGTAGGGCCTCATAAGCCGTCATTACTGGGTTGCGGTATAGTGTCGGCATGAGCTCAGCCCATCAACCACCCAAACCCCAATCGGCCCCGACTATGTCTGCACCACAAAGTGGCGACCACGCTGTCCAAGCGTTGGCGACGAGTATTTATATTCAACTCATCAAAGAAGCAGTCGTTATTGACGCCACCCACAAAGTATCCGTAAGTGCCGATCCCGCAGCACTCGCAAAACTCAGCTACATCTTGGCCGAATCGTTCATCGACACGGGTGAAGCCATCAAGGCCAGCGCTAAACCGAAGACCGAAGTGTTCGATGTGAATAAGATGGATTTTGGTATTTAGGTTTTCTGGTTAAAACTGTCATAGTCTAGTATTGGCGGGGGTTTCGGGAGTTTTCCTATATTGAAATACTTGGCTTGCGCGCTAGTTTTATCGAGGCCGCAAACCCTCGGTTTGGAACAGGGGTTGCAGCGAATGACGGCGTCATACTACATCCACCTGTTGATCCTCGAAATATGGTTCCCCTGATAACCAATATAAGTCATATTTTGATTGCAATCGCTTTAAAAAAGACTCGATATCTGACGCAAGATGCAATGCTTGAAGTGAGTCAGCGCCGTATACCTTTGAGCCCTCTTCCTCCAAGCCGCTTATCCGTACATCGCAACCCATAAATCCATTTCCAATAGGAAAATTCACCATACTTTGATCAACAGAATATGGTGCAGTGATACCTATGAAAAACTCATTTCGAACATTGCTTCCTTTTAATGAATACAGCAACTTTCTTCCTGCGATGAATTTTCTCATATCAATTCCATTTGCCTTAATCCAATCAGCGGCCGATGTACTTTGCGACCGTATGGCCTAGGTCCATTCGCACCTTGCTGCAGCTCAAATGCGCCTCCTGGCGCGGAGCTTGCTAGAGCCGACCACAGCAAGGGCAAGAAAAAATAGAAGTGCTCCCTCAATCATGTTTGAGCGGCGAAAAAATGTAGCGAAGGCTGAGTACACCAAGGAAAAATAGTATAGCTAAGCAATCTGCCAAAATTGAATCACAGTACGCTATGGCAAACAACGCAATCGGTATTCCGGCCATCATCAAGACGGTTTCGATCACGTCAAAAATGAATGCATGATGTGTGTAACTACCTCCATCGCAATCAATGCATTTTGCAGGCTTTGCTCTCGACGAGAGCGCCTTCTGCCCAAAATGAATTGACGGCTGGCCACAGTGAGGGCATTTAAATTTCATGCGTTTATGCTAGCAACTTCCCACTGTGCCTGGCAAGTGCTGCACCCCAACTACGCTGGTCGCACCATCGCTCATTTTCGATGCCATTTTCGACATTTCGCGCTCGACTGATAAACTACGGCGTATTAGATGTAACTCCACCGTAAATGCCAATGCGCAGGAATGCTTTTTTGACCTGTCGTTTGCCTTCCCTTATTTATTCATCAACCCTAAGGACAACCATGTCAGTCTCCCTTTACCAAGCTTCCGTCCCCGTCTTTCAACGCTCGCTCGCGCAACTGAAAGTTATTTTGACTAAAGCTGCTGCCCATGCGGAAGCAAAAAAAATTGATGAGAGCGTGTTTTTAAATTCACGTTTGTATCCCGATATGCTGGCAATGGGTCGTCAGGTGCAGATCGCAGCGGATTTCGCCAAAGGCCCGACAGCGCGGCTCGCCGGTGTGGAACTGCCTAAATACGAAGATAGCGAAAAAACATTTGCCGAACTGATTGCCCGTATTGATAAAACCCTGGCGTTTATTGGGACGTTTAAGCCGGAACAAATTGATGGTCAAGAAGAGCGGGACATCACGATTCCCGTTGGCGGAACCCCGATGTCGTTCAAAGGCCAAGCGTATTTGATTCACTTTGGTTTGCCGAATTTTTATTTCCACATGAGCATGGCCTATGCGATTTTGCGCCACAACGGCGTGGAAATTGGCAAGGGCGATTTCTTGGGTGGTCGTTAATTCTGGCGGCGTAACATCATCCTAAAATCATCAACATGAGTGCCAATATCAATACCAGCGGCAAGCGCGGATTTGCGGCTAACATCCGCCGAATTTTAATCATTGCAGTCATCGCGCTTGTGGCGCTGTATGCGGCGATTTTGGTGCTCGTTTATTGGAAACAAGAAGCGCTGATTTTTCATGCGCGGCCATTGGCTGCGGATTATCGCTTCCCCATCGCCGAGGTTGCGGAAGTGAGCGTGCCGGTTGATGGCGCGGTGTTGAATGCGCTGCATTTCAAGCAGCCAAACTCCAAAGGCGTTGTTTTTTTTCTGCACGGCAACGGCGGCAATGTTGCCTCATGGCTGACTAGCATCGATTTTTATCGTCGTGTAAATTATGATTTATTTATTGTCGATTATCGCGGCTACGGAAAAAGCACTGGCCGCATTGAAAGCGAAGCGCAACTCAACAATGATGTGCTGGCTGCGTGGAAATTCATCACACCGCAATACGCGGGTAAAAAATTGGTGGTTTACGGCCGCTCGCTTGGTACCGGGTTAGCAGCGGCGTTGTCGACTGCGATCGAACCGGATTTAACGGTCATGGTGACACCGTATTTTAGTTTGGATGCGATGGGTCAGCTTCGTTATCCGTGGTTGCCATCGATCATCAACCGCTATCCGATGCGCAGCGATGAATGGCTGCCGCAAATCAAAAACCCGGTCATGATTTTGGCGGCGGGTGATGACGAAGTGATCCCCGTTTCCCAAGCAGAATTACTGTCCCGCGTTCGCTTGGGATCACAGAAAAACGCGAGATCAGAATATACGGTCATACCCGGCGCGGGGCACAACGATATTCACAAATTTCCGCTTTATTTGGACACCTTGTCGGCTAGGCTGATGGGGTTGTGACTAGCACGCTGGTAAAGATGGTGCCCCCCAAACGCCGCGCCAGTGCTGGGTTTTGAGCCCTTACCGCAGCACCTACTCAGCCCCGCCGCCGCTGCCAAGGCTCGTTAATGATTCAGCAATGCCATTAATGCCCGCCTGCCGTCTGCACACCGCCTAACGCGTCAACCAAATCTTCCAGTAGTTGCTTTAACTCGCCGGTCATCATCACAAAATCGGCATCCAGTTTTTCGGTTTCATCTTGCGCGGTGGTATCGGCGGCGATGCCTTCTTTGACAATATCAACGAGGTTAATTTTCTTGACCGTAAAATTTTCGGTCAGCACAAACGAAACGCGGTTCGCCCATGTCAGCGCCAAGCGGGTACATTGCTTTCCGCCTTTGATGTGATGCTGAATTTCCTTCGGTTCAAGCGCATGGCGCACGAAACGCACGGTGGCTTTTTCGTCCGCAGGTGATTGCAATTCAGTTTCTTGGTCGATCGAGAATCCGTGTGGCGTTTGATCAGCCGCGAGCCAAGCGGTCATCGCCGTGCCCGGCGCCATGGCGACATTCAAACGCTCCAATGCCAGATCGGTAATCGATTTGCTGATCATCGAGACCACATCGTCCGCCTTGCCTGGCGAGCCCGCATCAATGACCAAGCGGCCGTTGACGGGATCAATCCACACGAAGGTATTGCGGCGCACATTGAAGGCGCGGGGCAGCAGTTCGTCCGTCGTTTGGTCCTTCAGTTCACGCAACTGCTTACGACCCGGTTTAAAGCCTTGGCGCTGCTCCATATCAAGTGCACGAACTTTCACCAGTTCTTTGATGACGGACGCGGGAAGCAGTTTTTTCTCGGTGCCAAGGGCAATCAACCACTGACCGTTGACGGCATGCACCAGTGCCCCGTTTTCACGCGGCGATGCCCAGCCTTGCGTCTGCAATTCATAGCTGGTGCAGGAACGGAATGGAGTGCGATTGAGTTGTTCTTCTAGCTGTGCGATGGTGATGTTCCAAGGCGCGGGGAAACGAAAGACTTGCAGGTTTTTGAACCACATGTTGACCTTAAATGAAGCGCGGGGCTGGGCAGATGCTGGAAGGACGGAAAGCCTGCTATTTTATCGCAGAGCGCGCCTTTGTTCTATCGCTAATTTGCGATTATTCAATACTTTGGTCGAGCAACCTGCGCGGCTCAGGCGACTGAACCATCCGCTGCAACGCCTGCCGCTACCGCAGCCGAAAAGGTACCGGATACGTCGCCATACTCGCATTGCCGTCTTTGTCGTAAGCGACCACGCCAAAAATGACGTTGTCTTTCGAGACGCCTTTCACCGTTGCACGAGTTACATTGCCGACGTCTTTGCTATGTTGCCAATACGCCGCGGTGGTATCGCGCCAGACGATTTTGTAGCCCGCAATATCCGGCTCGCCATTGGCCTTCCAGCGCAGTGTTGAATCGTTTTCGAGGGTCAGCGTCTCCATTTGCACTTCTTTCGGTGCAGCGGGGCCGAGCGCCAAGGCGGCAAGTGCTGCCGCGTTCACGCGGGTCACATTGGCCACGTAATTAAAATCGACAAACTCCGGCAAATCGCCCAGCTGTACACCGTTTTCTACGCGCGGATTTTGGTGTTGGTGGCGGTAATCTTCTACCGGCTCGGTAAATCTAACTGCGGCGTAGCCTGCCTCCAAAAACGGAGTGTGGTCACCACCACGCAGGTAACGGTCGCGACGATAAATCATATCAACTGTCATGCTCGGAATGTTGCGCTCGGCTGCTTCTTTGATGAACCTTGCCAATTGCCGGGTCGGAAAATCATTCTCGCCGCCGCTGCGCATGATGGTGAGCGCCTCGTCCGACATTTCTTTTGCTGGGAACACACCTTCGGCAAACAAACGCACACGGTTCTTTATCACCGTGCCATCCGGCGATTTGCTGTTGCCAATAATATCGTTGGTGATCATACCAGCGACATTCAGACCTTTTTCTTTCGCTGCCTTCGCCCAAAAGTTAGCACCAATTAAGCCCTGTTCTTCACCGGCCACGGTCATAAAAACCAGCGTGGCATCGAATTGATATTGCGACATCACGCACGCTAGCTCCATCACGGCCGCCGTACCGGAAGCATCATCATTGGCGCCGGGTGCGGTCGTCTCGCCATCGACAGGGCTCGACGGCATGGAATCATAATGCCCCGATACGACATATAGCCGATCCAAACTCGCCGCCTGCGTGCCTGGCAGGGTTGCGACCACGTTGACCAATTGCGTCGGCTGCGGAATGCGCACCGCTTGCTGCGCAGTATGCTCATCAAACTCTACCTTCATGCGGCCACCGTTAGACTTTGCGCAAGCATCCAATTCGGACTTAATCCAGCGCCGCGCAGCGCCAATGCCGCGTGTTTCGCTTTTCTGGTCGGAGAGTGTGTTGCGCGTTTCAAAACTGACCAGCTTGCGAATTGTTTTTTCAATTCGCGTGGCAGAAATTTTGCTGGCAATTTCGGCAATCATCGCTGTAGAGTTTTTTGATTGCTGCGCAAAAGATGTGGTAGAAAATAGTACTACCGAGGCGGCAGCAGCAGTGAAAGTGACAGTGGCAACGACTAACGTGACGGTTTTAATGATGTTCATATTTCTTCCTAGCGTAAATGTTGAAACTAAACCCAGCATAACCGAACTCGCGTTTATCGTGGCCGCTGCATATCAATGACTTTCACCCGCACCTTGCGCGATTTGCCATCGTGCTCAATCGATAATTCGGCGGTATTATCGATCCCGACTCGATCAAGTTCTGCCACGAATGTAGACAACGTTTCAACGGGCCGGCCATTCACGCCGACGATAACATCGCCCAAGCTTTGCGTGCGGCGGTTATAGCCCACAAGGCCCGATTCGGCGGCGGGCGTGCGGGGGGCGATACTATCGATAACAACGCCACGGATGCCGTTTTGCGAAACGATGAATGGATTGATCGCGACGATGCCAATGCCGGGGCTGGCGGCGCGGCCGCGCGCAATCAATTGCGGCACAATGCGGTTTATCAGATCAACCGGAATCGAAAAGCCGACGCCAGCCGAGCTTCCGCTGGACGAGCGAATCGCGGTATTTACGCCAATCAAACGCCCCGCGCTATCAATCAGCGGGCCACCAGAATTACCGGGGTTGATCGCCGCGTCGGTTTGAATCGCACCGGCGATTTCGGCATATTCGGTGGTGGGCAAATGCCGATCCAGGGCGGAGACAATGCCGGTCGTCATGGTGCGGGAGAGGCCAAAAGGATTGCCAATCGCGATCACCATTTGGCCAATCTTCAAATCACGAGAGCTACCAAGCGGCAGCGGCTTTAAATTGGCAGGCACCTCGCGTAGTTTCACGACGGCCAAATCATACTCGGGCGCCGTGCCGATCACTTCTGCACTGATGGCCTTTTTGCCTGAATCCAACTGAACCAAAACTTTTTGCGCGCCGCGCACCACATGAAAATTGGTTACGACATGGCCGGCACTATCCCACACAAAACCGGAACCCGCACCTTGCGACACACCAACCTGCTCGCCAAAAAATCCCTGACGAACCAGATTCTCAGTGGTGATGTAGGCAACCGACGGCGCGGCGTTTTCAAACAACGCAACCAGGCTGCGCTCGTTTTCCAGCAATGCGCCGCGCGGCGTGATGATGCGCGGCTCGACGGGACGACCGTCGCCGGTTTTCTCGCTGCCACGCTGCGCATCGGCAAACGGCATAAAAAACGACAGCGCTACCATTGAAACAACGATAGCGACGGCAGCACGTAGAGGTGGCGACTTAAACGGTTTTTTTTTCGCCGATTGGCGGTAAGGAAAGTTTGATTTCATAGCCGAAAGTTTAACCAACTTCACAACCATCCGGCAACCACCAATACAAGTGGCAAACTCGGCTATCGGCGGTCTTTTGCAGCTGAAAGAGGCTGAAATGCCGCACCGGTGCTTGGGGTTGGCATTTTTATCGCTGCGGCGATCAATTCGGCATCCACGCTAAACACCTCGCCAATACAGAGCACAGCTGGTCCCTTAAGCCTGAGCGATGAAGCGGACAGTCCTGCCAGCGTGGTGAATATTTTTTGCTCATCGGGCAGGCTTGCGTTCTCAACGATAGCAACCGGCGTATTGGCGGATTTGCCATGCGCAATCAGGCTTGAGGCAATTTGCGCCGCCTGACCGACGGCCATATAAAGCACTGTGGTATCAGAGGCTGCTGCGCTCACTGCCCAATCGCTGGCGGCCTCGTCGGGGCCGATGCGTGGGGTGGCAAAGGTAACGCTGCGGGCAACCCCTCGCTGGGTGAGGGATACGCCTAGCTGCGCACTAGCCGCAAGCGCCGCCGTTATGCCGGGAACGATTTCATAATGAATGCCAGCAGCGACTAAGGCATCAATTTCTTCTTGCGCACGGCCAAACAACATCGGATCGCCACCCTTCAGGCGCACTACCGTTTGGTAGCGTGATGCGGCTTCAACCAAGCTGCGGTTAATAAATCGCTGATCGGTGGAAACTTGCCCTGCGCGTTTACCGACGGCGACTCTTTTGGCGTTGACGGCCAACGCAATTGTTTCGGGATGCACTAGCGCGTCGTAGAAGATAATATCGGCGCGTTCCAGTAAGCGAGCAGCACGCAACGTCAATAAATCCGGTGCGCCGGGACCGGCGCCCACAAGATAAACGACTGATGAGGCAGGACTAGACATCACTTGTTTCTGCCAAAATCGTGCCCGCCGCCACCGTCGCATTGGTTGCTTCGTCAAGCAAAATAAAACTGCCGCCGACATGGTTTTCCCAGTAAGCATCGACCATGATTGGTTTGGCAACGGCAATCGATAACTCGCCAATATCGTTCGTGTTCAGCGTCGCAACCGTTTCCGGTTTGAGCGTGAGAATGTCGTAGCGAGAGTTAACGTTGGCGATTTTTGCCGGAACGGTACGGGTGCCGTGCTTGAGCAAATATTTGCGCTGCAACGACAATGGCTCGTTGCCCAGCCAGCAGACATTGCCACGAAAGGATTGCACAACGCGGGGCGGCTTAAAGCGGGCTGCAATGACGTCGCCGCGCGAAATATCAAGTTGACGGTCCAACGTAATGGTTACCGAATCTTGCGAATCGGCGGATTCGGCGCTGCCCGCCAAGGTGATGATTTCAGCGATGCGCGCTGTCTCACCGCCGGGCAACACCACCACCTGATCGCCAACATTGATGCTGCCTGATTCCACGCGCCCCAAGTAACCACGGCTATCTTGGTTCGCACCGAAGCGAACGCGCGACACCAATTGCACTGGAAACCGGAATGCCGGCGCAACCGTTTTCGTCGTGCGAACCGTTTCTAAAAATTCCAGTAACGTTGGACCGTTATACCAAGACATGTTGTTTACATCATCTACCGTTTTGCTCACCACGTTATCGCCAACCAACGCTGAAACCGGGATAAACGAAATCTCACGCACGCCAAGCTCGCGGGCAATAGCAGTGAATTCAGATTTTATTTTTTGGAACACGCTTTTCTGGTAGCCAACCAGGTCCATTTTGTTCACGGCTACTAGCACATGCGGTAAATCGAGCAACACCGCGAGTGCGGCATGGCGGCGCGATTGCGAAAGGATTCCTTTGGCGGCATCAATCAACACGATGGCCACATCAGCCGTGGATGCACCCGTCACCATATTGCGGGTGTATTGCTCGTGGCCAGGCGTATCGGCAATGATAAAGCGGCGGGATGGCGTTGCAAAATAACGGTATGCGACGTCAATCGTGATGCCTTGCTCACGCTCCGCACTCAGACCGTCCGTGAGCAATGACAAATCCAAACCTTCTTGCCCGCGCTTGCTGGTAGTGCGGGCGATGGCAGCGATTTGATCCTCTAGAATTGATTTCGAGTCATACAACAAACGGCCAATTAATGTGGATTTTCCGTCATCGACCGAGCCTGCGGTCGAGAAACGAAGAGTGTCGATGGTGGCTTCAGAAATAGTTGTCATTGCGTTTTGCTTTTCACGGTTTGGGTTTTATGTTCACCTGCTGTAAATTGTCTGGCTGCGCAAGCGCTGTAGAAGCGGCCAAGCCGGACAAAAATAGGTTTGCACTTTCGTCCGAACAATTAAAAATACCCTTCTTTTTTACGCTGCTCCATCGAGGCATCCGAGGTCTGGTCATCAAGTCTGGTCGCGCCGCGTTCCGTCAGCCGCGACAACAAAGTCTCTTCAATAATCTCGTCGACGGTTGCAGCGCCAGAAGCCACTGGTGCGGTACAAGTGATGTCGCCAACTGTGCGGAAGCGAACGGCCTTCATAACTACCTTCTCGCCTGTTTTGGCCGGTGTGAGTTCGGTCACGGGAACGAGCATATCTTTGCGTTCCACGATCTCGCGCTGATGCGAAAAATAAATTGATGGCACTTCCAAGTTCTCATGTGCGATGTATTGCCAAATGTCGAGTTCGGTCCAGTTCGAGAGCGGAAATACACGCACATGCTCGCCGGGGTGGATGCGCAGGTTGTAGAGACTCCACAATTCAGGCCGCTGATTTTTTGGGTCCCATTGGCCCCATTCGTCACGGTGCGAAATGATGCGCTCCTTGGCACGGGCCTTTTCTTCATCGCGACGTGCGCCACCAAATAGCGCGTCGAATTCGAACTCTTTAATCGTGCCGAGCAGCGTGGTGGTTTGATGCACATTGCGGCTTTCGTCAGCCTTGCGCAGCACAACCCGGCCAGCGCGAATGTCATCGCCAACTGACCGGACAATCAATTTCTCGTTTAACTCGGCTGCTTTTTTGTCACGGAACGCAATAACTTCTGGAAAGTTATGCTCGGTATCAATATGCACTAACGGAAACGGAAAGCGATCCGGGCGGAATGCTTTTTCGGCAATACGCAACATCACAATCGAATCCTTGCCACCCGAAAACAGCAGGGCGGGATTTCGCGTCTCTGCAACGGTCTCACGCATGATATGAATCGCCTCGGATTCTAGCCAACGCAAATGTTTGCTTAATGCCGGTCGCGCAATAACATGCTCTGAGTGCGCTGGTCCCGCGGTATCTAATTGTTTTTTGTTCAAGCTAAACCCTGCTGGAATGATGGAATCAATGAAGCTCATTGTTAAACCTTTGCTTCTGCATTAACCATTTTAATCGGAGTGGATATGTATTTCGGATATTTCACGATTGCTGAAAAGTCGGTCGCTTTCGCCGGATCGGCAGTTTCGGGGACATGTAACCCACATTCTTTTTGATCCGCTTTCGACTCCCACCACCAACGCCCAGCACGCGCATCCTCACCGGGCTTCACCGCGCGGGTGCAAGGCTCGCAGCCGATGCTCGGGTAGCCACGATCATGCAGCGCATTGTAGGGGACGTCGTTAGCGCGAATGTAAGCCCAAACATCATCATTGGTCCAATCGATGAGTGGATTGAATTTTGTGAGTTGATGGGTGGCATCGAATTCAGATTCGCCCAAATCGGCACGCGATGGCGCTTGCTCACGGCGCAGTCCAGTCAGCCAGGCGCCTTTGCCCGCCAACGCCCGGGCCAGCGGCTCAACTTTTCGGATATGGCAGCAGGATTTTCGGTTTTCAACGCTTTCGTAAAAGCCATTGATGCCATTGGTTTCAACATAACCTTTAACCGCGGCTTGATTGGGCGTGTACGAGGTTATCGCAATGCCGTACTTTGCCTGCGCGCGATGGATTAGATCAATCGTTTCTGAGGGCAAGCGTCCTGTGTCCAATGTAAATACGTTGATGCCCTTGGCATGGCGCGCAATCATATCCAGCAACACCATATCCTCGGCACCAAAGCTGGAAGCGAATGCAGCAGGCGCAGCGGGTGCGGCTGATGTAGCGGGTGTAGCAGGTGCAGCAGGTGTGGTGGGTGTAGCGGGTGCAGCAGGTGAATAAGCCGAGTAGTCGGCTTCAATTTTGACGAGCAACGCTTTGAGTGCGGAGACTTTTCCGTCAAGTTTAATGCTTACCGTATTGCCCATTTCTACGCCTCGGTAATCAATGCAGTGCGACGACGGAATAGCGGTATTGGGTCAATCGTCGATGCTTGGTAGGTTTCTGAAAAATCCCTCAACGCATTTAAGGCATCGGCAATATCTTTATCAGCGCGAACCGCGAATTCGTTGAACCCTACCCGCCGCATGTAAAACAATTGATCGCGCAGCACATCGCCAATCGCGCGCAATTCGCCTTTAAAGCTGTAGCGCGTCCGCAGCAGCGCCGCCGCCGAATAACCACGGCCATCGGTGAACTTGGGGAAGTTGATCGCAATCAGCGGAATGGTTGCAATTGAGTCTGCCAACACCGACACATCATCGCTTCCGTCCAGCCACACACCAACCGGCTCTTGGCGCGCAGTCAGCACATTTAGCGAGTCTGAGGGCAACAAGCGTGCACTCAACCAAAGTTTAAGCGGGACAATAATTTTGCCCGTAGCTGGTACATCACCATCAGTTGGGACGAGCGTCCAATCATCATCAACAAGCTCGCCGTCGCGGATAATTTTGAAATCAGACATTGGCAACCTCAGCTTCAGCATGCCCAGCCTGCTTGCCTGCATTTTTGTCGTAGACGCTTGCCTTAAACGGATCAAGGCCCACGCGCTTAGCGGTGTCTAAAAAAAGCTCGTCTTGGTGGCGCAGCGTTACATAAGTTTTGATGAGCTTTTCAATCACGTCAGCCATCTCGTGCTGTGCGAACGATGGTCCAATCACCTTGCCCAATGCGGCATCGTTTTTGCCATTAAACCCTTGGTTGCCGCCAATGGTGACTTGGTAAAACTCAGCCCCATGCTTATCCACGCCCAAGATACCGATATGCCCTACGTGGTGATGGCCGCAGGCATTCATGCAGCCGGAAATATTGATCGCGAGATCGCCGATATCAAACAGGTAATCTAGATCATCAAACCGACGCTGAATAGCGTCCGCAATCGGGATTGATTTCGCGTTAGCAAGCGAACAAAAATCACCGCCGGGACACGAAATGATGTCCGTCAGAAGCCCGATATTGGGCGTTGCAAACCCAATGGTTTTTGCGCGTTGCCAAACCGCAAATAGATCGTGCTTTTTGACATCGGCCAAAATTAAATTTTGTTCATGCGACACACGAATCTCGCCGAAACTAAATGTGTCTGCAAGATCAGCAACCGCATCGAGCTGCGTATCGGTTGCGTCACCCGGCGCGGCACCGGTTTTCTTCAACGATAGCGTAACGGCTGCATAGCCAGATTTTTTATGCCCAAACACATTGCGCTCTACCCAACGCGCGAACGCTTTACTCTCAAGCAAATGATGCTCAAATCCTGTATCCACTGCGGGTAAGGTCTCATACGCCGGATCGATAAAGTGTGACGCTACGCGATCAATTTCTGATTGAGTGAGTGTTGAGGGGCCATCTTTCAGATGCGCCCATTCAGCTTCAACCTCAGCGCGAAACTTTTCGAGGCCAAGTTCTTTCACCAAAATTTTGATCCGCGCCTTATACATATTATCGCGGCGGCCAAAGCGGTTATAAACGCGCAAAATTGCATCGAGGTAGGTGAATAAATGCTGCTTCGGCAATGATTCATGGATCACATGCCCCAAAATCGGCGTGCGTCCCAACCCGCCCCCCACCAAAATACGAAATGCGATGTCACCGCCCTCATCTTTAATCGTGTGGATACCAATATCGTGAAATAGCGTTCCGGCGCGATCCTCAGCGGCACCATTGATGGCGATCTTAAATTTGCGCGGCAAATAGGCGAACTCAGGATGAAAAGTCGACCATTGACGAATCAGCTCCGCATAGGGGCGGGGGTCGATCAACTCATCGTGCGCAACGCCAGCGAACTGATCCGATGTCGTGTTGCGAATACAGTTCCCCGAAGTTTGGATGGCGTGCATTTCCACCGTCGCCAAATCAGCCAAGATATCCGGCACATTTTTTAGTTCTGGCCAATTATATTGAATGTTTTGCCGCGTTGTGAAATGGCCATAGCCGCGATCATACTTGCGGGCGATATGCGCCATCATCCGAACTTGCTTGCTTGATAATTGGCCGTAGGGAATAGCGACCCTCAGCATTGGCGCATGCTTTTGTACATACAGGCCATTTTGCAAGCGCAGCGGGCGGAATTCTTCCTCAGACAATTGTCCAGCGAGGAATCGTTCGGTTTGACCGCGAAATTGTGCCACGCGTTCATCAACAATCTTCTGGTCTATTGCATCGTATTTGTACATAACTAAAGCCTAACTTCTATTTTATGAAAACAAGCTTACCGCCGATAATCAGCAGTAAAAAAACGAGTGCGTGGCGAATAAAAAATTCGGGCAATTTGCTAGCCAACAAACTGCCAATTGCGACGCCCGGCAGCGATCCTAAGAGCAGCGAACCCAAGAGCGTCCAGTCCACATGGCCCAACGACGCGTGGCCAAGGCCGGCGATCAGCGTCAATGGCACGGCATGGGCAATATCGGTTCCTACCACCCGCGCCATTGGCAACTTTGGGTAAAGTAAAATCAGCGCGGTCACACCCACCGCTCCCGCACCCACGGAGGATAGCGAAACGGCTACGCCAATAAATGCACCTAAAAATACTGTTGCCAGCGGCTTGCGATGAGCTGATATTGGCTCTGGGCGGGCGTTTGCAGCCCATTTTTGCAACGATTTTCGGAAAATTAACGCCAATGCGGTTAGCAACAGCATAACGCCGAGCGAAAACGAAAATATGGCTGAAAACCCTGCGGCTTGGCTTGCGCCGGCAACAGCGGCTGATTGTTGGCTGGCGAGAAACAGTACCACCAGCAGGCTCGCCGGGACGCTACCAGCCGCCAACCATCCGACAATTTTCCAGTCAATCGTTTTTTTGATCCCATGTACGGCGACACCGCCTGCCTTGGTGATCGCGGCGTACAGCAGATCGGTTCCAACAGCGGTGGCAGGTGAGACCCCAAATAGCAGCACCAACAGCGGCGTCATGAGCGAACCGCCGCCGACACCCGTCAGCCCGACGACAATGCCCACTCCCAACCCTGCCAATGTGTACACGAAATCCACGTACTACCCCTCGTTTATTGATGCCTGAACCGAATGATAGGGACAACGGTATAGATTGAAAAGGAATAATAAGTTAATATTAAATAGCTAAATTGCATATAGAAACCTCAAGAAAAAGCCATGACCCTCCAACAACTGCGTTATTTGTGTGAAGTCGCTCGTCGCAATCTCTCCGTATCCGACGCGGCTGCTGCTTTGCATACCTCCCAACCGGGTATCAGCAAACAAATTTTGGCGCTCGAGGATGAGTTGGGCGTTCAGGTGTTTGTGCGCCGTGGCAAGCGCCTAACAGAGATCACGCCAGCGGGTAAACGCCTCGTCGCAATGGCCGAGACGGTGCTTGCGAATGCCGGTAATTTAAAACGTGCCGCACGCGATTTGCAGGACGAAAATGCGGGCGAAATGGTGATTGCCACCACCCACACTCAAGCCCGCTATGTGCTGCCGAAAGTAATCCCGATTTTTTTGAAACGATTTCCGAAAGTGACGCTGTTTATCCACCAAGGCAACCCGATGCAAGTGGCTGCTGAAGTCGCCTCTGGCCGTGCTGATATTGGCATTGCGACGGAGTACCTGGACGGGGTGCCTGAGCTTACGACGTTGCCACTCTATGCTTGGAACCGCGTCGTGGTGGCGCAAAAAGGGCATCCGATTTTGACCAAGCGCAAGCTGACGCTGGCCGATATTGCGACCTATCCCTTGGTCTCGTACGATATTTCAATGACGGGGCGGGGTGCGGTGAATCGGGCGTTTGTCGAGCAAGGCATTACACCAACGTTTGTGTTGTCCGCGATGGACTCGGACGTGATAAAGACTTATGTGGAGCTCGGTATTGGTATCGGCCTGCTGGCGGAAATGGCGTACGACCCGAAGCAGGACCCGGCCTTGGGTGTGATTTCAGCCAAACATTTGTTTGCGGAGAGCGTCACCAAACTGGCGCTAAAGCGGGGCGCGTTTTTGCGCGGATACACCTATGAATTGATCGAATTACTTTCGCCCAAGTTAACGCGTCTTGAGGTTGATGCGGTACTGGATGCCAATGTTGCGTTGTAAAACCAGCTCAAGAAAAACCACTCCAAGAAAAACTACTTCAAGAATGTTGTGGCGAACCAAGCCCAACCGCCCGCGATCATCACATACCGAAATAGCTTCCCAATCGCCATCGACAGCGTACAAAGCCACACATTGAACCGCTGCCAGCCCGCCGCAATGCACAGCGCATCGCCTATCAGTGGCACCCAACTGAGTAACAAAGACCATGCGCCATACCGCCGAACCCAGGCAAGGGCGCGGCTTTCGACCTTATTGGGGAATAGCCGGCCGAGCCAATAGGAGGTCAATCCGCCAAATGTATTGCCTACTGTTGCGACGGCCACGGCGTTCCAAACAGTATCCGGATACTTGGTGATGAGGCCAACCAACACAAATTCCGAACTGCCCGGCAAAATAGTTGCCGAAATAAACGCCGACGCAAACAGGCCCCACAATCCCTGTTCAGGCGAAAACGTGAACATCGTTGTTAGATCAAAATGTCGGACGCGATAACCGCATTAGCGGCGAGCTCGGGGTACTGCCGGAGTTGTTGGTAATACGGCGTGAAATCAGGTGCAGTGGCCTCAAACAATTCTTTAAAATCTTTAATCACAAAATAGGTTTCTTGAAAGGTATCGATTTTGTATTTAGATTGCATCACGCGCAACAAATCGAAACGAATACGATTTGATTTGGCGCTCTCAATACAGTGCGGCAATTCACCGCCAGACGACAAAATGCCGGCACCATAGGTGCGCAATCCTTTCGGCGTTTCGATCAAACCGAATTCAACGGTGTACCAATATAGTCGGGCCAAATAATCGAGCGCATTCAACCCTTTTGCTTTCACGCCGCCACGGCCGTAAGCCGCCAAATAATCGGCAAATGTCGGATTGAACAGCAGCGGTACATGGCCGAAAAAATCATGAAAAATATCCGGCTCGACAATGTAATCAAACTCGTCCAGGTTGCGCAGCCACACCGTGACCGGAAAACGGCGATTGGCCAGATGATTAAAAAAAACATCGTCCGGCAGCAGACCGGGCACCGCCACAATTTGCCAATTGGTGGCAGCTTTTAGTTTGGGATTAATGTCGTCAAATTTTGGAATGCCTGCGCTGAAATTAAGCGTGGCAAGCGAATCTAAAAACTCATCGCAGGCATAGGCGGGTAGGAGCGCTGATTGCCGCGCGTAGAGACGCCTCCACAAATCATGTTCAGCTGGCGAGTACGCGAGCCAATTCTGATCGACCGTATAATCGGCGCGGATGTGTTCGTAGTTGCCCCGGAGGGCGTGGTCGGTTTGGCCAGCCATTTCAGTGTCCGTACTTGACTAATTTTTGCTCAATTGATCCGAAAATCGATTCGCCGTGGTGATCAAACATATCAATACTGACGGTGTCGCCAAATCGTAAAAAATCCGTTTTTGCCGCTCCCAAATCTACTTGTTCCACCAGCCGCTTTTCCATGATGCAGGAATAGCCGGTGGCGACATCATCGTTTGATATCGTGCCGGAACCAATCAAGGTTCCCGCTTTTAATTCGCGGGTTTTGGCCGCGTGGGCAACGAGATCGAATAACGAAAACGTCATATCATCCGCTGCATTCGGGTTGCCAAACCATTCGCCGCGCACATGCGAAACAAGGCGGAAATCCAGCTTGCCCGCACCTTTTGTACCACCCCATGCGCCGCCCAGTTCATCGGGCGTTACCGCGACCGGGGACAGCGCGTTTTGGCCTTTGCTGTTGACGAAACCAAATCCCTTGGCGAGCTCTGCCGGTATTAATTTGCGGTAAGAAATGTCATTGATGAGCACCAGCAGGCGCACCGCCTCGGAGGCTTCGGCAGGGGTAGCGCCCATCTTCACATCGCCGGTGATCACACCCACTTCGCCTTCTAAATCAACGCCCCAATCTTCGCTCAACACCTGAATATCGTCTCGTGGGCCGAGCATCGAATCCCCGCCACCTTGATACATGAGCGGATCGTGATAAAAACTGTCGGGCACTTTATCGTTGCGGGCACGTCGAACCCGCTCCACATGCGAAAGATACGCCGAGCCATCCATCCACTGATGCGTTCTAGGTAGTGGCGCGGCAATTTCGCCATCGCGTAGCAGCGTTTGAAAATCAAATTCAGGACGCTCATTGCCGCATTCCAGCCCTTCGTAAGCATCGAGCAACGCGCGCTCAAAATGCCGCCAATTTTCAAGGGCATGCTGCAAGGTTGGTGCAATATCTGAAACGCTGGACGCACGTTTCAAATCACGGCTCACGATGAGTAAAGAGCCGTCGGGGTTTTGGTTTTTCAGTGAGGCGAATTTCATTTATTCTCTTTCTCTTAATATTTCCGCCGGCGCGAATCCATTCCAAGCTGCGTCGTAGTCGGTTTGAAGCGCCGGCGCCTGCATCGCAAATTCGGTTGGCTCAAACACGTAGCGGCTTTCAAACATGAAGGCCAAGGTATTGGCGATGTAGTGTGGCTTTAACTCAACAGCAGAGGCTTTATCGAAGGTTGCTTTATCGGGACCATGGGCAGAAAAACTGTTGTGGAGTGATCCGCCGCCGGGAATAAAGCCGGTACCGGCCTTTGCGTCACCACTTTTCGCATCATATTGGCCGTGAATGAGTCCCATATATTCGCTCATCAGGTTGCGATGGAACCACGGAGGACGGAACGTGTTCTCGGCCACCATCCAACGCGGCGGGAAGACAACAAAATCGATGTTGGCGGTGCCCGCCATTTCAGAAGGCGAGGTTAGTACCGTAAAAATCGACGGATCGGGATGATCGAAGCTCACCGTGTTAATGGTGTTGAATTTGGCGAGATCGTATTTATAAGGTGCGTAATTGCCGTGCCATGCAACGACATTGAGTGGTGAGCCGGGCATTTGATAAGACCACAAATTTCCACCAAATTTAGCGACGACTTCGGTGGCCGTTTGGATATCCTCAAACCACGCAACTGGATATAAAAAATCGCGGGTGTTCGCCAAGCCGTTCGCGCCGATTGGGCCCAGCTCGGGCAAGCGCAACGGCGCGCCGTAGTTTTCGCAAATATAGCCGCGCACTGGCGCTGCAATTTCCACCCGAAATTTAATGCCGCGCGGCATCACAGCGATTTCACCTGGTTTAATATTTACGATCCCAAACTCTGTTTTTAGCGACATTTCGCCTTGTTCTGGAACGATGAGCATTTCGCCATCGGCGTTATAAAAACAGCGGTTCATGGATTGGTTGGCGGCGTAAACATGGATGGCCACACCGTGCTGCAAACGCGCATCACCATTGGTGGCGATGGTCATCAAGCCATCAATAAAATCGGTCGGCTTAGTGGGCGCTGGGAACGGATTCCACCGCAAGCGATTCGGTGTCGCCGGTAATTCAGCGCAAGGCGAGGTTCGAATATGTCCATGGTTGATTTTCTGATATGCAGAATGTTGTGCCGAAGGACGCAAGCGATATTGCCACGAACGCAAGTTTTCGCAGCGGGGCGTCGTGAATGCGGCGCCCGAAACTTGCTCAGCATACAAGCCATGCGCTACACGCTGTGGCGAATTCTGTCCGTTCGGTAACGCACCGTCTACGGCCTCGGTTTCGAACGTGTTGCCGAAGCCGGATTGATATTTTATGGAGTCTGTTTTCATAATTTATTTTACGTAAACACCAGTTCTGGAGCGGCTTTTAAAGCAAAAATGCTCCAAACGCCGCTACCGATAACGAGTTTTAACGTTTACCCTCAATATTTTTACAACACGCCACGGGCGATTTGGTCGGCTTCAATCGCTTCGAATAACGCCTTGAAATTACCCTCGCCAAAGCCCTCGTTGCCTTTACGTTGAATCACCTCAAAGAAAATCGGGCCGATCACGGTGTCGGTAAAAATCTGCAACAATTTATCTTCATTCGATTCTTTGTCCAGGCCTTCGCCATCAATCAAGATTTTATTGCGCTGCAATCGTCCTAAATCTTCGCCGTGATTTTGCACGCGCTTATTCACCAAGGCGTAGTATGAATCGGGCGTATCCAAGAACTTCACACCTTTTATGCGAAGCGCTTCGATCGACTCATAGATGTTGGCGCAGGCGAGCGCAATATGCTGAATACCTTCGCCGTTATAGGCGTCCAGATATTCCTGAATTTGCGATTTTTTATCGGACGGCTCGTTGATCGGGATGCGGATTTTGCCGCACGGGCTGGTCAGCGCACGCGAGGTCAACCCAGTTTTTTTGCCTTTGATATCGAAGTAGCGAATCTCACGGAAGTTAAACAGCTTCTCGTAAAACTGCGCCCAGGTATCCATGCGCCCTTCATAGACGTTGTGGGTCAGGTGATCGACGTATTGCAGGCCAACACCTTTCGGGTTTTGATCGACGCCCGCAATTGGTTGAAAATCGACATCGTAAATGGTGCGCTCGCCATAGCGGTCAATCAAATAGAGCAGCGAACCGCCAATGCCTTGGATCGCCGGAATGTTTAATTCCATGGGGCCGACGGGGCCGTCGTAGGCTTTGGCGCCCAGCGCAATTGCGCGTTTGAACGCGGCGGCGGCATCTTTCACGCGAATGCCGAAAGCGCAGGCAGACGGTCCATGCACGCGGGCGAACGACTGCGCGAAGCTATCGCGCTCGGCGTTGACAATAAAATTGATGTCGCCTTGCTTGTATAGCGTGACATCTTTGGAGCGGTGTTTGGCTACCGCGGTGAAGCCCATGCTCTCAAACAAGCGGCCAAGCGCCACCACATCAGGGGCGGTGTACTCGACGAACTCGAAGCCGTCAGTTCCCATTGGGTTTTCAAACAAAATTTTAGTCGTATCCATGCTTTCTCCTGCATTCGCCGGATGGCGCGAAATTGATATTGCGTAAGTGACCAGATAAAAGGCTGTCAACGCAGGATTTGGTGTGTTCGTTTTTTCTGTTACATCTGAATCCACGATGCCACGCGACAGGATTGCTGTGCCGCGTTAGAATGAATTTCTAAACGTGGCAAGGACGGGTAATCTGGGAGCCGCGTCGTTTCACAACGATCCACAGAGCCGAGCGGAATCGGCAACGCTGGGTCGTTTGCAGGGCGAAGTTTTTATTTAATGATGACTGGAGGTGTTCCATGAAACGTAGTTTACGCAATTTTGCAAAACTTTGTGCAGGTGCGGTAACAAGTTTATTTCTGCTCGGTGGCTGCGCAACGATAGGCGCACCCGAGGCCGAACCGCTGACACTGGAAAAAATTGTTGAGATGTCCAAAGCGGGCAAAGATGCGCAGGCCATCATTGGCGACATCAAGGCGTCGCGGAATATTTATGATGTTCAAGCAAGCCAATACGCCAAACTGTCCCGCGACGGCGTGCCGGATGCCGTATTGGATTTCATGCAAGTCGGTCAGTTAAAGATGGCCGAGCGCATGGGGCAGCGCGAGGCCTATAACGATGCATGGCTGTTCGGACGCGGCATCGGCTATGGCGGCATCTGGTCACCTCGGCCCTATGTGGTGTACATCAATGGGCGCGCTTATCTGCGTAACTGGTAGCTAGCCACGCTTGGTGGTGTTTGGTGGCCATGGAGCGATGGGAGCACAAGGTAGTGAAAAGCCAGGTCAGGTGCAGATGACGATGAGCGGTTGTTTGGTTAAGCGCGAAGCCGGTGATTAAGCGATGATCCTTAAAGCCGCTGGGCGCCGCCAACATGACGCTGCGGGGTGAACGTCCAAGTAAACGTCCACAAGAACGTCCAGAGGAACACCCAGAGGTTCGATGAAACACTGGATTGCTGCGATAGGTGCTGCGATAACTCGGAGCAAATCGAGCAAACAGATTGAGTCATTAAAAATGAAAAGGGAAGGCGATATTGCCGCCTGCCCTTTTTGTTGCTGCTTCGCTATTGCCGGGTTCGATTGCACCGAAAAATTTCTCGGTTAAGTTGCTGAGTAGAATCGATTCAGCAATCGCGCTTTGTCGTAACAGCGTGTTGCATAATTCCGCTATAAAGCCTGAAGAGCCGCGCCCAGCCTGTCTTTCGAGCCATCGACCCGCTCCAGATGCGGATACCGTAAACCGTCAAAATAGGGGATCGACACCGTGCGATAACGGTCGTCGCTTTTGATGAGTAGCTCAATTGCTTTTTTGTCTTTTTGCGCGGCGATGATCGCGTTGTTGAGGCGTTCTGGTTTGTAGGTGCGCCCGTTGACTGCCAGGAGTGTTGCGCCGGTTGTTATTTTGGCCGCGAAGGCGGGACTACCCCATTCGACGTCACTGATCATTTCCTTTTTGTCCACCGTAATACCGAGCGAGTAAGCAAAATCTGAATTGTTGCGGGCTTTATTGGCAGCATCAGAAAATTCATTTACCTTATCGGTGAACACTAATTTCCAGCCGCTGCGGCCGAAAGTGTCGAGAGGGTTGTTGTCAGCCTGGCTATCGAGCCGTGAACGAAGGAACCCTGCCCAGTCGAACGGCGCCGCCGTGTTTAGCGCTTTGACAACATCGTCGAATGTATAGGTAATGGTAGCGTGGCTACCTTGCGCTTTATTTTGCGGCACAGCAAAAAACAAGCGCGCAAAATCATCCAGCGAGCGCTTTTCTTGGGTGAGTTCGCGAATCTTAAAATCAGCATCCAGCCAAAGTAATACCGCCTCGGGATAATAATCGCTACCGCGCTGCCAGCTTGACCACGATTTGGTTGCGCCGCGCTGCGACATGATGGGATCGTTGGTGGTGTCTTGCAGGTTGCGCCAAGTACGGCCAGCGCGTGTCTGCATCGAGGCAGCTGTACGCGCGAGTGCTTCGCGCGCTTCGGTCGGCGAATATAAGCCCGAACGGGCCGCGATGATCTCTGTCCAGTAGCTGGTTTGGCCCTCATAAACCCAGAGCAGTGAATTTTGCATCGGCTCGTTAAAATTACGGATCATCAAATCAGCAGGGCGGCGGAATTTTCCGTCCCATGAGTGGACAAATTCATGCGGCACCACACCGCGCATATACGCGGATGTTTTGTACTTGGTGAAGTAGTTAGCGCCGACACCGATCTCGGTCGATTGCCGGTGCTCTAAGCCGCCGGTGCCGCCGAAGTTTTCACTTGCGGCGATCAAAAACTCATAATGAGTATAGGGTCCGGGACCAAATACCTTGTACATCTGCTTAACCATGTTGCGATGCGGCTCGATCTGCGCCGGCGTGGCTTCCAAGCTTTCGACATTATCGGCAAAAACGTTGAATCTGACCGGAACGCCAGCCTTGCCTTCTGTGCCGGGCGAGAGTTCGTAGCGCTTGACGTAGCGCCCAACATAGACCGGCGAATCGACTAAATCAGTCAGGCTCACCGGCGAAAACTTGGCTTTGTTATTGTTTGGGCCTGATGTCTTTTGTTCTTCCAGCGCGGTGGCAAATTGCCAGCCTGCCGGATACGTCATCGATGCCTCAACCATGATGCCGTCCGCATTGAAACCAGCCGGATACAACACGACTGAATTCCATTGCAGATTCACGATGTCCGGAGTAACCAGCACGCGCCCCTGCGTGGGCGAGACAGCGGTAAGGTATTGGTAGTCAGCTTCCAACACGGTCACATCATTCGGAATATTGAGATGGAAGGCAAACACGCTGATCGTATCGCGCACCCACGACACGGGCTTGCCGTTCGCTGTGAATTGCAGACCGGAAAGCCCATTTATCACGCCATTGGGTGAATGATTGCCGGGGAGCCATTGCGGGAACAGCAGCGTAAGCGGACCCGATGTGACGGGAATAGCCAAATGCGCCCTATGAATTTTGCGTTCAACATCCGTTACGTCCACGTCAAGTTTCAGGGGGCCGAGGTAGCGCGCGGCGGTGGGTTCGGGGATCGACATGCCGCTTGATGGAGCAGCGATAGCGTTGCCGTGGCAGGCAATGCTGAACGCCGAAATCAAGATGTAGGCAAATTTGAGTAGCTTGCTGGACGTGGTCATGGGTGTTGTCATTTTTGAACTCGCGATTGGGCAAATTAATTGAGTGAGAATGTATCAGAGGCTGTAGAAGAGGCTGTAGAAGAGGCAGTAGCAGGGGCAGTAGCAAAGCAGCAATTTATTGTCGAAGCTCAGGGCGGATTTGTCATTCGTTGAGACGATACTGCGGATCATCCATTTTGTTGTTGGCGTTTGAAATACACCATTAAAGCATCATGGCCTGCAACTGCACCGCCGACTTGGAAGCGCTCCACCACCGAACCGCGGCCCCGACCTAACCGCCGCGTCAGTGCTAGAAGGTGGCTCTGCGCATTTTATCCCAGTCGCTCCTCGCTCGGCCTTCTGGAAAACGCAATAAATGTTTCTTCGGTCTCAAATAAACTTGCGTTCACATATTTTACATTCGCGCCCGGCGGACCGTTGTGGCACCAGCCCACTAGCTGCTCGACCGCAGCATCATCACCTTGCAGAACTGCTTCCACACTGCCATCCGCGCGATTGCGCACCCAGCCATTCACGTTAAGTGCATTGGCGATCAGCCGCATGGACTCACGAAAACCGACATCTTGCACACGACCAGTGATGTTGAGGTGCAACGTAATCATCGCCATCCGGCTAAAAATTCAATCATCGACAACTTTCTTACTGCGATTAGATTTCACCACCGCGCGGGTTTTTTTGCCCTCAATGCGCCGCTCTTTGGAGGCACGGGTGGGCTTGGTTGCGAAACGTTTTTTGGGGACGTGATTGAGCCTGATTAATTTTTCAATCAGGCGTTCAAACGCGGTTTCTTTATTGCGAAACTGAGATGATGAATCTTGTGCGATCACTACTACGCCAGACGGCTCATGCGTTATGCGAATGGCTGAGTTGGTTTTATTGACATGCTGTCCGCCGGGGCCCGAGGCACGATAGGTGTCGATGCGGACCTGAGTTTCGAGGGTTTCGCGATCGGTAGCGAAAATGACTCTCCGTGCTGGCGCAATTGGGATTTCTGTTGTCATAACGGACATTGAAAAATCAATTCGTAGCGATATTCATCGCTCGATTCGCCCTTGAAAAAATCAGCGCTTAATGTTATCCCGACGGGAATGAACCCCAACGATTCAACCAGCCGCATTGATGCGACGTTGCGAATGTCCATTTTTGCCACTGCTCGTTTGAGCGTTCCTATTTAATGCGCATTCCCGGTACGGCACCGGAATCAGGCGACAACAAATAAATCCCCGTGCCATCACCGGCAGCCAATACCATGCCCTGTGACTCACCAAAGCGCATCTTACGCGGCGCCAGATTGGCGACTGTCACCGTCAAGCGGCCAACCAAATCTTTCGGGTTATAAGCCGAGCGAATGCCAGCAAAAACGGTCCGAGTTTCGATGCCTAAATCCAGTGTAAGTTTTAATAATTTATCGGCTTCAACGACCAACTCGGCATCTAAAATTTTTGCTACCCGCAAATCGATACGGCCAAAATCATCGATCGAAATCGTTTCACTAATCGGCTGGATGACAATCGGCTTTGGCACTTCCGGCGCGACGAGCGCGAAATCGCTATTCGCTGGAATCACCTCTGCTTCAGACCCCTTGCTGTCCGGTTTGGCAGCCGCCTTTGCATGTTCCTTTCCCGCTTCTAACGCAGGCTCCAATAGGGCATCCATTTGTTTCGGGTCTATGCGTGTCATAAGATGTTTGTATTGTTTGATTTCGTGGCCAACGGGTAATGATTTTGCCAGCGCTTTCCAATCGGTTGCATTGAAGTTAAACAATTCTCCCGCATTGGCCGCCAATTGCGGCAGCACAGGAGCAAGATACACCGTTAAGTCGCGGAACATCGAAATGCATGTTGAGCATACGGTGTGCAGCTCTGCATCGCGTCCTGCTAGTTTTGCGAGTTCCCACGGTTTGTTGGCGTCTACATATTGATTTGCCAAGTCGGCAAGGGCCATAATTTTACGAATTGCCTTGCCAAATTCGCGGCCATCGTAATACGCTGCTATTTCAGTAGCGGCGGTAGCGAATTCTTTGGCAATATCCGCGGGCAGTTGTGGCTTGGTTAATTTGCCATCAAATTTTTTGCTGATGAAGCCCGCGCTTCGGCTCGCGATGTTGACGTATTTGCCGATCAAATCGCTATTTACCCGGGCGACAAAATCGTCGGGATTGAAATCGAGGTCTTCAACTTTATCGTTTAATTTCGCGGCAATGTAATAGCGCAGCCATTCGGGATTTAAACCCTGCTTTAAATATTCTTGCGGCGACACGCCCGTGCCGCGCGATTTCGACATTTTTTCACCGGAGAAGCCGATGAAGCCGTGCACAAACACATTTTTAGGCACTTTGCGCCCGGCAAAATGCAGCATTGCGGGCCAAAAAAGCGTGTGGAAATAAATAATATCTTTGCCGATGAAATGAAACTGCTCAACACTATCGTCCGCCAAAAAATCATCGAAGCTGCGCGGTTCGCCGTTGGCTTTGGCTTTACCCGTTTCGAAGTAATTTTTCAAACTCGCTAAATAACCCACCGGCGCGTCAAGCCAGACATAAAAATATTTGCCCGGCGCATCAGGGATCTCGATGCCGAAATACGGCGCATCGCGGGAAATATCCCAGTCGTTTAAGTTTTTGCCGCCATCGCCCAGCCATTCGGCTAGTTTGTTTTTAACTTCTGATTGCAGAGGTGTCGTCTCAACCCATTCATTCAAAAATTTTGCGCAACGCTTGTCGGACAGTTTGAAGAAAAAATGCTCGGATTTTTTTAAGATTGGCGCTGCGCCGGTAATCGCGGAGTAAGGATTTTTTAGCTCCGTTGGCGAATAAACTGCGCCGCATACTTCACACGAGTCACCATACTGATCCTTTGCGCCGCATTTCGGACATTCGCCCTTGATGTAGCGATCCGCCAAGAACATGCCTTTGACGGGATCGTAAAATTGCTCAATTTCGCGCGAGGTAATGAGTTTGTTGGCCTTTAGTTTTTTGTAAATTTCATGCGCCAGCTCAATATTTTCCGGGGAATGCGTGGTGTACCAATGGTCGAAGCTGATGCCGAATTTTGGCAAGTCGCCTGCACGATCTGCGGTTACTTTGGCAACCAATTGCGCCGGCGTGATGCCTTGCTTGTCGGCTTGCAGCATGATCGGCGCACCGTGCGTATCGTCGGCGCAGACAAAGTGGACTTTGTGTCCTTGCAGCCGCTGGAATCGCACCCAAATATCGGCTTGGATGTATTCCATAAAATGGCCGATGTGAAACGGCGCATTGGCGTAAGGGAGTGCGGTGGTGACAAATATTTTGCGGGGCATTTATTTTTGAGCTGCGCCAATTAGGCTTGGCGCACAATCATTGTTGTGATGTTTTGTGGCGTTCAGAGTTGAGTTCAGAGTTGAAGTTGTATTTTTCTGCGTTTATTGTACCAAGCCCGACATCAATTTGATACCGAGATTCATGTTGCTTTTGCCGGGAGAAGCCTCGCGTTTCCGATAAAATGGCGCAATACCAAAACACTGATTTCAAAATCTTAATTTTCTCAATTTATATCACCCTCACATTTTGTATCGATCGGCGCACCCATGAGCAACACCACAGAACAAATTCAGCAGCATGTTCAACACGCACTCCGCGAATTATTAGACCCCGTCACGGATGAAAATTTCATCGACGCGAAATTTGCCAAAAATATCAAGGTTGAGGGCAGCATGGTCTCGCTCGAGATTGTTTTACCGTATCCCGGCAAAAGCGTGACCGATGGCATTCGCAAGCAGGTTGTTGAACGCTTGAAAAAAATTGAGGGCGTGGAAAACGTCTCTGCCAATGTTTACACCAAGATCGTTTCGCATAGCGCACAGCGTGGCGTGAAGCTGATTCCAGGCATTAAAAATATTATCGCCGTCGCATCCGGCAAAGGTGGTGTTGGTAAAAGCACTACTGCTGTGAATTTGGCGCTGGCACTCGCTGCTGAAGGTGCGGTTGTGGGCATATTGGATGCCGATATTTACGGCCCATCACAGCCAATGATGCTCGGGATCACCGGCCGTCCACAGTCACGCGACGGTAAAACGATGGAACCGCTGGAAGCACATGGCATTCAGGCGATGAGCGTTGGTTTTTTGATTGATCCTGAAACACCAATGGTGTGGCGCGGCCCGATGGTAACGCAGGCACTGGAGCAATTGCTTAACGAAACCCGCTGGAATGATCTTGATTATTTGGTGGTCGATCTACCGCCCGGCACGGGCGATATTCAACTGACGCTTGCGCAAAAAGTGCCAGTGACAGGTGCGGTAATTGTCACCACTCCGCAGGATATTGCGCTGTTGGATGCCCGTAAAGGCTTAAAAATGTTTGAAAAAGTCGGCGTGCCAATCATCGGCGTGGTGGAAAACATGGCGATGCATATTTGCTCCAACTGCGGCCATTCGGAACATATTTTTGGCCAAGGCGGCGGTGCGAAAATGGCGAAGGACTACAACATTGATATGCTGGGTTCGCTGCCGCTCGATATCAGCATTCGTGAAATGACCGATAGTGGTAAGCCGACGGTGGTTGCTGATCCGGACGGTGCGATTGCAAAGATTTATAAAGATATCGCCCGCAAGTGTGCCGTGAAAATCGCCAAGCAATCGCAGGATCGCACGTCGGCGTTCCCGAAAATTGTGATTCAAAATACTTAACTCGAAAACAGCTAAGCAAACCAAGTAGCGATGAACGACTTAGAAAAAAATATCGAGCGTGCAGTCGCGTTACGCAAAGCCTCCCAGCTAACTGAGGCGATGGCGATTTTGTTAGATTTAGTTAAAAAAAATCCGTCGAGCGCCAAAGTGAATTACGAACTGGCCGGAACTTACGACTGCCAAGGGTTGGAAGAGGATGCCGTCCCGTTTTACGAACGTGCGATTGAGCTTGGTTTGAAGGGCGATGATTTGCGGGGTTGTTTGCTGGGCTTGGGCAGTAGTTATCGCTGCCTTGAGCAGTACTCAGATGCGGTGCGAACATTGGAAAAAGGCTTGGCCGCCTTCCCGGACGCGGAAGAATTTAAAGTTTTTTTAGCACTTAGTTTTTATAATTTAGGCGAACATCGTGAGGCGGTTTCTCTGCTGCTCGCGCATATTGGCGATCACACCGCGCATGCAGGTGTGAAGCGGTATCAGCGTTCTCTATTGAACTACGCCCTGCAGCCCGACCCGCCCTACAACCATTAAACGATGAACGAATCCGATTGCAATCAAACATGCCAGCGTTTTTAACAGGACACATTCGGGTGCGCGATGCGGAGAAATGGCATCGCTATTTGGCGCAAGTCGATGCGACTATTATTCAATATGGCGGCGAAATTTTATTGCGCGGCTTGCAGCAAAAGGTAATGAGCAATGAATGCAGTTTTAACGCAAATTTTGAGCGTTTGGTGGTGCTGCGTTTTGAATCGATGGACGCGCTAAACCACTGGCATGATTCCAGCGAATATCGAAGTCTCAAAGCGTTACGTGCGGAGGCGGCCGATGTGACGGTCGTTACCTACGAAAGTGACAGCCATTACATTCAATCATTTGAACATCAGGAGACTACGACGTGAGCATTAAAAGCGACAAGTGGATCAAACGCATGGCTGAACAACACGGCATGATCGAGCCCTATGAGCCCGGCCAAATTCGAGAAGCGAACGGCCAGCGTATTGTCAGCTACGGTACGTCAAGCTATGGCTACGACATTCGTTGCTCGAACGAGTTTAAGTTGTTTACAAACATCAATTCGACGGTGATTGACCCCAAAAATTTTGACGACAAATCGTTTGTAAATATAGACAACGATTTTTGCATCATCCCGCCAAATTCATTCGCACTCGCCCGAACCGTTGAATATTTCCGCATCCCGCGTAATGTGCTGACGATTTGCCTAGGCAAATCTACCTACGCCCGCTGCGGCATTATCGTCAACGTCACTCCTTTTGAGCCTGAATGGGAAGGCTACGTAACGTTGGAGTTTTCCAACACCACGCCGCTTCCCGCCAAAATTTATGCGAACGAAGGTGTTGCGCAGGTACTGTTTTTTGAAAGTGATGAAGTGTGCGAGACTTCTTACAAAGATCGTGGCGGAAAATATCAAGGGCAGAAGGGCGTTACGCTTCCAAAAATGTAGCGACTGAACACGCAGCCCCGGAATCTAGCGCCAACAGCGTAAAGAAAGCTTTTCATGCACGCCAGTAATAACAAAGAAGTCAGGACAAGGTTCGCCCCCAGCCCCACCGGGTTTCTACATATCGGCGGTGGCCGCACGGCGTTATTCGCTTGGGCATATGCACGCCGCTTCAAGGGCACGTTTATTTTGCGGATTGAAGATACCGATGTCGAGCGCTCGACACCAGAAGCCGTGCAGGCGATTTTGGATGGCATGAAATGGCTGGGCCTTGATCACGATGAGGGGCCGTTCTACCAAATGCAGCGCATGGATCGCTATAAAGAAGTGATTCACACCATGCTCTCTACCGGCACGGTCTACCCTTGTTACTGCACACCCGAAGAGCTTGACGCCATGCGCGAGGCGCAACGGGTGCGAGGCGAGAAGCCCCGCTACGACGGTCGCTGGCGGCCAGAGCCGGGCAAAACGCTGCCGCCAATTCCGGCTGGCATTAAGCCTGCGATGCGCTTCAAAAATCCATTAGATGGTGTGGTCGCTTGGGAAGATCGCGTCAAAGGGCGCATTGAATTTAATAATGGCGAGTTGGATGATTTTGTCATTGCCCGCTCTGACGGTACGCCAACTTACAATTTTTGTGTTTGTGTGGATGATTGGGATATGAAAATCACCCACGTCATTCGCGGCGATGATCATGTCAATAACACCCCCCGCCAAATCAACGTGCTTAACGCGCTTGGTGCTGAGCTGCCCGAGTACGCGCATGTCTCAATGATATTAGGCGACGACGGGCAAAAATTATCCAAGCGCCATGGTGCCGTTAGTGTCATGGAATATCCGCAAGACGGCTATCTGCGCGACGCTGTTATCAACTATTTGGCAAGGCTCGGCTGGTCGCACGGTGATGAAGAAATTTTTTCTGTGCAGCAGTTCTGCGAATGGTTTGATCTTGACCACATTACCCCATCGCCCGCGCAATTCAATACCGAAAAGCTGCGCTGGCTTAACCATGAGTACGTTAAGCGCACCGAGCCTAGTGTATTGGCAGAAATGCTCAAACCATTTTTGGCTTTGGCAGGCCTGAACACTGCAAACGGTCCCGCCATCGAAAAGGTTGCAGAGCTATTGCGCGACCGCGCACCCACCTTGGTCGAAATGGCGGCACTTGCACATTATTTTTATGTTCGCCCGGAAGTTGAAGCGGCCTTGCTGGGGCAACATCTCACAGACGCTGCTAAGCCCGCGATTACCGCGTTATCGGCAGCACTAGCCACCACGAATTGGATCAAAGCCGACATCAGCGCCGCCGCCAAAGCGCAAGTCAGCCAACACGGCCTAAAAATGCCGCAGCTCATGATGCCGCTGCGGGTTCTGCTAACCGGCCAAACGCAGACGCCAGCCATTGATGCGATCATGGAAGTGCTGGGGCGAGAAGAGGTCTTGGCGCGCCTGGCAAGGATGTAGCCCGAGGGCGAAAGTCTTCAATCTGATAAAACGTAAAATTTCAAACCACAGCTTGGCAAAACCGTCACCAACGGCTATAATGCACGACTCTATTGGGGGTATAGCTCAGCTGGGAGAGCGCTTGCATGGCATGCAAGAGGTCAGCAGTTCGATCCTGCTTATCTCCACCAAAGAATTTTTGCAGTAAACGCAGCAAGTAACACGACGAATATGTCCCCATCGTCTAGAGGCCTAGGACACCGCCCTTTCACGGCGATAACACCGGTTCGAATCCGGTTGGGGACGCCAGTAAAAACAACGGCTTACATCTTTTTGGTGTGAGCCGTTTTTGTTTTTAGGTAACTTTTAGGTAATAAACCAGCTGGGATCGATAAAGTTCTTGGATGTGCTCTGTCTGCGCCGCGTCTTGATTACTTATAGAAATCATGGTTTCTTCGGCGGCGTTGGCGCTTCTGGTTTTTTCTGCCTAATGTTATTCATCTGCTCGCACACATAATCAAGCGTTCCCCGTCCGACGGTTGCTGGCGTTGGTTCCGAGAATTGTGCGTTCGATGGGTCTATCGAAACTGAATGAATGTTTTCTAGCCGCAAATAAATTAGCCGTTGAATCGTGGCGTTCGTTTGCGCTTCGCAATCAAAATATTGAAGTTCAACGATATGAGAGTATTCTTTAAAAGGAAATATTTCGAGTTTACGAATTTCATCATTTTCGTACTTTAGCCAAGCTTTTACGAATTTGCCTTTGTTGACAGTTGCTGATCCTATTGATGCACGAATATTGATGTTTTGGCTCTGATTTTAATACCTTGCGGTGTTGGCTTACCTGAAATAATTGCCCGAACCCAGCATACAAGCAAGCAATATTAAAAAGAGCCTATGATTTCATTTGCAGACTAACCTAGATCACTTAATTAAGTTGGTGGACTGGTTCTATCCGGTCTGCATTCACCTACGAGGAGAATAAAAATGAACCAAGTCCTTCAGCTATGGTTACCAATTGTTGTTACCGCCGTTGCCGTTTTTGTCGCGAGCAGTTTGATTCACATGGTCTTCAAGTGGCATAACTCGGATTACATGAAGCTCGGAAATGAAGACGAGGTTCGCGCCGCTGTGCGCGCCAATGCCCCTGCGCCAGGCCAATACATCATGCCGCACATTAACGACATGAAAGAAATGCAAACCGAGGCGATGCAACAAAAATATCGCGAGGGGCCAATTGCATTTTTAACCGTCAAGGCCAACGGTGACATCAAAATGGGTGGTGCGCTTTCGCAATGGTTTGTGTTGAATATCGTGATCGCGACTGTGGGCGCGATGTTGGCGTTGCAAATGGTAGGGTTGCAGGGCGGCGGAAATAGGGGCGGACATCTGGTTGGCATATTCAGCTTTTTTGCTTATGGCTGCGGCGGTGTGCAGGCTGCGATTTGGATGGGCAAGCCTTGGGGAAGCGCTGCTAAGGATGTGCTCGATGCGTTGATTTATGGCACGGTGAGCGCGCTGGCATTTATGTGGCTTTGGCCTTGATATTCGTTAATTTTATGAATAGCAATTGCCTCAAACTCGGCTCCCAGAGCCGAGTTTGAGGGTTCTTTGTGGTGAATAGTGATCTTTTGAATGCTTTAATGTTGATGTGAACCTTGACGATTTACTTCATTCTTTGCCAAAGAGGCGCTAAAGATGACAATGCCGATGATCCCAGCCCCAGCCAATTGGCCACGGCTTTCAAGCGCTTTGGTTTACCGAGATGCAAGCGCAGCTATTGATTGGCTGTGTCGCGCGTTTGGTTTTGCGGTGCGCTTAAAAATTGAAGGTGACGATGGCCGCATTTTGCATAGCGAGCTGACCTATGGCGAGGCGGTGATGATGGTTGCGCAGGAACGCGGCGATGCAAGCGTCGATTCATGGAAAGCCATGCTGAAAAGTCCGCAATCGCTTTCTGGCGGGAACTCGCAAAGTATCATGCTCTACGTCGATGATGCGGACGCGCACTGCGAACAGGCGCGTGCATCTGGCGCGACAATTGTTGATGCGCCGTCAACCCATGACTACGGTGCTGAATATTGGGCAGATCGCAGCTATGGCGCGATTGATATTGAGGGGCATATCTGGTGGATTACCCAGCGATTGCGGACTGGAAGCGCGCCCCAAAAACCATAAAAAATATTCAATATCTCAAGGCGAGTGCCGCGAAACAGACGTGATCTTTTCGGCCTACCGCCGAGTAAAAAAATTAAGGGTTGGAGGGCTGCGTCGTACCGCCAAGCGCCCGATAAAAATCGGCAACCGCAAGTTTTAAATCACGATCCGCCGCGATGCGATCGAATTCCGCTAGCAGCAGTCCCCGCTCGGAATCGATCACGTCAAGCTGGCTGGATACGCCGCGATCAAATCGTAGTTTGGCCAGCTCCCAAGTTTTATGCAGGGATGCAACGCGTCGCGTTTCAGCATCGGCCACCGCCCGTGATTTTGCGTAGGCACCAAGCGCGTCGGCCACTTCGCGAAACGCGTTCGACACAGTGCCGCGATAATTTTGCAGGGCTTGCTCGTTTCGTGCCTCGGCAGCGGCTGCTTGATTGTTCAATCGCCCAGAACCCCAAAGTGCTTGCGTGAGATTGCCAGCAAACTGCCAGGTTCGCGCCGGACCGGAAAACAAATCGGATAGCGATGCGCTTTCACCACCATAATTTCCGGTGAGCGAGATTGAGGGGAAATAGGCGGCACGCGCAACGCCGATGCGGGCATTAGTGGCGATGAGCTTTTGCTCGGCCTCACGTACATCGGGACGATTCAACATCAACTCCGATGGGATGCCAACTGGCAGCGCTTGGATGACTTTGATCGTGTTTACGCCCGCATCCGGACGCACCAGTTTATCGCCCAAAATTGCCTTTGGCGTACGGCCCAGCAGCACCAGCAACGCACGCTCTTGGCGGGAACGCGCTTCTTCTACTGGCGGAAGTTGTGCAAGCGCCGCATCGTATTCGGCTTCGCGTTGGCGATACTCAAACTCGGATGCCACACCCGCATCGAAGCGCTTCTTCTGCATCTCGAAACCTTCTTTAGCACGTCGCAGACCTAGCTGTGTCGCAGCAAATTGCGCATCGAGCGAGCGCAGCGCGACATAGCCTTGGGCAGTCTGGCTGGCAATCGTGAGGCGCAACGCATCCCGATTGGCCTCAATGCTCAACAAATCAGCCCGCGCCGCTTCTGTAGCGCGACGAAATTTGCCCCAGAAATCGATCTCCCATGACACATTCAGTGCCGCACGATTGGTCGTGGTTTCGGGTGGCATATTTGTCCGAAAATTGCTGGATCGTGCCGAGTTGCGGGTTCGGTCACGCGCCGCTGTTGCGTAGACAATCGGCAGCTGATCGGACTTAACCACTTTAAATTGTGTGTCGGCCTCGGTAACGCGTGCAGCAGCCGCAAGCAAATTATTGTTGTTCGCCAACGCTTCATTCACCAATTGGTCGAGGCTGGCGTCTTGAAAAACCTGCCACCAATTTGGCGCTGGGTTTGCAGCGGTAGTTGTAGCTGATGCAGTTGGCGGCGCAGCGGTAACCGAAATTGGTAATTCCAGTTTGGGTCGCACGTAATCTGGACCGAAAGTGCAGGCTGAGATTGTTAGCGTCAACGTGGCACCAACAACGATGGCTTTGAAATGAAGAAAGATTTTATTCATGATCGTTACCTTTGTTGCTATCGGCATCGTCCTTTAATGCCGCGCTGACGGTAGGGTTGCGATGCGGGGTATGTAGATTTTGTTTGGTATCGCCACGTGAATGCTCCGCTTCTGAGCGAATTTCCGCGTCCGATTTGCTCTCTTTAAATTTTCGGTCGGTGATGACTTTATAAAAAAGCGGCACAAAGAAAATCGCTAGGAACGTCGCGGCCAACATACCGCCCATCACACCCGTACCGACCGAGCTTCGCGCGCCAGCACCCGCGCCATGCGAAAAAGCGAGCGGGACGACACCCAAAATAAACGCCATTGAGGTCATCAAAATCGGCCGGAAGCGCAAACGTGCGGCTTCCAACGCGGCGGCAGCCGCACCGACGCCTTCATGCGATTTCAAAACAGCAAACTCAACAATTAAAATTGCATTTTTTGCCGCCAATCCCACCAGCGTGACCAAGCCAATCTGGAAATACACATCATTGGTAAATCCGCGCAATTTGACCGCCACCAGCGCACCAAACAACCCAAACGGTACAGCCAGCAGCACTGAAAGCGGGAGCGACCATTTTTCGTATTGCGCTGCCAATATCAGGAACGCCATGAGACCAGCAAGCACGAGAGCATAAATGGCGTTGTTGCCCACACGTTTTTCTTGAAACGATGCACCGCTCCAATCGAGACTCATGTCACTTGGCAATGCTTGTTTCGCGACGCGTTCCACTTCTTCAATGGCTTGTCCTGAACTAACGCCGGGCGCGCCATTGCCAATCATTTTTACGGCAGGTAGATTGTTGTATCGATCCAAACTGTCCGGCCCCGCCGAATATTCGACCTTGGCAAACGCGGACACAGGGACCATGGTGCCGCGATCACTGCGGACAAAAATGCGGCCAATATCGTCGGGGCGTTTACGGTACTGGCTGTCGGCTGACATCAACACCTGCCAAGTGCGGCCATATTTGTTGAAATCGTTAACGTAATAGGTGCCCAAGGTTGCTGCGAGTGTGTTGAACGCGCTGTCGAGCGGCACACCGAGCGCCTTGGCTTTATTGCGGTCAACATTGACATTGAGTTGCGGCGCGGCAGCCCGCCACAATGTTTGCACACCGGCTAGTTTCGGGTCCTTTGCTGCTGCACCCATCATTGCGAACATGCCTTGCTGCAATTTTGCCGCGCCGCCTTCGCCGCGGTTCTGAATATAAAATTCAAAACCGCCGGTGTTGCCAAGGCCGAAGATAGCGGGTGGGTTGAAGGCAAGAACAAGCGCTTCTTTGATGCCGCCCGTCTTCATGAAAAAATCGCCAACTAACTCTTTACCAGTGACCGTGCGTTCATCCCAATGCTTTTGTGTGACGAACAAAGTGGCCGCGCTGTTTTTGTAGCCACCGCCCAAGAAATCAAAACCCGTAAACGCGATCACGTCCTGGTTATTGGGGTTTGACTGAATCGCCTTGATGACTTCTTTCACCACTTTATCGGTGCGATCAAGTGAAGCGCCGTCGGGCAAAAATACGGCGGCAATGTAATAGCCCTGATCCTCGTCCGGCACTAGTGATGACGGTGTGAAAATACCGAGACCAACCGTCAAGCCGATCATACCCAGGAACAGCAGCACACCGATCGTGCTGCGCCGAATCATCCATAGCACACCTGATGTGTAGCGGGTGGTGATGCGAGCGAACCAATGGTTAAACCATGCAAAAAATCTGCCGAACAGCCCGGTTGATGCGTCATCAGCGCGACGATGCTCCTGCTTGAGTAACACCACGCAAAGCGCGGGCGTCATTGTCAACGCGACGATCCCAGAGAGGATCACCGCGATCGAAATGGTGACGGCGAATTGGCGATATAGCTCGCCGGTGAGGCCGCCCAAGAAAGCGATCGGCACAAACACGGAGCACAGCGTCAAAACAATCGCAATCACCGGGCCAGTCACTTCTTTCATCGCGCGGATAGCGGCTTCACGCGCTGCCAAGCCTTCTTCGTGCATGATGCGCTCGACGTTTTCGAGCACCACAATTGCATCATCAACCACAATGCCGATCGCTAAAACCATGCCGAAGAGTGTGAGCGTATTGATCGAATAGCCGAGCAATTGCAGCCCCGCAAACGTACCGATCAACGACACCGGCACTGCTGCGAACGGGATCAATGTAGCGCGCCAATTTTGCAGGAACAAAAATACCACGATAAAGACCAACGCCATTGCTTCGGCGAGGGTGATCAGCACTTCACGGATCGAGACCTCGACGAAGCGGGTGGTGTCGTAGGGCACGCCGTAATCGAAGCCTTCCGGAAATTTTGCTTTCAATCCGGTCATCACGGTGTTGACCTGCTTTGCTGCTTCTAACGCGTTTGCCCCCGGCTGTAAGAATATACCGACGAGGGTGGCGGGCTTGCCGTTAAAGTAGCCGATAAAATCGTAATCCTTGCTGCCCAACTCAATGCGTGCAATATCTTTCAAGCGCATCTGGTTGCCATCAGGGTTCGATCGGACAATGATGTTTTCGAATTCCTCGGTAGTTGCAAGGCGGCCTTTGGTTGTTACGGTGTAGACCATTTCCTGATTGCCGCCATTCGGCGACTGGCCGATTTTGCCTGCGGCGAACTGCGCGTTCTGCTCGTTTAGCGCACGTGCTACATCCTCAACCGTGACTTTAAGCTGCGTCATGCGATCGGGTTTCAACCAAACGCGCATCGCGTAATCTTTCGCACCAAAAATTTGCACATTGGTGGTTCCCGGCACGCGCTTCAATTGATCGAGTATGTTTAGCGTCACATAGTTTGATGTGTAGATATCGTTGAAGCGGCCATCAGGCGAATAAAACGCCAGCACTTGTAGGAACGCCGAGGAGCCTTTAACAACGGTCAGGCCTTGACGACGTACTTCCTGCGGCAGCTTGGCTTCAACCTGCTTGACGCGGTTGTTGACGTTTAGTGCGGCTTGATCTGCATTGGTGCCGATCTCGAAGGTGATCGTGATGGTGGTTGAGCCGTTTGAGGTCGATGTGGACGCCATATACATCATGCCTTCCACACCAGTCAGCGCATTCTCAATTGGCGCGGCGACGGTTTGTTCGATCACTTCTGCAGACGCACCAGGATAAACGGCAATCACTTGCACAGTCGGGGGCGAAATTTCCGGATATTGCGCAATGGGCAGCGAGCGCATCGAAGCCAGGCCAGCAATCACGATAAAAATCGAGATCACGAAGGCAAAGATAGGCCGATCAATAAAAAAGCGAGAAAACATGATGGGGTTGCCTTGTGTTGAGTCTTAGTTTTTTGCGGGTGCAGATGGCTTGCTGGTTTCGGGTTTGCCCGCGGCGGGTGCTGGTTCAGCGGCAGCGGCTTTTTTCGCTTCGGCTGCCGTCATTGGCACAATCGGTTGGCCTGGTGCAAAAATACGTGCGGTGCCGTCCACAATTACCTGATCACCCGCTCTGACACCTTGGCGAATAATCCAGCCATTCTTCTCTTGGCCGTCCAGCGCCACCCATTCGCCAGGCACGATCGGATGCGGCTCTGCGGCTGGCTTCCCGTCTTTGCCCTTGCCGACTACATACACATATTTACCCTGCGGTCCATCGAGCACGGCGCGCTGTGGGAGCGCGATAGCGGCCGGATGTGACGCGCCCGTCAACACCACACGCACAAATTGCCCCGGCGTTAGTGCGTTGTCAGCATTGGCGATTTCGGCGCGGGCTGCATAAGCACCGGTGTTGGCATCGGCTTTGTAATCGCTAAAATTCATTTTGCCGGTAGCCTTCAGCAGCTGGCCCTCGCTATTTTTAAGTTTCACGGTGAAGCCAGTTTTGGCCAGTTTTAGGGCGCCTGCCGCAAGCTCACTTTGCAGTTCGTTGCGGTCGCGCTCGGCGATGGCGAAATTGACATGCATGGGGTCGATCTGCGCCATGGTAGCAAGCAGGCTGTCATTTGCGGCGTTGGCGAGTGAGCCTTCCATTTTGAGGGCGCGTCCGATTACCCCGCTGATCGGCGCTTTGATGTAGGTATAGCCTAACTCAACTTTGCTACTGGCAAATTGCGCTTGGGCCTGCTTGAATTGCGCCTTTGCAATGTCCAGCGAGGAGGCCGCGCCATCCCATTCTTTTTGGCTGATAGCCCGCGCCTCAATCAGCGGTTTCAGACGGGTGTATTCACGCTCGGCTTGCTTTAAATTTGCATCGGCGGTGGCAAGGCCTGCTTCCGTCTGCGCAGCAGCGGCTGCATACAAGCTAGATTCGAGCCGGAACAACGGCTGACCCGCTTTGACGGTTGCGCCCTCGTCATACAGACGTTTTTCGATAATGCCGTTCACACGCGCCCGTATTTCGACTTCGCGGGAGCCATTGGTTTGCCCGACGTATTCGTATTCCGCCGGAATATCGCGTGCCACAACCACTTCGTAAGTCACCATCGCGGGCGGCATACCGCCATGATCGTTATGTCCGCCTTGACCGCAGCCCGCTATGCTAATCGACAGTAGTGCAGCCATCGTCGTTTTGGCCAGCGATGCTCGTGTAGCTAAATCAGAACCGAAGTGCTTGCTAACAATACTGGCCAGTCTGGGCGTCTGTTTCGATGGAGGGATGGGCATAATTGCGGGCATAGTGATTCCTAACGATTGCGTAAAATGAAAAGCAGAATGTACGTCGGTAATGTCGACAATGTTATCAATCGAGGTGAAATATTTATTTGGGTTGCGGGCTTTTGTGAACTAAACTTTGCGCCAGTTAAATTCGGCGGTTCAAGGACATGGAGGCAACAAATTCGACCGCAGTTTGTTAGAAATGAGTAGATCACAATACTGGATGTCTGGCGGGGCGGGTTTTCTAAATGTCTTTTTCGATTTCCGGGAAAAAACTATCGAAATCATTTTATGTCGCTGTTGACTGTCACCGACAAAGTTTGGATTACGATTTGTGTTTTTCAAAAAATTACACATACATCCATGATTGTATGTAAAATTACGCGGTGGCGCAACATATTTTTTCCCACCTGCAAGGCTTAAACTTTAACAATATTTGTTTCACCCACGTGACAATGTGAATTTTTCGAATCCCGCTCGTTTAAATATTAACCTTCGCCAAATTGACAATCGACTCCCCAAATCATGGCTCGCAAAACTAAAGAAGAAGCGCAAGAAACGCGCAGCCGCATCCTTGATACGGCCGAAAAAATATTCAACGAAAAGGGCGTATCGCGCACGGCGTTGAGCGATATTGCCGAAGCGGCCGGCGTGACGCGAGGTGCCATCTACTGGCATTTCAAAAACAAAGTCGACTTGTTTGATGCGATGATGCAACGCGTAACGCTACCAATGGAGCAAATAACGCAACGGTTTAGAGATGTGGCGCTAGAAGATCCGTTGGCTTATGTGAAAGCGAGTTCACTCAACGTACTACTGAGATTGGCCAAAGATGAGCAGACGCGGCGCGTCTTCGACATCATGAGCAATAAATGCGAATATGTTGATGAAATGGAGGCGTTGCGAACGAGGCATCATGAATCGTGCATGGCTTGTATTGGCCATGTGGAACAAGCATTTAAAAATGCCATCAAAAAGGGCCAGCTACCGGACCACCTCAATGCGCGCCGCGCCGCCCGCGGGATGCACGCGCTAATCGATGGCATGATCACCAACTCGCTATTCGACCGGCATTTTATTTCCCTCGCCAGAGACGCGGAGCCAATTATTGATATTTACTTGGCGGGCTTGCACGCGGCCAAGCAGTAACTGGACTCAACTAGTTGTCTGGCGCGGCGGTACTTTTCTATACAAACCAGCTGCGATTGAGAAGAGGTCATTGCGAAGTTCTTGCGGCCGTTTTGTTCCGGCTTTGCAATTGTGAACAAAATACAACTCATATAGATGACTTACTTGACTTTGCTGACCGCGCTCAATAATATGCAACTTGGAATCTTAATTACGTTGCCTTGCAAAACAATCGCCATGGTGAGCAATAGCCTGCACTAATCAGTTAACACTAAGTAGGCAGCACGGGTTTGGATTGGCGCTCACTGCTCGGCAGCGTGCCTTGTGTATTGCGTTCTGTATGTCGCGCTTTTTTGAAGCGCCAGCAATTGCTAGATTTCGATGACCCTGTCCCAAAGATAGTTTGCGGCGTCGCGCTTTTCTGCGGCGGATGATCAAACTCAAAGCGGACTCAATTAAGGAGAGTAACCATGAAATTGACTCAGAGATTCAACACTCGCGCTTCAGCATCGAACCCAAAGATGGTGATTCAATATCGATTGCAACGTCGAATACTGCCCGTCTTGATCACAGCCGCGCTAATGGCATCCGCTGCCGAGGCACAGCAAGCCGCAAATGCTGCCAAACCGCCTGCAAAAACCGACGATACGCAGTTAGAAACCATCGTTGTTACAGCCACTAAGCGTTCTGAATCACTGCAAACGGTGCCGATTGCGATTACGGTTATTAGCGGCGCGCAGCTCGAGCAATCCAACCTGAATACACTCGGCTCGATCACCTCGCAAACACCGACCGTCAATTTTCGTACCGGCGCATCGAACAAAGATACCTCGTTGTTTATCCGCGGGGTTGGCACGATTTCTACTTCCCCGGGGGTTGAGCCAACGGTATCAACCGTGATTGACGGCGTGGTGTATTCGCGCCCCGGCCAATCCACGCTAGACTTGCTTGATATTGATCGCGTGGAAGTGTTGCGTGGCCCGCAGGGCACCTTGTTTGGCCGCAATGCTTCGGCCGGTGTGATCAATATTATTTCTCACAGCCCCTCAAAGGAGACCGAACGCTTCGCCGATGTTTCATATTTTCAAGGCAATGAAAAGCGTCTGCGTTTGGGTGCGTCTGGTGAGCTCTCGCCCAATTCGGTCACTGCCTCCGTTGCAGTAATGCATGGTGAGTATCAGGGTAATGTTAAAAATCTGGCCGACGGTAGTAGCGTAAGCGGTTACAAGCGTGACGGCGCGCGCGCGCGATTCAATTTCACGCCCAATGCTGATCTGAAAATTTCAGTTATTGCTGACTACACGAAGTCCAACGACAACGGACCAAACGGCGTAGTGGTCAACAACAGGGCAACATTCTATGGGTCGGGTCGAGTTAACAGCAACCCGTTCTTCCCATCTGCGATTGCGCCGGTTCTACCCAGTATTACCAACCGTGATATCACCAGCAATATTCAGACTCGGGTGGAAGATAACAATTCCGGATTGTCAGCCCAGGTCGATTGGAATTTAGGTGCTTACACACTCACCTCCATTACCGCTTATCGCAAGTGGGAAAATACACAGTTTCAAGACGGCGATCGTCTATCTGTGCCATACCAACAATTTCCGCAATCGCAAGATCGTGGTGACTTAAGTTTTGAGCAAACCTCGCAAGAATTGCGGATCGCGTCGCCGAAAGGCCAGTTCTTTGATTATGTTGCCGGTTTGTTCTATATCGATGGCAAAGATATTGAGCGTTACCAACGTGAGGTCACACGCTGTAATGCGACCACTGCCGCTGCGCTCCCCTCTGGATTAAAGCCTTGTTCAGCAGGCTCCTTTACCGTTGATTCTGGCGTTGCCGACTATGGCGCACGCAGCAAGAGCGCATCGTTATTCGGTGAGGGCACATTTAATTTTAGCAGCGCAATGCGCGGTATCGCTGGGTTACGGTTCACCGACGATAAACTGTCGTATTACCACTCTCGCGTTTCCACGCAACCAACCGCTTTCCCTGGCGTTCAGCCGGCCGTGTCGAACGCCGGTTCCGTCACCGAAAAAGCAACCTCAGGTCGGATCGGCCCGCAGTTCGATCTCAGCAAAGACATAATGCTCTATGCGACCTATTCGCGTGGCTACAAGGGGCCTGCGTACAACGTGTTTTTTAACATGACAAATCTGCAAACCAACCCCCTGAAACCGGAGACTTCAGACTCGTTTGAAGTTGGCTTGAAATCTACGCTGTTCGACAACCGCTTGCGTTTGAACTTGGCTGTCTTCAACACCAAGTACGACAACTACCAAGCTAATGTTCCCGATACTGTTGCCAACACTATCGTAACGCGGCTGATTAACGCGGGTACAGTTTCAACCCGTGGGTTCGAGATGGATTTTGCGGCAAAGGTCTCGAAAAACTTCACCTTGTCGGGCGCGGCGGCGCGCATCAACGCTCGCGTAGATAACTTCCCTTGCCCGGCTACGCTGTCGGCAACGGCGGCGTTGGAATGCAACATTAACGGTCAACCATTGCCGTTTTCGCCAGATTGGAAAGTGAATTTCCGTGGCAATTACAAGATTGCTATGGCGGACGGGGTGGGCTTGGATTTAGGTGCTGATTACAACTGGCAAAGTAAAGTTCAATACGAGCTGACGCAATCACCAGATGCAGTTCAGTCGGCCTACGGAATTTTTAATGCGACCATCGCATTATCGAATCCTTCAAGCGGATGGCGGGTCGCCCTGCTGGGTAAAAACCTTGCGAACAAATCGTATTCATCATTGCTCGCGACTGGCGGTTCTTACTACGTAAGGGCTGTGCCGCGTGATGATAAGCGATATTTTGGAGTGAATTTGCGCTATGACTTTTAATGACTCAGCACTGCTAGGTCATTGAAGCTGCAGACGCCAAACGCTGTTCGCGAATAAGCGGATGTCTGCCGTCGAATTTCGTTCGGCGGTAGGCATCTCCTTAAAATGGATGCCATGTCCGCTAACACACACCACACACGTCGCCCGTTAGAATCGCTGCGCAGCCAACGCTGGTTGGCCTGCGACGATATGCGCTCATTTGCACACCGACAACGGCTACAGCAAATGGGCTTGCGGCGTGATGAATTTTTAAATCGCCCGGTCATTGCCATCATCAATACGTGGAGTGATCTATCGCCTTGCCACGCACATTTGCGTGAACGTGCCGATGATGTGCGGCGCGGTATCTTGTTGGCAGGTGGTTTTCCCGTTGAGTTGCCGGCAATGTCACTCGGTGAAGTGATGGTCAAGCCGACGACCATGCTGTACCGCAATCTTCTCGCGATGGAAGTTGAAGAATTGTTGCGCTCGCATCCGGTTGATGGTGCGGTTTTGCTGGGCGGCTGTGATAAAACGACGCCCGGTACCCTGATGGGCGCGATTAGCATGGATATCCCAACCATCTTTTGTCCTGCCGGGCCGATGCTCAATGATCGCTACAAAGGTCAAACGGTGGGTGCCGGAACGCATACCAAGAAATTCTGGGATGAGTACGTGGCGGGCAATATCAAACAGCCGGAGTGGATCAAGCTAGAAGCAAAAATGACGCGCTCACCCGGCACCTGCAACACCATGGGGACCGCAAGCACGATGACGAGTATTGTTGAGGTGATGGGGCTGACCTTGCCGGGCGCTAGTAGCATTCCTGCCATGGACGCAAACCACGTGAGGATGGCTTCAAGCTCCGGCATGCGGATTGTCGATATGGTTTGGGAGGATTTAAAACCATCAACATTTTTAACCAGAGATTCATTCACCAATGGTGTTGCTGCCTATATGGCGTTGGGCGGCTCTACTAACGCCGCGATTCATTTGATTGCAATGGCGGGTCGTGCGGGCATCACGCTTCGTCTGGACGAGATGGATGCGATGGCAAGGCACATTCCGGTCATTGCTAATTTATTTCCGTCGGGCAATAAACTGATGGAAGATTTTTTCTTCGCCGGTGGCATGCCCGCATTACTGCAGGAAATCAAACCGCATCTAGCGTTGGATGCGATGACTGTCACCGGAAAATCGCTGGGCGAGAATATTGCCGGTGCTGTTAACGAAGATTCAGACGTGATTCGTCGAGTTGCGGATCCTGTCGCGCCCGGTGCAGCGCTTGCCGTGCTGCGTGGCAACCTGTGCCCCGACGGTGCAATCATCAAGCCATCGGCCGCGAGCCCGAAATTTTTTAAACACCGAGGACGGGCCTTGGTGTTTGAATCCAATGCTGAGATGCTTGCACAAATTCATTTGCCTGATTTAGATGTTGATGAGAACACGGTGATGATCTTACGTAACGGCGGCCCGCAAGGCGCGCCGGGTATGCCCGAATGGGGCAATTTGCCCATTCCAAAAAAGCTATTACAGCAGGGCATTCGCGACATGGTTAGGCTCTCGGATGCGAGAATGAGTGGCACGCATTTTGGCAGCTGCGTGGTGCACATCGCACCGGAAGCCGCGATTGGCGGGCCGCTTGCACTGGTGCAAACGGGCGACATCATTGAGCTCGATGTGCAAGCAAGATCACTCAATATGGTGGTGACTGACAACGAGCTGGCACAGCGCCGCGCCCTTTGGAAACCAGCCAAAACACTTTATCAACGTGGCTACACGAAGCTATTCATCGAACACGTTTCGCAGGCCAATGAAGGTTGCGATTTTGACTTTTTAGCGGGTACTGCTAAAACGCCCGAGCCATCGATTTATTGAAGGCCTCATTTTTATGGATTCCACCATGGACATTTTAAATAACCCATTTCGAGCTTTACTGGCCGAACCAACTATCCCGCTAGGTACATGGCTGATGTCCGGCAACTCGGCCACGGCTGAAGCGATGGGCTGTGTTGGTTTTGACTGGCTGGTGGTCGATATGGAGCATGTGCCAATTGACTACCGTGACGCATATCAAATCCTACAAGCCATCGCTGGCACAAAGGCAATACCAGTGGTGCGTTTGGCGTGGAACGATGCGGTGATGGTAAAACGTGCCCTGGATATTGGCGCACAAACATTGATGTTTCCGTTCGTTCAAAACGCCGATGAGGCACGGCGCGCGGTGGCCGCCACCAGGTACCCGCAGCTTGGCAACCCGAAAGCTAATGAGAAGACTTCGGGCATTGTCGGTACTAGGGGCTATGCGGCCATGCATCGCGGTAGCCGCTACGGCACGCTGGCTGATTACGGTAGCCGCGCGAACGACGCGATCACCTGCATGATCCAGTTAGAAACGCCCGCCGCGATTGAACAGTTAGAGGCTATTGCAGCTGTTGATGGTGTTGATGCGCTATTTATGGGGCCGGGAGATTTGTCGGCGGCGATGGGGCACTTGGGCAATATTGCGCATCCCGATATTCAGGCCGTTCTCAAAAGTTGTGCTGCTCGCGCCCGCGCGATTGGCAAGCCTATCGGCATCGTTGGTCCTACGCCAGAAATGGTGCAAACATTTATCGATTTTGGTTATAACTATGTCGCAATCGCTTCCGATATGGGCATGATGATGCGTCAAGCAAACGCATTTTTTTCGGCAATGAAGCCTGCGTTGGCGAAGCCGCTTACAACCGGCGCTTATTGAGTCCCGCATGAGCGAAGCCCAGCGAAACAACGAAGTACAGTCAATATCTGGTGTTTGCCTTAATCAAGTCGTGAAGGTTTATGACAACGGCACCAAAACTGGCGTAAAGGTTTTGCATGGCATTGATCTAGAAATTAAGCAGGGTGAATTCGTTGTTTTTGTCGGTCCATCCGGCTGCGGCAAATCGACGCTGATGCGCATGGTTGCAGGGCTTGAAAGTATTTCCGGTGGTGAAATTTCGATAGATGGTCGTGTCGTTAATAATCTGCCGCCGCGAGAACGCGATATCGCGATGGTGTTTCAAGACTACGCGCTCTACCCGCATAAAACCGTATTTGATAATCTGGCGTTCGGTTTAAAGCTGCGCAAATTCGCGAAGGCAGATATTAACAAACGCGTTCATGATGCGGCAGCCACGTTAAAGATTGAACATTTACTTGATCGCAAACCGCGTCAACTTTCGGGCGGGCAGCGCCAACGTGTGGCGATGGGGCGGGCCATTGTGCGCCAGCCGAAATTGTTTTTATTTGATGAGCCGCTATCAAATCTGGATGCGCTGTTGCGTTCAGAGATGCGCACCGAGATTAAAAAACTACATCAGCGCATTGGTGCCACCACGATTTACGTCACGCATGATCAGACCGAGGCGATGACGTTGGCAGAGCGTATTGTTGTTCTTTCTGGCGGCAATATTATGCAAGTCGGCACGCCCAACGAAATTTACAATCAACCTGTTTCTAAATTCGTCGCGGGTTTCACGGGTTCACCACCGATGAATTTTCTATCGGCCTGTGTCACAGCAAATAGCATTGGCAAATCGGAGATTAAACTTGGCAACGATCGAGATGGAGCGTCATTGTTGATTCCAGAAAGTGCCGCATCGCTTGATCCTTCATGGCACGCTAAGTCAGTTGAATTCGGTATCCGCCCGGAAGATTTAGCCATCGAATCAACCGGCAAAAACGACGCAAAACTTTCGGCAAGGGTGGTCGTGGTGGAGCCGTTAGGTGCTGAAACATTGGTAACCTTGCAATGCGACGGTGGCGAAATGATCGCGCGTTTGCCGCCAACCGCCGAACTCAAGGCAAATGAGACGATTGCGCTCTGGGTCAATATGGATAAGTTTCATTTGTTTGATGCCGCGACCGGAAATTCGCTCCGCAGCCCGTCAATGCGCGGCGCAGCCTAACAATGCGCACCATGTCACGAATTTTTTCTGCATTGGTCGTTGCATCTTCCGTTGCGATCCTGCTCGCTGGTGTTAGCAGTGTATTCGCTGGGCAAGCGACAACGCCGTTGAAAGTTTATATCGGAGGGCAGCAACGCCCCGATTTAATGCGCGAATTATTTGCCGCATACATGGCAGCGAACCCAAGCATTAAAATTGATGTTGAAATCGGTGGCGCCACATCGGATTTGCATCAAAAGTATTTGAATATGGTGTTAACTGCCAAAGACACCACACTCGATATTTTTTTAATCGATGTGGTGCGTCCGGCGCAGTTTGCCGCAGCCGGTTGGGCAGAGCCGCTGAACATCTATTTTGGCTCAAACGCCAGTCTGGAAGCGGCGATGGGCAAATATCTTCCCGCCTACCGCGAAGCCAATACCGTCGCCGGTGAAATAATTTCGCTACCGGCCTTTGCCGACTCAATGTTTCTCTACTACCGCAAAGATTTGTTGAAAAAATATGACTTGCAGCCTCCAACAACATGGCCCGAGCTGGCTAACATGGCGCGCACCATCGCCGCCGGCGAACAAAATCCCAACTTGCAGGGCTTGAGCTTTCAGGCAAAGGCGATTGAGGGAACCGTCTGCACTTTTTTGTTGCCCTATTGGAGCTTAGGCGGCGAGATGATTCGTGATGGCAAGCTGGCATTCGATGCCCCCAAAGCCGAGGCCGGACTCGCTATGTGGCGGGACATGGTGGCGCAGGGGGTCGCAAAGAAAAACGTCGCTGAGGTCGGGACAGATGATACCCGTAAAGAGTTTCAAGCGGGCCGCGTGATCTTCGCGGTCAACTGGGGCTATGCATGGAATCATTTTGAATCGGGCGCGGACACGCAGGTGGCTCACAAAGTGGGCGTTGCCAAGCTGCCTGCGATGGTTGGCGGAAAATCGGTCTCGTGTATGGGGGGATGGAACTGGGCAGTGTCGGCGTTTTCAAAAAACAAGGCAGCGGCTGCCGCGCTGGTGCGTTGGCTGTCGAGCCCCGAAACATCGAAACAATTAGCCATTCGCGGATCATTCCATCCGGTGTTTGCGTCGGTGTATCAGGATCAGGATGTCATTCGTGCGATCCCGTGGTTTGCTGATGCGCTGCCAGTGGTGCTGACGGCACGTCCGCGGCCGGTCACGCCAATGTACAAAATGGTTTCGGATGCATTAAGGATCAACACTAACACCGTGATGGCGGGGGTGAAAAAGCCATCAGAGGCCTTGGCTGAAATTGAACTGCGGGTTGGCCGCGCGGTACGGTGATTGAAAATATATAAATTCAAAAACGAAAATGCAAAAACGCACCCTGATCGATCGCATTATTGACCCCAGTGAGACAACGCTGGCATGGGTACTGCTCACGCCAGCGATTTTGTTTATGTTACTGATCGTCGCCTACCCGGTTTCAAGCCTTATCGTCAATAGTTTTTTCGATATTCGCTTATCGCGCGGCGTGCCGGTTCGTTTTATTGGGTTTGAAAATTACCTCGCGGCGCTAAACGATGCAATGTTTTGGCGATCCGTTAAAAACACACTCATCATCACCTTTGTTACTGTGCCCGGCGCATTGGTGGTGGGGCTTGGCTTGGCAATGTTGGCCAACATGCCATTCAAGTATCGCGGCCTGATTCGACTTTCATTATTGCTGCCATGGGCGTTGCCGCTCGCATTTGTAGGGCTTATTTTTGCGTGGTTTTTTCATAGCGAATACGGCATTGTTAACGACATCATTCGGCGCATCGCGTTGGTGTTCCCAGGCATTGGGTGGGAGCCGCAAATTTGGTTTAACTCGCCGTCATTAACGATGATAGCGATTTGTCTTGCCACCATTTGGAAAACATCGTCTTTCATGGCATTGATTTTACTTGCCGGTTTGCAAACGATTCCGTCTTCGTTGTATGAGGCTGCGGAGGTCGATGGCGCCTCCCGATGGACGCAGTTTGTCGAAATAACGTTGCCCTTGCTGGTCCCGTCGATGCTGATTGCGCTGATTTTCCGCACCCTTACCGCTATTCAGTCATTCGATATTCCATTCAGCATGCCCGGACCGGGTGAAGAGGCACAGACCTTGGCAATGTACGTTCAACTGAACTCAGTTGATTACCTTGATCTTGGCTATAGCTCGGCACTCGCTGTGTTTATGTTTATGTTATCGATGGCGACGACGGTTGTGTATCTGCGCTATGTGCGCGGCGGCCGGGATTGACGATGACTGAAAATAAAATGAGCAGTCTATTTTCTTCGATACGGCTGCGTTGGTTTGCGGCGGCCATTGTCATTATCAATGGACTTTTTCCAGCATTGTGGATTTTGGCGACATCGTTGAAAGGTGAAGTCGAACTTACGGCAAAACCGATAACTTATTTGCCCAACAGCCCGACGTTACTAAACTTTATTTCTGCATTTCGCGATCAGCCGTTACTGACGTATTTATTGAACAGTGCGATCGTCGCCATATTGTCGACAATGCTGAGTTTGTTCATCAGCGCGTTGGCGGCCTACGCTATTGCCCGTCTCAACCTTAGGCGGCGCGATTTGATTTTGACATCTATTATTGCCGTCTCGATGTTCCCTTTGGTGACACTAATGGTGCCGTTGTTCGAGATCATGCGAGCGGCTAATTTACTCAATAGTTACTGGGCTTTGATTCTGCCTTATACCGTGCTGAATCTGCCGATTTGCACCTTGATGCTGGTAAGTTTTTTCCATGATATTCCGCGCGACATCGAGAATGCCGCGATGCTTGATGGCTGTACGCGTTTGGGTGCGTTGTGGCGCATTGTTGTTCCGTTGGCAGCGCCCGGCGTGTTTACGGCAGGCATATTGGCCTTTGTGAATTCATGGGATGAATTTTTATTGGCGCTCTCGCTGAATTCTGCTGTGGCGTTTCGTACGCTGCCGGTCGGTATCCAAATGTATCAGGGCGAATTTGCATTCCCGTGGCCGATTATTTCGGCGGCGCTGGTGGTCGCGATGGTGCCGGTAGTGATTGTGATTGTGGTGTTCCAAGATAAAGTGGTGAGTGGTTTAACATCGGGCGGGCTGAAGGGTTAGGGGTTAGGGCCAAGGGGTAAGGTGTGAGGGGTTAGAGCCAAGGGGTAAGGTGTGAGGGGTTAGAGCCAAGGCAAGAGTAAGCGTTTGGAACAAGTCCGCTCAATAAATAGGAGTAGCAACGTTGTCATTCGATAGTTTTAATCAAGCCGCATTCCAGCGTCTTAATGAGGTTCGCTTTATTTCGGCTGGCACGCATGATGTCCACTTTGAAGTGGACGGCATCCTGCTACGGGTTTCAGCACATGCGGTGGATACCTTACGCTTAACCATTGGCAAATCGGTATTGCCCGATTACCAATTATTGCAGCAACAAAATGCGAGTGATGTGCTCAAGGTCGTTGCTACGCCTGGTGTTTGGCAGATAAGCGCTGGTGAAATGACGCTTGAGTTGACGACAACGCCACTGCGCCTAAAACTGACACGCAACGGCAAAACCATTCTCGCCTCTATCACCGACCAACATTTCCGCGGCCGCAGTCGGTTGCCAGCGTTTGGCGTCGGAGATGCCGAGGGTCGTGGAGGACGGAGTCTATGGTGCGCAGCCTTTGCCCTTGAAAGCTATACCGCCATCTACGGCATGGGTGAAAAGTTCGGACCGTTGAATAAACGCGGCCAGCTCATCCGCGGCCGTACTGAGGATGCGCTGGGCGTGAATACAGAGCTGTCGTATAAAAATATTCCATTCTGCTGGAGCCCTGACGGCTGGGGCTTGTTGGCGCATACGCCTAGCGTGGTGCGTCATGGTGCGGGTTATCCGCAGTGGTCGCACCGCAGCTATGTTGTTGAAGTGGAAGATGATGCGCTCGATTTATTTTTATTCAGCGGCGAGCCTGCCGGAATAATTGACGCATACACCAAGCTCACTGGGCGTGCCGCGATTCCGCCATTGTGGAGCTTTGGCATGTGGCTTTCGCGTGCGTACTACAAAACACCGCAAGAGGCGATTGACACCGCGGCTGAGCTGCGCAAACGCGATATCCCTTGCGATGTCATCACCCTCGATGGTCGCGCTGCGTGGGAGGTCCGGACCCGTTTTGCATTCGAGTGGGACAAATCGCGTTTTGACGATCCAAAAAAAATTCTCGGCCAACTTCGCGACCACAACCTCAAGATCTGCGCTTGGGAATATCCGTATATTTCGGTGCACAACCCGCTGTTTACCGACCTTCAAGCCAAAGGTTGGTTGCTTAAAAATAAAGACGGCGCGGCTTATGTGTTCGATTGGGTTAAAGATCCGACCGACAATCCATTCGGCGCCGTGCTTACGCCGCTACCGCCGTCCGGTATTCTCGATTTCACGCATCCTGACGCTGCGGCGTTTTGGGCGGACAGCCACAATAAATTATTTGATGATGGCGTAGATGTGATCAAAACGGATTTCGGTGAGCAGGTTGAAGACGATATGGTGGCGCACAACGGCGATACCGGGCGGCGTTTGCACAATGTCTATCCGCTGCTCTATAACGAATGCGTTTTCAACGCCACCAAACGCTATAACGAAAAACATCATCGCGGCGCACCCATGGTGTGGGGGCGCGATGGTTTTATCGGCAGCCAGCGGTTTCCGATGCAGTGGGGCGGCGATCCGCAGACCGATTGGGAAGGGATGGCTGCAAGCATTCGCGGTGCGTTGAGTTACGGCATGAGCGGTGTGCCGTATTACGCAACCGATGTCGGCGGTTTTTATGGCGCGCAACAACCGGATAGCGAGCTTTATTTGCGCTGGACGGCAAACGGTATTTTTTGCTCACACTTTCGATATCACGGCATCGGTGTGCGCGAACCGTGGGGCTTGGGTGAGGCGACGGAAGCGGTTGCAAAACAATTGTTGGCATTCCGCTACCGTCTTATTCCTTACATCATGGGTGCGTCCCAGCAGGCTGCGAAGACTGGCCTGCCACTCATGCGCGCCATGCCCCTGGCCTTTCCGAATGACCGGTTGGTGCGATCATTTGAGATGCAGTATCTGTTTGGCGATGCGCTATTGGTTGCGCCGATTACTGCAGCGGGTGGCGAGGTTGAAGTGTATTTTCCGGCAGGTGAGGTTTGGCACGATTTGACGACTGGTGAAAGGGTAGTCGGCGGTCAAACCCGCATGATTCAAAAAACGATTGACGAGCTGCCTGTGTGGGGGCGTGAAGGATATGTGTTGTGTTTGGGGCCTGCGATGATGCACACCGGCGAAATGGATTTGGCCTCGCCGATCAACGAGGTTCGGCTGTTTGGTCTGCCCAAACATCAGCCTTGCGTGATGAATGATGCTGTCACACTGTCCGTTGAAAAAGGTGTCGCATATTTGTCGGGTGTAAATGCTGCGCAATGCCGTAGCTTACGTGATGGCGATGTTGCCATAACCGCGCGTGACGAATCCGGCCGCGTTTGTGTTAGTTTCTTGGCATGACTTCAGCCAATGTAATCACTCTCAAAAACGTCAATAGCGAGGTTTTGTTGTGCCCCGATATTGGTGCCGCGATTGCCCGCTATACGTGGCGTGGCCACTCAGTTTTGCGCCGCGCACCAGACTCGGCAATTGAACAGGGTTTGGTGCGGCAAATGGGTGCCTATGCCTTAATTCCGTATTCCAACCGGATTGCTCACGCCAAACTAGTTGTTGGGGACAAAAGCTATGTGCTGCGCCAAAATTTTCCACCGGAGCCGCATGCGGTACACGGCTTTGGTTGGCAGCGTGCATGGCAGGTTGTAACCAGTTGCACGGACAGCGTGCAACTCGCCCTCAAGCATGAAGCAGATGCCGATTGGCCGTTTGCCTGCGAGGCGAAGCAGCATATTCAGCTATCGGCTGATAGATTGCGGTTAACCGTTAGCGTGTGCAACTTGGATGACGCACCGATGCCTGCCGGTTTGGGCTTCCATCCGTTTTTCCCCACGGTTCCTGCCGCGAAGCTGCAAGCCGAATGGAAAGGCATGTGGAAGATGGATGCCGAGTCCTTGCCCGCTGAATGGGTGGAGACGCCCGCCAGTGCTGACTTCCGGCAGCTGCGTGCCGTTGAGGGCTGGAAAATTGACAACTGTTTTACCGGCTGGGGACGACAGGCGTTGCTCGAATATCCAACGCATCGCACGACCATTGAAGCCAGCAGCAATTGCAAACAGCTTGTTTGCTACGCGCCCAACGATGGCCGAAATTTCATGGCCCTCGAACCCGTTAGCCATATCAACAATGGGTTTAATCTCGCAGCCAAAGGTGTAGCGGATACGGGCATGCAACTGCTGGGACGTGGCGACAGCATGGAGGTATCGATGACGATTTCGATGCGGGAAATAGTGCCCAACAAAGAAAATGCAAATGGGTAGTCTGGTTAAGCAATATCAGGCAGAACTGGCATTTGATGCCCGTGCCAAACTTGCTGAATGCCCGCTCTGGAGCGTCGCTGAGCAAGCGTTGTATTGGGTCGATATTTCAGGTTGTTTGATAAACCGATTTGATCCGGCAAGCCAACAAAATCAAGCGTGGACCATGCCTTGTGAGCCCGGATGTATCGGTATCGCTGACGCTGGTGGACTAGTTGTGGCAATGCGTGATGGTTGGTATCGTTTCTATCCACACGATGGCGAGTTGAATAAAATTGCCGATGCACCATACGATACGTCTAACATGCGATTTAATGATGGGCGTTGCGATGCGGCGGGTCGCTTTTGGGCAGGTGCCATGTATGAGCCGCGCACGGCAGCGCTGGCGGAAATGTATTATCTTGAAAATGGCAAAGTCCGCGCTGGTTGGGGATCTTCAGGTAAAAATGGCGTGAAAGTGAGTAACGGCCTAGGGTTTGGGTTGGATGATAAAACGGTGTATCAATCCGATACCCCAAACCATGTCATCTATCGTTTTCCGTTCGATGTTAAAACTGGCCGCGTCGGCGCACGTGAAATTTTTGTTAAACGCCCAGACGATAAAACGCAAGCAAGCTATGACGGTCGCCCTGATGGTGCCGCGGTAGATAGCGAAGGCTGCTACTGGAGTGCGCAATACGAAGGCGGCTGCGTGCTGCGATTTTCGCCGAGTGGTGAGATCATCGCCAAGCTGAACGTGCCCGCAAAACGCACGACGATGCTGGCCTTTGGCGGTGTCGATTTGCGGACGATTTACGTCACCACCGCGCGTGACGGCGCATCAGCTGAAGAGTTGGCGGCGCAACCGTTTGCCGGCGGTATTTTTACGTGTCGCGTCGATGTGGCGGGCCGGCCCGAGCCATATTATTTGGATTGATGAAGTTGAAACCAAGCTGAAATAGGGCAGACAAAATGACGCAATATCCCAGCCTCAATAATCGTGTAGTGTTTATTTCCGGCGGCGGCTCCGGCATTGGTGCCTCAATGGTGGAGCATTTTGCGTTGCAAGGTGCACGGGTGGCGTTTTGCGATATTGATGAAACCGCAAGCCATGCGTTAGCGGAGAAATTGGCAAAAACCTGCCCGCATAAACCGCAATTTATCGTTTGCGATATTCGTGACATCGCCGCATATCAAGCGAAGCTGGCTGAGGTGGAACGTGAACTCGGCGCTGTTCGCGTGTTGATTAACAATGCCGGCAACGATAACCGCCACACGCTCGCCGAACTCACCTCCGAGTCGTGGGACAACTGTTTGGGTTTGAACCTCAAACATCATGTATTTGCAATCCAGCAAATCGCCCCCGGGATGGCCGCTGCGGGAGGCGGCTCAATCATCAATTTGGGCTCGGTTTCGTGGATGCGAGGCCGCCCAAATTTGATCGGTTACACTGCATCGAAGGCGGCAATATCGGGCATTTCCCGCACGTTAGCCCGCGAGCTGGGCGAGAAAAATATTCGCGTCAATACACTGGTTCCCGGCGCGATCGTCACAGCGCGGCAAGAAGCGCTTTGGCGTGGAGTGGATGACGATAAAAAATTTATTGAGTTGCAGTGCTTGAAATATCGTCTTGACGCGGCGCATGTCGCTCGGACAGCGTTGTTCCTAGCGGCGGACGATTCCGATGGCATTACGGGACAAAATATTATTGTCGATGCTGGTTTAGCGCAGGTTTCGGTCGTGGGCTAGGCTGCACTCGCTGACCGCTGACCGCTGACCGCTGACCGCTGACCACCGACCACCTATTGCTTGCGGCTTGCAAGCTCTATTTGAGCGCCATGCAAGGCACGTCTAGCGTCAAAAAAGGGGATTCAGGTGGATTTTGGTTGATTCAATTTGTTGCCGGCAGGTGAGCGTGAAAAATGCATTTTGCCGCGCACGAAGGGGTCAGCTATTTTTCGCCAAATCACTAAAATATTCGTAATCTTCAGTATTCACCAGCGAGCGCCGGAATTCTACCGGCGCATCATTAAAGCTCATTGCTACGCGGCGAATTTCGAGGAGCGGTGCACCGACTTTCACACCAAGCGTTTCGGCAGTCTCGGAATCGGCCAGCCTGGCACGCAACCGCTCGGCGGATCGCACGACGGTGATGTTAAAGGCGGTTTGATAAAGATGGTAAATCGTGTTCGGGCGACCTTTGAATATTGCGGCGGTCAGATTGGGGAACAGCGCTTGCGGGATCGTGATGGCATCAAAAATAATCGGTTTATCAACCAGCCTCAGCAGATTTCGAATCCGATAGACCTTCGCTGAAACAGCGATGCCCAGATGCGAAGCCTCCTCAAGATTCGCGCTGCCACGACGAAATGAAAGCATCTCGACCAAGGGAGTTTCCTTGGCGCTATCGACGCGATCACTCTTCACAATGTGGAAGAAATGAAACATTAGCCGTGCACGGTTATGCGCCGCTACGAACGTGCCGCGCCCTTGCTGGCGAATCAGAATGTTTTCTTTCACCAATTCATCAACCGCTTTACGCACTGTACCGACGGCCACTTTAAAACGCTCTGATAGCATCCATTCAGCCGGAATCGCAGTGCCTGGCTTCCATTCGCCGGCACTGATCGTCTCGGTTAAGAGGCGCTTGATTTCTTTGTAGAGCGGCGTATCCAGCGCCGCGCCGGTGGCGAGTTTATGACGCCTGGACGGGTCTTCCCATTTGCGGTGCATTTGATTCTTTGCGAGTTTGGTGTGAAGGTGATATTCAAGGTTAGTAAGCGGTGACGGGTCTTATCATAACTAACCCAGCGGGAAGCTACAACTCATATAGATGACCTAATTGACTTTAGTCGTCGCAGTGAATATTATCAAGGTTAATGAACTTTACGTTGCCCATTTTTCGATATATATCTGCCCATCGTTGGAGGAATTAAAAATGATTCATTTTGTGTTGCATGAAGCCAAAGACACCGTGGCAGTGGCCGTGGTTGAGGGCATTACAGCCGGTGCCGATTTGACGGCGTGGATCATGGATGACGATAAACAAATCGCCATCAAGGCGCTGCAGGATATTCCCATCGGCCACAAGATCGCGCTCAAGGATATGGCCGTCGGCGATACTATTTTTAAATATGGTACCGATATTGGCCGCGTCATTGCGCCAATCAAAGCTGGTGAACATGCGCATGTCCACAATATCAAAACCAAGCGTTGGTAGTCGCTTGTCTTTTCAATAGGTCCGGAATCGGCAGTATTGCAGACCATCGCTAGCTCTCTAGAACTATCAAATCAAACCACGACGAATTTTTCAGGAAACTTATATGATTACCAAAGACACTACTTTCTGGGGCTACCGGCGCGCGAATGGCCGTGTGGGTGTGCGTAACCACGTTATTATTTTGCCCGTTGATGATTTGTCCAACGCCGCCTGTGAAGCCGTTGCGCACAACATCAAAGGCGTGATGGCAATCCCGCACCCCTATGGTCGTTTGCAGTTTGGCGCAGATTTGGATTTGCATTTCCGAACCTTAATCGGTACGGGTTCAAATCCGAATGTGGCTGCCGTCGTGGTGATTGGCATCGAAGAAGGCTGGACCAAGCGGGTGGTGGATGGCATCGCTAAAACAGGCAAGCCGGTGGTGGGCTTTGGTATCGAGCAGCATGGTGACCACGACACGATTATGCGTGCGTCCAAAGCCGCGCGGGCGTTTTTGCAAGATGCGTCTGAATTACACCGAGTCGAATGTGGCGTGGCGGATTTATGGGTATCAACCAAGTGCGGTGAATCCGACACGACATCCGGCTGTGGCGCAAACCCAACCGTGGGCAGCGCATTTGACCGGCTTTATGGCCTCGGCAGCACACTGGTGTTTGGCGAGACAACCGAAATTACAGGCGGGGAAAAGGTGGTGGTTGAGCGCTGCCGCACGCCGAAAGTGGCCGAGGATTTCATGGCGATGTTTAACCGCTATCAGGATGTGGTGAACCGTCATAAGACGAGTGACCTTTCTGAATCGCAGCCGACCAAGGGCAACATTCTCGGCGGCCTAACGACCATTGAAGAAAAAGCGATGGGCAACATTCAAAAAATCGGCAAAAAATGTTTGGTTGACGGTGTGCTCGACAAAGCTGAAACGCCGGCCGGCCCCGGCCTCTGGTTTATGGACTCTTCCTCAGCGGCAGCCGAGATGGTGACGCTGTGCGCGGCGGCCGGATTCACGGTGCATTTCTTCCCAACGGGCCAGGGTAATGTTATCGGCAATCCAATTTTGCCGGTGATTAAAATTTGCGCAAACCCCCGCACGGTTCGTACGATGAGTGAGCATATAGACGTCGATTCTTGTGCGCTATTGCAGCGCGAGCTACTGCTGGACGACGCGGGCGATAAATTACTCGATATGATGCTGCGCACCGCTAATGGCCGCTTAACGGCGGCCGAAGCGCTCGGTCACCGCGAGTTTGTGCTGACACGTTTGTACGAAAGCGCGTAGACCGAAAATGCAAACATGAAAATTCTCATCACGGAATTCATGGATGAAGCTGCCGTTGAATCGCTGAAACAACAGTTCGATACGAATTACGATCCGACTTTGGTGGATCGGCCGGACGATATGCTCGTCAAGCTGAAAGACTGCGACGCCATCATTGTTCGCAACCGGACGCAAGTCACTGCCGCGCTCCTGCAGGCCTCGCCAATGCTCAAGGTGGTGGGGCGTCTTGGCGTCGGACTCGACAATATTGATTTGCCTGCCTGCAAAGCAAAAAATATTGAGGTGATTCCGGCAACCGGTGCGAATGCACTGGCCGTCGCTGAGTACGTGATTGGCACGGCCATGATGTTGCTGCGCGGAACTTATCGTTCATCGGATGCGGTCGCAGCAGGCGCGTGGCCGCGCAACGCGCTTTCGAACGGCCGCGAAATTGGCGGCAAGGTGCTCGGTATTGTCGGCTTTGGCGGCATCGGGCAACTTACCGCCAAGCTCGCACAGGGTCTGGGGATGCGGGTAGTGGCAAGTGATTCGATGATCGCTGCCGACGCATCGATTTGGGCTGAAAACAATGTGCAATTTCGCACGCTTGATACGTTGCTTGCTGAAAGCGATATTGTCACGCTGCATATTCCTCTCACGGCGGATACCAAAAATCTGATCGGGCAACAGCGCTTGGCGATGATGAAGTCCAATGCGGTTTTGATCAACACCGCCCGCGGCGGGGTGGTGGATGAAGGGGCTTTGGCGGTTGCGCTCAAAGCCAAAAACCTAGGCGGCGCGGCGCTCGATGTTTTTGAGACTGAGCCCCTGAAGAATGGCTCTGGGCTTGCCGATTGCCCGAATTTGATTCTCACGCCGCATATTGCGGGAGTGACTACTGAATCGAATGAACGCGTCAGTAGTATGATTGCCGAACGCGTTGCTACGTTTCTTTTGCGTTAATTATTTAGTAGTTGAACGACTAAACGACTAAACGATTAAACAATTGAACAATTGAACAATTAAACGATTTAGCGATTCAACGATTTAACAATCTATCGATATATGGCCAAACATTCGCAACAACATCTCGTTGATTTAGCCACGCGTACCCTCACACTAGCAGGCGCGTCAACATCCATGGCTGATGCAACAGTACGCGCACTAATCTACGCTGATTCACGGGGCCTGCCTTCGCATGGGCTTTCACGCATACTCCAATACACCACCCATTTGCGTAATGGTCGTGCCAATGGCGCGGCCGTGGCAAAAATTACGAACAGCAGAGCAGCCGCCTGTTTGGTTGATGCGGAGGAAGGTTTGGCATTTCCCGCTTGCGAGTTGGCGATTACCGAGGCGATAGCCCGGGCAAAGATTTCCGGCGCGTGTTTTGTCGGAGTGGCCAATAGCCACCATTTCGGCATGGCCGCTTATCACCTGGAAAAGGTTGCTGCTGAAAAAATGGTTGGTTTGGCATTTAGCAATTCTCCCGCCGCTATGCCTGCTTGGGGCGGCAAGCGCGGGATTTTTGGTACCAACCCCATTGCTGCTGCATTTCCGCGTGAATTTGATGTGCCGCTGATGATTGACCTCTCGCTATCAGAGGTCGCGCGCGGCAAACTCATGATCGCAGCCAAAAAGGGCGAGGCGATTCCGCTCGGTTGGGCGTTGGACAAAGATGGTAAGCCAACCACCGATCCCAAAGCAGGGATGGAAGGTACCATGCTGCCCGCAGGCGGTGTGAAAGGGGCGATGCTGGCATTGGTGGTTGAATTATTGTGCTGCGCCCTCACCGGTGCCGCATTTGGTTTTGAAGCTGATTCGTTTTTTGTTGATGCGGGAAACCGCCCGCGCATCGGGCAAGCATTTTTAGTGATTGATCCTGCCTCCCTGGCAGGGCGCGCGGTATTTTTTGAGCGGATTGAAACCTTGGTTGCGGCAATGCTGGCCGATGATGGTGTGCGCTTGCCCGGAGGCCGACGTGAACTAATTGCGATGGCATCCACGAGCGCGGGCATCGAAATTCCTGATGCATTGATGGCAGATTTGGTGCGCTTGGCCGAGGTTTAAGGCCTGGGTTTTTGTCGCAAGTGTTATTTCACCATCGCTCCGTATACCCGGTTCGGAATCATCTGGCGATAGTAAGCCCGCGCCCCTGGTGCCTGCATCATCCAGACCACCGCTAATTTCTCGGCCGGGTCAATCCAAAAATTCGGGCCCGATAATCCATTCCAATCGCCGCTGCCTGCGGTCCCAAACTGTCCAGTCACGCCGCCCTCGGCGAATGGCAGCCGCACGGCAAAGCCCAAGCCAAAGCCATAGCCGGGACGCGGCCCGAAGCTTTCCACCGCTTCGCGTGGTAATGATTGGCGAATATTGCCCAAGTGATCCGCCAGCATGTATTCAACCGTTTTGCGCGACAGGATCCGTACCTGTCCGGCCGAGCCATCAAGCTGACCGCCGTTGATGAGCATTTGCATGAATCGCACATAGTCGGGCGCGGTCGAGACAAGGCCACCGCCGCCGGAAAACATTTTGGGCGGTTTGCGAGGATTGCTCAGCATTGTTTTTATTTTAAAATCGGGGTCAATTTCGAACGGCTCAGCGATCCGATTTTGCTTATCAGCCGGCACCCAAAAGCCGGTGTCGTTCATACCCAGTGGCTTGAAGATCCGCGCCAATAGGCACTCTTCAAGGGTTTGTCCGGATAGGCGCTCAAGCAGTACGCCCAACACATCGGTGGCGACGCTGTAATCCCAGTTCGTGCCAGGCTGAAATTGGAGCGGCACTTTGGCCAGCTTTTCGATGAATTCGAGCGAGGTGTGGTTGCCGCCGTCAATTCGTAATTTGTTGTATTCATCTTTCACCAACGACTTGCCCTGGAACCCATAGGTGAAACCGGCGGTATGCCGTAGCAAATCGTGGATGGTAATCGGGCGTTGCAAAGGGGCAAGTTCGAGTATTTTATTGCCACTCGCGTCGGCTTTTTCTACGCCGACTTTCAGGTCTTTGAATTCAGGAAAATATTTGGTGACTGGGTCGGTGATGAGAATGCGACCTTCCTCCACCATCATCATCACTGCGACTGCGACAATTGGTTTGGTCATCGAATAAATACGGAAAATAGCATCTTGACCCATCGCGGTTTTAGATGCGGAATCCAGTCTCGGATTTTGCGTCCCAATCGCTTCGGCATAGACTACCCTGCCATTTCGCATCATCATCAACACGCCGCCTGGGATGCGCTCTGCTTTTACGTCCGCGCGAACTTGCTCGCCGATTGCCTTGAGTCGCTGCATCGAGAACCCTTCAACGTCAGCATCCCGGTTCGACTTGTTTTGGGCGAATGCAATCGACGCCGTGCAGGAAGCCGCAAGTACAACTAAAACGGTGCTGATGTTAGTCCGTAGGTGGGAAATCATTGTCTAGCGTTCTCCAGTGGTTAAGGCGCAAATGGGTGAAAACTATCGTTCAAATTTTACGCTCAACACAATCGATGTTTGTGTGCGCGCTACGCCGTCAAGTGCGCCAACCGCATCGAGCGCCACATCAAGCTCCGCCGTGGTGTTTGCTTGCAACACCACGAGCGCATCAAATTCGCCCGATAGCGCGTAGATCCCGCCGACGGCAGGGATAGCGCGTAGCTGGCGGTAAAGCGCTTCCGCTTTTTTAGGATCAATGCGAAGCATAGTGTGAGCTGTGACGCGACTGCGGCTGTAGGTCGGGTTAAGCCGGACCGTATAACCTTCGATCACACCTTTTTCTTCGAGCCGGCGAATTCGCTCCTGCACGGTGGCGCGTGCCAAACCGAGTTGGCGTGCAAGATCAGCCACACTAGTGCGGGCGTTTTTGCGTAGCAAGTCAAGCAACTGTTGTTCGGCGGGCGTAATTGAATTTGCCATCTTTAGTTAGCACATTGAGTAATTTGTCCTGCGGTTTGTACAATTTTACCCTAACAATATGCAAGTTTGCAGCTACGAATTGACAGGCAAAAAATCTACAATTCGCCTAACCAAATTTACATCAATTCAGACCAAAGGAATCATCATGATGCACGTTGCACTTATCGGCTCAGGCAAAATCGGCGAAGCGATCGTTACACTGTTTAATTCGGTTGGCGGCTACCAGCTGACCGTCGTTGACAAAGATGCTGAACGTTTGGCCCCAATGAAAGCATTGGGCGCTGCCGTGGTGGTGGCGGATGTTGCAAACGACGATCTCTCGGCAAAATTAAAAGGCGTGAATGTCATCATTTCTGCCTGTCCATTTTATTTGACGCCAAAACTCGCCAAACTCGCCCGCGATATTGGCGCACATTATTTTGATTTGACTGAGGACGTCGAAAGCACCAAATTCGTCAAAGAAATCGCCAAAGGCGCTGCTACCGTTTTCATGCCCCAGTGCGGGTTGGCGCCAGGCTTTATCTCAATTGCTGCAGCCGAAATCGCCCGCCGTTTTGATACCCTGCGCGACGTAAATATGCGGGTCGGTGCCTTACCGATTTACCCGACCAATGCGCTGAAATACAATCTCACCTGGAGCACCGACGGTCTCATCAACGAGTACTTAAACCCATGTGAAGCGATTATCGACGGCAAGATTAAAGAGACGCCACCGCTTGAGGAGTTGGAGCATTTCTCGATGGATGGTTTGGACTATGAAGCGTTCAATACCTCCGGCGGCCTGGGAACGTTGTGCGAAACCTTGGAAGGCAAAGTACAAAACCTGAACTATAAAACCGTGCGTTATCCGGGACATTGCGACATCATGAAAATTTTGGTGCGCGATTTGCGCTTGGGCGAGCGCCGTGAGTTGTTGAAGGATGTGTTAGAAACTGCGATTCCAATTACGTTGCAAGACGTGGTGTTGGTGTTTGTATCAGTCAGCGGTCAGCGCGAAGGTCGCTTGGCACAGGAAAGCTACGCCAAGAAAATTTACGCGAAACAAGTCAATGGCAAATGGCTGTCGGCGATTCAGCTCACCACCGCGGCTGGTATTTGTACAATGGTAGATCTGCTGGCGAAGGGACAACTCAAAGCCGAGTTGCCTGGAACTGGCTTTGTTCGTCAAGAGTCCGTTTCGCTGGAAACATTCTTGGCCAATCCATTTGGAGCGTATTACGCATGAAAACAGGCACGAGTAACGTCAATTCAATCGACTTATCATCGCTAAACACTAGGCTGGGCGTGGCTTTCGAGACATTTTATGCCGCCGAGTCCGATGGCAAAATTATTGCCCGTTCGCCCATTGATGGCGCTGTATTGGCGACGCTTCGTGCGGACACTGCTGCCGACGTCAGCGCCAAGGTTGCAGCCGCACAGGATGCGTTTTTGCTGTGGCGCAATGTCCCTGCGCCGCAGCGCGGCGAGCTGGTTCGCTTGCTGGGCGAAGAGTTGCGTGCGCACAAAGCCGAGCTGGGTGAGTTAGTGACCATTGAAGCTGGCAAAATTCGCCAAGAGGGCTTGGGCGAAGTGCAAGAGATGATCGACATTTGTGATTTTGCCGTCGGCCTCTCGCGCCAGCTGTACGGCCTCACCATTGCCACCGAGCGACCCGGCCATCGCATGATGGAGCAATGGCAGCCGCTGGGTGTAGTCGGCATCATCAGTGCGTTTAATTTTCCGGTCGCGGTCTGGGCTTGGAACGCTGCCTTGGCGCTGGTTTGTGGCGATGCGCTTGTATGGAAACCGTCGGAAAAAACACCGCTGACGGCATTGGCTTGCAATGCGCTATTGCAACGCGCGATGAAAAAATTTGCTGAACAAGGCAAGGCTGCACCGCAGGGATTGTCGCAAGTATTGATTGGCGGTCCCGAAGTTGGTGCCGCGATGGTGGATGATCCCCGCGTTGCCTTGATCTCTGCAACCGGCTCCACCCGTATGGGGCGTGCTGTTGCTTTGCGCGCGGCTGGGCGCTTCGCTAAAACATTGTTAGAGCTGGGCGGTAACAATGCCATGATCGTGGCGCCGAGCGCAGATTTGGATCTGGCATTGCCTGCCACATTGTTCTCAGCCGTTGGCACGGCAGGTCAGCGCTGCACCACGCTGCGTCGGCTGATCGTTCATACGGATGTGTACGACAAGTTATTGCCGCGCTTGAAGACGGCCTATGCGAACGTAAGCGCGACCCGCATCGGCACACCACTCGCGACTGAAACATTGATCGGTCCGTTGATTGACCGTGCTGCGTTTGATGGTATGCAAAGTGCGTTAAAAGCCGCAACGGAGCAGGGCGGCACAGTGATTGGCGGTGAACGCGTGATGGTTGACGGCGCGCCTGATGCTTACTATGTCAAACCTGCTATCGTCGAAATGCCCGCGCAAACAGCGGCGGTCTGCCAAGAAACGTTTGCCCCGATTCTCTATGTGCTTCGCTATCATACGTTCGCGGAAGCGATTGCCCTGCAAAATGGCGTACCGCAGGGTTTGTCGTCAAGCATCTTCACCAATGATGTACGCGAGGCCGAGCAATTTATGGCCGCAGCGGGTAGCGATTGCGGCATTGCCAACGTCAACATCGGCACATCCGGTGCGGAGATTGGCGGCGCATTCGGCGGCGAAAAGGAAACTGGCGGTGGGCGTGAATCGGGCGCCGACAGCTGGAAAGCCTATATGCGCCGCGCAACAAACACTATCAATTATTCGCGCGCGCTGCCGTTGGCGCAGGGCATTGTGTTCGACACCGGCGGCTAATCCAGCTAACTCGCTTCTTAGAAATATGTAACGAAGCAAGGACAGCTATACTTCTAGCTGTCCTTTTTTTGCGCGTCTTCTTCGCGTCCACAGAATCGCCAGCCCATGTCCAATCACCACCATCACCATCACCGCAACCACGACCACGACCACGGGCACGCGCATAGCCATAGTCCAAGGCATAACCACAGCAACTCGCCCGACCATCTTGATGACGCCGATCACGGGGGCCGTCACCACCATCATGTCCCCGGCTCGAACAGCGCGTTTGCGATTGGTGTCGCACTCAATTTTGGCTTTGTTTTGATCGAGATCGGCTTTGGGCTTTGGACCAATTCACTGGCACTCCTTGCCGATGCGGGACACAATTTTGGCGATGTAATTGGCCTCCTGTTGGCGTGGGGCGCGATGCGGTTGGCGTTGGTGAAGCCGTCAACGCGTTACACCTACGGTTTGGGCAGCACCACGATCCTGGCTGCCCTGAGTAATGCAATGCTGCTGATTCTCGCCACCGGCGGGATCGTCTGGGAAGCTTCGCATCGGCTGCTCTCGCCTGCTGCTGAACCCGTACAAGGCGCTATCGTTATTGGTGTCGCATTGACTGGTGTGCTGATCAACGGCGTTACGGCGTTAATGTTTATGCGCGGTAGCGAGGATGACCTCAACTTGCGAGGCGCTTATCTGCATATGGCGGCTGATGCGGCCGTTTCACTGGGCGTCGCTGTGGCCGGAGGCTTGATGTTGTATGGCGGTTGGCTCTGGCTTGATTCGGCCGCGAGTATTGGAATTGCCATCGTGATTTTGGTGAGCACGTGGGGTTTGCTGCGCGAATCGATCCAGCTTGCGATGCATGCCGTGCCGTCGCGCATTGATGCGGTGGCGGTGAAAAATTATTTATCGTCCCTTGAAGGAGTGGATGAAGTACATGATTTGCACATTTGGGGCATGAGTACCACCGAGACCGCGTTAACCGCACATTTATTGATGCCAAAGGGACATCCGGGCGATGATTTTTTTGCGAATGTAGCCGACGAGCTGGAGCATCGTTTTCGCATCGGACACCCGACGTTGCAAATCGAAACAGGCCAATCCGACCGGCCCTGCGTGCAAATGACAGATCATCGTTGAAGGTGTCATGGATTCTTCTATCAGCTGCCGAAAGGCATAGCCGTTACAATGTTGACTTAACGCCACTGTGTAGATGTCGTCCACCATTTAATTTGTTTGCGCGTTAAGGTAAGCGTTAGAGTTCGGCTGAGGGTTGGCGTTAAGGAAAGCGTTAGAGTCAGAGTCAGAGTGAAGGAAAGCGCTACGGTAGGAGCTGAGGTAGGAGCTGAGGCAAGGATGTATTTAAACGAATGATGCAAATGTTGTTGAATGGCTTCATTACGATCTAGGGGATAAAAATGCATATGAAAATTTTGGCAATCGCTGCCGTTTTGAAACTTGCAAGGCACTGTTGCGGGCGACGGATGAAATTTTTTGCCACATTATTCCTCTCGCTACCGGCCGTGCTTTTTTCTATCTCGGCTGCCGCAGGCGAAATTATTTTTTATGAATATGCTGGCCTTGCCGGGCAGCAACTGAGCGTGCGCAGCATAAATGTCAATTTTGAATCGACGGCGTTCAACGACCGTGCCAACAGCATCGTGGTGCGCTCTGGCACATGGCTGGTTTGTACTGATGCCGAGTTTCGCGGTTACTGCGCCACGTTCGCCCCAGGCGAATATCGATCGCTCAATTCGCGTTACGCCAACCAAATTTCATCGGCTCGTGAAGTCGAGGCATTTGGCAATAGCGGTGTTGATAATAACAATCGTAGCCGCACTGTCATTGAGCTTTTTGATCAGCGAGATTTTGGCGGTGAATCGTTGATATTGGAAACCAACGCAGAGTCGTTCGTGCCGCTTAATTTCAATGATCGCGCCGTATCGATGGTGGTTAGGGGCGGTGCGGGCACGGTGTGGGAGCTGTGTACTGACGCTGGTTATCGCGGCACCTGCCGGCGCTACGGTGTGGGTCGTTATGTGGATTTGGGCCTTGGGATCGCTCGAGAACTATCGTCGGCACGGTTGATCTCGACAGATCCGACATCAGGGCCAGTTTTCGTTGGCGGGATTGACCCGAATGCCGTTGTGGTAAACGTCGGCAATCTAACGCTCTTCGACGCTGATGGTTTTTTGGGACACGGCATCAGCTTATCGAGCGACATCGCGAACCTAGAGAGCGCGGGATTTAACGACGCAACGCAGTCGATTGTAGTTGAGCGCGGTAACTGGGAGGTCTGCACCAATGCCAATTATCGTAGTGCTTGCCGCGTATTTGCGCCTGGGCAATATCGCCGGCTCGATATGGATTTTTTCCGCACAATTTCATCGGTACGCCTCACAACGGCATTGCCGACCGCCGTGCCGACCAGCACGGGTAGCCGCTCGATTGGCAGCCGAAACCCGAACGATGGGGGTGAGGTCATCATGTTTGATCGTCACGGTTTTGTGGGGCGCAGTTTTAGCACACGTGCCAATATTGGCAGCCTCTCTGATGTTGATTTTAACGATCGCTGCGTCTCGATGATTGTGAATGCGGGGCGCTGGGAGATGTGCACGGATGCCGCTTATGCAGGGCGGTGTGTCGTATTTGGTCCGGGGCAATACGATAATTTACAAGATGTGGAGAAGAAGCTCTCGTCATTGCGGCGCCTTAACTAGCCTGCTATCGTTACGTAAGTCGGTAAGTTTGCCTGCATATAGCTGGCGCAGAAAATAAAAAACCGTCATTTTACGCGCACAAGACCAGGCCGCGAGGGCAGCAATCAAAGAATGCGGCTAGGCCTCGCGAAGCCAGTGCGATAGCGCGGTTTCGGCTTCCGAATAGTGCATCTGAATCAATTCAAATATTTCGCTTATTTTCTGAACGACGGTTGCGTCTGCGGTTAGATTTGTGTCGTCTTGGTTTATCGTGCCAGCGGAAGTGTTCGCTGCGCTGGCTGCAGTGGCAAATTGTCGTGACGCGAGTTCCAAATCTTTGCACAAGAGCGCAACACGGGGAAAGCCCATGCTGGCCGAAGCGCCTCGCAAGCTGTGTGCTACCTCGGACAATTGCTTCCAATCTTCTTGAACGATGTAGCTTCCCATTAGCGTCATGCGTTCGCGGGCTTTGGTCTGAAACAAGCTGATGAGGCTACCGACTGAATCGGTCTTACCGTTGCTCTGGGATGCATTCGGAACAGCCGGAAGGTAGCGTAAGTCCTCTAACTGTTCCTTATCCAAGATTGGCAATGTATCGGGATTGGAAATGGTAATTGCCATCGGCGGGGCAAGATTGATTGCGTCGGTTTTCATGATCGTCTTTTTTTCGAGTGGCGTTCCGATAGCAACGCTCGGTAGCTTGGGGTCAATGTGAGAATTGTTGAAATCGTTGTTTAGACGCGTGAGCAATTTCAGTAAGTTTGCCATTTTGATTGGCTTGGACAAATAATCATCCATGCCCGACTCGAGGTAGTGCTCCCGGTCACCGGCCATTGCATGCGCGGTCATCGCTACAATTGGCGGGCAATTCTGGCCTTGCAAGTGGGCATGGAAATAGCTGCGAATCTCGCGCATGGCGCTCACGCCGTCAAGCTCAGGCATATGGATATCCATGAGGATAAGATCAAACGGCGTGTTCACACCGTGGTCCAGCGCTGCAGCAACCGAGGCGACGACGGCAGCAACCGCTAGCCGCCCGTTCTCAACCAGGGATACATTCTGATTTAAATTTTTGAGCATCCCAACAATGACCCGCTGGTTGATCTCGTTGTCTTCAGCGACCAAGATATTTAGCGTCGGCTGTGACATCTGTAACGGCACGAGTAAGGCAGTGGTATCAAATGCCGCACGGTCTCGTCCGCTCTTGCGTTGGTCGGTTGACACGCTGTTAGTGCTAAGTGGCCCGGCGGTAGTAGTTGCTGCTGCAGATGTTAACGCTGATGCAGAGGTTTCGGGCTGCGTGTGAATTTGCTTGTACGTTTGCGCTGAATGATTACCCGCATCAGCGTTAAGCTCGTGCAATACGCCACGCATCAGTGCATCAAACATTCTGGGTTTACCGCAGGGGCGCAGTAGAAAAATATCGTACTGTACGGGCGGGATAATATTGCGTTGCTGCAATTCTTGCCGCGAAAATGTGGATAACAAAATACTGACGATTGGCTGCGCATAGCGCGCTACGCGAGTCGCATCAATGGTGTTCATCACTTTCTGTAGCGAATAGCCTTCTTCACTGGGCAGTACCAGATCAGTCATGATGATGTCGGTTTGCGGCGCCGCATGCAGCGCGGTGGCAGCATCTTCAGGTAGGACGATGGTGGCTTGAAATCCCCAATAATTTAAAAAATGCCTCATGCCCGCATGTCGGCTGACGCGCGACTCTACAACCAACAGCTGCTTGCCGACGAAATCGATCACATTGCGCTGCATATAAGGGCTCAATGGGCCACGCGCAGCTTGTGTGGCGATCGTAAAAATGAAGGTGCTGCCGCAGCCCACTTCACTTTCTGCGCGGACATCGCCATTCATCAACTGCGTTAGACGCCGGATAATGGCAAGACCCAAGCCGGTGCCACCATATTTGCGGGTTGTTGATGCATCGGCCTGCGTGAATGGCTGAAAGAGTTTGGCGAGTTGATCGGCTGGGATGCCAATGCCCGTATCTTTTACCCGCCCCTCCAGTTCGAGCTTGCCGTCACTCGTGCGCTTGGCGGTGATCGTCAGTTTGATCTCGCCATGCGCCGTAAATTTGAGCGCGTTCGACAACATGTTCAGCAAAATCTGCCGGATGCGTGTTGCATCCCCCAAAATGTAAAACGGTACATCTTCGCGGATATCGTAGATAAGCGCGATTTGCTTTTCCCGCGCCTTCTCAGCGACCAGATCAAACGCCTCTTCAACCAAGGTGGTGATCTCAATCGGAATCGCTTCAAGCGTCATACGGCCTGATTCAATTTTGGAAAAATCCAACACATCATCAATCAAGCGCAGCAACGTATCGCCAGACGCGCGAATCAAGCGGATGTAATCGCGTTGCTCATCATTGAGTGGTGTATCTGATAACAAGCCGGCCATGCCCAAGACGCCGTTTAGCGGCGTGCGAATTTCATGGCTCATCGTGGCGAGAAACGCCTCTTTGGCGCGAGCTGCCTCGACAATACGCACATTCGCCTCGCGCATGGTGGATTCAACTGCTTTGCTATCGCTAATATCGCTGATCGAGCCAACGAAACGTGTGGCGCGTCCTTCGGGGTTGAATTGCGCAACCGCGCGTGCACGTATCCAGATGTATTCGCCGTTTTGTTTGCGGACACGTACTTCGTTGTCAAAAAATGGTGTTTCTTTTTTAAAATGCCGCACCATTTCTTGCGCAAAACGCGGCACATCCTCCGGGTGCAGTTGCGCTCGCCAATCCGTGTTGGTTAGTTGCAATTGGGAGCGGTAACCGAGCATTTCAAAAAAACGCTCGGAAAAATAAGTGCGCCCGCCCGGCTTTAATTCAATATCCCAAATGCCTTGCTGGGAAGAGCGGATCACCAAGTCCAGCTGCTCACGCTGCTGCGCCAAATCTTGTTCGAGCTTTTTCTTTTGTGAAATATCGGTGATGGTACCGATTAGGCCATCGATTGCGCCATCGGCACGCCGCAAGACCTGCTTGGAAATAATGGTTTCAAATCGTTGCCCGTCAGCGTTGCTAATAAATACTTCATTGACTTCGTAATCCGCGCCTGCTGTACTGAAATCGGTTGTGATCAAATCATGTTCCACCAGATCAGTGGGCAGCGCTACATTCGCGTTGGTAAAATCTTGATTCGTCTTGCCGAGCACGTCGCGCCGGTTTCGGCCTGATAACTGCTCCCACGCACGGTTTACCGCCGTAAAGCGACCCTCTGCATCTTTTCGAAAGATTGGATTGGGATTAAATTCGATTAAATCCTCAGTGAACTTCACCTGATCTTGGAGCTTGTCGGTGATGCGTGCGGCCAGCGTTTCGGCTTGTTCGCGAAGTCGGGTCAGCAACCAAATGAGCCCGGTCAGTAGTAGGGTTCCCAGCATACCCACCAACAGGATAACCCGCGGAGTATCGGATGAGAGCTCTTTTTCCAACAAGGGGGTGCTGTCTACGCGCAAGTTCCACAGGCGCTGGCCGGAATTGATATCGAAGAGTTGTGAATAAGCAGGCGCACCTTGGGATGTTGGCTTGGTATCGCTATAGATCATTTGGTTGTTGCTCATCAGTGCCAACGAAAGACGATGTCCAAAATTGGCATCGATGTACGCAACGACATCATTGAGCCGCACGATCGAGATAAAGTGGCCGAGCAGTGCGCCTTGCTTGGTCGGGATGGCAACACTGCTACCCATGTTGGTTGGTGGCAATGGCTGCGCAGCGAATACGGGAATGACAAACGCAACCATTGCGGGTGATGTGCCGGGTTGGCGATGGGGTTGCGCTAGATTTGGCGGCGCTAAATTGGTTTTCGCCACCTGTAGCGCGTCAGTGAATACCATTTTTTGGGAAGCATCTGCGAGCGCAATGGCTTTTATGACAGCGGGATGTTGCAGTATGTCGCCATCATCGTTGTCGCTGGCGCTGACCTTAACGTTAACGTTAAGGTCAGCGCTACCCCGGAGGTCGCCATCTGGTGCCGCATCATAACCGCGGCTAAACAATAGCGGATTAGTGGGATCCACAGAGCTATAAATGGTACGGACTAAGCCCTGATATTCATGATTCGCGTCACTGTGCGCATTAAAAAAAACATTTAATTGTGACGATTCAATTTTTGGCACAGCGGTAACTAATGCCGTGGCGCCCTCCACCAGATCGACGCTGCTTTGCAGCGCGGCGACAAAATTAAGTTGGGCCGCGCGAGCGCTCTCGGTGTAGCGCGATTGTGCTTCGACCTTCGCGCGCTGGTAGCTTTGATAGCTCGCGACGAGTGTCGACAGCAGCAAGGCGATCAGGATAATCCAAGGCGCCTCCAGCTTTAGCCGCGAGCGCGGGCTTCGGCTGGGTAGTGGATTGGGATTGGGATTGCTCAGGCTGGACAGCGTATGCCGATTGCTAGCAGCGCTGTCCGCAGGATTGTTTTTTGTGTCTAAATTCACGGAAACTCTTTAGGGCAGGCACGGGTCTATAACTTCACGATACGCTAAGAGTACATCAAGCAAATGTCGATGGAAACATCGCCTGATTTAGACGCGGTATATGATTGTTCGGAACTTTTCTGCGCTCAATGGAGGTCCCTCTGGGGCCAATCCGGCCAGAGGGCATTCAAAAATCGATAACCAGTCACCGTTGATGTTGAAAAAGAGTGGGGCGGATGCCAACTTAGGAAAGCTGCTTCGTGTCGTTTCACGCCGTGCGCCGTTTAGAGTCCTGACACCCTTGGGGTGATGTCATTGTGGGCAATGAATTGACGATCACCAATGAATTCGAATTCAATAAGCCTATTTTGTGATTTGCGCGGTTTGTTTTCGCTACGATTTGAACCGACAAATTAACAAGATGATTGTAAAATATTGTTTTTTATGGTAATTTTTTCATCGCCATAGAAACATCATTCGCTTTTTTGTTGAATATTGGTAGCTTCTAACATTTATGAAGTTGATTTTTATCAATATCGCCGTGTGGCTTTTCAATGGTCAAGCAGCGCTAGACAGAGCCCCCGCCGTTTAATATTGCTCAACATGTGCGACGCCGTCGAAAATAATCGGACTTCTTTTACTATGCAAATAGTTGGAAAAAAAATGCGTTTTTTTTCAATATTTAATGTCGGCACGATTGGTACAAAACTGGCGCTGCTGTTGCTGCTGCTGCTGGTTGTACCGTGCGTGCTTTTTTCGGCAAACGCAACCGCCAATATTTATTCGTTCAAAGATGACGGCGGTGTGGTGCACTTTTCTAATTTGCCGCACTTGGATAAGCGCTACAAGCTGGTTTACCGGATTCCGACGGCATTCCAGATGCGCCCCAACGCGTGGTCGCCCAACGGTCCGAGGGTAGTGGATATTTCCAAGTTGGTGCCGATTATTGAGAACGCCGCAAAAATGCACGGGCTTGATCCCAAGCTAATTCACGCGGTGATCCGCGCCGAATCCGGCTATAACCCAAGTGCACTATCACCCAAAGGCGCAGTGGGACTGATGCAGCTCATTCCGGCGACCGCGCAACGCTACGGTGTGAACAATATTAATGATCCCGCCGAGAACATTTTTGGCGGGGCACATTATTTGAAGGATTTATTGAAGATGTTCAATGGCAATACCGAACTGGCGTTAGCAGGCTACAACGCAGGTGAAAACGCAGTTATCCGCGCGGGCCATAAAATCCCGAATTACCCTGAAACTCAGGCTTATGTGCCAAAGGTGATGAGCTTTTATAAAAGTGTCGATTTGAAGCGCTTTGGCGGCAGCTAAATATTCGGACAAACCTACCCCGGTCGTATGTTTTCCCAGGAACGCTTTTACCGGCGCATGAGCTTGAAAGGGTAGGCAAAGCCAGCCAATTTTATTCCAGAAGAATACGAGGAATCACTTGAGTTTGCAGACGCCTACGTTTTTGTGTGTACCGCGGTGCACGAGCGAAACCTAAAGCTAAACCTAAGCCTAAACCTAAACCTAAGCCTAAACCTAAACCTAGAGCTAAACCAACACCAAATTATTGCGGTGAATCAGTTCCGGCTCGGCGATATAACCCAGTCTCGCTTCAATTTCACTGGTTTGACAGCGCAAAATTTTTGCCGCCTCCAAGGATGAATAATGGCTCAAACCCCGCGCCAGCTCTAGGCCTTCAGGTGACATGCAGCTCACTACTTCGCCACGTTCAAAGCTGCCGTCCACACCAACCACGCCAATCGGCAGCAAGCTTTTGCCATCATGCGTAAGCGCCTTTGCCGCCCCCGCATCAAGCGTGAATCGTCCGCTGGTTTTCAGATGCCCCGCGAGCCAGGTTTTTTTTGCTTGCAAGGATAGTGATTCCGCAAAAAGCCGCGTCCCTATTGCCTCTCCAGCCAGCAAACGCAGCAACACATCGGCTTCTCGGCCATCGACAATGACCGTAGATGCACCGGAAAGCGCCGCCTTTTTCGCTGCCAATACTTTGGTAAGCATCCCGCCAGTTCCCAATGCCGAGCCAGAGCCACCCGCCATCGCTTCCAAACGTGCTTCACCCGCCTTAGCGGAGGCTACTAGGGTAGCCAACGCATCCTTGCGCGGGTCGGCGCTGTAAAGCCCCTTCTGGTCGGTGAGGATGATGAGCTCATCGGCTTCAATTAAATTGGCGACCAGTGCCGCCAGCGTATCGTTATCGCCGAATTTAATTTCGTCGGTTACCACGGTGTCGTTTTCGTTGATGATCGGGATAATCTTCAAGTCGATCAGTGTGGTGAGCGTAGAGCGGGCGTTGAGGTAGCGTTTGCGGTCTGACAAATCGTCGTGGGTCAGCAGAATTTGCGCTGTGCCCAAGCCGTGTTCCCGGAACGCCGATTCATAAACTTGCACGAGCCCCATTTGCCCAACGGCGGCAGCGGCTTGTAGCTGATTTAGCTGATGCGGACGGGCCTTCCAGCCAAGACGTTTTATGCCCTCGGCAATCGCCCCCGACGAGACCAGCAGCACCTCATGACCAAGCACAGCGAGTGCGGCAATCTGCCGAACCCACTCATGAATCAGTGCGTGGTCAACCCCCGCGCCGTGGTTGGTGATGAGGGTTGAACCGATTTTAACGACGATGCGTTTTGGTTTTGCCATGGAATATTTTATGAACACTAATACCGCTGCCGGCGGGAATCTCAAGGCATAAATGGCTCGAAAAGCAGGTCAATACTAACAATTTAACAACGAATGCCTGAAACACACCGCCAAGACTAGATTTTCGGCTTTCGGCGCAATCGATTCTCAAGTGTCGGGGCCGGCTCGGCTTTGGCTTCTGCCGCCGCAGTCGCTTCGGCAATCGCCTGCTGCTTAAACGCATCGACGTGTTCCATAATCGCAAATGTTAGTTTCGCGGTGCCGTCGCCGTATATTGCCGAAATAATGAAATGCGGGCCTTTCCACTTCAGCGCTTTGATAATTGCTTTGACACGCCGATCTGCTTCCTCGGGCGCCAACAAATCAGATTTATTGAGCACCAACCAACGTGGCTTATCGAACAGTGATTGATCGTATTTTTTTAGCTCGTTGACAATCGCTTTTGCCTCACCCGTGACTGATTTAACCGGATCAACCGACTCATCAAACGGCGCAATATCGAGCAAATGCAGCAGCAAATGCGTGCGTTGCAAATGCTTCAAAAATTGAATACCCAAGCCCGCACCCTCGGCCGCACCCTCGATCAACCCGGGCACGTCCGCGATCACAAAGCTTTTGTTGTCCGAGACGCGAACCACACCCAAATTGGGGTGCAGCGTGGTGAACGGATAATCAGCCACTTTTGGGCGCGCTGCGGAAACCGAACGAATAAAAGTCGACTTGCCGGCGTTCGGCATACCCAGCAAGCCAACGTCCGCCAACACTTTCAACTCGAAATGAATTTCCTTGGTTTCTCCCTCTGTGCCCTGCGTGGTCTGGCGCGGCGCGCGGTTGGTGCTCGATTTAAAATGTTGGTTACCCAAGCCGCCGCGCCCGCCTTTGGCGATCAATATTTTTTCTTTGTCATGGGTTAAATCGGCGATGATTTCTTCTGTCGTTAGGTCCTTCACCACCGTGCCAATCGGCACCCGCAGCACGATCTCATCCGCCCCCGCCCCCGTGCAACCCGCGCCGCGACCCGGTTCGCCGTGCTTGGCACGAAAAATACGGGCGAATCGGTAATCAACCAGCGTGTTGATATTGACATCGGCGATTACGTAAATCGAGCCGCCGACGCCGCCATCACCGCCGTCGGGGCCGCCGAAGGCAATAAATTTTTCGCGGCGCATTGAGGCTGAGCCGTTGCCGCCTTTGCCGGCGTGGACTTCGATACGGGCTTCGTCAATGAATTTCATGGCATTATTTTACTTATTTGAGTACTTAGGAACGAAAGCAGGAGAGGGAACGGTAACAGAAAACAAAAGGCCCCGAAGATGACTCTTCGGGGCCTCTATGGTCTGCGAAATACCGCAGAGAGCCTGCGAAATTAAGCGGGCAAAATGCTGACGGTACGGCGCTTTTGAGCGCCTTTGACAGCGAATAATACCTTGCCGGTTTTTAGCGCGAACAAGGTGTGATCCTTGCCCATGCCGACGAATTCACCCGCATGGAATTCGGTACCGCGCTGACGCACGATAATAGAACCCGCTGGGATTAATTCTCCACCGTAGGCTTTGACGCCTAGACGTTTCGATTCTGAGTCGCGGCCGTTACGTGAACTGCCGCCTGCTTTTTTATGTGCCATTGTCTGTTCTCCTTAGTCTTAGGCAGTAATTGTACCGATTTGAATCTCGGTGTAATTCTGACGGTGACCCTGACGTTTTTGATAATGCTTACGACGACGCATTTTGAAAATGCGTACTTTGTCAGCACGACCCTGGGAGACAACGGTAGCCGAGACTTGCGCACCCGCCACGAGAGGTTTGCCAATTGTTACGGTTTCACCCGTGCCAACCATCAATACTTCATCAAGGACGATCTGCGAGCCCACGTCTGCCGGTATCTGTTCTATTTTGATTTTTTCACCAGCTTGGACGCGATACTGCTTCCCGCCGGTTTTTATGACCGCATACATGGTTAAACTCCTAAAATAGTTACGTTAATTCACCCAACCGAACGCGTTTTCATGTTGCTCCGCTGGTTTTTCATTGAGTGAACCGGCTATTATACGAGCGTCGCGCTTCCCCGTCAATCCAAATAATCGGCTTAAAACAGAGGCTTAGCTTGGTTTTTGGTCTTTAATTGGGGCTCCCTCGGTTATTTTTTTGAGCTTATTCTGAATTTATTTTTGACGCGCTGTTTTAGGTTTTCACACATCGAATGAATATCGTATCCACTGACTTAGACGCGCACTCAGCTGCGACACGCCCTGCCGCCGCCGTTTCCAGCGCCGCCAGTTTTGAGGCGTTTCGCGAAGCTGTTGCAGCCGATATGGACGCTGTTGATGCCGTCATCCGCGCCCGACTGAAATCGGAGGTGGTGCTCATAAATCAAATTTCGGAATACATCATTGGCGCGGGCGGCAAGCGGCTGCGCCCGGCGCTCGTGGCGCTGATCGGCAATTTGTTTGGTGCAAGCAAGGCGAAAACCCATGAGATGGCCGCGGTGATTGAGTTTATCCACACTGCCACGTTGCTGCATGACGATGTGGTGGACGAGTCCGATTTGCGTCGTGGCCGCGATACCGCCAATGCCACCTTCGGCAATGCAGCGAGCGTGCTGGTCGGCGATTTTTTGTATTCACGTGCCTTTCAAATGATGGTCGAAGTTGGATCGGTGCGGGTGATGGGCGTGATGGCAGAAGCCACCAATATTATTTCTGAGGGCGAAGTGTTGCAGCTCATGAATGTCCGGGATGCTGACATTGACGAAGAGAATTATCTGCGCGTGGTGCGCTATAAAACCGCCAAATTGTTTGAAGCGGCCTGCCGTGTGGGTGCAATTTTAGGCAACGCGACGGCCAAGGATGAAGCTGCATTGTCCGATTACGGCACGCATATTGGCACCGCGTTTCAGTTAATCGATGATGTGTTGGATTATTCAGGCGATGTCTCGGAAACAGGCAAAAACGTCGGTGATGATTTGGCGGAAGGTAAGCCCACACTACCGCTTATCTTCGCCATGCGTGAGGGAACCGAAGCGCAGCGGGCGTTGATTCGCCGCGCAATTGAGCAGGGCGATACGGTTGACGAAACTGACCAAGACGCGACCATGGAGGCGGTGATGTCGGCTATTCGAGCCACTGGTGCGGTCGACTACGCGCGCGATGCGGCACGCGCTGAAGCCAAGCTGGCCGCGGATGCGATTTCGCATCTACCCGATTCCGTTTATCGCGATGCCTTGTTACAATTGTGTATATTTGCGATTGAACGTAAATTTTAGTTATCGGCGCACCTGTAGAGCGGGCGACGCAGGGCGCTAAGCAAAATTTCGCAAGTTTTAAGTTGAGCCTGTGCGTTGCACAGGCTTTTTTATGATGGGTTTTTGTTAGACCGATTTTTTATAATCTAATAACTTTTTTCACATTTTTAGCATTTGCAAAGTAGAACAATATGGCTGCGCACTTTCACGAACGCGTCTTGAGCGTTCACCACTGGACCGATAACCTGTTCAGTTTCACGACCACCCGGGATCCTTCGTTTCGGTTCCTCAACGGCCAATTCACGATGATCGGCATCGAGGTCGACGGTAAACCGCTGCTGCGGGCATACAGCATGGTTAGCGCGAATTACGAAGAAAATCTGGAGTTTTTCTCGATCAAAGTGCAGAACGGCCCGTTGACATCACGCCTGCAATATCTAAAAGTTGGCGATACGCTGTTGGTGAATAGCAAAGCCGTCGGCACCTTAATCTTGGCAAATCTGCTACCCGGCAGAACGCTTTATTTGCTCTCGACGGGAACCGGCATGGCGCCTTTTATGAGCGTCATCAAAGACCCGGAAACCTATGAACATTTTGAAAAAGTTGTGCTGGTTCATGGTTGCCGCAGCGTAGCTGAATTGGCCTACAACGATCTGATCACCACCGAGCTCCCCCAAAACGAATTTTTTGGCGAAATGGTGCGCGAAAAATTGCTCTATTATCCAACCGTGACCCGTGAGCCGTTCCGCAATCAGGGTCGGGTCACGACGCTCATGGATTCTGGCAAACTGATGGATGATCTTGGCTTGCCGCGTCTTGATATCGAGCATGACCGAATCATGATTTGCGGTAGCCCGGAAATGCTCAAAGATTCCAAAGATTTGCTCGTCAAACGCGGCTTTGTTGAAGGTCATATGAATACGCCGGGGCATTTTGTGATCGAGCGGGCGTTTGTTGAAAAATAGCGCCCGTTTTGAATCTTCAGCCGCGACACCGGCGGCTGGTTCGCCAACGGGCCCAATTGCGACAAATTCGGCGCGGTGCCGAAAATCATCGCAACTCGGTTAGCATATTGCTATCGACACATTCGTAGTGTCATTTTTGATCGAGGCAGTAGATGGGCAAAATCATCTTCATGCTGCTCATCGCAGCCATTACGTGGGTTCTGTTTAAGAAAAACGCTAAGCCGCCCAACCGTAATGGCAGCGACAGCAATGGGCGCGAAGAGTCTGCCGATGGCGGCCGCGCGCCGACCGCCAAATCCGGCGAGGACGCACAGGCAGGTAATGCGGTGGCACCTGAGCGCATGGTCGCTTGCTCAGCCTGCGGCGTGTTTATGCCGGTGTCGGATAGTGTACGGGTGAACGCACTGGTGAGTTGTCGCGATCCTGCGCGTTGTGCGCATCGTCCCCAGTCTGCGACTAAATGAACGAAGCGGACGCATCAGCGCTGAAACCGGCCGAGCAAGCCATTCAAACGATCGGGCCCGCGCCTCGCGAGCCCCAAGATGAGGCGAGACCAAACGATATTGGCGAACGCGCTCAGCAAAACCAGGACAAGCTTTGGCAATCGCTCGTCTCATTTTGCATTTATCGTCTGGTGATCCTGCTGATCTTGGCCGGCTCCTACTGGGGATTTCACCGGTTTCAAGTCGGCGGCGCAATATCACTGGTGATGGCTGCGGCCGTCATTGCGGCGTATTTTGCGGTGGGAGCCGGTATGTTGGTGACAGCACAGATGCGCATGCCCGGCGCACCCGCGATGCACCTCACCGCGCAAGTGGTGGCCGACGTGATTGGCGTCACGTTGTTGATGCACGCGTCTGGCGGCATCAAGAGCGGCATCGGGCTTTTTCTGCTGATCACGCTGGCGGCTGCGGCGTTGGTGTCGCGCGGGCGCATGGCGTTTTTTCATGCGGCGTTGGCGGCGTTAGCGGTGCTACTCGAACAAAGTTGGCAGCTGTTATATCTTGATGGTGCAGCCAATGATTTTGTGCCGGCTGGCCTGCTGGCAGCAACGTTTTTTGTCGTGGCGGGCTTGGGCTATACACTCGCCAAATATGCCAGCGGCGCGGAGAAAATTGCCGAGGCACGCGGGATCGATTTAGCCAATTTAGCGCAAATTAACGAGCTCGTGATTCGCGATATGCAAGATGGTTTCGTCGTCGTCGATGAGCGCGGCGTGATCCGCCAACACAATCCGCAAAGCGCGGCCATGGTAGGGGGCTTGCAAAATGCCACCGGCTTGGCGCTTGCGGGTGCCGCGCCGCAGCTTGCGGTGCTGCTGGAAAATTGGCGGCGCGATCAATCCCGAACCAGAGTGTTCCCGATGATGCGCGATGTGACAACGCAAAAAGACTATCAGGTTAGATTTTTGGCGATTGGCGATAAAACGCCCGCGCCAACCGTCGTTTTTTTAGAAGATGCCGGTCGCGTGCGTGCACAGGCGCAGCAAATGAAATTGGTCGCGCTGGGGCGCTTAACGGCCTCGATTGCGCATGAAATCCGCAACCCGCTGTCGAGCATTAATCATGCCGCAGAATTGTTAAAAGAAGATGTTGGGCGCAGCGAGGCCGATGCTCGGTTGCTGACAATTATTGAGCAGAACGCGCATCGGTTGGATCGCATGGTGCAAGAGGTGCTGTATTTGAATCGACGTGATCGCGCGCATCCGGAGCCCATTGATGTGGCGGCTTATCTTGAACAATTCGTGCGTGATTTTTGTGGGAATGAAAAAATTGACCCCAAGGTGATTGCCGTCGAGCTTGGCACCACGCGCCGGATCGTGTTTGACCGTAGTCATCTTGACCAGGTTGTATGGAATCTAACGCGCAATGCCTGTCGGCATAGCCAGGGATTGACCGGAAGTGTAAAAATTAACGTGCAAAGTGTCCCCGTGAATGCGAGCACAAAAACCAACGTGCCGGACATGATGTGGCTCAGTGTTGAGGACGACGGGCCGGGCGTAGCAGTCGATGCAATGGCGCATTTGTTTGAACCATTTTTTACTACCGATAGCCAAGGTACTGGTCTGGGGTTGTATATTGCGCAGGAGCTATCGGAAGTAAACGGCGCACGGATTGAATATTTGGCGAATGCGCGCGCAGCAGCAAATCGTGGCGCGTGTTTTCGCATTACGATGAATGGCGCTTGAACCTGTAATGCTGATCATTGCGCTCGCTAGTGTGTGGCGAATAAGCGCGATCAACAACCATGGCCCCGATCCAGATTGATGAAGCTCAAAATTTAAGACAGGGAATACAAAACCACCATGGCTGCCAAACACGTATTAATTGTTGATGATGAAGCGGATATCCGCGAATTGTTAGTGCTGACGCTGATGCGTATGGGCATCGAGGCCGATACCGCCGCCACCTGTGAGCATGCTTTCGCGAGGCTTGCCGAGCGAAACTACGATTTATGCCTGACTGATATGCGTTTGCCCGATGGTGATGGGTTGACGGTGTTGCAACATATCGCCGCGCATCACGGCAACACGCCGGTGGCTGTGATTACCGCCTACGGCAGCACCGAGAACGCCGTGGCCGCACTCAAAGCGGGCGCTTTTGATTACATCTCCAAGCCGATTCAGTTAAAGCAATTGCGGGAAGTGATCACATCCGCGTTAAATTTGCCCAATGCATCGGGCGCGTCGGGGTCGTTAGCGATCCCGGGTGATCGCGGCCGCAAATCAGCCCAGCATGGCGAAAAAGTTGCTGCACAATCATCACCAGCCGCCAACACCAACACCAACATTACCCCCGGCGGGCCGCGCCTGCTGGGTGAATCCGCGCCGATTGCCAAAGCCCGCGAGATGATTGGCAAATTAGCGCGTAGCCAGGCGCCGGTTTATATCGCTGGTGAATCGGGAAGTGGCAAAGAGGTGGCTGCACGATTAATTCACTCTGGCTCGGCAAGGCGTGATGCCGAATTCGTGGCCGTGAACTGTGGTGCGATCCCGGAAAACTTAATGGAAAGCGAATTTTTCGGTTACAAAAAGGGCGCCTTCACTGGCGCGGATTCGGATAAGAACGGTTTCTTACATGCGGCCGATGGTGGCACCTTATTTTTGGATGAAGTCGGTGATTTGCCGCTGCTGATGCAGGTCAAACTGCTGCGGGTTATTCAAGAAAAGAAGGTGCGAAAACTCGGCGAAACATCCGAAGCGCCGGTGGATTTCCGCATCATTTCGGCAACCCATAAAAATTTAAGCGATAAGGTTGCTGCCGGTGAGTTTCGGCAGGATTTGTTTTATCGTCTGAACGTTATCGAACTGAAAATGCCGAGCCTGCGGGAGATTCCCGAAGACATCCCGCTGATGATCCAGCAAGTGTTGGAAAAACTCGCCGCGCAGATGCAAATGCCGGTGCCGGAATTGACCAAAAATGCCCTCAATGCGCTCATGGATTACGACTATCCCGGCAATGTGCGCGAGCTGGAAAATATTTTGGAACGCTCTTTAGCGCTGTGCGACGGTAAGGTGATTCATGAGGCTGATTTGTACTTAACCGAGGCCCGCGACACCACCAGCACCGGGGCAGCCAATTTATCGGGCGAGCGCACGCTGCCGCTGCATGAATACCTTGACCAAATCGAGCGTCAACAGATCATGAAAGCGCTTGAAGCCACGCGGTTTAACAAGACTGCTGCGGCCAAGGTGCTGGGGATCACGTTTCGCTCGCTCCGCTATCGCTTAGATCGCTTGGGAATTGAATAATTAATGAGCCTCAGTTGTTGAGCGAATCAATGGTGCCGCAACGCAGTCGAAAAAGTGCTTCGATAAATGCCTCGGTAAGCGTTTCCTAAAGCGCCCCCCCAAGCGGCCCCCAAGCGCCCCCGAAGCGTCCCCGAAGCCTCCCGGAAGTGACAGCGGAAGCGCTCGCGTGAAGGCCATAGCAGGCCATAGCAGGCGAAAGCAACCGCGCAATACCGATTTGCCGAGCAAAAAAGCGGGCCAACTTTCGCCCGAACACGAGCACCGGTGCGGCTTGCCACGATTTTTTGGCTGGAAAAGCGCGTCATTTCAGGCTCCTTTCGTTCTTCATAAAACACTTTAACGCCGAGCGCTTTTTCGGCTCACTTTGCATGCTTGAAGTGCTTGTTTTTATTCAACAAATTCATATAAATAAATTACAGTTGCATTTTCCTGAAAGCGCACGATATAGTGTGTTCTGCCCGTTCTGACACAAGATATTGTGTCAGTTGTGGATATTTCTGTTCCTAACTAGGTTGATAAGGTTGGGACGCACGGTGGATAGGTTGTGGATAACTCTGGAATGTTGGCTCATTTTCAGGTGCATTGCCTCAATTTAACGCGTGCTCGACAGAGTTGCTTGGCTAGGTGCTCCAAAATCACCTTGCCGCGCAAACCTGTTTCGCCAGAGAGCTCCACCGATTTGCGTTGGTTGGAAGTGCTAATCAGGTCGGTTGCTGGCGAAACAGATAAAACAAGCCTTTGTATTCAAAACCAAAAAAGTAATTATTAGGAGACACACCCATGCGACAGGCATCCGACATTGCGACGGCGAATCCCGTATTCAGTAATCACCTCATGACCGCACAAAATTCCAGTTCAAACGATTCCGCCGAATCGACATATTCTGCCTACAAAATCATCCGTCGTAATGGCTCCATTGGACCGTTCGCGCCGGACAAGATTGCGATCGCCCTGACCAAGGCTTTCCTCGCCGTCAACGGCGGCCACGAGGCCGCCAGCGCACGGATGCGCGATCAAGTGCGTGAGCTGACCCAATCCGTGGTCGCCGCGCTGCTGCGGTTCAAACCGTCTGGCGGCACTTTCCACATTGAAGAAATTCAGGATCAGGTTGAATTGGCGCTGATGCGCGGTGGCGCCCATGAAGTTGCCCGTTCGTATGTGTTGTATCGCGAAAAGCGCAACATGGAACGCGCCCAAGCGAAGGCCAAAGCGCCAGCCGTTGCGGCCGCTGCACTTAACGTTACAGTGGATGGCAAAAAAATCCCGCTTGATACCGATTTCCTGTTTGGTGTGATCCAAACCGCCTGCGCGGGCTTGGGCGAATTCGTTGAGCCAAACGGTATTTTTGAAGCGACGCTCAAAGACTTGTACGACGGCGTACCGGCAGACGAAGTATTCAAAGCCGCTACCTTGGCCGCCCGCACGCTAATCGAAAAAGACCCGGCTTACACCAAAGTCACGTCGCGTTTACTGATGCACACGATTCGTAAAGAGGTGTTGGGTGAGGAAACCGTGCAAGCCGATATGGCCACACGCTATGCTGAATATTTCCCGACCTTCATCAAGAAGGGTATTGCCGCAGAATTGTTAGACGAACGCCTCGCGCAATACGACCTAAAAAAACTTGGTGCGGCGCTGAACCCCGAGCGCGACGGCCAGTTTACGTACCTCGGTTTGCAAACCTTGTACGATCGTTATTTTTTGCACATTGACGAAGCCCGAATTGAATTGCCGCAGGCGTTTTACATGCGTGTCGCGATGGGACTGGCGTTGAACGAAGTGAATCGCGAAGCGCGTGCCATTGAGTTTTATAACGTGTTATCAACTTTTGATTTCATGTCGTCCACACCCACACTCTTTAATTCCGGCACCCGTCGCTCGCAGTTGTCTTCTTGCTATCTCACGACGGTAGCCGATGATCTCGACGGCATCTATGAAGCGCTGAAAGAAAACGCGCTGCTCTCCAAATTTGCCGGTGGCTTGGGCAATGATTGGACACCGGTGCGCGCACTCGGAAGCCGCATCAAAGGCACGAACGGCAAATCACAAGGCGTGGTGCCGTTCTTAAAGGTCGTTAATGACACCGCCGTCGCCGTCAACCAAGGTGGCAAACGCAAGGGCGCGGTCTGTGCGTATCTTGAAACATGGCATTTGGACATCGAAGAGTTTTTAGAGTTGCGAAAAAACACCGGCGATGATCGCCGCCGCACACACGATATGAACACCGCAAATTGGATTCCTGATTTATTCATGAAGCGGGTGATGGAAGGCGCAAACTGGACATTGTTCTCGCCATCCGACGCAATCGATTTGCACGACAAATTCGGTAAAGTGTTTGAAGAGGCCTATGTGCGCTACGAAGAAAAAGCGGCACGCGGCGAATTGAAATTATTCAAAACTGTGCCAGCCTTGTCGCTATGGCGCAAGATGCTCTCGATGTTGTTTGAGACCGGCCATCCGTGGATCACGTTCAAAGATCCGTGCAACATCCGCTCGCCGCAAAACCATGTTGGCGTGGTGCATTCATCAAATCTTTGTACCGAGATCACGCTCAACACCAACGATAGCGAAATCGCGGTCTGTAATTTGGGTTCGGTGAATTTGGTACAGCATATGATCACGGGCGCAGACGGTGTGAAAACACTTGATCACGCCAAACTGAAATCCACCATCACTACCGCCATGCGGATGTTGGATAACGTTATCGATATCAACTATTACGCCGTCAAAAAAGCGCGTGATTCCAACTTGCGCCATCGTCCGGTTGGCTTGGGCATCATGGGCTTTCAAGATTGCTTGCATGAGCTGCGCGTGCCGTATGCATCGCAGCCCGCGGTTGAATTTGCCGATACCTCGATGGAAGCCGTTTGCTATTACGCTTACTGGGCATCAACCGAACTGGCTGAAGAGCGTGGCCGCTACTCAAGTTACCAAGGCTCGCTGTGGGATCGAGGTATTTTGCCGCAAGATTCCGTAGCGCTGTTGAAAGAAGAGCGCGGCGGCTATGTTGAAGTCGATATGTCGAGCGCCATGAATTGGGATAGCCTGCGCGCCCGTGTCAAGCAATACGGCATGCGTAATTCCAACTGCGTGGCTATTGCACCGACGGCGACCATTTCTAACATCATCGGTGTCTCCGCCTGTATTGAGCCAACGTATCAAAACCTGTACGTGAAATCGAACCTCTCCGGTGAATTCACGGTGGTGAACGATTACTTGGTGCGTGATTTGAAATCACGCGGCTTGTGGGATGAAGTCATGATCGCCGACATCAAATATTTTGACGGCTCGTTGGGCAAAATTGACCGTATCCCGGCTGAATTGCGCGAGCTATATGCGACCGCGTTTGAAGTTGATACGACCTGGGTGATTGAGGCCGCATCACGCCGCCAAAAATGGATCGACCAAGCGCAGAGCTTGAATATTTACATGGCCGGCGCATCGGGCAAGAAGCTTGACGACACCTATAAGTTCGCATGGCTGCGCGGCCTTAAAACCACCTATTACCTGCGCACCTTGGCTGCGACCTCGGCTGAGAAATCCACTGGCCGTGGCGGTGAATTAAATGCCGTTCCTGTTAGCGGCGGCATGGTCGCCACCGGGATGGGCGCGATGAGTGCTGCCGGCAATGGCTCGAACGCATTTGGCGTGTCCGGATTGGCAGCGGCAGCAGCATTCGGCGACGGCGCGGGTGACGGTTTTGCTGAAGGCGCAAAGTTTTGCTCCATCGACAACCCGGAATGCGAGGCCTGCCAATAGTTTCGGAATAAGCTCGGAATAATCGCGACCTGTACCGGCCGCGAAATTTTGATCGCATGTAGTAAAAATAACCGACAACATTTTTTAACACCACTGAAAAGGACCAAAGATGCAATTTCATATTTTTCAGGATGTACGGCTCGAATGGCGTTGGCAGCTAAGCAGTGACGAAGGCAAGAAAATTGCCGACTCCGGTCACGGCTACCGCGATAAAGATGCCTGCTTGGACACGATCTCGCAAGTCAAGGGATCGGAACAAGCCATCGTGCTAGAAAATGTAACCAGCCTGATGAACACCGAGTTATTACAAATGCCCGGATTTTTTCGACAACACTAACCAAGCAATACCAAGCCACCGCCCCAACCCACCCCTTCGAAAATGGGGGGGCATCGGTTCAGGCCAGAAAGTGGCTACCCGTTGGATGCAGGATTCTAAATATTTTCGCGGTCGATGCGATCAAAAATAGTGATCGTTGTCGGCAATGAGCAATAAGTAACCGGCAACAGTTAAAAAGTATTAAGTAAGAGCTAGCAAGTAACAGGCAACCAGCAGCCAGCAACCAGCAGCACCCAGCAACCAGTAAGCAGCAGGCAGCACGGAACAAGTCCACCGCAACAAACCCAAGGAGGCAGCATGGTCTTCCATCTTTATCAAGATATTCGTAACGATTGGCGCTGGTATTTAGCCGCACCCAATGGTGCCAAATTAGCGACCGCCGCAGAAGGCTATAAACGCCGCGGTGATTGCGTGTTGGCGATCAAGCGGATGCGTGAGGCCGTTGCTGCGCCGGTTTTTTATGACAACTTTGGTAGCTTGGCTGATACGACTTACGGTGCACGACTTAGGGTTGCAAATTACGGCGTCGCAAACTAAAAAGATAATGTTCGGTGCGTCCGCAAATGGTTGCGACGCTTTGGTGGACATAATCAAAAGGAAATTGTATGGGTCTGATGAGTTTTTTGAAAACCGCCGGTGAAAAATTGTTTCACCACCAAGATGCAGAAGCCGCGAGCGAAGCCGCTGCTGCCGCGCCTGATGATGAAGCTTTAAAAGCGGCCGCCGAAGCCCAGAACACGTTAGCATCCGAGGCCATCGTCAACAACATCCGCGCGCAGCCTTTGGATGCAAATGCGCTCGATGTTGCTTTCGATGGCGCGACGGGCACGGTCAATGTTTACGGTGTTGCAGATACCCAAGAAACGAAAGAAAAAATTCTGCTCTGCTGCGGCAATGTGACCGGTGTCAGCACCGTGAATGACAAAATGGAAGTCGCCGAGCCAGCCGATGAATCAACCTATCACGAGGTCGTGAGTGGCGATAATTTAAGCAAAATTTCCAAAGCCGCCTATGGCGATCCAAACAAATACATGCTCATTTTTGAAGCCAATAAACCGATGTTAAGCCACCCCGACAAAATCTATCCCGGCCAAGTGCTACGTATCCCACCAATGGCTTAATAATTTTAGAACGTAACAACAATGCCGTAATCGATGCCTTAAATAAAGCAGTGAACAAAGCAGTGAACAGAGCCGTAAACAATGTAGTAAATAGCAACGCCGATGCTTTAGCTTCAACCGTTTTATAAGCACCAAGCTGCGGCCACCGGAAATTGTTAGCAACATTCACCGTCGCTAACAGTTTCCCAAAACAGACCTATCTAAAACAACAGGAGCCACAAATGTCTTTAACTTGGGATGACACACCTTCCGCCACCTTGCCAACACCGACGCCCGCAGCGACGATGCCACCGGCACGCGCCGATGCAACGTACAACAACCTAGCGGCCCGGGCCCACATGGCCACCGGCATTCTCGCCCGTGAATTTGCGGCAGATTATGCGGTGGATGCGCTTTCTGCTAACAAGTCAGAAAAACCGGCCGACATGACTGCCGAAACCGCCAGCATGGATGCGCGTTTCAACCGCGTCCGCGCCGAAGATAAACGCGTCATCAACGCCAAAACCGACGTCAACCAGTTAGTCCCGTTTAAATACAAATGGGCGTGGGACAAATATTTAGCCGGTTGCGCAAACCACTGGATGCCGCAAGAAGTAAACATGAACCGCGACATCGCCACCTGGAAAGACCCGAACGGTCTGACCGACGACGAGCGCTTGCTGATCAAACGTAACCTAGGCTTTTTCGTCACCGCCGATTCACTCGCGGCCAACAACATCGTGCTCGGCACGTACCGCCACATCACCGCGCCTGAGTGCCGCCAATACCTGCTGCGCCAAGCGTTTGAAGAAGCCATCCACACCCACGCCTACCAGTACATTGCCGAAAGCTTGGGCCTGGACGAAGCCGAAATTTTCAACGCCTACAACGAAGTCAAATGCATCCGTGATAAAGATCGTTTCCTGATCCCGTTTATCGATACCTTGTCTGACCCCAATTTTAAAACCGGCACGTTTGAAAACGACCAGAAATTATTGAAGTCCCTCATCGTATTTAGCTGCATCATGGAAGGCTTGTTTTTCTACGTTGGCTTCGTCCAAATTTTGGCCCTCGGCCGTCAAAATAAAATGACCGGTGCTGCAGAGCAGTACCAATACATCTTGCGCGACGAATCCATGCACTGCAATTTCGGCATCGATTTAGTCAACACCATCAAGCTCGAAAACCCGCAACTCTGGACCAACGAATTCAAGAAAGAAATCGAAGCCCTCATGCGCCAAGGCGTCGAGCTAGAGTATGCGTATGCCGAAGACACCATGCCCCGCGGCGTGCTGGGCCTCAACGCCGCCATGTTCAAAGAATACCTCCGCTTCATCGCCAACCGTCGTGCGCAACAGGTCGGCTTGGATGTGCTCTATCCCGGTGCGACCAATCCATTTCCGTGGATGTCCGAGTTGATTGACTTGAAGAAAGAGAAAAATTTCTTTGAGACTAGAGTGACTGAGTATCAGACGGGTGGGGCTTTGAGTTGGGATTGATTTTAGAAAAATCAAGCCGAAAAGGGCGCTAATCGGCGCCCTTTTTTTCGAAAAAGCAAAGAAGTTAGCACCAAGAAAAAATAAGGAACAAGCGAGAAAAAGCGGGACAAAAAGAGCGCGTGGCGCGATACAACTTGTAAAAGCATTCAACGACGCCAATTCGATATTAGTTTTTGAGGAGATTTGAGTGCGTTATTTATTGACTATATTTTTGTTTTTATTAACTACCAGCGGTTATGTGCAGGCTAAAGAGACAGCCCCAATGGCAAAACAGAGCGCCCCGAATGCAACTGTCAGTAGTGCCAAAAGCGTTGTGAAGGCTCGCGATTTATTGGATGGCTATCGTGGTGACTCCGGAGAACTTATGGAGGCACGCAGAATCCTTGAGGCAGCGATAAAACAGGACCCGCGCGATTTCGTCGCATATCGGGAGATGGCGCGATACTTCATTATGAGCGGACATGTGAGTTCGTCGCAATTTGAAGCTGGCAGCCTCGAAGCGGCAGAGTCTTCATTGAAAAAGGCGATTGATATCAAGCCCAAGTATGCAGAAGCTTACGTGCTGGCAGGGCATTTATACCGGTTGATGAAAAGGCCAGTTGACGCGAAGCTAGCGCTAGCGAAAGCGGACAAGATCGGTACGAATGATCCTTGGTTGCAGAATAACTGGGCGGATGTCTTGATTGACGAAGGAAATTAGCAAGAAGCTGCGAGGCGCTATGAAAAGGTGTTGGCAAATAAATCTGCGAACCCGAAAGCGACGGCTGCCGCGTTTGAGGGGCTTATCAAATTTTACAAACGCACAAGCCAATGGGAATTAGCGGACGCGACCTACCAAAAAATGATTGCCCGGGAGCCCTATGCTGCTTGGAATTACGGTAACTATGCACAATTTTTGCTTTGCAACCGCGACAACTACGAGGCTGCAATCAATCAGTCTAAGCAGGCACTTAACATTATGAACTATGGTGTTGGGCGACAAACGCTAGCTGCAGCTCTTTACAGAAAGTGGGCTGCATTGCTTTTGAGGGGACAGAAGGATGACGCGACTAAGATGTTGCGCGAGGCCAGGGAAATTGTTGAGCAAACGCCCTATCTGGTTGTTAATTCAATCTGCGGTGAAAGTGATGCTTTTACCGCTACCTTTCAAGCTGTTGCAATTGAAAGTCAATCGTATCAAAAGGCCCAGCCTAAAAAAATGTGAGCACCCAAATGGCGCCGGACTCCATTTTCAGGGATGAATGCCCAATGCGTTAGAACGGAACCTGCTCAATTGCATTGCCCGCTCTTCCTTGCCCAATCCGAGAATTCCAAATGCCCCTCTCCCTCAAAACAACCCGCGCCCTAAACACCATCCTCGCCCGCGCTGTCGCCACGCATGAGCCCGGCGTTGCCGTCGGCATTGCCAAGGGCGGCCGCGTGGTCTGGCGCGGTGGGCGTGGGCTGGCGAATATCGATGCGAAAATTCCGTTCGCGCCGTCCACCCCGTTTCGCATTTGCTCGATCTCAAAGCAATTCGCCTGTGCGCTGGTGATGCGTGAGGCGCGGGCAGGGCGCATCGCGCTCGATGCGCACCCGAGTCGTTATTTGACTTGGGCGAAGGTGCTGGATTCAACGCTCACCGTTGCCCACCTAATGCAGAACAAATCCGGCGTGCGCGATCAGTGGGTGTTGGCGATGATGATGGGCGCGCGCGCAGAGCAGCGCTTCACGCTGGCGGATGGCATTGCGGTGAACCGCTTGGCGCCCCAAAGTATGTTTGCGCCGGGCAGCCAAAATCTATATTGCAATGCTAATTTTGAAATGCTCGGCCAAATTCTCGAGGCAGTGACTGGCGAGACGGTGGCGGCTTTATTCACCAAACACATTTTTGTGCCACTTGGTATGAACGATACTTATCTCGGCGTCGATACCGCCCGCCCGTTGGTGGGGGACGCACGCGGCTATCGCTTTCACGACGGCGCGTGGGTTGAGGAAGAAAACGCGCTGCACTGGGCCGCCTCGGCGGGTATCGTCAGCACCGTTGAAGATCTGCTGAAGTGGGCCGCATGCCTGCGCGATCCGAAGGCGCTAGGTTTGCCGTGGGTCGCCAATATTTTGGTCACCACGCCGTTCAGCGATGGTGCAGCGGCGTCGTATGCGTCGGGCATTAATCATGTCGTCAACGCGACGACCGGTCGGTCGATGTTCACGCATGCGGGGGCGCTGCGCGGCTGGCGCTCGACCTTGATCCATTTCGTGAAGGAAGATGTATCGATTGCCGTATTCATGAATCGCACGAACGCAAAAGAACCGTTGGCGAAATTTCCGAGCCAGCTGGCCAAAGAAATTGCCGCAGCACTCGGCATAGACCCAGTCTGGCATGTGCCCGGCGAGAAACTGGCGCGCGGCAACTTCCCGGCCAGCGTTCAAGGTGCGCGCGCATCAGCCAACGCTTCTGCCAACACGTCTGCCCACATGTCCGCTGATATGTCATCCAGCATGTCTGCCGATGTGTCTTCATACATTTCGCGCGAGCAGGGCCTGATGGTTCAGTTGCGTTATCACGAAGGTCAGCCACAGATCTTTTTGCATCTCAGCTGGTCGCCGCTTTATCGAATCGACGCACAGACATTCGCGACCGATGATCGGCATCTTTCCATCCGGTTTATGGATCCATCGTGCAAGACGTTGATGCTCGCGATGAACGCGGAGAATTTTTATACGCCGATGCAAGCTGTCGCATCAAAGCGGTCCGCAAATGTAAAATTCGCCGCGACCACGGTGTTCGCCAAACCTGGCCACTACCAATGCGCACCGATCGCCAGCAAGGCGGAGATCGTGCAGCGCGATGGCACCTATGCGATTTGCTTCACCGGTATTTTCGGCACCGGCATCCACTATCCGCTGACGGTGCTCAATGAAACCACCGCGTGGTTTGATCTTTCACGCGGCGTCGATGAATCACCGCCCGGACGTGTGTTGGTGATCTACCACGCGAAAGAAAAACTGCTGGAGCTAAGCTGCATGTTGGCCCGGCGAATGGTGTTTCGGGCGGCGTGACCAGAGGCTGAAACCCTAGTATCCACGGGCATCTCCAGCCGATTCTTTGTGATAAATGTATAAATGAGATTGCATAAATATTCTAATGGGCATCAAACCAACAAATCAAGGGAGTAGAAAAAGTGCGCCGATTACATGGTCAATTACATAACCACCGATTCAGCGCGGCGGGCCGCACAGCGTGGGTGCTCGCCGCAGCACTTAGTCTGTATATTGTCGGCGCAACGGCACAGCCGGTGCAGCCAGTGGAACCTGTCCAGCATGAGTTCATCATCAAAGACTTCAAGACGGAAAGTGGCGTAATACTTCCGGTCGCGCGCATCACCTACGGGACCTACGGAAAATTGAATGCGGCGGGCGACAATGCGATCTTGCTGCCAAGCCACTACATGGCAAAATTTACTGGCTATGGTTGGCTGATCGGCCCTGGCAAGGCGCTTGATCCAAACAAATTATTTCTCGTCACCACAGAGCTATTTGGCAACGGCCGATCGTCATCGCCAAGCAACACTCCAGCACCCCTGCACGGGCCGCGTTTTCCATTGATGAGCGTGCGCGACAACGTCCATGCCGTTCACCGCTTGCTCACCGATGAATTGAAAATCAATCATCTTCGCGCGGTGATTGGCTTTTCAATGGGGGCGCAACAAGCTTTCCAATGGGCGGTGAGCTACCCCGACTTCATGGATCGAATCGTTGCCACGGCCGGCACAGCGAAGACGCACGGACATGGCGTTGTGCGCCTCGAAGGTCAGATCGCGGCAATAACCGCCGATGAAAATTTCAAGGGCGGTGACTACACCAGCCCGCCGGTAAAAGGGCTTGAGGCATTCGCGATGGTTTGGACTGGCTGGCTTTATTCTCAGGAGTGGTGGCGGCTTGAGCGCTGGAAAGACAACGCGCCGCCGGGCACTACGCTTGCACAAGTCATCGACCAGCGCCGGAAGCGATTCATTCCCGGTGCCGATACCAACGACTTGATCCTGCAAATGCGAACTTGGCAAAACCACAATATAGGTGACACACCGCCATTCAACGGTGATCTCGAAGCTGCACTTCGTGCCATCAAAGTGCCCCTGCTCTATATGCCTTCCGAAACGGATCTCTACTTCCCAATGACCGATGCCCGCTATGAGGCGGCATTCATTTCGAAAGCCATCCTGCTGCCAATTCCCTCCATCTGGGGGCACACCGCCGGCGCCGCATCAAATCCAGATGATGCAAAATTTCTCAATGAGAATATCGCTGCTTTCCTCAATGGAAAATTATCGAGCAAGAAGGCTACCCAATGATGGTTGCCATGGGCGGGTGATCCCCGAGCCCGAAGTCCGAGGCCCGAAGTCTGAAGTCTGAAGCCTGAAGCCCGAAGCAACGGGCGCCCCCGCCAAACGCGATTGCGTCGATGTTCTGCATGAGCTGCGTTCGATAAACGCGAAAAACCCCACCGCGCCTGATCTATTAGCTGGCCGTCACCTTTTGCTATTGTCGCGTACAGTTTTTAACCGTTGGGAAATGAGATGCGTGTAAACTGATTTGATGCAATTACATCAACTCGTCTACTCCAGCGTCGCCACTGAGGACATGTCGGTTATAGAGCTAGCTGCGCTCCTCGAAGAATCACGGATCAACAATGCCGTGTGGGGCATTACGGGCATGCTCATCTATTATCGCCAAAAATTTACCCAGCTGTTGGAGGGCGATAAGAAAGACATTTTTGCGCTGTACGAAAAGATTGTTGCCGACAGGCGCAACCGGAAAAATATTCTGAGGTGGGATCAGCCGATTGCCGAACGATCATTTCCGAAGTGGTCCATGGCGTTCTTTGTACCCGAAGAATCCGCCATCCGGGATCGCCTCGGCTATTCCGATTTTCTGGAGGCCAGAAGCCCGGACTTGGGGCGAGACGCCACTATTTCTGAAGGCAAAAAATTCATTTATTCGCTTCGCGATGATTTTTTAATGCAGCAAGGCGATCCAGCCACGTCGGCCAACAATTCGATATAGCGCCTATCGTGCCCGTAGCGCCCATTGTGCCCGTAGTGCCCACCATGCCACGTCGCACTGTGTTTGATAGAGATACGAAACACTAGGCGCAAAGCGCTGTTTCAAGTAAAAAGACGTCAAACGCCTTGCCAGTGCTAGAGTTCTATGATTTTAGCGCTCACCTAATCGCTGTCCAAACCCCCACCCCCACCCTCAACCAACGCTACGCCTCACCGTGTAATCGCACCTGGCTGCGTCCGGCTGCTTTTGCAGCATACATGGCTGCATCGGCTTGGCGCATCAAGCTCAGGGAGAGGGCATCTTCTTTCGAATCGGTGAGAATCGTGCCGCCGATGCTGCCACCAATGCTGCCACTGATGTTGAGCACGATGGCATCGACATGAACCGGCCGTTCTAGACTCAGTAATAATTTTTGCGCAATATTGCGGATGCTATCGGTGGTTTGTGGCGCTTCGAGCACCACGACAAATTCATCACCACCCATGCGGGCAACCAAGTCCTCTGTGCGCATTGCTTGTTTCAGCCTATGCGCGGCTTCTATCAGTAGCGCATCACCTACGGCATGCCCGTGCAGATCGTTGACGTTTTTGAAGCCGTCGAGGTCGATCACCAACAAGCCCAGCGGCTGTTGCATTCGCTGCGCACGCGCCAGCGCTGCCCCTAAGTGGGCGTCAAATTGCAAACGGTTCGCTAAGCCAGTCAGGCCATCGTGATGCGCGAGTGTGCGCAGCTGCGCTTCGCTCTCGGCCAGCCGCGCGTTGGCCTCGCCCAACGCAGCAGTGCGCCGATTGACCCGTGCTTCCAGTTCAAGCTCGCTCTTGCGTGCGAGGTTGAGCGCCTCGGCTTGCGCCGCCTCTTTCTCGAGTTTGAGTTCATGAAACCGTTGTGCCAACGCAAACGATAGCAGCACCATTTCAATGGCTGAACCCAATTGCACGCCGTATTGTGTGAAAAAATTATTCGGCAACCATGCCAGGTTGCGCATCACGACAAAAGTGCCGCAGATGAGTAAGGCCGACCACGCAATCAAGTAATATAGCGCTCCGGTAACCCCGCGCCGCATCGAGGCGATGCCCAGACCGAACAACAGGAATAGCGTCGGCAACGTCAGGGCCGACATCACCGGATGCGAGGCGTAGGGCGGAATCCACGGCATGGTAGCAATTGCTGCCAGCAATATCGCAGAAAAGGCAATCAACAACCGATCAAATCGCGGAAACACAATCTGCGTTTGCAGCAAGCTTCGGGTGAATAAAATCGCCAGAAAATCGGATGTCACAATGCACATCGGCAAGGCGAAAGCATTCCAACCCACGGCGTTGGGCCATAGATATTGCGGACCTAAACCGTTCATCACCGAAACCCCGCTTGCCAATGCCAACACGCAGGCCACGTAGTAGCCGTACGGCGCACTACGGAGCGATAAAAACAAGAGCAGGTTGTAGGCAGCCAATCCGAACAGCAGGCCATAGTAAAGCCCCAGAACCAGATACGATTGTACCGTCGCATCGTTGAATGCTTTTGCGCTGTTGAGGCGCACTGGCATCGTGACCGAACTTTGCGTGAGTACTCGAATGTAAACCGTGTGCTGGCCGGGTGTAAAGGCCAGCGGAAAGACATGGTTGCGGTGTTCAACAGGGCGGCTTGAGAAAGGCACGAGCAGGCCGCTCGACATTTTTAGGTTTGATTCAGGGACAAAGACATCCACATAGCTTAGCGGCGAATAAGTGAGTTCAAGACGCCAATCACGAGGCGCGCTTGTCAATTCAATTGCCGGCGCATTGAGCTCTAGCCGCAACCAAAACGCACTTTTTGAATAGCCAAAAATAAGGTCGCTTGAATTCGGATAGCGCTTAAATAAGGTAGGCTCGGCGCGAACTTGATCCAGCGTCATCGCGGCGGTGTTATCTTCAAAATAATCAATTTGCCCCGCCAGCGAAACCTCGCCGTCCACGCTCGGCAATTGCACCTCCGCCGACGGACTGACTGAATAGACGAGGCAAACGCAGGTAGCGATGAGCGCCCAAATTTTCTGTTTCATGGCGGTTTAAGGAATGTGAAATTGAAGCCGATCAGGATCAATTTGTATCGTTCAGTGCACGCGAGTGTATTTAATTATTGTGATGGTATTGTTGTGCCTATGTATTGTGTCTATATATTGTGCCTGTATGTGGTGCCTGTATGTGCTGCCTATATCGTAGCGTGGTTTGGTAGGCAGTGCGCGACCTTTTAGCCATCGAAAGGCGCGCTAAACGCGAATCAATGTCGCGCGAGAAGCGTGAACATCATGGTCTAATGTTCATTTTTTTCGCGAGAAGAGAAAAACACAAGATTTGTGGCGCGATTTCAGCCTAAAATGCCCCAAAAAGCCCGCCAGAACTAGTGTTTAATATTGTGAGGTGTTGCGCGTTGGATGCTTTGCCAGACGCGCCATGATCGTCGTTTTGCGAATTCCAAACCCGTCTCAAGTTAAAATCCAGCCGTTGCGGACGAGATTACAAGGACGCTCTAATGCTCTGGATTCTGCTCTCACTATTTTTCTGCTGGCTCATTTTTCGCGAATTTCGTTCGCGCTTTGTGGCGTCCTCTGGCTTTGATCGGCCTGAATCCGAGCCCATCTCGGTTCCTTATGTTGCGACACTGGCGGTGTTGGCATTGTTATTCGCGTGGCCGCCGTTTAGCCTCTGGCGGTTCGAACGCTTTCTCGCCGCTAAAGCATCCGAGTTGGCTGATTCCAAGCGTGCGAGCGTGCACTGCAACACGGTGTTTGATTCGTTTTTCGATAGCAACTATCTGGCGGCAGGACACGCCAATCCGCAGACGGGTGAAATCGTTATTCAATATCCATGGTGCGATACACTCAAAAATTACCGCAAGCACCCGCAACGCGCCAACCGTGAAGAGCTTAACAGCCTCAATCTATTTACGCATGAAAGCATGCATGTGCGCGGCGAACTTAACGAAGCGTTGACCGAGTGCCAAGCTGTTCAACGCAACTACCGTGCGGCGAAAATGCTGGGTGTTTCCGACGACATTGCCCGCAAAAACGCGCTCGATTATTATCTGGGCGTGTATCGAGACCGCGGCAAAATCGGCGGTATGCAAGCGCCGTACTTTTCTGAGCAATGTGCCCCAGGCAAGGCGATGGACGAGCGCCTGCGTGACTCAACTTGGGTGGGATCGCCATAACCCATAATAGAAAACGTTGAGGCATCTGCATCATGATGATCGGTGAAAGCGCAGATTACCGCAAACGAAAGCGCAAACGAAAAGCGCAAACGGCCGGGCAGATGGCCGCTCAAATAAGAGCCTGAGCGCCAGAAAGAACGCGGGAAATGGACCTTAGGCTTCAACGCCAAAAACAGTCGCTTCGTCTGCAACGGTGACAACCGCTTCGCCGATCACAATTCGGCTCAGCGGATTGTTTTGTGTCGTCGTTGCCTGCGCTTTTAGCAATGCCTCGGCTGCCGCCGTTTGCAGCGTGTTGATCGTTGCTCCTTTTGCAAAGATACCGACCCCACAGCAAACGACCGGTGCAATCATCACGCCCGGCGCAATTTCAAACGGGCTGTTTTCGATAATGCTTTGCAGCCTCGCGATGGTCTCGTGCGCCTGCGTGTTCGCCTGAAAGCCGACGGCAAACAACTGTTCGCTCCAGCGCACCACCCAATCGGTTTTGCGCAGATTGTGCTGCAGCATTGACGCGGCATGGCGGATGATATTATCGATTGCATCGTTGCCGTATTGAGCAGCGTATTCGTTGAGACCATCGAGCGAGATGTATGAAAAATGCAGCAAGCTTCCGTGCCGCTCTGCGCGCGCGACATCCTCTCCCAGCCTTCGCCTGCCGCTGTTGCGGGTATAAAAACCGGTGAGCGGATCGGTCTCGCCGTGCTGCAATAAATAGTCCGCGTCCTTGCGGGCGCGCCGTGCGATATAACTGGCATCGCGCATTAGCTGGCCAACCACATCGGTATATTGCGCCGGTAAGCTAACGGTCGCACGCCGCTCTAAATGGTTGCGCAGTTCAGTGGCGGTCTGGTCCAACGGTGCTAAAAGCAGCCGCATCAACACATACGCGGCAAGCCAAGTGCCCAGACCAAAACATCCCAGGATCAACACCAAACCTGGTTCGAGCGGGCTGCCGTGGATAAATTTGAGTGCGACATAAATGACGAGGGTGAATTGCGAGGCGACAAACAGCGTCAGCCCGAGCTTGCGCTCAAAATGCGTTCGTGCCCAAGGTATAGAATCAAGCAACCGGTAGAGCTTCATGCCAGAGTGGCTATTATTATGCGCATTGTTATATCGGACGAGGGTGGTTGGGGTGGTGCAAATGGGCGAATACAAAATCCTGACTGAAATCCCCGCGTGCTGACGTTTTTATGATCTGCAAGGATATGCATTGATTTTTCGGACTTACAGTCTGCCAATTTAGTTAGCTGACTAGCTGACTCGTGTCATTGTTAGTATTTTAGCGCCAATGCTAGTCTGCGCATTGTTAAATTTGATCGGGAAAAATAATGAGACATCATTTGAGTGCATCCTTCCGCGTTGCGCTGGTCGGGTTGCTTTCTGGCTTCCTCGCGGCATGCAGCAGCGTTCCGCCTGCCGCCAACCGCGTATCAGCATCTGCCCCGGCGTATTTTGACAATACTAATCGCAGCGACATCTTGAGCGGTGGCGTCAAGCCGATACCGATCACCACACCGAAAGGTACGTTTAACGTCTGGACCAAGCGTGTCGGCAATAATCCAACGATGAAGGTGCTGTTGCTGCACGGCGGGCCTGCCGCGACGCATGAATATTTTGAAGCGTTCGATAGCTATTTCCCCGGTGCCAGTATTGAGTATTACTACTACGACCAGCTCGGCTCCGCGTTCAGCGATCAGCCCGACGAGCCATCGTTATGGGAAATCCCACGATTTGTCGACGAGGTCGAGCAAGTGCGTGTGGCGCTTGGCCTAAATCGCGATAATTTTTATGTGCTCGGCCACTCGTGGGGTGGCATTTTGGCAATTGAATATGCACTCAAGTACCAGCAAAATCTAAAGGGCATGATCATCTCCAATATGATGGCCAGCATCCCAGCTTATAACGATTATGCCAACAATGTGTTGATGCCCGCGATGGATCAAAAGGCGTTGGCGGAAATCAAAGCGCTCGAAGCAAAGGGCAAATATGAAGACCCGCGCTACATGGAGTTATTGATGCCGCATCATTACCAGTATCACATCCTGCGAATGCCGCCCGACCAGTGGCCGGATCCGGTAAACCGTGCGTTCAAACGCCTCAATACAAAAATTTATATCCCGATGCAGGGACCGAGCGAGCTTGGTGCGAGTGGCAAACTATTAAACTGGGATCGCACCCGTGATCTCAGCCGCATTGCCATCCCCACACTGGTGATCGGTGGCCGCTACGACACGATGGATCCAAAGCATATGGAGTGGATGTCCAGCGCGTTTCCGCAGGGGAGATACCTCTATTGTGCAACTGGCAGCCATATGTCGATGTACGACGATCAGGCAACCTATTTCAATGGCTTGATCCGGTTTATCAAAGACGTGGACGCTAGGCGATAGGATGGAAAGCAAAATGGCTCTGATATTGATAAAAACTAAGACTTAAACACAAACACAAACGCAAACGCAAACGCAAAAACCGGCTCAATAAAGCAAGCTTAAAACGCCGCACGGCGATTTGCGCTATATTCTGCTTCCCTATTTCACTTTTGTTTCTGATTCAAATTCATTTCATTTTTCCCAGCCTACCCATCCCATAAGGATTCCGCGCTATGAACGCAAGACTACCCTCGCTCTTGTTCGCATCACTGTTATCAGTTTTTTCACTCAGCGCCCAAGCCGAAGAAGGCATGTGGACGTTTGATAATTTGCCGGTTGATGGCATGAAAGCCAACTATCAATTCACACCCGATAAAGCCTGGGTTGATCATGCCATGCGCGCCTCGGTGAATTTGGGCGGCTGCTCGGCTTCATTTATTTCGCCCCAAGGTTTGATCATGACCAACCACCACTGCGTGGCGGGTTGTTTGCAGCAGATCTCGAGTGCCAAGAAAAATTATTTGTTAGACGGTTTTTTGGCCCGTAAAAACGAAGAAGAAATGCAATGCCCGGCCACAGAAGCCAGCCGTTTAGAACAAATCACGGATGTCACAAAAGCCGTGAACGCCGCCACTAAAGGGCTGGCGGGTGAAGCGTACAAAAACGCACAAAATTCAATTGAAGCCAAGCTGGCCGCCGATTGCGTTGGCGATAAAGCAGCGACGGTTCGTTGTGGCGTCGTTACCCTTTACCAAGGCGGGCAATATCACCTATACAAATACCACCGCTTCTCGGATTTGCGCCTTGTTTGGGCACCCGAAGATGCAATCGCTAATTTTGGTGGTGATCCCGATAACTTTAACTTTCCGCGCTACGACCTTGATGCCTCGATGTTACGTGCGTACGAAAACGGCAAGCCAGCGATAGTGAAAGATTTTTTCCCCTTCAGCGCCAACGGCGCAAAAGCGGGTGAGTTGGTGTTTACGTCTGGCAATCCCGGCCGGACCAATCGGCTGTTAACGGTCTCGCAACTTGAGACTCTGCGCGATGTGGGGCTGATTTCGAGAATCCGTCGCGGCTACGAGCTGCGCGGCGCGTTAACGCAATATCGCAAACTGGGTGCCGAGCAAGCTCGTATATCCTCAAACGATCTTTACTTTTTGGAAAACGGCTTGAAGGTTGCAACGGGCGAACTCGATGTATTGCAGGCGCCGGAACTAATGGCCATGAAACGTCGTGACGAGGCCGCGCTGCAAGCGTTTGTTGCGAGCCATGCAGAGCATAAAGCGGCCAGCGGGTCATGGGCGGCGATTGCCAAAGCGCAGGTTCTTTATCGCGAAATGGCAGTTGAATTTGCCAATATCGAACTGGCTCAGGCGTTTAACTCACGCTACTTCAACCTGGCGCGGACCATTGTGCGCGGCGCGGATGAGCGTGTGAAAGCAAACGGCGATCGTCTGCCAGAGTTTTCATCATCACGTTTGCCGTTGCTCGATCGCCAGATCAATTCGCCTGCGCCAATTTATCCAGAGTTTGAAAAAATGAAGTTAGAGTTTTCGCTCACCAAAATGCGCGAATTACTTGGTACGGATGATCCGTTTGTCGTGAAAGTATTGGGCAAAGAATCGCCCGAACAAGTTGCGAAGCGTTTGGTCGACTCAACCAAACTGGGTGACCCTGCGGTACGGAAAGCGTTGTGGGCGAGTGATGCAGCTGCAATCGCAAAATCAGACGATGCCTTCATTCAATTGGTACGAGACATCGATCAGCAATCTCGCGCAATTCGCAAACGCTACGAAAACGAGGTGCGCGCGGTTGAGCAAAAGAACGCTGAACTGATCGCCCGTGCCCGCTTCGCGCAACTCGGCAGCAAGGTTTATCCCGATGCCACGGGCACGCTGCGCTTAAGCTACGGCCGTGTGGATGGTTGGATGGAACGCGGTAAACCAGTCGCACCGTTCACCGATTTTGGCGGTGCGTTCAACCGCAATACGGGCGCTGAACCCTACGCGTTGCCTGCGTCGTGGCCTGCGAATAAAGATAAAATTAATCTCGCGCAGAATTATAATTTTGTCTCAACCAACGATATTATTGGCGGCAATTCGGGTAGCCCAATGATTAACCGAAACGCCGAAATTGTCGGCTTGGCATTCGACGGCAATGTGCATTCCCACGGCGGCAGTTTCTGGTTTGACACCAAACTCAACCGCACCATCGGCGTGACCAGCAACGGGATGCGTGAGGCGCTGAAAAATATTTATGGCGCGACAGAATTGTTGGCGGAGATTAATGGAAAGTGATTGATGTTTCGTGCCTAGTGGATTTTTGCTGACGTTCTAGCACCAAAATTTAAAAACATTAGGTTAGGGGCGGCGTTTCGGCTTTTTTGGCTGAAACGCCGCCCCTAATCACGAGTTTTGAAATCGGTTCGTCGATGTTGGCGACTAAAAAATCGAGCGCCCCGTCAAACTCGTCAGCATCTCCAGCGCCAGTGATCCTGCGTGTGAATTGCCGGTTTCCTCCAATGCCGGGCTCCAGACGCAGATGCCGCATTCGCCCGGCACCACGGCAACAATGCCGCCACCCACGCCGCTCTTGGCAGGCAGGCCAACTCGAAATGCAAAATCGCCTGCTGCATCGTAAGTGCCGCAAGTTAGCATCAAAGCACTTAAGCGTTTGGCGGAACTTTTATCGAGCACCATTTCACTGCTCCACGGTAGCGCACCGCCATTGGCCAAAAACGTGACAGCGCGGGCGAGATCGGTGGCGCTCATCATGATCGCACAGTGTTTACAATACGCATCCAGCACGGCCTCCACCGGGTTATGCAAATTGCCAAAACTTTTCATAAAATGCGCCATCGCCGAATTACGATCCGAGGTGTCGCGTTCGGATTTTGCGACCGCCTCATCGAAGCTGATGTTTGGATTGCGGGAAATTTTTCGAATGAATTGCAACAGCGCATTTTCCGCGTGCGCAAAGCGGGCGCAGAGCATATCGGTGACAACTAACGCCCCCGCGTTGATGAACGGATTGCGCGGCTTGCCTGCCTCGCGCTCAAGCTGTACCAATGAATTAAACGGATTGCCGGAAGGTTCGCGCCCGACGCGTTGCCAAATCGCATCGCCTCCCAAATGGAAGGCTAGCGTTAGTGCAAACAATTTGGAAATCGACTGGATCGAAAACGCGGTATTGGCATCTCCCACCGTGTAAACGTTGCCGTGCAAATCCACAATCGCCATGCCGAAATGGGCCGGTGAAACCTTGGCCAGTTCGGGAATATAGCTCGCGACTTTTCCGATACCGATTTGCGGCTGGATATCGGTGTAGATGCGGTCAAGAATGGCTTGGTAGTTCATGATCGCCATGATGCCAGCTTATGGCGATGCGGTGGGAAGGTTGAATCAGCGATGCAAAAAGAGCTCATTCCTTAAACGTCCCCGCAAAGTGAGCGCAATATTGTTGGCTTGGTAATTCCCGTAATATGGTTGCATTAAAAGCTCATTTTCAGGAGAAAATCATGCAAAAACGATGTCGCTTGTTGCCTATTTCTACGACCACTGCGGTGAATGCCGTTATGGTGCGCCTTAAAATCACGCTCGCCATTATTGTCTTGGGCTTTTCGGCAATGGCCGTCACCGCACAAGCCGCTGATCTCACTTTTCAGTTTATCAATAACAACGAGCGGCCCATTCATATGAAGCTCTTTGCGCGCGGTGAATCGCAGCAGGAATGGCCATCGAAAACCAAGTTCTATTCCATCAAGCCCGATACTGCCGTGCAGCAGCTTAAAATCAGCTGCGAGGAAGGAGCGCAAATTTGCTGGGGCGCTTGGATTGTTGAGTACACGGAGTCTGGCGAAATCGGCGCATCCGGCAAGCGCAATGTGCGGTCTGGCAAACTCATGTTTGGCGCCGGTGAGCGCGGGACCCGCTCTTGTTCGCATTGCTGCCATGTCTGCAAAGCAGACGGATCAACACCGATTATTAAACTTGACGACTCTGGCAACAACGCCAAGTAGCTTATCGTTACAGCGAATCAGTGCATGGCTTTTTGTTTTCCGTTAATCGATTATGAAACCGCCGGGTAACAGCCGGGCAACAGCCGAGCAAGGATCTTCAGGTAGGTATTCAGCGTGGCGGATTGCAAACTCAAAATATTTGCCAATTTGCGCATCAGTTATGATTCATCCAACGAACAGCGCCTAGAACCGTCAACAGGTAAATGCACCAACGCGGCCTCGCCAATCGAACGGCCGCGTGGTAGATGCGGTTGATGGCTGAAGTCGGCCAGAGCGGCCGCATATGTTTCCCGTTAGCGGTCATTGGAACAGCCCGAGCGCGCAATTTTTTCGCTTGTCTATGGTTCGCATATTTGCTAACATCAACCATGGCTTTCGAGATAGAGTATTCCCATCCTAGGGTACTTGATGAAATTGAGTCATGGCCGGTTGATGTGCTGGCAGACTATGCGCACTTGATCGAATTGTTAGCGGAGTTTGGTCCCAGCCTGCGTTTGCCTCATTCGCCTGCGTTGGGGGATGGGTTATTTGAGTTGCGGCCGCGTGGCCGGTCTGGCATTGGGCGAACATTTTATTGTTTCATGATGGGAAAGCGAGTTGTTGTTCTCCATGCCTTCGTTAAGAAGACCCAACAAACACCTGACCGAGAGCTGAAAATGGCGCGCAAGCGACTTAAGGAGACACAAGATGGCTGAATTGAAATATCAACCCGTTCCTCACCAGCATAAGAAGTTCTTGGATAAAGCACGTGCCAAGAAAGGCTTCGATGAGGCATACGAAGCACTTGCACTCGAATACCAGCTCGCCAAGGAAATGCTGAGAGCGCGCGCTAAGGCCGGTCTCACGCAAGATGGTGTTGCCGAAAAGATGGGAACAACGAAAAGCGCCATTTCGCGTCTTGAGGCAGCAGGCAAACATGCACCTTCTCTTACTACGCTCAAGCGCTATGCAAGCGCGGTCGGTTGCGATTTGCAAGTACGCTTTATTCGTCAAAAAATATCGTGACCTACTCGACAATGCAGACGTACGAAGCGTCTGCAAAGCAGCATATGCTGGCCGTTGAAGATAAGAAGAAAAACGGCCAAGAATGAACGGATTTAATTGCGCAACTTGCGGGCAATACCACGACGAGCTTCCGATGTGTTTTGGACCGTCCGCCCCCGCACTTTGGTTTTCTCTTTCCGAGAGCGAGCGCGAAACCCGCGCGAACCTCTCGTCTGACCAATGTGTCATAGACGAAAAACACTTCTTCATTCTTGGAAGAATTCTTTTACCCGTCATAGATGCGCCCGCGCCATTTGTTTGGCTCGCGTGGGTCGCTCTTAGCGAACAGAATTTCTTGCGAGCCAATGAGCTATGGAATAGCGAAAGCCGCGAAAGCGAGCCTCCGTATTTTAGCTGGCTTCAAAGTGCGCTGCCGTATGAGCCACCCACGCTTGGACTTAAAACATCATTACAAACAATGCCTGCTGGTGAGCGCCCAAATATCATTCTGGGTGAGACCGATCATCCCCTATACTTTGAGCAACGGAACGGAATTAACCCTTTGCGAGTGCAGCAAATTGCAGAAGCCGCTTTGCATGGATAGCACATGGAAGCATTGGGTGACTGCTTTGCAGTCGGCTGGCACCCTGCTACAGATAGTGGCTTTGGGGCGTTTTGTGCGTGACTCGGGGCCCAGAATTCTGCCCAGATCAGTCGTTTGACTTAAACTTATATTACAACCTTGGCACGATGCAAAAATGAGCAAATCGTCCTTACACCAAGTTATGAAGTGGATGAAGCGGCCCCTGTTCCTGTTTGGCTTGGCGACCGCTTCGTTTGCAGCCTGTGCAACGATAATAATGCCAGTGCCACTAAACGAATTGGTTCTTGCATCGGATGTCGTGGCAATCATCCAAATTACCGAAGGATCGGTAATCCGGGATGGCGAGACAGAATGCGGCGCCAAATATGGTGCACAAGTTATTGAAACCTTGAAGGGTAGCGCGCCACGCCAGCCCATTGAGTTTGGCCGGCGTGGGGGCATTGAAATTGGCACACGATACCTTGTCTTTTTGGCGAAATCCCCGATGCGCTATGATCCATTATTGTCTACGAATGGCGCCGCGATTCAGGAGGAGCGGGAGTACGAAAATAAGTGCGCCACGAAATGGCCCCGCCTCAACCTGATTCATAGCGGTAATAGTGCGTTTCGAATCGCTTGGTATCGGGAAAAATGGAAATCCTCTAGGGCTGTGTTCATTCGTCCCGACATTATCGAGATTCCATTGGCAGGCTATGGCGGAGCGGCAGGGAAACATGCATATCCAACTTACGATGGCTCCGTTTACATTCCGCTTGATGAAATCGCGGTTGCACTTAGGTCGCAAATCTTGGCAACCGCACCAAAGCCTTAATGATGTTATTGAATCTTTGCAATGGAGCGGAATCGAAAAGTCGCTGCGCCGTTTCACACTATCTCGGTCGTTTGCTGACGGCCTCGTGTTGAAAACATATTGCTAAGGCATTTAATGCGCAAAAAATACTTACTGTATTGCTATACGTCTTAATTATCGATGTTGTTCATGCAGCGATAGGTCCAATTGTTGACTTCACTGGAACTTGGCGGCAAGACTGCAAGGAAAATTTTGGGCTCCAGATAATGCCAACCGATGAGGGACTTTATTCCGTCTCCTTCTGTGGTACCGGAGGTTGTTTCAAGCCTGGAACATATCGGCCAAACTCCCGGATCATTGGCGACCCGATGTATAAACTGGTAAGTGCGGCAAAACTAAAAATCAGGCTGGCCGATGGTAGCGTTGCGCTTTATAGCAAATGCTCCACCAATCCATTGCCACAAACCCCAAAGATGCTCAATCCTTCCGTCAGTGCGAAATCCGATGCATATCGCGAAACTGAACGCAGGCTATTGGCAGATTTTGCGGTCATTGGTGTTGAACACTATGAGATTCGCGGCGATAGCCCAGAGGAGCTTAACTTGGAGATGCATGCGAAGGGGCAAGGTGCGAACGGCATGACAACTGCCAAAGTTAAATACGATTTCATGTGTCAGGGCGGCGGTGACACTTACGCAATTAGGTCGATCAGCTCAAAATGTATGGCGAAAATGCGCTTGCCAAAATGGTACGGCGTTGACAACGCCTCGCCCGAATTTAAAGAAATTTGGAATAAGTATTACTCGGCACTTCGTACACATGAGATGGGACATGTTTTGATTTGCGCAAAGACTGCGAAGCAGGTGAAAGACGCGCTTGAGTCAATTCCAAGTGCTTCGATGTGCACCGGCATTAGCCAACTAGCCGATGAAAGTGCTGAGAAAGCTGTTAGCGACATGCCAGGAAAGCAGGAGCAATATGATGCCGACACACTTCATGGGAATAAGTAAATTTGTTGCAGGATTCTGCATTAGCTGGATTATGTTGGGCAATGACGGGTTTGGGACGCATTGCCACGTTCGCTCGGTGTTTTGACACAAGCTCGGGCGATAGTGCGTGCGGTGATCAGATGAAGTGTTGTAACTATATCAATTGTCCCGTTGATGTCTAACTTTAGATGTCTGGCTTGAACATACTTAAATTGGCGGTAAACGGGGACGCGAAGAATTGGTGCCCGTTTCGTGAGCCATCAGGCGTCGGAAGGCGTAGTTTACGGAGATCTTATGTCCCTTAAAATTTACATCGCCGCAGCAATAGGCACAGTTGCTCTGCTTACCCGTCACATCGAGTGAAGCACAGACTGCCCCGTGTGTGTCGCCGGAATACCGCCAGTTCGATTTCTGGGTAGGCGATTGGGTTGTCCATGGTCAAAAGGGAAAGGTTGCCGGGACCAATAGGATTCAGCGTGAATATGGCGGCTGTGTCATTCACGAACGATACGATACCGGCAAGGGATATAGCGGCGAAAGCTTGAACACCTACGACGCATCAAGGAAGGTATGGCATCAAACCTGGGTTGACAATTCTGGCGTGCTGCTCCTGCTTGACGGCGGGATCAAAGACGGGAAGATGGTTCTGGAGGGAATGAGTGTCGATAGTTCTGGACACCCCATCAAGCACAGGATCACATGGTCCTCGAACGCAGACGGCACCGTTCGCCAACTCTGGGAGTCCACTGATGACAAGGAAAATTGGGCAGTTGCCTTCGACGGAAAGTGCATCCGAAAGTAGAAAACCGATGCCAAATCGCTTGCTCAAGCGGACTCTTTGGGCAGGAGGCTTTGCCATAGCGCCGAGTTCCAGCTTTGCCTCGCTTGATTCGTTTACGTCTGCTTTTCGTAATCCGAGCGTCAGCTTCCCGGAAGCCTTGATGACGCAAAGGGGCGTGTGTGGCCCACAGCGGAATGTCAGACGCTGCGCATTCGAAATATGCCAAGCCTAAACACGCCGCGCCTGCTTGATCACGAATCCGATCGCGGTCCTAGGGTCCTACTGTCCTACATGAGGCTGTCCAGAAAAAGCGATGCCAGCGATACCTTGGTACACTGTACGTCTCTAGCTTTGCCTATTCACTGGGTCTTGAAGCACATGAATCGTACGTTAACGCATGTTGAGCGCATCACCCACGAGCGCGATCGCCCGCGACTCAAGATCGTGCTGGCGGAAGCACTGCGTGAATTGCTGGGCACCAGCCGTGTGGTGATTTATAGCCTGCTGCAGGTACAAGGCGAATCGTTTGTTTGGCCTGCCGCGGTGGTCGACGATACCGGTGCGCATATTCATGATGACGGTTTTTCCATTCCAGTCGATATGGTCTCCATCGATTACTATCCGCTGTTTGATGCCTGCCTTAACAGCGGCCTGCAGCAAACCGACGGCGACAGCACGCTGTTTCCCATCGTGCGCGGCAGCGGCGGCCTGTATGGTTTCGCTGCTGTCGCGGGCAAGCCCCTCGACCAAGAACAAATTGCCGTGGCTGAACACCTATTGGGGATTTACACGAACATATTGACATTGCTGGACTACAGCGAAACCGACACGTTGACCGGCATGCTCAATCGTAAAACCTTCGACCATTACCTGATGCGCATCCTGCACAACCTTGGCGCCGGCGATGACAGCCGGGTGCGGTCGCTACACCTGCCGCGTCGCCGCAGCCAACATCCGGAAGCGCAAGATCACTGGCTGGCCGTTCTCGATATCGACCATTTCAAGAACGTCAACGACAAGTTCGGGCACATGATCGGCGATGAAATGCTGATCTTGGTATCGACGTTGATAAAAAACGCGTTTCGCGCGCACGACAAGCTGTTTCGCTTCGGCGGCGAAGAGTTTGTCATTCTGCTGAAGCCCATGGCGGAAAGCGACGCGAGCTTCGGATTTGAACGCATTCGCAAAATAGTCGAAACGTTTGCTTTCCCCCAGGTGGGCCACATTACCGTCAGCATCGGCTATGTGCGCATGCGCCTAGGTGAACAACCTTCGTCGATCCTCGAACGTGCCGACGCGGCGCTTTACTGGGCCAAGGAGCAGGGCCGCAATCAGTCGGCCAACTATCATGCGCTTATCGCTGGTGGCTGTTTGGAGGCGAAGGAGAAGGTCTCGGATGTGGAGTTCTTCTGAATGCGGCTAGTTGCCGAAAACGATTTGATTTCTTCTGAAGCGAATCCAAGCCAATCCGGCACGATTCTCTCCGGTCAACGTTTGATGCGTGTCCAGTGATGCGGATCAGGAAATTCCCGAATATAGGGTCCTGAAGCCGAAAAATTATGGTCCGGACGAAAATAGATCGATAAGAATCACAATCTTCGAGATTTCTTTCTTTCAATTTTAAAGCGGAATTGCCTTAAGCGTCTGATTAGCCAAGGCTATCGCCTCCTAACGCGCAAAATGGGCGCGTGCTTGGAACGACGGCTTTGGGGCGAACTCTGATATTCGACGCGTCCTTTGTGTTTTTGCGGGCATCTTAACTGGTTGGCGTCTATGCTGGATAGCTTGACTGCAGATTAACCTGAACTGGCTCTAAAAATAATTGTTTCCCAAGGGCAAAAGTCTTGGAGATAGTTGGTCCTAGGCTTTGCTAACCAGAAAAACCCCCGGGCATTTTTGGCTGGAACCCCCGCCAGTCAACGAGTTTTGCCAATTTTGAATCACCGCATAAAGCGTCCGTCCTTGCCGATGATGCTCAGCTCCACAACCTCGGAGCCGGTATGGTCGGTCGGGCTGAAGGTCAGCAGATAGCCGCCGTAATCGACGCTTCGCATACTATCAAGTGCGGTGACCAAGCTTTCGCGGGTTGTTTTGCCGCCCGTCCGTTTGATCGCATCCACCAGCACACGGGCATTGATATACCCTTCCATTCCCGCATACGACTGGGGCAACTTATATTCGGCGGCAAGTTTCTGAAATTCATTGGAGACCGCCGTTACCACCGAGTATGGCGACGGAAACACCTGTGTGACAATCACGCCGCGCGAGAATTCGCCAAGTTCTTTCACATATGAGCTGGATGCTGTATTCGAGAGCGACAAGAAGCGCCCGGCGAAACCTGCGGCACGCAACTCCCTCACCAAATGGGCACATGGTTTTGGCACGCATAGGCCAATGATCGCATCGGGCTTGGCTGCCATCAATTTTGCAACGGCATCGTCTACTTTCGGATCGCCGCGCGGTAGCGACAGCGTTGCAACGGCTTCCAGTTTGGCGGCGGTCATGCCGGTTTTGAATCCTTCCAAAGCATCCAACCCAAACGCATCATCAGTGTAGACGGTGGCGAGTTTGGTGGTTCCTTGCGCCAATAATTGGCCAATCGCCCGTTCTACTTCTAGTCGATACGGCGGGCGCAAATTGAAAAAATAGCGCTTGGCTGGTGAGTGCATGACCACCGATCCGCCCACGAAGCCCAGCACTGGCAATTTCGCGCCCATCGCGACGGGAATCACCGCTTCGGCGTTGGCGGTGCCGCGCCCCAAGATAAGGGCCAGCACGTTCTTTTCATCGAGCTGTTTGGCATTCGCGGCCGATAATTTTGGGTCGTATTTATCGTCGATACTGATCACCTTGATCTGGCGACCGTCGATGCCGCCTGCTTTATTGATTTTGTCAAAATAAGCGAATGCGGCATCGCTCATTTCCTTTACATTCGCCATCTGCACGCCGGAAAGATCAGCAGTTTGCCCGATCACAATATCGACTTTACTAGGATTTTGAGCGGATGCTGGCAGGCAAACGGCAGCGAGGCTGCAGACGCTAATCACCGTCCGCGCCGCTGAAAGTAACCGGGGGAATGATGCCAAACCGCGACCGCTAAAGCGGGAGTATGTGTTCATGGTTTTCGTTCCTTTTCACATTTTTCACTTGAGACTCGATTAAACTAGTTAAAAATTTATAGCGATAGTCAAACAGCAAACGATCACAACGGGGAGCACCATGTTCAATGCAATCGACGCAATCGTTCCGCAACGCTATTGGGCTTGGGCAAGCTGTATCGTTTTAAGTGCGCTGTTTGCGGGCATGGCACTCGTGACGGTCAACCTGCTTTGGCTCTGGCCTTCATTGCTAACAACCATCCTAGGCTTTGTGGGGTTGGTTGACTACTGTCAGAACCGACAGGCTATACGCCGGAACTATCCTGTGTTAGCACATTTCCGGTTCTTCTTTGAGTTCATCCGCCCCGAGATCCGCCAATACTTTATTGAGGCCGATACCGAAGAGCTACCGTTCTCTCGTGCCCAACGCGCCATCGTCTATCAGCGAGCCAAACACGTGGGCGATAAGCGCCCTTTCGGCACGCAAATCAATGTGTATGCACCCGACTACGAGTGGATCAATCATTCGATCGCGCCGGTTGAAATTGCCAGCCATGATTTCCGCATCACAATCGGCGGCGGCGATTGTAAAGAGCCTTATTCGGCGAGTGTATTTAATATTTCCGCTATGAGTTTTGGTGCCCTGTCAGCAAACGCGATACTGTCGCTCAACGAAGGCGCACGACGTGGCAAGTTTTATCACGACACGGGCGAAGGCTCAATCTCGCATTACCACCGCGCGCAGGTCGATGGCAAATATATCGGCAGCGGTGGTGGCGATATTGTCTGGGAGCTCGGGTCCGGCTACTTTGGTTGTCGCGACGCGGACGGCAAATTTGATGCAGGAAAATTTGCTGCCAACGCAAAATCCGATCAAGTCAAAATGATCGAAATTAAATTGTCACAAGGGGCAAAACCCGGCCACGGCGGCGTCTTGCCAGGCGCGAAGGTGACCATTGAGATCGCCGAGGCACGCGGCGTGAGGGCAGGGGAGGATTGCATTTCGCCTGCCAAACACTCGGCATTTTCCACACCGCTGGAGTTACTGGGCTTTGTGCAAAAATTGCGAGCGTTATCGGGCGGGAAGCCGGTTGGCATCAAGCTGGCCATCGGCCATCCTTGGGAATGGTTCGCGATTGTAAAAGCGATGTTGCAAACCAATATCACGCCTGATTTTATTGTGGTTGATGGCGGCGAGGGTGGCACGGGCGCGGCGCCGCTGGAGTTCACCGATCATGTCGGTGCACCGCTGCGCGAAGCGCTGATGCTGGTACACAACACGCTTGTCGGCGTGGCCTTACGTGACCGTATCAAAATTGGCGCATCGGGGAAAATCGTGACCGCCTTCGACATCGCCAGAACGCTCGCAATGGGCGCTGATTGGTGTAACTCGGCGCGCGGCTTTATGTTTGCGCTCGGGTGCCTGCAAGCGCAGACCTGTCATACCGGCCATTGCCCGACGGGGGTGACGACGCAAGATCCAAAGCGCATGCGCGCACTCGTGGTGCCGGAAAAATCAGAACGTGTTTATCAATTCCATAAAAATACACTGGAAGCGTTGAAAGAACTCATTGCGGCGGCGGGCTTAAACCATACGTCCGAAATTGGCCCTGAACATGTGATTCGCCGCGTGTCATCCACCGAGGTGCGCTCGTTGGCGGCGCTCCATAGCTGGGCGAAGCACGGTGAGCTGCGGGAAGGCGTTTTTGATGTGGACCGTGCGCATCCGGTGTTCAAGGTGTTTTGGCAGGTTTCGCATGCCGATAGCTTCGCAGCGCCGCCGAATGTCTTGTCGAAGCGGGGCAGTAAAGAGGTATAGCCGGTTTGGGTCGGTAAGCTATCGTCCACGCTCAATACGCTCCATGATTTTTCCGGCCGCTTGCGGTGACGCAAATAATATGGCACGATGAGTGTCAGTAATATTGCGCATCTACAGTTTTATCGCGCCAGATCAAATTTACCTCTTAGTAAGGCCATCATGAATCTCGATCCAAACGAAACCGAACAAGCTTTTCGCACCGAGGTGCGCGCCTTTGTCGAACAATCCTTGCCCGAGGATATCCGGCAGACCGTTTTGAACGGGCGCGAATTGGGCAAAGACCATTATTTGCGCTGGCAACGCATTTTGCACCAGCGCGGCTGGGGTGCGCCAGGCTGGCCGAAGGCGTTCGGCGGCACCGGCTGGAGTGCGCTGCAAAAACATATTTTTGATGAGGAAACCACCACCGGAGGCGCGCCCGGACAGGTTGCATTTGGGCTCAACATGGTAGCGCCGGTGATTATGGCATTTGGCACTCCGGACCAGCAGCAGCGCTTCCTGCCGCGTATCTTGACTGGTGAAGATTGGTGGTGCCAGGGTTATTCAGAGCCGGGCTCGGGCTCTGATTTGGCTTCGCTCAAAATGCGCGCTGAGCTAAGCCCAGATGGGACACACTACGTCTTGAATGGGCAAAAAACATGGAACACGCTGGGGCAGCACGCGGACTGGATTTTCTGTCTGGTGCGCACCAATACTGAAGGGCGCCAGCAGGCTGGTATTAGTTTTGTATTGGTCGATATGAAATCGCCAGGCATCACGGTGCGCCCGATCATCATGCTCGATGGCGGGCATGAAATTAATGATGTATTTTTTGATAACGTCACAGTGCCTGTAGGTAATCGCATTGGCGAGGAAAACAAAGGTTGGTCTTACGCCAAGTTTTTGCTGGGGCATGAACGCACTGGCTTGGCGCTTATTGGCCAGTCAAAACGCACGCTAAAGCGCTTGAAAGCGATTGCGAGACTTGAGCGCGCCAATGGCAAGCCGCTGATCGAAGATCAACGCTTTCGAGACCGGATAGCAAGGGCGGAAATTGATTTAACGGCATTAGATATAACAATGATGCGCTTGCTATCGGTTGATGAAGCCAAACCGCTCGGGCCGGAAGTATCGATGCTCAAAATTCGCGGCACAGAAATTTTGCAGGTGTTGACCGAACTAACGATGCAAGCCTGCGGACATGCTGCGCTGGCCTCATTGCCGCAAGCGCTCAAGCCCGGTTGGGAAGGTGTTCCGATAGGGCATATTTATACGCCGCCGGTGGCGGGTTGGTATTTCAATATGCGCAAGCTCAGTATTTTTGGCGGCTCGAATGAGATCCAAAAAAATATTATTTCACAGATGATTTTGGGTCTATAGGCTATTCATCGGTGAGTTTGCATCATTCAGGAATCAACAGGAATCAATAGGAATTAAGATGAATCTCAATTTATCCGAAGAACAATTGGCATTGAAAGAAACGCTTAGCCGTTTCGTGGCAAAAGACTACAGCTTTAAAACGCGGCATGACATTATTCATTCTGAAGCGGGCATTTCCGCCACACATTGGGCGCAGTTTGCTGAACTTGGTTTGTTAGCATTGCCTTTTGCGGAAGAGCACGGCGGTTTGGGGGGCACTGCAGTCGATACGATGTTGGTGATGGAAGCTATTGGCGCGGGCTTGATGGTGGAGCCTTACTTGGCAACGGTTGTGCTTGCGGGTGGTTTGGTTCAGGGCGCCGGAACTGAGGCGCAAAAAAATGCGGTGTTGCCAAACATTGCCGACGGCAGTTTGCGGATGGCGTTTGCGCATTACGAGCCGGGTAGTCGCTATGAAATATCGCAAGTGGCGATGCGAGCCGAGCGTCAGGCAGATGGCTATGTACTCAACGGCGTGAAGACATTTGTACTTCATGGTGCACAGGCAGCCAAACTCGTGGTTTCGGCTCAAGACGGCGCCGGACTCTCGCTGTTCATCGTTGACGCAGAAGCCGAAGGCGTCGGCGTTCGCGACTATGTGACTCAAGATAATTTGCGAGCCGCTGAGATTTCGTTCAGTGGGGTAAAGATTGGTGCTGATGCTTTGTTGGGCGCTTCGGGCGAGGCCCAATCTGCCATTGAGCGCGCACTCGATGTGGCCAATGCTGCGCTTTGTGCGGAGGCTGTTGGCGCGATGGATGCGTTAAATCAAGCCACACTCGAATATCTTAAAGCCCGCAAACAATTTGGCGTAGCGATTGGATCATTCCAAGCGCTGCAACATCGCATGGTCGATATGTTCACCGCCGTAACACAAGCGCGCTCCATGGCGATTTTGGCCAGCATCCGCGTGGCCTCGGGAACCGCCGAAGAACGGCAGTGGGCGTGCGCGGCGGCCAAGGTATTAGTGAGCGAATCGGCGCGTTTGGTCGGCCAGCAAGCTGTGCAACTGCACGGCGGCATGGGTGTGACCGATGAGCTAAGTGTCAGCCACTATTTCAAGCGGTTGACATGTATTTGCGCGAGCTTTGGTGATGCAGATTATCACTTGGACTATGTTAGTAGTCGATTGTTGGCGGCCTAAATTTGCCGCACTACGTTTCACGGTTTCACATAGTCGTAAAGCGGTTTGCCCTTATCCACGACGTGCACGGTAAATAATTTTAGAGATTTATCACCGACCACTTTATAGCCGCCGTGGACCACGCCGCGTAGGTTTAAAACCGGCGCACCGGTCTCTAATTTGACTGGCTCCTTGCCCGGATATTGCACGGTTGCTCCCTGCAAAATGTAGCCGCTTTCCACGCCATGGTGCGAGTGCCGCCCGACCTCATCCCCGACTTTGAATTCGATGATCGAGCTAATGACTTCCATGCCAGCGGGTGGCATGGCCATCGTTAAATCGGCGCGTTTCATTTCGGTTCGACCGGGTGAATCTTGGGCGGTGGCTGACATGGCTCCAACAAAAAACATGCAACAGGCGACGCGTCTGGCCGCAAATTTAACCGGACGCATTGGGTTTTTGACGACTGCTTTCGTACTGGCTTTCATCTCTTTCTCCTGGGGAAGGGCGCTAAACAAGCCGCGCGACTATTAAACATTGAACACAGAACACAGAACATTGAACATTGAGCGCGAGCAAAATGAGTTTGCGCTAACCGTCCGGTAGATTCAAGTCAACCGCGAGCAGCCAATTGTTATACTGTATTCGCTATCGTTAGCGGATAACTGTCGAAGGTCAATCATGGCGGTAAAACCAAGCGCACCCAAACGCCCCTCGGCGCAAAAAGTAACAGCGAATGCCATACCCCAGCAAGTCGAGTCTAGGCGCCGTTACGACGTAATCCTATACGGCGCTACTGGTTTTGTGGGTAAACAAACGGCTGCATATTTTGCCGAGAATGCGGGAGAGCTGCGCTGGGCAATAGCAGGCCGCGACCAATCCAAACTAGACGCATTGCGAGCAACCTTGGGACTGGCCGCTGAGCGTGTCGGTGTGATTGTCGCCAATGCTGCGGATGCCAAAGCGCTGACACAGTTGGCCTCCCAAGCACATGTCGTGCTGAGCTCGGCAGGGCCCTTTGCTTTGTATGGCAGTAAACTGGTGGCCGCTTGCGTTGCCCGGCGGACTCATTATGTGGACATCACCGGTGAAACACCGTGGGTGCGAAAGATGATCGACCGGCACCAACGTCAGGCGGCAAAAGACGGCACGCGGATTATCCCCTGTTGCGGATTCGATTCGATTCCGTCTGACTTGGGCGCGTGGATGGCAGCCCAAGCGCTGATGCAACAAACAGGCGAGCCGTGCGTCAGCGTGAAAGCCTGTTTCTCGATTCGCGGCGGACTTAATGGCGGCACGTTTGCATCGCTGATGAACGTCATGGAATCGGGGGAAGGCGAATTGTTTAGGCAACCCTTTTTGCTCAACCCGGCGCGCTCTGTACCAAGCGATGAAAGTTCGCATGCCGATCCAATAGTGCCGCACCATGACGCAGATTTTAGAGCTTGGCTCGGCCCATTTTTTATGGGACCAATTAATACAAGGGTGGTGCGGCGATCCGCAGCATTGTCCTCGGTCGACGCTAAATCGCCCTATGCACATGATTTCCATTATCAAGAATATTTGCGCTTTGGGCGCGGCATAACAGCTGCAATGACAGCGGCCGGCATGAGCGCCGGCATGGGCATCGGACAGAACGCGATGCGCTTTGGCATGGCGCGCCGATTTGCAAAAATGTTTGCGCCTGCGCCGGGTAAGGGGCCATCCGAACGTAGCATGAACGGCGGCGGCTTTCGTTGCGAGCTAATTGGTAAAAACGCCCGTGGCGGTCAGGTGCATGTAACCATTGCCGATCAAGGCGACCCCGGCAATCGCGCCACGACCAAGTTTGTCTGCGAGGCCGCGATGGCATTGGCGGCCAATCAAAAATCGTTGCCGGGCGGCACCTCCTTTGGCGGCGTTTTGACGCCAGCCAGCGGTTTGGGAAGCGTGTTGGTGAAGCGCCTTAGTGCGGCCGGGATGAAACTCGACATTAGCCCAATTGAAAAAGACGCTTAACGCCCAAGATGAAACAATGATGGAAAATTTTTTGGAGAGATCATGTCGACCGCCGCACCGATTGAGACAGCACCATTTGAAACAATACCGCTAGTGTTCGTAGAAAAATCAGCAGCTGAAATGCAAATGCATGCGGAGGATTTTTATCGGGAGATGAATCGTCGCCGCACGGTACGCGATTTTTCCAGCAGGCCGGTTTCGCGCAGCGTCATTGAAGCATGCCTTCTCACGGCGGGCACCTCGCCATCGGGCGCGAACCAGCAACCATGGCGGTTCGTCGTGGTGAGCGATGCAGCCACGAAATCAACCATTCGTGTCGCTGCGGAAGCTGAGGAGCGTGAATTCTACGAGCGCCGCGTCACCGATGAATGGCGCGATGCGTTGGCACCGCTTGGCACGGATGCAAATAAACCGTTTCTGGAAACGGCACCTTTTCTGATTGCCGTTTTTTATGAAGCGTACGTCTTGGGTGTTGACGGTAAAAAGGAAAAACGCTACTACCCCATCGATTCAACGGGTATTGCCTGCGGCCTGTTGATCGCAGCGCTACACCACGCAGGACTTGCGACGCTGACGCACACCCCGAGTCCGATGGCATTTTTAAACGAGATTTTAAATCGCCCCGGCAATGAGCGTCCGTTTCTGCTCTTGGTCGTAGGCTATCCCGCAGAGGGAGCTTGCGTTCCGAATATTTCCCGTAAATCGTTGGCTGAAATTGCGCATTTTATCTAGCACAAGCAGAAAAGCGATTTCTTGTCGTATGTCCTCTCAGGATTTGCGGTGGTTAAGCGAATAAACCGAAAACATTGATATGGCCAGCCGAAATGGCTGGAGACGACGGTTCAGCGTTGGTGGGGTTCAACAATACTAAGTCGCACAGGTTGTCGATTTTTAATATTTACGCGCACGCTGGTATGGCAAAGTGAACCTGACGGGCGCGAAGGGAGCGTTTTTTTGGGCACTAAAAATCATCTTTTCATCGTTTTTGGCGAGCACAGCATCACCACCGCCGTCGATAGAAACCTGCCCGATAAAAGGCAAGATTATTACGACAACACCGCCGCGCAGTTGCCCAACCGTGCGCCCTCATCATTACCCCAGAAGCGATCACCGTTGCGACACAGCAGCCATAATGACGCGATAAAATTTCAAGCAAAAAAAGGCGCAAAATAGGCGCTCGAAATTGACGCGAATACGTTAATACCGATGCTCGAATACCATGTGTGAATATCAATCGAAAAATGCAAACATCAGCTGCATTCGTTTTTCTGTTCATTGATATCACCATTTAATTGCCACCAGCAAATAGGACGGAGTAGAAAAATGTTAATCGGCGTACCCAAGGAAATTAAAACCCATGAATACCGTGTTGGCTTGACGCCCGCCAGTGTGCGTGAAGTCGTTGACCATGGCCATCAGGTGTTGGTCGAAACCAAAGCCGGGCTGGGCATTGGCGTGACTGATGCCGAGTACGAGCGCGTTGGTGCGAAGATCGCCACGACCGCCGCCGAGGTATTCGCCCGCGCTGACATGATTGTCAAAGTTAAAGAGCCGCAAGCGGTTGAGCGAAAAATGTTGCGTCCTGAACAAGTGTTGTTCACCTATTTGCATTTGGCGCCGGATCTCCCGCAGACGGAGGATTTGATTGCCAGTGGCGCGGTCTGTATCGCTTATGAAACCGTGACATCGCCCTCCGGCGGCTTGCCGTTGTTGGCGCCGATGTCAGAAGTGGCGGGGCGCATGTCGATTCAGGTTGCCTCCACATTTTTAGAAAAACCGCGCGGTGGCTTGGGCGTGCTGCTATCCGGCGTGCCCGGTGTTGCCCCGGCAAGTGTGGTGATCTTAGGCGGCGGTGTCGTCGGCTCAAACGCCGCATTCATGGCCGTGGGTGCGGGTGCGGACGTCGTGGTGTTGGATCGCTCGCTTGATGTGTTGCGGCGTTTAGTGGCGCAGTTTGGTGCGCGCGTAAAAACTGTTTTCTCGACGCGCGATGCGGTTGAACATTACGTCGCGCGCGCCGACGCCGTTATTGGTGGCGTGTTGATTCCGGGTGCAGCGGCGCCGAAATTAGTGACGCGCGAAATGGTCGGTCTGATGAAAAAAGGATCAGTGCTGGTGGACGTGGCAATTGACCAAGGCGGTTGCTTTGAGACCTCGCATGCGACTACGCACACCGAGCCGACGTTTGAGGTGGATGGCGTGATCCATTATTGTGTAGCCAATATGCCGGGTGGTGTGCCGCGCACCTCGGCGTTCGCGCTCAACAATGCCACGTTGCCGTTCGTATTGGCATTAGCCAATCACGGCTGGCAACAAGCCTTGAAAGCGGATGCCCATTTGCGCAATGGTCTTAATGTCTGTCGCGGTAAAATTACCTGCGAAGGTGTTGCCACCGCGCTCGGTCTTGAGTATCACCATGCGCAGTCGATGTTGGGCGAGAAATAGAAGGCGTTAATCATCCATCCCGATATGATCAACGATGTTGTAGTCGATGCAGCGGCGGCTGGTAGTGGTGCCGAGCCGGAGCTGCCTCCCTACGAGGGCGTTGCGCTCGCCAATGTGCGCTCGGTGAAGGGTGATACTGATGCGGCGGTAGCGCTGGCGGCGTTGATGGCATCAGATGCAATCGGTTTTGACACTGAATCCAAACCCACCTTCCGTAAAGGCGAAGTCTCGACTGGCCCACATCTGATTCAATTGGCGGCGGATGAAATAGTCTACTTGTTCCAATCAACTGGTGCCGCGCATATCGATGTACTCAAAGCGATCTTAGAATCGCGGACCATTGTCAAAGCAGGCTTCGGCCTTCGCGATGATCTGAAACGACTGCAAACCAAGTTCGGAATCGAAACCGCCAACGTGGTGGATTTGGCGATTTTGTTGCGTGACGACAAATATAACGACCGACGTAAAGATATCGGCGCAAAGACCGCCGTGGCACGCTTCTTCGGTAAGAAACTGCAAAAATCTAAACGAACATCCACCACAAATTGGGCCAACCCGCATTTAAACGACCGCCAAATTTTGTATGCAGCCGATGACGCGCAGGTGGCGTTGAAGGTCTACCGGGTTTGGAAGGCTCAACAAGCTGAGAACGTTTCCGTAGTGCGAAGTTGAGGGAGCGAAAAACCCAAAAGGCAGCGTGTTACCAAGCATGCCGAAATCGCTGCAGCCCGTCAATGTTTAGTACTCGAGAGGGGCTTGGGGGATTGTTGTTTTAGAACGAATTGCGTTAGGCAGCCGTACCTAATGTGTGTTCAATCGACAGATACGGTTGGGTTGAGAAATCATAGCCTGTCCCCAAAATCTGTCCGTCAATCATACGGAGACGGGTGCCGGAATATTCCAGTCGCCCCTTAAGCTATGTTATTGCGCCCGAGAAGCCGACTGTTGTATAACAAGGGCGTGAATTGACTATTAATTATTTCGATACGCGCCAAACAGGCGTTTTCATAAAAATGAGTCATGGGAGCCGCGCATGGTAGGCAATAACTGTATCAGCCATTTTTGGCGTTTTATTATTACGGGATTGTCATTGGTAGGCACCATTGCCCATACGCAAATTTCCGATTTGCCGTTATTGCCAGGCGAGGTTTATGCCGTAACTAGGAATGACTGCGGGGTAATTGGAAAAACGAGCGAGGCAGATAAGTTCAAAGCACAAATGTACGAAATGCTTTGGCGAGGCAAGTGTACAAATGGTCTGGTGGACGGCATGGGCGTTATCGCTAAACCAGTCGATTTCGACAGGCTTCGGAACCATAAAACGGACTATTCATTTGGTCGCGAGCTAGGCAAGTCTGAATTTCCCAATCTCATAAATGCAAGTACGAATCTCCGATACCGCCAGGGCAGTCGGCATGCCGTGATCCCGAACGTGGCGAGTCCTTACGTGCCGCGCTGGGGTGACACTACGAAGAATCAGTTCTCAACAAGCCTGACTGGGCCGGACGGCGTCGGTATACAGACCTGGCAGCTAAGTTGCTATGTGGATTTAAATTTATTTCGCGGTTGCGGCAGCGGGAATGAGTTTCAGGTATACGGCGTGAAGATCTGGAAGGCACCAGACTTTTATGGAACAACAACATGGTGTCCGAACCCGAAAACGCCAGTTGGCTGCGAGGAGCTGTGGCAACAAAAAGCTGAGCCCATCATTGTAAGCATCAAAGCTTTCATAGATGAAGTAGAAAAGAAGGACGCCGCAGACAAACAGGTTTATGCCGAACTTTACCGGCCGTGGGCGGAACGTGAGGCCGCCAAAAAAATAGCCGCTGCGGCTGAAGCGAAACGGGTCGCCGCATTGGCGGCGATTGCACTCGTCAAAGACAAAGAAATCGCATTGGCCGAGCAGCAAGAGCGTGATGAGATCGACGCGAAAGAAAAAGCCAAGGCCGCACGATTAAAAATCGAAGCTGACCAAGCTTACACGACGAGCTTGGGCAAGATGAACGCAGGCGCTTTGTTTGCGCTGGCCGATAAAAAGCGCGCCGGGGGTGAACCGGATAAAGCCCGCGAAGCATTTCTTGCATTAATTACAAAATTTCCAAACAATCCTCTTGTCGCGGTAGCAGCGCAGGAAATGTTGAAACTTCCAGCAGCCGTGCTTGCGCCTACAGCCGAGCCGCCGCCAGTCAAAACTGTTGCTATCAAGCCCGCCGTCGCCGCGTCGCAAACAAAAAAACGCGACGACAGTCTGGAAGACATGGCAGGCGCATTAGGGGCGAACAAAAAGTAGAGCACCGCTTCACGAAGGATATCAAAAGGGGAATGTCATGCCATCAATATCTTCCAGTTTTTTATCGATGCTGGTGCTACTAACCACACTTTACGCAGCCGGCGCTACCGCTGAAAATGGGCAAGCGACTGAAAAGCCGCGCACAACTGTTACGGCATTAGATCTGGCCGCATGTAAAAATGAATTGGCGGAATTTCATCGCCTTGAAATCAACTACATCAGGAAAGGAGTGGCCGAGTACTGCACTAAAGGAGACAAGGATTACAGTGCAGACAATTGTAAAACTCAAAGCAAGTGGTTGCAGGACTCCTCATCTACCAGCAACATTAGTTGGTTCATGAAAGGCATGGATCGTTGCGAGATGAGCGAGTACCCTTGTTTTGGGTTGTACATCGTTAACGACGGCAAGGTACCTGACGACGAATTGCGCGCCTTGGCCAAAGAACGTCCAAAAATAACAACTGAGCTCTGGGAATATGCCAGCGTCGTCGACAATTGCCTAGCCAAAATATGGGTTGCCAAACACGACGGCAAACCGCTGAATGGAAGTGCGAGCGGCGTTGCCAGCGCGACAACCATCGGCAGCCGACCGGCGGGCAGCACGGGTGATAGCCCCTCCAGTGCTGGTGAGAAGGCGTTGAATAAATCCAACGGCACTACCGATGCACGCACGTCAGCCGCCACCGCCAATGCTAAGCGCGAGCATAAAATACACAACCCCGCGATGGATGCAAAAGCCTGCGTCAAGCTGGAACAAGGTACGACGCGCGACGGTGCCAATATTTCCGGTAACTGGCAGATGAGCAATATCTGCAATTTTCCCATTGAGTTTTTCTGGTGCGAGGCAAATATCGAATGTAGCCGCCTCAACGGAAACGCCGGCAATACGTGGACGATCAGCGTCGGCCGGGGCTGGCCGCTTTCAGGGCACGATTTCCGCTGGGGCGCATGTAAGGGTCGTGATAGCGGCGGGTTTAACAAGGACTCCGCCGGGATGTCCTATACCTGTCCAAATTTGAAATAAGCGTTGTCGCGTTTCTTTTAAGGGACTCAACATGAAAAAAATCATTTTATTGCTCACTGTTTCCATGCTCACCATGGCCACGCCGCTCTATGCGCAAGGTAGTGACATCAATCCCGAAATCGCCAACTGCGAAGAAATTCGCGATCCAGCAACGCAGACACAGGTGGAATTTTGTACTGCTCACGCTGGTTGCAGGCTGGTCATGGGCATCCAAAAAGTTTGCACCAAAGTGAAAACATTTTTGAACAATCTCAAAAACCTTTCTTTTGGCAAAAAAAATCTCGACAGTGGAGATGTCTTCGACGCGGCATCACCGTCCACAGACGGCGATTCGGCCTTCAACAATATTCGGCAAACGATCAAGTCGAATTACGACAAGCTTAAAAAAGACGTGGTCAGCGGCAAATTTGAAAGCGGCGTGAAATGGGCTTATGAAGGTGGCATGAAAGATGGTATGCGTGATGGTACCGGTGTGTTGGTCACCGAAAACGGCACCTTGTTTCGCGGCGATTTTGTCGAAGGTCGTCAGGCAGGGTTAGGAGAAATGGTGAACGGCAAAAGCCATAAGGCTGGGGTGATGGCGGGTGCTAAGATAGACGGTTTTGGTGTGGAGCGCTACACGTCCGGCGTGCGATATGAAGGTGAATTCAAGGCTGATAAATTGGATGGTAAAGCCGTTGTTACCACGCTGGACGGCGCTCGCTATGAGGGCGGCTTTAAAGCGGGACTAAGAAGCGGTCGCGGCACACTTACGACGTCTGATGGCTATTTTTATGATGGCGATTTTGTTGACGGTAAAGCCTCGGGTAAAGCTTCTATACGCTATGCAAATGGCAATAGCTATCAAGGTGAAATGCTTAATGACCAATTAGTGGGACAAGGAACATATTATTGGAAAGACGGTGCCAGTTACCAAGGTACCTATTTGGCAGGAACAATGCAGGGGCCAGGCACTTATATCTGGGCAAATGGTGCCAAATTCGCGGGTGAATGGCGCGACGGCAAACGGTTTAGCGGTATCCAAACTGCCGCCGATGGCACCACCACCAAAATGGCCAATGGTGTCGCTGTGCAAGCTGTCCAACAAGCACAGGCACCCGCCTCGACCACATTGCAAGCCGCACCAAAACAGGAAACCGGTTCCAGCATGAGTGAGATTGTCAAAGCGGTCGGTGAGCTTGCAAAAGTTTATGCTGACACCAAAGCGAAAAAAAGTTCGGCTGCTGCTGGCACTACTGGCAGCAGCGGGTGTTCAAATAAACCGAATGGCGATGGAAAAGTTTGCGTGGCGAACTGACATTAGATGGTTCATATTGAATGCGTCCTAAACTGTACTTACCGATAACTTCTCCCCGAAGCCTAACCTGCCGTTTGAAGCGCTTATGGTTCAAAAGACCGTCCGCTGCTGGACCCTTGCCTTTTGCCTAGCGCGGCAACAATCAACACTTCGTTCCACAGTGCCGGTAAAACTCAGCGCCGCGCTAGAACTCGCAGTCTGCGAATAACTAAATCCACGCGCGCTTGATTGATCGTCGATCACTTGGGAGAGAATCCCTGGTCACGTCTATGGTCTTTCAATTTAGCCGACCCTGAGCGCCCTGCGCCCCGCGCCAGTTCTAGATTTCTCGCTAAAGATGCCCAAACGGGTGCGGGATATGCGAGAGCGAAAACTCACTTTCAAACCATCCGATCCAATACCAGCTTCGCCAGCGCCACATCTTCAAGACCAATGCCGACGCTTTTGTAGACCACGATGTCATTCGCCGCACGTTGGTAAGCGCTGCTGTCAGCCAACAATTTACCCAGTTCCATCACACGCGCAGGATCAATTGCGCCTTTTGCCGCGCGGGCGAATTCACCGGATTCTGCCGTTGCAGCGGGTAGCCATTCGACGGCGATCAATTGCGCTCGGCTTAGCAATGAATCATCAAGCTCACGCGCGGTTGGCTTGCTGGTGCCAACAGCGGCGATCATCGTGCCCGGCCGCACCCAGTTGCCGTCGAACAATGCTTCGGATGATCGGGTGGCGCAGACAATCACGTCACCTTTTGAGGCGGCAGCCTTTGCATCGACGGCCTCGGTTGGACATTTAAATTTATTACCAATCCACTCCGCAAATTCGGCTGCGTTGGTGCGTGCGCAAACCAACACCTGTTTGAATGTGTGAACCTGCATCAACGCTTCGACATGAGCATGTGCCTGAAGACCCGCGCCGAATATGGCGAGCACGGCAGCGTCCTTGTTGGCTAGGCGTTCTACCGCCACAGCAGTTGCCGCCGAGGTACGCAGCCGTGTTAGCTCGTTGGCTTCAATGGTGGCGAGCGCTGCGCCCGTGACGGAAGAGAATAAAACAATCACAAAATTAAATTTGCCTGCGACGGTTGAATACATTTTTGTGCCCACCACTCCGCTTGCCGGGAGGGCGGCACCCATCGCGCTAATGGTGGCTGCGTTTCCTGCGTGTTCAGCCGTTGCGCGTCCGCGAGCCAGCACCGCGCCAGCGCCTTGGCCGTATTGCAGGAATGCGGTGCGCATGGTCGCGACGGCATCAGGCATCGTGAGTATCCTCGCGACATCGCTATCTGTTATTAAGCGCATGTTTTCTCCAAATATTCCCTAAATGTTCGATAATAATTTTCCAAAGCGAATGCATGACTGTTTAATTCTGAAGTGGCCGTTACCGCCGTTACCGTCGTTGACGTAGTTGCTAAAATTGGCAATACGGTTGCGATGTTGTCGAGGTAAGTATCGGCAAATTGTGAAAAAATGCACAATAATTTGTTAGATCACAGTTAACAATTTATGACTGCACACCTCCCACAGGATGCTTAGAATATAAGTTATTTACCGCAGATAACTGCAATATGTTACAAACTTAATCCTACCATCCAACATGCTTATTTAATTGATGATGCTTACGCCGCCTCTTACCTCCGTTCCATCACTCGGCAGCGCTCCAGCAACTGCCTCGACCACCGCGCCATCGCAGCCGCGTTCGCTACGGGAATCACTGAGCCTGCCCAACGAGCAACATCAGCGTGGTGCTTTGAAGTTGCGCAATCGTTATCTCGCCACCCGATTTACGCGTTTTGCTGAGCCGGGCGCATCGCTATCCAATACCGATGAAGTTATAAACTGGGCCCGACAATTGTTGGATGATGAGCAGTCGCGCCTTGCGATGGAGCTATTGCACCTCGCGTTGCAGGAAAATCCACAGCAACCAAAGCTATGGTTGTTTTTATTGGAACAGTCATTTTTGAAGTCCGACGTTGTGCAGTTTGCCGAGTTGGCAGATTTGTTTTTGGAACGATTTGCCGGACAAGAAATTGTTGCCGCTACGCAACCGATTATTGATGCCATGGGTCACGATATGGCACCGCAAGACCCGCATTATGCGCATGTTCGAAATAAAGGCGAAAAATTTATGTTGCCCAATTGGAGTATTCCCGGTTCGCTGGATCGCGACGAAAAACGCCAGCGGGCGTTGCATCGTGCGCTGGTTGAGGCCATGATGTCGCACGTTTCTCGTTAACAACTCGCGACGATCCGCGATCCGTAATCTAAATAATGCCAAATTGAGATAACTGCGCTAATTTAATATGGAATTTACCTTCGCAGCTGGTAGCCAAGCCGGCCTCCAAGTGACACGTTCGCATCGGGCGTTGACGGATCAACTATTGGCGCTTGAACAGCATTTGGACAAAACTAATCTGGGTAAATCGGCAGATTTATTGTTGCGCTCGATGCGCAGCCTTGAAGACTTTTCCAGCAAAGACCGCGAACATTTGTTGCAAAATAATTTAACCCAAAGCGATGGCGATACGGCAGTTGCCGAATGGCTGGCCGCGAGTTACGAAGATTTGGCGAGGCTGGTTCGTGGCTTGGTTTCGCCGACCGCCGAGCTTGGCAAGATTAAGTCTGGCGATACGCCCGGCGATATTGCCGCTGCGATTTCGTTGGCATTGTTACTCACAGGCTACGCTACCAAATGGCGAAAAATTTCAGGGCAGCGACCTGACCAGGCTACTCCGCAGCGTTTGCATCTGCTCTACAAAATGGCGGCAAAAGCGAAAGTTGAAGCCTCGATCCTGAACATCATCATTGAGCGGCGAACGGTTGAAACAACAATCGAAGCGCTCTACGTTCGTGCATTGTTATTGGAGCGCTTTACTAGCGGCAATTTGTCGCCGCGCCGCTTGGAGATTTTAGATAGCTGGCTAATTTCATGGATGAATGCATTATGGCTGACGCGCGAGCCGCAAGCAGACACGCCTAGCCTGTGCATCGATACCCGAAATGAGTCACGCGGTCTTACCCGCTACACACCCGGCGAGCGTGCTAATTTATTTTTATCGTTGCGGCCTTTACAACGGCAGTTGGAGCTGGCCGTTGATGATTTTCACCAGGGCATTATTTTCCCTGGCTGGGGAATGGGCATTGGCTTCCGAATGGAAGAGCATGTGGCAGTGATCGATTTCCTGGATCGTGAGTTCAGTCTGATTGCCAATGCTGAATCGGCACGCAACAAGCGCTTCGCCGTGGGGCAGGGTGCTGAGGTGAAGGTGTTTTGCGGGTTCAATGATATTTGGACGTCCGCACTGGCAACGCAATCGAGCCAAACGCAATCGCGCGCTGGCAATCACGTCGCGAACCATAGCGCCGTCATGTCGGGTGCAAGTATTGACGATTCGCCATCGTCTCAATCCGCGCGCCAGGCGTCGCTCTCCAGCACCGGTATTTTTAATGCGGGCGGCCAGGGCACCACGCTTGCACAGCGCACACCCGTTCGGCTGTTTGACATCAGCGACTCTGGCTTAGGGCTGGAAATGGCCAGTGAAGACGCGGCGCAGGTAGAAGTCGATGATCTCATCGCGATGCAAATTGAAACAGGGCGACCTTGCGTGTTGGGCGTGGTGGTCCGCAAGGCCAACTTGCACCGCCAGCAAAGTATGTTGATCGGCGTGCGGGTGCTGTCTAGAGTGCCACTCCGCGCCACGCTGGAGCATGTGACGGAGAGAACCGTGCGGCAGACCTCAAAGGGTATCCTTGTGCCGGGCAGCGCGGACCATGGTTTCGCGGACTCCGTCATCGTCAACGATGCCACCTTCAAGGCAAGCTCCAAGCTCAGCGTGATGATCGCGTCGAATATTTTCCATATTCGGCTGGGTCGCGCGCGGCATCAGGGGCGCGGCTGGAAACTTGCGGCGATTGACGTTGCGCTGGCTCTGTAAGGGCAGCTACGCCGAACTCTTTCTTTTGCTCCGTCGAGACCACGGCCCTTGCAGTCCTATAAGCGCATCTCCAGCCTGAGAGAAACCGACAAATCCGTTCGCGCATCGCTCGCAACAGTCTGGCGTTGGGTGCCCTCGGTAATCGCGGCAGTGGTGGTCAAATCGCGCGGCGCAAGGTTTGCGAACGTGAGTCGAAGCCGCGTTGCCGAATCAACATTCCATAATCCGTAAAAATCCATCACGCGCTTGGTGCTGTTTTTTTGCAATTGGGTATTCGTTTGCTGCGTCTCGTAAGAGGGTGTCAACGCCACATTGCCACCAATGCTAAACGGTGTACCGCGAAAACGATAATCCGCACCCAGATTCGCCGTGCCGCGGGGCTGCTGATCGATCCGGTTATTGGGACCATTCACATCATGCACCTTGGAATCAAACACGCTGGCATTAGCGCGGATATTGAGCGGAATCGCGTCCGTCCAAATCTCGGTAAGCTGAAACTTCGCATCGAACTCAATCCCGCTTGTTACGGCTTTGCCTAAATTTTGCGGACGCGACACAAAGCGCGGGCTGCTCGCCCATGAGACTGATTCGAGCGTTGTTACATTGCGAATTAAATCCTTGATGTGGCGTGTGAATAAATTGACCGAGACAATGCCGCCAGACTTGAGAAATTTTTCATAGGCGAGATCAACGCCGTTTGCCAATTCAGGTCGTAAATTGGGATTGCCCGCACGATCCGCGCTCACGGAAGTATTGGCGCCGGGAACGGGAAACAGAATATTAAGGCTCGGTCGCGAGACCAAATTTTGCGTGGTTGGGGCACGATAACTTTGCGTGAGCGCCAGCCGCACCTGATCGCGACTCGGGGCATCGAAGCGCCACACGCCCTGCGCCAACGGCGTCAACACGCTGCTTCTATTCCGGACTGCAGGGTTGGCCGTGCCGGAGCCAGATCCATCACTCTCGGTTTTAATGGCTTCCCAGCGAAGTCCCAAATAAGACGACCAGTTTGGAGAAGGGTCCCATTCGTCTTGAATATAGAACGCGGTCCGTTGGGTCGACACATTCAGTTCGGTGCCAAAATCCACCAATTGGCGAACACCGTTGAGCAAGGTGGTTGAATTCTCGGTGCGCTTCACCCCTTCCAATTCGCCGCCTGTGACCAGACTGTGCTTACCGTCGAATAAGCTGCGCGATAATTTTCCAGCGATATTCCACGAGCGGTCTTTGGCATCGGCATCGGTGGTTTGACTAAGCGTGCGCAAACCTGTTTTATCAAATTGGTTCAGTGCTGAGTTGGTTGCCAATGAAAATTGACCACCGCTGCCACGCAACTCATAGCGCGTGTCCTGATCGATACGTTTGTTGAGCATACTCATAAACCGGGCAACCGTGACGCGGGCATCGCTATCGCCGGTGTTGGTGGCGTACTGTGCAGGCATTGCACCGACGGATTGTGTGAGCGTGCCACGGCTGTGGCTATCGGATTCGCTGTGTACCAAGAACGGCTGCAAACTAAACTGCTCGCCTGCGCCGAGCCGCCATTGAAAGCGACTGCTTAAAAATATATTGTTGCGTTTGTCATGGCTTTGACTAAAGCCGGCTTGGTCTAACTCCGTCGCACCGGTGATGGTGTTGAGGTAATTGGTTCGCGTTGAAATATCGGTGAGCTGGTCGGTATGCCCGGCCGATAGCGTCATGTTGTAGGTCCCGGTGGCGCTCAGGGTGTCATTGCGAGACCAAGACAGGTTGCTCGAATAATATCCGCGCTCATCTTGAATGCTGGCACGGATATCGTTGTTTCGCACTCGCAACGGCTCGCGCAAAATAATATTGATTGTGCCGGCAATGGCGCGTGCGCCGGTTTCGGCGGTAGGTGCCCGTAAAATTTCTATTCTCTCAACTTGCTCCGGCGTAATTTGCTCGACTGAAAAGCCCGGCGCAATGCGCTCGCCGTCGATCAAGATTTGCGTGAAGCCACCACCCAAGCCGCGCATTTGTACCGGCCCGCCGCGCCCTGGGCGGCCGCCTTGCGTCACGCCGGGTAGGCGGCGCAAGACATCACCCAAATTGCTATCGCCGTATTGCTCAATATCTTCCCGAGTAATGACGATTTTTGCTGCGGTGGAAGCGCGCCGATCCTCGTTACCGCCGCGTTGGCTAGTAATCTCAACGGTCGGAACGCTTTGTGCCGATACGCCGGCGGGCGTTTTGGGGGTGCCTGCCGGCAGCGCCGGTGGTTTCACTGGTGCGGTTGGCTTGGGCGGATCGGGCTCGCCTGGTGTTGGCGCGGTCTGTGCGGTTGCCGTTATCGCCGTCAGACTCAAACAAAAACTGAAACTGAAACCCAGTGACGACGCGATAGCGAAGGCTATTAATTTGCGGCGAAAATGTTGGAAAAATTGAGTAGGCTGAAGAATTTTGGAGCGCTTAAAAAGCAACATGTTGGTGACCGAGCAATGTGGGAAGAGATAGCGGAAGGTTGGGTAAAGGATAGGCAAAAAACGATACGAATGAAGAATTAACGGTGGTGCGCCGCAGAGGGTGTGCGGAAAGGAGGTTCATAAGCGACGCCGGCAAACGTAGTCTGGAAACGGGACGTTTTGCCGCGTTTACGGCACGAGTGCGGGATGATGCTATGACCTGACGACGCTGTTGGTTTACCCTTTGATTATTTTTACCTTCATTTCGACAAGGGGTCCTCTGTTTTGTTCAGACGTCGTGCTTCAATTTTTTGTAACACAATGTATTTCTGTGCTGTGAGCATCGTTGGCCATGATGATATTTCAGCCATGGTGCGCCCGCAACCCAAGCAAAGTGGCGTGGTCGTCTCCATCGTGGCTGAAGTCTGCATGACGCAGACTTGGTTACAGGGCGAGGCAGGTTTTTTAGCGAGTTCAAGATATTGAACGGGTGTTGATGAGGGCATGGAAGGTCGTGTTGTGGCGCGTTCAGATTATTCATTCAATCGATAAGCCACTGTTTTGAAGCCATCCGAGCGCGCCCTAGAAATAAACCGGAAAATGATGTTGTCATCTCGGAAGTGATTGTATGCGGTAAGCTTTTAACGTTATTGATTGAACAAGTGTGGCAGCAATCAGCTTGGCCACAATTGACGTGGTGCAGTTTAAATTTTCCTTTTGACCTATTTGATGAAATTTCGTCGACCCCAGTCCAGTTCAACCGCTTACGCGCCGGATGGCACGTCGCTGATTTTGCCTCCCACTTCATTCATGGAGCGGCCCACCCTCGACCAGTTTTTATTGTTATCGATATTGTGGCACGTGTTGGCGATTGTATTGTTGGGCGATACCAGCGGTGTGGGCGCTAAATTGGGCAATCGCCTATGGGGTGCGTCCTCGTTTAATTTTAATGCCACACTGAACGCGGAAAAGTCGCAGTCGGTAAGCGGCCTAAAATTGGATAAACAAATTCCGACCATAGGCGCGTCCTCGCGGGAAGGTAAAGGCGATGTGAAAGGCGATGTGCAAAAAAAAATGGCAGCGTCAAGGTCGGAAACAGGCTTGAAAGGCGCGCCGGTGCTAGAGTCTGCTGAAAATGCCACGACACCTGCCACAACATCACCAGAAAAAAATCCATTTCCATTAGCTGCCGAATTGCCGCCCGTTTCTGTTACCCCCGCTGTCGCTGATCCGCAAACCACACCAGCCGCGACGCCAGAAAGCTTACCGTCCGCACCAACGCCTCCAACGCAGTCGGTCACGCCGGAAGCGCTACGGTTTATCGCGCAAGATGTGGCGTTGCCGGTCACGACGTTCGTGGTCGCGCAGCCAGCACCGCCGAGGGAACCCCTGGCTTCATCGATCCCGACCCCAATTCCTGTGCCGCCACCCATCGTGCGAGCACCGAGCCAATCGGTTGCGCCTTTTACGGCAATATCATCACCTCTTGCTACAACGGCATTACCGAGCGCGTTAACGGCCGTTCCAACATTCAATGTTGCCCCACCTCTACCAGCACCTTCACCTGCACCGACCCCTGTCCCTGAACGCATATTGGTGGCGCCCAAGTTGCCCAAATTCGAGTCTGCACCAATTGAAGTGCGCGTAGCGTTGCCACCAACGCCTACCGTTGCCACGCTGCCGCTGCCAACAACAACGCCGGTTCCTGCCACTGTCCCTATTCCTATTCCTATTCCTAATCCCGTCTCTACGTCTGCCGCTGTCGAGCAGAGAGTCGATATCAAGATAGAACCAAGAGTGGCCGTCAAGCCACCGGAGGTAAAGCCTCCTGAGATGAAGCCAGTATTTACCAAGCCAACCGAAATTAAACTGCCGGACATCTTGGTTCCCGAAGTGAGCGTACTGCCAACAATCGCCAATCAGCCTCTGCCACCCGTGATCGATGTGCCAAAACTGGCAAGCCCACCAAGCACTGCCATTAGCCCCATCCCGAATCCTGCGGCCAATCCAATCGCAAGTGGCGCGCCGCCTGCTGCCAGCCAAAGTGCTGAATCCAGTTCCCGACGGGCGCCGGATGCTACAGCCGATTTTAAATCCGATGCTAAAAATTCTAAATCCGACCCAAAACTTGGCGCCCAGGCACCACTAGGCACCGATCCTTCAGGCGCCAGTGCGGCGTTGCCCGCCTTCCCGCCAAACCCGAACGATGCGACCAAACCCGTACCGAAGCTCGATTTAGATGCCCTGCGCAATCGCGCTCGTGCAATCTCCAGCGAAGGCAGCGGCCCGCGTACCTTGCTGCCGTTCCCGGTTGCGCCGCCGGTCGCGGTGAAAAAGAAAGTGGAGGAAATTTTTGACAAAGCGCTCAAGCGCGCTGATTGCAAAGATGCCTATGCCAAAATGGGGCTGGCCGCCGTTGTGCCGCTGGTGCGGGATGCGATTACCGAGAAGGGATGCAAATGGTAGCCGCGTTTGTCAAGTGCGAGTGACGGCATTTGGATTCATTCCCGCAGGGTTAGAAGCAGCATCGACGGGCAATTTTGCAGCAGAGATAGCGTCGTTGATAAAAAACCGCGCGGCGCCCCAGAGTGCCAAACCGGTCAGTAAAATGGCGATGGGTATCACCACTCGCATCGAGGCGTTTAGTCCGGTTGCACGAAAAGCCTCAGTCATCGAGACAGCGTTCGCCGCTTGCATAGCTTGCCGTGCAAAATAGTCAGATAACGCGCCCGTCACCACAGTTCCAAAGGCCGCGCCGAGCACATATTGAAAGAAAAAATAGACGGCCATTGCCGTCGCACGAAGCTGCGGCTCGATCACATCTTGCAGCGCGGGATACACGGCAACGTAGTAAACAAAAAACAACATCCAGCCAACGAATAAAAATACGGTCAGCAGTGCGAGCTCGCCCTTCGGCTGCGATAATCCGAAGTACAGCAATGGCGCAGCGATCAACATACTGATCGCGGCCAGCATCAGGCGACCGCGCGGGAATGTGGCATGCAGGCGATCGGCAAGCCAGCCACCGGCCATTAAGCCAATCAGCCCGGTGACCCCCAACACCAGTGAAGCCAACACGCCGGCTTCGGCGATACTGATGCTGTGGTAGCGAATTAGCATGGTCGCTAAAAATGTATTCATCGCATATGACGCGAAATTCACCGTGGCACCGGAGGCGATGATCCACCAGATGGTGGGAATGGACAGGATTTTGCGGATGGGGTTGTTGATTCTTTGTTTATCGTTGCTGCGATGTATTTCTTGCGATCCGCGCGCCGGCTCCGTCAAAAAATAGGCAATCGCGGCAACAATTATGCCGGGGACAGCAGCGACAACAAACGGCATGCGCCATCCATACTTTTGTGCAATCGCACCAACCACCGCATAGCAGAGCAAAATTCCCAATGGCAAGCCGAGCATGAACACGCCCATCGCGCGGGCCCGCTTTTGCGATGGATACAAATCACCAATCATCGAATTCGCCGCTGGTGCGCAACTCGCCTCGCCCACACCGACAGCCATGCGAATCACGAAAAACGACATGAAGCTCCACGCCAGCCCTGAAGCGCCCGTCATCAGGCTCCAGACAAATACACCGCCGGCCAAAATTTTAGTGCGTTGATAGCGATCCGCCAAGCGCCCCAACGGGATGCCAGCGAGCGCGTAAATCAGCGTGAATGACGTCCCGAGCAGCCCCAGCATAGTGTCGTCCAAACCAAACTCTTTGCGGATCGGTTCGAGCACCACAGCGGGAATGGTACGGTCAAAAAAGTTGAGTAAATTGATGAGGAACAAAACGAGCAGTATTGCCCAGGTTTGCTGCCTCACACTGATCGATAGTTCGCTTGATGGCGACGTGGGAATTGTCATGCTGCGCTCTCCACCTTTTCGGCCGTTGTCTTTGACACGTTGTTTGTGCTGATTGTTTGGATCATAGTACGCAAAAATCAGGCAATAAAAAACCCCGGCGAGCCGGGGTTTTTGTTGTTACTAACTTCCAAGCAAACAAATTAGATAGCTTGAATGTTTGTTGCCTGCTTGCCCTTAGGGCCGGCAGTTACTTCAAAAGACACTTTCTGGTTTTCAGCAAGTGTTTTGAAGCCAGACGATTGGATCGCCGAGAAGTGTACAAACAGGTCTTCACCCTTGTCGTCCGGAGTGATAAAGCCAAAACCTTTTGCGTCGTTAAACCATTTTACGGTACCAGTTGCCATGTTATTTCCTAATATAAGTTGTTCGAGCGAATGCTCATACCGTTCGAACCAAGAAAGAAACAACAGACTGCGTACTGAATTAATTAGCTTGATGTCGTGCGATGCGCAGATTTTACACCCTAAACCGTCGGGAAAGGCTGCTAAACGAATCTGCGCTTGAATTTCAATTGAAATACCAACTTCTTTTGCGTAGGCCGAAATGCGGAAGGCAAACGAAATCTACCGTAAAAACTCTCCGAACGCCCCGCCAGTACTAGAGTTCGGCGTATTCGCTTCGATCATTTTGGCGGTGAAATTTTCTAATTTTTAGTTGTTTCTAGTCCAAAAAATAATTCCCTCGAAACACGCAAAACAAGCCCAACTCAGCTCATTTCCGACGTTTTGCAAATCACGCCCTTCCAAAACGCGACCCGCCCGGTGATTTCTTTGGCGGCGTCTTTTGGGGTTGCGTAATACCAAGCTGCGTTCGCATTGGTTTCGCCGTCAACAATTACATCGTAATAATTGGCGACGCCTTTCCAACCGCAAACAGTTGTGTGGCTGCTTGGCAGGAGGTGTTCAGGTTTGACGCTGGACAACGGAAAATACATATTGCCTTCAACTGTGACAATCTCGCTGGCAGGCGCTTCAGCAATGATGGAATTCTTCCAGGTGGCGGTGGGCATGCTGTTTCCTTAATGTTTTTTAAAGTCAAATGTTGCTCGTTTGCGGATACGATTCGATAGCGCGATAAAATGGCAAATTACTCGCAACGAGGCCAATCTGGCGCGTCGCTCAATCATTTTCCGTGGCTACCATGTTACGCCTCACCGAAATCAAATTACCGCTTGATCATGACGAAGCCGCTATTAAAGCGGCGGCGCTAAAGCGTTTGAAAATTGATGCCAGCGAACTATTGAATGTGACCATTTTTCGACGCGGTTATGACGCCCGAAAGCGCGCGGATATACATCTTGTTTACTCACTGGATTGTGAGGTGAAGAACGAAGCAGCGTTGCTTAAGCGCTTCCGTAACGAGCCAAAAATTACTGTCACGCCCGATACTAGTTATAAATTCGTAACGCACGCACCGGCAAATTTGCCGCTCCGGCCAGTCGTGATTGGCTTGGGACCATGCGGGCTGTTCGCCGCACTCACATTGGCGCAGATGGGCTTTAAACCGATTGTGTTAGAGCGCGGCAAATCTGTTCGTGAGCGTACGCAAGATACCTGGGGACTGTGGCGCAAGTCTATTTTGAATCCAGAGTCCAATGTCCAGTTTGGCGAAGGAGGGGCGGGTACGTTTTCGGACGGCAAGCTATGGAGCCAGATTAAAGATCCGTTTTTTTTGGGGCGCAAGGTGCTGGAAGAATTTGTAAAGGCTGGTGCACCCGCTGAAATTATGTACGTATCCAAACCGCATATCGGCACGTTCAAATTGGTGACGATGGTGGAGATCATGCGGGCAACAATTGAATCCCTCGGTGGGGAGATTCGCTTCCAACAAAAGGTGGTCGGTTTCGATATTGAAACCAAGCCTCAGGGGGAGATTGAAGAGCGAAAAATGAGGGGCGTGGTGTTGGCTGATGGTGAGCACATTCGTACTGATCACGTCGTGTTGGCGATTGGCCACAGCGCGCGCGATACATTTGAGCAGATTCACGCGGCTGGTGTTTACATTGAGCCCAAGCCGTTTTCGATCGGTTTTCGGATTGAGCATCCACAATCGTTGATTGATGCAGCGCGCTTTGGATCGAGCGCGGGTAACGATATTTTGGGCGCGGCCGATTACAAATTGGTGCACCATGCCAGCAATGGCCGCTCTGTCTATAGCTTTTGCATGTGCCCAGGTGGCACGGTGGTAGCTGCGACGTCGGAGGTAGGGCGAGTGGTCACTAACGGTATGAGTCAGTATTCGCGCAACGAACGCAACGCGAATGCAGGTATCGTTGTCGGTGTCACACCGGAACGAGATTACCCGGGGCATCCGCTAGCCGGCTTGGCATTCCAGCGGCATTGGGAAGAGCAGGCGTTTAAGGCTGGCGGTGAAAACTATTTTGCGCCGGGGCAATTGGTGGGTGATTTTATGGCGGGGCGCGCATCGACCGAGGTGGCCTCCGTGGTGCCATCGTACAAGCCGGGTGTGAGGATGACTGATCTGAGCAGCGTGGTCCCTGATTTCGCGATTGCCGCGATTCGCGAGGCGCTTACGGTATTCGATAAACAGATTAAGGGCTTTGCAATGGCTGATGCGGTGTTGACCGGGGTTGAAACGCGTACCTCGTCGCCCATTCGTATCACCCGCCGCGATGACGATTTCCAGAGCGTCAATACTCGCGGCCTGTTTCCGGCCGGCGAAGGTGCAGGCTATGCAGGTGGCATTATGTCGGCAGGCGTGGATGGAATAAAAGTGGCTGAGGCGGTTGCGCTATCGATTGTCGGTGATCCCAACATATCGGGACGGCATAAGCGGGTGGTAATGGACGATCAGGCTAGCCCATATTAGTAATGTTGAAAAACGTCGGCGACAAACGATGTCGACAAATGAAGTCGACAAAAATCCGCCCTACTTTTGTCGCGTTGATTTCATGAAATTGCGTAAAAAGCTACATTATTTCATCGCGAATCAACGACGTAACGCCAGTTAATAATTTACTACCTGCTGGTATTGAGGTATGCGCCAATTTCAAAGCTGTGTGCGGTTTTATTTTATAAAAAGGAATCAATATGTCGCGCCCCATGCTGGAAGACAAAAATATCCACCCTGCGATTCGCGATGTGATCGCCAACCAACACGCGGATATTGTGCAGGAAGTGGCGGTGGCGATTGCCGTACACGCGGTCGTGGTGGTTGGAATGGCTCAAAACCCAGCCCCCAAGCGGGCTCGCAAGGTGTTGACCGAGGCTGGCATTGTCCATCATTACCTTGAATACGGCAGCTACTTTAACAATTGGCGGCGGCGAAATGTTCTAAAGATGTGGTGCGGTTGGCCTACTTTTCCGATGGTGTTTGTCAAGGGCCAGTTAATCGGCGGTGCGGATGATTTGCAGCGCTTGATGGCAAGTGGCGAACTAAAAACGATGTTGGGATAAATTTCTTGTAAGGTTTCCCTGGAGCGGGCGACTCACGGGGTGCAAGACATTTGGCAGTCAGCAATGGCAGTTGTTGCCGCAAACTAAACCCATTTCAAGGAGTCGACGATGAACAAATTTTTACTCAACACTATTCGCAGCGCTACTGTCGCATTAGCCATGATCGGATCATCGACAGTAGCGTTGGCCGATGTTTCGGCTGAAGATGCCGCCCGCTTTGTCAAATCATGCGATACCAACAAAGACGGGATGATCTCCAAAGCCGAAGTAATGAAGCGCGTTTCCGACATGTTGCAAAAAGTGGAAGCTGATAAAAATGGCATGGTTGACGCCAAGAAAACCACCATGCTCATTCTTCAGCTGCAAGGCGGTAACAGCGCATCCCCTTCTGCGGTAGCGTTCCTGTCAAAAGCCGATTTGATGAAGCGCGTCGAGACCACCTTCGACAAAATGGATAGCGATAAAAAAAGCATGCTCAATATGAAACAAGTTGAAGCATTTTTGCGCGCACTCTCGGAAAGCAACGGCTAATTTTTCAAGAATGACTCAAGCTGGCGCGGCAAGCGTGGGGCGAATTAGGATCAATTGGATAGCTGATTCGTGCTAAATTTGCCGTGCCAATGTAGTTGCAATGCCTATATAGCTGGCCGGTGTCATGTTGATCAGCGTGGCTTTGTCGGCATCTGAGATAGGCAGTGTCTTGACGAATGCTTGCATGGCCGCTTGCGTGAGTCCGCCCTTGCCGCGGGTGAGGTCTTTGAGCTGCTCATAGGCATCGGCAATATTGTATTTACGCATGATGGTCTGAATTGGCTCAGCCAACACATCCCAATTAGCGTTTAGGTCTTCAGACAATCGCGCAGGGTTAATTTCCAATTTGTCCAAGCCACGCGCAAGTGATTCATAGGCGAGCAACGAATAGCCGAACGCCACGCCCATATTGCGCAACACCGTTGAATCCGTTAAATCGCGCTGCATGCGAGAGACGGGCAGTTTTTCGGCGAGGTGACGCAGCACGGCGTTCGCCAAACCCAAGTTACCTTCTGAGTTCTCAAAATCAATTGGGTTCACTTTGTGTGGCATTGTGGATGAGCCGATTTCGCCAACTTTTACTTTTTGTTTGAAATAACCGTGCGAAATATAGCTCCAAACATCGCGGTCAAGATCGATCAAAATTGTATTGGCGCGGGCTATCGCATCGAACAATTCAGCCATGTAATCGTGCGGCTCAATCTGCGTGGTGTAAGGGTTAAAAAACAGCCCCAAGCCCTCAACAAATTTTTGCCCAAACGCCGTCCAATCCAATAGCGGATAAGCTGATAAATGGGCATTGTAATTGCCAACCGCCCCGTTTATTTTGCCAAGTGCCTCGACTCGCGAAATGGCAGCTTTTGCGCGTTCTAAACGATACGCAACGTTTGCCATTTCTTTGCCTACGGTGGTCGGCGTAGCGGGCTGACCATGGGTACGGGCGAGCATCGGTAGTGCGGCATGGGTGCGGGCGATGGCAGTTAGCTTGTCATGAATGCCCTGTAGCGCGGGAACTAAAACCTGCTCGCGCGCAGCGTTGAGCATCAGGCCATGCGAAAGATTATTAATGTCTTCCGAGGTGCATGCAAAATGAATAAACGATTTGATCCGCTCCACTTCCGCGATGTGTGCGAAAGTTTCGCGCAGCCAGTATTCAACGGCTTTGACATCGTGATTGGTGGTGGCTTCGATGGCTTTGACGCGCTCGGCATCAATCAGTGAAAACGATACCGTCCGTGCTCGCAATTCGCCGATGGTTTCCGCAGAAAGCGGCTGGCATTCGGCAATACCCGATTCAAGTGATAGCGCAATGAGCCATTCCACTTCAACATGAACCCGAAATTTAATCAGCGCGTATTCGCTAAAAAACTCGCGCAGCGCGGACACCTTTTTTTCGTAACGGCCGTCGAGCGGGCCGAGTGCGGTGATGGCTGAGAGCGGCATTGTGGTAAGCGGAGGCATGAGAACCTATTTCCTGATGGACTTATTGTGAGGGAATTGTGAGTGCGGTGGCGGCCGTGATAAATGCAGTGTAAGACAGAGCGAAAGCATCTCATCAAACGGCGCAGTTCGAAACCAAGCAGATTTTATCATGCACAGTATAAATGGTCGTTCTTTGGATGCTTTTAGGGATGTTTTTAGGGATGCTCTTAGGGAGTTAAGCTACATTTTTAGGTGATGTAAGATCCCATTTTTACTGGGGGTTTTTGAGGGGAAATGATATAATTCTCGCGACAAAATTGCGCTCGCAAAGTGGCTTTTTAAGTTATTAGTTCATTGACTTGTTTGATAGGTTTTTGGGCATGCCGTAATCGAACTCGCTGCAAACAGCGGGCCGCGCTAAGTAACACCAACGCACCGGAATTTTTATGAAACTTGTTGCTTCCTACACCAGCCCGTACGCCCGCAAAGTTCGCATGGTGATGGCTGAAAAACACATTGAATGCGAATTTGTTGAGGATAATATTTGGAGCGCGGACCCCAAAGCTGCTCAATATAATCCACTTACTAAAGTTCCTGTGTTGTTACTCGACGATGGCACTTCGCTCTACGATTCTCGCGTCATTGCTGAGTTTTTAGATGGCGTGACGCCAGTTTCGCGTTTGATCCCCGAAAGTGGACGCGAACGTGCGTTAGTAAAGCGTTGGGAAGCGCTGGGCGATGGTATTGCGGATGCCGGAGTGGCCGTATTCTTAGAGCACAAACGCGTTAAAGCGCAGCAAAGTCAGGAATGGATTGCACGGCAACGCGACAAGATCGAACGTGGCATTGCTGCCGCCGCACGCGAGTTGGCAGATCGTAAATTTTGCCATGGCGAAAATCTTACGTTGGGGGATATTTCGCTGGCATGTAGTTTGGCGTGGCTTGAATTTCGCCTGCCAGAAATTCAGTGGCGTGCCGCACAGCCAGGTCTTGCGGCATGGATGGAGCGCATGGAGACGCGGCCTTCGTTTATTGAAACAGCGCCACCGAAATAGTTTTTTAGTTGATCTGGCTTCAGATGTAGTCGCTGGTAGTAATCTACAAGCGGGCGGAGATGATTCCGCCACCCAAGCAGACATCTCCTTGGTACAGCACCGCAGATTGTCCCGGCGTTACCGCCCATTGCGGCTCCTCAAAACTGAGTGTAAAAACCTGGGCCTCTTCTGACAATAGAGAACAAGCTGCATCGGTTTGCCGGTAGCGGGTTTTGGCACCGAGTTTTGTTGCCCCCGGCGTTGTTATTTGATCAGGTGCATACCCAGCAATCCACGAGGCATCATTTGCCCGCAATTTTTGGTTCAGCAAGTGCGGGTCGTCATGCCCTTGCACAACAACTAGTTTGTTTTGTTCGATATTTTTATCGGCAACGAACCAGGGCGTCCCGGCACTATCTTTCATTCCGCCGATATGTAGGCCTTGTCGCTGGCCAATGGTGTAATACATTAAGCCTTGATGCTCACCAACCCACTTGCCGTCTGGTGTAACCATCGGGCCGGGCATACGTGGTAAGTAGCGCTCCAAAAATTCGCGGAATGGCCGTTCGCCGATAAAGCAAATACCAGTTGAGTCTTTTTTAGCGTGATTTGGCAAGCCTGCTTTTTCGGCAAGAGCGCGCACTGCTAACTTTTGCAAATGGCCGACCGGGAACATCGCTTTTGAAAGTTGCGCTTGACTCAGACGGTGCAAAAAGTAGCTTTGGTCTTTGCCCGGATCAAGGCCGCGCAAAAGCTGGAACGTTCCATCCGCCTCAGCTACGCGTGCATAGTGGCCAGTGGCGATTTTTGTAGCGCCAAGTTTGATCGCGTGATCAAGAAACGCCTTAAATTTAATTTCAGCATTGCAGAGCACATCGGGATTGGGCGTGCGGCCGGCGGAATATTCCCGCAAAAAATCGGCGAAAACTCGGTCTTTGTATTCGACTGCGAAGTTCACGGCCTCGAATTCGATGCCGATGACATCAGCAGCTGCTGCAGCGTCGATGAAATCCTGACGGGTCGAGCAGTATTCGTCGGTGTCGTCGTCTTCCCAGTTCTTCATGAACAAGCCGACCACGTCATAGCCCTGTTCCTTGAGAAGCCAAGCAGTGACCGAGGAGTCGACGCCGCCGGACATGCCGACGACTACGCGGGAGGATTTCATAGAGAGGATGTTGGGTTAGAAAGTGCGCTAAAACAAATCACCTTGGGCGTGACTTCCATTTGACAAACAGAAAATAGGGGTTGCTGAGAACAGAAAAAAGAAAAAGGCGGAACCTAGGTTCCGCCTTCCTGTAACGCTTGGCTTAAACCGATATTACTTGGTTGCTGGCGCAGCAGCAGCAGCTGCTTCTTTCTTGGCTTTTTTCTTTGCTTTCTTGGCAGCCTTAGCATCGCTCTTTGCGTCTGCCTTAGCAGCTTTAGCGTCGGTCTTTGTGGTCTTTGCATCAGCAGCAGCAGCATCAGCCTTAACGTCAGCCTTCACAGCCTTGGTTTCAGCTTTAACAGCCTTAGTGTCAGCAACAGCAGCAGCAGCAGCAGCAGGCTTGGCTTCGGCCTTAGCAGCAGGAGCAGCGGCTGGCGCTTGAGCAGCAGCGTTGATGGCAACAGCTGCAAACAAAGCAGCAACAACAGTAGAGATCAATTTCATGGATATTTCCTATAAGTGTGAGTGAGTGTGCAAGTCAATCTTTAAGACAGATTATTGCCTGTCAAAGCGAATAACGCGCGTGAGTATAGTCGGTTGACAAAAATTTGGGAACCTTTTTGCACAAAAAACACCCATTTTGGCAGCCAGAGTGTTGCAAATAGCAGCTTTTTTGTTTTTAGACGCTTTTTAAGAGCTTTTTTCACCTTTTTTAGCGCCAAGTTGGTCAGCGCCAGCCGCTGCCCGGGCCCACTTCCCGGGTGGTATGTTGTCAAGCTGCCAATCGCCGATCGCCGCCCGAATTAGCCGTAAAGTCGGGTATCCAATCCGCGCCGTCATTCGCCGAACTTGGCGGTTTTTACCCTCGGTGATGCCAATTTCGAGCCATTGTGTTGGGATTTCCTTGCGAAACCGCACCGGTGGATCACGCGGCCACAATGCAGATGGTGGCGGCATTAGCCTTGCTTGAGCGGGCTTGGCGACGAAATCGCCAAGATCAATGCCGGCGTGCAGCGGTTTAAGGTCGGCAATAGTGGGGATGCCCTCAACCTCAGCCCAGTAGGTTTTCATGAGCTTGTACCTCGGATCCGCAATACGTGCCTGTAACACCCCGTCATTGGTAAGGAGCAGCAAACCCTCACTATCAGTATCGAGCCTACCTGCCGGGTACACGTCGGGAATATTGATAAAGTTTTTGAGGGTGGGTTTATCGCCGGAGGGGCTAAATTGGCAAATGACACCAAACGGCTTATTAAACAAAATCAACATAGATGCCTTGGATGCGGAAGCAATTGAAGCACCTCTCAAGTTTAAACAAATTGAACAGCTAAACCACAGCCTCGCTAGATACAATAAAGCGCCTTAAAGTGAGCCTCAAAGAGCGCCTTAAAGCGCTGTAACGGGCCAGAAAAGAAAAACCCCCACAACTTTCGCTGCGGGGGATTTTAAATTTTTGCGGCTACAGAAGAAGCCGTCGACACTAAAAACGCAAATTACGCGTTTTTGATGGCGGACGCTTGCTTGCCTTTTGGACCTTGGGTCACTTCAAAAGCGACTTTTTGGCCTTCTTTAAGGGTTTTGAAACCATTCATCTCGATCGCCGAAAAATGCGCGAACAAGTCTTCGCTGCCATCGTCGGGAGTGATAAAACCAAAACCCTTGGCATCGTTAAACCATTTGACTGTACCAGTTGCCATTGCTGTTGCTTCCTTAAAATGAAATCGGGTTGGAGCGCCCGGAATCGTTTTGCTATCAAGGCCCGCAACCGCTTGTGCAAATGCAGTCAACCATGAAGCCAAACTCCAACATGCCTTTTACCGACTAAATTGAGTGAAGTCAACAGCTTGGCGGGATTTTTCACGGCAAGTGTTGTATCAATGCAAAAAAGTTCACTTTTGAAGACTATTTTTGTTGGGCCACTGAAAAAATGCAAAAAAATAGGTTTGAAAGATACTAATCAATTTTAATATTGAGACACTTGAAATCGGCTCGCCGTTAACCATATTATTAGCTACACTGAAGATATCTTAGTCTAAATTTTCACAAGCAAGGCATGGCAACTAAACAACCAAACCAACCGGCTTTTGATGGTGGTATCAATGCCGATACCGCGCTCAAAGAAAAACCGAATCAAACTAAGCCGCCGGCCATGTGGCAGGTGATGATGTATAACGACGACTACACGCCGATGGAGTTTGTGATTGATGTGCTCGAACGTTTTTTTGGCCACCCCTACGAGCGGGCAACCCAGATCATGCTCAAAGTGCATACCGAGGGACGAGCCGTTTGCGGCATTTTCCCGCGCGATGTGGCGACGATGAAGGTGGAACAAGTAGGTGATTATGCGAAGCAACATGAACATCCTCTGCATTGCGGGATGGAAGAAGTGTGAGTTCAAAGGGCCGCGAAGCGGTGGATATGGACGGTTTTCTGCTTGATGCGTTGTATGAATTAAACGGGTTTAAGATTTTTTTGAACGATTTCTGACGACGTAACGAAGTAGCATTGTAAGAACGGCTTCAAGTTTCAACTCTAAATTCAAATGGCGCGAAGAATACGTATCGTCGTATCCGCGCGAAGTTTAGAGCGTAAAGTGTTAAGAAAGGTAGATCATGATTGCCCAAGAACTCGAAGTTAGCCTGCATATGGCCTTTGTTGAGGCGCGGCAAAAACGCCACGAGTTCATCACGGTTGAGCATTTGTTGCTCGCCCTACTTGAGAACCCCTCTGCGCAAGAAGTGCTTAAAGCCTGCGCGGCTAAAGTTGATGATCTTAAAAAAGCACTAGCCGAATTTATCGAGCAGCACACCCCGATTGTGGCCGGTGACGGTGAGGTCAACACTCAGCCTACGTTGGGCTTTCAGCGCGTGATACAACGGGCGATTTTGCACGTCCAGTCTTCCGGCAAAAAAGAAGTGACCGGTGCAAATGTCTTGGTGGCAATTTACGGCGAAAAAGATTCGCATGCGGTCTATTTCTTACATCAGCAAGGTGTATCTCGCCTGGACGTGGTTAATTTTATTTCGCACGGTATTTCCAAAGCCTCACCGCAGGGTGCGGCGAAAGCCGAAACAGAAAATGAGGCCGCCGAGGGTGAGCAAACCAACGGCGCACTTGAGAAATATACGCAGCATCTGAACCAGCTCGCTGCTGATGGCAAGATTGATCCGCTGATTGGCCGCGATCATGAGGTCGAGCGGGTGATCCAAATTTTATGCCGTCGCCGTAAGAATAATCCGTTGTTGGTGGGTGAAGCAGGCGTCGGTAAAACCGCCATTGCCGAGGGTTTGGCGAAGCGTATTGTCGACGGCCAGGTTCCCGAGGTGCTGGCGAAATCCCAGGTCTATTCCCTTGATATGGGCGCGTTGCTTGCGGGTACCAAATATCGCGGTGATTTTGAGCAACGGTTGAAAGATGTACTGAAGCAGCTGGCGGATAACCCAAATGCAGTGTTGTTTATCGATGAAATTCACACGCTTATTGGTGCAGGATCCGCTTCCGGCGGGACGCTGGACGCATCGAATCTGTTGAAACCAGCGCTTTCGTCAGGCCAATTAAAGTGTATCGGCGCCACTACATACACCGAATATCGCTCCATTTTTGAAAAAGATGCCGCCCTCTCTCGCCGCTTCCAAAAAATCGATGTACGAGAACCGTCCATTGCCGAAACGGTAGAGATTTTGAAAGGCTTGAAATCACGCTTTGAGACCCATCATAATGTCAAATATACGGCAGTCGCGTTGAGCACAGCGGCTGAGCTTTCCGCCAAGTACATCAATGATCGGCACTTACCGGATAAGGCCATCGATGTAATTGACGAGGCCGGGGCCGCCCAGCGTGTTGCGCCGAAATCGAAACAGAAAAAAACCATTGGCAAATCCGAAATTGAAGAAATCGTCGCCAAGATTGCCCGCATTCCGGCTCGCAGCGTATCGTCGGATGATCGCAGCCAATTGAAGACACTCGAGCGTGATTTGAAGTCCGTCGTGTTTGGCCAAGACAAAGCCATAGAAGCACTTGCCACTGCCATCAAAATGGCACGTTCAGGATTGGGTAGCCCGACCAAGCCGATTGGCTCTTTCTTGTTTTCGGGACCAACTGGTGTCGGTAAAACTGAAGTTGCCAAGCAGCTTGCGTTTATCTTGGGCACAGAGTTGATTCGGTTTGATATGTCTGAATATATGGAACGCCATGCTGTCTCACGCTTAATCGGTGCGCCTCCAGGCTATGTCGGATTCGATCAGGGCGGCTTGATGACGGAGGCAATTACCAAACATCCGTATTCGGTCCTGCTGCTCGACGAAATCGAAAAAGCGCACCCCGATATTTACAACGTCCTCTTGCAGGTGATGGATCACGGCACGTTGACGGATAACAACGGCCGCAAAGCCGATTTCCGTAACGTGGTGATCGTGATGACCACCAACGCGGGCGCTCAGGAATTATCAAAAACCAATATTGGCTTTACGAACGATAAAAAGGCCGGTGATGAAATGGCCGAAATCAAGCGGATGTTCACGCCAGAGTTCCGTAACCGTTTGGATGCCATGATTTCGTTCGCGCCGCTAGATGAGCAGGTTATCTTGCGGGTGGTCGATAAGTTCCTGATGCAACTAGAAGCACAGCTCACTGAGAAAAAGGTTGAAGTCACATTCACGGAGAGCTTGAAAAAGTATCTGGCGAAAAATGGGTTTGATCCGTTGATGGGTGCCCGCCCGATGGCGCGTCTGATTCAAGACACGATTCGTCGTGCCTTGGCCGATGAGCTGCTGTTTGGAAAATTGGCAACAGGTGGCAGGGTGACCATTGATATCGATGCCGACAACAAAGTGAAACTCGATATTAGTGAAGAAAAAGAGGCGGTGACACAAGAGTCGTGAAGTGAATATTAAGCGTGGCCGCTTTGCGTTTTAGTCAAAAATAGGGTCTCGTTCGAGACCCTATTTTTTTGCCATCGGAATTCGTAGCGCCCACCCGTAATTAGCCATTGATAATAGGCTATGAACCAGTATCCATTAGCGTGTGTTTGGCATATACGCTATGCTTGACGCAACCAGAAAAATGTCGGGATAAGCTTTGAGGAGAACACGATGAAATTGAATTTGTTCCAATTTACACTTGCGGTAATCATTGCCCTCAGCATCCCAAATCTTTCTGCGCAGGAGCCGCCCAAACCTTCAGCGAGCTCGGTGCCGCCACCGGCGCCGACCAGCGCTGCAGCACCAGCGATACCCCCATCCCCAACCCCGCCAGTGCCCGCCTTTGCTGCACCTAATCTTACGCCGCTTGGTGTTCGCGCTTTGACGGCCAATTGTGCCGCTTGCCATGGTACCAACGGCAATAGCGTTGGTGGTGCGATCACCGGGCTGGCAGGCATGGATCGCGAATATTTAATTTCACAAATGAAGCTCTTCAAAGAAGGCAAGCGCATCGCAACCCTGATGCACCAAATCTCAAAAGGTTATAGCGATGCTGAAGTCGCCGCGATGGCCACTTATTTTGCGGCGCAAAAGAAATAGCAACGAAGAACAGCCGCGGAAACTAGCGTCGTTTCGGGTAACGCGTTCGATAAAAAGTTGCGACGGCTAAAAATTATTTGAGGATAAACATCATGGGCAAAAAAACAATCGGCAAAACTATTTCGGTTAACACCGCTAACCGCAGAACATTTTTAAAGTCTTCCGTTGCCGTCGCAACCGTCGGTGCTGCGACGCTTTCCGGCTGCGCTACGATCGGCGGGAATGGTCCAAAGGTTGTCATCGTCGGCGGCGGTTACGGCGGCGCGACCGCCGCCAAGTACATCAAAATGTGGGGTTTTAATATTGATGTGACGCTCATTGAGCGCAATACTGAATTTATCTCTTGCCCAATGTCGAATCTTGTCCTTGGCGGCTCGCAGACAATGAAAGACATCACCTTAAGTTACGACACGCTGCAAAAAAAATACGGCATTAAACTCATTCGCGGTGAGGCTGTCGCGGTTGATGCAGACAAGAAAGTAGTGCGTTTGGCCAGTGGCGATTCGATTGCATTTGATCGGGTCATCCTTTCGCCCGGTGTTGATTTTATGTACGATGGAATCATCGGGCTAAATAATGCTGATGCGCAATCGAAAGTGCTGCACGCCTGGAAAGCCGGTGCTCAAACACTCGCCCTGCGCAGGCAGTTAGAAGCCATGCCCGACGGCGGCGTGTTTGCGATATCGATTCCCGAGGCGCCCTACCGGTGCCCGCCAGGCCCCTATGAGCGTGCGTGCCAGGTAGCCAGCTATTTCAAGCAAGCGAAACCAAAATCCAAAGTGCTAATCTTGGATGCAAATATGGACATCGTCTCCAAACCCGGTCTGTTCAAAAAGGCCTTCGCCGAAATGTATCCGGGGATGATCGAATATCGTGGCTCATCGCGTTTGATGGATGTCGATACTAAAACGATGACGGCCAAGCTCGAATTCGACGATGTCAAAGCCGATGTGCTCAATGTACTTCCACCGATGAAAGCCGGCGGCATCGCCAATCCGTTCATCACCGCCAATAAGCGCTGGTGCGAAATCAATTGGCTGACCTATGAGGCCAAAAACATACCCGGCGTACATTTGCTAGGCGACGCGCTACAAATCGCGCCCCTCATGCCCAAATCCGGTCATATGGCCAATGCGCACGGCAAGGCCTGTGCAGCGGCCGTGGTGGCACTTTTAACGGGAGAACAGCCCAATCAGAGCGCGACCCTGAGCAATACCTGTTACAGCTATGTCTCGGCCGATAAGGCGGTGCACGTTGCGTCTATTCACAAATACGACGAAAAGGATAAAACGATGAAAACCGTGCCGGGCTCGGGCGGCTTGTCAGCGAGTGCCAATGAGCTGGAGGGTCAATATGGAATGGCGTGGGCGAAGAACATATGGGCTGATGCGCTGGGGTAGGGAATCAAGCCGCATTTACATCGACAATTGCTGCCGAAGCGAAATGTGTTTCCCATTAAACCGCCGCGCCAGTGCTAGAGTTTGGCAAAATTGTGCTGCGTTCACGGTCTGCAGTCTGCTGCTTCTTGGACAGCGAAAAACGTTGGACGGGGTAATTTTCCAATTGAGACTACCCTTACAAAAACGCAGACCGCGCCAGCGGCGGGTGTTCTACAAAATCACTTCCCTCTGATCGCGTAAATCGCCGGCAAATTCCGCCAGGCCCCCGACACATCCATGCCGTAACCAAACACAAATCGATTCGGTACCGTGATGCCCACGTAGTCGGCTATCAGCGGCTTTTTCGCGTTAATTTCATCGCCATAGTCTTTCACACAAAACACGGCGCAGCTCACGCTCAGCGCACCTTGCTTTTTCACCAAATCGACAATGGCTGCCAGGGTGATGCCTTCGTCCAAAATATCGTCCAAAATAATAATATGGCGGCCGGCTATATTGTCGCGTGGCGCAACCCGCCAAGTGAGCTCGGCGCCGACTTTTTTATCACCGTAGCGTGATGCTTGGACGATGTCAAAATCTAGCGGGAAATCAAGCTGCGACAGCAGGTGACCACTGAACACCACGGCGCCGCCCATTACCGACAAAATAAGTGGATATTGTTCGGCATAGTCAGCATTAATTTCGGTTGCGACGCGCGCGGTAGCAGCCGCTACTTCCTCTGCCGTGAACAGTAAATCACCTTCATCTAAAATTGCATTGGCTTCTGCTAGGCTGAGCATTGTAGTTCCCTTTGTTGGACGCGCCGGTTGGTTTAAGTAGTAGTGGGACGCTTTGGCTACGCATTTCCCAAACTAAAATTTCTATTTTTTCTTGGATGAGCTTTTGGGCTTTTTTGTTTTGAGTGATTTTGATGATTTTGATTGTTGGGCTTGACCGGCAGCACCGGCAAAATCTTGTGAAGCCAAATATTCCTGAAAGCCATGTCCCACTTCCGCGTGCTTTATACCGAGCGCAACGGTTGCCTTCAAATAGCCCAATTTTGAGCCGCAGTCGTAGCGCGTACCTTGAAACTCATACGCAAAAACGCTTTCACGTTTGAGCAGTGACGCAATACCGTCGGTGAGCTGTATTTCTTTGCCTACACCCATTTGAATTTTTTCAAGTTCAACAAAGACTTGTGGCGTCAAAATATAGCGACCGACGACGCTCAACGTGGATGGCGCATCGGCCGGCTTTGGCTTTTCAACAATGGCGGAAAGTTTGGAGACGCCGGTGGAAATTTTCTTGGCATCAACAATACCGTATTGCGATGTTTCTTCGCGCGGGACATTCACCACACCTAATATTGACGCTTTTTTCTTTGCGTACAACTCGACCATTTGCTTCATCACGGGCACGTCGGCGTCAATCAAATCGTCCGCCAAAATCACCGCGAATGGCTCGTCGCCAACGAGGTGTTTTGCGCATAACACTGCATGCCCCAAACCCAGCGCCTCGGGCTGGCGAATGAAGACATACTGTACATTTGCAGGCAACATTTTGCGCACCTCGTCGAGCACTTTTAGCTTGCCTTTCAAGTGCAATTCAGCTTCCAGCTCATAGGCTTTGTCGAAGTGGTCCTCAATGGTGCGTTTGCCACGTCCGGTTACAAAAATCATCTCGGTAATACCCGCTGCGGCGGCCTCTTCCACCGCGTATTGGATTAACGGCTTATCGACAATGGGCAGCATCTCCTTTGGGCTCGCTTTGGTAGCGGGCAAAAAGCGCGTGCCGAGACCAGCGACGGGGAAAACAGCTTTGGTAATTTTGGCGTTCTTGTTCATTTTTTTATTCAATCCAGAGTTTGCGCAAGCATATTAAGAAATTGGGTTTCATCCAAAACGGTAACGCCAAGTTCAATGGCCTTTTCAAGTTTACTACCGGCATCTGACCCGGCGATGACGAAGTCTGTTTTTTTCGACACACTGCCAGAAACTTTTGCACCAGCTGCTTCCAATCTATCTTTGGCATCCTCGCGTGCCAACGTTGGCAGTGTTCCTGTTAGCACCACCGTCTTGCCAGCGAACGCCCTCATCGGAAGCCCAAGTGCTGGCGCGGCTTCCAAGGCTGTTGCTTTCTCATGTTCAGGCCATGTGATACCCCCAGCGCGCAGCTGATCGACGACTTCACCGTTATGCGGCTGATCGAAAAAATGTCGCAAACTCATCGCCACTACGGGGCCAACGTCATTAACCAACAACAATTCATCGACCGTCGCTGCCATGATCGCATCGAGATTGCCGAAATACTTCGATAAATCTTTGGCGGTACTTTCGCCAACATGGCGAATGCCCAAACCAAATAAAAATTTGGCGAGCGTAGTGCGTTTGCTTTTCTCAATTCCATCAAGCAAATTCTGCGCGGATTTTTCTGCCATGCGATCCAGCTTGGCCAGCGCCGTCAAACCCAAACGATAAAGATCAGCGGGCGTTCGAACCAATTCGGCATCCACAATTTGCTCAACTAATTTATCGCCTAAGCCCTCAATATCCATCGCGCGGCGTTGTGCAAAATGCAGCAACGCCTGTTTACGTTGCGCCGGGCAAAATAAACCGCCGGTGCAGCGCGCAATAGCCTCGCCTTCCAATTTTTCAATCTGCGATTGGCATTGCGGGCAGCGCGTAGGCATGATGAATTCGCGAGCATCGGCGGGACGTTTTGCGTAAATCACAGCAGCGACTTCGGGAATCACATCGCCAGCACGGCGCACAATGACAGTGTCGCCAATTTTCAAATCCTTGCGGCGGATTTCGTCTTCGTTATGCAGCGTGGCATTCGACACCGTCGTGCCGCCCACGAATACCGGTTGCAGTCTCGCCACCGGCGTGATCGCGCCGGTGCGGCCAACCTGCACATCGATACCCAGCAGCAAAGTGGTGGCTTCTTCAGCGGGAAACTTATGCGCGGTCGCGAAGCGCGGTGCGCGGGAAACAAACCCCAACTTTTCTTGCGCGGCAAATGAGTTGACCTTGTAAACCACGCCATCAATTTCAAACGGTAAGTTTGGGCGGCGTTTACCGATTTGATCAAAGTAGCCCAGCAACCCTGCCAAGCCTTTCACAACGCGGCGCTCTTTGGAAACTGGGAAGCGTAAGAGCTCCAACCAATCCATCATCGCGCCGTGCGAAGTCGGCAACGCAAAACCAGCAACCGCACCAATGCCGTACGCGAAAAAATGCAGTGGCCGTTCGGCTGTGAGTTTTGAATCAAGCTGTCGAAGGGATCCCGCCGCGGCATTGCGCGGGTTCACAAACAGCTTTTCGCCTTTGGCGGCCTGTCTGTCGTTTAGTTTCGCAAAGTCTTTTTTGAGCATCAACACCTCGCCGCGCACTTCGAGCAGCTCGGGGATTTGGTCACCTTGCAATGAAAGCGGAATCGCGCGAATCGTTTTTAAATTCAGCGTGACGTCTTCGCCGACCGCGCCATCACCACGCGTGGCGCCCTGCACAAAAACGCCGTTTTCATAGGTAAGGTTAATTGCCAATCCATCGAATTTTGGCTCGCAGGCATAGTCGATTTCGTCGTTAACGAGTGCCAAGCCCTCCCGACAGCGCCGATCAAAATTGGCGACATCGTCGGCGCTGAAGGCGTTGCCTAACGACAGCATCGGCACGCGGTGCGTCACTTCAGCAAACGCGGACAAGATGCCACCACCGACGCGGTGGGTCGGCGAATCGGCAGTGGCAAGTTCGGGATATTCTGTTTCTAGCGCGACGAGCTCGTGAAATAGTTTGTCGTATTCTGCGTCAGCAATAACCGGCTGATCGAGCACGTAGTAACGATAACCATGGTCCTCCAACAGCGCTTTGAGCTCGGCGACGCGGGCGGCAGCAGCCATTGATGCGGGAACCGACTTGGCGTCAGGAGATAAATCGGCTGTCGCCATCATTATTCGTGGAAAAAACGCTAAGCGTAAAGACGCAATGCCGCAGCACTACCGGCGGCAATGCCCCTTGCTTCCATTTGCGCCGTGATGCTGGTGATAGTGTCGGAAATGACTTTGCGTCCGGAGGCCGTGAGCACTTTGCGATTATCGTCCACCACTTCGCCTTGCAACACATCAGCTATTTTCATGACGACTAAAAACATCCGCTCAAATGTGCGGGCGGCGTCGGGTGTGCGCGGCACATCAACTGCAAACGTCAGGCCGCTCAGATAGCCCGTGCTGCGCTTGATGCCGGGCGGTTCGGCGGGATCGATATTGCGCAGGGTGTAGAGCGCGCGACCATGTTCATCTTGCATCACATACTCGCCGGATTCGGTGGCGACCAGGCCATTTGATTCGGCCAAACCGCGCACCTTCGTGACAGCAAATGTGACGCCGCTTTTGCCGACCACATTTACAACAATTTCAATATCGGTATCGGCGCAAAACGCATCAACGGCTTGCGCGCGCGCCATTGCTACTTGCACTTCTTCGCGCTGCGAAACGGCACCAACACTGGCGGCATACTGCGCCACCATCTCGTTAAATTGGGTAACGGCCAGCGCATCTACCGGGCCCCGGCGATCCGCCAACTGTAAACCCACGCGCAGCTCGCGGTAGGGCTCAATCGCAGGCAATGTAATCGGCTGCCACAGCCCGCCCTGCATACCTTCCCACCGCACGCCATTGCCGAGCAGCTTCGATTGGGTAATTACGGATTCGTATTGTGCAGCCTCAATCGGCGCGTCGGCCAAAATGAGCGCGATTGAATCGATATCCGGATGTAAGGTCGGCGCGGCAGGTAGCACGGTTGCGCTAGGCCCAACACCATATGCGCTTGAACCGATAGAGTTTCCCTGTACGGAGGGAGCCGACCGAGGCAAGGGATGCATGGCGCGAGTTGGTACCGATGGGTTGACGACAGCTGGCGCAATATGCATGTCGCCAATCGGCGTGAGGTCATCAAAACCATCATCAGCGCCCGCCGCCAGTACCGCCGGACCGAGGCTGGGCTCTAGGCGCTCATGCTGATTCGTTTGTCGTGCCATTGGAGCTGCCGAAGCAGGCGATGAGGCAGGTGACGAAGTCAATGGCTCGTCGATCAACACATCCGGGTGTGATGTTCCAAAAGCCTGCTCGGCGCGTTTTTTGTATTTCGATTCTTGCCAACGGTTGTAGGCAATCACCGCCACAATAATGACAATTACGACTCCGCCAATCGCTAATTGCAAATCTGAAATCATCGTTGCTCCAATCTTGGCCTCAATGTTTGCTTAGCTCTCAGCATCAATATCGGCATCGAGCAGTTTAATGCGATCACCACACTTTTTATCATATTTATGCAGCTGCTGCGGCTGGCAATAAGGCTGGAGCTGCTACCGGGCTCGCAGCAAAGCGTTTGGCTGCATTGATATCGACTTCTACAATGCGCGAAACACCCGGCTCGTTCATCGTCACGCCGACCAATTGTTCGGCTAATTCCATCGTCACTTTATTGTGCGTGATGAACAAGAATTGGGTTGAAACCGACATTTTTTGTACCAGCGCGCAGAACCGGTCGGTATTGGAGTCATCAAGCGGCGCATCAACCTCGTCGAGCAAACAAAACGGCGCTGGATTCAAGCGGAATAAGGCGAATACCAACGACAGCGCCGTCAATGCTTTCTCGCCACCCGACAATAATTGAATGGATGAGTTTTTCTTGCCCGGCGGTTGCGCGAACACTTGCAAGCCAGCATCTAAAATTTCATCGCCGGTTAATTTCAAGAACGCGTTGCCGCCACCGAACAATGACGGGAATAGCTCTTGGAAATTTTTGTTGACGATATCGAATGTGTTTTGCAACAGATCGCGCGTTTCACGGTCGATCCGTTTAATCGCAGATTCCAACGTATTGATCGCTTCGGTCAAATCTGCTGATTGCGCGTCTAAAAATTCTTTACGCACTTTGGCCTGGTCTAGTTCCGCTAACGCCGCCAAATTCACCGCGCCCAGCTCGGTAATCGCGGCATTCAAGCGGTTAATCTCGGCTTGATAGGCTGTAGAACGCGCTTTCTTTTCTACCATGTCGGCCAGTTCTTCCAAGTTTGCGCCAGCTTCAATGAGCTGGTTGGTGAACTGCTCTTCGTTGATCCGCGCTTCTTGTTCCTTCATGCGCAGCTCGGTGATTTTTTCACGCAGAGGAGACAAGCTTTTTTCGATATTGGATTTTGAATTTTCTAATTCGCGCAATTTTCCCGTTGCTGATTCCATCGCGTTGCGCGCTTCAGCCAGCGCCTTTTCACGCTCAGTCCGTAGCTCAAGCGCTGCCTGCAAACGCTCGCGGATATTCCCTTCTTGCAAATTCTCCAACTCGCCAGCCATCGTCAATTGGCTCGCAGTCACCAGCTCATGACGTTTGCTGAGTTGTGCGGTCATGTCGGACAGTGACTTAATTTTATCGTGGCATGATCGCTCAAAATAATTTGCTTCTTGCACGGCACGCTCGGCGGCATTTACACGTTCTCGAGCATCGCTGAGGGCGCGTTCGGTCTCTTTTTGCCGGTCCTCAATGAGCATCAGCGCATCGGTGAGTTCGCCGATTCGGTTGCCGCCTTCTTCCAAACGTGCCTGTGCCTCTATCATTTCGGCGCGCTCTTTTTCCATCTCTTCTTCAATCAGCGCTTGCTCTTCGCGAATCGCGGCGCGGCGGCCTTCGGCTTGCGACATTGCTTGCGATAATTTCAACGCATCCATTTGCAATTGATGCTCGCGGTTTTTAGTTTCCTGAATTTCGGCACGCAGTTTGCGCAGGCTGTCTTGTGTTTCAGTGACTTCAAATTCGGTTTCTTTTTGCGCCGCTTCCAAGCTATGACGCGCCTCAATCTTGCCGGGCAATTCAAGTTTCAACGCTTCGATTTCGCGCTGGCGTTGCAAGACCCCGTGCAATTCGGATTGCGGGCCATGAAAAAGCAAGCCGTGCTGCGAATACATATGGCCGGTTGCGGTCACCAGCAGGGCGCCAAAGGGCAACGCCGCCATTTTGGTGCGGGCTTCCGCCTCACTTTCCAACACAAAGATATTGGCCAAACACTCACGCACAAACGGCAACACACCGGCATTGTCAGACGTGACCCAGTCCGAGAGTGGCGTAAAGCCAAGACTTGGGCTGGTTTGACCACTGCCACCATTTTCCAAAAACAACGCCACGCTGCCTGGCGGGGCGTCTTGCGCCATGCGTTCAATCGTGGACGGCTCAGCAACTTTAATCGCATTGAGTTTCAAACCCAGCGCTGATTCCAGTGCGTCTTCCCAGCCTTGTTTGACCTTGATTTGCTGCCACAAACGCGGCGCGTTATCGAGGTTGTATTTTGATAGCCACATCGCCAAGCGATTGTTGTTATCCATTCTTGCTTGCTGGTTTTGCAGTGCGAGTAATGACGCCTCAATCCGTGCCAATTCACGCGTTGCGTCGCCAATCGCATCAACCGAACGCTTGCGAGCAGCATCTAACTCGGCCATGCGCTGTTCAGCACTCGCCATTTTTTCTTCATGCTGCAACAGCATTTCCTGCATCTCGGCGCGTTCGCCTTCTACCCGCTCAATCTCGCCCTCATCGGGCACCACCAGCGCCATGTTCTCGGTGGTCAAACGCTGTTTGCGTTGCTCCAATTGTGAGAGAATTTTCAACGCGTTCGATTCCCGCGCTTCTTCCAGTGCTTGGCCAGATTCGGCTTCGCGTACCGCGTTTTCAGAAGCACGGGTGGCCGAAACGGATTCACGTACCTTGGCTTCGAAATCGGGCACTTCGGTTCGGATAACCTCGACGCGTTCACGCGATTCCATGACGCGATCCATGCCGCTTGCCAGCTCGTGGTGCCAGCGCTCAAGCTCGGTGGCGGTGGCTTCTCGGCTCGATTCAACTTCAGCCACTTGCAGCACCAGCGCTTCGATTTGTGCGGTCAGGCGGCGGCGGTTGTCGCCCAAATAACTGATCTCTTGCTCGAGTTGCACAACTGTTGAATTCGCCTCAAACATGGATGCTTGGGAGTTCGTAAGCGCATCAGTTTCAGCGTAGTGATCTTGGCGCAGTTTATCTAATGCGGACTCAACTTCGCGCAACTTGGCAGTCTCGCCTTCGAAGCCGGTTTCAGTTTTGGTGATTTCGTTGGCGTAGCGGAGTTTGGCGGCGCCAGCTTCTCGTTGCTTGGTGAAGGCCCACAGATTTTCGTTGAGCTTTAATTCGCCCAAGTATTCATTGTATCGAGCGGCGACTTCCGCCTGGCCGGTGAGCTTCTCAACCTGCTTGTCTAGCTCGCCGCGAATATCATCGACGCGGCTCAAATTTTCTTTGGAATCCTCCAATCGCGATTCGGTCTCGCGTCTGCGTTCACGGTATTTTGAAACCCCGGCGACTTCTTCTAAAAACACGCGAAGCTCTTCGGGTTTGGAGGTAATAACCCGCGAAATCATGCCCTGCTCAATGATCGCATAGGCCCGCGGGCCTAGGCCGGTGCCCAAAAATACATCAGTGATATCGCGTTTGCGAACGTGTTGGCCGTTGATGAAATAATCCGAATTGCCATCCCGTGAGAGCAGGCGCTTGACGCTCAACTCCGCATACTGCCCCCATTGCCCGCCGATGCGTCCAAGCGAATTATCAAACACCAGCTCTACACTGGCCCTAGCGACCGGCTTGCGGTTGAGCGACCCGTTAAAAATAACGTCTTCCATTTTCTCGCCGCGCAAATTTTTTGCCGACGATTCGCCCAAAACCCAGCGGACCGCATCGATCACATTTGATTTGCCGCAACCATTGGGGCCGACGACACCGACCAATTGGCCAGGCACAGAAATGGTTGTTGGATCAACAAAGGATTTAAAACCAGCGAGTTTTATAGAGGTTAGACGCAACTTGATTTCCTTAAATGACCTATGTGCAATGACGTAATCAGCAGCTTGGAGGCAGCTCGGGAGCAGCTCGGAAGCAGCTTCGTGAAATCGCAAACGCATAAATGATGAAAACCCGCCACGGGGCGGGTCTCGAAACTAACTGTATCTGATGCCAAAACGCTTGCCGAGCTTGGTTGCAACTTGGATACAATCAACTCCGCTACAATCTCTAATTCTAACGTATCGCCCCTCCAATTCCCAGTTTCACCTACCTTGCTGGCATATCAAACAAATGAAAAAAGCGCAAAAATCCACCACGAAAAAGCCGTCCGCTAAACCGATTGCAACATCTTCGTCATTAAGTACTTCAAGAAAAAGCGCTAAGGCACTGAAATCGTTGACGTCATCCAAGCCGTCAAGGCCATCCAAGCCATTCGCCAGCAAAGAAGCCGCTGTGCATTTAACTAAACTAGGCGATAAACCCACCGCCGTCGCCTGCAAAGCGCTGGAAGTTTTTGAAAGCCCCGCACCGCATCGCGATTTTTTAATTCACATGCAAATCCCCGAATTCACCTGCCTCTGCCCCAAAACTGGCCAGCCCGATTTCGCCACCTTGTATCTCGATTACATCCCCGAAAAATTGTGCGTTGAGCTGAAGAGCTTAAAGCTCTACATTTGGTCATTTCGCGATGAGGGAAAGTTTCATGAGGCGGTCACAAATGAAATATTGGACGATATTGTCAAGGCCACCAAACCACGATTCGCGCGGCTGACGGCCAAATTTTGGGTGCGCGGCGGGGTGTTTACGACAGTGGTTGCCGAGCACCGGGCAAAAGGCTGGAAACCCGCACCAATGCTCGATCTTGGAACTTTTGCAAATGAGCGGAGTGTGACTGAGCGGGGATAATTTTTTGTTAAACGCCAGTACAGCAGCGGAGTTTGACGGCTTTTTGCGTTGAGATGGCCGTGGGTAGGGGAGTTTCGTGTTTTTTGCAGCTGATTGAGCATCTGAATAAGCTTCGAAATAAGCCTCGAAACACCGCCATTCGCCAAAGATTTTGCTGGCTAGAACCACCGCCAAATGGCGGCGACAGGTTAACCGTAAGACACGCAATTAAGCGTTCCCGTCAAACTGTTTGACGTCCACCTTTTTCTTCCGTTAAGCGCCGTAGCACTAGGCTCCCGGGAGCTGACCGTCGCTAGTCCGGCGGGCGCTTGCTGCGTGGCGTTGAATTAGCCGCCGGGCAGACCGTCCGCACGTTTTTGCCGAGCGCACAAGTTTCCTTGCCACAGCTTGAGCGTATCTGGGACAATGTTGGATTGCTGAAACGCTTTTTACCAGTTTGCGCTAGGGCGGGTCGTTGGCTATCGAATGGCCGCCCGCTTGTCACTGATTCGGGTGTTGCTGATACGGTCGTCGCAAATTTAGGGCGCCGAACCACCCGCATTCCCTCTTAACTAGGAACACAACCATGACTATCCATTCCACCCAAGAAATCATTGACGACATACGCGCGGGCAAAATGGTCGTGCTCGTCGATGCTGAAGACCGCGAAAACGAAGGCGATCTTGTCATGGCGGCGGATTTTGTAACTCCCGAAGCGATCAACTTTATGGCCACCCATGCGCGTGGTTTGATTTGTATGCCGGTCACTGAAGATCATGCCGGGAGGCTTAATCTCCCGCCGATGGTGCAAGATAATCGCACTTCGCATGGCACGGCGTTTACGGTCTCGGTTGAGGCCGCGACTGGGGTGACCACCGGCATTTCGGCGGCGGATCGCGCGCGTACGGTGCGGGTTGCGGCAGCGCGCCATGCCAAGGCCGAAGAGTTGGTGCAGCCGGGGCATATTTTCCCGCTGATCGCTAAAAACGGCGGTGTGCTGATGCGTGCCGGGCATACCGAGGCGGCATGTGATTTATCAAGCCTCGCTGGTTTGTACCCGGCCGGGGTGATTTGCGAAATTTTGAACGAAGATGGTTCCATGGCAAGACTGCCAGACCTGATCCCTTTCGCCCAAAAACACGGCCTTAAAATCGGTACGATTGCTGATCTGATCCGCCATCGTTCCGTCACAGAAACGCTTGTTGATCTGATTTCAAAACGTACCATCAGCTCGCCATATGGCGCGTTTGAGCTCCATGCATTCCAGGACAAAACGGCGAACGAAGTGCATCTGGCACTGACCCGCGGCGAGATTCGCCCTGACGTGCCGACCCTGACGCGGGTTCATCAGCCGTTCACGTCGCTCGATCTATTTGAGTTTGAATCGGGGCGGCATGCGTATTCGGTGGCTGAAGCGATGCGGATTATCGCGACCGAAGGTACCGGCGTGATCGTGTTGTTGCGCGGGACGGAAGATGCCGCCTCAGTATTGGAGCGCTTCATGACCCAGGCGGATGCGCCGAAGCCAGCAGCCCGCGCTGGCAAATGGGATCCGCGCATGCACGGCATTGGCGCGCAAATTTTACGCAAGCTAAATGTGCGTAAAATGCGCGTCCTGTCTTGGCCCAAGAAAATTCCGTCGATGGCGGGGTTTGATTTGGAAGTCATAGATTATGTGCCACCCGCTGCCGACAAAAGCACCGAGCGAAAATTACATGTTGTAGGAACCAAACCCGCATGAACAGTATTCGTTTAAACCTTGATGGCGCAGCTCTCCGGATCGGCATAGTACAAAGCCGGTTCAATGAGCCTGTCGTCGTCAAAATGAATCAAGCTTGCGTCGATGCGTTGTTGGCGCACGGTGTTAAGCCGGCAAACATCACCCATATAACGGTGCCTGGTGCGTTAGAAATTCCGATCGCATTGCAGGCGATGGCGCTATCGACGACGGGGTCGGCAAAATTTGATGCGCTCGTTGCCATTGGCGCAGTGATTCGCGGCGAGACGTATCATTTTGAGATTGTCGCCAACGACGCCTGTCGAGGTGTGATGGATGTGATGCTCGAAACCGGCGTGCCGATTGCGAATGGTATTTTAACGGTGAACACCGATGAGCAAGCGCTGGCCCGGGTTTCGGAGAAGGGCGCTGATTGCGCACGTTGTGCAATTGATATGGCGAATGCATTAACAGCATTGGCCGCACTGAAAGATTCGTAATGAAAAATGCACGCCGCCGTTCGCGCGAATTCGCGCTTCAGGCTCTCTACCAATGGCAAATTAACGCGATCAGCGCGGCTGAATTGCACAACCAATATGCAGCGGCAGACGGCTATGCCAAAGCCGATGCTGATTTATTTGTAGCGCTCTTGAAAGGCACGATCGGGGCTGCCGATTCCTTGGCTGCGCAACTGACGCCGTATGTGGATCGCAAGTGGGAGGAAGTCAGCCCGATTGAACGCGCCATTATGCTGCTCGCCAGCTACGAAATGACGGCGATGCCGGAGACCCCTTATCGCGTGATTATTAACGAAGCCATTGAGTTGGCAAAATCGTTTGGCGGCACCGATGGGCATAAGTATGTGAATGGCATACTCGATAAACTGGCAGCGATTGTTCGCGCCGATGAAATTGCCTATCAAGCTGCTAATCCGGCTACGGCGCATGCCTCAAGATCCAGTACTGGCGCTGGTTCCAAGGCAGTAGCCCAGCCAAATACGGCCGTGCCGAAGGTGACAACCAGAGCCCGCCGCACGACCACAGTTTCTAGCAAAAGCTAGTTCCATTTCATTTCGCGTGGCGCATGTATGACGCCTGAATTCGCCCTTATTGACCGCTACTTCAATCGTCCCGCTCACGACCCAGACGTGGTGTTGGGGATTGGCGACGATTGTGCGTTGATACGCTCCAAGCCGGGTGTAGAACTGGCGGTTTCAACGGACACGCTTGGCTCTGGCACCCATTTTTTCCCCGACGCTGATGCTGAAAAACTGGGCTATAAAGCGCTCGCCGTCAATTTATCCGACCTTGCTGCAATGGGCGCTACGCCGCGCTTTGTGATGCTCTCACTGACGTTGCCCACCATTGACGACGCTTGGCTGGAAGCATTCTCGCGCGGGTTTTTCGCGCTGGCACAGCGATATAGCGTCTCGCTGATTGGTGGCAACACCACGCGCGGTCCGCTGTCGATTGCCGTTACGATATTTGGTGAACTCCAGACTGGGCAAGGGTTGCGGCGCGATACCGCAAAGGCGGGCGATGATATCTGGGTATCGGGCGCGCTCGGGGCGGCGTCCCTCGCGCTGCTTCATCACGAAGCTAAAATTACGCTGCCACCAAACGTGTTTCGTGCCGTTGAGGCGCGCCGCCTGCTACCAACTGCGCGGGTTGAGTTAGGTAAGGCCTTGCTGGCCGTAGCAAATGCGGCGATAGATATTTCGGATGGCTTGGTGGCCGATTTAGGGCATATTGCCGAGCGGTCAAATTTGCAGGCCCTCATCAACCGTGACGATGTGCCGATGCACGCCGGCTTGCTCAACCTCCGCGCGGATCGGCGCGATGCCTGCGCATTGGCTGGAGGCGATGAATATGAACTTTGTTTTACCGCACCCGAGTCTGCGCGGCAGCAGATCCCAATCATTGGTGAGCAGCTGGGTGTCGCAGTGACGCGGATTGGTGCCATGCAAAATGGTGAAAATGCTGTGATCGTTGTTGATGGTGCAGGCCAAGACATCACGCCAAGCATCGGCGGCTTTGATCATTTCCAGTGATCAATGCAATTCAAATAAAAATCCAACACAACACAACACAACACAACACAACACAACACAACACAACACAACACAACACAACACAACACAACACAACACAACACACACAAAATGCGCCCAACTCGCGAATTTCTCTTTAGGCACCCCGCGCATTTTCTCGCGTTAGGCTTTGGTTCCGGTTTGGCGCCAAAAGCACCTGGGACGTTTGGCACGCTCGCGGCATTGCCGTTTTTCTTTTTAGCGCACCTTGTCGGCGGGCAGACTGCGGTCTTGCTGGTGGCAGCCATCTTTTTTGTCGTGGGCATTTGGGCATCAGATGTTGCTGGCAAGGCGCTCGGCGTATCAGACCATGGCAGTATTGTGGTCGATGAAATTGCCGCATACTTGTTGGTGTTGGCGTTTGCGCCGCTTAGTATTGCGGGCGTTATCGTTGCATTTATCCTGTTTAGGGTGTTTGATATCGTTAAACCTTGGCCGATTAGCGTGGCGGATCGCCGCATTAAGGGCGGCTTTGGTGTGATGTTCGATGATCTGCTTGCAGCCATTTACTCGATCATCGGATTGTGGTTCCTCCGCAGTATTCTCGATGGAGTACGTTTATGAGGAGTGAGGCGATGAATATACCTTCCAGTGGCGCCCCGGCATGGCCATATCCAACCTTGTTTGCGCACCGGGGTGGTGGCAGTCTTGCCCCTGAAAATACGCTAGCGGCCATGAAATGCGGGTATGCGCATGGCTATGGCGCGGTTGAATTTGATGTCAAATTATCGGCCGATAATATTGCGTTCTTAATGCACGACGATACTGTTGATCGCACCACTAATGGCCAGGGCTTGGCGTCGGCAATGACGATGGCCGCGTTAGAGAAATATGAAGCGGGCGCCTGGCATAGCGCAAAATTCGTTGGCGAAAAAATTCCGCGTTTTTCAGCCGTCGCGCATTATTTGCATGGCCTCGGCATCATGGCTAACGTTGAGATTAAGCCCTGCCCAAGTCGCGATGCCGAAACCGGCAAGTTGGTCGCCGAGCTTTGCGCGGAGCTCTGGCGAGATCGGCTGGTGAAACCATTGATGACATCGTTTAGCGTTGTGGCGCTTCAGGCCGCCCGTGACGCTGCCACCAAGGCTACTCCGGGCGCTTCGGCAGTGCCAATGGGTCTGCTGGTAGATGCACCTGATAAATCGCAGTTAGCTGCCTTGCAAGCCCTGCAATGCGTATCGCTGCATTGTCATCACGCCAAGCTAACGCCCGAACTGGTTCGGTTTTTTCACGATCACGGATTTCATGTGCTCACCTATACTGTTAACGATATTGACCGCGCAGCCACGTTGTTGGCGATGGGCGTGGACGGCTTCTTTACGGACAATCTTGAAGTCATGGCGAAGCGTTTCCCAGCCGAGTTGCATGACGGTGGTCGCGCCATGCGCAATCCGGCGCCTGGTCAGGCTTCGGACGCAGACTGGCTCTCAATTTCACTACCGCCGATGTCGTGATCGTTAATCGCCGGCTTAACAAAATAAGCCAACCGGTCGAACCACTAAAAAATAGCTGCGCTTCGAGATAAATGCCAATACTTAGCGCTATTTTTTAGCGTGCTGGTTGAGATACCCTTGTTAAATGGTTGATTTCGTGCTAAAAAGTCCAAGAAGCGTTTGGTATATCTTTGCTTTCGCGTCCGCGTTTGGGTTAGTTTGTCGATCTGGTGGTCACTGTCGCGCTTGTAAAGTGAATCTCAGAGATCGGCAAAAGTAAAAAATCAGAAGTCGCATCAAAGTGTCCATTCAAAAATTTCTTTTCATTCCGGCACGCGGGCTTGTGTTGAATAGAAAAACAGAAGGCGCAAATCATGCCGCGCATTACGGTGTTCAATCAAAAAGGTGGGGTTGGCAAGACCACAACGGCGCTTAATCTCGCTGCTGCACTCGCGCGGGCTGGCGAATCGCCGCTTACGATTGATCTCGATCCGCAAGGCCATCTCTCGATGCTCAGCGGCATTAGCGCCGTGACAAGCGAAACTAGTCTGTATGCGTTTTATCGCGACAACAAATCGTTGAGTGAATTGGTGCGCCAAACTGAACGTCATTCGAGCCTGATTCCGGCCCATTTGGAACTTGCGAAAGTTGATACCCAGTTCGGCAAAGGGCCTAATATTTTAAACCGGCTTAAGCTTGCACTCATCCGCGAAAATTTGAACGGGGTGCGGCCGGTCATTATGGATTGCAGCCCGCTTCTGGGCGTGTTGTCGCTTTCGGCTATTTTTGCGGCGGACAAAGTGCTGGTGCCGGTATCGGCCGATTATTTGGCCGTCAAAGGGGCGATTCAGGTTGAAAAAACCTTGAATGCGTTGGGGCCAGTACTGAAGAAGCGGATTGAACGGCGTTATGTCATTACGCGCTTTGATGGCCGGCGTAAAATGTCTTGGGAAATTTACAACACCTTCCGCGAGCGCTTTGGCGTTGAATTATGCGAGACACGCATCGCCGAAAGTGTATCAATTGCCGAGAGTCCCTACGCCGAAACCGATGTGTTTGAACACGCGCCGGGCAGTCGGGGTGCGCAAGATTATCAGGCCTTGTATGAGGAACTAAAAGCGAACGATTTCTTGGCGATGGCCGCGTAGTCGGCGGCTCGTCAGGCAGCGTTACCGGCGTTATTCGCCCTTGCCAATAATCAGCGAAATCGCGCCCTCTAAATCCGTCCCGTCGCCGCGCGGCAAATCATCGAGCACCCGACACTCCAATACGGTCGCATGGTGATACATCATGCGCAGTTTTATTTCAGCCTGATCTTGCGATTCCGCTTGAATAGCCAGATTCTCAACCACAAGACCGGTTTGGGTCCGAATACGAAAACCAAATTTTTGCATCGTCGTTCCGATGTTTGGTGGAGGGGAAAAGCGTTGAAAACAATACCGGCGATGCGGACAATAAGAGCAATAAGAGCAATGAGGGCGATGAAGGCAATAAACCCCACTGATAGTTCGACCTAGCGTCAGCCGACACTTTTCTTTTGGGCAATTCTACAATTCGATTGCCATCATAATAGCGATAGTCCCGCTCAATAGGAATAAAAATGAATTTACGTGATCTTCGCTACTTGGTAGCGCTGGCTGACCTCAAACATTTCGGCCGTGCCGCCGAGGCCAGCTTTGTCTCGCAGCCGACGCTCTCCACGCAAATCAAAAAATTTGAGGATGAGCTCGGCGTACCGCTGATTGAGCGCAACCCGCGCAACGTCATGCTCACCGACGTTGGCGTGGCCGTCGTTGCCCGCGCCCGCGCAATATTGCGTGAAGCCGACGAAATCAAGAATATCGCCCGCCGCGCCAAAGATCCGGAATCTGGCATGGTAAAGATCGGTATTTTTCCCACACTGGGCCCTTATTTATTGCCGCACGTGGTGCCCAATATTGTAAAAAAATTCCCAAAGTTAGAGCTCATGCTGTTTGAAGAAAAGACCGAGAGCATCCTTAAAAAATTGCATGATGGTGAACTAGATGCGGGCATTTTGGCGCTGCCGATTCACGACGATACATTGCACGCCGAGTTTTTATTTGAAGAATCATTTGTGCTGGCCGTGCCCAAAGGCAGCCCGCTTGCCAAACAAAAAAAGGTTAAGTTAAGCGATCTCGCCAATGAGCGATTACTGTTGCTAGACGACGGCCACTGCCTGCGTGATCAAGCGCTGGAGGTTTGCCAAATGGCGGGGGTGGGTGAGCGCGCCGGGTTCCGAGCCACTAGCTTAGAGACGCTTCGCCATATGGTCTCAGCCAATGTCGGCATGACACTGCTCCCGGCACTGACGGTGCAGCCCCCCGTTCCGCCCACGCCCAACATTGTGCTGATTCCGTTTGTCGAACCCGCACCCCATCGACGGATTGCGATTGTGTGGCGACGCACATCAGCGCTGGTGGCATTTTTACAGCAGCTCGTACCGCTACTAAAGACGCTGCCAAAGGGCGCCTTGGCAGCGCCGAAGCTATACAAATCGTAGTTTGCAATAAAAAACAATATGGCAACAACTTATGTTCGTGCAAGTATTAACAAAATTGAAACTGAGAAGTTGGCCAACGGTTTCGACGCGAGCATTGTGCGTGGCAAATTTCAGTCGCGGTTTTTCGACACCTTCCGGTTTCGCCCAAATTGGGACCAAACCGAAACGTGCGGCTACACATTTGCGTTCAACATGCGCATCGTCATTCCTGCGCACAATATTGCGCACTAGCAGTTCCGTCGACAGGCCCGCCAGGCCAATGGATTGATGGGTCACGTCGTTCGCGAAAATACGGCGCTGATGGGAGGCCTGAACTTGATATTGACAAGCCGCATCAAGGCTACGACAAACCACACGTTCACGAGTGGAAAGATGGGGAACGACAACATCCAGGCCGTGATGTTTCACCCGTTGAATTTCCAAAACAGTGAGGATTTAAATGATAAATTTAAGTGAACTGGTTGAAGCTGATTTTTTATCGGTAACAATTTCATCTGCTGAAAAAAGCGTGAAATTATTGATATCTGACAGACGAGGCATTCAATGGTCGATTCACGCCGAAGGAGTGGATGATGTGCTAGTAACCGGTATGCGTAGATCAAACATTATTGACCGAGTCAATTTTGTTGCGAAAAGAAATGAAATTACAGACGAAGTCAGAGACAAGATATATTTTTTAATGCGTGAAAAATATCCGCTGCCAAAAGACTTGGAGTGGAGCCCTTTCATGGAAAAAATACATGTCATTGAGGCTGAAAAATTATGCTTTCTTGAGATCGAGCCTGTTTATGGTGCGATGGTGCTTCTTTTGGCGAAAAAAATTGAGGTTAAAAAATTAGAATAAAAATGAGATGTTCGCGCCTGACCTAAAATTGACGAATAACAGCCCCAAACCCCTCTCCAGACCTAGAGTTTGGCAGATCACACCTCACAAATAATCACCAATTTCCCGCCGTACCACCTTGAAATTCAATCTCCAAAAAAATGAATGCGACCAATAATTCATATGAAGAGTTTTTAATTGCCAACTTGCCTAATCACGTTAAAGGTTTTGATTATGTGAGATCAATTTATAAGGCACTTAAAATTCCTGCTGATTTTATATTTTGGTTTTCTCGTCTATTTTGTCCAAATTTGATACAAATTGGTGCAAGCTTTTTTGTTGAGGATCTTTTTGATGAGGCGATATATAAATCTCTACAGACAGCAGGTCATAACGATGCATCAATTCAATATTGGATGAATCTCTTAGAGATAACTGGCCTGTTCGATGAACTATCAGAACAGCAGACGCTTGAGGTTGCAAAAAATATAGCAGCATCATGGAATAAAAAACTTGAAGATAGCGGCTGTCTGTTGACGGCTCAAGCTCATGCTTTCCACGATAAGGGAACTGGCGAAATTTTTGTCACGATTGGACATCACGCGCACAACAGCAAACGTAGCTCAGACGAGCAAATCGACACCGCAGCATTGCCCCAAACCCCGCGCCAGACCTAGAGTTTGGCAGATCGCCCCTCACAAAATAACCACCAATTTTCCGCCGTACCAACTTGAAATTCAATCTCAAAAATCTGGCCGCGTTTGTTTTCGTCCTATGCGCCTTCCTCGTGCAAGGCAGCGCGAGCGCGTCTGTACATCCCAGCGCGTACAACAATTACAGCCGTACTGCGGACGTAACATCATTATTTGTATCTGCTAGTTACGCCGCACGAACCATCACCCGAACCACTACCCGCACCATCACCGCCATCGTCACCACCATTACGCTCTACCCTGCAGCCGAAGGCGAACAGCAAAGCACCTGTACGACTCCCGGCAAGCCTGCGGTTGTCATTCCCACCGCCACCGCAATCAGCCAAACCCCCGCCGCCACGTCAGTCCTAATTGAAAACCTCACCCCCGGTGTCGCCTACCAATGCTTCATCACCGCCAGGAACGTCTACGGCATCAGCCCCAACGGCTATAGCACCTCCGCACCGGCCATCGTCACCATCAGCAGCAGCGCTGGCACCACCGCCAACCTTACAGCCCCCGCCAACGGCGCAAGCTTCACCACCCCCGCCAGCGTCACACTCGTAGCCAGTGCCGCCACCGCTGCCGGCATCACCATCACGAGGGTAGATTTCTACGACGGCACCAAGCTCATCGGCACTGCTGTGGCCGCTCCTTACACCTACACATGGAACACCGCCCCCCAAGGCAGCCACAGCCTCACCGCCCGTGCCTTTGACAGCCTTGGCAACAGCGTCAACACCCCGCCCGTCAGCATCAGCATCGGCAATACCGGCAGCCCGCCCACCATTGCCATCACCGCCCCCGCCAATGCCGCCACCATCACTGCGACCGCATTCCCACAAGCTATACCAATAGTCACCGGCATCACGACCGGTGGTACTACAACGGTTGCTTCTGTTGAGTACTATGAAGGCACCAATCTGCTCTTCTCAACAAGTGCGACC